>NZ_JANUDT010000006.1:0-423943 GCF_024808035.1 Sphingobacterium sp. BIGb0116 | reverse complement strand
ACTGCAAAGGTAGAAATCTTTTTTGAACTTCCAAAAACTTTTTCAAGTTTTTTTTCTTTTCCCTTTTTTCGATTTCCGCGTTTAAAATAAACTGAACGGGATTTTAAATCCTGTCAGGCTTCTCTTAAACCCTTCTTTTTTTCATGGTTCCCTCTTTCGAAGCAACCGTTCCTCCCTTGCGGAGTGGTGCAAAGATAGGGAGTTTTAACAATCACTTCCAAGCCTTTTGTTCTTATTATTTTCATTTCGCCCTTAACTGCCTGTAACGGTGCGAGATTCTTTTTGTAAAACAGGTGATCGGAGGGCCAGGATGGCAGATCCGGCCCCCAGATTGGGCCTTTGGAGAACCCCAGGTCATCATATAGAGTATGGAGACAGGCTTCGCATCGGATCTATTACCAATTTCGTTCAACTTTTATTCCTAATTAAAAGGGGTATTACAGGGGGATAGCACCGCTTTAACAGGGGGTTAGCAGGGGTGTACCCCCTATTAACCCCCTGTTAAAGCGGTGCTATAGTGCTGTTAATTACAAATCAATATTCAATTTGAACATAAGCAACGCAACAACAGAGCTCCGCAGCGTTTAATACCATCGATATACATAATAGAGATAGGACGTGACAGCGAACCGCAACCGCAGCGGAATAGAGGATGGCGGAACCAGTCTAAAGTAAACCTTGATCAATTCTCATTTTGGTATAGCTTTTACTCAAGGTTTACTTAGGGTTTAGTTAGGGTTTGTTTAGGTATAGCTTAGGTTATACCTAAACAAACCCTAACTAAAAGCTAACTAAATACCAATTAAAATCTAGCTTAAAGAAGAACTAAATAAAAGCGAATAAATAGAACACTACACAAATAGCCCTAAAAGTGTCCCAGCATCCAACCAGAATCGCCATGATATAGGCATTTTTGGAGGGTTTATGGGATTAAAGAAAATGAGCAGGAGAAAGCGTTCAGCTTGTAAAACGTTTAGAATAACGACTAAGTTCAAAAGACATAACAACCAAACAAAAGGCTCCGAATCAATTTAGATGATTCGGAGCCTCAGACATTATTATAGTTTACATTCTCTAGTCTCTTAATGCTGTAAGATCAGCCTTAGGCTTGGGCAAGTTCATGTTTTTAATTGCCAGGCGGCAGGCATCAACCATTTCCTGCGTCATGGTATAGGTATACTTTCCATAATCGTCGTATTCCAACGTACCAACAAAAAAGAATCCGTATTTATCAAAGAAATCCGTCAAATCCAATTTGGCCACTTCGCAGGCTGTTTTAACAAAATTCAGCTGATGAACGGCAGGATTGCGCTCTCCCATCATTCGATCGGAGCTCCAATCTGAACGCTGTCTTCTGGGTTTATTCATATTCTGCTGACGGAAGGCTTCAAATAGATCCGCATAAAAATCGGAACGTTTTCCTTCGCCCTCAAAATAGAGCTGTAACTGCCAAAAAGGAATCAAACGATCGAATACATCCGGATCTGACAAATAAGAAATTCGCTTTTCAATAATATTGGTCTTCGCTTTTTCAAAATTGTTCTGTTCTGAAACCCGAGTTTTATTACCAAACGAACGTGTTACGTATAAGGAGAACAGGTTGTTGCTCACTTCACCCAAGCCACCCCAATTAAACATTGGACGTGTCTGGTGTACGTGGCCCACCTCATGACTGAAACCCCAACAAGGATCCCCTTTAATCACCGATTCTGGCGTTACCACCATTTTCATCGCGTAACCAACTTTATCACCCATATAGGCAACACCATCTCCATCACGGAACATGTAATAATTATAGTTCACCCGCGCCAGAATACGATTTTTAGGTACTTTATTATACTTCTCCAGTCCCATCAATCGATGTTGCCTATACACCAGCGAATCATAATTACGAATTAGCTCGACGCCTTTTCCATAAGCATACTGTTTCAATGCCTCTATTGGATAAGCGGTCTGAATATGCTCGCCTTTTGCATCCATAATCGGGAATACAGCATGATCGATCAGACTATCCCATTCCTTATTCCCCTGTTTTTTAAGATCAAAGTAACCGTTTACCTGCCCTGTCGGAAAATGAACACTAATCGGGTTTTCCTTTTCAGGTTCTTCCGAGAAATAATCGATATAAGCTAAACTTCCGTAATCATCGAGCTGGATAATGTTCACGCCATTCTGCAATCTGAATTCCTGTTTTTCCAATCCCCAACCTTTCGGGTCTTTTGTAGGATCCTGCGGATTAGGGGCTTTTCGCAACCAGTTGGGTACAACAAGGTTTACCTCTTTACCAGCTGCAATACCGTCCACGATAACAATATGCTTCCCTTTGGGAAGATACACACCGGTCATATTTTCATATTTACTGTAACCGTCCCCAATACTTAAGTGATGTCCTAATGTTGTCGGATTCAACAAGGCATAATAAGTTGCATATTTATAATCCTTATTATAGTTGCCATCAAGTATAGACTGCGCAACCCTGCGCAGGGTAGTATCAGCAATCTGATTGAGCTGTTTTTTCTTAATCCCCTTTTTTAGTGTTAATGCCAGAGGATCTTCGAATACAGAAAGATCGGCATAGGTTTGTTTAAAATCCTGAGCGGTTTGAGCTTTTAGATTGACGGTTAGTATAAGACCTAACCCGAAAGCGATAAATTTTCTTTTCATCATTAATTTAATGTAATATAAAAATAACCAATAGACCACCGCAGCAATTAGGACAATTTACATCGCTAGCGTTGATGCAAAGAATAACTCAGGTGTAAAAACAAGTTTGTCATTACATTGAATTGCGGATTTAAGTTCATATTCTGTTGTAGGCTTTAAACCAACAATTCGTACAAGAGTAAGTTTTCCCACACCAGTGAAATAAGCTCCTATTGAATTTATTGGATCCGTTTGACTCCACTCTTGATTAGATCCCTTTTCTCTATATAATACTACTATATTTACATTAATTTTATTATCAGTTGGATATAATACAAATAACTCACCATCTTCCATCCATAAATAGCTCCCGTTTCTATCAATGACAGAGGGAAAACTGGGATAAGCCAATGTTGGGGGATAAGTGCATGATGCGCTTCCTCCGGACTGAGAAATATTCAATATTGCTGTTTTTGTAATTGGGGACATTGCGGATCCCGTCTTGGATTGATAAGAAACGGTAGCTACAACCGTATAGCTAAATCCCTTAATTCCATAAAATATCGCATTTCCTCCTCCGGCACCCAAAACGCTATTCATAACAGTTCCGTCTGTCCCATTACAACTAACGCTCACCTCAGTAACCACATAATTTGGATCAAAGTTGCTTAGACTCACATTTGCCGTAATAGCCGTCCCTGTACTTGATGCTTGCAAAGTAACTGTTGGCTGCGTAAGCTGATTAGCCTTTAAAACTTGATTTGGAGAATCTACATTTTTAACAACATCGTTAACATCGGGCTTTGAACAACCTGAATTGATACCGATCAAAACACATAATAGAATAAGGAAATTAAAATTTTTCATAAAAATTTAAGTTTAATTAAAAAATATAAAAGGGTTATAATTTTCTGTTAGCAAAAAAAGGGAGAGTATTATTTCACACTCTCCCTCTCAATATATTCAGTTATAATCTAAACACAACGCTTCCTACTTCGCTGTGGGATTTTTCGTCGCTTTTAAATGTAGCTCATAAATATACTTTCCGGCTTTGTAAATCTTCGTATTAAACCTTATGTTAAGTTTAACAGGTTGATCATAAGTCAAATACTTCATATCCGTTGGCGGGTTCCAGTTTTTAGTATCCGCATAGTCTATTGACTGAATCCATTTTGATTGGATTCTGTAATAGCAGTTGATACCATTCGACTGACTATCCCAATATACATCCGGGAATCTCACCTGCGCATAATCGTAGACCACAGCAGTATCTGTAACTGTTGTTTTATAAGCAAAGGTCGCTAATGTTTTAAGGAAATCATTGCCAGATGGTCTTCTGTCCAAAGCACTACCAGGAAATAATGCTCCATTTTTGTCGTAAACTTTCAATACAATTTGATTTGGACCGTCTGCTACACGTTTAATATTTAAGGTCAAACTAGTACTCTGCCCTTTGGTCTGATCAATCCATTGATCATCATAGGGGAAACGGATACCTGTTTCGCTATTTGCCTCAACCGCGATAAAGTAAGGAACATTTTCATAGGTATATTCTTTTACCGCAGACAACTTGATTGTTGTTATATTCTTATAATCTTTTGTACCCTTTGGATTTTGAACGCGTATATCGACCTCATATTCTCCCGTAGGTACATTATCTGTCGCTTGGGTAAACATAAACTGGCCGCTTTTTTCTAAAACTGTAAACGGCAGTTTCTTCTCTATACCTCGTTTACTATTAATCAATTCAAGTGTTGTATCTGTTTTCGGATCATATTTCTCTTTCCAAACAGTAACGTCATATTCCTTAAAAAAAGTTTCTTCTCGCTTGCCAGTTGCTTTATTACGGACATCCAAAAGAGTGACAGTAAACGGCGGCGTTGAAGCATCTGGGATAATTCCAGTTGCTATATAGAACGTTCCTTGATCTACAGCAATCGGATTTGATCCATAACGGATATTGTCACTTAGGTAACCAACTTCAATTTTCTTACAACCTGCATACATTAAGGATGCCAATACACCGATGTATACAAATATTTTATATCTATTTTTCATATCAATACCAATTAAATTTATCTTCTAAATGCCCAAATATGCTGGTTGTTCAACACGTGTATTATACCTGTTGTTGAAATAATGCCCGACGTCTGACAGAGCAATTTGGTGTCATTCAGATTTGCTTTTCCTGAAGGATCAGATAATAAGCCATTTTTCATGACATCACGCTCGCCATAGATCTTGGTTAAATAGAGCAATTTAGGTCCTTGAGAAATGACACCATCCTCCAAATAATCATCACTACTTGATTTTTCCAAGGTCACCAAGAGTTTTGTCATTGGTTCCTGTGTCTGAAACATAGTTCCCGTTTCGGTTAAATTATCCCGGACGATACGATCAGAGAAAAGATAAACACTCATCGTGTCCTGGAGCATTTTTTGTGGATAATATTTAAACAATGAATCCAGATTAAAGTTAAGTCGTTCATCCTTTTTACGCCATTCATTCTGTTTCGCTAACAGGAAATTACGAATGGAATAATTTGTTGGGACAAAAAAGGTTCCCGCGCTGTTTACTTTATCTTTTAGTCCAGCTTTATCGATAATCATCAAGGTCGTATCAAATAAGTGCTGTGGATGCGATTTCAAGAAATCATAGGTTGTCATATTGACATGTGGATCACTTACGCCACCATCTATTACCGCTTCTTTTTTACAACTAAAAATTGTTACCAAAGCAATAATACTTAAATATATAAATGTATTTTTCATGTTGATTCGCTTAATATTTACCCATCCAATAAGGATTCTGTGAGATTAATCGGTTCGAGTTTAAAATGCTGTTCTCGATTGGGAATAGATAACCTTTTTGTTCCATACGCGTAGCATCCATACTCCAGGAAGCCAACTGCACGAAAAGATTATTATTTTTCGTTTTCCAGGCATTTCGAACAATATCAAAGTAACAATGACCTTCACCAATCAATTCACGTTGTCTTTCTTTCAATATATCACGCTTTAGATTTGCTCCACCGCTGCTAATCATGGTTTTGGCACCTGCTCTGCTTCTGATCGAATTTACAGCTGTCAACGCTTCACCATCCTTTCCAAGCGCATTTAAAGCCTCCGCTTTTAGCAAGATCATATCGGCCAATCTAAAAATCACCAAATTACTTTCAACCCTAGGATCCGAGTTTGTCGCCGCATTTTTGTAGACAATATCAGAATACTTCATCAGCGAATTATTTTGCGAATTGGTGATATTTCTAAAGAAGTCAGTTCTTCTGGTATCCCCATCTTCCTCCTTACCATACATTTCCTCTAATTTTGTATTTGTCACATAATAGACTGGAACCAACGACGGCATATTTACGTATATACTACTACTTACCGTAATAAAACCCACTGCTCCTGAAAATACCCCCATCCCTTGATAAGACGCAGATTCATTTTCCGCATCCTTATTTGTAAACACGAATATGTTTTCTTTCGCGCTCGCTTCCTTAAAAACGTTTCGGACATTTCCTTTTGTCTGCAATGCGAAGAGATCTGGACGACTGATAATAGAGTCCGCGTATGTTACCGTTTTCGCGTAGTCATTTTGCCAGGCAGTCGCATGTGTTAACAAGGCCAAAGCTGCAGCTTTATTTGCCCGACGACGACCAAGCCCGTCAACCCCTTCCCAAGTCAATAAACTTGAGGCTTTCTGCGCATCACTAACAATAAACTTCAAGATCTCATCGGTCGACGTACGGCCAATCAATACAGCCTGATCAGCTGTCTCCGTTGGTTCAGTTTGTAAAGGTAAGTCACCCCAAACCCGTGTCATATAGAAATAGGAAAGTGCACGCATAAAATATGCTTCACCAAGAAGGTAGTTTTTGGTTCCAGCTGAAAATTTATCTTCCGAAATGTCCGGAATCCTCTTGATAATCAAATTAGCTTCATTTATGACTCGGTACCAGTTTGTCCAATTAAGCCCGCCCCCTTCTCGATAGGGCAATTTAAAGCTACCACTCGTATAGATATCCGAATGCAATGTACCCTCGCTGGTTGTCAAAATTCCAACAGGGGTATCTCCCCATGCGAAAAAAGCTTGGTTCGTCACCATGGCTTTTCGGAATAAACTGTACATTCCCAACGTAGCACCCGTAAAATCCTTTTCATTCTTCCAAAAGGTATCCGCATAGGTATCATTAATTAAATTATTCTCCAATTGCTTGTTACATGATCCTAGAATCATAGCGGAGAAAAGAGTCGCGACTACTCCTATCTTTTTATATGTTATTTTTAAAATCTTCATATTGCTAGCTATTAAAATTCGAATTGAACACCTAAAGTATACTTAGATGGCAAAGGGTAGCCGTCACCATAATCAAAGCCTCTCGCATCAACCATTTCGGCATCTACACCTGAGAATTTTTGGAACATGTGAACGTTATCCACTGTACCATATAATCTGAGTGAATTAATTCCTAAACGATTCATCCAAGGATTTTGACCTTTATTGAAACGATATGCTAAGTTGATATTTTTGATGCGCACGTACCATCCTGGCTCCATAAACATCGATTGACCGGCTCTCCAAGCATACAATCCCATATATGGATTTGCCGCAGGGTATCTAGCCATATCGCCTTCTTGTCGCCAAAAATCATACTTGTCTAGATCTCCGATCGATGCTTTAGATAGGTCTTTAGGATTTCCGTAGAAGAATCCATTGGACATACGGCGCGCAAAAGTACTGTTGATAATATCTCTTCCTAAGGTAAAAGTTGTTAAAACTTGTAAAGAGAAACCTTTATAGGTGAAATTATTGATAAAACCACCGGTCACTTTAGGATTGGGATCGCCGAAAAAGGTCATATCATTTTCACCAATGGCATCTGAAATTTTGTAATCACCATTCACATCCACCCAATTTGGATATCCCGGCTTAAGTGTACCCCATTTTGTTGCGCCTACCGCTCCAGTGTATGGGTTTACGATAATATCATTGGATGAACTAATGGCTCCATTCACAAGATAACCATAAAACATGTTCAGGGGTTTACCCACAACATATACACCTTGATCATAATATAAGTCTCGGTTACCATTAGGCAATGCTGTGACAACATTCTTGTTAAACGATAAGTTCAGTTGCGGAATCCATTGGAATTCTTTACTCTTTTCAAATACTTTTCCCTGGATATTAATCTCGATTCCTGAGTTCCGCACTCCTGCAGCATTCGTAAAAGTTTGCAGGTAGCCTGAATACTCTGGTATCCAGATTTGCAACATCTGCCCTGTCGTTGTTCTTACATAGGTGTCAAAATTGACAGTAAGTCTGCCCTTTAATAGGTATGCATCAAATCCAGCATTCCAAGTATCTGATTTCTGCCAGGTGATGTTATCATTGGTTATACCTGAATAGTTTGGAATAATTGCTGTGCCACCGCCATAAGTATTTCCAGAATTTCCTGGATAAGATCCGTCTCCGGCAACAAACGCATTATAGCGATCATTATCACCGATGCTACTTTCATCACCCGTACGTCCCCAGCTAGCACGCAGTTTGAATTCATCTACCCATTCTTTGGATTCCATAAAAGGTTCTTCCGAAACAATCCATCCAGCACCTACCGATGGGAAATATCCCCATTTGTTATTCTTACCGAATCTTGAAGAAGCATCCGCTCTCCATACGGCATCCAACAAATATTTACTTTTATAATCGTAATGAAACGCACCAAGGAATGACAACTTCGCATAGGTCGATTGATCAGAATATCCATTTAGGTTTTGAGAACTCACACCTTTAATCACTTGAATATTGTCATTTGGGATATCCTTTCCTAACAAATATAAACCCTCATTTTTACGCGTCTCATATTCCTGAACTGCCGTAGCCGTGAAGTTATGTACGTCATTTAAGGATTTTGTCCATAGTAAAGAGTTGGTCAACAAATATTTTCTGTACTGGGTATAAGTCGATTTCGCATAGGCTAGACCATCAGTATTTAAAATAGATGGTGAAGCAAAATCATTTTTTGCCGTAGAATAGTTAATAATACTACGTGTGCTCAAGCGGAAATCTTTTAAGAAGGTATATCTTAACTCACCGACTCCACTTAGGTCCACATTAATATTATCGTTGCGCTGATAGTCATAGGGATTCACAATACTATTGATATCGTCTTGACTCATACCCAGCAATGACGTTGGCATATCCACTGGATTGATAGCAAAAACATTACGGTATCTATTAGTTTTTAAGAACTCCGTACTGCCTTTACCGTCCATGCGTCTGTTTGTTGAAGCCTTGAAGTTGGTCAGAAATTCCAATTGCTTCGTGATATTAAAAATCAAGTTACTTGTAAAAGAGTAACGCTTTAGACCAGTACTTTTTACAATTCCTTTTTCATTATACATCCCGCCGCTGACCCTATAGTTTAAATTCTCGGTAGCCCCCGAAACGGAAAGGTCATAGTTTTGTACGTACCCAGATTGATAAAATAAGTCCTGATAATCATTGTTATTGTTAAATGCTGGATTCAAACTATCTGTCAATAACTGAGGTATTGTTTGAAGTTGAGCATCATTCGCAAACTTATAAATCAATTCCAGTTTCTTTCTTCTTTCTGCCGCACCGATCAATGTAGCAACTGTTGCAGGTTTAGTCACATATCCTTGATAGGTATTTAGGCTAAATTTGGGACGCCCCAGCTGACCACGCTTTGTCTTGATCAAGATAACACCGTTGTTCGCTCTCGCTCCATATAGCGCTGCTGCCGATGCATCCTTCAAAACGTCAACAGACTCGATGTCATTGGGGTTTAGACTTGCAAGAAAGTTGGTTCCAGTAACATTAAAACTTTTGATTTCATCTTCTGATGTAGGAATTCCATCAATGACATACAATGGGTTACTCGTCAAATTGTCCGCGTCAAAATCATTATTCGAGCGAGGAATATTAGTATTCCCGCGAATGACCAAAGAGGTCTTCATTCCAGGTTGTCCGGTGAAGTTCTGCACGTTTACTCCAGGTAACTTTCCTTGAAGCAACACGTCGATACTAGCAGCAGGAAGATTCTCAATATCTTTACTGGTGACGCTGGCAATCGAACCGGTACTTTTTTTACGATTGATTGTTGTATATCCTGTCACAATCGCCTCTCCGAGTTCGTTACTTGATTCAACTAGATTCACTGAGACATTTTGCCTCCCTCCTAGGGCTATCTCCTGCGTCTCAAACCCTACGCTTTTAACAACCAGAATATCATCTGATTTGGCCTGGATTTCAAATGTTCCTGTACCATTGGTTGAGGTGACAGTTTTTGTATTATTTTTAATAAAAACCGTTGCTCCAGGGAGAGGTCGGTTATTGTTTAAAACTTTTCCCGTTATCTTCGATTGTGCAAAAGAAAATAACTGAAAGAGCATTAGGCTAAACAGAAGCGGGATTATTCTCGTCCACTTCCTTTTGGTGTAGATGTCCATTTCCATAAATTGGGTTTGGTTTATAGTGTTCTTTTCAACACTAAAATCTTCCAATTTATCAATATATCAAAACCTCGATTTTACTAAAAATGGTGCTTTTGAAAACACAATCGATTGCGTTTTGTTACGCAATCGATTTCGCTATTTTCAAAATGTTAAAAAATCTTATTTTTTTTGTAACGTAAAAAACTTTTTCCATAAAACGTACTGTATTTCGTCCATCTATGCAGTGTAATTCCTAAATCAAATTCTCATCAAGGAAACTCCACCACATACGTCCGGTTATCGCGCCAGGTATTATAGGTACTTTTTCCAACTTGATTGATCACATAGCCATAGCCGCGATTGGGACCACTGGACAAGCTGTTGTTACAGATATGTTTGAGTCTTACACCAGGTTTTACCGGCACTTCCACCGAACTTTCAATGCGAATCGGATTGACCAGCACATCATATATCCCAAAAGCATAGGCCTCATGTTGCTGTACCGCATCGGCAACTTTATAGGCCGCATATCCGTCACGCGTTCCATGCTCACTTCGATAGGCTGCCTGATTCGGCGCATCGTAAGGGCTTTCACATTGAAAGAAATAGGTGCGGCCATAATTACCGGTCCAATAGGTTTGATACTCCTGAAAATGTTCATTGAACAATGCATACATAGTCATATGGTCTCCATTGACCACCAAGCCATTACGTGTCGTATTAATATCCCAGCCAACACTGCCCTTCACCCCATGATCGGCACGCCATATCCAAAAGTGATCACCAATCACATCATTGCTATTGATAATAACCGATTGGTCCACATGAACTTTGTCGGCCCGAAATCCGCCAATACGCAGAAATAGATCTGCCAACAGGGTTGGGTTACTGTCATGTCTTATCCCGCTCTTCTCCTGACCGACCTGAATCAAACTATGCGAACTATAATGCGCGTCAAACATCAATGAGGCAACAGTGACACCTGCAACATCATCAACATCAATTGCCGTCTGCGGATTTGCTGAGCCGGGTATCAATGTGGCTAACCCAAGTCCAAGTATGATGGTATTGGCCTTGCTGACATGAAGGGGTTCGGATAACTCATACATCCCAGGTGTAATCAGCAAATGCTTGCCATTCCCTAACTGTCGGTTCATCTCCGCTGCTGAATCACCGGGTTTGACAACATAAAAATCCTTCTCCACATCAATAATATCTCCCGCCCCCATGTTGTCCCGTGTATAGGATACGCCTCTATGATTATGCTTTAGCGCTGGTCGAAACACCTTATATCGTCCATCTTTGTCAAAAAACACAAAGGGCTTTTCACGAATCACGGGTGTCGTTGGAATGACTGTCACATTGCCGCCTTCTGCCCAATTATTTTGATAGCTATTCTTATCAACAGAAGGTCCAAAATCGACCCCCTGAAAACAATAATTGTATTTAATTTCTTCAAACTTTCCTCTTCCTTTGTTTAGAAATGAGTTTCGTGTATACCACTGCTGTTGGTTTTTGGAGCCTGCAGCTGCTTCAAAATAGCAGTCTGCGGTATAACCACCACTAACCCATCCATTTGCCCACTGATTGCGCACCACTCGTGTGGAATAAATACGACGCAAGGGGGCGGCTTGGGAAACCGCCCATTTAAATGTTTGCCTCTCTTCATAGCTCTCCGGACCAATGACAGACAGATTCTCAGCAGCACGCCAGAATGTACAGGTCCCATTCCCATCGGCAAGATGAGGCGGCGTGTGTATATTTGAAATCGCAACATCATAAGGCACTTTGCCCAATCCAGCAATCTGCACATAAAAAGGAATCTTCAATAATCCAGCATCCTTGTAGTCGCCCGATTTGAAAAGCAATGCATAACGATGGGGACTAAATTCTTTTCCGAACATCTTTTCATGGAGCTGATTGACTTCATTGCCGACACGCGCCTTATTATCTGTTGGACTATAAACAAACGTATTTTCACCAAACAGCTGGAGTTCTAGACTCAAACGTGCAACAAGTTCTCCTTTTACGGTCTGGATTTCATAATAATAATCGTATGGACTACCTACGAGCACTTGATCCACAAATTTGGGCTGCGTGACTTTGGCAATAGTTTGATAATCGCCCAACCTGCCCTGGCTCCGTCGGATAAGAAAGGGCCCTTTTATCTCTTTATCGGTCAGCCGTTTACTAAAGTTAAGGCATATTCGCCCCTTTTGTATGAAGACTTCTGGACTTCCTTCCTGGGATTTATCTTTCTCAACAGCGGTTTGTGCCCTGGCTTTTGCCGCAGTCTTTTTCCTTAGGCCATTTGGTCTTTCCGCTACCTCACTTAGATCAGGTTGATGTACCACAACGGCGGCTACTGTAGTTCCTTGCGCCCCAGTATAGGCTGGTTTAATTAGATTATAGTTATAGCTTGTTCCTGCAAGGACGGGTTGTATCATCAACAACGCTATAATAGGCTTAATATAGTTTCTAAATGGCTGCATAAGTTTTATTTTTTTATGGGTTGACTGACTGGTTTATCTTTTTAAGTCGGATCGCATTCAGCATAGGTTCACCTTTCTTAGGAATAAACGAAATCACTAAGTTACCATCGTCGTGCACTTTCACCTGAAATTTTCGACGAAGGATCCTAAATGCCCCGGCTTCAAGCAACACATTTAAATCCGTAGCAAGCGCATGGTCTCCAATGCGAATGTCAAAAACGCGATCTATCCCATTTTGCTCCTGTTTCTTCTCTCGCTGCTCGAGATCATATAAGAGATTTTCCTTGTCATTCGGGCCATCCAATTCGGCAAAAAATAATTCGACCTCGTAATTGCCATTAGGCAGATCAAATCGGTAGGATTCCAATCCCTGCAATTGTGTCTGGAAGAGCGGATCATCTTCTGTACCTCTAATATTCACATCGGTTCCCAGGTTTTCACGGCCTGTATTTTTTAGACGATATTTCTCGCCATTTAAATAGCCCCAGCTTCCCCTTTCATAAGGCTGGTCTGGGAACCACCGATTTCCCATGGAGTCAATGTATTCTCGATTGTCGCCAACATTGATGCGGAGTTCTTGCCAGTCTTTATCCTTCTTCAGATCATAAGGCAATACCTCACAATCCATTACGGTTTCATCGATAGAACTTAATTTTCCGTTATGGAAAGCCTGGGCTTTCACAGTGTGTAATCCACGGCTTAGGTTTACAGGCCATAATATCATCCGATCCACAGGCTTGCTTACGCCCAACGACATACCATCCAGCAGGAGTTCCACCGAATCAGCATTACTGAATATGGGCAGCTTTAGCCATCCGGATCCTATTAATGCTCGGTCCGGTTCAGTCCTTACAGCCCATTTTTTTTCAAAAGTACCTCCTATTTTTACAAAAGGGACTTTCTTGAGATAAGCTTGATATAGAAAGTAGCTATCCTTCGCTTTCCGGTCCCAGGTCAGCAATCCTTTGGTATTGATATGTGGCATGCTTTCCTCCCTGGTCTCCGAATTAAAATCGGATAAATTCCATGCCACCCCGCCAGCGACAAATGCTTTCTGTAGGATATCATTGAGATAGCCCTGATGGTACCTAATAGCATATTCAATACTTTTGTCGAAACGAACTGGTTTATCCGAATGTATTCGATAGTCGGCATCTGCTCCATATTCGGTTACCAATAAAGGTTTCTCGGGCAGCTGTTGATGAATATGTTCTAACTGCTTGCCAAAATCTGCAATTTTACCACCATACCAGCCCGGATACAAATTCCAGCCCACAAGCATAGGAACCTTGGTCAGCCCCGTCCGATGATAGAGATCAAAGTTCCCATGATTGGCGATCATCGTATAGCGTGTAGAATCTTCTGTTCGTGTGAGCGTTTCCAGTTTTTCCGCCAATGATACCACTGATTTAAAATATTTTTCCTGACGTTCTTTATCTTTTGGAAAATGGGGCCGAAGAAAGATTTCGTTCATATAACCCCAGATAATGATACTCGGATGGTTAAAATATTGTCTAATCATCTCCTTCTGCATCTGAAAGCTATGATCGGCAAAAGCAGGGCTTTCCGTAATCTCGTTTACAAGCGGAATTTCCACCGATGCCAACAAGCCCAAGCTGTCACAGGCTTTCAATACGGCAGGATCCTGCGGATAATGTGCCACGCGCAGGAAGTTACCACCCATCGCTTTTAATTTCACAAGATCCTGTACTTGTAGGGTATCGGGAACAGCATTGCCCATACCTTTAAAATCCTGGTGTCGGCTGGCTCCTACTAATTTTAGTGGTTTCCCGTTTAAAAAAAAGCCTTTTTCGGGATGGAATGAAAACCAGCGGAAACCAACGGAATTATCCAGATGATCCAGCTGTCGGCCCTTGGAATCATAAATCCGCGTTATTAAACGATACAAGTACGGCAAGTCTGGCGACCACAATCTTGGGTGCTCAATTTCAGCCATGTTCAATTGGAAATTGTTCTGTGAATGAGGTTTCAGATTTTCTTTCTGCTGTACTTTTTTTACCGCCACCCCATCGGCATCCACAAGCGTAGTTTCAATCACAATAGCTTGTTGTGATGCTGAAGCATTCTGAATAGCTCCATCAAGATTAATTGTCGCATTTTCTCGGGAATCAACTTTTGCATTTACGCGCAAACCACTACTTCCGTAAACAGGATCTGCAAAATGGATCTGATCCAACAGCAGCAAAGACACTTTTCTGTAAATACCTCCAAAAAAAGTAAAATCGCCACTTAATGGCGCGATATCCTGATTGAAGCGATTGGTGACCTGAATGACTATCGTATCTTTTCCATTTACTCTTCGATTGAGATAGTCTGTAATGTCGACATTGAAAGCCGTATAACCACCAATATGTGCTTTCACCTGTTTACCGTTGACAAATACGGTTGCTTCCTGATTGGCGGCCCCTACATGAAGTACTATTCGTTTAGTTTGCCAGGCGGTTTTCCAATAGAGGGTGTTTTGATATTGGGTGGCACCACGATAATAGCCAGGCGTATCGTCCATGACATCAGCTATATTCCAGGTATGCGGTAGATCAACAATCTCTTCCCTTTGTTTTTGTTTAACTATACGGTCTGTGGAAGATTCCTCCTTCCTGAATTTCCAGTTTGACGAGAAATCAACTGAAACTCTTCCATCTAGTACGGTTTGCGCATGTACGCTCGAAGAGAAAAATAGACAGGCTATATAGCCTAGGCTGATGAGTTGTTTAAATATAATATTCATGTATAGCATTTATGTTGGTCGATCCAGTGCGTGCAGCACCAGTCTTGTCCAACCTGATTTTTCATTTTTTTTATGTTTTTTACCACTTGTTGTCAGGATGTCTTTTACCTTGCTTGCATAATTCCAGCAGGTACTCTGCCGAATACCCAATTTCTGCGAAAGCTTATAGGAAGAGATATCGCCCTGATGGAAATGGACGAGATAAACCAGATAAAAAGCTTTATTAATTGGAATACGTACGTTTTCAAAAATCGTATTGTTCAACACAGATTCTTCATAGGTACACTTGGTGCACCTTCGGCTATAGG
Source organism: Sphingobacterium sp. BIGb0116 (assembly GCF_024808035.1). Taxonomy (NCBI): domain Bacteria; kingdom Pseudomonadati; phylum Bacteroidota; class Sphingobacteriia; order Sphingobacteriales; family Sphingobacteriaceae; genus Sphingobacterium; species Sphingobacterium sp. BIGb0116. The sequence goes on along the minus strand of NZ_JANUDT010000006.1, from coordinate 408,285 downwards.
GTGTTTTACCGACACAATAGTTATCGTACCCACATTTTATACAACGGTATTCTTTTTTCCATTTCAGCTCGGACAAGACCTTATAACAGGTCTCCTTATCTGGATATTTTACCCCAAATTCTTCAAAATTCATTTCCTTGGAAAGCACCCGATCATCGGTAATCCGTTCAATATTGGTCTGTAGGTTTTTATTATCCTTTGTCAACAACTGGTTCATCCGGCCAATCTCTTCCGACTGAGCCCATAACAGGCTATTCATCTCTTTCAGTTCGCGATTCTGATCGTTAATAATTTCGGATTTTTCAAACAGTTCTTTTGATTTCTGTATCACTTCCAGCGTGCGTTCCTGCACTTTCCGTTCAAGATCTCTGTTGTGTTTCTCCTGGAGTTTCTCGTTGATCTGCATCTGTTCAATAACTCTCTTTTGCGCCCGTTCTTTCTTGCTTTTCAAGAGCCGAACTTTATCATGAATTGCGAATGAGAGAAAAGTCATCTCCAGTACAAAACCAAATGTGATGCTATAATGCCCGATCGAACTGGGCAGGAAACGCGCATAGCCCAATACATAGATTACCTTCATTACAAAGCCGAGGAAAAGAAACGTATAAGCAAGTACGAAATACCGGGCTGGACGATAGTTTTTCTTCCAAAGCCATATCCCCGAAAAAAAGGCAACTGACAATGGAACGATCTCAACAAATTTGTAGATAAACCAGTTCTGGTTAAAACTTAAGCAGTACAGAAAGAATGCTATTCTCAAAATAATGACCAGATCCAACAAACGATTCAATTTAGGTTCTTTTTCCTTTACATGCAGTAAGGATTTCGTAAATAACAAGGCAAAAACGCTGACACAGCAGACAAAAACTGCTGTTGCGTATTGATTGAACCAGGGATTTTCGGGCCATAGATACTGAAAAGCAATACCATCCGAAGACATCTCGTATAGTCCTACACACAAGATATAGAGGACATAATACAGGTATTGACGTCCTCTGACAGCAAAATACATGAGTAAATTGTTGAAACTAAACAGAATAATCATCCCATAGAACAGGCCGAAAGTAAAATATTCAGTCAGCGTATATTGAACAAAACGATCTAGGGTACGATAGACCAAAATTACGTTGACCATCTGTCTTGATCGTACCTTAAAATAAGCCTCATAAGTACCTTTCTGCAATGCAGGAATTAGAAATTCAAAATTCTTGTGCATAAATTGCCTATTCTCGAAATCGATCGAAGCGCCGGCCTGATAATGGACAAATCCACCAGTTCCATTTGGGATAAATGCCTCCACCAGATCGGCAGTCTGATCGAACAGTTCGATAATCCGGTCGCGGGATATGTGTTGATCAAAAGACATTCGCACCCTAAACCAATAAGTTGAGGATCGATTGAAATTTTTCGGATAGTATCGCTCATTAGGTTTAAATTGTTCTGCGTATTCCGGTGATCTTAATTCTGCAAATGACAGGGCATTGGTACTATCTTCGATATAGTATACTTCTGTGGTCTTAAAAATATGTTCGGCTGTACCGGGCAATAGCGCAATAGGCTTTTGACCAAATAGCAAACCCATTTGAAATAACAATAGCAATAACGCAAATCCGCGTATTCTCATCCTTTTTACAGTATACATAGCTCGTCTCACCTCTTTCTTTTGGTTATTTATGACCGGATAGGCATTCGTATTTGGATACGGATCCTATCCGGTTTTTAGAAGGTCAAAATAACAAAATTATCAGAAAGCTTATAGTGCTCATTTACGATCTGACCATCGCAACTAATCAACAATCTTATCGAGCGGCGGCACATTGTTTTCTGCGCCGGCATAACCCTGGTTCTGATTGATCATCCCGTTGGTATTAAATCGTTGCGCTGATGCAGGTACAGGCCATAGCACATGGTATGGAGCAATCTCATAATGTACCCCCTGTACAGTAGGAACCTTATCGCGATAGAAGGAATTTTTTTCAATAATACGGTCGTAGAAGAAATTGTTTTGTGCGAAGTTGGCCATGCTATATGTTTTGCCATTATAAGCAGGGATGCCAGTCTGTGCAAAAATATAGGCAATACGTGTCAACTCTGATTTACGTGCTTCCTCCCAAAAGAGTTCTCGTGCCCTTTCATCCAATACGGTACTGATAGTAACTTTTGCCGCATTTTGCAGTAACGCAGCATTTGCTCTTCCCCGAACGGCATTGATATCTGCCATAGCCTGTGCCTGCTGGCCCTTCCATACGTAGGCTTCTGCACGCAACAAGTATGTTTCAGCCAAACGGAAGACATACCAGTCCGTGTTTGTTCCACGCGGTGGATTCCAATTTGGATCTTCGGCGAATTGATTGGTTGAATTGATGAAAACCTTATAATGAGGCCATCCAAACCAGTGACGAATGGTATCCAACGAACCATTGGTAAACACTTTATTGATATTTTCTTTTGTAAACTGTTGGATCGGCTGACCATAAAGTTTACTGATTTCGGGGTCCTTTGAAGCTTTGATTGCCGGATTATTGTAAACAAGATCCGTCATATCCATCCACATTCCCTTTGCATGGCGGTAATCTGTCTGATCTGTCCATATTTCTTTGGTACTGTAGTACGTACCGCGATAACGACCAATGCCACGACCATACATCCGTGTCAATGGGATCTCTGCGCTCACAGCATCCACAATGGCTTGCAATCCGCCTTGTGGGATCTTTAAGTTGGCAAAATGCCAAGCTGGAACGGTATTCCGCATCAGCTGTGAACCAAGATCCGTACGGCCCTGCAGCGTTTGTCTGTCAATCACCAGGAATAAAGCCTCTTTATTTGCAGGGATTGCTTTGTTGTCCATGCGGTGTAAATCCCATACGACATTTTTAGATTGGTCTGCCGCGGTGCTACCAAAGCGGTTTTTCATCAGCGTGTATTTACCACCGTCAATGACTCTACTGGCAGCAGCAATAGCTCCGTCAAAGTCTCCCAATGCGAGATCTATCTTCGTCAACAGGTGATTGACTGCCCCATTTGTCACTTCCCCTTTATTAACACCATCTTTAACCCAGAGCTGTGCAAACTCCAGGTCTTCTTTCATCTTTTTAAGGATAACCTCTCTTTTGGTTGAGTAAAAATCATATTTCGGAGCCGAAAGATCTTTCAACTGTAGCGGTACATCGCCAAATTCGTGTACCAATCGATAATAAAAATAAGCGCGATAGAAATAAGCTGCGCCCAAGATTTCATTTTTCTGAGCCTCTGAACTATATGTTGGGCGATCGATATTACTAATCACCGTATTTGCCGACCGGACCGCAGCGAAAAAATTGGTCCAATACCAACCAATCTTATTGAAGTCGTCACTATTGAGGTTGGCATCAGGTGTGATCAATGAAACAAGGTTCTGAGCCGGTGTTGCCTTGTCTGTTGTTCCTTCCACAGCAACATCCGAGAAGATAGATTCGGTCAACATGGGAGCAGCATCACCAAAAAATTCGCCCCGCGCAGCTTTACCCAAAGCGTTCAATACACCCTTAAGAGCATCGACATTGTTTAGATTATCCGGAGAATACTGCGATAGCTGATCGGAGTCCAAAAAGCTCTTTTTGCATCCATGGACAGCCAACAAGGTGATTGACGCAAAAACGGCAGCTACTTTTATATTTATTTTCTTCATTTTCTTCGTTTTAATTAAAGAGATACATTCAAACCTAGTGTATAATATCGCGGCGTAGGACCGTCATTCTGCGGATCCCAATAGTTCCAAACCGGTGCATATACCGCAGCATTGTTGACGTTCATATACACTTTCAGGTTTCTTACTTTAAGTCGTTCTGATACTGTTTTCGGCAGGGAATAGGCCAGCGATATATTGTTCAGACGTATAAAACTATTTTTCCAATAGACATTGAAACTCGTTCCGTTCGCGCCGCTTCCTAAGCGCGCATAGTCGTTGCTCGGATTTTCGGGAGTCCAATACGGTTGAACGTAGGACGTTGAACGCATAAAGCCCACACTTCCGGGATTGTTCTTCGCCTGATTAAATTGTTTTTTCTGACCCCAATTAGAAATCAATTGAAATGAAAAGTCGAAGTTCTTGAACAAGTTAAACTCATTCCGTAAGGACCAAGTAAAACGTGGGGAAGTGTAACCTATAAATTGCTTGTCTTCATCATTATAGACATAATCACCGTTCACATCTTCCAATTTGAAATCTCCGGGACGTATACTTGCTTTTGTATACTTTTTAGCCTCCTCGACCTCATTTTCCTGCCATACGCCCAATACTTTATAATCCCATATTACATCGATATCCTGTCCTATAAACCAACCGTTACCGGGGTCGTTATTTGATGTTGCAAGACGTGAAATCTTATTTCGGTTCAAGGAGAGAATAAAATTGGAGTTCCATTTGATATTTCCGTCGACAATATTGCGACTTGTCAAACTGACTTCGAGTCCTTTATTTTTCACCTCGGCCAAGTTGGAATAAACAAATTGGTAACCTGACACACTGGAAAGCGATTGTTTGACCAAAAGGTCATTTGTCCTTTTACTATACACATCTACTGAGCCGCTGATTCGATCCTTGAAAATTGAAAAATCCAATCCTGCATTGAGTGAGGTGGTTTGCTCCCATTTGAGATTTTCATTTCCCATTCGGGAACCGATCACTACTGTATTGACCTCAGCCGGTGTACCGTTGGCGTCGACTGTCTGGTATTTATTGACCGTCAGTTGCGATAAAGCGGCATAAGGATCGACAGTTCCATTATCTGGATTACGAAGATCCCTGTTACCGTTGATACCATATGAAAGTCGAAGTTTACCGAAATTTAGCCAGGAAAGGTTTTTCATAAACGATTCTTCGGAGAAGGTCCATGCTCCAGCTACTGCCGGAAAAGTCGCTCTCTTACTATTGACTCCGAACACAGAGTAACCGTCCCTACGCACCGATAGGGTCAAATTATAGCGATCCATAAGACTATAATTAACCCGTGCCATCAGGGCGTCACCGGTATATACTTTATCCTCGCTATTGACAGTAGGCAGATTACCACTGGCTAGATTATGATAGCCAAGATAGTCCCCGGGAACAAAACCTTGATTGGCCGCCTGCGTCCACCAAGTTTGATATTTTTCAGAATTTGCCAAAAGGGTTACATCCACACTGTGGATTTCAGCAAATTTCCGGTTCCATTTCAGGAGATTATCGATCTGCCAATTATAACGCGTTTCCTGATCACGACTTGCCGATCCACCAGTAATAGTCACATTGGGATTTGCAGAAGAGTTATGGTTGAAGGTACGATACATATCAATACCGGGACTAAAGTTGAACTGATAAGTAATACCAAAAGGCAAGTTAACTTTTGCAAAGAGACTTGCAAAAAGGGTATTCTGCTTGTTCATCCGGTCATTGTAGGTCATATTTAGAAAAGGATTACGGGCATTCAATCCGCTATCATCTGTCGGAATCCTTCTTAATGTACCATCTGGATTGTATTTATCACCATAGGGCGATAGATTTGTCAACTGTGCCCAGTCGGCCTCAATTGCTCCCTCGTCGCGATCAGCATATTGCACATTGGCCCCCATACGCAGAAAGTTCGTCACCTTACCTTCGAGATTCAATCGCGCCCGAAATGTACTGAATTCACCACCCTCGATCAGATTTTGATTTTTGTTATACCCAACCGACATGTAGTAATTGACATCTTCCTTTCTTCCGCTCATACTCACCGTATGATCCTGACGAATTCCTGTTCTAAAGATCTCATCATACCAATCTATGGTCTTACCCGCCATATAGTTGGCTTTTTCATTCGCCACTAGACCAAGCCTATCTAACCAAATATCTACTGGATCCAAATCTTTATTGCCCCCTGAAAGCCATTGATCAAATGTCACGTCGGAAGGGAGGTTACGCGGATCGTCATAGAAATAGGATGGCCTTGTACCACCAGCGCGCCCCACATCTGCTCGCCATTTCAGAAAACCAGGGCCATCGTAAACACGTTGATTACGCGCTAGGGTAGCTAATCCCCAGTTGGTATTCGCCGTCAACACGGGTTTATCGCTTGTTCCTTTTTTGGTGGTAATGGCAACTACCCCTGTAGCAGCTTTAGCACCATAAACAGCCAATGAGCTCGCATCCTTCAGGACATCTATGGTCTGTATGTCATTGGGGTTAATATCAGAAAGCTGCCCATTGTAGATAATCCCATCCAATACGATCAATGGTGAAGTCGAGGCACTGAGCGTGGTTTTACCACGCACCAATAGATCTCCGCCTCCTTTCGCAGAAGTATTTTGTGATACGCTAAGACCTGCGATATTCCCTTTTAGCAGATCCGCAACACTCTGCGGGTTCTCGTTTTCAAGCTGTTCAGCTTTTACACTTGCAATGGAGCCCGTGACATCCTTTCGGGAAGCGGTTCCATAACCGATGACAACAACTTCGGTCAATTCGGTATTGCCCGAGTCCATGGTTATATTCAACGTTGTCTGTCCATCGACGTCCTGCTCCTTATTCAGAAAGCCCACACTTGACAATACTATCGTAGACTTAGGAAAGACAGCAATAGAAAACCTCCCCTGGTCATCCGTTGTCGTTCCCCCAGAACGATTTTTCAGTTTGATAGATACTTGTGGAATTGGCTTCCCTTGGCTATCCACTACAGTACCGCTGACTGTCCGATTTTGTGCATTTGCCATATAGGTACATGCAAGTACACTTGTAATCAGGAGCGTTAATTGTTTGGCCATAATTTATGGAAATTTAGCGTTCAAATAATTGTTAATTGGGTTATTTATGGAAGCTAAATTAATTCGATCAAATCAAAAAAACAACTAAAATAAAGTGTAAAGTATTGCAAATTAGATAGTTATAAAAAATAATAATACACTTAAATCCCAAGTAATTACATCCTTAACTGATTGATCTACACAGGTTATATCGAAAGGAAATAGCGATTATTAATACGGTATATCAACAAGCAATATTTTTTGATTTTTCTTGTCCACCATTTGGTCTTATTATTTTTAGCGCTCGCGAGAAAAACATAAGCCACAAAAGGCGTTGTTATGATTTACGCAAATTGCATCACTCAATCAAAATGCAGCCGTTCAGGTTTGTTGTATTAAAAAATAAAAAGAATCCCCCTTATTAGTCATTTAACTATTGAAATACTATATTCGCCATAAAAATAATTAACCAATGAAAAGAATATTTTTTATAATGCTTACCCTGTTGGGTCTGCAAACTGTATCGGCCCAAGAAACACCAACAGCGATCTCTAAAGGAAAATGGATGGTCGAAACGAATCTCTCGCCACTTACCGGCCTCTCTACTTCCGGCTTTAGCTTTTATTCCAACAATGGCGCCCGGCTCTGGTCTGTAGGCGGTGAAGCAGGTTATTTTTTCCAAGATAAACTAGCTGTCAAAGCAGGATTAGGTTTCACTGGTCAAAGGTATGCATTCGATTTTGATGGCCAAAAAATCGAATTGAATTCTACACATTCGTTTATTTATAAAGCGGGATTAAAATACTATATTATCAATCAATTGCCCGTGCAGATAGATCTAGGTGGTATTAATAGTGGTGGCGAGAATGCTTTCATTTTTGGAGGTCAACTTGGTTATGCCCTATTTGTAAAAGAAAACATTGCTATAGAGCCGGCAGTACGTTATGATCATGGCCTAAACGACAATGCCGATGGCATCAATGCTTTCAGCGCAAGAATAGGTTTTTCACTGCATTTCTAGAACAATTAAAACAATAAAAAAGGGGAAATGATTCTAATCATTTCCCCTTTTTTATTGTTTTAATCCATTCTTTTTTAATGGATACCTTTAAAAATTCTATTCCACCGTACTTTGGAAAGCCCATTGCCATTTGCGTTCCAGCTCATCCAGGTAAATAATGCTTTTCCGACAATATGATCCTCAGGAACAAACCCCCAATCCCTCGCATCGAGCGAGTTGTGCCTATTATCTCCCATCATCCAATAATAATCCATTTTAAAGGTGTAGGAATCTGTTCGATTTCCATTGATATAAAGCCCATCCGTTTTCTTTTCCAACAGGTTATTTTCATACACCCTTATGGCTCGCTCATAGAGTGGTAAGGTCTGTGCATTCAGTGGAATAGTCATGCCCTTTCGAGGAATAACAAAGGGGCCGAAATTATCATAATTCCATTTGTATTGTGGGTCGTTCGGAAAGGTATTTGCTTGAGCCACTCCCGGTTTTTCCAAGTTCATTTGCATGGATTTGACATTGGACCAAGATTTTACCATGGCTGCCTGGTCTTTTGTTAGAAAGATTAGGTAAACTCCAGGCTGAATTAAAGAGACTTCTATTTCCATATCTTTCAGGCGCTGTTCGTTCAGACCTGTGTCATCTGTGATCACCGTATAATCCATCTGACTTTCCGGGGCTACAAAACCTGGTTGGTCGTTCACAAACAATACTCCTTCTGTCATGCTAATTTTATCCCCGGGCATTCCCACACAGCGTTTAATTAAATGTTCGCGTTTATCGACTGGGCGGGTCTGAATTGTAAATTGTTGATGTACTGCTTCACGCCCCATGCTACGCACCAAGTCATAATAGGGCAAGTCTTGATTTTCGACAGCAACGGTATCACCGGCAGGTGCATTAAAAACGATCACATCATTCCGTTTTATTTCTTGAAATCCGGGCAATCGTTTGTAAGGAATTTTAATGAGTTCGGAGAATGCTTTTCCTCCTACTAATGGCATCGTATGATGTGCAAAAGGAAACGCTATAGGTGTATTTGGAATACGGGGGCCGTAATTTAGTTTACTGACAAAAAGATAATCTCCTATGAGGAGAGACTGTTGCATAGACCCCGAAGGAATCATAAATGCCTCCAATAAAAAACCACGAATCAAGGTTGCAGCGACAGTCGCAAAAACAATCGCATCCGCCCATTCTCGTACCATCGATTTTTTATAGGGATATTTTTTCTTATAGTCTATATACGATTGATGCGCAATTTCCAGTTCAGATTCCTTTGTCGCCACGCGACCTTCGGCATGCGCTGCTTTCAGATTTTTGGCATATAGCCCATTCAGAAATTGCACGTTTTTATCTCTGCCCCAAAGTGGCAGTACGATAAACGGAAGCAGCGCCGCGGCGCAGTTTTCCCAAAATCTTCTTTTTCCAAAACAATGAATAAAATCAAGGTAGAGATTATAAAAGACAAAAACATTGACGATCGGAACAAGCAAAAGGATAAGCTGCCAGGTCTTCTTGCCGAGTATACGCGATTGTATCCACTGACTATAGACGGGAACAATTCCCTCCCAGCCTTTGCGCCCTGCCTTTTCAAATAGCAACCAAAAGCCGTAGGCTGCGACTATAGTCAATACAATAAAGATGATAAGTATCATAAATTCGTTTTAATAAATAAAGAATCGCTCTGTTGATTCCGGAGAGCTCTTCGATTTTTGTAATTCGTTATATCGCATGATGTATTTAATAAAAAGATCATAATCATACTTTTTTTCATTTTCAAACTCAGCAAACAACTCCGGTTCGTCATTGATCAATTTACCAAAAGTAATGGGTCTTTTCTTTTTCACATCACTAAACCACCCATTATGGTTGCTATTGATTTCAATGACCTCGCCAGTTGATTTTTTCAATGCATAAGCATGTTTATATTTATTGACCATGATATTTCCCATCGTACCTGCACCACCACCAATAGCTATGCCGGCCCCACCACTGACCTTCGTTTCCGAAACATAATATGCAATAATTTCTCCATCAGCCAGTACTTCTGCGAAAGTGGGATTTTGATTGAGCCCCTTCTGAATTCGATACATCTTTGGAGATGTTCCAGGCACCACTTCTAGTCCATCTTCTACATAAGAGGGCGCATAAACTTTCTTTTTGGATTGCCAATATACACGATAGATATCGCCCGGCTCAAACGTTAACTTTTCTTTTTGCTGATTCTCAAATTTGAGTTTTTGATCTTTTACAGAGGAGATTTTCCCATAAAGGGTATCTGCATTCATAAGCACTAAGTAGTCTAAATTTTTGGCGACTTCCTGTGCGTGAGCTGTGATCGAGATGCCTACACAGGAAGACAAAATCACGGCAGTTAAAATTGATATGGCTTTCATTGGACTCTGTATTTGTCAATAGCTTATGCACCTATTAACCTATTTTGATTGTATTAATGATATACTTGGCACTCTCCGTCCAAGCTTCATGTAAAACTACATAAAAATATGAAATTCAAGTTCGGCCTTCGGAGTTTTAACGTTTGTTAGCATTTTGTTTTGCTAGGCGCATTCCTACAATATTGCGCAAAGATTTTAGGATCCCTAAAAACGATCTCTAACAATACAAGTCAATACAGCCGTATTTCTTAAGCAACAGCTGTACTGCAAAAAACAAAGCCACATCATTTCTTGGTGATGTGGCTTACCCAATTGCTCATGCAATAAGGTTAACTTTTATATTTACTTTCAAATGCTGTAGATGCTTGATTGACACCATTGCTCATATTTTCAAATGCTTTATTGATATTTTCAAGCAATTCAGACTCTTTAGCAGCATCAGGTGTCTTATTTTTTCGGAGTTCAATCAATTTCGGATAATCCTCTGTAACGATTTTTTTATACCCATTTAAGCCATCAAGAACTGCTTTTTGGAATATCGCATCGCCTTTAAAATCTCCCAGATCTTCGACTTTCTTGATATCATCATTCAAAGATTTTTCCCAATCTGCGCGGACCTGTTCGGCTTTCGTATAATCGGAGCCATTCATGGCGGCATTCATGTCTGTCACATGTTTTTCACTACTATTTATAACGGTAATAATTGAATTGTTGTATGCTGCAGGATCTTTTTCTCCCGAACCACAACTTGACAGGCTCAGAACCGCTGCGGTCATCATGCCCGTAATAAATTGTTTAATCATATTGATCTATTTTGTTGATGTATTTCAGTATTTAATGCTCATTTACACAAAGATAGCCTTCAAAACAACTGAATTTCATCACGGAAATCAGGGATTTCTGCAGCCATTCCAAGCTAAAGGGACATTAACTGATTGCGAAAGTTGTGATTGCCATTACGTTGGTCAAAGCGGTCTGCGAGTTGATCCGCCAGTTTTCCATAATGATTGGCCAATTCGCTTGCGGTGTAGGTATTTTTCCCTTGAAAAAAATTATGCTGATTGCCGAGCTCAAGCATAAAAGATTCATCAGGGCCAAAATTCCTCATGGCTTCACAGATATAGCAGGCCAACTGAAACATGGATCGATTGTCGGGACCATCAGCCCAAGGCAAAAATCGTTCGATCCATTCCTTCGCTTTACCAATATTGGTATAGGAAAAATAGGTTGCTAGTTTAATTGCCGAAATCAAAATTGCGGAGTCCTTTTCTTTCTTAAACACCTCCTTTTCTGCCAGCAGCGCCATTTTATCGGCCTGTTCAGTATCACCTTGCTTAAGACCTTCATAAGCCAGGTTCACTGCCGTACGCAAAGGCACATGCGAACAGGTAAACTGGCCTTCAATTAAAGGTAAGGCTTTATCGACTGCTGGGCTATAGCCATCCTGTATGAGTGTTGCTGATACTTCTGCATCCATTTCACAGGCTTCACAATCGCTCATGTCATCTCTTTGCATAGCATTTACGTTTTTCAATGCGCGCTCGATAGCGACAATATCTTTTTGCGCCAGCGCATCACTCAGCTCCTCATTGTATATGGCACGCTTACCATAACCGTTGCGGATCAATCGTTGTTCAAAGTCGCGCAAAGCCGCTTCAATCTGCTCACGGCTGACAGCAGGATTATCGTATAATTCGGACATCATCCATTTGTATTGCCACAAGAAGTCTTCTTCATTAAAGAGTTCAGGATTTTCATCGTAAGCCTGTAATATCCACGCAAACGCAGGTAATGACTCGGCTGAAAAAGCAAGGTCTATCTCTTCGCTGATTAAATCTAAGCGAAGGTCATATCCCCATTCAATATCTTGATTTTCATCTGCAATCCGAATAGCCTGTGTCAACAGGTTAACCTTTTCCAAGGTATTGTCTACTCGTGCAACCTGATTGCGAAGTTTCTGAATTTTAAGTGTGTACATCTAATTACTCCCTCTTTTTTTTGAGTATATTTACTTTTTAATATATTTTCTATGCAATAAAAGGAAATCCTTACGCGGAGAAGTATACTCAACCGCTTTAAAGATTCACAAAATTATCCAACCCCATGACGATGAGGCTTTTCAAGGCCTCGTTCATGACCTTCATTTCCCGCTCCTGGACAGGGTACTTGCCCAAAATTAGCGCCTGCACGTAAAGCACTTCCATAACTGAACGAAGCATGTAGACATCTTTTATATCCATTAGCGTTTTGATCAACGCATTGTCAGCATTTAAACATAACGTATTCTGGATCTTATTCGGCCTCGATGTCTTGAGTACTTGCGCAAAAGGATTTGCATTTTCCTTTAATTGGCTAATCGTATTTTCTACATTATTTTGCTCCATTTTTGTAAAAATAGCCGGCGTATCAATCGGTTTAAACCGTCTAATTTCAAGGACGCAGCTATAATCGTCTAAAATGCGCTGCACTTCTTTCTGAAAAGAAACATAGTGATTGTGCTCATCTTCATGAATCGGCTGAAACGTTTCCAGGAGCTGATTGGGCGACATCTCTGTTATCTTATAATCGCTATATTTTTGTTTGATCCTGCGGAGCAACTCGGTATCAAATGTGTAGGACGCATTCACAAGAATCATCCCCTGTGTATCGGCCATACGGTCAATCTGTTTGAAATCTTCAAAATCAGCACAGTAATAGAGCTGTTGCTGATGATCAATGATATTTTGAAAGCTTCGTTGTCCGCGATTGGTTTCAAACGGAATATCTGCCAAAAATATCGCTAGAAAGTCCGGATCTTCAAGCGCAAAAGCTTTCAAGTGGAGATAGTGAGTTTGGATAATGCGAATATATATATCGAAATCGATCTTCTTCACCTGTTGCAGGTACGTTTTCAGCACAGCAGCTATTTCTTTTCGCGCCTGCCGTAGTAGATCATTTTTCATCAAAGACTCCCGTGAGGCGGTGGCACTAAGTTCCTCTGTGTTGACAAGCATCCGGACAAAAAAAGCCCAATTTGGCAAAATAGACTGATCTTCTTCAGCGAGAAACATGCGCTTCAAGTAGATACGGTGACGCTGCTTACTGCTAAACTGCGTACGGAAAGGTAAAATATACAACACCCCTTTTGCCTTTCCCGCCGTCGTTTCAAATGGAATTGCATCTAAAAAGTTGACATGAAAGAGTTCTTTTCCAACAGCCAGCAATTCTGCTTTCGAAACTGATGAAGCAAGCCATTGGGGTTCTTCTTTATGAATAATCTTTTCGGTAGCTCCAACTACAATCGAAATGTTTTCTCGCAGCGCATCTCCATAAAACTTGATTTTTTTCTCAAGATAATCCGCTTCAAAGATATAGTTGAATTGTTTTTTAGGGCTTAGGATAACACGTGTTCCGACAGGAATATCTTCAGTAAGCCGCTCGATTTTATAGTCCCCTTCAGCTCTCGCGGTCCAACGTAGAGGCAGTTGTTCAAGGGCCGATTTTGTTTCCACAATTATCTCATCGCTGACCACAAAACAAGAAAGTAGTCCAATACCAAACTTACCAATGAAATCCTGAGCATCCTTAATGTCTTTACTCTTTGAACTCTCACCTATAACCGACAAAAATTGATGAATATCGGTCTCCTTAAGGCCTATCCCATTATCGCTGAACAGAAACTTCGGTTGTTCAATGCTTGGCAGCTCAATCGTTATTTTACCCTGATGCTGTTCATCCAAGTGTTTCAATGCTGTAATTGCATCCACGCCGTTTTGAAGCAATTCCCGAATAAATGTATTGGGATCGCTATACAGGTGCTCGGAGAGCAGTGCGATCATTCCTTTCAGATTGACCTGAAAGGAATAGGATTTTTCTTCTTGCATGTTTTTCTTACTTTCTCGTTTTCTTTGTCAATCGAATAGCTTCTTCATGTCCATTGTCTGCCGCCCTTTCAAACCACTCCAGGGCAAGATCTTCATTTTCTTCTACCCCATCACCCATAAGATAACAGTTGGCCAGTTTATATTGTGCTTCAGCATGATCGGCTTCAGCGGCCTTCATAAGCCATTCTACACCGTCGCGAAGATCCATCGGTATGCCATCTCCTTCCAGCAGCTGAACCGCAACAAAGTAACAGGCATACACATTACCTTGCTGTGCTACTTCCATAAAATACCCATAGGCAGCTGCTTTATCGATCTCGGTACCTACTCCAAAATAATAGCAACGGGCTAATCGGTAGCTCGCCTCCTGATTTCGTCGCTCTGCAGCTTGTTTATAATATCCAAAAGCTTTCGCTGGCTGTGCTTCCACGCCGATACCAAACTCATAACACATGCCAATTCCCTCCGTCAGATAGCCAAGTTTTTCGGCACGCGTGTAGTAATCAAAGCCTTTGTCGTATTCTTCCAGCTGATCATAGTCGAAGAAAAAGTAGTCGCCAAGCAGCAAGAGCGCCTCAGCTACATTTTTTTGCGCGGCCTCTTCCAAAAGCTGAAGACCATGAGCTGCATCCTTTTGCACCAATCCGGTCAAATAGTATCGTCCCAATACATAAGTTGCATAAGGGAACCCCAGATCAGCAGCCTTCTTAATATTTTCCTGTGCTTTAAATGTATCTTGGTTCAATCCATAACCATATTCATAACAGAGACCCAGATCAGTCAAAGCCTGTACGTGATTTCGTTCAGCAGCCTGTTGGTATAAAGCAATCATCCGGTCCAGATTTATCTCCGTACCTATGCCCCCCCGATAGCAGCGCGCCAGTTCATATATACTATTTAACTCCTGCATATCGGCTCCAATTTCAAACGCCGTAAAAGCTGCTTTCGGTTGGGGAGCTCCGGACTGGTGATAATCATTTTCCAAATAAATACCTTTTAAATAATACGCATATGGATAACCAAGCTCTGCCGCACGCGAGAAATAATCAAAGGCCAATTTATAATCCGGTTCGGACTTTAATTCAGCAGCTAAACCCATTTCCGTTAGCGCAGTGGCGTTATTATATCCTGCCGCTTCTTCAAAATAAGGCAATGCAGCGGCCAAATCTGGTTCCTCTCCATGGATACCATATTTTAGGTACCTACCAACCTGATATAAAGCTTGAGGCAATTTATCTGTTGCTGCATCCTGATAGTAAGCAAAGGCGGTTTTGTAATCCGGAGCAACTCCATCATAGCCAGATTCGACCATATTACCCATGCGCAACTTGGCGTAAGCAATGTTTTTTTCCGCCATTGCGCTGAAGCGCCGAAAGGCTAATTTTTCATCCCTTGGGAGGAACCTACCTTCGAGGAGAATTTCAGCGAGTTCAACCTGAGCTTCCACATACCCGTCTTTCTCGTCGAGCAGACGTAATAAAGATAGTCCCTTTTCGATGTCCTGCACAGCCTCCTGATAGAGATACAGACAGGCGAGACGATAACCCGCATAATTATTATTATAGTCGTATGCTTTCTGAAGATACCACAGCGGTTCTTCGAAATCCTGTTTTTCCTGATTGTTGTTGGCCAGTGCCTGAAGTTTGATAAGTGCAATTTGCACCGCGGCGTCCATCATTCCGTATTCAAACAGTTCTCGATATTCCGGTACAAGAAGCTCCTGTTCACCTATGGAAGCCGCCTCCGCACGTTTTATTTCATTCAGCACAAATCTGCAATAACGAGATTCAGCCATCGTGATACCCTCTTCCAGGGCTTCCAAGCGTTTGCTCTTATCCTCTTTACGCGCATAGTAAAATTGGAGCGCCTCATAATAATGGCGCAGTATTTTCCTTTCCGGAGATTGCTTGAGCAGCTGAATACGGTCAAAGACTTCTTCATATTTATCGGTCCAGACATCAATATGGGCAGCATATGCAATTCCCCAAAGATATCCGCCCAAAGCGAGTGCATCCAGTTCGGCCTTGGCGATATCGCGGTCGATATCGGCCAGCAAACCTAAATAATTGTAGTATAGATAAAGGGGTCTTGCCCATTCAACCCCAGCATCGATGCCTCTCTTCAAATAAAGGGAAGCCTTTTCTTTCTCTACCACATGTCGGCGACATAAAATATGCTGTAAGCCAAGCTCCACCCATGCATGAGGATTGATCGCAGCATAGCGCTCTAATATTGTTCGTATTTTATCGATAAAAAAGGTATAATCCTCTTCGTTCAGATATACGTTTACGGCAAAATCAGTTCCTTTTTCAAATAATGCATCATAAAGTGCAGCCGCACTGGACTGCTCCAAGTTGTGCTCAAAATAAATCAGGACATCAAGCCATATATCGGGCGTAATTCGTTTCGAAAGGTCAACTGTCAATTGATGTTCAGCCGATTGCAATGCGGCAACTTTAATAGAATATTCTTCACTTAACTTCATATATCATCGTATGTACTACTTGTAAAACATGCTTTTTATACTCTTTAGGCGCCAAAAAGCAACAAAAACTTTGCCACTGTATCATACAGTCAATTCTGTTTATTATAATGCAACTATATTGCTTTTAAAATCTTTTTACTTATATTTGTTGCAACTTAATTGCAATACATATTAATTGTAATACATATTGATTGCACTGATTACTCTTTACGAATCGAATCCACATAGATGAATAGGTATATCATTTTTTCACTTATCGCAGCACAACAGCTATTTTTCCCATGTTATGGACAGGAGAAGAATATCGAGCTTGAAGAAGTAAAAGTTGGAGGGCGACGTTATCACCGGGCAGCAGAAGGAGCATTATCGATCCAGCTATTAACTGCCGACTCTATACAAAAATACCAAGCAGGTAGTTTAATGCAGACATTAAGCAGACTTCCCGGTGTCAGTGCCATAGGCATAGGTGCCAATCAGTCTAAACCGCAGATTAGAGGGCTCGGATTTAATCGTGTGGCCACGGTAGAAAATGGCATTAAACATGAAGGCCAGCAATGGGGGCTGGATCATGGATTGGAAATCGATCAATTCAGTGTGGGGAGTGCCGAGGTACTAAAGGGGTCCAGCTCATTTCTGTATGGCTCAGATGCCATTGGCGGTGTCATTCGGCTATCACCGCCAGCGGAACTACAGGAGACAGGTTTTAAGGGGCAGTTTAACCTATTGACAAAGTCAAACAACGCGACTTTTGGCGGATCGCTGCAAACACAGGGCCGAAAAGGAAATTGGGTATTTGGAGGAGGATTCACGCATCTGGAATATGGCGATTACCGTGTCCCCACAGATACAGTCTATGTTTACAATTATGCGGTACGTCTGAAAGATCGGCATGTTCGCAACACTGCGGGACGAGAGACACATTTTCAACTACGTGGCGGATATCTATCAGATCGTTTTTCTTCGATTTTCTACCTGAGTAATTATCATACAAAGTTTGGCTTCTTTGCCAATGCGCACGGCTTGGAACCAAGGGACGTAGATACAGCACTTTATGACAAATCCAGTCGTGACATTGGTTTCCCAAGCCAGACGGTCAATCACCTGAAGCTTATTAACCGCAACTTTATCGATCTGAATACGCATAAGCTTTGGATAGACCTGGGCTATCAGAAAAATTACCGGCAAGAATATAACAATTACACCGCGCATGGTTATATGCCACCTGTTTATCCAAAAGATATGACTATCCCAATCAATTTGGAAAGGTTATATGACAAACAGGTCTATAGTATCACTGTAAAAGACCAATTTGAGTTGGCCACACATCGACTTACCATTGGTGCAAATGGAGAGTATCAGGATAACCGGATTGATGGTTGGAGCTTTCTCATCCCCACTTTTAGCCAAAAAGCAATGGGCCTATTCGTTTACGATCAATACAAGATCGCGGACGAAACCATGCTATATGGGGCATTGCGTTACGATTACAGCCATATTCAGACCTCACCGTATCAGGATTGGTTCGAATCACAGCTGGAAGATAATCAGTCGGGCAGAATAGTCCGGGCTTCGGCCCTCAGTCGCCGTTTCAATAGTCTGGTTTGGTCTATAGGAGCGGCACATCAATTCGGAGATCTGGAAACAAAAATCAATGTAGGAAAAAGTTTCAGGGCCCCCATTGCACAGGAGCTCGGCGCCAATGGTGTCAACTATCACTACTTCAGTTATGAAAGAGGCAATCAATCATTGTCTCCCGAACAGTCCTACCAGCTGGATTTATCCTTGACCTGGAGTCCCCGAAAAGTCTTTGTCGCCTTTACACCATTCTTTAATTATTTTTCCAATTATATCTATCTCAATCCCACGTCAAGCTACGATCAATATTATGGTGCCGGCAATCAAATCTTTGAATATATGGAAAGCCGTGTTCGCCGTTATGGAGCAGAATTGAAACTCAGCTACCAGCCTCTGAAACAATGGAAAGTAGAATTATTGGGTGAATATGTTCGATCGGAACAACTATCGGGTGCAAAGAAAGGATATACACTTCCTTTCTCTCCGGCACCTTCAGCTGTGATGGACATCAGCTGGACAGCAAAAAATAGCAAACATTTTAAAGAGACCTACCTTTCCGTCGATTGCAAATGGACAGCAGCGCAGTATCACGTTGTTCCACCAGAAGAGTCCACAGCAGATTATCAAGTCTTCAACTTCCGGGCAGGAACACAACTTCGATTTTCGGGATCTGTCCTCCAATTACGCTTACAGGTTCAAAATCTCTTTGACAAGAAATATATGGATCATACCAGCTTTTATCGGCTGATCTCTTTGCCTGAACAGGGAAGGAATTTTATTCTATCCATTGGAGTTCCCTTTGGGAAACAGTCCCGATCATAAGATTATTAAAACTAAACCCTTTGCTCCCTATAAACAACCGTTGAGCAATATACGAGCATCGCAAGCTCATGAATATCGCTTAACACATACACGAATGAATAAAATTTATATATGAAAACACTTCAAAAATACACACTTATTACAGTGTTACTTGCCATGACTGTTGCCTGTAAAAAAGATAAGGAAAGCATTGATACCGAAAAACCGACCATCGCCATCGATTCGGAAACGGCTTTCCCAAAACAATGCAGCACAATTAAACGAGGCACAAGTTTTACTTTCCACAGTAAGCTATCCGATAATGTAGCGCTCGGGAGCTATAGTATCGACGTACACCATAATTTTGACCATCATTCGCATAGTACAGAAATCGGCGAATGCACTGTTGAAGCGATCAAAACTCCCATCAAGCCCTTCACCTTGGTCAAGACAGTCAATATTCCGGGGCAGCCACAGCAATATGATGCCGAATTAAAAATCGATGTGCCAGCAGATATCGATCCAGGTAATTATCACTTTATGATTCAGGTGACTGACCTGACGGGATGGAGCAGCCAGAAGGGAATCAGCATCCGTATACTCGAGTAATACCATACATATTTATCAACTCAATTTAATTAAATCCATTTTACATGAAAACTAGAAACATTCGCTTCTTCTTCCTGTTAAGTACAATTCTTTTAGGCTTCCTATCGTCCTGTAAGAAAGATAACGAAGAAATTCCAGCACTTGCAAAGCCCCAGATAGGCACACTTGAAATCGGCAGTGGCAATAACAAAACTGTCCAGGCGGGATCAGATCTACATCTTGAAGGCGATATTGTTGCCGAAGCACTGATTGCTAAAATCGAAATTGAGGTTCATCAAGAAGGTGGCGGTCAGTATAAGTTTACAAAAGCCTATACGGATGGGAAATACATTGGCGTGAAAAATGCAACATTTCATGAACACATCGATGTTCCTGCTGATGCTCCCGCCGGGGCATATCATTTTCATTTTACCGTAACCGACAAAGCCGGAAATGCGACTACAGCTGAATCACCGTTGACTATACAAGGTTCAGATGCCAAAGTTGCTTATAAGCTTGTATTTACGGAAGTAGCCGGCGAAGCCCATGGAGACCATTTCCATGATCTTGCCGAGAAAGAAAAGGTAGAACCAATTGCTATCAGCTTTGATGAGAAGGGGACAGCATTGGCTGGAGGACATGCTCACCTCAATCCTGCAGGTATCTATAAAATTGAATTAAAACAATTTGATGCTTCTTCAAAAGAAATTCAGGGCCAATACATCAGCAATAAAGCAACTGCAGATTACTACAAAGCATTCCTTACGGGTGGTTCTTTTGTTTTAAATCCGAATAGCAGTACAGGAAATGGTGCGATCTTTCAAACGAAAGAAACGACCTACGGTGATGGCTCTGCAGTCAACGGAGCAACGGAGACGACAGGGATTATCACTTATTTTACGGCAGGAAAAGATAATGAAGGCGAGAAAAATGTATTCTTTATACTTCGCAAGTTTAACGATGCCAGCACAAAGGCAAAAGTTACCCGTACTGACTGGAACTTATCGGATTATGCCACTAAGTTTGCTGGTCAAGACCTCATAAAGCTATCTTTTGAAATCCACGCAGAGCAAGGAGAAGATTAGTTAGCGCAATAAACTCAGCTTACTTGCCCAAAAGAACCTTCATGATTTCGCCGCTATGAATGCGTGTAAAATCATGAAGGTTTTATTTGTACAGAAATATCGGCTTAGTCCCTTACTTTCGTAAGAACATTTCCCTGTGGATCGAGTACCAACTTCCACTCCTCTTTTCGACTTTTCACTTCAAACGCATAACTCACTTTCTGCTCGGCTGCAATCTTTTTTGCGTCTTCAATGCGATATCCCGGAAAATCTCTTTTCACCCGGTCCAGCACACTCTTCGGTAATTCTCTTTTGTTTATTTCAGTCTTGTAGCGCAAAAGTTTTCCGTTATGCTGAAACCAAGCTTCCTGGTCAATGCCAAATAAGCCCGTTTCAAACTCCGCTTCATAAACATTCCCCTTCAATTCCCAATCTACTTTTTTGGCTTTTGGAAATTTCTGCTGGAAACTATTCACCACGACAGCGGGAACTTGACTTTGTGGTATATCTTGAGCAATAGCTCCTGTGGTTGTCAGTGCAAGTACGAAAGCACTCCAGATTAATTTACAGTTCATGATTCTATTTTTTAGTGTACTACAAAGTAAAAAAGCGAATCTGTAAAGATTTGGGAACACATGCCTGCTCCTGGAATATTCTCTAAGGGACCATATTGAGCTGAAAGCTATGCTGATTGTTTTCATAATGGTAGACGATTGCAAAACTATAGAGGTGACAGATGGCCTGCACAATGGCAAGCCCCAAGCCAGTACCTTTGGATGCTGCATCTGATTTATAAAAACGGGAGAATACCAGGTTAGCATCCAACGCAGCATGTGTACTCGTATTGGACACGGCCAGCCCTTTGTTCGTTATATGGATATTCACCTCGCCGCCCAATCTATTGTGGAACAAAGCATTTCGTAGGAGATTTGATACCACTATATTTGCCAAAGCACCATCCATTTGTACACTCAGCTGATCTTCTTGTACAACATTGATTTTTACCTGTTTAAATTCAGCAATAGCCTCAAACTCCGCTACAATATTCAGCACAAGCGTATTGAACGAAAGATCCTCATTGTGCAGAAATTGTTTATTCTCAATTTTACTCAACAGCGACAAGGATTTATTGAGGCGAACAAGCCGCTCGGCAGTTGCTAATACCGCTGCAACAGTCTCAGACTGTTCCTGGTTCAGCCCCTCTGTTTCCGCCATGATTTCCAATTTGTTGATCATAATGGCCAACGGTGTCTGTAATTCATGCGAAGCATTGCCGATAAATTGTTTTTGCTGTTCATAGCTTTCCTCGTTATGGCGAATTAAGGTAGCCACTGCAAGCTGTAGATCTTTAAATTCTTGGATCTGCGTATCCATAGTAGGCTTCTCCTTGGTTTTGCCTAAACGAAACCGTGTCAACTGATCCAAGAAAATATATAATGGTCCCCATAAACGTTCTATTACGACTTTATTGATGGATACGATACTGATGACCAACAAAACAAATAAAATAACAACAGAATAAAAGAGATTCTTGATTAGATCGCTTTCTTCGATCATCGAGTTGATGATCGAAAGTTCATAATAATGTCCTTGATGTTCAAATGCTGTCGTCAACATTCGGACTGGTTCCAGCTCCGGTTCGGGATCATCATCGTCCTGCATATACAACATGGTGTCCTTATAAACGTTTTGCATCTTAAGAGCTTGTTCTTCGGAGATCTGGCGCACCTTATAGTTATTTATCCCAAACTCTAAATCTGGAGCTACGGTGGGATTGCTAGAAAGTTCCTGGATAATGAGCCGTTTTTGGTTTTCGAGTTCTTCGTCGATATTATCGTGGATCACCTCCAACATAAATAGATAGAACACTGTTGACCAGAGGGCTATGACCACCAACACGGAGATAGAAAGGTACTTTAGTGTTTGGTTGGCTAATCTCATTTTTCGACAAGTTTATAACCGATTCCATATACCGCTTCAAAATCCACATCAGCATGACTAGCCAAGAATTTTTTGCGCAAGTTTTTTATCTGTGAATAGATGAAATCAAGATTATCCGCCTGGTCCGTATTATCGCCCCATACATGTTCTGCCAGCGCACTTTTGCTGACCAGTCTATTTTTGTTCAATAAGAAGTAGTTGAGCATATCGAACTCCTTCCGATTTAAAGGCACAGGCTCCTGTGCAATAAATAAGCAGCGTTCATTGAGATCCAGCACGATGTTTCCCATTTCCAATGTATGCTTACCTTCCCGTTGTTTCCTTCGTAACACGGCTTTAATCCGTGCATTCAGCTCAGCAATATGAAAGGGTTTTGTCAAATAGTCATCGGCTCCAAGTTCGAGTCCCTTTAGCTTATCGTCCAAAGAATCCTTTGCGGAGATAATGATCACATTATCGGACTTACCCTCATTTTTGAGCTGATCGAGGATCTGCAAACCATTGCCTCCAGGCAGCATGATGTCGAGCAGGATACAATCGTAATCATAAACAGCGACTTTCTCAAGGGCTGATCCATAATCAGCGGCAGTTTCTACCGTATATTCTTCCTTAAGTAAAGATGCCTTCACAATTTCCCTTAAATCCGCTTCGTCTTCAATAACCAATATTTTCATCTTCTTAATTCTATTTAGAGGAAAACTTGTGTAAACAATAGTAATCTGTCCATGCTAAATGACAATTTACATACACAATTGTTTATGACAAAGGTACCTTGAATTTGGGAAAGATTTAAGAATACACTGCTAGCCTCCTATTTTAAGCTGACATCCAGGTAAACCGAATGACGTCCGTAAGTATCATAAAAAGGTTTATAAAGCACATCATCAATGTAAAATTCCAATGTTTCGGGATTCCCTTTAATAGACTTAGCAATATCCTTTGCGTCTAAGGTTACTTTACGCCAGTCCTTTCTTGCTGCAGGTTCCTGGGCTGCCAATAAGATTGGCCCATAAAACAGACTCGCAATATTGGGCTGATCCATAACAGGGTCCAGATGAAACTGAAATGGCATTTTAAGGTTAATCACATCGCCATCTTTCCAGGTACGGTTTAAGGTCAGGTAAGTACCCGGCTCAGCTTTAATTTTTTGATCGACTCCATTTATTGTAACAAAAAATCCCTTTGTTGCCCAGCTTGGCACCCGCACATGAAGTTCAAATTTGCCATTCCCCCGTATGGTCAGCGCTGTTTGATCCGCTTTCGGAAAACTGGTTTGTTGCTCGACGCTGATTCCGCGTTCCGTCCAGTGTAAGGTAGAAGGAATATACAGGTTGACATACAGCGACTGGTCATCTTTGCTTTTAAAATAGATTGTATTCTGCAATTTAGTACTGCTCTCAATAGCCGTACCATTACAGCAGGTAAAGCCTTTCATATTGGCATTTCCAAACTGCTTAATAGATCCTGCGCGTAAAGGCACATGATACGTGTTTGCTGGACTATTTTCTGCAACAGAAGCTAAGATATGATTGTATAATCCACGTTCATAATAATCCATCAACTCTGCGCGCTGATCGAACATAAACAAGTCACTTGTCAATTTCAGCATGTTATAGGTTGCACAGGTTTCGTTCTGCCCGCCTGCAGAAAATCCATTTTCATATAATGTCGCCGGCTGGCTAATAAAACATTCGGCATTGGCCGGATTTCTGGCCCCAGCCACACCACCGATACTATACATATAATCGTTGGTGGCCTTATACCAAAAGTTGTCCGCGATTTTATAATATTGGGGCTCATTGGACACCCGGTATAGCTCCATGCTACCCACAATTTGAGGAATATGCTGATTGGCATGTAAGCCCCTAAAAGTATCTACATTTTTGGCCAGTCCATGTGTGTGCGCGGCATTGCCGTAGAACATATCAATATTGTCAAATAAGCGGGCGGTTTTTAAATAGTTCTCCTCACCCGTTATACGATATAACCTTGCCATCACTTCATTCATTCCCCCAAATTCACCCGCGATATACGTATTCCACATCTTGATTAATGTTTCTGTCGGGACTTTATTTAAACGTGTATACACCCAATTGCCCATTCCCTCTGCGATCTCCAATGCTTTTTTATTCCCACTTACCTCATAAACGTCCATCAGACCGGCCAGAATTTTATGCAGGGTATAATAAGGTGCCCAAATCTGGTTCTTCTGCCCTCCATATTTTGCGCCATGTTCAAGCATAATAAACTGATCCGGGGGATAGGCACTGATAAAACCAAGTCCCCAGTTCCAATAATCTGTACGGATTCCTTCGTCACTCAGGTCAGAATCATAAGCTGATTTACCGGGGCCATAAGGTACCGCAGCAGGATCCGCAATAGAAGCCTGTCCCGCTTGTCTCGGCGTACCCGACAACTTTGACAAGGAATAAAGCACGTTGACCATGGTATCCATCTTCCCCAAAAATTTTGACTGGAGTACCTTATCATAGCCTGTACTCGCATAAGCTTGTGCAATTGCCGTCAGGTAATGTCCTGTAGCATGACCGCGCAGCTTGATATCCTGGCTGTCCCATACCTCCAAGGGCTGCGCACCGATCGGTTGTGTTTGCCCAAAGGCGTGACGAAACATATAGAGGAATGAATTGGGATCCGATTTTACCAATGTATCAATGAATTTATTGCGATTTTCAATAAACTTCGTTTGATGCTGCTTTACATCTGTATTAAGGGAAACCTGATCCAAGTGAAATGCGTCCAATTTTAAGCTATGCATCTTGGACTTTACCTTCCCTTTGACTGTAATGATGGCTTTGGGTTTCAGATCAGTCCCGGGAACACGCCCCGTGACGGTGTAAGCTGTTTGCTGCGCGACGGCACTATTGTCGGTTGGTGCAGGCCACAACACACGCACTTTTGGTCCCACCATACCGTCTTTATATGTACCGACGACATAACTCGGCAATCGTGGCAGCTCGCCTACCTCTGTTTCTACCGTGACATCTGCAACTCCGGTTAAAAAGGCATTATAAAGCTCTGCTTTGTTCATTGGAAATCGCGGTAAGTCATCCTCAGCCTTACCTTTAGAAGTAACATCTTCACGCACACCTTTCAGCGCATTTCTGTACACCATGCCGATCTGGTTTCGATTCAGTGGCACACGATAAATGCGAAAATCATGCAACAGTGCATTTAAACTTACATTTCCATCCAACAGGGATTTTCCAATGTATAGTGTCCTCTTACTACCTGTCTGTCCAAAAACCTCGGTCAACTCCTGTGGGATACCTTTAACTTCTCCGGTAGGCATACCATCTAAATACGTTTGCATGGTCCCCGTAGCAATATCAACCACAATGGCCAAGTGCACCCATTTGTTTAAAGGCACTGCCGAAGAGACCGCATTTTTTACTTCGGCCTTCTTTTGCGCGATTATCCCCATATAGCCATTTTGTAGCGCTGTACCTGTTGGTGTTCCAGCAAAATGCCTGGTGATATCTTGTCCAAAATCGAATAAATACTGGCCAGATTGCGCTGCACGTAAGTACATCCAGCCTGTAATGCTGATCGACTCGATATCAGCGAGTACTTGCGGTGGAAGTACGACAAAATCGTCCTTTCCTCCAGCGAGAGAAAGCACCTTTGTAAATTGCTTATCTGACACAAATGACGCTTTTGTCCCTTGGAATTTACCATGTAGTCCATTGCGCGACCAATCCTTAAAATCCCCATCAAAGACGTAACGGGCCACCATGCCTGTCTCTCCAATACCATCCAAGATCTGATCCCCACCCTGTGCCACAGCTACAGCGGTCGTTTTGATAAAAATCGTAAGAATTGCCGCAAAATATATCGTATATCTTTTCATATCGCTATCTTTTATTCGCTAATGATTTATTGTTTAAAGATCACCTTCTAGCCAGGTAAAAGCTATTAACGTATCCTTTTTCCTTGATTGTCTTCAAAAGATGACAATCAAAAAGAAAAGCAATGCCTATTAATAAGCTTCCAAATTAATAAGCTTCCAAAGTCGAAGAACATTTTCCGCATTGCTGTCTATTTGACATTTATAAAATTAATGACTCTACATCATTATACATAGGTTTATTTTAGCCGATATTCTCCAGATTTTAACTAAGGTGTATCGCGTCGACTGCCGTCCATGGGGCCACAACCCCTCCCCCCCCCGTAGGAGCGGTAAAAAACGCCAATATATTACGAAGATACAAACATGCGCAAACTCAGCTCGCTATGATCGATTACTCCTCGGTAATTTGTATTTTAGATTCGATATGATCTACTATGGATAAACGAAATTCAAAAATTTGGGCACCAGTGATCAGTCTGGATGGTTTCCGCAAGGAACAGACTGCAGGGCGCGACGAACTCCTATTTAATGAACTGCATGGCGAACGGCTCATCGACAAACCGCATAAACATGATTTTTTTATCATAAATCTGTTCGATAAAGCATCAGGCGTCCATACCATCGATTCGATTGACCATATCATAAAAGACCATCAGGTTCATGTGCTCTTTCCGGGGCAAATGCACAAATGGCATGTCTATGCGGGTACAATAGGCTATCAACTCATGATTGAACGATCTTTTTTTGAGCACTTTGCTCCTTTTTTCCGCTTTTCATTCACCAATTACCAAAACCATCCTGTCATTGATCTTACCGCGGATGCTTTTGCACAATTGCATTATGAATTTGAATCTGTCAAGCAGGAGTTAAAAAGAGAAAATTCACTTATTCCATTGATAACTGCCCGAGCGGGAGTCATCGCAGCGATTGTAAGTCGAGAGGCGGAGTCTTCCTTCACCGAATTCAAAGTCTATCAATCTGTTCCACGACTTGCCAAGTTCAATATGCTCATTGATGAATTTTTTAGGGAGCAAAAGCTCGTCGCCTTTTATGCCGAAAAGCTTCATATTTCACCCAATTATCTGAATATACTGTGTAAAAAACATCTGAAAATATCCGCTACACAACTTATTCACCAACGGGTCAGCATTGAAGCCAAACGTCTTTTGCAAAGCACCGAGCGGTCCATCAAAGAAATTGCCTTTGAATTGGGCTTTGCAGATCAAGCTTATTTTTCGAACTTTTTTAAACAGCAAACGGGGGCAAGTCCAAGTGACTTTAGAGAAAATATTCATGTGGGGGAAACTCCAAGTCCTTTGAAAACAACTTGAAAAAAAGATAAATCACACAAAGAATGGCAGAAATCTCCCAGCAATAATAGGATGCCAGCTATGTAACTTTGTAAAAGACTGGTAGGCTTTTTATTCCGGTCACAAAATAACATAATAGGAAATCAAATGAAATCAACGCCCCTTACACGCAAGGAATTTATCAGAAACTCTGCTCTGGCTCTTGCGGGTGCAACATTTATCCCGGGAATGCTATTTGCAGAAAATCAACATAATGCGGTTCATCAAGGACTTTTGAGCGGCTACCAAGGTAAAAAAAGCTATACGTTGAAAAACGTGTTGTTGGAAACCGGATTTGAGTACGATGGTGATGGTAATGTCACCGCAACAAAGACCGGTCTTTTTTCCATTCAGATCGCAAACGGGAAAATCAAAAATATCAGTGCCAACAGCAACAGTGCTGATGCGATCGATGCAAAAGGACTTTTGATGCTACCTTCTTTTAAAGATATGCATATCCATCTGGATAAGACCTATTATGGCGACAAATGGCAGGCAGTAAGACGTGGCCCCGGAGGTGTAAAGGGTATGATTGCTCTTGAACAGAAAATCTTGCCCGAACTGCTCAAAAACTCTACCCATAAAGCAGAAAAACTAATTGAACTGTTACAATCCAAGGGAACTGCCTTTGCACGTAGTCATGTCAATATTGAACCGACATCCAAACTAGATTCTTTACATCATCTGCAACTGGCACTTGAAAACAAGAAAAATGGATTTGGAGCTGAATTGGTTGCTTTTCCACAACACGGTGTCTTCTATACCGATTCGGTTCCTTATCTCAAGGAAGCGGCTAAAACCAATATTGATTTTATCGGTGGGGTCGATCCTTTTTCCATCGATGGCGCTATTGAAAAAACAATGGATTTTACGGTTCAACTGGCATTGGACAACAACAAAGGAATTGACATTCACTTACACGAGTCTGGAGAATCGGGTTTGAAAACTGTAGAATACTTAATTAATAAGGTAAACGAGAACCCTGTTCTCAAAGGCAAGACCTACCTCAGCCATTGTTTTGTGCTTGGTCGACTGGAAAAAGCCAAACAACAAGAAATGGCCGAGAAACTGGGTGCCGCACAAATCAGTATCGTTTCTACGATCCCATTTGGGGGCCTGATTATGCCTATTCCGACGCTCATGGAAAATAATGTTAAAGTCATGACGGGGAATGACAGTATTGTAGATCATTGGAATACTTTCGGAACAGGCAGCGTGCTACAAAAAGCCAATCTTGCAGCTCAGGTATACGGCCAGGCTACAGAATATGCACTATCCCGTATGCTGAAACTTGCTACCGCAGGCCCTACTCCATTGGATGACAAAGGCAATATGCAATGGCCAAAAGTCGGAGACAGTGCAGATATTGCATTCCTTGACGCAAGTTGCTCAGCGGAAGCTATTTCAAGAATATCGCCCGTAAAATCACTTATCTATCAAGGAAATCTTGTTTTCTAGCCGTAAGACAAGCCAATAAACGACGCAGGCAGAAAACATCTCCTATGAAAACCAGAAAGGTTCGGGGTAATCATTACCTTCGGACCTTTTGTTTATGATTTAAAATGCTTCATGATCCGCGGTTCAATCCGATCGCTCAGTAGATAAGCCAGGGCGAGCATAAGAATTATAACACCTGAAAGGAGCAGGTATTTATTCAGATACAGATACAGGTGATTAAAAATAATAAAGCCGATGTGTTGATGGATTAAATACAGCGGATAGGTCAACATGCCGATTTTAACAAATCTGGACGAATTGATCGCCTGCAGTTTTTTACAGGAAACCAGTAACATGAGCAGGTAAAACACAACGATGGTCGCACCAATAATATAAGGTGAAAAGTCACTGTGGAAGGTTCGTTCCAGCCAATGAATACGTCCCACAGCACCATCGATGGAAATGTACAAACACCAAGGTAAGGCCACAAAATGCTGAACTTTTGCTCCATGCAAAAAGATCTGACAAAATATAATTCCAGCAATAAAGTATGCACTCCAATCAAGTAAAAAGAACTCATGGATTGCGTCATAAATTTCCGAAGGCCCAACAAAAAAGCGTAGGCTGGACAATAGCAGCCAAAAATACACCAGATAATCTAAACCTATTTTTTTAAATTGATTTAGAATTAGAAATAAAGCGATGATCAGGTAAAATTTCAACTCCACATAGAGTGACCAATAAGCGCCATCGACATCCCCCTGTCCCCATAGTTTTTGCACCATGGTCAGATTGGCCAATAGTTGGGTAAATGTGACATGATAACGCGGTGCGCCCCAAAAATAAGAAACGATAAAAGTCAACAGCAAACAAATCCAATACATCGGATACAAGCGCTTGAAGCGGGAATAACAGAACTTCCGCAGCGAAAGATGTTTGATGGAAAAAGCAATTACAAAACCACTAATGATAAAAAATAAGTCTACGCCCAGGTAGCCGTATTTAAAATATTCTCCGACGCCATCGAAACCCAATAGCGACATATTTCCGGCTGCATACCCCCGATATAAATAATGATATAATACAACCGCGGATGCTGCGATAAAGCGAAACAGATCGATTTGATAGATTCTTTTAGACTCAGACATTTGGCTGCAAATATACGCTGTTTCCGGAAAATTTTAAGGAGCAATATACTCGCCATATAACAGATGCCATAAAACAGCTATTATTAAAAGACACCGACAAAAAGCGGCCGCTATCACTCAACTTTATAACATCATTATGTGACTTGTTTGCATTGCATTTAGCGCAGTTGCTGAGTAACTTTACTAGAGTTTAATACCGTAAAATCGAGGAAATTATGAAAAAGACCTTATTAATAGCCCTTTTTATCGCCGTCGCTGTATGTTTCGGCCAGCTGGCGAAAGCACAAAATCCATCAGCGACCTCTCAACCTGTCACCGTCAATATCAACTTGACAGATGCCATTTCGATCACCTTGGGAGCCGCTCCAACTGTCAATTTTAACTATACAACAGCAGCGGATTATGCTGGAGCTAAGACTGTAGAGAAGGCAGCACACTTCACCGTAGTCAGCAACAAACCCTATGATTTGACTGTTGCTGCAACAGCGGCGTTTGCACCGGCAGGCGGACCAGCATTGAATGTTGTCACTATTACTGTTCCAGCAGCTACAGCCAATGGGGGAACTCCGGTTAACAACGTACCACTCAGCACAACAGCAGCACCTTTGGTCAATAATTCAACCGCCACTACAGGAGCAACTTACACCGTAGATTATACGATTTCGAACCCGGCATCTTTGCTGAATCTAGCCGCATCGGCCTATAGTACAACAGTCACTTATACAGCGACACAACGCTAACTAGAAAGATAATTTTATCCGTGAGATATTATTTAACACTATTAGTCCTTTATATCAGTAATACCCTGATCTATGGACAGGGTATTTCAATTTCTCCATCCCGCATTTTTTTTAATGGCGAGCCGGGACAGACAGTTTCTCAGGTGATTACTTTTAGCAACACCTCGAACGCTGAGCTCAATTTTGTCGCCAACCTGAAAGATTGGGACCGCGATTCTATTGGGGTAAAAAAATATTATTCTCCGGGTCAAAAACGGCAATCAAATGCGGCCTGGCTTACGCTATCAGAAAATACTGTACGCCTGGCTCCGGGAGAGACTAAATCGGTGAATCTTTCCATGACGATCCCAAAAAAACCAGCTCCGCAGCAGCTAAGCAACACCATGCTTTTTTTCACACAAGTGAAAGAACAAAAAGCCGCACTGCAAAATGGCCTTAATATGAACGTGCTTATTGAAGTCGGTATTCAAATTTACCATACTCCCTCCGGATTAAATCCTGGAGACCTGGAATTCCTTGCTTTTGAGGACAGACATTTGATTCCGAGTCAGACGGGTCAGTCCGTGCGCCGCATGGATGTGCACGTTAAAAACACCGGACAGATTAACAAGGATGCGTATGTACGTTTTGAGCTAACCAATACAGAAACGGGAGAGGAAATTCCTATTAAGTCCGTCGCTATCGCGATGCTCCCTAGCTCGGATCAATGGGTGCAAATCGACCTTCCAGAGAAACTTGCTGCAGGACATTATCTTGCCGTTGCAATATTAGATGCAGGCAGCCAATATGATTTGAAAATTGCAGAGAAAGAAATTACATATTAAGCGAAATTTTGCGGTTTACTTCCTAGGCTTATTTAGCTTCTATGGGCATCGTACTTATGCACAGACGACTTCCATCACCTTACCGCAATCCAATATACAAACTAGAAGCGACTATAATACAACTATCAATGTGGGGACTTATACCAGTGTAATCACCCTACTTCCTTCTTTTTCTGTAAAATCCACTGCAGCGACTTTTACCAGCACGACAAGTGGAAGTTTTCCGGCCAGTGTAGTGCATATGAAACTTTCGAGTATTGGCAGCCTGGTATTACTTGCGCTGACCGGAAACAATGAAGTTGCCCTATCAACTGGAGGAGGTTTACTCTATACGGCATTGGCAAGCGTTGCGTCGGGCGCGATAACCGCCAATGCACGCATTGCTACGGTAAGCCAAACCTGGACCGCGGGGGTATTTACCGACGGTGTCAGCTTTTACACGCAAGGTATATTGGCTGGATCAATCTCTCCAACAAGCTACACCCTATCCATTATCATCCCTGGGTTTATCAGCCCACCAAGCAGCATAGGCACAACGAGCATAGCTGTAAATGATCTTAGTTTTTACCGTTCTGCCAATGGGATCAGCACCAATCAGATTATACCAGTATCAAGCACCGTACCTTACGTCCCAAGTATCCGATCAAGCAGCGCTCAGTTTAGTTTTAGTACAACCTTTCCCAACAACGCTTCGCCTGCTTCATCTGTCTCCACAGTGAGCGCTTCACTCAGTGGTGTCGCAACAGCAACCTCGGCCATTTTGTCGACCAGTGATCAAACACTTACAAGCGCTGCCGGAATAGCTGTCCCTACCAATAACAGCAGTTCGATCACACATACGTACGCCATTAGCACCGCACTCCTAAAAAGCAACTTTATACAAGCCGGAACCTATACTGTTCCCCTCACCTACACCTGGAACAAATTGTCTTCAGCCTACCCTACAACTCCGGTGCAGGCGCAGGCTAGTGGAAGTTTGAATGTTGTGGTCAGCGACCTGGGAGAAATCATCGCAAATCAGCAGTCCGTTAATCTTCCTTTTACGACAACCAGTAATTATGTTAACGGAGTTAGTACGAATATGCCCACCCATATAAAACTGAGTAAAACCACTCCTTACAACTTGTATGTACGGGCCACATCTTCTAGTTTTACCTCCGGCGTCAACAGTATTCCATTAAGTGTTTTGCGTATCGGCCCAATGGCCGGTCAGACCGGAGTGAATACAGTTACCCTGTCTACAACGGCCCAGCAACTCATCCAAAATGCCGATCCTGTCATCGATCGAACACTCGATATGCAGTACAGCATCCCCGCTTCGCAGACCAGCAATCTTCTGGGTAAACCAGCCGGCACCTATACCGCAGATATCATCTATAGCTTTGTCGCACCCTAAAATCTTTTAATGCCAACTTTGCGCCTTTGATCTTGATATCTCAGGGCCGGTAGATCAGTGATTCCTTCGGCTTTCACCTCAACCTCACAATTCGAATTTTCAATAACAAAAGGCATCCCTTCCGATTCAACGACCAACTTATAAAAGCCTACTGGCAAATAGAAAATATATGCGCCTTCCTCATTGGTCAATGTATTGTATTTCTTTCCCTGACGGTCAATAGCAGTAATGCGTATACCACTCAGATCAGGCTTAGACTCCAGGTATTTAGTTGCAATTAATTGTATTTTGCCTTTTGCAGTTTTGGTTTTGATCAGTGGAATATCCATAGACCGGTTCCTGGTCAGTACAACCGTCGATGGTCCCTGAGAAACCCAACCTTGATGGTTTTCTGTTTGAATGGAAAAAGAGCCAGCTTCCATGTCAACAAACTTGACCCGCCCCTTTACATCTGTTATGGCAGCTTCTTTTCCGATCCGAATCAACACAGATTCTACAAATACCTCATCATCATCCCGAATTCCATTGTTGTTCTTATCGTCAAAACAGGTCAGCTGTAAGCTATAGCCTTTATAACTGCCAGTACGTCCAAAATTCTTCTCTATTCCCACTCTAATTTGCCTATTGTTAAACGAATAGCGATCCAGGGGGTGGGTTTGTGGTGGATTTATTGGATCTGTTATAAACAGTAATTTCCCTTTGATAAACGTATAAAAAATATCTGCAGTAAGACTCCAGTTGTCCTTCATTCGCCAGCGCGCATTTCCATTGATGGACAAATTATTGCTGCGGGAAAAACCATAATAACTGTACATGATAGCAAGCTGTACTTGTAAATTATGGCCGAATGCCTCAACGTGTGTATTAGGTCCTAGCGAATACATACTATAGTTAGAATTGGTATAGGTAGCCAAAAGATCACTCAAATAATAAGGATTGATCTGAACAAATGCATTAAAGCCTACAAGTGCATTGTCATAGTTACCCGATACACGCAATGAATGAAAAGGTGCAATGGGCTTTTCAGCTGTATTTTTGTACGTATAACCATAGTCCGTCTGCAGCGAGAAGCGATGGCTCTTCGTAAAAAAGTTAAGATCCGCAACCGTTCTTACGGAACTAGACTTCCAGTTGACAGCATTACTACCCACTCCTAACCAGCTATGATAATCTGCACGCTGCTTCATCCAATAGGGCCGCAAATCAACATTTAATCGCCCAAAAGCTGTACGATACCCAAGTTCATAAATTTCAATCCGATTGCTGTTACTAAAAAAGTAATTCTTATCCCCAACCTGATACTTCGGTTGATTATCCATAAAACTAATTCTAGCCGAGAGACTTTTGATTTCATCCAATGGAATGACAATACGTGAATCCGATTGCAGAAGCCCTCGTCTAAGCCCTACATAATAAGGAGAACTATAATAATTGGAGCTCGAAATCTGGAACTGATCAAAAATCCCATTATAATTTAAGCCAGCAGCTAGCCCACTCTTTTGGCCACCAATATCGACTTGTTCGACGCTTGTACCAGCATCCCAGGTAAGATTTTGATTCGCCGACCAGTCTTTGTATCCTTTTCCACTGAGCAGATGACTCCGGACATTCCGGTAATTGTCTTTGCTGTGCAAATAAGCCAGACTACTTTCTTGGTTTTTATCTGATTTAAACGCATACTGTAGGCCCAACACGCCGCCGCCGGGGGAGAACGTATTCAGCTGATTCCATAGGAAATAATTATTTTGCACAGCATATACACTAATAGATCGGGACTTATCAAATTTATAATTTGCCCGCACACCTCGACCGTTTACATATTGATCAAGATTTTCGTAAATATTACCAGCCTTCAGCCCCCATTTTTCAGTTTGATAATCGAGGTAACTATCGTACATCGTAAAAGCATGTTGATCTTGAAAATAATCCATATTCATGCGATAGCTCAACGATGTTTTCTTATTCAATTCAATATTTCCATAACCCTGAAGTTGATATACATTGATATCCTGCCCCATACTCAGATAACGTAAGGCAGCCAAATTGCTGTAGGGCTGATTCTGTAAGTTCATATCGGATCCAAAACGTTTGACACTGCCGACGGTCATAATACGAACCCGACTAGCAGCCAGTTGCTGTCCACTGGCGCCGATGGCCACCATCGATAGGTCGACATCTGTGGCGATTTTTTTGGTTCGCATATGCGCTGTAAATCGCAATACAGATTGACCACCTGCCGCCAAGGTCATTGGCAAAGTTTCCCCGATGATTTCAAGTTCTGAAGGAATATTTGCAAACTGGAGCTGAAATGTCAGCGGCACCAGTCCCGTATTAACAGCACGCACCAGAAACGGTGTCTGCCCTGTAGACTGATCTATAAAATACTCCGGTTGTTCCGATTGGATCATCAGCGCTACTTGAACATCCAACTTTGTAAAGAAAATCTGGGCTGGCTGTACGCTCACTGCAGGGTCTTTGGTCTGAAGACCAATGCTAAACTTTTGTACTGCACTTGAAATCGTCCGCCGGTCGGTCATATATTTCAACGGGAAACTTCTCGTTTCGTGTGGTTTTAGTACAATCAATGAAGGCAATTTAATTAAGCCCTGTAAACTCTTAGTATCGTTGGAATGGGCCGTAAGTTCAACAGCTCTGTCCGTGTTGTTGACCACAATCAACTTATTGGAAAATGTTTGTGCCGAACTGATATGAATAGAATCTTCTTCAAAATGATACACAATACCGTATTGTTGCTGGCTTTTCGCATAAGTGGAAAAAAAAACAGCATAGCAGAAAAGAAACAGGAAAAACCAGCGGTTTCTTAGTAGCATAGTTTACAATTCAAGTATCCATAAAAATCAGGCTAAATTTAAAGAGATCGAAATTTAGGTTGTCACATGTTCATGTAATGAATTATTAGGCGGTCAGTTGTGCGATCAATTCCCCTTTACTGTTGATCTGGAACTTTCTATAAATTCGCTTGATATAAATACGTACCGTGTCCAACGAGATTGCATATTTTTGGGCAATCATTTTATAGCTCAGGCCTTCAATAATACCATTAGCGATCTGCAACTCGCGCGCAGTCAGCAAATTTTCGGATTGTTTGGCACTGAAGGCCTGTTCAATCAAAGCGCGATTAACAAAAGGGCTAATAAAAGAACCATTTCCCAATGTCATTGTTATCGCATTTTTTAAAGATTGGAGACATGTTTTCTTCAACATATACCCCACCGCACCTTGCCTAAAACAGCTACGTACCATCCGTACATCACAATTATTGGTCAGAACCAGTATTTCAGCCCTTGGGAACACGCTTTTCACCCTTTCGACAATTAAGATATCCTGATGATCAATGTCGACAATCATCACATCAGGGATTTGATTGCGCCCTGAAGACGCAAGTGTATCCCGATCAAAGAGTACATGAATCGGGATTGTTGATTCAGCTATATTTTTTTCCGAGATGATTTTTTTTGTTTCCACCCGTTCTTGCTCATCCATGTCTATTATCCCAACTGTAATCATAATATTTCACATTTTATTAAATTGAAAACTATATGCTTAACTGATCTTTCACGCTATATTCGTCCCACTCTTATGAACCTATTGTAGTATAGACAAACCTGTTCTTAAAATTGTTTCTAAAGAAAAAAACAGCCGAAATAAAATTTACAACTAAGCGAAATTAACAACATTAAAAATGAATTTCACAATAATTTACTTAAGGCCATTAAATAGATTGAAAACAATTTATATAAATATAATTTTTATTATTTAGAAATTCAAATTTCCTTGTTGGAAAATTAAAGACAATCGTATTATCTGCGATTGATAGCGCTACCGGCAGCGATCTAAACTTTACTAAAAACTTAATTATATTTGGAAAAAAAATTCTAATGAGCCGCCTATCTATCCTATTTACTGTTATTTCAACAATATTGTGTAGCTTTTGTGCATACGCCCAAAATAGTGGCTGGGACAAGTTAGACAAACAACTTGCAGAGGCAAACAGCGATTCTACCCGAGTATTGGCTTATTACAAAACCGCCTCAGAAATTTACCGCAGCAATCCCCAAGAAGCCCAGGAAATTGTTTCGAAAGGCCTTAATATGGCTTCAGAAAAGAAGTTTGCAGCGTTGGAAATTGACCTGCTTAATCTACAAGGTGTTATTTATCTGAAGCTAAATAAGTTCGATGAAAGTGTAAAAACCCATTTCAACGTACTCAAAAAGCGGGAAGAACGTAACGATAAGAAAGGGGTGATGCTTTCTTACCTTAACATAGGAAATGTGTTTAATAAGAGTTATGATCCCGATCAGGCTTTAAAATACTACGAACGCGCGCTAGACCTAGCAAAGGAATTGCGCGACACAAGGAATCGTGCCAATATATCGACTAATATTGGCAATATATATGCCCAGAACGCTTTGAATGGAGAGAAGAAGCAGGATGTTGCCCATGCAATCGATTATTTGGTAAAAACGGTTGAATTCTGTAAAGCCAATGCGCCGGAAGTTGACCTTTTCAATACCTACATCTTATTGAGCTATCTCTATCTTAAGGCAGATAAGCTCGAATTGAGCACGTATTATACAGATCTTGCAATCGGCATCACCAGCAAGAAAAAAGATCCTGTTGGGGAAAGTTATGCACGTATTAATCGAGCCAATATTTACGTCAAAGAAAAGCGTTTTGATCTGGCAGAAAAAGAAGTAGCTCTTATCAAAGGTGTGATCGCAAAAAGCGGCTTCACAAATCTGACGGAAGATCTTCAAGGCGATTTCGATAAAATAGCAAAAGCGATCAAAAAGCAGGATGAACATTTAATTCTAAGTGATCAAGATAGTTTGGACCGTAAGTTTCACGAAGACGCTGAGGTTTTACGCGTCCGTATCCGGGAAGAACTCCGAGAAAAGTATGAAAGCGACAAGAAAGAGCTTGAAAATAAAAATTTATTACTGAAAAATGCGAATGTAGAACGAGAAGCCCATTGGATAAAACTGATTTGGCTAGCCACCTTTTTTGTCCTTCTAATTATCTCCGTTATGGTACTGTTACTGATCAAAAAGAATAGATTATTACGTGAAGAGAAACGGAAAGTCGATCAGCAGGCCGCCGAGATCAGGCATCAACACGAAGAGCTCATCCAGGCAGATCGATTTCGATCCAGTATATTTTCCGTTGTGTCACATGACCTTCGAAGTCCTTTGTCAACTTTCCAAGCGCTGCTTGCTGTATCCAAAATTGTCGAACTCCCAGCAGACGAAATTAAAAGTATGCTAATCAATATAGGCAATCAAGTTACAACAGCCTCCAAAATGCTCGACAGCCTGCTCGTATGGTCTTCACAACAAATGGCAAATGAAAAGCTTGAAATACAGGAAATTTCACCTTATGAAATTGTTAGAGAATGTGAGGCATTATTTATCGATCGGATTAATCTAAAAGATTTATCGATAGACGTCCGTATTTCCCCTCAATTGACCATCCAAAGTGATGTTAAACGATTTGAATTTATCATTCGCAATATCTTTAACAACGCTATTAAGTTTTCCTTTAGTGGTAAGACTATTATTTTCGACCAGCGGGAAAGCGAAAGGGGAGTACTTATTTCAATTACAGATCAGGGAATTGGAATGGACGAGCGAAAAATCGCCGCACTTAAAAATATGCAGAAACAGCAACACAGTCTAGAAGGCACTTTTGAAGAAAAGGGATCAGGTATCGGCTTAATGCTTTGCCATGAATTTGCAAACCGTATGGGTTATTCAATTACGGTTGAAAGTAGTGAAGGTTTTGGAAGTACATTTATCGTTCATATACCAAAATAGCATTCTGCCCAGAAAACAGAATGCTAATAAATGATTAAAAGCTTTTTACAATACGCTTTAAATACTCTCCATATCCCGACTTGCAGAGCGGTAGAGAAAGTTTTAGCAACTGCTGTCCATCAATGTAGCCCATTCTGTAAGCAACTTCTTCAATTGCCCCTATTTTCATTCCTTGTCGCTCCTCGATTACTTGCACAAATTGACCTGCCTGCATGAGCGACTGTATAGTCCCGGTATCCAACCATGCTGTGCCACGATCAAAAATACCAACCTTTAATTTGCCCCGGCGAAGATACTCTTTATTGATATCGGTGATCTCGAGCTCACCGCGAGGAGAAGGTTTTATATTTTTAGCAATCTTAACCACCTCGTTGTCATAAAAATAAACACCAGGAACAGCATAATTCGACTTTGGAAATTGTGGTTTTTCTTCAATAGAAATAACGTTATTTCCTTCATCAAATTCAACCACACCATATCGTTCCGGGTCCTGCACTGGATAGGCAAAAACTACCCCGCCATCAGGATCTGCCGATGACTGCAATAGTTTTGAAAGCCCAGAGCCATAAAAGATATTATCGCCTAAAATCAAGGCTACTTTATCGTCACCGATAAATTCTTCTCCAAGCAAAAATGCTTGCGCCAGTCCATCTGGACTTGGCTGCTCTTTATATTCGAAGCGACAGCCTAATTGCGAACCGTCCCCCAATAACTTTTCAAAATTTGGCAAATCTTGCGGTGTCGATATAATCAAAATCTCCCGTATACCAGCAAGCATCAATGTCGACAAGGGGTAGTATATCATAGGTTTATCATATACAGGCATCAATTGCTTGCTTACGGC
Organism: Sphingobacterium sp. BIGb0116; assembly: GCF_024808035.1. Lineage (NCBI taxonomy): Bacteria > Pseudomonadati > Bacteroidota > Sphingobacteriia > Sphingobacteriales > Sphingobacteriaceae > Sphingobacterium > Sphingobacterium sp. BIGb0116. The sequence goes on along the minus strand of NZ_JANUDT010000006.1, from coordinate 368,376 downwards.
CAATGTAAGTGGGTGTAATCGAGTCCCTGAGCCCCCAGCTAATATAATTCCTTTCATTTTACTGTTATTTAACGAAAAAGACTTTACAACCATATTGACAAAGTCTCCTTATTTTTTCTAATTATTTAAATTCTTCAGCGAGCATATTACCCAAACTTATTTTCCAATCCGGCACTTCCACGCCAAATATTCTCTTAATTTTTGATTTATCAAGTAGCGAATACTTTGGCCTGCGAGCAGGTGTAGGGTACGCACTTGTGGGAATCGGTTTTACCTGACAATCGAACGATCGGAAATCACGTATCGCTACAGCAAAGTCGTACCAGGAAATTTCACCTTCATTGCTATAATGATAAATACCAGGCTCCCAGACGAGCGAATCTATAATTTTTAATATCGCTCTAGCAAGATCTCCTGCATAAGTAGGGCTTCCAATTTGATCGTTAATTACCCCCACTTCATCACGCTCATCCATTAAACGACACATGGTTTTAACAAAATTTTTGCCGTAGGTGGAATATACCCAAGAGGTGCGTATAATGATTGCGTCGGGGCACCATTTCTGAATCGCCTGTTCTCCGGCTAGTTTCGTTTGACCATATACATTGATGGGGGCGGTTTCTGCAGTTTCTGTTAAAGCAGAAGCAGAAGATCCATCAAAAACATAATCTGTCGAAATAGCAATAAGTTTTGTATCGTGCAGACGGCAATACTGTGCAATTTCTTCTGAGGCTAAATGATTGACCAGATTCGGAGTCACCTGATCTTCCTCCGCTTTATCTACGGCTGTATATGCTCCTGCATGTATAATGAGATCAGGTTGATACATTCCCAAGATCTCCTGTATAATCTGTATTTGATCCAACGGCAATTGCTTCCGATCTAAGAAATAACACTCTTTTTCTGTATTATTCTGTAAGAGATCCCTTAATTCTGACCCAAGTTGTCCTGTAGCTCCTGTTATAACAATCCGCATATCCTCCTAAATTAATTTCATTCGTAATTCTTCAAAAGACTGCGCCTCTTGGTCTTTTTGTGAGAGAATCATTTGTTCTGCGGGAATTTGCCAATCTATCGCCAATTCCAGATCTAAGGGATTTATACCATCTTCTGATTCTTTATGATAGTTATTATCACATTTATAGAAAAAAACAGCATGCGCTGACAATACAGAAAAGCCATGTAAGAAGCCTCGAGGAATATACATTTGTTGTTTATTTTCGGCAGAAAGTTCCACCGCAACATATTGTCCAAAGGTGGGGGATCCTGGACGAACATCGACGGCAACATCCAGCACTTTTCCCTCAACAACACGGACCAATTTAGCTTGTGCATGTTCACCAGCCTGCAAATGTAGTCCGCGGACGACGCCAAACTGTGATTTAGATTGATTATCCTGCACAAAGTGTGGTGTATAACCGAGTATCGCCGTTAATTTCGTTTCATTAAATGATTCAAAAAAATAACCCCTTTCATCTTCAAAAACAGCCGGTTCAAGTATAAAACAGCCTTTTAGTTTAGTTTCCGTATACCTCATCCTTATGCGTCTTTGTATTGATTGTCATAATATTTTTGATAATCTCCAGATGTTACATGGTCCAACCATTCTTGATTAGCCAAAAACCAGTCTATGGTTCGCGACAAACCCTCTTCAAAAGTTACCGAAGGTTTCCAACCCAACTCCTTATTGATCTTTGTGGCATCGATGGCGTAGCGCAAATCATGCCCCGGTCTGTCTTTAACAAAGGTGATCAACTGCGCCGAAGTGCCCTTTTCACGCCCCAATTTCTCATCCATTTGTTTGCACAGCTCCTTGATCAGATCTATATTTTGCCATTCATTGAATCCGCCCACGTTATAGGAATCCCCATTTTTCCCTTCATGAAAAACCAGATCAATGGCTTTTGCATGGTCGATCACATATAACCAGTCGCGGGTATATTTTCCATCACCATAAACAGGGAGTGATTTATGATTTAAAATATTATGAATGCACAAAGGAATCAATTTCTCTGGGAAATGATTCGGGCCATAATTGTTGGAACAATTTGTCAACACAATAGGCAGGCCGTAGGTATCATGGTAAGCCCGCACAAAATGATCTGAACTTGCTTTAGATGCCGAATACGGCGAATGGGGATCATAGTTTGTTTCTTCCGTAAAAAATCCGGTATCACCGAGCGCACCAAACACCTCATCCGTTGACACATGATGAAATCGCTTTCCTTCAAAATTATCCTTCCAAATTGTCTTCGCCGCATTCAATAAATTGACCGTACCAATCACGTTAGTCATAACGAAAGCCATGGGATCGACAATTGAGCGATCAACATGGGACTCCGCCGCCAAATGGATAATACCGTCGGGCTGATATTCTTGAAAAATAGCCGCGACAGCCTCCTGATCCGTAATATCACCTTTAACAAAGGTATAATTAGGCAAATGCTCTATATCCTTTAAATTCTCCAGATTACCAGCATAGGTCAAAGCATCCAAATTTATAATCTGATATTCAGGGTATTTCAAAACAAACTCACGGACAACGTGTGAACCTATAAAGCCTGCTCCCCCAGTAATTAAAATTGTTTTATTCATATAATGATTCTCGAATGTTTAGACCATTGGTCTGCGAATGATGAGTTCACCAAATAGTTCGCTAAAATTAGGATGATTTTTGTTAATTGACAAGTTTTAATCCATGAGTAAATGGAATAAACAAAAAAAGCCTTCTATTCAGAGGGCTTTTCACTTCTTTATCGTGTTATTATCTAAAACTTACCTGTCTTATAACAGCTTTACAATACGTTCTTTACCAATGAATATACTGGTACTTCCGCTGTGGATTTATGAATTAATTCGATTTCTTTTTCCTCCGTCACTGTGTCCAGCACTTCGTATTCCGAATTTTGGGATTTAAATTCTGGAACAATCTGTTTCATGCCGGCCACAAGCTCCATAAAATCTGGCAACTGCTTATCCGCATCCAAAATCCGTTGGCAGATTGCATTAATGCGCTGGGCTTTAAGCGACAATTCATCGTGATTTACTTTTGCGATCATAATCTTTGGATGGTGTGTCTTCACCGTATTCTCATTATTCGCCAACAACTCCTCATAAATCTTCTCTCCTGGACGTAATCCAACAATTTTTATATCGATATCTTCCGGGTAACGATACCCTTTCAATTTAATCATGCGTTTTGCAAGATCAATGATTTTAACAGACTTGCCCATATCGAACACAAAGATCTCTCCTCCCTTACCCATCACGCCAGCTTCTTGCACCAATTGACACGCTTCGGGTATGGTCATAAAGAAACGCGTGATTTCAGGGTGGGTCAGGGTCAGCGGCCCTCCTTCTGCCATTTGCTTCTCAAAAAGTGGAATAACCGAACCGTTTGAACCAAGTACGTTTCCAAATCGGGTGATGATAAAACTCGTATTGGATTTACCGCTGCAGCTGCTTACATAGATCTCAGCCATGCGTTTAGTCGCCCCCATAACATTGGTCGGATTGACAGCCTTATCCGTGGACACCATGACCATTTTTTTAGTCCTATATTGCATGCACAGATCGGCCACATTTTTACTTCCCAATACATTGGTCTGAATGGACTCGTACGGGTTTGCCTCCATTAAAGGCACGTGTTTATAAGCCGCGGCATGAAAAACCAAATCGGGTTTGTATTGTGCAAAAATTTTCTGCATAAAGGCATAATTACGCACATCACCTACTACACAATGCATCTTTTCAGGTTGTGTAGCCTTAATCGATTGTTGGATATCATATAGCGCAGATTCGGCTTGATCCAGTAGAATTAAGGTCTTATAATGACGTCTAGCGATCTGGCGGGCTAATTCCGAACCGATAGATCCGGCGGCACCGGTCACCAAGATGACTTTACCCTGCATCTCTTGTTCAATTTCCGGATGATCTAATTTAATTGGCTTGCGTCCCAATAAATCCTCAATCTTTAATGGCCTGATTTCACGCTTCGCACCTGAATTAAGTAAAATTCGTGCCGGAGGCATGATCTTCAGTTCAAGTCCAATATTTTGAAACCAATCTGAGACATATTCCAAACGCTCCGGATCGTTATTTTCAACCGCGATGATGACCTGAGTAATCTGACATTTTTCAACATATTCCCTTGTGATTTCGGTAATATCCTTAATTTTTATTCCTGCCAATCGCTTTCCTATCCGTGATATCTTATCTTCCACAAAAGCAACCACTTGATATTTCGTTCTCGGATCTTCCTTCAATAAGGAGAATGATACTAGGCCTGGTCTCGAAGCTCCAAATATTAACACATTTTCACCTTTCCTGCCAGGTAAAAAAAGATATTCATAGATCGTCCGATAGACTACGCGTGCACCCACCATAATAACCAGTAAAATTGTGGCCTGCATAGTTAACACACCATAAGACAATCGAAGATAATCTCCCGGCAAAGTCCCTTTATCAAAAATAGCTTTGATAATTAAGGTTAGCACCATTAAAATCACATAGGCAGAACCAACCGTCTTAAAGATTTTAATGGTATCCCTAATGCCCGTCTGCCGAACAATACCCCGAAAAGTATCATAGCATAAAAACATTAAGAAATATATCGGCAATATGACGACAACTTTCTTCAGCATCAATTCAATATCAAATACACCCCTGAAGTTGTTAACTACATAATTAGAAAACACATAGCTTGCAAATACAAACCACATATCGATCATTAAAATGACCCATCGTGGATTGTCCTTTCTCAGGCGTCTTCTTAAATCTCCTAGAGAACCCATCATAAGCTTATCTCTTATTTAATTAAAATGTTACTGACCATGTATGCGACAAACGAACACGATCTGATATGGCTTTTTATTATAATATTTTACAAAGGAGATGCAAGATAGTCAAATTTTCACACCTAAAATACCTCTTTGATAAAATATCATTAAAAAAGAACCCTATCCCTTCGATCAATTTATCAACGTGGATTAAGCAACTATTATACCGAAACTGTTACATTGACAAAATAATAATATGAATCCCGTTACAATTAATAATTTAGGCTCATAAAAGAACAATTTTTGCCGTCACCCTTCGATACAATCCGGTAGTCTATGCAACACTCTAGGTACTAACACAATTATTGGCATATTGTTTGTATCAATTCACTCATAGTCATGGAAAGGAATTTAAGATATACACCTTCGCTTAATATTAGACTGAAACGCCACTCCTTCACTGCACTATTTGCACAACAATAATAAGATTTGCATCATGGGATTTTTTAGCAACCTGTTTGGGAAAAAGACTTCATCAATCCACTCTTTAGCGCAGTTGGAATTTTTACAAGTGGACATGCACAATCACCTGCTACCAGGTATTGATGATGGAAGTGATTCGGTACAACAATCCTTACATTATATCCAGCAACTTCAACGCCTAGGACTTAAAAAGTTTATCTGTACACCACATATTATGGCTGGCGTGCATCAAAACACCAAATTTAGTATTGAACATGCGAAAGATTCGCTTGTCGATGGACTAAAAAAATCTGGCAATGATGTCGATATATTCGGGGCTGCCGAACATATGATTGACGAAAATCTTCCTTTACTGATCCGTGAAAATGAGTTGTGTGTAATGCCCGGTGACTATGTGTTAATCGAAATGTCCTACCTTTCGGAATCGAAAGCTTTATTTCACACAATTAGAGATATTCAAAAATTAGGCTATAAACCCATTCTTGCCCATCCCGAAAGGTATAATTATTATCATAGCAATTTTAATATTTATAAGCAAATTAAAGATGCTGGTTGTTTGCTCCAGTTAAACCTACTTTCTTTGAGCCGATACTATGGTGTAGATGTAAAAGCGATAGCAATGACTCTTTTAAAGTCAGGCATGTACGATTTTGTAGGAACCGACCTGCACCACCAACGCCATCTGGACGCTTTAAAAAATATTGTCGAGAAATATCCGATCCGTGAGATGTTGAGAACCTCACCTATTTTGAATGAGACACTTCTTGATCATATCACACAGCATAAAGCACAAGTTATTGCTGGATAAAGCGATAATATAACAGATTGGCATTAATACCTTATAAACATGTTTTAAAATACGCTATTGTCTTCGACAGTCCTTCTTCCAGCTGAACTGTAGGATTCCAGCTAAAGCTTTTCTTCGCAAGGTCAATGTCTGGTTTTCGTTGTTGTGGGTCGTCTTGTGGTAAGGGCAAAAACTTAATCTTTGATTTTGATCCAGTTTGTAGAATCACCTGCTCCGCCAATTGTAGTATCGTGAATTCATTTGGATTACCGATGTTTACCGGACCGATAAAAGACTCTTCAGTAGCCATCATTCGAATCATTCCTTCCACCAGGTCATCTACATATTGAAAACTGCGGGTCTGATTTCCTTCACCATAAATAGTAATATCCTTATGCTGTAAAGCTTGCATAATAAAGTTGGATACCACCCTTCCATCCTGGGGATGCATGCGTGGACCATAAGTGTTAAATATGCGGACGATCTTTATCGCAATATGATGTTGGCGTTGATAATCCATAAAAAGCGTTTCCGCGCATCGCTTCCCCTCATCATAGCATGATCGAATACCGATAGGATTTACATTACCCCAATAGCTTTCTTGCTGCGGATGGACTTTTGGGTCGCCATATACTTCACTGGTAGAAGCTTGTAAAATACGTGCATTAACCCGCTTCGCAAGCCCAAGCATATTGATAGCCCCCATAACCGATGTTTTGATGGTTTTAATCGGATTGTATTGATAATGAACCGGACTTGCTGGACAGGCTAGATTATATATTTCGTCAACCTCAGCCAAAAAAGGCTCCGTCACATCGTGGCGCACAAGCTCGAAATAGGGATTCTGTAGCAAATGAACAATATTCGATTTATCCCCAGTAAAAAAATTATCCATACAAACCACTTCATGCCCATCTTTCAGTAAGCGTTCACAAAGATGGGAACCTATAAATCCAGCTCCGCCTGAGACTAATATTCTTTTTTTTAGGTTATACATACCTTATCAATTTATAATATCGAGATTACTGATTAGATGTTATATGCAGCAACGGAACACGAAAGCCGAAACGGGAGCCCACATGCTCTTCCGACTCAAAAAAGAATGTACCTCCATTGCGCTGAATAAAATGGTAAACTACCCATAAGCCTAGACCTTTACCTTTCTCCCGCATAGGGGTAATCTTTCCCTCTTCCATTATCTGGTCTTTTAATTGGCGCTGTGCATCCAAACTCATTCCCACCCCAGTATCAATAAATTCGACAACAACATCATCTTCATTGCGATATAGATTGAGCTTGATCAGGGAATCTTCATGGCTAAACTTCACAGCATTAATCAAAAGATTTCTTAAGATACTTTTCATGATATCCGCATCAAAAAAGATTTGTAATCCGGATTGTAATGCTAATTGAATTTCAATATTTTTTAATTTAGCTGTAGGCTGAAGTGTCTCCACCACACCTTTGATCATTTCATCGAGCTCAATTTCTTGTGGCATATAACTCAATACACCCAAGCTGTTTTTGGTCCATTTAAGTAGATTGTCCAAAACACTGAAAAGTTGTTCCGCAATATCATTGCCTGTATTGATCATATCTCCATAACCAGTATTACTTCCCTCAGGACTCATGGTCAAAATATTTAAGATCATTTTGAGTGAAGAAATCGGACTTCGTAGATCGTGAGCAAGAATAGCATACATTCTATCGCGGTTTAATATCGCTTCCTGAAGCTGTGCTGTCTGCATCGCAATGGTATGGCCCGATTCAATAAGCCTGATTTGATGTTTGATGCGCTGAAGTAATTCCTTTTTATTGAAAGGCTTCGGAATATAATCTACACCGCCACTATCAAATCCACGCACAACATCATCCGGAGATTTTAAGTTCGTAATAAATAACACTGGAATATGCTTATACAGCTCCATGGATTTCAGTTCCTTGGTTAGATCAAATCCGTTCGTATTCCCCATCATGACATCCATTAAAATAAGATCTATCCTCTGCTGTTGCAAATTTTCAAATGCCCCTTTAGCACCGGAAGCGGAGAATACGTTGAAGTGCTCCCGTTCTAAAATCTCTTTTAGCACAAAAAGATTGAGCTCAGAATCCTCTAAGATCAGAATATTATACATTGAAAAATCGATTTCCATAGATCATTATTAGCTTGTTTAGACACTGTCTAGAAGGATGCTATCCTTTTATAAAATTCATGAATCAATAATACACTAATAATTGCACCCATAATTTGTGTAGCAAAAATGTTATATATATCAATTTACTTTAAAATCAACCAATACAGGAAGATGATCGCTATAGTCAACATCGCCTGTTCTGTAATTTACAGCCTGAAATGTAGCTCCAGAAAAGAATACAAAGTCAATGCGAAAGAGCTTCATTAAATTACTGTAAGTATATCCATAGCCATTACCTGCTTCGCGAAAAGCATCCTTTAAGTTTCCTTTAATTTTATGATAACTATAGGAATTAGGACTATTATTAAAGTCACCGCAAATAACCGTAGGAAAAGAAGATTGATCGATTAAATTTCTTAAATAATCAGCCTGCCCACCTCTCAGCCTAAAATTTTCAGACATTGTTTTAATTGCACTCCACCATTTAAAGACCGTATTTTCAGCAGGCAGTAAATCCCCTTTTACCTGGTTCCAATTTGTTGTCTGCAAATGACAGGTTCCGATCCTGATCTTTTTGCCTCTGAGGGAAAGATCGGCAAAAAGTGCACAGTTGGGTCGCTCTTTAAACGAAACAACCTGTACCGAGTCCAGTGGAAATTTACTTAAGATAGCAAGTTGATTCTGCCCTGATTTACTCCCTGTCATTATGAAATATTGAAACTGGCCAAATGACTGCTTGAGTTCCGACACGGAACAGTCGGCAGGGACTTCCTGTAAACATAAGGTGTTTACTCGCTGCGAATCAATATAGGAAGCAATCTGCTGCATCGAAGATAGATTATAAACCATTTTGAATTCACGAACGTTGTAAGATGCGAAGCGCATGTCTGTCGTTTCTGTTTGCGCAATCCCATTTATCTGAACTACTTTTACGAAATAATGAAAGTTGGCCAATAGTGCTATTAACGGGCAAATACTGTACCAACTACGTTTATATAATCCGATGATAAAAAAAAGAAAATTACCACATATAAGTCCAGGTAACAACACACCAATCCATTGGAAAATAACAGTGCTCTGTGGCGAAATAAACAAAGCCAAAAATGATAAGGAGGCAAGTATAGCCACCAATAGGATGACAATCCGGATCAGTACTCCGGAGATACTCACCGGCCTAAATTCAATATCTTTAGTCATGGTATACTATTTTAATTTTGTTCGCTTAAAGGCAATCTTATGCTAAAAATAGCTCCTTGTCCAAGCTCCGATTCGACACCCAGCTGTCCATTCATCTGCTCTACAATACTTTTACAAATTGCCAGCCCCAATCCCGTACCCTTATCCATTGAATTAATCTTATAAAATCTATTGAAGATAAACTCTTGATTTTCCTTAGCTATGCCAATACCATTATCTATAACATAGAATTCTACATAATCATCACTTAATCTGTAACCAACGTGTATAGCACCCTCAGGTGGCGTAAATTTCAAACTGTTGTTCACTAAATTGACGAGTACCTGAATCACTCTTCCACGATCCAAACGTGCCACCAATTCCTTTTCAGGAATGTCAAAAATTATGGCTGGCTGTTCCTCATTTGACAAGAAACTCATTGATAGTTCATTCAATATTCCTTTAAGGGACACGTCCGAATTCTTTAACCTGACTTTTCCTGCATCCATCTGCGACATTTCCAGTACATCCGTTATCAGCCGTAGCAGCTGGCTACTATTTGCATTGAGGAGTTCACCGTACTCCTTTCGCAGCTCAGGATCTGGCGTATCGGCAATAATACTTCCAAAGCCCATAATGGCGCTAAGCGGCGTCCGGATTTCATGATTCATATTGGAGATAAATGCTGATTTCAACCGCTCAGATTCCTCAGCAGCTTCTTTTGAACGCAACAGCTGCTCCTCGTAACGAAGCTGATCTGAGATATCCCGCTTGATGGTCCAGATGATATCTTCACCGTTCCCATTTTTGATCATCAGCGAACTGCATTCTGAGCCAATAATATCCAGTTCTGGATACACCGTATCACAACGATATTGATAATAACCGGAAGCAGAGATAATTTTTTGCACAGATAAGTCCCAAGCTTCTTCTGTTGTGAACTCCCGCAGGCATTCAAAAACTTTTAATTCAGCAATGACCTCTTCTTCTTTCAGACCATTTTGCTGTCGACATGCCTTATTCGCAAAAGCCATCGTCCCATTTTTATGACAAGCAAAAATACTATATGGTGCATTATCAACAACAGCAAGCACCATTTCAAGTTCATTTCGATTTTTAATGAAATCGCTTACATTCTGAGAAAAGCCATCTATAATATGAATATTGTTTTCAAAGCGTTTGGCATATTTTGTCGCCCGTACATACGTGATGGGTGTATCGGGTTGTTTTATCCGATACTCAAATGTGCTATACTCAATAGCGTCGTTATGCAGAAAAGCCTCCATCTTCTTTCTATCATCCGGGTGAACCTGTGCGAGCAGATCCTGCAAAGCTATTTTCTCAGGCTCTTCAAGATTTTTCTTCCGAAGGTTCGAATAGCCATTATGCGTAAATTCCTGCTGCTGCAGATCATAAGTCCAATGCCCAATCATAGCGACCTTCCCCACTTCAAGTTGGGCAGTCAGTGCAGATTTAAGGCGATACTTCATGTTACTACGCTGTGTGATATCCCGATATTGGCAAATCAGATGTTCCTCGTCAAATTTGTGAATGACAAACTTAAAATAATACATCTGCTCTTCAGTAGGCAAGTCATAATTAAGATTGGAAGTTTCCCCAGTTTGGCGGCAAAAATTAAATTCCTGTTCGATTAGAGCCGAAGTTGGCTGAGGTAAAATAGACAACAGATTTCTCCCTACTAGATCAATATCGGAATTTAAAACCGGATTATTTGTCTTCATTATCGCATCTACACATATATTATCTTTATTCACCAGCAACAATGTATCACAAGTCATATTCAAGACCTTCTCCAAGAACTTTAAATCATGTAATATTTTTTTATCCATAACATTCATTAGATTATTTTCTTTGAGATTTCTCCCACCCGCTAATAAAGCTTCTACTAAACAAATAATAAATTCCACGTATTACATTGATGTTCATAAACAGAAAGTAATATGGAATATAAAACAACTTTGTACTATTGGGATTATTTCGCATCAAATACCCTAAAACGGCACAAAGATAAAAGACACACTGAAGCACAAAAATGACAGAAAACACATTGAAAGGTGATGAACACCGATATCCAAGAATTGCCGCCAAGGGGAAGAGTGTAAAAAGCGCAAAAGGTGTAACAGACCAACGCAATACACGATGTGAAATATATTGAAAGCTCAACTTTCCAAATTTAAAGCCATTTAGTAACGGCAGTAATCTTCCTATAGACTGCCATCCCCCAGCAGCAATACGTCGTTTCCTTTTTCCTTCCTCTTCCATATTCAGCGAACCATATTCAACAGCATAAGCGTCCGCTGTGTATGCAATACGGTAGCCTTTTAATGCGATGCGCATGGATAGCATAAAATCATCCAACAAGGTATCTTCCTCCATCGCAGCAAAGAGTTCTGTTCGTACGGCAAAGAGTTCCCCAGCGGCTCCGACAGCTGAATAAAATTCAAAGTCTAGCTTTTTTAACAGGGATTCATATTTCCAATATGCTCCCTCACCTTTTGAAGAAACAGTATCTTCATCATTAAAGGCCACTCTTTTTTCACCAGATACACATCCAATTGTTGGATCGTCAAATTGGCGAGCAATAATCTTCAACGCCCCGGCATTCAGTAAACAATTTGCATCACTAAACACCACAATTGGCGTTTTTACATATTCCATACCGTGATTAACGGCAGCTGTTTTACCTTTCCTATGGGCTGAACCGATAATCTTTACCATCGGATACTTTGCTAACTGCTCACGACTATCATCAGTACTTCCATCTATAACCCACAGAATGTTTAATTTATCTTTAGGATAATCAAGCTCAAGGCAGTTCAGCATTTTATCTGCAATTATTTCGGACTCATTGTAGGCCGTAATAAATAGGGTCAATGGCGGAAGCTCATTCCCGTCGCTATTTTGAAACATCTCCTTTATAGCAATAGGGTACGGAAATAATCTTGCCAATATATAAATTATGATAGCATAACCGATATAGGTATATAGCACTAAGGATATACAAGTCCAGAAGACAAATTGAAACATAGGCCGGATAGAATTTAGACAAAAATAGACAATTATTTTTACTGAATCCTATTCGATTCCTCATCCTGGTAATGCTTTTTTCCCGAAAATAGCCCACCCATGGATGTTATCCCTTTGCGCAACCGGACAAAAAAGCTATTTGCAAGAGATCCGTCGGCAGCGATTGTATTCTGTCCCGTCATCGCCCGCGCCTTTGAACTTCGAATAAAATGAATCTTTCCATAGGCCTTAAGTCCCAAAGCCATTGACCCATCTTCGCCACGTTTTATATCGGTCCTAAAATTAACCTTGCGCCCCAGCTCGGTCTTAAAGGAAAAAACCATCCCCCGGACGCACAATTCAGGCCTTTTTATAAATTGCAGGTTCAGGTAAATATCCCGAAGTCCTTCATAAAACCAAAGGAAAGTTCTCGACTGCCCAGCCTGAGGTAAGAAACTCCACAAACTGCATGTGGCGGATATACCTGGCCTATCTAATAATTTCACGTGCGTTTCAACATAGCTTGGGGGATACATGGTGTCTCCATCTACGCAAAGCATGAATTTACCACGTGCTTGATCAAGACCGCATTGCCTAGCAAATCCAGGGCCCTGCTTTAGTTCATTGTGATAAGTCGCACCAAGTCGCTTTAAAAGTGATTCTGTTTGATCCGTCGAATTATTGTTAACGACAATTAATTCCATGGGCAAATGACAACGCTGTTGTGCTAAAGACCAGAGACATGCCAAAAGCTTCTTTTCTTCATTATAAGCGATGACCACAATACTAATAATCGGGTCAGAACTTGAAGAAAGCTGAATCTGTGCCCGAACCTTCTCGACAACATCGTTATCTACAGAGCCCACTTCTTGGTCATAGACCTTCGCATATTGTGTATACCATTTAGCCATCCTAGCGTCAATTATTTTATTAAACATTAAATTGCTTGCAGCACTTTATTCATCTGTTCGGCCCATGATAAGTCCAAAATACTATTGCGAATACAGGCTGGGGCAAATTTTTCCTTCTTTAAAAATTCCAGTATTTTAGTAATATCAATAGCGGATTCATCAGGGCTCACTTTAAGTACATAAGGTTGCCCGTCAAAATCAGCGTCAGATTCCGAATAGATAAAGGGAATTCCACGCGCGGCATATTCTCTATTTTTTAAGGTTTTTATGACCTGTATACCACTGCGATGACGGCCTAAACTACCGATTGCAAAGTCGGCCAGATTAAATATGGCATCCAATTCTTCTCCCCAGAGCGGACCGTGTAAGACGACGTTTTGCTGAAGATTGAATTGTGCTATCGGTTCCAAAATAGATGAGCGTTCACGTTCGCCGCTGAATTGCCCCACCAAGTGAATGATAATTTGACAATCAGCGTGACTTTGTTTATAAATACCAAGTCCGCGAACCAGTCGATCAAATCCGTGCCAATAATGTATTTCCGCAACGCCTAACAAATGGATCGTTCGTTTTTCTGCTTCTTCCTGTGGTTTACGAACTGGAATGGCACTGAAGTCTATCCCATTGGAGATAGGTATCGCTCGCTGCCCAAAAATTATTCGGGCATCAGAAAAAGTGACAAAAGCATCCAATTGTTTTGCTAGCTTTTTACGATAAAGACGATCGACTGCCAATTCGAGGCGCATGCGCAAGGTGACATACTCCTGATCATAGGGATAAGTCGGAATCTCCATTAACACTTTTGCGCCCGAAAGCCGCATCATCTTCACCATGTTTAATGTAAAAGGATTGGCATTATGGTCAGACCGGATATAAATCAGTTGGAACTTATTTTTCTGTACGTATTCTGAAATCGCCCGATATTCTATACGTTTACGTATTTTGGCTATTAGACCTCTACCGAAATCCACAAGAATCTCGTTTCCAACCTTCCATACGCGCGAACCGTCAGCCTCTACACTGTAATAACATAGTATAACATCCACACCGATAGCTTTCAAACCATTAATTTGACCCCATATTTTTTTACTTATACCATTATGTTCGCTAAAACCATGGAATACTAAAAAAAGTACCTTATACGATTTATCTTTCACTGAGGCCTTCACGTTTGATTGTTGTTAAATACTTTTGCTGCTGGACTGGAAAATACGAAAAGAATATGAATACAAGAAAAAATGATCAAAATGCTTTGATTAAAAACGCTTAAATAAACTAATTTAATCTTACTGAAGTGATGACTTGCGTAAAAAAGCCAACAGCAGATTTCGATACCCTCCGAACCAAATCATTAAGATCACAGAAAAAAGATAGATACCAGTTTTGAGTGCTAAGCGAAAACACAAATTATCGGGTAAATGGTAACCTACAAGCAAATGAAAAATAAGCCCAAGTAAGAGTGCAAAAAAGATGGGTCGCCATAGGCTATTGAAAAAGCCAACCATACTTCGTTTGAATACCACGCGATACATTAGCCAGTAGGCCTGTACAAAATTGACACTAAATGTAAGCAATAAACACATGGCCACTGCGTCAATACTTTTAGCGTAAAATACACCAAATAGTATTCCCGCAACATTTAACACGGCCGAAAACAAACCGCATATAAACAGACTTTTGGTATCACCAGCTGTTTGGAAAATGGAGCCCGATGACGAGAGGACCAATTGGATCCCGACCGTTAGACTCAGTATTTTAAAGGAAGGAATAGCTAATCCCCACTGCGGTCCAAAAAATAATAAAATGAGTTCTTCAGCCGAAAAAAAAAGGAAAACAGAAAGCGGGAATCCGATCAGCGACAATAAACTGGTTAATTTTAGATTTGCCTCATAAAGATAGCCATTATCCTTTCCCTTCTGACTTAATATCGGATGGATCACTGGTGTGATCACCTGCGTAATGTTTTGGAGTGGCAATGACATTAGTCGATAAGATTTGTCATAGAATCCCAGCGGTACCATGCCCAGGTATTTACCAATTAATAGCGTATCCGAATTTCTGCTGAAATAGTTGATAATATTAAATAAAAACTGAAAAATAGAATAAGAAAATA
This sequence comes from Sphingobacterium sp. BIGb0116, assembly GCF_024808035.1. Taxonomy (NCBI): domain Bacteria; kingdom Pseudomonadati; phylum Bacteroidota; class Sphingobacteriia; order Sphingobacteriales; family Sphingobacteriaceae; genus Sphingobacterium; species Sphingobacterium sp. BIGb0116. The sequence continues at coordinate 352,966 of NZ_JANUDT010000006.1, read as the reverse complement.
AAGGCCGAAGAGGTTGAAATGGAAAACGTAGGCTAAATTTTAATGGATACTTTAAATATGAAATAATAAAAATCAATAGTGATGAGAATATCGGATTTAAAATAAGCGCGTAGACCCCCATTCCTTTAAATGCTGCAATTATAGATAGACCGCCGCCGATAATTTGAATAGTCAAACTTCGTAAAGCGATCGACTTAAATAACCTATCGCGAAAAAATAAGGCATTGGGAACTACGGTAATTCCCGAAAAAAATAGGCTTAGCGCCAGTAATTGGCAGATTGGTTTCAATTGGGGCTGTGCATACCATTTTTCAATAATTTCAGCAGACAAAAAGAATAGTATTGACAGAGTGATAGCAATATATACAGATAGCGAAAATAAATAACCTAATGCCTTTCGATCCAGCTCTTTGTGCTGTATAACTGCTGGAGACAGTCCGAAATCAGCTATTAAATTTAGAAAAGCAATCGCCACCGTAGCTATGGCCACTACGCCAAACTGATCGGGTGCGAGCAATCGTGCTAAAACCGCGGTAACGACCAGCGAAATCACCAAATTCGCATATTTGGCCAATGCCGTGAAAAATACCCCAGAAACGATTTCCTTTTTTATGTTATCCATGCAAAAAGCCTTTCTTAAACAGTAGAACTCCCATCGTTTTAAATGAAACATATCTTCGCCAATGCGTTAAAACCAAGAGAAATACTTTCCAGCGGTCAGCGATCGATAGCACATGTGCTTTCCATACCACGGCGTCCAACATACGATGCAGATACAACTCAATAATTTGTCTGCTATCCGAATGCTTTCGTCCGTACTCCCTCAAACGCTGGGCAACTGTGAAGTAACATGTTATATTAAAAAGTTTTAATCGGCTTGTCATAATGGAATCCGGCCTGACACGCCGCTGAAAAAATTGCTGTGGGATATAAGCAACTCGAGCTGCCGATAGATACAATAAGACTGTAAATAACTCATCCTCATGCACGATACCTGGTTCAAATCCAAATCCATTACGATCAAGTAGGTCTTTACGAATTAAATACATACAAGCTGAAGAGAAAAAGTCGTCTGTGTTCAGTTGCTGTTGCAATGCGTCCGGCCCACTAAAAACAGTATAAGCCGGCATTTTTTGTCGGGAATAATTAAAATCCTTTAGTATGGAGCGATCCGAATTATCCGCAAAAACCGAAGCATCAAAATAAACAAAATCGAGGTCTTTCTTTTCACAATAATCCAAACACATGGATAGTGCATCTGCACGCAGCAGGTCATCACTATCCATAAAATAAATATACTGGCCGTTCGCAAGAGAAAGGCCTTTATTTCTGGCTGCAGATAGACCTTGATTTTCCTGGGAAAATAATTTGACACGATTATCACATGAATCCCATTTTTCTAGTATGGAGAGACTTTGATCGGTCGAACCGTCGTTGATTAGTATAAGTTCAACATCAGCATATTCCTGATGAATAATACTATGTATAGCCTGATCAACATACATAGCTGTATTATAAACAGGCATTATAATGCTAATCAACGGTCTTTCATTCATAGTTTGATCCAGGCATTAAGATTAAAATCGTACTTTTTCACAATTTTGGCCGGGTTTCCAACGACAACACTATATGGCGGAACATCTTTTGTAACCACAGAGCCCGCACCTATTACAGCATGTTCACCTATGCTAATACCTGCTAAAATAACGACATTCCCGCCGATCCAGACATCGTCAGCAATCGTCACTGGAGCGGTGCTGACTCCTTGGTCTGCAATAGCTTTGGTCACATCTTCATACCCGTGGTTTAATCCCGAAATAAGAACATTTTGACCGATATTCACTTTATTACCAATCGTCACTGGCCCAATGATCGTGTTCGAAATTCCTATTCGGCTATTGTCGCCGATAAACAAGTCGCCGACAGCGTTATTCAATACAGCAAATGACTCGACCACGGATCGGGATCCTATAGCACACTTACGGAAAGGAACCAGATCACGGCGTACACTACGATAAATCACTGAACCCGCCCCACGTTTAACATAAAAAAACTGCAGCATACGAACATACCAGCGCGGCCGTGTACGCACAGGACTCATGATAAACCAGTGCAGTAAGCGCTTGAACTTAGGATGATTATGAATGTACGCTTTCATATATTGCTAATGTATGTTTCCCGGTATGTTGCCAACTGAAAGCTTCACTTCGCGCTAAACCTTTACTAACAAGGGAGCTATATAACTGTGGTTCATCTTCCAATTTCAACATGCCTGCTGCAATGGATTTGATATCCATCGGGTCAGTATATACCACATTATCCCCGGCTACCTCAGGAATAGCCGATGTATTGGAAGTAACCACAGGTATGCCACAAGCCATAGCTTCAAGCAAGGGAAGTCCAAAGCTTTCACGAATAGAAGGATACAAAAAAGCAAAAGCATCATTGTAAACTTCAACCAATTTGTCATGAGCTATATATTCTTCGACCACAATAAAATCTTTTATCGCCAACAAATCGAATTCTTTTAATAGCTTTTCCAAATATGTGTGATCTAAATCGGCCAGGAGCAACCTTTTCTTGTAATTGCTTCTCTCCAAATAAAAAGCATAAGCCATCAAAGTATTCCTTAGGTTCTTTTTGGGATCCGTATTACCTAAAAGAAGCCAAAAAGCCCCCTTCTCAAGCTTTAAAAATGTGCTTTCCGAAGGTATATCCATCGATTTAAATCGTGAACTTACACCATTATAGACCGTGATAATTTTTCTCTGTAGATGCGGAAAGGCCGCTTCGATATTTCTTTTTTCAAAGTTAGAGACAGTGATGACGGTATGAACCCTTTTCAATACACGTGGCACGACCCAACGCCTATAGATACGGCCCAAATTTTGGTACATGGACGAATTGCTACCAATTTTTTTCTCCATAAAGATGATATCGTGCAACGTAAGTACCAGCGGAATAGACAATCCCAATGGGGCAGTGTTGGAGGTACAGTGCAGGATATCCGCATTGCTGGTTTTAATAAGTTTAGGTAAGAGAAGTTGCTCCCAAATAAAATAGTTGGAGCTTTCCAAAACTTTAATCTCAAAATTTGCTGAACCTTCCAAACAGCGGTCCTCTCCCGGTCCGACAGCAATAATATACCGGTTAAAGGTATCCAACTTTTGAAGCGCACGGATTACTTCCAAAGCCACAAAATCCATTCCGTGTTTATTAAGGCGAAAGATTCGTTGTGCCTCAATTACTATAGTCTTCTTTTTTTTCGCCATGCGGTGTATGCACAAAAGTATTACGTCCCGATTTGATTCCCATAAAGCTACGTAAGATTGCCATAAAAATAAATGGTAATTTTAAAAAGCAGAGCAATGTCCTGCGCGTATAAAATCTATTAGGTATAGCCAAACCAAGTGACACGATAAACAAGCCATAGAGTATAAGCCATTTATAGGCCAATGCTGGAGCTACCAAATAGACGATACAGCCCAAAATAGGAACCATTCCGAGCAAAATAATGCGGGGCGGAATCGACCATTGGATCAGTTTGTCGAGCATAGGCCAGTTGCGGGTCCGAATTATTGTACGAAATCGCTTCAAAGTATTCAAAAAAGTGTCAATTTGAGCAGCAATCCATCTTTTTCGCTGGTTGGACAGATCGCGACGGTTCTGTACTTTCTCGTCTAGTACATACACATCCTCCAGATAAACCGTGAAAATCTTATCCAAGAGCAAATAATACTCCAGCTCTTTATCCTCTCCCATGGAGCTTATTTTAGCCATCGTATTTTTAAACCACTTAATTTCAAACAACATGCCCGAGCCCGTCAATGCGGCAGGTAATCCCAAGTTCACATGCCCCTGCCTAAAAATTGAATTATTTATTTCCTCACTGATCCCATCGAGGTATGCAGTATCGGTATTGCTGTTTTTTGCAATGCGATGTGTTTGGATGGCAACCGCGCCAGATGCAAAGCAATCGTTGACAAGTGCTAGATAATTTGGAGAAACTAAATTATCAGCATCCAATATAACCACGCCATCAAAATCTTCTTCTTTGATAACATTCATTGCCAGATTTAGAGCCGCGGCTTTGGATCTTTTTTCATACGTAGGAATAAGTATTCGAACGCCTAAATTTTCAAGTTCCCGGTTTGTCTCTCTCGTCATACTATCAGAAACAACGACAATTTCAAAAAGCTCTTTTGGATAGTCTTGTTCTAAAAAAGAGCGTATGCTATCAACAATTACTGCATCCTCCTTATATGCTGGAAATAGGATAAGAAATCGATGTTGAATATCCGATCGTTCAAAGACTAATTTCTTGGGAATGCGAAAGCCGACTGCAAATACAAAGAAATACATGATCCAGACCAGGAAAGGAATAAAAATTAATGTTTCAATAATAAACAAAACCGTTCCCATCAGCTCAAATTCTTTTTAGAAAATAATTTAATCCCAGACCATGTACCTGAACATACTGCACCAACATGCCTCCACTTACCCCAAAAAACAAATTTAATTAATCTTATGCTATTCGCTATCCAAATAAGATAAAAAACAGCCAAAATCCGGTTTATTCCAGACCTATTTCGATAAGCAAACAACAAGCGGTTACGTGTGAGATAAAATGTTTTTAATGGAGAATCCTGACCTGTCGAAGCACTTTCTTTATGAAAGATATGAGCACCTGCAAAATATACTAACTTATATTTTTTATTAATCCGACAGCTCCAATCCAGCTCCTCGTAATACAGAAAGAATAGCTCCGACATTACACCAATTTCTCTGATAATTCTGTTGGGTACCACCATAGCTGCACCATGTAAATATGGAATCTCAGCACAGTTATTATATTGTCCTCTGTCCTGTTCCCGATAACCGATCTGCTTATTTCGAAGGGTAATTGATGTAAGCGGTGTGCAGCCCGCAAATTGGATCATTCCGTTTGGGTGATAATACATTATTTTAGGTGAAATTCCACCTACTCGTGAATCGAGCGCAAACACTTCCAACATAGCCAAAATCTCGTTATCGGCGTCGTTTGGAAGAAGCGTATCATTATTTAAGAAATAAATAAATTCGCCAGTAGCTATTTCCAGCCCCAAGTTATTTCCACCTGCAAATCCCAGGTTCATTCTATTATAATAGCCTTTGATATCAGGAAATAGATGTTTCATCAGACTATATTCATCTTTTAACGAACCATTATCGATGACAATAACCTCATATGCAAAAGATAGTCTCGCATTCCGAATACTTTCCAATAAGGAAATGGTATCAGCCAATCCGTTATAATTGACCGTTATGAACGATATTTTATAGGGTTTCGCTTCCATCGCTCAGTTTTTTGTCCAAATAAGGCGAAAGCATGATAACCCCCATTAGAATGTATACGGTCTGCCCGGTAGGCATTTGATGGAGTACTTCATTCGCATACCCCGCGACCATAATTCCTGCAAGTCCGGCTGTAGAAGCCATTGCAATAGATTTGACCCGCCTATCTTTTAGTCGAAATAGCACGTAGTATGTGCCATATCCCAATATCGTGAGGCATAAAATAATATAGCATATAAGACCGAAAATTCCCGTTTCTACCCATATAAAAACGAAGGAAGAATCTGTTGCGATACCATGTATTGCATCTCCTTCATTCGCATGTTTAGACCCGCCCAATCCTATACCAAAAGGATGGTCGCCCATAAAGGTTCGCATTTTTTTCTGATTCTCCAAGCGAACATTAAAAGAAGCATCCTTTGAAAAAGAGAAAGCCGTCCGCATACGACGAATATCGGAACTGCTATTGCCAATGGTCGTTAAATTAAAGAAAGCAAAAGCCATTATTAATAAAGAAAGACCAAAGATTACCCACTTCCACTCCTTTACAAGGATAATGAAGAAAGCAAAGCCTGCAAAAGGAACGGCAATGGCGGCCCTTGTCCCGGATATCATTAGCCCGTAAGCCGCAAAAGCGACAACAACAATATAAAGAAAACGTCTTTTTGCCTGCTTCTCATAAATAGCTAAGATCGTAAAAACAACCACAGCCAAACCCATATGGCAGCCAAAGTTTGCTGCATCACTGAAAAATGAAAAGTAACGGATCCCACTATAAATAACATGCGTATGAGCGCCGAATGTATATAGCCAAGCAGTCTCGAATCGGTCTAAACCGATATACTTTTGGCCTATCGCCTTTAAAGCTCCCAACAGAACAAGTATACCCCAAACTTTAAAAAATAAGCGCAATTTGGGAATGTTATCCAGACTAATAAAAACCAATAATTGAAATAAGACAATATGCATTCCAATGCTACGGACTGTCGTGATCCAGTTCGCAAAACTGGACATTGGATTTATAATCTCCAGCATGCAATAAAGCATCCAAAGGATGGAGATCAGGAGAAAAGAATTAAAGTAAACCTTGCCTAAAGGATTTCCCCGAATAAAATGTAAAGCTAGCGAGAGAAAATTAAATAAGATCAAAAGATCGAGTATGACGCCTACCGGGAGCGGAAATGTGATATAGCGTCCAAAACCCATCACCAGGTAGGATACACTATACAATAAAAAGAAACAACTTATTGGCGAAGACAGCAGGACAATAATAACCAATAGAAATACGGGCAACATATAGAACACCAAAGCAGATGACACACCTGCAAAAATAAAGATGCAAGTTCCTGCCAATCCCCCGAGTATGAGGAAAAGCAGGAGCAAATGCCGACTGGTTATCATCGATTTTGTATGATCATACTGCATCATAGCCCACTATTTTCCCAGCGATGTCAGACCAAAATTACCCAATTGATATTCCAGGCGTCTCAAAAAGGTAAACGGAGGCAACATTCCTGTAAACTCTTCCACAACATATTTTTCAGCATTCATTAAACAGATAACAATTGGTTTACCGGCCGAACGTTGCAATAGATCTGCAAACATCAACTCATCTTCTGTTTTCCATACCGAGTCAGCCCTTAATACCAATAACGTTGCCATCCCCCGCTCTAAAAATAGAGAAGGAATAGGGCGTAATGCCATAGAGCCATGCTTGACTAATGCAATATCATAATTGCCCAGTTTTTCCGCCCACGCATCATCCACTAAATATTCCCTCGATTCGGCACTAAAATCAGTCCCTTCTTTATAGGCTAGTACATTAATACCCAGTCCCTGCCAGTAGGCTGTTAAAATATCTGTCAGTGAGCCCAAATCTAGTGTAGAAGAGAACTTGATGATATTGATAAAGTTTATAGGATTCGAGTTGTTGTAAAAGCCATATAATCTATTGGCTAAAACATGGATCGCTCTTTCTTCAATTTTAGTCTGTTTGACACCACTTTTCCCAAGCTTAGGTAGCGCTGCAATCACTTTTCCTTTTGTAATCCGTTCGGTTCGTGTTTTATCTCTTAACGTACGGTCAAAAAGTTCAATAATAAGTAATATTCCAAGTATAAATGCCACAGTCCCAAAAAAGACAGCAAATACAATCAATTTTCTGCTATGCGGAAGTGCATTTAACGGAAAGCTTGCCGGATTGATCACTTTTAGCGTAGCCGAATTCATTTCCAAGCTCTTTAATCTCAACCGCGCGGCATTTAAACTGGATAAGATTGACAAATAAGATTGCTCGGTAAAGGATATACCACGTTCCTTACGTTTTAAGACAGAGCCAATAGGTGAATATTGGGTGTATTTATGATCCAGTTCCTGCTTAAAATCACGGGCGACATTAAGTTCCGCCTCCGAGCGTTTGAAACGTAGAAGTTCTTCTACCCATTGTTTCACATAATTTGAATTTGGATAGCCGTTTTTAGTGTATTTTTCCGCAGTATATTGATCCATAAACGAACGGAAGCCCTTCTCCTTTTGATCCAATTCATGCGACAGTACATCTAGATCAGCTCCGCCCTGTTTTTGCTTAAGAGAATCTACACTCAACGTCCGTATCTTTGAAATATTATAGTTGATGTCTGCAATCTGATTCATGCGTGCCAAAAACTCCGTATTATTTTTGATCGCACGCATATTGGCATCCATTCCCGACTCCAATTGTTTTATAGCTGCTTGCGCACTGTTATACACAAACAACACATCTTGGTGCCTTAGTTCATACTCTTTATCCAATAACGCAATCGCCTCTGTCTGTTTATCATAATTGATCACCCGGTTTTCAACATTATACATAGTCAGCGAATCTTCCTGTCCGCGAAGTTCGCGGCCTATACGTTCAAGCTCCGCCTCAAAATACCGGATGACATTGTTGGTGCTGCCAAATTGCAAGTTGGTATATTCGATCGCAAAAACTTTACTCAAAATATCCAATGTCTGAAAAGCCACCCCAGGATCGTTTGCCTGATAGTTGATCTGTAAAATATCGCTATTGTCTACCCTGTTGATCTTAATATTTTCGCGTAGAGCATTATAGCTGAAATAAGGATGGTTCCAGTTGAAAAGACCATAGACAAAATTATTACGGTCTGCTTTCTCATATTTTTCCAGATTCTTTACCGTATTTTCTTCCGAGCTCTTATCAATCAACTTCTGTACGTCTTTGGGGGTAATTGCGACGAGCTCCTTGTAATGTTTTGCGGTAATATAGACATTATCTTTAGTAGGATCGCCGTGAATCATAAGACGTGCATAAAGCTGCATGGAAAGCCTTTTGATCGTTTCCTTCGAATTAATGGTATTGATAATATTCTGGATCGAATTATTTAATACGTTCCAGTCTTGCGAAGCATTGGATTCGCCTGGATCACTTCCATAACTTGAAATAACACCTGTATAGATTGTAATATCAGTCTTATACTGCCGATCCATTTGACGAGTCAGGTAGATCGCCAACAAGGCAAAACCTAGCGGCAAAATCAACAGCCACCACTTAATTCTGAAAATGGCCCGAAAGATATAATGGAAAATATTCATGATGTTATTGGCTTATAATTTTTGTCTTACTCAGGATTTCTAAGGTAAGAATTTCATTGGTAATAATAGATTCGTTGGTTTTCAGAATTTCATAAGCCTCTGTCTCCAACTTCTTTGCTGTATTAAGATCGCTAATATTTGCATTGCCTGACTTAAATTCATTCTCAGTCATTTTGTAATTCGCTAAGGCGATATTGTAATCTTCAATTTTCTTCTTGAGTGTAGAAAGAGCTGTTTTTACTTTCGTATAGGAGTTGACGATACGGATCCGTTGCTCATCAAGCCACTTGTCTAATTCCAGCTGCGTAAACCGCTGTTCCATCTTCTGACGTTTGATTTTATTGCCTCTATCGAAGAGATCATCCAAAGGAATATTCACTCCGGCAGTTCCATAATAGGAGCTCTGGGTTACGCCAGAAGACTGATAGAAAAGAGGAGTATATTCATTCGTGAACGCTGAATTGATCGCGATATTGCCGTACTGCCAAGATCCACCGACCCTGAAATATTTTAACCAGCTTCTCTTTTCTGTTATCAACTGATTAGCCTGAGCCTCCATTTTTGCCTCATACATTTCCACTCCTGGACTTTGCTTGGCATTTTGATAAAGGATTTCCAAAGGCGGAAGTTTAAGCTTTGTAAAATCAACCATATCCGTTGGGTCCATCACAGATTGTGCTTTTAGCAATAGGCTTGCTGTAACTAAATTTAACAGCAAAAAAGCCCTTTTAAGCAATAAGTTCATCGAAATTATTATTTATGTTATTAAACATCCGCCTTTTGGATGAATGCGGAAAACGTCTTATACAATATTTTTAAATCCATCCAGACCGAATAATGCTGTGCATAGTCAATATCCAGTTTTATTCTTTCCTGATCGGACATACTTCCATTATCGCCCCGCTTTTCTACCTGCCATAAGCCCGTTATCCCTGCCGGAGCCATAAATCGCTCAACACTATCGTCTGTCGTCAGCATCTCGGCTTCATAGAGTGGCAAGGGCCTATTTCCCACAATAGACATATCGCCTTTAAGTACATTAAACAACTGGGGCAGTTCATCAATGCTATATTTACGGAGAATACGCCCGACCTTGGTTACACGTGGATCTTTCTCAAGTTTAAAGAAAGCCGCCTTTTTTTGTCTTCCAGCACTATCAGAACTTTTTACAACAGTATCATCATCAATAAGTACATCACGTAGCTCATCTGTCGTAAAAAGTTGCGCATCACCATCGCTTATCATAGTCGCGACAGTGCTACGATTAACGCTCAACGATGCATCCGCATATTGATTAAGCGCCATATATTCCTTTAGACGCTTGTCAGCATCCGGGTACATGGATCTGAATTTATAAAAATCAAACATATAATAGCCAGATCCTATCCGTTTCGACTTATAGACTGCCGAACCTTTACTTTCCAATTTGATGGCAATATAAGTGATTGCCAGTATCGGAGAAAGTAAGAGGATTAAAATCGAAGAAACTGCAATATCAAACAATCTTTTTCCCAGCGGAATTCCTATTTGAGGAAAAGAAGTGTTTGCTGTTTCAAATTTTTCAGTCTGCGTTGTCGCCTCAAAATATAGCCTTATGTATTTTCTAATTGACTCAAAAACATCTGCATTGGCGCGTGGACTAATAGTATTTGTGATACCCGCCTCAAAATAAGATTGTTTCTCAAAACGTGAAAGATCATTTCCAATCAAGATCAATAATGTATCTTTGCCATGTTGGACAAGCTTTTTCAACCGTGATAAGTCTTTACTTAGACTTTTACTTTTTTCATAGAATATTACAGAAAAAAACTGCCCTTCTTGTTCTTGAAAATACATATCCATGGCTTCAAATGAATCAAAAAACCTCAAGTCAACACCCAAGATGTCTTGGACTTGTTGATGAAAATAATCAAAAGTTTCGAGATTATCGCCAAAGTATATATAATCGCTATATTGGGGCATTATTTTAATGCTTTTTTAATCCGTAATTTTAACTCAAGGGGATTAAATGGTTTTAAGATAAAATCATCGGCACCAGCTTCGAGCAGACTGATACGTGTATTGGAATTATCCTCACCAGACAAAAAGATAACCGGAATATTCTTTAGAAACTCGTTTTGCTTAATCATAATGAGCAAATCGTATCCATTCATCTCCGGCATGGTATAATCCGATAAAATTAAATCAACACTGTTCCCTTCCTTCAGCCAATTATAGGCGTCCATCGCATTGCTAAAGAAACGAAAGTCATAATCTGCACTTAAATAAAGTGTAATTAACTGACCAATTGCTGGTTTGTCATCAATTATTAGAATCTTTTTTTTCATGACGTCTTTAGAATATAATGGTTTAGGCGTATGGATTGCGTTATTTAGGCGATCTCCATATACCAAAGTACTCCTTTCTGTTGGACTACTTTGGTATAGGGAGATGTTACTATTTTTATTATTTCTTATGTAGATACCAATCTGCATTTTGGCTACCTCCGCTCGTCGCCCAAGACTCAAAGAGCGGATAAGCAGTTGTAATCGCCTGTCCTTCCAATGGATATATGAAAGAAACCGGAACTAACAAACCAAACGGTTCATTCGCTTTTGTCTTAAATGGATCGGTAGACGACAACAGGTTGCCTGTTTCCTTCAACACCAAACTTTTATTGATTTTATCAGTCGCTTTATAACCAACCAGGTGCACCTCATTTCGGCCAGCAAGGTTTTGGTTGAAGTTTACAATAAAGGCATTTAATGTGCCATAGGTAAAATTATCTATTGGTGTATTAAACTCAACAGTTACGATCACCTCAACAGGCGCATATTGTCCCGATTGAGTCGAGATAAAACGTGTATCCGACACGCCAAAAGCTTTATGCGCATCATCCCATAATGGAAGCACAGCATACGTTTGTCCAGATTCCGTACCATTTGCTCCTAGAGGCAAGGCGGTACCTACCAAATCTTTGCGTGAATACGTTACACTTTTGACATTTCCCGTCGCGATACCATCAAGCTGCACAGCGGTCGAAAAACGGATCGAAGCACCTATTGATCTTAATTTTGCTTTCAAAACCACTTTAGTCACCTTATTCGCTGTATTTTGAAATTTGCTGATGTTCATATCCAACACACAGTCATTCATGTCGTAGTCACCTTTAGCGGGCCACTTATCTTCGAAGATGTAAGAATATGTACCCAAATTAACTTCGGTTACGGTTTGGTCTGTTGGATTGCCACCAGAGGCATTATTACCACCAGCGTTACAAGAAGTACCTGCAATCACCACGGTCGATTTGTCGTAAGGAACCAATTTTGCTGGACTATTGATCACATAATAGGTGCTCCATTGAGCATTAGCAGTATGATCTGAGCAGGCTACCTCTAGGTTACCACCGTACGTGATTGCCATCCACTGGTTGTTTACATCAACTTTTTTGAGACGAGCCAATGCCTGACCTGAAGTTGGGCCAGTCATGGTGCTCGACTGGCTGTTAAATTTGGCCAGGGTCTTGACATCTAGAATTGATGACGCTGCCAAATTAATTTTTGTGCCACCAGCATCTAACTTATCTAAGCTTAATAAAGCTCCTTGCGCCACCGAAATTGTTGCTCCATTGGTGGTCAATGAATTGATTACCGTATGACAAACAGCTTCCAAAGTTGCATTTGTCAAAGTCGCATTTTGCACAGTAAGTGTGCCCTCATTGCGTACGACTGTACCATTTGTTGTACTGCTCAGATTTTGGATTGTCGCCACACCATAGTTGGTAAAGTTACCATTGGTGATATCTGCTTTATCAGCTGTAAGTGTACCATAATTGACGTACAAAGTATTATTTTTCGTTTCCATTTTGGAAAGCGAAGCCGATCCATAATTAACAAAACCTCCAACTGTATTCTGCGTTACATTCACGAGTTCAATGGAACCCGCCTGTGTAATATACAATCCATTATTGCTTCCAAGGTTTAGCTCAAAGCTTGTATTTTTCCAAGATCCCTGAATGTAAATCTTCACATTACTTGTACCGTTGTTGGCATCGATCTTACCTGTAAAGGTAACTCCAGACTTGACGACATAGGATTTATTGGACTCGACCGAAATTGTCGAGTTTCCCGATAGCGCGATTGCATCCGAAGGAACGACTACTGGTGTAGCTTCAACCGTAGCCGCTTTTAAACCACTACTAGCCAGTGTACTTGTTGTGGTTGCAGCACGCAAAACGCTCGCTTTGCTGCTTGATCCCGCTTTTGTACCATCCACACTGATTGTATTTTGCTGCCCAACTTCGATCATGCTGACTGCTGCAACACCTAGCGGAGAAGTCTCTCTTAAATAGATATATTTTGCAATTGTCGGAATCATCAGCTTACCAACAAAATCCTGGCCCGATTTCGCCTGCCCTGCAGCCAGGATATTGGCTCCACTTGCTAAAGTTGGATCATTATCAAAAACTTCAACCCGATAGAAGTATTTACCGCTAAATTGATCGTCTACAGCCACGCGCAAATCTACAGTACGTGTTGAATTCCACATAAAATCGGCTGAAATATTGCCTCCCCCAGGAAGTAGGGTGGACGAATCAGATCCTTTTTCGGTTTCGTTGTACAAATCTTTTACTTTTGAACAACTTGCCCCCAAGAGCGTAATCCCTGCAAGACCCACCAAGAAGAGATTTAAGCTTTTTCTGTTATACATAATTAAATAATAATAGATCAATACCAAACAGCCCCATCATAGATGTCACAAGACTTTAATACTTGGCTTTGCGAATAATATTAAGGCCGAACTGTTTAAAGCAAAGATATAACTAATTCAGCTGACAATGGGATAAAATACACAACTACAGTATAAATTACAAATCTTGTAGCGCTTCAACTACAACGGTGCATCGCGAACTACAAATGAGAGTTTATAACTAACAAAAAGATATTTAACTATAAGGGTTATTTCTGCCACCTTTTCCGGTACTCAGTCGGCGTCAAGGTGGTTTCTTTCAAGAAAAAAGTACTGAAATTATTGACATCTGTATAACCAAGTTCCCAAGCAATCTGTTTGATACTCATCGACGATTCAACGATAAGTTTCTTACTAACACGCAGCAATTCTTTAATGATAAGTTCTTTTGGCGTTGCTCCCAAAATTTCTTTAGTTAAGTTGGTTAATTTTTTATTTCCGACATGGAGTTGTTCAGCATAAAAGGCGACCTGCTTTTCTTCTTTTACATGTTTTTTGATCAGTTCCTGAAAGAGTGTTATCAGCTTTGCATCAGCACCATGGCACACTAATCCATTTGACGGCCTATCCTCAGCAGAAATTGCAGCAAGGAGCACAATCTGTTTAACGATATTATGCGCTAAATCGCGATAAATTGCCAGATTATAATTTTGCTTAGAAAGCTTAAGTTGCATGCTTACAAATTCGTAATAGCTTGCGTATTCTTCAGGAACACGCAATACACGGTAGGTATATTCGTTTTTATTGAATGACTTAAAGTTATGCAGAAAAGCGGTATCTATCTCCGTACGCGCAAAAAAACTTTCCGAAAAATAAATAATAAGAAACGATCGCTGTTCATCTGGGTTGGCTTCAATTTTAATACCTCTTGGAATTAACACCAAACAGAATTCTTCGATTTCTGTAATCTGATTATTGATTTCCACGCTACAGCCACCCTTTGACACAAAAAGAACAACATAATTTTCTTTTGCTGTTGCATCCGTAATTTCGGAAGGCTCCTGCGCTACACCAATGACCCGATGAACTCCAAATTCCATATTTTTATCTAATGCATATAAGGCCCGACAAGCATTTCATATTACTGAAATACGGGCAATTTAGGAAATAAAAGCCAAACACAAAAAATTCATTTCCAAAGAAACCATGCATTTGCAACATGCTTTTTTAGAGCGCAACAGGAAAACCTGGAGACACTAAATGAAATAGCATACAAATAGGTTGGCAAAACAAATATTAGAGAAATAGCTACTCAACCTATACAAATAGACAGCAAATTTCACAACCAAAACATAATTTAGTTTAAACAAATACAATTTGGCGAACTATACTTAAAAGCTATGAAGCGTGTTTTTTAACACTTATTAACAAAAAAATAAAATTATAAAAGAGATTAGTTGCATCCACAATTTTCTTAAAATGAAACAATACAACTAATCAACAAACAGAATGTTTAATTTATAAATAGAGATATTATATATCATTTAGAAATAATAAAGCAATATTAATATTGAATTTCAATAAATTTTACAAATCAAAAAATATAAAAAGAGGACACTTAATGACTATAAGGAAATAATTATTTAACACTAAACGTATATCTTTAAGAAATATATTTCCAAATAAATTTGTATAATTACAAATATAGACCATAAAAAACAATCTGTTTAAACATATTAATTATAGAATAATAAATAGCCAAAAAAATATTTTTAAAAAACGCTAAACAAAATAAATTATGATTTGTTTATTCGAAAGTTGGCAAGAAGAAAGCTAACTGTATCCGGTTTTTTTAGATAAAAAATGCCCTAAAACGGTGATTTACCGGAAATCCATATATGATTATAACAATGAAGAAAGTTGTTTTATCTCGAATTTAATAACACAAAGAAAAAAGTTTACAATTTATTTTTGCACAAGTTGATATTAAGTCGTAATATTACAATTCAATTCGGGAAAAGTATAACTAGCCGATAGCAAAATAAGTATTAACAATTAAATTAGGAATCAACAAACAGACAAAAAATTTAGGAGCACCTAAGTGATAACAGCAATATATTGCCTATACGCAAAGGCATGCCGTTATATGCTTAAGTATTCCTATCAAATAAACGAGGGTTAAATTGTCCATTAAATTTAAACCCCATGTTGTTAACAGCATGGATTATCCAAATAATATTATCATGAATAAGAACGCAAAAAAAATGTACGTAGCTCCGTCCATCAAGGAGCACGTTGTAGAGCTTGAGCAAGGAATTGCTGCAGGTTCTCAGGCACAACCAGGTGTAACACCACAAACCGACGGTTGGGGAGCAGGTCCAGACGGTACTACTACCGGCGAAGGCGCTTAAGCATTATCATCAAATTACTAACAACACGAAAAAGCACTAAAATGAGATTTAATCTGACTAAAAGAGCAAACTGGGTTGTTGCGATGGCAATGCTAGCAATCCCCGGGACATTAATCACAAGTTGTTCCAAGGACAACAAGACTGAAAATGTCGAAAACAAAAGCAATGTACTTACTTTCGCCGTAGGCGGCATTAAGACGAGCGATACTGGTGACGCAGTGAAAGTCGGCTCGACAAAATCGAGTGCAACAACCAGCAAAGTACATTCATTCTCGGACGTAGACATGGTTGTTTCTACTGACAATAATTTACCAACTATTACTAGTGATGCGATAGGCGTAAAACGCGGCGGTGGCTTAGCTGCTGATGCCGTTCCTGGGGTCACTGAAAATATGGTAGCAGGCACAAAGTACGTCGTTTATATCTACTCAGGAACAACATTAGTTACCTCCAAGGAGTTGGTAGCAGGAACAGCAGGTACCATTGAAGGGCTTAATCCAGCGACTACCTATACATGGGTAGCACTATCTTACAATACTTCAGATGCTAATCAACCTGCACTTACACCAACAAATGGATCAATTGCTCTTGCGCAAAATAAAGATGTCCTTTATGCTAGTGGAACTGTCAACCTGGCAACCAATTCAAACATCAGTATCCAATTCAGCCACAAGTTTTCACGCATAGGAATTGAATTGAATACCAAAGGCGTTTTTGGTAATATCACAGGCAATCCTACAGTGAACGTAACGGGTTTAAATTTAGCAACAGGTAGTATCGCATTGCTGGGTGGAACTGTTACTGCAGGAGCTAGTTTTACACCAACTTTAACGTATGCCAACTTTACAAATATTGATCCTGCCTTCAATGATGCAAAAATTGCCTATGTTTATACCGCATCTACTGCAGCTCAGAGCGCCATTAATGTTCAAGTTCAAAACTTAAATATTAGCCACGTAGACGGTAGCCTAGCGCGTACCTATTTTACAACCGCATCTAACTTTGGATTTTCTGTAACACCACAATTGGGCAATAGCCATCACTTGTTGCTAAACGTTGTGGAATCGCCATTAATTACCAACTATGGTGGCCGTACAGTCAAATGGGGACGCTCGAATCTGTTTTACAGAGGCAACATTGGAAATGGCCGCAATTACGCATTCTATGCAAACAATCAGCTGACCGCTAGAGCAAATGGCTATTTTGCTTTCGGAAGTATTGTTCCTGGACAATTTGCGACTACAACAACGAATAATGGCGATCCATGTGCTTTGGTATATCCAGCAGGCCTTTGGAAACAACCTGCTAAGGCAGACTTTGCTAACATGGTTCGAGGAGATATCGAAGTAAATCAACTTACTGGAGCGTTAGGTGGCTTGGGCCAAGTAGTTGATGCAACGGGTACTACAGGGCTTTTAAACATAATAACTAATCTCTTGGGCAATGCAACATCTTTGCTAGTAAATACAGCAGCTCCTAATTCATCATTAGCTCCTTCCAGTCCATTTAATTATGGTCAATATACATTAGCTTCTGGTGCAAACGGTGCTCCTACTTCAGGTTCGAATGCTTTTGGTGATGTAAACAGTGCATCAAACAGACTTCGCTTTTACTATAATGGTGAAATTTCAAACGTAAATATCTTGCCACTACTTGGAAATGGTGGTTTAGCAAATATTGGCTTGAATGATCTCAGCGTAGATATTGCAAACTTCCAAGTTGTAAATTTAAATATTCCGTTGTTGGATAGTTACGGCAGAGCAACAACGCTTTGGACAAATGAACAAGGAGCTAATATTGTTGGCTTAGTTGGCGCAGGTACATGGGGTTATTATGGTAACGCTGGTCGTGGTCTAACTTTAATTCCTCTATCGTTAGGTACTAGGTTCCATATGGCAAACAATACCGGTCAACTTTTGAATGGAGTTAGCGCATTAGGTGCAAACGTATTAAGTACATCATTTAAAAACGTTCGTTGCGTGCGTTCAAACTAAAAAATTGTAATAATTTTAGCTTCGGCAACCAAACGAAGACGGCTAGAAATTCTAGCCGTCTTTTTTTATGAATGACGTAGCCCTTCAACTACGGCGTAGGTTTTTACACGATTATCGTAAATTTTTACAGGAGAATTTCAATAATATTTTTTTACATTTGGGCCATCAAGTCATTTTTTTTGCGTTCGACTTGATAATATTAATGGATATAATGGGGCGAAGGCGTTCGCCCCATTTATTTTAATTCTTTATAGAACCTCCTAAAGCACATTTTTTCCTGATTTGATCTCAAGCGTTAAGCTTATTTTATGATTTATCAAGCTTATTGATTCATCCTATTTAACTATCCGCTTAATCAGCATGATGTATATAATAATGAACAAAAAACTATTTCCTAATTTTAAATCCAAATGTCTCTATCTGTTCATATGAATTTCATCAATGGCAAAAAGCGGTTTGCGATGCTTCGACCCTTCAAACCAATGCGGAAATTCTTGCGAAAAAGAAATTTTCACTTTTAAAAAACGTCCTTCTTGTTGTTTTAAGCCAAATGAAACTGGAAAACATATTGGACCTTCGGCATTAAGACCAGTGTCAATCTTATATTTCCCGATGTTCACATACGAAATATTATCTTCTGAGGCTTCTACCGCTATTCCATCCGGAAGGAAAAGATAATGCGCCGGATCAAGTAGAAAATTAAGCTGAATTTGCGAAGCCATTCTTTCATCCGGAAAAGGAAAAGTAATCTCCACATCCTTACTATCAAATAATAGCCAATTGTAACTGTAATCTGTCGTTCCCGATAAACCATCATTCAGTGTTGTTTTTCCATTTGCGGGAAAATCTTCCAAAAAAGAAGGTTTAAACTGAGGAATTATTCCTTGGAGCACTGAAGGCAAATAGGGTTTATTTAATAGTGTTAGCCATTGCTGCCGATATTGCTCAAGACTACCACCAGTTTCAGCCAATTCGATCGCTCCGCCTCGAAGTGCATGGTCCAAAAACTCATCAATGCGCTTCATCCAATTAGGATTGACCACCCACTGACCATCAGCTTTCCTGTTTAAAAAGCCAAATGGATGATCACCATAAGCCTTTGACTGCTCCAAAGCTGCATACTCGAGACCTAAAGCAATCAATTTCACGCGACTTATAAATTTCGAATCCCCAGCTACAGCTTTTTGCGCATTATTCACAAGTTCCTTAAAAAGTCTCATCTTTTCTAAACTTAGATATCCATGTCGCGAAAGGATGGGATTACCATATATATCAAGCGTCGAGCGACTTGTTTTTCGAGCATCAATAAGTTGTTTTAGATACTTTTTAATATCCTTTGATGCGGCACCATAATAACCGTCCAAAAAATCCTCTTCCACCTCAGCTTGATCTAGCTCAGGATTCCATAGGCTTTTGGCCTGCAAATAACTGGCATAGGCGGACATATCAGCCAGCGTATGGCCAGATCCATGTTCAAAGATACCTTTTACACCATTTTGATACATATAGGCGATATTGCCCTGGTAATGATCATACATCGGAAAAGGATTTATATAAGCTGTAAATTGCGTGGTATAATCCCACACAAAAATATGCGATGAGATCTTCGACCAGTCGTTGAGCTGGCGTCGAAAAGGAGCAGCTGTTGGATTAACCGCCAGGCCCTGCTCCCGCGTTGCATCTATCGTACTTAGCAACACATATACATTGTCCAATGGCCGAGTTATTTTGGGAGCTTCTGCGGTGTAACCATAGGCTAAGGTCGTAAAATTCTGTTCTGGAAATTGAGCCGCAATACGATTCACAAATCGGATGAGCGTACCCTGAGGCCCTCCCTCCTCCTGATCAACCTTTGTACAGCGATCGCAGGTACAGTAACCTTTTCCATCCATTGGTGCTATAGACCAATAGACCGCATCAGGATTATCGGCAATGGCCTGTCGAAAATAATTGATTGCAATTTTCTGGACGTCAGGATTTGTCAGACAGAGTTGTGTTGCACTGCGCTTTCCGTTTGTTAAAGCGAAATATTCAGGATGTTGCTGAAAATAGTCTTCCGGTGGTATAATTTTAAAAAATGAATGCCCCCATAAGCCCCACAGATCCTCAAATCGATGCAAATGATGCCAATCCAGGTATTCAGCATCTGCAGAAGCGGGGTAGTAAGACTCCCGATAACGCAAAGGGGGTTCAAAACGCAAATTGAAATCCTGAGGAAGCGTCAGATTCGCACGCTTCGGGACCCATGCTGGCCCTTGATCATATTTCCGAGCGCCAAATTGCTTCTCAATAAGTTCATATACGCCATACAGTAGTCCTTTTCCTGAACCTCCAGTTAGATATACTTGTCCGTCCCGAACACTAATTTCAAAACCTTCGTTTCCAAGCTCAACCTTCTTTCCAATCTGCTGTTGATAAAGATTATTCCCTATAAATACTACATGTTCTTTTGTCCGAGAGGGGCTCGATAATATCGCTAACTGTGCACCGGTGATACGTTTGATATAATCTTGTAATACCAGAGCAGCCTTTCGTTCCAAATTTGATGGACGCGAGGAAATAACGATTTCAGTTTCGGCTTTCTTATCGCGCACGATGTCCACTTGCTGTGCCATACAGCTGCTAATGAACAGTAATCCAACAAGAACGAACAGGTTCAGTTTATAATTTGCATCTTTCATCATTGCATATTAAACTAGATCACCAAGTCAACTTCTTGTTTATCCATGATAGCACAATCCACAAAAGATGCTATTGTATCAAGTACCATGCGCAAGCGGCCCATATTTTCATAATAAGGTATACCAAAACGCAGTACATGTCCAACCTTCGCTTCTACTCTACAGTGCTTAATGCATTTAATATGGATGTCTTTCTTTCTCAAAAACTCGTACAGCGGATAAGGATCATAATCTGACACCAGTAGACTTACGACCGGAGACACATCATCTCCCATAAAACAGTGCGTAATGCCTGCATGGCTCAAGATCCCATTAAGCTCTCTTTTCAGATAAGATGCCAGATAGGTACTGCGCTCCAGAATCGCTTTCGGCCCAATTTCTCGATAGTGCTTTAAGCTTTGCCTCAACCTTTCATACAATAAGAAATCCTGCCCCCCAGGAATGCTGAACCCATGGGTTTGCGGATCTTCAAAAAGATGCTGCTTATTCCAATATAAGGCCCCGATCCAACTTGCAAAATCTTCTTTGAACCAAGCCAAACCACCACCCAATGGTCCATGCAACCATTTATGCGTACTCCCGATCAATACATCGGCATCCCCAAAAGGAAGTTGCTGAATCCCTAATGACTGGGCTACGTCAAGAATCAGAATTGCATTCGGAACAGCCTTTTTTATATTGCTCAGGCGCCACTTGTCTTGCATCAGTTTTCCTGTGGGATAATAGACATGGGATAAGAACACGATGTCTGGTTGCATTTCGCGCAAGCATCTGTTAAATTCCTCCGTGTCATTAAGGACAACATCAGGGAGATAAGTGAGCTTATATTCTGGCAAATGTTCAAAGGGGCCAATACCGCCCGGATGTTCATGCTCACTTGTCAGGACCTGAAAACACCTCTTCCCATCCTCCTGCAACCTCCGTAAAAGCGCCAATGCCAATAAATTCATGGCCTGAGATGTGCTGGTAGTCACATTACAGCGATAACCGATAGCTGGCCACAATTTAGCACATTCCTCCTGTATGGCATTGAAAGCTTCCCTCCCTAAAGCATATAAAGAAAGGGGATTGCCGTTTGCCTGATTTTTAATGGTTTCGAGCCGATCCTGTGGCAACGTAGCCAGGCAGCCCGGATTCAGATTTACCCGGGTCGAAGGAAATGTATTATTTCGTATCTGATCCCAATACGATTCATTTTCTATTTTTCGGACGGCATCTACTCTTTTAGGATCAAGATTTATCCCATCAGAACATTCGTTCCAGGCGCTATGGGGTGAAAAATGATGCGATAGAAGTCTACTATATTGTTTCTGTAAAAGACTAATGGATTCTCTTATCACGGTATGGAAATCGGTATGATACAAATGACTTCCCTGCAAACTTGTCTCAATGCTGTATATAGGTTTCTTGGCAGCACTTTCCCCTCTAAGATCGGAGGTAAAAGAAATCTTGGGATCCAATCCAACACCTCTAGCAATGTCAGCAATATCCGACGCTAATTCATTGATGGAATAGTGTGTTTCCGTCACATGGTTCACCACACGATGTTCACCCATCGGTGGTATATCTACAGCAAATCGGGCCAGCGAATTTACCGCATCGTTCAACGCCATGAGTCCAGTACGCTGGTTTCCGCTACCATATACTGTCATCGGAGAGCCAGAAACTACCTGCGCTATAAAACGGTTAACTACCGTTCCAAATATCGGATCGTAATCAAAACGGGTAAAAAGATCAGGCGAGGCATCCATTTCGGATGTTAGCAGACCAAAGACCGTTGCTTGCATCACTTCCGTGATGCGAAGCCCCCAGGTACGCGCCGCCATCGCTACGTAATTCGAGTCATTTATTTTGGAAACATGATAAATATCGTTTGCCGCCCTAGGGTAAGGTAAAGGCGTCGACGCCAAATGCCCTTTATAACCAGGCTTAAAATAGCCTTCGGCGATCGGCAATCCGCCCTTGGCATATTCACCAAACGATCCAAGCTTAATAATATGGGCTTTCGGAATATATTCGCGTACTGCCCAGAGCAGACGCATATTACCTTCTTCATTGTTACGGATGGTATAAAGAGCCTGTTGTAATCCCAACATCGAATAACTCGCCGAACACTGCTGTGCGAGATGATAAATCGTATGCGGCCGTTCCCGGCGAATCAGTTCTGCCAATTCGTCCGAGCAAACCTCAGCGTGCAAAGCGCACATATTAGCTAAACCATATTTTTGGCCAAATACTTCGATACGACTTGAGAGATCCGGAATCTGTAGCCAGGGTCCAAATCCGAGATTGGCAACCGTGCTTTTGCGCCAGCCATTATCCAGCAATATAATTTTTTGGTCTGGATGGTGCAGCGCTAACTTCATGGCCAACGGCCAGCCCAAGTACCCTTCGGCACCTAAAATTAAAATTGTACGATTCATTGTTCAAATATTGGCTAGAGTTAAAATTTCACCTGTAAGGCGAGCAGTAGATCATATTGATTACGAAATGTTGCCGTACCAATTTTTTGACTCGTGTAGGTACCATTTAGACCTAACGATGTACGATAATTTATTGTACGTCTATATCCCGCGCCCACACTTCGACTCATAACACCACCCAATTCAGGCAATAGAATAAGCCTGCTTCTGTCGTCTGGTGAAGTTCCAAGTCCAAAATTTGCCTGCAATAAATCAGCTTCAGTAAGCTCATATTTTGCGCCTGCCTGAAAAGCGAAATAAAAATCCTTTTCCTCCTTGATGGCAAAGATTCGTGCATTCAGCAGAAAAGGGTCAAAACTTTTGCTCGCACCAACAACCAGTGATGCTGCTTTGATCGCGACAACTTCCAGAAAACGCGCACCAATCTCCCCTTCGAAACCTTTTCCGAGCTGCCGATAGAGCGAATAGGCCAACCTATATTTGGGAAGCAACACATTATTGGATATACCTATCGAAGCATTCCAGTAAAGCAATTTATTCGTCGTATACGTCAGGTCGCCTTCTCCCATAATGCCCGTACCTGATTGCCTTCCCGTGAATAACAGCTGTGCACCATAGCTTATTTTTGGCGACAAACGACGGTTATAATACAGTGTTGCAATACGGTATGCAGGTGGCGCCGGATTATCATCAACACCTGAAAAGGAGCTATTCAGCAAAGAAAGTCCAAAAGCGTTCTGCATGGTTTTACTTCGCAAAAGAGCTGCATATTCCCTGTGCTTCCGCAGATCGAAGCGCTTAGATAGCGTATCGGCATAATGCGCAGCTTCAACAAACCGCCCCAAACTGTCGAGTACGATTACTTTTTTTAGGAGAAAGGGTTCGGCATACTCAAAATGCTGTAATGCCGTATCCACACTCTCCAAGGCATACGCAAAGTCTCCTTTTGCCATCAGAAGGTTTATTTTATTCCCATAGGCGAGCGAATCTGTCCGATTGCCCTCAAGGACGCGATCAAAACAAAAGATTGCGCTATCGGCTAACCCCTTTTTTTGAAAAGCCAATCCCGCCGACATCCAGGCATCCTGTACCATTGTACGGTACTTTTGATTGTACGGATATTCTGTCCGCAGCATAGTGGCAACCTGAGCAGCTGCCATATACTGCGCACTATTATGAAGGATTGAAGCTTTCTTCTGAAGAAATTCGCGGTCACCCGGATAACTTTGCAGGGCCTGCTTAACAATGAGCAAAGCTTCCGGATAGCGTCTTCTGAGGTCAAGAATATTAGAAAGGTAGTGTAGGGCTTCTTTATTATCGTTGTCTTCAATGAGTAATTGACGAAGATGCGTTTCCGCTTCTCCGTACTCTTCCACCAGCATGCAGGCATTGGCTGCGGCCAGCTTTTGCTCCAAATAAAGCGATTTAATTTTCGGATTTCCCGGATAACTGGCGTAAAGTTTTTCGCTTAAAGCTACAGCTTGTTGTATTTTGCCCGATTGTGCCAGGAAACCCGCCTTTTTTAACTGTAAATCGATATCATTTGGATAATAACTGATCGCCTGCTCCAATTCTCGAAGGGCCGAGGATAAATTATTTTGCAGGACAAGAGCGGAAATACGCCCTTGCAGAGCTGGCATATTGCTGTGATCTAAATAAAGAGTACGATCATAGTAAACGATGGCGCTATCGGCTTGTTGCTGTTGCAAATAATAACTGCCACAGGCATTGATCATTTGCAATGCTTCTGATCGGAAAGCTTTGTCACTATTGCTCCCATAGAGCTTAGCAGCAATATCTGCCGCTGTCTGGTAACGTTGCAGTTGATATTCAAAATCCATTTTTCGACGCAGCAGTATACGGTCTCCAGCATTTCGCTGTAAAGCACGGTCTACCCAATACAGTGCCTGTGTCGTCTCCCCCCGAGAAGCGGCTATGCCCACCACCTTTTCCAAGGCTTCCCGGTCGCCTGGATTCTGATCCAAAATCGACTGATAAAGAGCATAAGTATCTGTGTTCTGATAATATCCGGCGGCTTCTTTCCTTAAACTATTGTTTAGGTCAAGGGCTTTTTTATCTTTCGGATAATAGCGTAAAATCAGGCGTAACACTTCTAGTGCCTCTGCATAACGATGTGATTCCTGTAGCAGACTGAGCTTTTGGAATAACGCTTTGTAAGATTTACTATCGCTGTTCAATATCGCATTTGCCTTGGCAATTCGTGCATCATAATCACCGCCCTGAGACACGAGATTGTTCATTTTTTCGATGAGATCTTTATTTTTTGGCGCGAGTTCGAGCGCCTTTTCATAATATGAATTGGCGAGATTATCCATTTTATTTCCTTTATACCAATCGGCTTTTGCTTCATAATGACCGGCCATAGCGAATCTTACGCTCCCATCGGTCGGAAAGCGCCGGATCAGAACCTGCGCCCAGGAATCTCCATCCTGATAGCGTTTGAGCATATCCAGTATATTAAGCTTTTTGATTCCGAAATCTTTATTAGCAGGAAAACGCGCCAATCCCATTTCGACGTAACGCAAGGCTTCAGCAGGCCGATTTTTTGATAAATAAGAACCTATAATATAATAGTACACATCCTCATATTCAGGCGAAGCACGCAGTACTATTTGTGCGGTACGGATCGACTGATCATAGTGTTTCTGCGCCATATAGATTCGGGCAAGTTGCACCTGTGCATCGATATGGGCTGGATTCAGCTTTATGGCCTCTTCCAATGACTTCAAGGCCTTTTGCTGTTGAGCAGATTTAATTTCTACCACAGCCTGCTGGTACAATTTTTCGGCACGCACGGAATTCCAGGTCTGCGCTTGCAGCACTGGTGCAGACAGTAGGAAGAGAATAAAAATAATATAACGGAAATTCATAATAGCTTAAGCTTGATTTTTGACGGTGGATTTCTGGCTTGTAAAACCTTTACGCTGCATATTCCCCCATACCAGCTTTTGCCTGAACATGGACTGTATGTAGCCTTTGATACTAAAAAAAACTATGAGCGGATGATAAATAAACGGTTCAGCAAAGGCCGTGAGGCAAAGGCCTATCACCTCGCTCGTTTTGCGGTAATGTCTTTCAATCAATTGATCCCACAGCACAGCTATTGAGCTTACCAGGACGGAAAACATATAAAGAAAAGCGAGTAATGTAAATGTATTTTCCCAATTGATGGCACCGATTACAATAAGATAGATGTAAAACAACAGCCCCAATACCTCGAAAATAGGCGCCAAAAACTCAAATAAGAAATTATAGGGAAAGACAATAAGACCGAGCCTTTTAAACTTAAAATTAAATAAAACATGACGGTGGAGCAGCATAATCTGGATCAATCCCCGAGCCCAGCGTACACGCTGTCTACTGAAAACCGGAAAGGTTTGTGGCCCTTCCGTCCAGCACAGAGAAACAGGAATATACCGAATCGCATATTTATGATTATTCTGGATCATGTAAACACTCATGCGCGTCACCATATCAATATCTTCGGCAAATGAGCGTGGATCATAGCCCCCTACTTTCACCGCAATATGTTTATCAAAAAGGCCAAGCCCCCCAGATACATTTGGAACACAATTAATTGAACTCCAAGCCATTTTAGAAAGCAAGTATGCCCGAATATACTCCAGTTCCTGAAAACGTGGGAGTACTTTATGTGGCGGTTTGAAGCGTGTTATTACTCCATTATCCACTTCAGAAGAATTGATCATCCGCAAGGGTGCACCTACCGCAATGACCCGACGCTGGTTGTTCTCCACGTGGATATATCCAGTATCGGGAATCACTTGGATGTCTTTTAGGCGGCTCTGGCTCTTTTCATCTAAAATAGGTCTCATAAGCCTGGAAAGAGTATCTTCGTGCAGGATACAATCGACATCTGTACAGAGAAAGTAATCAAATTTTGAAGCGTTTATACCGGCATTCGAAGCATCAGCTTTGCCTTTTCCGTTCTCCTTATCGATGACCAGCAGCTTTTCATAAGCGCGATTAGTAGATCTAAAAAAACGCTTTACAGCCTTCGTTTTGATCTTTTCATTGTAGGGGAGATCTACTTCCTTAAGTTCGAAATGCTCCACCAATTTTTCCAATGTATCATCCGTACTACCGTCATTGACAATAATAACTTCATACAATGGATAATTCAGATGCATTAATGCATATACATTATCAATGATTGTCAGGCCCTCGTTGTAAGCCGGAGCAATGACCGAGATGCCCGGTGAAAGTGGGCTCGAAATTACATTTTGTGTATAGTGCTCTCTATTTTTCCGTCTATATAACATAATTCCCTTATACGATAGCACCGCCATGATGACGTAGATCACCATGGTCAGGCTACTGTAGGAAAATATAAAAAGTTGGAAAACGTCAATTATATCTTGGATCATATTGTATGCGTTATTGTTCGTGCAGATAATAGTTTAGAATGCGTTGTTTTCGTGAAGGCAGATGTAAAGGATTCCACGCCAATTGTTTGTTGCGTACTAAGCGGGCGAGTATTGCAGCAACATGATTTTCGATTTCAAAATCAAAGGCCGACTGAAATTGTTCCGTCAGAAATTCCATGGCTCTGGGCGTCCGAAACATGCCGAGTGAAAACAGGATTTCGCACTGGCAATCTACCGGCTGGTTCGGATACATTTTAATCAGTGTTTCCTGAGTATGTACAGCCCTCAAATGCCCCAGCGCATTGATGGCATGCGAGCGCAGGCTATGGTCGTTCACATTGAGCAATCCTTCAATACTGTCGATAGCCTCCAGGCTCTGCTCGTGTGCCGCAAGCTTCATGCAGCAAATAACAACTGTTTTGTTGCGCGAATAACGGATCCAGTTGGCAAAGTTTGATTTTACGGTATCGCGGGATTGTTCGAGAATCCGAAAAAAACCAATCAATTCCCAAATACTCAAGGGATCGCGCACCTCATCAAAAAAGCGGAAAGGCTCATTCTTGCTGAAACGCATGAAAGCGCTTCGGGCGGCAGAGCGCAATTCGGACTCTTCGCTAAGGTTGAATCGGAGAATATCAATATCGGAGATCGCGTAGTCCATTAGCGTCAGCTCGTGCAATCCCTGAACATTGCGATACCATTTGCGCGATTTCATCTTTTGCAACGAATCCAGATTTAGCCCAAGAAGCACATAGATACGATGAAGAATCAGCGCGTTTGTTCCGGCCACATGCCATCGGAGTCGGATCAAAGTATCAATTAGGGTCTGGCGGTTTCTTTTGTCCATTAGGGCCAACTCATCCAGCACAGCCTGATCGATGGACACATGCGCACTTTCTGTACCCATTTCCTGGATAAACTGCGGCAGTATACGATCTTCGATCAGTTGGTCAAGCTTATTTTGCCGACGCTGTGCTTTTGCCGTTCTGAAACGGAGCACGATGATCACAGCATAAGCGACAAATGTTCCAATAAAGGAGCTTGCCACAATCCCCTGAATCACCGCAATAAAAGTTTGATCTACCGTCATACCTTAATTTTCAGCAAGGGCTACACGCGTTTGTATATTCCCAATATCTATCCCCACCGGCAATTTGGACTGATCCTGAATGTAACGCATGGAATTTAGTAAATACCCTTTTACAGCGAGGGATTCAGGCTGGTCGACAATTTTAACACCTGCAATATCCCCAAACTCTTCGAGAATACAGTCGATGAGATCGCCATAATGCGCACCACCACCACATAGAAAGATTCGATTTGATTTAGCCAGATTTCTATCATTGACCACATCACCCAAAGCTGGCGAGACAATTTCGGCATAATAAGTCTGTATCGCCTTTTTGCGCAGTCCCTGAAGGTCAATTTTTTTACGGTTGATATAGAGGTAGCCGTTTCGAAAAGCCTCATCGAGCTGCTGAATGCTCTGAAAAGAGAGGTCATACGTCTGCTGCAGCTGTTCGCGGAGGATATTGACAGCATAATGCATACCCGGAGCACTCCCCATCGCATTTTCTACTACGCCTTCATCGGTACTTAGCCCAGTTTCCAATGTACCAAACCCAAAACTAAAAACGAAGAAAGCTCCCCTTTCGCAACTTTCTCCCCTGCGCAACGCCACCATACAACTCACCACCTCCGGCAAAACGTCAATATGCGCGACCTCAATTGGTAATATACCGGATCCGTCCTCACCATAAACAGCGGGATCCGACTGGATGATATGTTTACCACGAAGCGTTTGTTCGGCAGTTTCCCGATACAAGCGATAGGTACTATTGGGCAAGCCGATGGTTACCATAAGCGGAGTGTCGGCGCTAACACCACTGCTTAAAATTGCTGCCTTAAACAACAGTTGGCATTCCAATGATTCCGGAGATGCATTCAGCGGTCTTCTAGGGCTATTCCCTTCATTTAGTGCCAATTTACCACAGATATACCACTGCTGCCCCATTTGTATTTTCAAGCCGGTCAATAGTGAGTTGGCGGTGTTTACCAAGGGTGAATTTGTTGCCTGCATCAGGCTTGAGAATGACTGTATTGTATACATAAAATTTTTCGTGTGTACTAATTATTTACCACCATCGTTTACCTGACATGACCGGAGATTTCTGCGTATCCGCTGCTAAAACAGGTTGTTCAGGTAGTATATCTATCGCCAAAGTTTCTTCCTTGGCGACAAATTCAGCCACAAAAAGCTCATTCATCACAGCCTCTTGTGCCTGTACTACCGTCTGTATAGCCATCTTTTCCTGTACATCTTCTATCTCACGCACAGCTATTAGCTCCTTCACAGCTACTAGTTCCTCCACAACTACTAAATCTTGCACAGCTACTAGTTCCTCCACAGCTACTAAATCTTGCACACGGGCTATTCCCTGAGGTTGCTCGGAATGTGCTATTTTTGAGTTTTGCAGGAAAGAATCTAATTGCATCTGATGCGGCAAAGCTTCGTCGCACTGGATCTCAGGCATATTTATGACCTTCGGCCCAAGCTCACCTTCCATGATGTGCTTCACTCTTTCCAATAGTTTTCCCACGACAAGTGGCTTTTTAAAACAGTCTTCACGGACAATTTCCAGTCCCTCACGAATATGGAGGTAACTCATGTTGGATGTAATAATTGTCCGGGTACGCGGCGATTCTTTCAGCACCTTATTAATAATTTCATACCCGTTTGCATATTGCATATGCATTTCGGTAATGACGATATCATACTGATAGTCTCTCGCTTCTAAAAGGGCAAAGGCTTCTTTTCCATTGGCAGCGGAATCCAGCTGAAATGCTTCATTGGAGAAAACTTTCGAAATTATTTTTCGCATGAGCAGATCGCTGTCTGCATGCAATACCGAAAAAACCCTAGATTGCTTAGGTTTGAGATCATGAATTTGCATACTTTTAATTAAATAGATTAAGTTGCTTTAAAATGGCATCACAAATTTAAAAATACAGGCAAAGTGATTACCCGCCCATAAGGGTGGTTTTTACAAAAAAAATTAACTTAAAATAGGTATTTGTCGGTAAGATAGAATCTTCTTAAGAGGTTCTTAAGAAGATCTCAAAAACAGATAGTGTATGCACCGCACAGTTAATCCATCGATTGAAACGAGCAGCACATTTTCTTTAGGTATTGTTTTTCGCGAAAAGAAGTTCTGTCAAATCGGTTTATTATATTTCAGCATAAGCTCCGAACGGCTGTTAACCTGTAATTTCCCATAGATGTTCCTAATATGGAATTTCACGGTATCTACACTAATAAATGCAGTTTCAGCAACCTTTTTATAGGTATACCCCTGTTGCAAAAGGGAAACAATTTCGATCTCGCGAGGGGTAAGCTGTTCGCGATGCCGGTAATCGACTTTATGCTCGAGTGCTGGGTTAAAGTGAGATATGACCAGACGAGCCACCTGCGGACTCATCACCGAACCTCCCTTCATGACTTCCACGAGCAACTGCTCCATCTCGGGTAACGGCGTACTTTTAAGCAGGTAGCCGGCGGCACCCGCGCAAAGTGCCTGAAATATATGTTCTTTATCATCAAACACCGTAAACATAACGACCTGTATATGCGGAAATTTGCGCTTTATATACCAAGTTATTTCAATGCCATTTTTATTCGGTAGTCCAATATCGCAGAGCAGCAAATCTAAACATTCAGGACTCCAGTTCGCTTCTAGCAGCTCATCAAGTTCACGTGCAGCAACCACCAGATCAAACTGAGTGTTATCCTCGAAGTAAGATTTTAATGATTCGAGAACAGGCATACGGTCTTCTATGATTGCAAGTCTAAATTTTGTGTTTGGCATAAAAAATAAAGATAAGTATGTTTTATTTTAAGTAGTATAATGTTGATTTTTTATTTCCATCCAGCATAAACCACAGGCTAAACAAAAGAAAGCAAAAACTTACCCAGACCAGCTTATCCAGACTTTTAAGAATATAGGCCTCCTGACTGCTGTTAAGGATAATGGCTAAGACTATACTACATTGCAGCAGAAGATAAATGCTGTAAACGCTGTTAAAAATCAGCACTTCTCTTTTTGTGGCTTTCGCATCTACATCTGCATTATAATATAACCGCCATTGTCCAATAATATAAGCAATAGCGAGTCCAAATCGCAGCATATAATGTAATTGTTGATCCACAAAACCATAATGGTGCTTAAATCCTAGGGGGATGTCTTCCACCAGCATCCTGAGCAGTTTTTTTTGTTCTTCTAGCGGGGCTATTGCATACGGAATGACATCAATCAATCCAAAACAAAAGGGCAATAAATGTAGTAGCCAATATTTAGGCAGTGTCGAATTGGGATTAAATTTGAGCCAAACATAAAAATAAAAGCAGGGGCCCACCAGATAATAAAATGGAATTCCTTTGTTATAAATACGCGGATAATATTGAATTTCCCCCGTATAGATCATGCAATAGATCATGACATGCCAAATTAAGGCCATCACCCCCACACTGATCAGTAGCTGTCCTATATCTTTGTATTTAAAAAAACGATAAAAGCGGAATAAAAGACCTGATATGCAAAAAGCTCCCCCCAATATAGCGAAGCTTAAACTTATCCAAAATTGGGGATTATGCTGCATCATATCAATTAAAAAAGTCAAGAAAAAGTTTATTCACGTTGAGTTTCGCAGCTAATTGAATACGATAACGTGTTGCGGACCTTTCGGCTTCGAATTTAGCCCCTATCGCCTCTGCCCGACGTTTCATGTTGGCCGTACCCTGACCATGTCTCAGATACTTCGTATGTGAGATCGTTCCTTCCGTCAATTGTATGGTATTACACAACCTTAAAATCAGCTGATGACGATCTATTTTTAAAAATATATCAACTTTCGCATTGGGACTGTGCTTGCAGATATTATGCAATGCTTCTTTAAAGATGAGATATACATTCTGACGTACATATTGAGGCAGCTGGCCGGCACTTTGCAGATTTATATCAAATTTGACATCGACATCCTGCATCGGCAGGATCTGCGAAACCAAAAACCTCATCCGGTCTTCTAAGCTTCCCTGGCTATTATTGCGCGAGTCTATTGCCCAGATGACGTCATCCATCGTTTGTACCGCCTCCCGACTATAGGCTGCAATTTTTTCCAGCGACTGATGCCGCCCTGCGGACTGCTGACCTATAGCCATAAGATCAGTCTGCATCGCAATTCCCGTGAGCAGGCCGCCAACCTCGTCATGCAGATCGCGCGCGAGTTCCAGCCGGAGCTTTTTATCCCGCTTGAGCTGCGAAGATCGCAGAATAGCAATGACATAAAGAACAACGCCCAGCCCTAGGGTAACCAGCACATAAAAAAGCTGTGTCTCATAAAATTTCGGCTTTTTATAAAACAGCCACCGCTTGGTTTTCACACTTAGACCATTGTCGCTTATCGTCTTCAATTCAAGTTCGTACTCGCCTGTTTTCAGATCGGAAAGGTTAATTTCTCCCGATGCCGGCACTTCCTGAAAAGATTTAATGAGGGGCCGGAGGCGAAAGTAGATTTTGTAATTTTGCTTATAAGCATCTATTTTTGCTATTCTAAGATTTGCAAATTCAATTTTTTTGTCGAAAATTAGCGTGTCCTGACCATCCTTTGGTGTAAAGGAAGTTACGATATTCCCGGAGCTGGTACCCATAGAAATTGTTGACAATACCGGCGGCGGCACTGTTTCCTGCTTCAGATTATACAAAAACTGCTGCGGCTGGATGGCAATACAGCCGAGTACACCACCAATAAACAATTGCCCTTGAGGCTTATCTTCGAGTATAGAAGCCTGATTAAATTCTTCAAATGGAAGCCCATGCATCGCATAAGCATTATAAAAATTTTTACCGTCCCAGACCGACAGGCCCCGGAATGTCCCCAAAAACAACAGATCATCTACCCACGCCATATTAAAAACCACATTATGTGCTAACCCACCATTCGTGTTATAGGTGTCAACATGTCCTGTACTGGCGTCTATGGCTATCAGCCCCTTTCCTTTTGTTGCCAGGAAAACCTTATTATGTCGAAATGAATGGCTGTACACCTGGAGTTTCTCACTTTTTTGCGGATAAATTTTCCGCAGCTGGCCCGCCAAGTATTCAAAATATCCATTTTCGGTAGTGAATGAGATGACCTGTTGTCGCACTTGAATGGAATTGACTCGTTCACCCATCCCAACAAGCTTTCCCATATTATCCCTTAATGGACTTACTGATCCCGTATCGCGATTATAGATCCATAGCCCACATGATGTCCCTAACAGATAGCTGTTTTCCCGATAGTGACAGAGGCTGTACACCATGGTGGACAAATCTTCTAGGGTTCCCTTTGCCTTTTTATAAGATAAGGATCTAAATTTTCCATTGGCCAGTAACCCCAGAAAGTTACCCTCCAACCCGACAAGCGCAGTATCTTTGTCGATTGGCAGAAAAGCATAATAATTATTGAGCGGGGCCGATTCTTTTATGGCTAGGTTATTTGACATAAAATATTTTAACGGGGCATAGCCGCCCACGTAGTATTTATCCTGCTGTTTTACGATTGCCCTGGCCGTACCCGTATTCCAATAATCCAGCTCAAACGTTCTTCTTACAAGGCTATACAAGCCATTCTCTGTTGCACAGAGACCTTCGTGCCCATTAAAATCAAGCTGGTTGAGCCTTGATTTGAACAGACTGCTGCGGATATCGTGTTTATCCTGACGTAAGAGCGTCATTTCGAGGTTATTTCTAAATTCAAAATAGCGGCCATCACCGAAAAGGAAAATGATCTTTTCCGTTTCAGCAAAGGACCAATGGGCCCAATCGCGCATATCACCACTATTGAGGCCCTTCAGATGTAATTGGTGAAATTCCCTTCCGTCAAAGGTCATATAGCCTAAACCATAATTTCGCAGCAGCAGACCATTTTCCAATAAAAATAGATCATCCAGCTCCCGATAAACCCTTTTTGGCATCTGAACCTGCTGCGTTTTTCCCGATTTTAAATCTACAAAAAAGAGTAAGCTGTTGTAAGCAAACCAAAGCCTGCTTTCATCCGCAATAAGACTTTTACCTATCGGCCGTCGCAATTCCGATAAAGCGGGCTGAAACTCCATCAGCTTTTTCTTCCGAAAACCGCTGATCTGCCAGAGAATACCCGATCGAGTTGCCACAAAAAGGTTTTTCCCTTGATTAGATAGCGCAATGATGTCCTCGCCCACGAGCCCTTTAGAAAACGTATCTTTTTCAATAAATTGCCATAGCTGTGTATCAAAGATGAACAGCCCATTTCTTGTCTCCAACCATAGCCGTCCCAAATCATCGGTGGTCAGTTTATTCACTTCCGTGAAACCTAAGGGTTCTGTATAAAGTTCATTAAATGCTTTTATTGCAACGCCATCATACCGGTAAAGAAGGCTTCCAGCAACAAACCAGATAAACCCTTGTTTATCGCGGGCCGCAGATTCTATATTACGGTGAAAGGGATCTATTCCCGAGAGAATTTCAATTTCATAATAGCCTGAAGCCACTACCCTGTTAAAAACAGGCATAGCAAAACAAGTGCTCAATAGCAATAGAAATTTTAGCGCTTTTTCAAACACAATCGACTAAGTTCAATAATATGGACAGATCAAATATAGCTATTTGAAAATAATTATATATTAATAATCGATATAAAATTTTCCTCCAACGAGATTTTAAAACCTGGAGAAATAACTGCTTTAAGTTAAATACCGGTCGCAGCAGGCGACATTTTGCGATCAGAAAACCAGTTCCGCTAAAGCTGATAAATAATGCGCAAAAAGGAACTTAGCCTATTTTCCGCCCCGCCTATCGGTAGGCCAATTGCCACACCAGCGGCCAATTTTTTGCTGAGGCCGAGTTTGATCTGGGGATGCAAAACAGTATGTATGCCTTCGGACGAAATTTCCTGGTTGATCTCAACACCGACAAAATGATCGGTATTCGGCACAGTATAATGAAACGACGTATTGACCTGCCAATTCAAAGCCGTTTTGGATGTGGCGTATTGATAAGCAATCTCCGGTCCGGTGTAAATTAACGTATGCCAATGACGCTGCCAGTTTTTGGCGGCTATAAAAAAAGGATTAAAGGCGGTACCACCGTTGACAAAGTTAAAGATCTGTGTATATCCGACAGCCAAGGTTGTCGCATTCTTTTTTGATACATAGAATGAATATTGCGACGACAATCGCAATCTTTCCAATTGATTTGTTGAAGGTACATTGGCAATACGGCTTTTAGCATAGGTAAAATCCGTTTCCACCTCGAGTCCTAAGCGATCAATTGGTGCAAATTCATACTCCATGAGATATCCAAAGTCATCCTTTAGACTTGTTCGTTTGATATCCGCTCCCAGATTAAATTCTTTTTCCCCTTTTCTTGCGCCAAGGTCGCGTACAAGGTCATTATAAAGGGGCTCAGCATGGTGCACCTTGTCCGGTAAATTTCTATTCTCCTGAGCAAGGAGAGCACAGGAAAAGAACAGACTGTAGGACAAAAATATAGATTTCCACAGCTTGGTATTTTGAAAATTTCTTGTCATAACACAAACCTCTCGCTGAACTTTGGAAAGAAATGGGAATTTGCACATGATAATCCCTGTTTCTTACACGTTATTCTTCACTTTATTAACCTAGCTTTGACGAACAGTTTCTTAAAACAAGCAACGGTAGACCCTCATGTACCTAGTGGAACTTATGGATAAAACAGTGTTGCAATACCTTCGCATGATGTTGCAGACAAGAAAAGATGAATTATGGGAAAAATATCAGATCAGCAAATAGCAGAATTAATTTCAAGAAGAATACTGGAAATAATCGATTTAACAGGATTAACCTTAGAGAGCCTGGCCAGTTTTGTAGGGGTATCCACATCCACTATTCGGAGTGCTTACCGTAAAACCGGTTCATTATCTGTGGATAGCCTTTCAAAAATCTGTCGGCCATTTGCCATTCAACTAGCAGATTTCTTTGATTCGGCCTTAGCTTTAAAGATCGACGAAGAACACCTAACAGATTTAAAGGAATTTAAGAAGAGCTACTTTGCGGATCAAGAATTAACGAGTCCGGTATCTTCATTTGATGAAAGCAACAGCCAAAGCGAGCACCATCGCCAACAACGCGAGCTCATCGCCTATATAATCTATCGATCTGACTATTTCAACAGTCCAAAGACACTTGAAGCGATGGTCGCCGACTTTAGGAAAGAGTACCAGGCGGCATTCACCTCGGAAAGATTATATGCCTTGCTGTTAAAATACTTAGGCAGTGGAATCCTCGACAAAAAAGCCTTGCCGAGAACTGCCCGCCGGATGCCGGCCAATAAGCGTCCATATTTATACTTCAAAAAAGAATCTAAAAAAGCATAAACGAGTTCCCAAAGTTAAATTTGACGATAAGCAAGCGGATTGTTACCTGTCTGCCTTTTAAAAAAATTGCGAAAATTAGATTCATCCGAGAAGCCCATCTCATAGGAAATCTGGGATATTGAAAGGTCAGTGTGCTTTATATAGCGCAAAGCCTGCTGGGCCACAACAGTGGATATCACACATTTAGCCGATTTACCAGCAACGGCAGAACACAGCTCGGTCAACTTCCGTGGAGAGAGGTGCAGACGGTCCGCATAATACTGCACACTGGTATGTTCGCGGTAGTGCTTATGCAATAAGACCGAAAATCTGTTAAATAGCTGAACGGAAGCGATCTCTGCAGATCCACGCGTTGTTTCTAGCGATAACATAGTTTGATATCCTTCGAGCAACAAGGACTCAAAGCAGTGATGGGCAACCATCATATCAATAGTACGGTACTCAGCGCAGCCTTTCAAACGTTCTACAAATAGCTTCTTGAACACCAGCTCTGTTCTATAGTCCCGCATAGCAAGAAAGGGATGACTTCCAAAAAACAATTCCGAATTGAGTATTTCGGTATCGAGTTTAGATCTTTGATAAAAATCTGCAGTAAACCAAAGTAAATATCCTTCGCCAGTGATAGCTTGGGGAATCTCGACTTCATCATGCGGCCCAATAAAGATGAGTTCGCTATTCGGAAAATCATAAATAGTCGGGCCAATTTTTATGCTGACAGGAGAGCAGGTTCGAATGATGGAAAAAACCGAGTTGCTATATAGCCTGTTACTTAACCGCTTACAGTACTCCGATAGTTTTAATGTCCCAAATTGGATCCAGTCATTTGCTACAGCTGGTTTACAAAATTCCATTTCCTTAATAAATTCTTTTCAAAATCAATAATGTCCAGATTTTCACAGAGTCTCGTATAATGATAAATCGATTTCAACATCTTTCGGGGAGATTGTTTTGAGAAAACGATCTTCACACCACTATCAAGAAACCTTTTTTTTTCATCTGCACTTTCACTGGCCGAATAGCCAAATAAGAGAATCAAGGGGTAGCGGCTTCTCAATACGCGAGCAGTCTCCATCCCGTCCATCTCCGGCATATGTAAATCCAGAATGCACACGTCTGGCTGTTCCATATTGGTTTCAAGCAGATGCACAAGTTCCCTTCCGTTGTGGCAGGAATATAGCATCTCATAGTTTCCCATTTCTCTAGCCAGATGCTCAATTACTTTCAGGTGCAATACGTTATCATCTGCAAATGCAAGTTTTAATTTCTTGTCCATTAAGGCAACTGTTAAATTATAAATGTGACACCTTGTTTTTTTCAGGTTGGCTATATTTGTCTTTATTGCAGGAGTACATGTTGATGAAGTTGTCAAAGCAATTCTCCAGTACAATTAAAAGCATCTCAATTTTCGGCGCAACATATCTCTGTTTACTCTTCATATTTCGGTCTATTATATTTTTTCAACAAGCTTGTACTAGCTATTTTAATTGTAAATTATTAGTCTAATTCAGACTAGAAAAAAAACATTACAATCTGATTACAAATAAGTTAAGTAGAAAAGTTTTTGATTTCTAACTTGTTTTTTGTACAATTAAAAACATTTACTAACCGAATGATTATTTTAAAGGCATATCTTGTAAGTAATTAAAAAAAATAGTTATATTTGAATAGGTAGGATTGTAGTCTGAATTAGACTAATCTGTATAATCTAGTATCTTTATGCTCAGACAATAGCAAAAAGTTTACCTCATGATTTTTAATTTTACCTTATTGAATCCTACTTCAATATCATTCATCTACCTTGCATTTGTTGACGATCAACAACAGCAGCTTCTTATTAAAACTCCTTTAAAAATTATCCCTGCACAATGGGATGGGGAGAAACAGCGTCCCTGTAACATTTATCTGAAAAATTTTAAAAAGCTAAACACAAAGCTCGATGCACTGAAGATTGCAATATCGACTTATCTTTCTGACTTAAAGTCGAGTAAAAAGGAGTTTTCTCTCCGTGCAGTCAACCGCTTAGTCAAAAAATGCTGCTCAGAGGCGACGCCTTCGCTTCCAGCAGGTGGACTGCTACAGAGTGTAGAGAATTTTATCAAAAGCCGAATTCACCTTATTACTTCGACCACACACAAACGCTACCTCGTCTTCTTCCGTTTATTAAAACGCTTTGAGGGGTATCAGCAAAAACATCTGATGCTAGATCAGGTGAATAGCCTTTTTGTACAGCAATTTATTGCCTATGGTGAAGCCGAAAACTACAGTATAAGTACTACACACCGCACCATACATTTTGTGCGTACAGTACTTAATTTTTTAGAAAAAAGAGGCGTACGAACTTTTGTTTATGAATTAGAACTGCCCAAGGTCAAAAAAATAAACCATGCCGTCAGCCTCAGTGAAGATGAAATTAGCACAATAAAAAATATAGAGGTGCCAGTCCATCTGAAGGCTGCAAAAGATTGGCTAGTGATCAGTTGTTACACAGGTCAACGTGTGTCAGATTTTATGAATTTCAATCTCGATATGATGGAGATTCTGGACGGCAAGCCCTGTTTATCCTTCACCCAACAGAAAACACAGAAAAGCATTTTACTTCCACTTCATCCTACGGCATTAATTATTATGTCGAATAACGGGCATCGCTTCCCCCATAAAATGACTGCTCAAAAATATAATGAGCAAATCAAAGAAGTGACACGTCTTGCAGGTATTACCACGCTGGTAAAAGTCAGGAAGCGGAACGGATTCCGTTCCTCAGACCAGCTTATTCCAAAATGTGAAGCCATAACCAGCCATATCGGCCGTCGGAGTTTTGCCACAAATTTTTATGGTAAAATTCCTACAGCATTGTTGATGGATGCCACTGGACACAGTACAGAACAGATGTTTCAGCGGTATATCAGCAATGTGGATACCGAACGTACCCGATCCCTAGGGACTTACCTGGAAAACATGTATCAAAATCGAAGCAGGACAAAAGAAGATCACTTAATCAGCTAGGTTAAACACCTAACTGGGAAAATCGAGTACTTGCCGAGCCAATTGGTATTTACAATTTCAGTGGATCGCCAGCTTATTTTTTAAGGCAGAAGGAAGAGCATCTTTGTGAAGCATCAAGGCTGTGCTTTTATAGCGTACGTATTCTTTCGTGAGGTAGACAAAGCCCTGGAAGGCATTGCCCCTGCCCCAAGAATTCTTAGCTATATAGTATTCTTTTCCGTTTTGATCTTTTACTAAGCCAATAATATGTAACGCATGATCATCTGTTGTTTGCCATGCATCGAATGCGCTTTGGCGCGCCATAGCATCAACTTTACGTTCAGGTTGTGGCCTGACGAATTGCATCTTCTTTTCTTCCGCTGTCATGTCTGATGCCGACTTTTGGGGAACATACGCGATGCCATAAGGCCAGGAAAAACCAGGTTCCGAAATGTCAATTGTACACGCTACCGTAAAGCCCTTTTTTAAAGCCTGATCAATAACAATGGTAAGTTCTTCCATAGGAAGGTTCAAAAACTGACTGAACGACCAATTGTCGGGAATCAAAAAAACAAATGCTTTGTAATAGGGAGCAGTGGTAACAGAAGCGATGTGCATATATTGATCCGGATCGATGCCTATCACCTGATCAGCAAAACTACGTGCTGTATAGGATTTACCCTGATAGTCAAAATTCGCGGAAACTTTGCCCAGATAGTCATCCATTAGCAGCTCCACATCTTGCTCCCAGCTCCTTTTCAGCTCCCTGCTTTTTACCATACTGGATAGTCTACTGTTGAGTACAGCGCGCAGGGCCTTGAAGTTGCTCGAGCTTTTACCCGCTTTAATTCCCGTGTAGGCAGCTCTAGGCATTGCCCCATGCATACGCAGTATCTGCATGACATCATGAAGCTGTCCACCCTCATTTAATTTTAGGCCACCGTGCAGGCGCAGGTAGTTTCTCGCTCGTTCAAGATAAGCCTTCCTGACGGTATATAGTGGCGAAATCGCTACAGGCTCTCTACCCATTCGGATCATTTCTGATTCGAGAAAAGAGTTCCCGGTATAAGACCAACAGGTATTGGAAGCTCCCTGGTTCTTCACTGTTGTACTTTTCAATCGGATCAACTCCGTAAAAACAAACTCCGACTTGAGCAACTTTATATTTTTCGGATAATAAAATCTATAAAGTATGGCTACGGCTGCCAATATAGCAACGATGATTGCTAAAATAATCCAATTCTTTTTTTTCATGATAATCTACCCCCGCAAATAACTGCCGTAAAGCTGGGCAACAGTTTCTTAATAGCCCAATAAAACAATAGTCCCAACAGTATAACAATAGCTGGGCAGAGAAAATACAAAAACAGCAGTGTAGCATCCGTTTGCGGTCTAATCTGGTTAAATAAGAATTTGATAATAAAAACCAACGGTAAACGGTGGTAAGCAAATATAAAAAAGCTGGCGCTGGCCAAAAAGTAATAGGGCCGCCAGCGTCCCTTTTCGATAAAGCAGGCGATTACTGCAACCACGCTTATTAAGCCTACCAATACACTGGCACAGTAGCTATAGCTCCACCAGTCTTCGCCCAAACTATAAAATGCCGATACGAGCAGCAGGATATAACATGGAATTGGCCAGGGCAAGAAAGACTTCATGAGGAGCACAAAATTCTTCTTATGCAAACTAAAGTAAGCCCCTGCCGAAAAGAAAAAGAAAGAAACCGTACTCCATCCAGGCAGATAAAAATAGGGATTGCAGACCCAGATACCCCCTATTACCAGCACTGCGAATAGGTGTAAGTTTTTAATTAAAATATAAACGATGGGCGACAGGACCACAAGCACCATGAGATCACGGATAAACCAAAAAGGTGAATTGATGGGTAAGTTTTTTGTTGCCTGGAGATGGATATGCGAAGTATCCCAAAAAGACCAAAGCCAATCTGATATACTGTACTGAACAATTGGCTTATTGGCGCCCGATAAAAGTCCACTGAAAAAAGTCTGTGCCAGAAAGAAAAAAAGTAGTACCGCCAAGTTCCAAAAAATGTAAGGAATAAACAGACTGTGCAGCCTGCTCTTTAATTTTTTGAGATAGACCTCAAACGTGAAGGACTCCGTACGATAAAAAAAAAGAAAGCCTGAGATAAAAAAGAAAAGCGGCACACAGACTTCGAAGACGAGCTTCGAAAACAAGAAGAAAACCTGTGCGAAAACAGGAAAATGAAGCGTATTAACCTGTTTTGAACCTTGAATGACGATATTCGAAAAATCAGTATGAATAAATACGACCCCTACGATCAGGGGGAAGCGGAGAAAATCGATAGTTTTCGACAAGAGCATTGCCGAAGTTAACGAAGAAGAATGATCTCTTTCCATGGATTGGATTTGGCTATCTTGCTTAGTGTAGTTAAATTAAGCATTTTAAACAAATTTTCTTCCTTTTTTCATTAAAAAGAAAGCCGATACGGAATTTAACTTCCCTATTTCCCTTCTGGAATTCGATTGTCGCTTTCTTCCTCTTTACCCTCAGCAATCATCTCATTGACATCCGCCATGTCGCCGGCTTCCAAATGTTCAATATCTTCCGCCTGCTCTTCGGAATAGCGATCGATAAAAAATGTACAGCCCATGGGAAAATGGTCGGACCCAACTGATGGATAGATAAATAGCTTGTCAATAAATACGGTTGGACTATGAAACAACAGATCCAGCGGCACTCTGAAAAACCAATAGTTGGCATGAAAGGTAGAAAGAATGCCACGTCCGATTCGTGCATCGATCAATCTGCTGGTTTTTTTGAACAAAAGGGAAGATTTGGCCCAGGCCACATTATTAAAATCTCCTGTGACAACTACGGGCATTTTATAATCGCGCACCCGCTTGGCCACACTGAGCAGATCGCCATCCCTTTCTTTGGAAGTTTCCTCTTCTGTCGGACTCGGCGGCGGCGGGTGAACGGCAAAAAAGATAAAACGATGTCCGTCGGCAGTTTCCAGTTCAGCTTCAATACTGGGAATATCATCGGCTACAAAATAATGCACCTCACATTTGTTGATCTTCAGATTGGTATAAAAGTGCATACCGTAGGTGTTGTCCAAAGTTACCTTCTCAAAATTAGGATAATCGCTCTCCAACTCTCGCAAGGCTTTTTCCCATGCCGCATCACTTTCCATGGTCAAAAAAATATTCGGCTGTTCTTTTTTGATCAGCTCAATAAAGCGATGATACGCTGAATTGAATTGTAGCACATTGCAGGAGATTACTTTAATGCTATCGGATGAATCCTTGCCCTTTTCATATTTTTCACGACGCCAAAATTTGGTATAGCGGATCAATATATAGGCATGATATACAATCAGCGCCAACTGTACACCTTGCAACCACCAGATCCATGAATCTTCCCCCACGAGATAAAAACCAATTGCCAAAGCCGGCAGCTGAAATACCAGCAGCTGCAGCTTCACAAATTCAGCTACCCGAAAAATCCAATGCTGGCTTTGGGCAAACGGTAATACACTCAGTACAATTAATATCCCTGAGAAAACAGTATAGAAAATCAGCATATCGCTCGCGCTAAAATTTTAGACAAACTTAAACAAATTACGTTTATTTTCAACAGACCATCATTTTTCAAGCGCTCCTCAGCTATTATATATCCTTTTGAAAACCCTCCTGATAATCCACCCTTGTCCTGGCTAGTGCATTCGGGAAGTTTGTGTGGATATACGCTATCATTTCCTCGCGGATAAAACAGCGCAGGTCAAAAGCCTGCCCCGAATTGCGGCAGCTCATCAGGCAGCGGACCTCCATGGTACGCTCTTTAAAATCAGTCACCTGAAGCACGTTTACTTGACCGTCCCAAAGCGGATGTCCGGTGAGTAAGGCCGTCAGTTTTTCACGCAATAGCTGGACAGGTACGGTAAAATCTGTATAGATAAATACGGTGCCTAATATCTCCGAAGTCGTACGTGTCCAATTTTGGAAGGGTTTTTCAATAAAATAGGTAATGGGTAATACTAAACGCCGTTTATCCCAGATATTGACGACCACATAGGTCAGATTGATTTCCTCCACACGCCCCCATTCCCCTTCTACCACCAGTACGTCATCCATACGTATAGGTTGTGTAAAAGCAATCTGAAAGCCAGCGAGGAGATTTCCCAAAGACTTCTGTGCAGCAAAACCGATGATAATTCCGCCCACCCCCACGCCTGTGAGCAAGCCGGCGCCGATCTTTTGCATACTATCAAAGCTTAACAGGATAATCGACAAAGAAATCACGATGATCAGGGTAACGACCACTTTTCGGATAAAGACGATTTGCGTCCTGATCTTTCGTTCGCGCAGGTTATTCTCCTTGTTAATATCAAAGCGATGATAGAGATAATCTTCAAAAACCTTAATGCCCTGTATCAACACAATAGCAAAGAAACTAACCAATAAAAGTTCATTGGTTTTGCTCACCACACGGAGCGTCCTTTCGTTAAATTGGGTAAAAGGCAGTAAACTATTGAAAACAATTAATGGGATAAACACACTCAGCACACGATTAAAGCGCCTAATAAAGGAACGGAAAAGGGAGTAGGATTCCTGTTGGATGGCCTGACGCCGTAGTAGGGGAATAAATATGAGTTTAATCAGGATACCGATCAAAAATGAAAAGAGGATTAATGCAATATTCCAGAGCCAAGCGGGCCATTTCTGTGAAAGTTGAATTAATGTTTCGTTCATCATAGTGTTATTTCTTTGTGTTTACGACTATATCTCATTAAAGTAT
Organism: Sphingobacterium sp. BIGb0116; assembly: GCF_024808035.1. NCBI lineage: Bacteria > Pseudomonadati > Bacteroidota > Sphingobacteriia > Sphingobacteriales > Sphingobacteriaceae > Sphingobacterium > Sphingobacterium sp. BIGb0116. The sequence goes on along the minus strand of NZ_JANUDT010000006.1, from coordinate 308,265 downwards.
AACGGCCCTGAAGGTCTAACGTTTGTTTTATTTTGAGAAAAATCGGTTGAAAGGATAGCTAAGAATAATTTTACGCATATTGCTAAACATAGACGAGCATTTACCGATCTAAAAAATGGGATTTAAAACAAAATTTTACACCTTCCATAAGATTAAAACCACACAAAAACACCCTTATTCAACAAAAAAGAAGTTAAAAAACCAAATAAAAACACCTATTTATTACAAAAAAGCAGACAATTGCACAAAAAAAACAAAATATTAATAAAAAAAGGCAAAATAAAATACATAAATAATTAAAACATCAACAAAAACCACCTTTCATTTAAAAAATTAGATAAAAAACAGATTAAAATTACAAACAAAACAAAAAAACCATATATTTACATCACCTTGATAGGTTTATAATTGGTTATTTGAAGGTTTTCATTCTCCCCGAGTGAAAACCTTTTTTTATTTTATATTTAATCCTCAATAAATGTGCTCTTTATAATTCTCTACAACGAAATCCAATCAAGCTATAGCAGATTAGCAAAAATATATCCAACAACTTCATGCTCTTAACTTAAATTCTCAGTATCTAATATTTTGGAAGTGATGAATAGCCTTTTGGTATGTTTTTTGAGCCTACAGAGCCAATTACAAACAGATAACTAGCTTTACATGGCGTGCTTTACTTAAGCATACTATAAAAAAGGTATTTACCGTTTATAATAAAGTTTAAAGCGTAGGAATTTCAAGCTTTCCAAGAAAAATTAAACCAAAACATAGAGATAACAATGAGCAAGAAAAAAGACAATTCTAGATGGCTGAATGTGGCCATATCCTGGGGAGCGAGTATCGTCATCATCGGGGTACTATTTAAGATTCTACATATCGGCGGCACCACAGCCAATTATATGATCGGAATCGGTTTAGGTGTAGAAGCCTTCCTTTTCTTTTTAATGGGTTTCAATCCGCCAGCACCGGAACCAGACTGGACCCGGGTTTATCCCGAATTGGACGACAATTTTAATGGTGAGCTACCACAAAGAGGAAAAACTGTTGTTGCCCAACCCGCAAGTCCATCGGCCACAGCCGCTTTGGATAAGATGTTTGCCGATGCCAATATTGAACCCGCAAGCATTGAAAATCTCGGTCGTGGCCTGCGTGATTTTAGTGAAAAAGTATCCGCTATCAATAAGCTTTCAGATGTTTCACTTGCGACAGAAGAATTCACCAATAAGCTCCGAACAGCAACTTCAAAATTTGACAACCTAAGCAACGCATTTGAAAAAGCGTCAGAAAACCTAGTCGCCATGTCAAATACTTCCGGCGATACATCCAACTACCACGAACAGGTAAAAAGTCTAACAACCAACCTAAGTCAATTAAATGCAATGTACGAACGTGAATTGCGCGATTCGGCCTCACATTTACAATCGATGAACAAGTTTTATGAGAACCTAAGCTTTACCATGCAGAACTTCAACGAATCGCTGGATGATTCCAAAGCATTTAAAGATGAAGTGGGCAAGCTAGCGAAAAACCTCAATGCCTTAAATGCCATTTATGGCAATATGCTGAGCGCGATGAATCAACCGCGTGTGTAATTAATTCTTGTATTACTTAAATCAAAAACAATGGCATTAGGAAGAGAAACTCCAAGACAAAGGATGATTGGCATCCTTTATCTGGTCCTGCTCGCCTTATTGGCGCTCAATGTACCGGATTCCATCTTGGATGCATTCAAAAATATCAATAACAGTCTCGAAACATCCAAATCGAATGTCAGCACAGCCGTTCAACAACTGTTCACAGCATTCGAAAACACCAAATTAAAAGAAGAACCCGCACGTGCCAAACCGATCTACGACAAGGCAAAAAAAGCGCAGGCTATTATTGGAGAACTCAATCAATATATTGGTTCTTTAAAAGAAGAGTTCGTTAAACAAGGTGGTGGATACGATGAAGAAAAAGGCGATCTGGCCCAACGTGAAAACGAGGATATCTCCCCCAATCTCATGATCAATGAGAAAAAAGGAACTGTTTTAAAAGATAAAATCAATACAACACGTACTAAACTGTTGGCCCTACTCACACCTGAAGAACAAAAGATGGTTTCGTTCTCTCTGGAGGCGAAAGATCCCGAGAAATCTGTAAACGGTAAAAAATCCTGGGAAGAAATTAATTTTGGCAGTGGCACACCTTTGACCGCAGCGATGACTATTTTAACCAAAATCCAGACCGATGCACAAAATGCAGAATCTGATGTGGTGAAGCTCATCTTAGGCAAAATGGATCAGGCCGTGGTGAACCTGGATAAATTTGCAGCGGTTGCTGTAGCTCCTACATCTTATTTGGTGCAAGGACAGCCCTATAAAGCCGAAGTATTTCTGACTGCATCTGATTCCAAATCTGAACCGGCCATTTCTGTTAATGGATCATCACTTCAGGTGGTGGATGGAAAAGGTGTTTATTCGGTCAACACCAGTCGGGAAGGTATCTATACCTGGACCGGTGTGATCAAAGTAAAACAAACCGACGGATCTTATAAAGAATATCGTACCCCTGTACAGACCTACCAAGTAGCTCGTCCTTCGGCAGTGGTATCACCAGACAAAATGAATGTACTTTATATCGGTGTAAACAACCCTATATCAGTATCAGCTCCGGGCACATCTACCGATAAAATCCGTGTCAGCATGAGTGGTGGAAGTATTTCAAGTGCTGGTGGCGGTAAATATAATGTGAAGGTAAGTTCACCGGGTACAGCACATATCTCTGTTTCGGCTGAGGTAGCACCGGGAAAAACACAAACTTTGAGTTCGACAGAATTCCGTGTGAAACGGATTCCGGATCCGATTGCCAAGTTTGCTGGCAAAACAGGTGGATCAATGGCTACCGTTGCACTTAAAGCACAAAATGCATTGTTTGCCAAACTGGATAACTTTGACTTTGACGCAACTTTTAGGGTCACCAAATTTACGATGATTATTGCTAAGCCGCGTGCAGATGCAATCGTATTGTCCACTTCTGGTGGCCAGCTGAGCTCAAGCATGTCTTCAGCCCTGAATGGCATTGTACCAGGCACACGCGTTATCTTCGACAATATCGTTGCTGTAGGTCCTGATGGAACTTCCAGACAACTCAATGCAGTTGCTTTAACAGCAAATTAATATAACCGACCTATATCTGCTACATAACAAGCCCTGCTCCCAGAAAGAGCAGGGCTTTTTTTGGCTACGACACACCTTAAAAACACACAGATTTTAAGGTGAACTCTGTTTTAAACCTTAATCATAGCCTTTTTTCTCCGTCGCCACCAGATCCAATAGCCTAGCGCAGCTAGTGAAACGACCCCTATCGTAAAGAATTCAGCTGACAACACCTTATTTTCCCGTTTCACACGCGAATCCGAAACGCTTGCCGCTTCGCTGTTTGCCTGCCGCAGCTGCAAATTCTCTTCGGCACTTTTTATGTTCGACAGGTGAGCAAAAATTTTCCCGCTCTTGGCCCATAATCCACTATCCGGGTGAAACCAGAATGTACTATCTGTACTAAAATACCAATAGGAAGACAAACGATCCTGCTGTTTCTGATGAAATTGCAAATTCTGCTGCTCATATTGGCTATAGATCTTAGTAGATTTCTCCTCCAGCTGCTTTTTTCCCTGCAAGACACTACAACTGATGACCACAAAAATGCTTATCATGAAGAGGCAAAACACTGGACTCCCAAAGACTGAAATTGTGTATTTATTCATGACCGCACCCTCCTCAATCAATCCAGTCTGCGATAGCATAAATAGTCGCAAGTGGACGCCGCCGCGATTCTACCCGGTCATGACTATTGCCTTCTACCGAGATCAATAAAGGACCATTCAGCGCTTTAACCAGGCCGACATGACGAATCCGTTTCAATTGGCTGCTATAGATAGCAAATAGATCTGCCGGCTTGACATCTCCCTTATCGATTTGGTTTTGTGGACGACGACGAGCTTTGGGAAAGAGCGCAGGACTCCATGCACTGCGCGGTATTGAAAGACCAGCCTGCCCATAACACCAGCTGGCAAATGCTGCACACCATTCATAACCTTCATCTAGGCCTACATAGGCCAGGTACTCCGAAATCTCTGGCCCCTTATTATCGCCTCCGGTCTCCCTTACCCCAATTTCATTTGCTGCAATTTTATAAATCTGCCGTCTAAGCAGATCGGTGTTACGTCCTGTCGTATAAGCATCGCTATACTTTCTGCTTAAAACAGCATTTCCAGTAGCAGCAGAAATGCAAAGAGCAATAGAAAAAAAACCGAGAAATAAAGAATGGATTGTTGCCATGAGCTTAATTGATTAAAATGGTAATAAATATCCTGTCTATAATATTTGAAGGGTCTCCATAGATATTCCAGCAACCAGATGCAGCAACATATAAAGACCAGTCCGGCCATTAGCCCAAAATAAAGCAGGGACAGTACCCCCAGATCAAGCGCAGCTGATGCCGGGTCGAAAAATTGTAATATACTCCCAACAAATAGGAAAATAATTACCAGTAATATACTTGCCATACCGAGCAGATACTTGGGCTCAATCGGCAGTTTTTGTGTTAGACCATACCATGGTCCTTTCATTTCTACACTGTTCATAGTGATATAATTTAATGATATAAAATAGTTATACCTTACCTACATATTGACTGCGCGAATAGCGGTTTCGATTCCGGTCGCGCACCAAGATAAAGACATCGAGGCCGACATTTTGCATGTAATCAGGCAGTTCGAGCATTAAGCCCGAGTCCGAGCGCGTTACCAGCGTCTCATTACGGATAGCAACACCCCCTATCGGATCATAAACCACTAATAGCAGCTCGTCATCGTGATTCAAGGCTGTAATCTCACCACCGTCAAAACTCAGCCGCAAGGCATTATTTCCTAGCGTAATGCTTTCGACGCTTACGTTCTGTACGGGGCCATCGGATAGTAGGATAAGAGCGGGATCAACATATAATTGGGGGTACTCACCCTTGACAGCATATTTTACAGCATGCGCCATTGCCAGATTGCGTGCAGACAGCTGCTTTGCTTTTTCTCGCTGTATACGCTGCGCAAATCCATCCTTAATAATCGATGCCAATGGCAGCAGATATTGGCTCGCCAGGTAAAATTTCTGCTGCGTCAGCAGCATCCCTATTGTCTTATTTTGTTTTCTTTTTTTCATCTGAAACTGTACTAATGTTAACGTTCAAATTTCCTTTCCAAAATCTGCCAGGGGCAAATGATCCCCTGGCAATTGATCCAGCCTAGGCAAGCATTATTTCACCGAGATAACTGCTTCTACTGATTTTGGTCTTTGTCCGATCGGACATAAAATACCAGATATGCACGGCATCACCCAACAGATGCTCAGGTACCCCAAATGTGACCTCTCCATCTTGCCTTTTCGCCACGGTCGGCGAAGTCATGAATTCATCTTTCACCGGATGATAACAGATTAAATAAAATAGATCGTCACCCTTTGTTTCGTAGACATCGTTATTAGCCGTCGACCAGACCACTGTTAGGGCATCTGCATCGAATCCCGCTTCTACTGTTCCACCACCACCGTAGATTCCATCGGCAATTCGGATCTTGCTATAATCCAAATTTAGTGCAGGATAAACACCCTGAATAGCCAGTTCCTGATTCAGCTGAAAAGCATAGTTGAGCGGTGTAAGACGATCTGCCTTCTTCTGGCCAAAACCGATTTTTAGAAAATTATTGATTGGTAGCAGAAAGCGCATCAGTGTCTTAAATCTTGCCTGCACGATCAGCTGCGCTTCCGTATAAGGTTTGTTGCTCTTTTTAGCAAGTCCTCTGATATAGTTGATGCTCTTCCAGCTAGCACCGATCACTGAGCCGGCCTTACCACTAAAGCCCCCGTTTGCTCCGTTTACTATTGTTCCCATTTTTAAAAATTTTAAGGATTAAAAAATAAATCGCCAAGATTTTTATACCGGTATTTTTGCTTGACAGAACAAACATAAGGCATTCATAAACAGAAAAATACAGGACAGAACAGATTGTCCGATGCTTGTCCGACGGTTGCCCACCAATTGTCCGACGACCGCCAATAACCAACGCCAACGCCACTGCACAGACCATTGAAAGGGCTGCTTATAACCTGCGTCTGAGCTTAACCTATCAGCTACCGACGAAGCCCCTAGTTCCGACCTAGTTTAGTAGGTAAACACTAGGTCTAAACTAGGGGCAGACTAGGGATATCGGCGAACAAAGCCTATGGAAGGAGTGGATAAAGGCATAAGCAGGTGCGAGGTGCCTAGCCATTTAAGTAACGTTTGAGCCGGAGCACGTCATCAAGCTTAAAATACTTTTTGCCCCCTTTATCGCGCTGGTACACCTGAATAAGGCCTAAGTTTTGATACCGCAGCAACGTACGGTCCGATACGCCTACGGTGTCTTTGACAAATGCTGTATCACGAAGTTCGACAGTGGTATCCGCTGTCTGAAAGCTATCCTGTATTGCTCTTTTTAATACTTGTATTTCTGTAAAGAGAATATGTAAAGCCTGCAAGAGATGCGCATCTGTGTTACGGCCGATATTGTTAAACGAATCTTTTCTCATATTTTTAATTGTTTATAATGACAAATACGCTTAGCCACCAAGGATATTGGAGTTAATGAAGCTAAAGAAGTCTGCATACAGTTTCTTATCACCTACAGGAAGTGTTTTTTTCGTCCCTTCAGTCATCAAGACACCGCCGACTCCATAGCTGTAAAAGAAATTGATATTAATTACAATACTCTGATGGCATTGCTTAAACCACTTAACCGGCAGTCCCCCCAGTACTTCCCGCATGGTACTGTTGCAGCTCAGTGTTTTACCCCCGATCATGTGAAATTTAACCTGTCCATTGGTACTTTCCACATAAACAAGTTCTTTCATACGAACCTCCGTACGCTGATAACGCACCGGCCCTTTGATCATAAAATAATACGTATAATTTTCCAGTGAATCGTGATCAGCGAGTGGGATCAATTTAGCGAGCGCTTCATCCACCCGGCGCAGTGCGGCATAGAAACGGCTCTTAGACACCTCTTTAAGCAACACATCAACGACACCGAGATCATATCCCGGATCTTCGTATTGGCGGTGTGCCGTATAAAGTATCGTTTTTAGATTTGAGCTGGGTAAGGTTCTTAAAAAATCGAAAGCGTTAATCCTTCCAAGCTCCACGTCGAGGATCATAAAGTCCACTTTGTTGGCACGCAGAAAAATCCGGGCTTCCTGCGGATCACTAAATGTTTTGGCAATCTGCACATAGCCAATCTCTTCGACCATCTCAAGCAGATGGTCGATATGCGACTTTTGGTCATCAATGATGATCCCAATCCATATTCTATTCATATTTTCCGTCATTTTTTTTGTTCCTTTAATTAGTTGTAGCGCTGCACACTTAGCGTGAGTTCATAATGCTCATCGTCCTGCTTTTCTTCCATCGAAAAGTCCGTTCCAAAGAGGTAATCCATGCGTGTTCGTACATTTCGAAGTCCCACATCGTGACTTGGCATCATCTGAGGCCCACTTCGTTTTTTATTTTTAACCTTAATTCGATAGCCGGCATGGCCGACAAGAATGTCGATTTTGGCCGGGTGATCTTTATCCCACAAGTCCGCATGTTTAAATAAGTTACCAGCAAGCGTCTGCAATAATGTCGGCGCAGTACTGAATCGCATCAGGTTACCCGTGCAAGAAAGTTTTATGTAAAAAGGATTTGGTTCGACTTTCTCCTGTATGGACAGGTACTGCTCCAGTGCTGTCACTTCATCCCCTAATAAAATATGGGTTGCCCCCTCCACCTGATGGGCCTCCATATAGAATTTCATTAAGCGATAAAGTTCCGAAAGCTGCCTTCCCAATTCAACATCATATGGGGCCACCTTATTTTTTAAATGGCTAAAGATATTTGCCATCATATGCGGATGCACCTGCGCAGATAAGGTCGTATACTGAAAGGATTTCATGCTAGATTCTGCGGCGAGACGTGCGTTTACAGCTTCAAGTTTATCATTTGATTCGCGAAGCTTACTCTTATAGTAATAATAGCCCACCGCCATCACCGTATAATTACTGTGCATGACGAGAAAGGTCTGGATATACTTCCCCCAACTAAAAGCGTGTTTAGTGATGACATACCTATTATTTATTATCTCCAGACCAAATCTTCCATACAATTCGTAGTACACGAATATTCCGGAGAGTAAATAGAAGCCTATCATCAACACTAGAGTTCCCAGTATATGACCCCGATCGTAAACATACTTCAAGATCAGATAAACCGCATAGAAGATGATCGCACAATAAAATACGGTGATGAAGGAAGCTCCCAGATTCAGTCTGGAATTGCCAAGTGCATTTACCACGAAAAAATAAAAACTATATCCTATCCAGAAGTAGCAGTGCAACAACCACTTTCCTTTAAAGAACCTATTCATATTATTGGTTTATATTGATAACCTAAAGATAATTATAACATCATGTTTAAACAAGTATCTAGATCAGTTTTTCAAAAAATAGTTCCAGGCAAGCGATAACTCAGGTAAGTAAATTTATCAAGCAGCAACTGTTTCTCTTTCATGCTAAATGAAATTATACGATTAGTTGCCGGCCACGATGCTACATCCGAGCTCGGTGACATGATTTTGTGTAGGTAAAACCAGGCCTCCCAGGCCTCCGGATATTCTAATAAGGCTTCCTCAAAATCCTCATAAATAATGCGGCTAAAATAGTCCGTAAACTGCCTGCCGCTCGGAAACCAGTTTTTATACCAATGACTTAATTCACAAATAACAATGGGCTCATTTTCTGCCACTATTCTGGCAATCAAAACGGTTATATTTTTTTGAAGCAAAAAAGCCATATGTAGAATCCCATGCTTTATCTTAATGCTGCCATTTAGAAAAGGAATTTCCCTTAATTTTTGCGCCTGGAAATCTTTTGCGGCACTTACCCCGCCATCGAGGTAGCAGAATATGTGAAAGCCAAGATCCATCTGCTGCCTTAACTTAAAGAAAAGATAAGGATCCTCGGCGTCTAGAAATACAACTTGTTTTTGCCAACGATCACCGAGCAAAGCTGCGTAATGCTGTGACTGCTGCAATATAACCTCTTTAGCCACAGGTATACAAAGTTTATAGCCGCGCTGAACCAGAAAAGCTGGGACGGCCCTATAGTAGCCAAAGTGAAAACTTAAGATAAATTGAGCGCGTTCTGGAGCAATCCAATAGGTTTCGTCCTCAAACTGAAATTTAGTAGCGTCCGTTTCTGCCTGCCGCCTTGAGAAATTGATCGCCGCACGGTGTAGATTTTGCTGGATATCGAGCTGATGGATACCCAAAAGATGCTGCACATTGGCCGAGAAAAAAACAAACTCCCGCCAGTCCTTTTCGGTGTAAACCTGCATAGCGGCTCTCCAAGTAAATTGCATATAAAATTATTTTAGGGTTAATATTGGGAATATGCTATGCCCAAGGATATGGCATAGCATACTCAGTTATCATCATGTTCTTAAGGGAAAACGATATTGCATTTCCCTCCATCGTCCTCTTCATCACTACCTAACATCAGGTCAGTGATGGTCAGAGGAGGTGGATTGTATAGTCCAAATTGGGCTAATAATGTTGTTATTTCCACGTTGTTTCTCGTAAAAGATAAAACCATAGGCTGTTCTCGCAACAGCATTACGGCTTCAGGCACTGAAGACTGTGGATCGATCGGGAGTAAAATTTCAACTAATAATTGGAGAGCCAAAGGACATCGTCTTCATCTGCCATTTGGTTCCTAAACTTTCCATTTTGTAGATAATTTGGGTGGCAAAAGAGGTTTTTCTAGAGGCAAAAGGTCTTATAGGGGTAGTTTCCTCATTGATCTTCAATCATCGTAGTTTTGCTAGTTCAATAGATATTACTGTCAGTAAACTCGATAAACCAACAAAACACTTTATTATGTCAATTAAGCACAACCCCAAGGCGGGATTCAAACTATTGTTTGATTTTTTGGGGAAATATCACACGATAGATCAATTTCACTATCAGTGGGCAAAGGACAACCTCAAAGTCAAGATTGTCAAACGAGGCGAGCAACTCAGTTCAGCTGACCGTCATTCGGAGATGACCTATTTTGTCGCGAAAGGCCTCCTGGCGCGGGTGGAAGAAAATACTAAAACCGGCAAGCGCAGGATTATGAGCCTGGCTATTCCAAACATGGCTTTAATGACGACCAATCACCTCTATACACATCATCTACACAGCGGGCATATTGTAGCACTCCGTTCAGGAATTATTATTGCGATCCCACATTCGGTACTAAGGCAGTTTCAGGAACAGGAAAAATCCATCGATACATTGATTGACGTATTGGGTAATAAAAAGAAGAGGCAACTGGTTTTGCTTAGGCAGGCTACCTTGAGCTACTCGCCTTTTGAGCGCTACCTCAACTTTGCCCGGCTGTTGCCCGAAATTAAAGCTGCGACCACTCAAATTGAGCAGGCAGATCTGCTCGGCATCTCGCGCCACACGGTTCAGCAGGCGCAGTATTTTCTGCTGACGGGCAAATATGCTCAAAAATAGCTCCTATGGTACAGGCCTATATCAGACTTGTTTTGCATGCAACTTTGTATTAGAGGCAGCGAAATTGCTGGCTTTGACAAACATTTTATAAACTAAACATTAAGCTTATGCTTACAAAAAGAAACAGCTGGCTACGCGCCGGCACATTAACCGTATTAGGATTGGGCCTCGCTTATGGAGCCCAAAGTTTCACCGAAAAGGAAGAGGTGAAAATGGAGAAAACAGTATCAAGATCACTTGATGATCAGACTTGGTACAATAATGAGCTGGTCAATTCAGATCCAACCAATCCAGCGAATTATGCGTTGACACCTAAATTTGAGTGTGGTGACGATGACCAGGAGATCTGTTCCATCAAAGCACCAGACAACGGTTCGGGTCAGCCCGACATGTCGCATCAAGTATCACCCGGCGTGACAGTTGAGGATCAGATTGAAGATGCAGTATCCAGTTCCAACACCAACACTACTGTACAAGCATTTCGCTCCAACCAGTAGACAAAAAAGCAGGCTTCCCTCATCGGAAGCCTACTTCCGTTTCTTACCTCGGATTTTGTTCAATATTACTTTGACTAATCACTTCGGCCGGAATGGGATATAGATAACGGGCATCGTTAGCCGGTAGTTCATATCGTTTCGTTTCTCCATTAGTTATGACCTCCCGTACCAGATTTACGGCATGCTTGGGTTCGAGATTCAATCGCTTCAGATCTGACCACCTTACACCTCGAAATAACATTTCCTTACGTCGCTCATTTAGGATCAAGCGCAATAAATTTTCCGGATTAGATAATTTCAATGCGGCAAATGAGCCCTTTCGGATCCGATGTTCCAACAGTTTATTGATATCCACCAATGCCGCCTCCGTAGCTCCTAAACGGGCATTGCATTCTGCCCGGATCAGAAAAAGCTCATCATTGGCGAAGCCCGCAAAATAAGTAGCCGAACGACCAGAGTAATAACCTTTGAAAGCATATTCTGTTGCATTCACGGATCTAAAATAAATGAGTTTACGGAGATCATTAGCATCAAATAGGTCATATACTTCCATGGGTATTCTGGCCCGACTGCTGTTCAGTGCAGCGCTTCCCGAAATTGTTGATCCATAGTAGATCATTTCTACATTTTTTGGCGTGATGGGGTAATTAAGCTTAGCATCAATAGTATTAAAATCCATCAAATCTGCATTTATTCTCAGGCATTCATTGGCATAATACCGTGCTTGCTCATAGTCTGCAATACTCAGATATATTCTTGCCAATGCGGCATACGCTGCTCGTTTGCTCGGTCTATTAATCTCAGCGGCCTGATCCCTCAAATATGGGATTGCCCCTTTGATATCATCAATAATCTGTTTGTACGTTTCATGTACCGTAGCACGTGTAACAGGAACATTAAAATCGGAAGTCAACCGTATCGGCAGCCCAAAAGGGCTATCCTCAACCTCATTATAAAGCGGGCAATACAACTGAGCCGCATAGAAGTGTGCCAGCCCACGGACAAATAGGGCTTCGCCTTCAATATCTTTATTTTTGATTGGCTGCAGACGCTCAACACCTTCCAGCACAATATTGGCGATCATAATGGTATTATAACAGGCTCTCCAATAGGCGACATCCGTTGTGATCATTTCTTTATCCCATCGATAAGCCTCCTGAAAACTGGCCAGCATATTATTATAGGTATCATTGTTCAGATAATAGTCATCTGTACCCAGCTCAATTAGTCCCGGATAATAGAGATTGATCTGAGACTCAAAGTCCAAAAGTGCTCTTAAGTCCTCTTCCTTGTCGGGAGTAGCCGCAGATAACTGTGGCTTTTCGTCCAAAAATTTAGTACAAGACTGGCAGCAAAGGCTCCATAGAAAGATGCCTATCCACATCATATTTTTCATTATAATTCCTTCCTTTCTGTTAAAAATGAATTGATAACCCCAAGCTATAATTTCGCGCAGGAGGCATATTGTTAAAATCGGGGTCTATGCCCCATTTGTTGGCTTTCCATAGCAGCGCTACATTGTTGGCAGAAGCATAAGCCTGTACGGGAAACTTACGCATGAGCAGCCATTGATATTGCAAACGAATATCCTGCAAGCGTATAATATCCCCCTTACCGATATTGGCTTCCGAGTAAGCATAGAAATCATCACGGTTTGAATTGGCCGGATAAGTCATCGATGGAACGGTTGTTTGAGATTCATCTCTCGGATTCTGCCAACGTTTGGCATAATCCCCATGCGTACGCCAACCATTGAAAAGATCGAGGTACCGAATTGTTTCCTTCTGGAAGAAGTGGCCAAACTTGTAGGCGATATTGACACTCAAGAGCCAGGATTTCCAGCTAAAAGTCTGGTTGAGCGATCCGTAATATGGCGGGATTCCCGAACCGTGGTACACCAGATTTTGGATGGAGTCTGCCAACATTTTAGTATAATCCTTAGAAGTAGCGCCTTGCAGCGATCCCTGCGGATCGCCATTTTCAGGATCAAGTCCCATAAAGCGGTAAGAGAATACTGGATAAAGCGCCTTACCTTCGATTGGAGAAACATTTCGCCCAGAATAAGCTGTAAAGGTCAAAGCACGCCAGGTACCGCCGTAATACTTGTCCACTTTATCCTTATTGATTGTAAATAGCACCTTCGTGTTCCATTTAAAGTTTCCATCCAATATTTTTGCATTGAGATCAATATCAATACCCCTTCCCGAAGCAATAGCCACATTCCTTCGCACAGTACTAAAACCATAAGTCGGGTCGATGGGATCAGAAGCAAAAAGGTCCGTCGACTTTTTAAAATAGGCATCCGCGGAAAGCACAATACGATTATTGAACAAGGCAGCGTCCAACGCTATATTGAACATGCGGACATCTTCCCAACGGAGCAATGGATTGGGCAGCAACGAGACAATGGCACGTGGAAAAGTACTGACATCTGTATTTAGTCCCGACATATAACTGATAATAGGCAAACTGGTTGTCATACCACCCGAATTACCACTATGCCCTAATGTAGACCGCAGCTTCAAGCTATTAACCATTCTATTCTTCGGGAAGAAAGCCTCATCCGACAGCTTCCATGCCAGTCCAGCCGACCACAAAGGATTCCATTTGTTGTTGGCATTTACCCCAAACAGGTTAGAGGCATCTTTCCGGCCGCTTACCGAAAAGATATATCGCCCCCGATAGGTGTAGGAAGCATTCCCAAATAGCGATACATATCGACGCATTCGTTTATCAAACCCATTTGTATAGGGAATACGGCTCAATCCACTCAGACCATCATAGATCGGATAAGCATTTATCGGATCTATCAATTGGCTATTGTACAGATTTTCATCAAAACCATAGGTTGTAAACAGGCTGCTTTCTTCCGTCCGTGCCGACACTTCAGCGCCGCCAAAGAAATTCAGTTCATGCAGGTCACTCCATGTGTGTGCAAAATTGAGCTGTACTCTTCCTTTATGGCTGGTGAAATCATTGTTACCATTGGTCAGTATCCCCCCCAGCGGCACAATCCGTTTTACCGTCCCATTATCGATCTGCGTAAAACGGTTGATCAGATCCCGCGTGAAGAAAGACTCCTGTCCGCGTAAGTTTCGATTCGCACCCAATTGACCTTCAAAGCCGTATTGGCCAGTAATCTCCAGACTATTCCACAGTTTGACCGACAGCTTAAGCCCTGCATTCCAATAATTGGTATTATTATTGGCTCTGGATGTACCAAATTCGTCCAAAGGTCGATAAAACCAGTCCAACAGCCCTTCATTGCGCGTAGCTACGGACTCCATATACCTAAAATTATATTGTGATGGAATCGCCAGCGGATTTCCGGCATCGTCTATCAACTGTGCGTAAGGGTATAGGTTCGTTCTTCCTCCGCCGACAGCTATTGGATAATCAATGAGGTCCGGATTATAGCTATTTTTCATATTTGAATAAAGCATGTTGCTCTCCAGCCTAAAGCGTTTCCAGAAATTCAGCTGATAGGTTCCATTGATCACCAGCCGCTGATTATTACTTTCCCTTTTGCTGAGTGTATTTCTATCGTAGCCGATCCCTACTCGGTATCCACTCTGTTCAGCACGACCAGACAGCGCAATATTATTTTGGCTTAAGACACCATTGCGATAGATGTAGCGGAGCAGGTCTTTTCGATAATCCTGCGTCTTATATTGTTCGATACGCGCATCCATTTCCTCTTGCGTGACCAATCCTTTGGAAAGATCATACAGGCCGTCTACAACTGGAGAAACAATACCCCTATTCGAATTTGTACCTTTCAATATGGTATTATAAAACCCCTTATCAAAAAGCATTTTTTCGACATCGATAAACTCTGCCGAAGACATTTTAGGTAAATACATCAGGTCAGGTTTTGCGGTAATGGTCAGATTAGATGAGAAGTCTACCGCCGTTCCTTGCTGTTTATTGCGATTTTTAAGTTTGATCACGATAACACCATTCCCGGCTCGTGCCCCCCAGACTGAGGTGGCTGCCGCATCCTTAAGCAGCGTAACGGTCTCCACATCATTCGGATTAATCGCGTTGATATCCCCTTCAAAAGGCAGATCATTGACAATAATTAGCGGTCCCATGAGCGCGTTGGAAAGCGTATTGATACCACGAATATTGATCTGATTGGTACCATCGCGCCGATCCATCTGTAGGGCTGAAAAATTCCCTTCCAAGCGGTCAAGAATATTGCCCGATGATAGTCTCTGCGTTATGACCTTATCATCTACCTGTGCAAAAGCCCCGGTAGCACGGTCTTTGGGAATGCGCTGATAGCCTGTCTCGACCATCACCTCCGAAAGCTGATTCGTTTTCTTGGTAAGAACGATCCAAAAGTTCTTATTTTTGGATTCAGTAAGCGCCAGTATACGCGTTTCATACCCCATGTAGCTGACAGATACCCGTTCACTAATATCAATCGCCGATACGTGAAACTTTCCTTCGCGATCTGTCCTCGTTTGCATCTTTGTTTTCAACAGCGTAATACTTGCGCCGGCAATTGGATGGGCAGACTCATCTACTACCGTTCCAGTATAATTGTGCTGCGCCTTTAATTCCATCTGCATGAAGCATAATGTAATGAACAGCGCGTAAGTTAACCATCTATTCATAATTACCTTGCCCCCTCAACAAGTCAATTACATTATCAATCTGTTCTTTATTTACGAATGTATGACCTGTAATTGCCAGCACGGTACCGCGTGGCGAGATCCATACATATCTCGGAATTGAAGCATGCGGGAACAAGCGTATCAAGTATTCATCATCATACACAGTAGGGAGCAAATTTCCTCCTATCCGAGATAACGTTTCGCTGTAGGCCTTTTTAATTTTTTGGAGATCATCCCGGCGATGTCTGGTATTGACAAGAACTATAGCTAGCGTATCTGCATACCGTTGACTCAGCTTCTCACCTTTTGACATCTGGGTTAGACACATTCCACACCATGAGGCCCAGAAGTCCAAGATGACCAACTTACCTTTCAGGTGTTTTAGATCTGTAGTGACAGCCTTACCATTCGTGTAAACTTTATACTGTCGGGTATAAAAATCTTCGGGAACCCGATCGCCTACATTGATCGCTGCAACTGCAGGAAGCCCATTAGCCCCGCTGTCCTTGCGGGGCGTTTGGGCAGATAAACTAAACATAGAAACCAAACACAGCAGTATCGCTCGTGCTCGTTTGCTCTTAAAAGCCTTGTATAAATTATATAGTATTGATTTCATCATCTTAGGGTTTTGGTTGGTTAATGGATTGAAAAAAATCGTTGATTTTTTTGGTCAGTCTGATTTCCTCCATATTCAGGTCCAGTGTCGACAGTTTTATTTGAGTTGTATCAATATGGCGACTATGCATCAGGAAATAAGCTATTAGCGTGCGCAAGATATCCGCTAGAAAGAGGGATTGCTGTACGGCTTCTAATTTGCTTTCGGAGGTTGTCCCGAGCGTTTTACATTTCAAATCCAATGCGTAGAGGTTTTCGCGTATTGTGGCCAGCGGATAATTACCCCAAAAGCTTTCGATACATTTCAATGGATCGTAACTGTCTTCATGGATCTCGTAGAATGGCCTGTCGAGATGCAGTAAATCTTCATAAATGGCTTTCATGTGTTTAGTTTTTAGCTGTGACCATAGCGCATAGCATTCCCTATCCGACCGAAATCAGCTTTTTGCGGGAACCTGAAAAAACTCAGGTAACAGCGGTTAAAAAATAAGAGATAGGTTATCGGGCGCGGTGCAGGACAGTTACACGTAATTTGATAGAGACGATACCGCGTCCATTGGTAAAATAAAAAACCGACCTTTTTTATAGAAATTCTATAATATTATTTTCTAAAATCTTTGCTTTTGAAATCGTAAACCCTTACTTTTAAAGTGCGAAGATAAAAGAGATGCGGGCTGTTCAATTTTAGAGCGTGGAACTAAAAAAATAGGTCGGCAAAATCAACAATTGGTATGCTATAAATAAGCCATCAAGGCTTTTTTATATCCATTCGATGCCCAGGGGCTATCGGCCACTGTTGATTTTAAGCTCTTGAGATGCTATTCAGGTGGGCAGTATTTGTTCTTGATGAGCAGTGATACTGCAAGCTGGTTAAGCTGATCCTTGATCTGCCGTCGTTCTGTAAATGTTCTTAGCTCTTTTGATCTCATAATCTTACAATTTGGTTAACAAAAAGAGTCTCAAAGGGGAAGTAAGACGCAAGCATCTATAAATATAAAAGAGGCAAGCCCCACTATCTTCCACTGAATACGAGGTACGACGAATACCCATGACACAGTTTCCAATAGGGGAGCTTGCCCCTTCCTTTTGCGAAAATACAAAAAGCACAGGGGGTTCGCAAACCCTACGTCTCGCGTCATTGAAATTTCGTCGTTTCCGTATTCGAGACTAAATCAGATTAACTGATTATAAGACAAATATAAAGATAAAAATCAAAATTAGTCTCATTTAAGACTTTTTATTTTAAAAACAAATAAAAATGGCTGAATATCAATTAAATAAACTCGAAGAATTCTCCAAATATATTTTATCCATACTTAAGAATAAGATTAAAAATAAATCTGAATTAAAAAATAAATCTAAAGAGATATCAAATCTTCTTAGTGAGAGCTCTCCCAAACTAGATGGCAGAATCTTTCATAAGACCTTGATTTTTTTAGGAGAAGATATCGATACTTTCTGTAATAATTATTTTAGTAAACATGAGGGCCATATTTTAGCGAGTCTAAAAAAGAATGAAAACTTATTTCACGATTTGATCAATCCTTATATAAATAGCCAGAATCAAATTAGTGATAGCTCTAAAATTATTGCGAAGAGATTTAATAGACTTTTCTCAGGAGAACTTAATGAACTATATGCGGATGAAATATATGGACTTTCTAAAGCTCTAGCGTGTAAACCAAGTCAACTCTTCGACTACTTCTATGGCGATGGTGAGCGACCAATAATTGGGTTAAGCTAGAATAGCCCCAAAAACGGGGAAAACAACCAGCAAAAAGATATTAGTAATTTTTCGATTTAAAAAATTATTTCTATATTAAAGCAGCCGGTTGAAATATACCAACATCTAGCGAAGCGCCTTATTTATTAGGGCGCTTCATTATTAATAATAAGATTTTTTCATAACAGAGTTAGTATTTAAAATTGTTCCTCTTTTATTGATTATAAAAGAGGATTTTTTGTTGAGTCAACCTTCTCTAAAATCAAAAAGCCACTCCCTTTCGGAAATGGCTCAAAATAAATATCTATAAACTTTAAAAGTATTTGATTACAGTTTTTCGATTTCTTCGATAGAAAGCCCGGTTCCTTTAGCAATATCAGCAATAGGTAAACCCATTTTCTTAAACTCCAATGCAATGGCAATAGCTTCCTCGCGCTTACCTTCAATCTTACCTTTCTGAATTCCTTTTTTTTCAGCTTTATCTAATAAATATTCTTGAGTGCCCATAGTATCGCTCCTTCCTATTTTTGTTTTAATTTCTTCTTCAAATATACTCAAAACTTCCTGATTATCAAAACTTACGTAATAAGTTAAAAAATCATAGAGCCCTTGACGTGTACCCTTATCCATTTCTCTTTTCATCATCTCATCATAGAGATCATGTTTTATTTCTTTCAGTCCCTCATCGGTCACTTTCTTGTTTACTATCGCCAAAAGTGCCGTAAGGACAATCACAGAAAATGGGTTTCTATTTGATCGTAATTCCGATTCTTCCTGATCGAGGATCTTGTAACTGTTAAAATCGTAACGCAATGAAGTTCCCATAAACTCCTGGCTATATACCACTGGTCGATAACCTTTGCTTTCATCAGCCAAAATTGCAATAGCAGTAATTGGAACTTTGTAACGATCCCATATTCTATAAAAATAGCGAAACATGCGCTCGGCCAAATCACCCCTGCCTTTATTGCTCTGGATCTCTACATGGCAGAGTACAAACTGTTCACGGCCATCATTTAAAAATACCTTCACAAGCTTGTCTACATAACGCACTCCCCTGCCGGTGTTTTCCGGAGGAAACAAAGTCTCGAACTCTTTATCGAGATAATCAAAGGGTCTGCTCAAATCAAAAATAGCATCTGCATCCGAAAAGATAAATCTTAGAAAATGCGAAAATGTTTGCTCCAAAATAGATTTCCGCAAGGGATCATCTACACGCCTTCTTCTTGTACTCATAATTATTTATCAACTGGTTAACAGTACAAAGATAGGAAACCGTCAAACAAAATGCTAATTTAATTAGCATTTTATAGGGTAGGGTGAGTGCTCCATTATGGTCGCATCTTTAGTATCCACTTTTCTAAAAAGGAGACCTATATTGAGTATCAGCAGTGTACAATAAAAATAAATAACCTTGCGTATAATAACTTCCAGTTATTATAACTATCTTTAAAATTATACAAAGCTTAAGAATCACACATCTTGTTTACTCAAATCGCAAAAAATATGCAATTTAAAACACCTCTCCGCCCTCTGCTTTTTGTCTGCGCCATCGGCCTGTTGTTTAGTTCTTGTCAAAAGGACGTCCCTTCTGAGCAGAAGGATCTTATCGATATTGAAACGAGAGATGCTGCATGGACGAAATTGAGTATCCCGGGACAGCTTAGAGGCACATCGGCTATTTATGGCAATATTGACGACACCTTAGTTGTGGCCACCATGTACAAGATTTATATGACTACAGATAAAGGAGCTTCGTGGCAGATGGTCCGCGATGAAGGACTTGGCATACCAAGCTTCAGTATATATCAGGGAGAACTGATGGCTTTAAGCAACTTCCAGGATCATTCGACAAGTCCATTTTTATTCTCGTGGGATCATGGAAAAAGCTGGAGCACAAAGGGCAAATACGGCTATGAAGTCTATGATAAAGTACGGGTCAATCGAAAAGAAACAAAGATCAGTGAAAAGGAATCTTACAAAATAGTCCCGCAACCGAAAGAAATCATCGACAAAGAATATGGACGCCCTCTAGCCCAGCCCGACAAGCTAGCAAGGGTTACTGATAGAGGCGAACAATTGCTAGATTTTCCTTTCCGTCGACGACTAAATTATATTTACCACGACAAGAAAAACCGACTTTATATTGGCGCCGAAGGAACACGTTTTGAGTGGACTGTCAAAGGGAATGAGCGTACTTATCCGACATCCACAGATACAGCGATCATTTACATCAGCAAACTGCCTATTAGCGCACAATAACGAAACCGCACTTAATTATTCGGAAAGAACAAGCGAATGATCGTCCCCTTACCCAGCTTACTGGAGAGATTAACGTTACCGTCCAGACGTTCCATCAACTCCTTAACTAAAGAGAGTCCTATCCCTGAGCCCTGTGCTGCAAGCGCATTTTTTGCGCGCTCATGGGCTTTAAATACAACATCTAGGTCTTCATCTGGAATACCGATCCCATTATCTTCCAAATAGTATACAATCCCTTTGCTTGTCTTTTCACTATAGATCGCAAGATAATCCTGCTCGGTATCTTTGGCATATTTCACAGCATTGGAAATCAGATTAAAAAAAATCTGATAAGCGAGACTACAATCTACCTCAAGCTTGTAGAGATTTCCCAATCTAAACTCCAACTGTGATGCTGGATAAATAAGCTTTACCTCATCTATCCATTCCGCGATCTTTTTATCCATATCTAAACATTCCCTGACCAGATTGACAGCTCTTATTTTATTTAGCTGAAGGGTTTGGTTGATAATAGACTGAATATTTTCTATGGCAGCTTGCATATTGTCGAACCATTTTTGCTGAACATCTTTAGGCAGACTTATATTTTTACGCAGCATATCATTTCCCATCTTTAGAATGGATAATGGGTTTTTTAAATCATGTGAAAGGGTATTGGATAATAGATCCAGCTTTCTATTAAAAGATATTTGCTCTTTTTGGCTTTCAGCTTTATCATAGGCAAGTTTTCTTTCCGTCACATCCCATGAGGAATGTAAAATAGCATAAGTATTTCCCTTTTCGTCTAATAATGCTTTGTATTCGAAATCAAAGTACCGTTTGATAATATTTCTCCCGGATACGATATCTGCCGGGGTATCCTTGGCACGATAGGTAATCCCTGTCTTCCACACATTTTTCAAAATAGATGAAAACCCCTCTTTTTCAAAGCTGGGAAAACAGGCACACAAAGTATGTCCCAAAATTGAGCTGCTTGCATGCCATGTATCCAGCATCGCCTGGTTGGCAAAGGCAATATTGAGGTCCTCACTATCATAGATAGCCGTGGCTAAAGGAGACCGCTCCAGAACAGACAACAAAAAGTGCTCATCAAAAGGCATACAGAAAGAAATTTAGCAATTGTGAATGTATAGATATAGGGAACTCTAACAAATTAATGCAACAGAAATGATGCCATTCTTTGTAACCATTTTTGTATCTTAACCTTTAAGAAAGTTTTATATGAATAAAGTAGGAAAAAAAATCAGGTTACTTCGGCACCAAAAAGGTTGGAGCCAACAAGATGTAGCAAAAAAACTGGGGATTTCCATCCCCGCATTTTCAAAAATGGAAACAGGCATTACAGATCTTAATCTCTCCAGATTAATCCAGATCGCCAATTTATTTAATTTAACAGCGGTACAGCTTTTATCTTTTTCTGAGACAGATCACATAAATGATTATATTGACGGAATAACTTTAATTCAGCAAAAGCTGAAAGAACGGGAAGAGGAAATAATCCAGCTTCAAAAAAAAATCATTCACCTCTATGAACTGTTGCACAAAGATTAAAACTTTTAAAATTTAACCGAAATACTGAGCCGAATAAGGTGCAAATAGATAATTGATTTAAAGAGTGTTTCTTTAGAAAGAAAGCCACCCCCTTTCGGAAATGGCTTTAATAAATATTTTAAGCTTAAAAATTCCGTGATTACAGTTTTTCAATTTCTTCAATAGAAAGTCCAGTAATATCACGGATATCCTCTATTTTAAAACCTTTACTCAACATCTTCCGAGCAGATTCAATAGCTTTTTTACGTTCACCTTCAGCAAGACCCTCAGCCATACCTTTAGCAAGACCTTTGGCCATACCTTCAGCTAAACCTTTAGCTTCTCCGGACCTCACAGCCGAATTAAAAACGCTTTCAGCATCTCGTTTATGCTTTAGACTTGATTCATATGACATGCGATCTTCCTCCGTTAATTTACCTATTTCTCCTACTTCAAAGATAAGACCAAATATCCTTTTATCCAAAAATGATGGCAACTTATCCATGGTACTCAAGTGTTTAAGCACATATAGCCACTGATCCATTACAGTACGCAATTCTGTCGGCTTCTTATTGAAGAGCGGTAATGAAACCAATTTGTACCCTAACTTATCATAAAAAATTTCATGCGTATCCTTATCACACAATGCAACATCATAGAAATAGGGTCGATCGGTATTGCGCATAGGAAGGACCTTATCGTCTCCATAGAGTTTAAATTCTAAAACACCAATAAAATAAACCTCTGGTAGACAGTAATCATTTCCTTTCTTTCCCCTTGACAATTGTTTATTAATCAATCGTGAAGTGTAGTAAACAGCTCGATCCCTAAAAAATTCTTGAAATAATTGCTGCATTTCTATAATAAATAACTCGCCATCACTTCCGATACAATGTAAATCGAAGACGACCCGACGCATATCTTCCTGATCACCATCATATTCTACGGATTTGTAGAATAAATCGGCAATTACTTTCTCCCCTTCAAATAAGCTATTGAGAAATTCAATCAAGAGAATTTTATTTTCCTCCCGCCCAAAATAAAGCTTCCAACCAAAGTCGGTATTGGGATCAACATATTTCCCGATATATTTAAACTTAGCCATAATTATTAAGTTACTGGTTATTAGCACAAATATAAATAAAACTAAAATTATTAGCAAACAAAACAGAAAAAGGACATCGTATAATCTGACCATCTCCACAAATCGTCTCAAAGTATCCTCATATTGTCTCAAGTGGTAAAGCCTATACTGTTAATGCTGTACATTTAGTATTCAAATCACACCAATTATATGCAGTATCTTGAATTTGAACATATCCAGTTTATCTGGAGCCGACAGCTGACATCGACCATTCTCCAAAAATCCTGTCAAGCTCATTTTTCATAAACAACCAATATTCTTTAATAAACATTAGCACATGAATTTTAAAATCAACAGTTTTAAAGTGGCTACTAAATTATTGCTATTCAGCAGCAGTTTTTTTGCTGGAGCCGCTTACGCACTACCGCATGCACCCTATGTGCAGGAGGTTCAGACCACAGTCAAGGGCAGTGTAAAAGACGAGCAAGGCAATCCCCTAGTTGGTGCCACGGTCTCTGTGAAGGGCAGCAATCTACGAACTTCGACGGACGCCAATGGTACATTCACCCTGACTAACGTTGAGCGAAATGCTATCCTCGTCGTTCGAATGATCGGCTTTAGCGCCAAAGAAATCACGTATACGGGTGGTTCCAGTTTGAATGTACAATTGGTATCTGACACGCAGCAGCTTGAGGAGGCTGTTGTGGTCGGCTACGGCTCCCTAGACAAAAAAGAATTGACCAGTGCCGTCTCGAGCATCAAACAGAAAGACATGGTCGCGGGTGCTGTCTCTCCTCTTTTGGCGATCCAGGGAAAAGTTCCGGGACTCAGTGTCATCTCCACCAATGGAACCGACCCTAATGCGGGTATCTCCTTGCAATTGCGCGGTGTCAATTCGGTAAACGCCTCTCAGGGACCGCTCGTGGTTATTGACGGTGTTCCTGGTGGTGATATCAACTCCGTGGCGAAAGAAGATATTGAATCCATCAACGTGCTGCGGGATGCCTCCGCAGCCGCGATTTACGGAACACGTGCCTCTGGTGGTGTGATCCTGATCACCACTAAAAGACCACAGGTTGGAAAGGCACAGGTGAATTTTACTTCGGAATATTTTGTCGAATCCATCCGCAAACGTCCCAAAGTCCTATCGGCAGAGAAATTTGTGGAATATGGCCTCGGTGAAGACCTTGGACATCGCACCGACTGGTATGATGAGGTTACCAACAATAATCCATTTAGCCATCGGCAAGTCGCAAACATCAGCGGCGGTTCCGAAAATGCCAATGTCTACACCACCTTTACCAAGCGCGACGCCAAAGGAATGGCGATTACCTCCAAAAGGGATGAAATCGGTGGACGGATCAATAGTGCCTTCAAATTTTTCGACGGTTTTGCGGAGTTGAATACCAATGTAAGCTACAACCAGGTAAAGGCGTTTGGCTCCAACGGAGACATCTTTAACAACAATGACATTTTTAATATGGCCTTGGTGATGAATCCGACGGAAACGCCTTACGATGCCAATGATGTCAGCGGTTACAACGTCTTGGAAGGTGGATATGATACCTGGAACCCTGTTGCCGAAGCCCGCCTACGCAGCGATGAAAAGCAATTCAAATACCTGTTGGCCAATGCGACCTTAAAGTTAAACCTCACAGAACATCTGACCACAAGTGCCACCATCGGAATAAAGAATAACAGCGAACATGGCAATTATTACCGATCGGCACAACATCGCATTTCGCGAGAGAACAATGTGGACGGATTTGCCAAGCAATATTATAGCCGGTTCAATGACCGCGTCTTTGAATGGACCGCCAACTATACAAACCGCTGGGCCGCACATTCCTTGAATGCTGTAGCCGGTTATAGCTACCAAGATTTTAATGGACAGGGATTTTCTGCCGAAAACTCTAATTTCCCGGTCGATGGCATTGGCGAAAACGATATGGGTACAGGCACCTATTTGCCCGATGGACGTGCCGGTATCGGATCATGGAAAAATCCCTGGGTCAAACTAGCCGCCTTTTTTGGCCGTGTCAATTACTCCTATTTAGACCGCTATATCCTGACCGCAACAGCACGTTACGAAGGATCCAGCAAATTTGCGCCTAAAAACAGATGGGGATTCTTTCCGGGACTTTCCGCAGGCTGGCGGGTTTCCCAGGAACCTTTCCTACGGGACGTCACATTTATCAATGACCTTAAATTACGTGCAGGCTACGGAGAAACGGGCAATGAAGGTTTTGATGCCAAAGTTGCCACACGGATGTATAGCGCCGACACCTGGTTTTTGCAGGATGGCAAATGGTTCAGAACTTATGGTGTGATGCACAACCAAAATCCAAATATCAAGTGGGAAGTCAAAAAAGAATACAACCTTGGTTTAGATTTCACTGTACTGAACAACCGTTTAAGTGGCCGTTTTGATATCTACAAACGGAAGATCGACGATCTGATTTATGACATCAGCGTATCCCAACCGCCGGCCATCCACGATAAAACCACCATGAATGTGGGAAGCATGCAAAATACCGGATATGAATTTGAGCTGAACTTTAAAGCCGTAGAAAATGATCATTTCAGTTATACCACAAGCATTGTCGCTTCACATAATAAAAGTAGGCTCAATACTTTATGGGGCAGTCAGACCTTTACCGATCGAAAAGACTTCCCGGCACCCGGTTCGCCAGGCTCGGCAGTGAGGTTATATCCGGGCGAGGATATTGGCCAGTTTTTCCTCTGGAAATTTGCAGGCTTTACAGATGACGGCTATTGGAAGCTTTATGATAAGGATGGAAATGCCTTTGATGTGCGGGACCGCAATAAGACCGTGGGCGACAAGTCTTTTGTCGGCAATGCCATCCCTGCTTTACAACTCTCCTGGAACAACCAATTTACCTATAAAAACTGGGATGCAAGTATCTATATGCGCAGCTGGATCGGCCACGATGTGTTCAATATGATCAATATGTACTACAGCCTACCCAATGTAAAAGGACAGAATGTGCTGGAAGAGGCATACGACAAACATAAAAATATCAAAGGAGAAAAAGAGCTAAGCGATTACTGGTTGGAAAAAGGTACTTTTTTGAAGGTTGACGCCCTGAATATCGGTTATCGCTTTAACCAAAATTGGATCAAACCATTGAAGTCGATGCGAATCTATGCCACTGCACGTGACCTTTTCGTATTTACCAACTACAGTGGCCTGGATCCGGAAGTCAATATCAATGGCCTTGAACCGGGATTTGAAGAGCGCAATGTCTATCCAAAGACCAGGACTTTTATGATGGGTTTACAAGTAAATTTTTAAAGCGAGCAAACATGAAAAAATACATTTCCATAGCAACATTATCCGTAGCATTATTGCTATCAGGATGTACCAAATTGGATCAGGAATTTTATAGTTCGGTCACGCCGGACACCTTTTTCAAAAGTGAGAAAGACATCAAGGCAGCCCTATTTAGACCATTTACCCATGCGAAGTGGTATATGGGCGAAGACCGTTGGCGCCTACAGGAATATACGGCAGACAATTTTGCCATTACCACCAAGGGACGCCACTGGTATAATGGCGGCGAGAATGAGCGCTATCATTACCACCGTTGGACGGCGGATGACAATTGGATTTGGGGAAGCTGGCGCGGAACCCTGATGGGGGTTGCCCTCGCACTGGATACAAAGAGTGATCTGAGCAAATTGGATTACGGCAAATTTGCACTGAGCGACGAGCGGAAAGCAGCAGATCTCGCACAATTAGATGCATTGATAGCCTATTTTTA
The DNA here is from genome assembly GCF_024808035.1 of Sphingobacterium sp. BIGb0116. Classification (NCBI taxonomy): domain Bacteria; kingdom Pseudomonadati; phylum Bacteroidota; class Sphingobacteriia; order Sphingobacteriales; family Sphingobacteriaceae; genus Sphingobacterium; species Sphingobacterium sp. BIGb0116. The sequence goes on along the minus strand of NZ_JANUDT010000006.1, from coordinate 281,544 downwards.
TCTACGTGGTTTGGATTATTTTGGCGGTATGCCTATTTTCGAGTCATTAGACCAAGAGTCACTACCGCGCAATAGCGATCAGGAACTTTTTGCCCATATCGAAAAGCTGCTCAAAGCTGCTATTGAAAATCTTCCTGCAAAGAAGGCCGGCGACAAGGAAGAAGGCGCGATTCGAAAAGCTGCGGCTGCAGCGATGCTGGCACAGCTCTACTTCAATGCAGAAGCCTATATTGGTAAAGCCATGTACGCTGAAAGCCAAAAATTGGCACAGGATATTGTCAATAAAGTCTATGGCGACTACAGCTTGGATACGAAGTGGAACGGGGTACATGGATTTAAAAACAATGAATCGCCCGAGATTATCTGGTCTATGCCTTCCGAATTCAAGATGTTGGAGTACAATTGGTTTTATGCAGACTTCTATCACTACAACACGAAGCAGTTCTTTGCACAGGATATGGGCGGGAATAATGGCGCTCACCTGACGCCATCCAAGAAACCTAATGGCTCAAGCTATGATGTGGACTTCAAGTTAGGTTCACCCTTTGAAACCTTCGACCAAGGCGATCTACGTAAAGCACCTTACGTCTATCACGGTTCGGACCAATATGAGGGTATGTTTATTGTTGGTCCACATAAAACACCGAGTGGCGAGGCTATTCTTGGCGGTGAAGAATACAAGGACAAGCCTTTGAACTTTGTAGACCAAGTGGGTCGTTTTTCGGAAGTTGGACCAGGAAAAAAGTACAGTTCCATCGATCAGTTGCCCTCCAAAATGTCTGAAGGAGAGGAAAACACCGGCATACGGCTGGTGAAGGTGCCCATCCCAAATCTAGCCAACAATACTTTACGCTGGGGAGCCGATATGCCGATTATCCGACTAGCGGAAGTTTACTATATGCTTGCCGAATGTGATTTCAGATTAGGGAACAAGGAAAAAGCGGCAGAACTGTTCAATACCGTCCGAAAGCGAAACTTTGCCAATGCTGCTGATCCTAATCCCGTGACTAGCGCCAATATGGACAAGTACCGTATTCTGGATGAATGGAGTATAGAGTTTTTAGGGGAAGGTCGGCGACGTACAGATCTGATCCGATGGAAAGCTTTTACTACGGAAAAGTGGTGGGATCATAATCCAAGTACCTCCGCACATCTGAATCGTTTCCCAGTTCCCAATCAGGCTATTGCTGGCAACAGCAACTTGGCCCAAAATCCGGGTTATTAAAATTGACAATAAAAAAAGCCAGCCTGCGATTGCTCACGCAGGTTGGCTTTTTTGTGAAAGACTTACTTGTCCAACGATGTAAATATCGAATTCTGAGAACGGAATTCCGGCACAATATCTTTAACCAGCTGAACTAATTTCATTTTATCCTCATTCGGATCGGCTGTTTTCGCCAATTCACATAATTGTTCAATTCTTGTCTTTTGCAACGCTAAATCTGGAGTATTGACCTTTGCAATCATAATCTTTTCATGATAGGTCTTTTCCGTATTCTCCCCATTTGCTAAAAGTTCCTCAAAAATCTTTTCCCCGGGACGGAGGCCAACAATCTTAATATCGATATCTTCAGGATAATTGTAACCTTTTAAGCGGATCATCTGTTTGGCGAGATCCATAATCTTAATAGGTTCGCCCATATCGAAGACAAATATTTCACCGCCTTTACCCATTACTGCGGCCTCTTGTACGAGTTGACAGGCTTCGGGTATCGTCATAAAATAACGGGTGATATTTGGATCGGTAATTGTCAGCGGCCCACCTTTCAGCATCTGCTTTTCAAACAGGGGAATCACAGAACCATTGGAACCCAAAACATTCCCAAAACGAGTTACAATAAAATTGGTTTTGGAGTTTATGTTCACCGTCGATATAGCAATCTCAGCGACTCGTTTGGTAGCCCCCATGACATTTGTCGGATTGACCGCCTTATCGGTGGAGACCATGACAAATTTAGATACACCATATTTATCCGCCAGCTGCGCCACATTATAGGAACCCCATACATTCGTTAGAATAGATTCATACGGATTCGCTTCCATCAAAGGCACATGCTTATAAGCGGCTGCGTGAAAAACATAAGTCGGCCGGTAAACCTGAAACAGCGTATCCATAAATAAGGCATCCCGAACATTGCCGACCATAAATACACAACGTCCAAAATTTGCAGATGAGCTCAACTCCTGTTGAATATCATACAAAGAGGATTCCGCCTGGTCGACCACGATGAGCTGTTTGAGATCAGTATGTGCAAGCTGACGCACCAGTTCTCCGCCAATAGAACCTGCTCCCCCCGTCACCAATACGATCTGTCCCTTCATCTCCGCAGCGATAGCAGGATTGTCCAGGTCGATTGCTTTGCGTCCCAACAGATCCTCTATGCGCAAACTGCGTATTTGTCGGGTTGCCACCTCCCCGGCCATTAAACGCGCCGTATCTGGGATAATCTTGACGATTAATGGAATAGGTTCAGCCAACTTAAAGACCTTGCTTAATCGCTCGGGAGACCTATTATCGACTGCCACAATTAGCTCTGCAGCATTTCCATGCCTATCGACAAATTCTTTATTCAATTTATTAATATCATGGATTCTAAAGCCTTGAATTCGATTACCGATACGATGTGGATTATCATCCGTGATAGCCACAATACGATATTTGTTTCGTGATGTTGTATGAATAAAATGAAAGGTTGTATTGCCCATATTTCCTGCACCAAACAAGATAACAGGAATACGGTTGTCTTTATTACCCCACATAAGCTCGTGGTAGAGCGCCCGATAAAGCACGCGGCTAAAGGTCATACCGAAACCTACAATCAATGCATGAAAAAGAAGCTGTGTATCAGAGAAAGGAAAAGCGGCATGTAAGAACGAAGGTTGTGTCCACTCTAACATTTTACATACAAGTACTGATGAAAAATAGGCCATCCCAATCGCAAAAACCATACGTTGCAGTTCGCGAATGCCAGTTTTATGAATAACACCTTTAAATGTTCCCAGCGAAACAAAACAGATCAGATATACGGTGGACACTAATATAAGCTGTATTCCCAAGGCATCGACCTCCACTCCGCCTCGATGCTTAAAAATGAGTATATAGCTAATCAAAAATGCTACTCCTACAATAATCATATCCAACAGCAGAATGATCCACCGAGGCTTGTTGATGGACAAGCCCTCCCTCCATATATTACTCATTTAAAATATATTAAAATTCCCTTCCCAAGTTTAAGTCAGTGCAAATGTACCAAATTAAAACAATGTTTCAGGAAAAGATTTCTGCCTATCTAGAATATAACAAATGGCGTGCAAATAATCTTGTATATCTTTATTTATTGTACCTAAATCATTAAGCATAGGATATAAATTATTATATTTGATCAACCCCTATTTCTAAAACCAAATGAACAAACAATTAAGGGATATTTTTTTTCAGTTATTGCGTATCGGCCTTTGGGGAGAAGGTAAGCTTACTCTCATCAAACCTTTGTCTATTGAAGATTGGATTAGTATCCAAAAATATGCATGCAATCAAACGGTAGAAGGTGTTATTTATGATAGTTTTCCATTTTTAACCGAAGATCAATTACCACCAGCTTCTTTGCGTCTAAAATGGGCTGTACGAATGGATCAGATCGAAAGGCACAATGCAAAGATGAATGCTGTAATTGCCGAACAGTTTTCAACTTTTGAGCAAGGCGGAATCCGCCCCATACTTCAGAAAGGGCAAGGAGTCGCATGCTATTACCGTATTCCTGAGCACCGTATATGCGGAGATATTGATTGGGGTTTTGAAGAAGATGATTATAGCAAAGCAAGGAATTATCTGAGGGAACGGAAAGTAAAATTTAAATACACCCCCGATTTCAGTTTTGGATATGACTGGAATGGAGTACATGTTGAGCATCATGAACGCAAATTTGATTTTTATAATCCTTTTAAGAAAAAATATTTGAATAAGCTTTTGGAGGATTATAGGGCTAGGCAAGAGGCATTGGAAATCCATGGAATATCCATTCGCTTACTAGCCCCAGAACTACAGCTTCTACAGGTCAATATCCACATTTTAAAACATCTAATTACTTACGGTATCAGCTTACGCCAGTTTTGCGATTCTGCGAGATTATATTACAGTGAACTCCCCAATATTGATGTTCAGGCATTGCATTCCATTTATAAAAAAACCGGGATGCTCAAGTGGACTCACCTACTTCATAAATTGCTTGTTGATTACATAGGACTCCCCGAATCTGCCATTCCGTTTGCTTACCCCAAAGACACACGTGTCGATTGGATGCTAGATGAAGTATGGCATTCCGGAAATTTTGGGTTCAATGATGAAAGATTTGTGCAGGGAAAAAAAACAAAATTTTTCTATCATCCTGACGCTAGTAAGCGCCTTTGGGGAAATTTTAAAAGATATCTTAAATATGCTCCACAGGAGGTTATAGCATTTCCCATTTTTCAAGTCTACTGTAAGTTTTTAAGGAAAGATAGTGACTGAAAAAGCGTCTCCCTTCCAAAATAGAAATAGAGACGCCACAAATTTTCTGTATTAAAAATCTAGATAAATACTTTCATCGACCACCTTCTTCTCAGGCCATAATCGTTGAGGATAATCACCTCGTTCTATTAATTGATGAATACTTTGTTGTACTTGATTCTTATCTTCTTTATAAGTCACACCAAACCATTTTGCGTCGGTAGGTAATACCGAAAAGTTCGCAATGCCTTGCTTCACCATGTGATCTGGCAAATCAGGAATAAAGAATTCTGCTTTGGGGTTCTCATAATTTTGCTCCACGAAACCAGGGAACAACTCACGTGCAATTTCAAATAGTTTAGGCGTAAATCCCCAAAAGTTCATTGAAACCCTTGTATTGTTTGGTAACACGGTTTCTTTTTCTTCCTGCGCGTAAACAATATCCTCATTTTTTCTGTAAATGTTGGTTCTTTCCGTAACGCTTTGTAAATAATTTGTCTGGTTTACTTCACATACACCACGAGAGACATAACCAAAGTCGGACAGGGTATTCCCCACTTCAAATCCAACTAATGCCATCTCGTTATCCATTGCCTTGTTCTTCAAAAATATAGCCATTTTTTGAAATGCATCAAAGCCATAGAAATCATCAGCATTAATGACACAGAATGGTCTATCCACTTCTTGCTCGGCACTCATTACGGCATGACCGGTTCCCCAAGGCTTTTGACGTTCTACGATACGATCCACACCAAATTTTTTCAAGTTGAAATCCTGATAGGCATATGCAACTTCGATTGAGTCCGGAAGCTTATCCCCAATGTTGCTTTTCATTACATCTAAAAACTCCTCTCGAATCACAAAAACGACTTTTCCAAAGCCAGCCTTTATCGCATCATAAATTGAATAATCAATAATTTTTTCACCAAAGGGGCCAAAGCACTCAACCTGTTTTGCAGAACCATAGCGACTGGCCATCCCGGCAGCTAATATGACTAAAATTGGTTTCTCGGAATAAATTTCATTTCTTAACATGACTATTTTGATCTATTTGTTTGTTGTTTTAAATATCTTCTTTTATATTGTCCGATGAACGTTAATATAGATGGCTAGTTTTTATTGAAAATTTATAAAATAAATAGAAGCGTTAAATAACAAAATATATGCCACTACACGTCACTTTCCTTTAACAAATGATGATGAATTAATTAAAAAGAACCCTATAGGACCCTAAAATAATGATGCCTCATCTTTTCTAAGAGAGGCATCACAAAAAACTTTATTATATCTACAGTTTCTCTTCTGCTTTTTTTCCTTGAGCCTTATTTCCCTCAAGCTCCTCAGCCTTTACGCCTTTAGGATTGCTCCACAACTTCTTTTTATAGGCATCCAATTTCTCCTCGACTTTTTTGCCATCCAGCTGTTGTCCTCCATTTTCTGTATCTTTGAGATTTTGCAACATACCAGGAGAAGATTCCCTAACAATTGTGCTTGCAAATTTATTCTGTACAAAAAAATCATCCATAGTCATATCATACAATCCTTTGTCCGGATCTGAAATGTCTACCTGTATAAGACTGTAACGCAATTGAGGAAAATACAACCAAAATGCGGGCGTTGCTCCAACAGATTCTGCCAATTCTGCTGAAGTGGTAATATTCATTAATGGCGCTACGCCGATAATACGTGTCTCCAATCGACTGCGCTGTTTATCAAAGAAAATATCTTCCTTTATTCTAAATTTGGTCACACGCGCAGGATCAAACTCATTTAACGCCATTTTCGAATCGATCTGATTTCCTTCGCCGTCGAATATGGGCACCAACACACTATCTGCAAATCGTGCCATCCCTTCCTGCGCACTTAATCTACCTTTGAATGAATCGTCATCCGGACTATAGAGTGAAAGCTTTCCTTTTTCGATAGCTTTCATGACCACCTCTATCAAGGAGTTTCCGGGTACAGCAAGAACATTATTCTTTTCATCTTTCAGGTCAATATCACGCCACACACGTTTATAAAATCGGATATTTTTTTTATTTACCTCAGGATAAGCAAAAGGAACAGCGTCTTCCATATTATTTGCCTGATAAAATCCATCGGTCAGTGGAATTGTGTCCTGTATAACTTCTCCTGATATTACAGGAGTAGCTGAATTTACATTATTTAAAATGTTCTGATTTTTGGGCACCGTATCTATCGTTGTCTCTTGTTGAGCAAACAATGACCCAACTCCAAAAGTCATCGCTGCTATCAATACTATTTTTGTTTTCATTGTTATCGATTTTTGGGTTCTAAAACAGCGGGTTAATACTTACGTGTTTTGCTCTGTACTGTTGGCATTTCAAAAGCAGACATGACACAACGGAAACCGATATAAGAATGCGGTTCATAATCTACCGAGTAATTGCGCGTTTCACTATTCAATTGTTCACCATTATCTTTCCAAGATCCACCACGAACGACTTTACGTTTCAAGGCATCACCATCTTTTGCATCAGCGTCATAAAGCAATGCAGGATTTAAGTCGTTGACAAATACGACTGCAGAAGGGCTGTAAGCATCCAAAGTCCATTCGGAAACATTTCCAGCCATATTGTAGACGCCGAAAGCGTTTGGCATATAAGATTTTACAGGAAGAGTGAAGGTCGCACCATCTCGCGAGTACGTTCCTTCTCCTTGTTTGAAGTTGACGGCTAGTTTCTTTTTTCCTTCTGTTCCATCAATAGTCATCCGTGAACCAGCGATGGTATCCTGCGGATCCAATTTACCAGAAGCGGCATATTGCCATTGCGCTTCAGTTGGCAAACTTAAACTCAGCTGATAACCGTTGAGATAGGAATTTTTCAATACTGTCGCCGCCATCTCGCTGGCCCGCCAGTCCGTAAATGCGCGCGCTTGTCTCCAAGTGACACCTACGACGGGATAATAATCGAAAGAAGGATGTGTAAAATAATTAGCATCTAAGGATGCTAATTGCGCATTCGGAAAATCTTTGGTCCAGATATCTTCCACAGGCATGACAGCCACTGTATCTGTTACATATTTCTTTTTCACATTACCCTTAGATTGTAAGTAGGAGAAGCGGTATCTAATCACCTCTGGATTGAGGGTACGTCTATTTCCTTGCATTTCAAGCATAGGGGCAATACGTTCTTGAATGCTTGGATCATTGCTTTTCCATATCGGAGATATTTTTTTGACCTTTGCCCAATTAATACGCTTTTGCCCAACCTGCTCACCTGCAATCTCCAAGAAATACTGATCATCATTTAAATAATCCGTTACAGCCACAGAGTCTGCTACCCAATTAACGAACTCACGGTATTGTTTATTAGTCACTTCTGCCTCATCGATAAAAAATGCACTCACACTCACATTTTTACCCACATTACCACTATCTAGCGATCCTTTGAAAAGAATTGTACCAGAAGGTACATAGACCATACCAGGAGGCGCCGGCAGTTTCCCGCCTCTAAAGGCATTAACTTTTGGAGCCTTATACATGGCCGAATTAGATTTACAAGATACAAAACCAATCAGGATAGCTATAGAAATTAATCCTAGCAGCCGATTGCTATAGGCCCATTTAGATATGTTTTTCATTTGTTTATTTTTGACTAGCATATTTGATTGACTTATTTGCGGTTAAACAGTGCATATTTCACACCCAGGGATACGAAACCGTATTGATCGTTATTTTTATTTTTGATACCATCCAGGTTATCGTTGAATGTCAAGGTATGTTGATAGTTTACGTTGATAGCCCATTGAGGACCGTATAGTGTACGACCAAAAGGAATATCAACCCCGACATTAAGTGGCACTACGAAATGGATTTCGCCCAGCTTGTCAGCAAGCTCTCCGCCATTGGACGCTAAATAATTTGCGTAGAATTCTGATATATGTCTATTAATTCGGTTTTTTACAAGCCCTGCTCCAGCTCCAACATAAATATTAGAAAGAATACGAGACAGCGTATTTGCTTCTAGAGTATAATAACTATAGTTATTCGTATTATCTAGAAAATGTCCCAAACGTAATTTACCATTAATATTCCCAGCGAAGTAGCGGTTTTTAAAATCACTATCGTAACCATTTCCAGCTAAAGTCCCTTTCTCACCATGTAAACCCACCGAGATATACGGTGTAATCAAATAATCCAGTTCTCCGTAAAAAGCAAATTTAGACTCTACGTTTCCTAAATCTGTAAGATTGATGGTTCCTCCAGCACCTGCTCCGATGCTAATTGGCCTGGAGAACTGCGCTGAAACAGTTAAACCTGTTAAAAATAAAATTCCAATAAAGCTAAAAATCAGAAGTTTTTTCATTTGGTTGAGTGTATTAAAATATTAATAATAACGGCTTAAGCAAAATAATAGTATTACATAAAAAATCCCAAGCCATTTTCTACGACTTGGGATTCAACAACAATAAGGCCAAAGTTATTTAATATAGACCTTTATTTAATATTTAAGCGATTAAAAAATTGGTAGCCTCACCTGTTTTTGGGAAAGTTTCAAGTTAGCGTGAGATTACATAGATAAAAATTGATAATCGCAAAGAACTGAATAAGGGCAATATGATCAAGGATTCAGGAACAAAATCAATTTGTAATCCTTTACAAGGAAATAATATTGTAAATAAAAAATATTTAGATTCTGTTAATAAAATAATCCAATGGCCAAGTATAATCATCTATACTCGCATGCTCGATACCATGATCTGCGAAAACCAACAGCTCGCTATCAGGCTTTGTGGCTCTAAAGGCTGTCCCATACCCTTTAGGTACATGAAAAACGTTCATATCTGTAGCATTAAATTTCATCTTTTTTACTACTAGATCCACCGCAGGTTGATCCCAATTATCAATCTTTATCAAGTCGACTTCAAATTCTCCAGACAAAACATAAAACCAACGTTGTTCAAGACGATGCGCACGCCAGCCTCTTACCAATTCAATATCCGCATTCTTAATAATGTAAAATCTCTTAACAGAAGTCATATCAAAATCATTAACAAAACGTATGTTTCCACGCTGGTCTTTGGCTATACCCCCTTTTATTGTTTTTATAGTATGCATAAAATTAAACGTATTTTTTTATGATGTAGTTTTTATAAACCAAATAAATTAAACTCATTAACACTAATAAACTCACAGCAAATATTACCTGTACTTTCACTTCTTGATGAACAAATTCAATAACCAATAAACCAATTAAATACTGAATAATACCATAAGAGAAAGAAATCTTTAATTTATTCACTTTTGCCTCATTGCCTAAAAACTGATATAAGTGCGAACGATGTGCTTCAAATATATTCTCCCTTCGTAATAATCGACGAATGATTGTCCAAACCGCATCAATTCCATATACCGACAGAAACAAGATATAGATCACATTTCCTGTTTGAATAATCAAAGCACCAAGTGCAAACAATAATACAAAAGCAATAGCCACCGCCCCTACATCACCAGCAAAGCATTTTGCTTTTTTTCGAAAATTAAAAAAGGCAAAGACCAATACGCCCAACAGCGTATAAGAAAGTAGATCCTTTTCTATAAAATTAAGCTTATGGTTTACCAATAGCAGAAGTGAACCAACAGCCAAGCTATAGCAGGCGGTAATACCGTTGATCCCATCCATAAAATTATAAGCATTGATCACTCCTACAACGACAATAAAGGTGATCAATAGATAATACCAAGGCATATTAAAAAGATCCAATTGATAAGCCATCAACAATACGGAACTAAAGTGAATCAGTAATCGTATTTTATTAGAAAGCGTAAATACATCATCCAAAAAAGAAATTGCAGTCATTAAAGTAAGGCCTAAAAAGAACCATGGATATTGAAAACCTGAAAGAATAAAAAAGATAAGTGCTCCACAATAAAAAATAATACCACCACCTCTTAAAGTTACAGTGTTATGCGAAGAGCGCTCATTAGGCTTATCAATAATATTAAAACGATCGGCAACTTTAAAGTAAAGAAGCTCAACAACAAATAAAACAACAAGTACGATTAAATAATTCATATTTTATACTTCATATACTTTGATCAATCACAACTACAACAGTAGCTGATCTATAAAACCAAAACAACCTTTTACACATTATACAAAAAAATCAAGATTATGTTAATCATAATCTTATCTAATTATTCAAAAAAATTGGCGCAATTCTATAGAGAAAAGCGCCAACAATCTAGAAATTCACATCTATTTCTTTTTAAATTTAATTAGTAAATTATGCAATAATTTACTAAGACCAGTTTTTGATTCCCCTTTATCTCCATAACCATAACCATAACCGTAGCCATAACCATAACCGCGAGCAAAGTCAACGTCATTGACAACCGAAGCTAAATTTTTCAACTTTCCTTCTAGATACAGTTCACGCGGCACTTGGAGCAAGCGTTTATCTAGATAGTTGACACGTGATACATATAGTGTTATATCAGCATTATGAGCGATCAGTAAGGTATCAGTTACTAAACTAACAGGTGCCGTGTCCACTAATATATAGTCATAATGGTCTCTTGCATATTTTACTACATCATCAAAGTGTCCGTTCATTAACAATTCTGCAGGATTTGGTGCAATATATCCAGAATAGACAACATCAAAGTCATAATTACCTGGCTTCTTAATGACAATATTGTCAACATCCATTTCTGGATTAATTAAGAATTGGGTAATGCCCACATTTGTATGTTGCAAATGTGATAAACCAAGATAATCCAAAACTTTTGGACTACGTATATCTGCGCCAATCAAGAGCACTCTTTTACCAGACATGGATAAAATCTGAGCTAAATTAGTTGTTACAAAAGATTTTCCTTCACCTGAAATTGTTGAAGTCACAAACACCACTTTAGAGGCTTCTTTTTTATCAGAACTAAACATAAAATTCATATTCGTCCGTAAAATACGGAATGCCTCCGCAAGAGATGAGCGGTCGTTTAGATGCACAATTGTATCTTCCGCTGATGGTATTTCACCAAGTACAGGTATTTTGACAAAGTCCTCAATATCCTTACGTGAGTGAATTTTATTATCCAATAAAAACTTCAAGTACAAAATCACGAATGGAATTAAAAATCCCATAATTAGTGCACCAAGAAGAATAATTCCTTTTTTAGGCGAAACTGGTAAGGCATTAGTATAAGCAGCATCAATAATTTTCAAATTATCAGGTGTTGCGGCAGCACGCACTTCACTTTCCTCACGTTTCTGCAATAATAATAAGTAAAGTGATTCAACAATCTGCTGCTGTCTGGATATTTTTTTAAATCCCTGTTCTTGATTCGGAATAGAATTTATACGCCCCTTTATCTCATTCGATTTACGTTCTATACTATTCAAGGCTAACTTTGTAACCTGTTGATAATTTTCCAATGAACGTCGAATGTTGTTTCGGTTTTCTTCAATATTTTCATTTAAAGCTATAACCGTCGGATTTAAATCAGAAGCCGATTTCAATAAATCATCTCTTTCCAACACTAACTTATTGTATCCTTCAATAGCAGCCCCTATAGACGCGTCTTGTAATCCTATGTTGGAGGGTAAAAGCTTGCCTTTCGCCTCGCCTTTGAGAAAGTTATTCATATGATCCACCAACTGCAGCTGTGTCCTATATTCTAAAACCTTTTTATCATTTTCAGATGCATTCTGCAAAAAGACTCCAGCTTCGGCCTGCATATCAACCATAGAATTATTAGATTTAAAGTCTGCAACTTCTTCATCAGCACCGGACAAATCCTTTGAAATTAACAACAGCCGTTTATTAATAAACTCCGAAGTAGCTCTTGTAGTGCGAAGCTTATCATTAGTTAAATCACTATTATAAATATCAATTAAAGAATTAAGAATTAGCTCAGCCTTTTTACCTAACTTAGAAACCATAGCGAAATTGACAATATAGGATTGCATTTCCTTACTAGGCGAAACACCAATTGTACCTAAAGTTGCATCCACAGCCCAATTCTTAGGGACCACGGTAATCTCATAGATATCACCATTATCTTTTTGACCATCGACACTTTTTCTAAAAACGATATCCTCGGTTCCAATTTTGACCCTTTTATCAAAATAACAAACAAACTTTTTTCCTGATTGCAGATCTGTTACAGCTAATTGTTTATTGCCTTGAATGCGGACCGTAAGCTGGAATTTAGTCGTATCAAGATCGCCTTGAGGTTGTAAAATAAAGGGCATATCTTTTTCAAGCACCTCAGAAGATCTTATATTTCCCTTTTTAAAATATGTCACATTCAAATGGTGCTGGTCCACCACCTTACGCATCAGCCTTCTCGAAGTAAGTACTTCAATTTGGTCTGGTACAAATGCTGACCTTCCTCCATTTAAACCCATGGTACTTGTAAGTTCAGCAATACCAGCCAATTCACCGGCGGCGGCACTACGCTCATCTCGTAATAAAATTTTCGCAGTTGTACTATATGTTTTTTGCGCATAACGTAAATATACAAATGCTATTCCCAAGGAAAGTATTACTGCTAATAAAAACCATTTCCAGTAAAAGGCATATTGCTCAAAAAGCTGTCGCAAGTTGATTTCTTCTTCTTGTTTTTCTTTATTTTTTATTGGTTGTTCCATGAATGATTATCGTGTCAATACTGAAATTACTGTAATTAATAAGCCTGCAATCGAAATTATGATATTCGTATTGGCTCCCAATTTGGAATTATTGATTTGCGCCTTATTTGGTTCTACATAAATTACATCATTTTGCGCCAAATAATAATAAGGAGAATTTAAAGTTTCTTGCTTTGTTAGATCTAATCGATGCATGGTCTTTTGACCATCCATTTCTCTAATTAAAAGCACATTTTGTCTAATACCGCGAATGGTCATATCGCCTGCCATTCCCAACGCTTCTAAAACAGTAACTCTTTCAGAAGGTAAAATAAATGAACCAGGTTTAGCAACTTCTCCTAATACGGAAACTCGGAAATTATTAAAGTTAATATTAACACCTGGATCTTTAATATATTGACTTAATTCATTTCGAATTTTTTCAATTGCTTCTACTCTCGTTAATCCTGCTAAGTGCACATTTCCCAGCATGGGCAATGTAATTCTTCCATCATTATCAACGGTATAAGTCGGTCGTAGTGCCAAATCTACTGACTGAGTCATATTATTAGATGTCATTGTACTCAATGGATTAAAAGGAGCGGTAACCTTCGGGTCTGCCGCAGTCACCACAATAGTCAAAATATCATTCGCTTGGATTTTGGGAACATGTTGTTCATATATAGCATTGATCTGCGTTGAATCAGGTTGTAGGTAAACCATATTTTTACGTGATCCGCAAGAATTAAATATAGTTAAAACTATCGAGGATAGCAGAAATGCAAAACTGCACTTTAAAATTGTTCGCATATTATATTTATTATATAAAATTGATTTCATTATTTATAATCACAAAAATATATTTTTTTTACATACTATTTTTACGTATCAAGATTTATTAGTGCTTCTCGATGATTATTCAAAAAAATCTGAAGAGTAAACATGAAGTAAAAACTATTTATAACTTTTTAAACACCTTTCAATTCTCTAAAAAGATCGAAAAGTTTTTATTAATCCATCCTTTGACGATATAGGTAAATTTGTAATTTGCAAGTCTTTTTTAATTTTACTATTCGAAACTAAATAAGATTCAGTTAGCTTTTTTAGCCGTTCCGAATTCAGCGGAAATGGTAAATAATCGCCAATTTTTGCAACTAGTTTTACTATAAGAGGAGGAATAGCCCACAATTTTGTTTTTTGACCCAATGTTCCAGATATTAAATTTACTAGTTCATTTGTTGACAATGCATTATCGTCAGCAAAATTATATATACCTGATGTCAACTCTACTTTGTTTATCATTTTTTCAACCAAAAAGCTTAAGTTATCTATACTTAAAAATGAGCGTTGATTGTGAAATGCAGCCAACGGCCATGGAATACCTTTCTTCACAACTTTATACATTAAATTGAGATTCCCCTTATTACCAGGCCCATGAATCATACAAGGTCTTATAATAAACAATCTTTTACCCATTGGTAGTTTTTGTCCAAGTAGATATTTTTCAGCTTCTATTTTAGATTTCCCATACGGCGTTAAAGGATTTGCAGCGAAGTTCTCGTGTAAAACTCCTTCTAAGGAATCAGCTACCGCTTTCACCGATGAAAAATAAATAAAATCACGGATTTCAGATTTAAGAAATTTATTAAACAATTTAATTGTCAAATCGCGATTGATAATTAAATAATCCTCAGGTTTAGATGTATTAGATGTATCGTGGGCTTTACCAGCCAAATGTATAAGAGCTATAGCAGTCGCTGGGAAATTTTCTTCCCATACCGGGTCTCTTAATGAAAGTGGTATAATTTCATTACCCATTTGATGCAAATACGTATTTAAGTTTTGACCTACAAAACCTGAAATTCCAGTTATTATAATTTTCATTTTCTTTTGAAAGAATTGAATTTATTCTCTAAATCTTTATCTGATGTTTTTAACATCAACTTAGACATACTAGTTTTATATAAAAGCGTTTTTTGAGAATTATTGCGGTAATTTGTGTTAGCCAAACTTATCGTTCCAGACAGATTATTATATTGTGAATTTTTGTATCCATGGAAGGCAGCAGCATTTTTAGAACCATTATCATTGTGCCCGTCAATATTTATTGAAATGGTTTTATCCTTATTAGATTTAAATTGCTCCAACACAATTAATAAACCTGACCATTTGTTATTATAAGTGTTCAAATTTCTAATATTTACATTTTCTATAATATCATTAAATGAATTAGGCTCAATGTCCAACCCACTCTCAGGGCTATTCCCATTTGTATTTGCTATATAGCAATTAGTAATATCAATATCTTTGGCGGATGTAATTGAGATACCATTTCTTCTTACATCATCAATGACGGCATTATAAATAAATATTTTTTCACTCGGTATATTATTTGATTGCCCTACATAAATGCCATCACCCCAAGTCCTTTTAATGTATGGAGAATACAAAATGATATTTTTTGAACTTTTAATAGTTATACCAAAACCCCATTGTCCATCTTTTGCTAGATGAGAATATTTATCACCTTCTATATTAGCATAAAATACTTTAACATTAGAAACATTAACGATTGATAATATATTATAACCAGGTTTTGAAGTGGACTTTAATTTCAAAATAGAGTTTGGTTGAAATAATAGAACTTGATTACTTCGAAGAACTAATCCTTTATCAGCTATTAACACTGGAAAATTTGGAAGAATAACAACGTCATTATTATTTAATGCTCTTTGGATACTTGCTGTATAATCAACTGATCCATCCCTTTTAAAATTTTTGGGCAATTCATTTTCAACGGCAAATGCCGAAGCTTGATATTTACTATATTCTATAGAATACGCGCTTTTATTAAGATTTCTATTTATAGTTTGCTGACTAAGCTTTTTTATGCTAAATCCTTGCGCATTTGAAATAACTGTGCAAAAGATTACAAATATAAACAAGATTAACTTTTTCATTTGAACTGATTTAATGTGTTTTTATTAACTTCAACTCTTTCCCTATCAAAAATCCAGCCCCATTTATTAAAATAAAACTTTGCAGATTTTAAAAATATTTTAAACAATCTACTACTCTTATTTGCACCAGATTCATAACCATGAAATATAGATACTTTTGGGAAGTAAACAGTTTTGTACTTTCTATGCATTCTCCTCGATATGTCCCAATCTTCAAAATACATAAAAAAATTATCATCATAAAGACCGATATCTTTTAATGCAGAAACCCTAAATAATGTAAAACATCCTGATAATATTGGGGCATTATAAATCACATTCTTTTCCACAGATCTCAATTCATAATTGTCTATAAATTTGTTGTAAATAAATTTAGGTTTCTGCAGCTTTCTCAAAATAATACTGAGAGGAGATGGTAAAAGTTTCGGTAAACTTTGAATAGATCCATCTAAATTTAAAATCTC
This sequence comes from Sphingobacterium sp. BIGb0116, assembly GCF_024808035.1. Lineage (NCBI taxonomy): Bacteria > Pseudomonadati > Bacteroidota > Sphingobacteriia > Sphingobacteriales > Sphingobacteriaceae > Sphingobacterium > Sphingobacterium sp. BIGb0116. Next base: position 265,034 of record NZ_JANUDT010000006.1, on the reverse strand, counting down.
AGGCATCATCATTCCAACATCTGTATGATCTACCATATATTTCACCATTCTAGTGATCACATCATCTTTAAAATATACATCGGGATTGATAACAAAATGAAAATCTACACTTTCTTTAATAGAAATCTCCAATGCAATATTGTGAGATGCACCAAAACCTGGGTTACTTGGATTATGTCTATAGATAATGTGAGGTTTATCTATAAAATAATTTCTAAGTAGATCTTTAGGAGAATTATCAATAACATACAATTTATATAAAGATTTCACATACTCCAAAGAACTAAAGATATTCTCAATATCTTGTTTCGGAGTATTATACAATACGATTGATAAATTAATCATTGTCCATCTTATTATTATTCAAATATCATTTTATATTAATTCAGTATTCTTAATGGCAAATTGAGAGCAGAAAGTCATACTAAAACACGGTTATCCAATTAGTTTAAAAGCAAAATAGGCAGGTAAATAAAGTATCTTCGACAAAAATTCGGAATATCTATTTCTGTAATTTCCCTTTCCAAAGATTTTATCTATTAAAGAATTCATAGAAAAACAGTATAAGTAGGTAATTTTTATTATTTTACTGATTTTAACATTTGGAAAAAACGAATCTATTTTTTTTATTAAATTGTTATACAAATTTGCTCTCACATATAGATGTACTCTTGCTCTTTGGACAGCATTTGTTCCACGAACTCTTACTAAGGTCAATGATTCATCTAGATATCCCAAATTATTATCTATAGCTAATAGCATCCAAAAAAAACCATCTTGACCGAATCTCATATTTTCTGAAAATCTAATAAGTGGATTTTTCAACAAGTAATCTCTTCTAATCATAACGCATGGAGTTCCAATATTCAATTTAGTCAAACATAAAGGATAAACATTTCCTTTGAAATCTTCATTTTCAATATCTTTATATTCTCTTCTTGATTTATTTTCAACCTCATCAAATAGACTGTACTTTGTATGAGACCATACTAATTCTGTTTCAGACATTAATTTGACTTGTTTTTCTAGCTTAGAAGGCATCCAAAGATCATCTGAGTCTAAGAATGCTAAAAACTCACCAATCGCTACTTTTATTCCAAAATTACGTGCATGAGCAGGCCCTTTGTTTTCTGTCTTAAAGTATCTAATTCTATTATGATATTTTGCAACAAAAATACTATCATCCTCTGGAGAACCATCATTTACCACTATAATTTCGAAATCCTGAAATGTCTGCTCCAGAACACTATCAACAGCTTCATCTAACCAAGAAATATTAGAATAAAACGGTATAATTACACTTACCTTTTTCATATTTTCACCAAATTCGAATTTAATTGCTCTGAATGATCCATTTTTTTATCATATAAATATTTTGCGATAGTATTTGCTCCATTATCTGCAATTACTTGGCCCAAAACAGGATCATTAATTAGTTTTTCAATATTTTCCACGATACTATCTACACTTTTAGGAAGGATTTGTAGGCAGTTATACTCGTCAGTCATTAAAAAATTGATAGTCCCTACGAAAGTAGTAATGATTGGTATACGCATTATCATCGCCTCATATAGCACACGCGGAAAACCCTCATGGTAAGTAGGCAACACAAAAACATTACATGATTTATATAATTCTACCAGGTCTTTCTTCTCAGAAATCATACCGTGAAACTTTACACGCTCGATAAGCCCCTTTTCTTTAACAACATGAAGCAAGTTATCATAATCCGTTCCCCCACCAACTAAATTCAGAAAAACATTTACTCCTTTTTTAAATAAAACTTCTAGAGCATCAATAAGTTCAAAAAGCCCTTTATCATAAACTAACCTACCTACATAAAGTAATTCAATTTGCTCTGATAAATTAATTTTTCGTTCAATAACAATGTCATCTTCATTAAATCCAATCATCGGTCTAATGGTATATACTCTTTTATTAAATTCTAAAATACTCTGTGTAAATTTTGGAGAAATGGTAAAGACATTCGATGCCCTTTTCAAAATAAATTTAGAAACTGCTGTAGAGATACCCTGTTCTCCCCTTACATATAATCCGAAAGGTTTTCTATATAAAATGCACAGTATACTTATTACTTTACAAATAGGTCCAGGATAGAAAATATAAATGAAGTCATTTCTGAGAATAGCCTTTTGAACAACGAAAAATGCCTTGAAAAAAGCAAAAATTCGGCTTTTTCGCCTTTTAACCTCATATACATGCATTCCTTTGTTACTTATACTAAAGTTTGCAAAATTATCTTTTTCAGTTTTTAACTGACTAATTTGGAAAAGACTTATTTCATTTCCGATATTTTTCAGTTTACAAAAAAAATTTCCCGTCTCTTTATTTAAATACAATTCCTCATCTTTTTCATAAAAGATCGTATTGTTGACTAATAATATTTTCATTATTTGAGTTGATTTTTAGATATTAAGAATGGCTTATACAAGCTAATTATTCCAAAATATATTACAGCTGCCCATGAAATATATCGCACACTATCGAATAAGCTCGATCGTGTCATATATACCGAAAAGCTAAAAATAAAAATGTAACATATCGTACTAAAGAGCTTATTCGTAACATTAAGTTCCAATTTAGTAACAATATATCCCAGACCAAACATAAGGGCTATCACTCCAATAATATCAAATTGCATATAAATATCAATAATTAAATTAGTTCCAAGGCCCCAAGTAGCATTTACATCGTTAGTCAAAATAGTTCCTGTTGATAATTCCTGAGGTGTAGAATCAAAGAATGTCGTTGTTATTAGAGAAGGTAGTTTAGGTATTGGAGCAAATATATATGGTAGAGAGCTACTCCCATAATTTAACCCATATTTCTCAACATAGTCATATCCTGCATATAGATTCCTATTGTTTACAATAAGATCCATAGCGAAATCGTAGTAATTATTATATTGCACAGAACTTATATTATTAGTACTTCCCTCTCTTCCTCGTATTGAGGAAATAATGGTTAAACCAACAAATCCAATTAATACGGAAAGGAATAATTTTAATCTTGAAATCTTTTTATAAAATATACTATAAGAAATCAACAACACTAAACTTGTTTGAACAGCAGGACCTCTATCACCTACAAAAATGAATACGAAAATATAGATAAAAACGATTGACAGATTGAAAAATGACTTCCTCAAATAAAAGGTAAAAATAATAAGCAAATTAATAAAACACTGATTTATAACCAATAATGATGGCTCAATATTAAAAAAAGCATCCGAGCTCCTTGCTAAAATACCGTCTTTCGCAATTAGGAAAACTATACCAGTAAACGCCCATGAAAATATTAAATATATTTTAAACGAATTATTTATAATAACCTTTTCATTAATATAAGGTCTCTCAATTTTTTTCGCTCTTTTTTGAGAAAAAATTGATTTTATTCCAAATACAAAGCTTGTATAACCAACCAAAGCTAAAGATGTAGCTTTAGTAATGACATCTTCATTAAATTTAAAGCGACTAAAAACCAAAAAATAATACTTATCAAAAGGAAAAATAAAAACTGGATAGAAGAAATTTACAAAGAAAAAGCTAATAGTAAAAAAGAAAGTGAAGTTGACATAATTTTGTTCAACCATACTAATCTTAATTGCTCTGTATGCTGAAAAAACAAATAATATTAATAAAACACAGCAGTAAAAAAAGTCATAATTATTAGGTGCAAGAAAGTATAATACAATTGTTAAAAGTAAAATTATAGCTTCCATATTATCTGTTTTTATATTGCATTAATTTTAAAATTCTTATAAATATTCTAATATTACTTCTTGATTACAGCAAATACGCTTTTAAGATTAAATAAACCTAAGGCTTTCGAAATAACGAAGTAAAGTGATACAAGAATAACTCCGAATAATTGGATGTATGAACGATCATTATTATATAAATAAATCGTAACGTTGTAGTAAATAATAAAAATAGAAAATAGAATTAAACAGATTTTACCTAAAAAGTATAGCTCCTTATTGCCTATATTTATAATGCGCGAGGTATAATAATAATTTAAAAAATAGCTAAAGGCATTTGTAAAAATATATCCATACAGTAAGTAATCAATTCTTTTCAGGTACACGCCTAACACCAAAGTCAATACCTGTACTATTTTTTTCACAATTTCAAGCTTCAATAATTTCCCAGTCTTATTAAAAACTTTAAAAATCATTTTATTTATCAATTCCTGTGTATAAAACATAGATCCAACAATCAGTAATTTGATATAAAAAACAGAACCTAACCAATTTTCACCTAATAAAAATAAGATAATGTCTTTACCAAATATTAAAATTATCAACACAGCTAATCCCATTAACCATATGAATGTTTTAGAGATCAGGTTATAAGTCTTTATAAGTTCACCTATATTGTCTTGAGATTTTGATAATGTTGAGAAAAAAACTCCTTGCGCTAGATTATTAACAACATTATTTGGCACATCCTGCATCTTTTTTGCTTGATAAAAATACCCCACTTGTGTAATACTGAAAACTTTACCTATTACTAATTGGTAAATATTTTCAAATCCTAAATTCAATACGGAAACTAAAGTGGTATTAACACCAAACCCAAATAACTCTTTAAATGATTTTTTATAAAAATTAATATTAAAATAGAAACCCTTATATAAATTGTAGAGGAAGGTTTGACAAATAACTGTAAATAATGGTATTGAAATCAATGCCCAAAGTTCCATTTTAAATACATAGGCTAGAGTTAAACCGAATAACACTCCAAATAAAGTTGAAATGAGATTTAAAATTGAGCGCTTTTTAAATTCTAAATCTTGCAAGAATTTTACATTCTGTATAGTCTGAAAAGAGGAAATAATCAATATTGACGCAGCAAATATTATTGGTTTTTTAAGTTGTTGATTATTATAAAAATCAGAAATATAACCAGAAGAACATGATATTAGAATAAATAATACAATACTGACAACTAAATTATAAGTAAAGACAGTTGAATAATCGTTTTCATTCTTATCTAATTTTCTTACTAACGCTCCAGATAGACCTCCATCAGTAAATATATTAAAGACTGAAACGAAAAACATTACAATTCCAAATTCACCAAATTCTTGAGGTGACATCAATCTGGCAAGTATAATATTTGAGAAAAGCACTATAAATAATGAAAATATGTGCGTAAACATCGACCACATAGAATCAAAAAAAAGTTTTCTATTTTTCATCTTTATATTTCAAAACTTTAGCGGGAATTCCTCCAACCACAGCATTCTCAGGTACATCATTAATAACTACGGCATTTGCACCAATCATAGAATTCTTACCAATAATAATATCTCCAAGTACACATGCACCTGAACCTATGAAAACATTATTATCAATCCGAGGCGCACCTCTTCCGTTTCTTCCGCCAATTGTTACATTTTGCATAATTGTCACATTTGCTCCAATAATAGCTTTCTCATGCAATACAACACCTAATCCGTTATGTTTTAAAACTGTATTTTCACCAATACAAATATTCACTGGTACATCAGCAGAACATATAATACGAATAAACCACTGCATAGCTTTAGGCAAAATTGGAATATTATTTCGCTTTAACAATGCCATCAGTCGTATACACTTCATTATTAAATTTGGTTCTTTCATTTATCCAATGTTAACAAGTAATCTCCATAACCCGATTTTTTAAGGGGCTCAGCAATCGTCTTTAATTGATTAGCATCAATGTACCCCATACGATAGGCAACCTCTTCAATGGCTCCAATTTTCATACCTTGTCGCTCTTCAATGACCTGAACAAATTGCCCAGCCTGCATGAGCGATTGTATTGTGCCTGTATCTAACCATGCCGTTCCTCGATCAAAAACTCCAACCTTCAACTTACCACGTTTCAAATATTCTTTATTCACGTCTGTAATTTCAAGTTCTCCTCTTGGTGATGGTTCAATATTTTTCGCAATCTCTACAACGTCATTATCATAAAAATAGATACCAGGAACAGCATAACTTGATTTAGGTTCTTTTGGCTTCTCCTCGATAGAAACCACACTCTTATCCTGATCAAATTCTACTACACCATATCGTTCCGGATCATGCACAGGGTAAGCAAATACTACTCCACCGTCAGGATCTGCACAAGATTGTAGCAACTTGGACATACCAGATCCATGAAATATATTATCCCCTAAGATCAGTGCAACTTTCTCCTTCCCAATAAACTCTTCGCCCAAAATAAAAGCCTGCGCTAAACCATCTGGACTTGGTTGCTCCTTGTATGAAAACCTACAGCCAATTTGAGACCCATCGCCAAGTAATTTTTGAAAATTTGGCAAATCTTGCGGGGTAGAAATAATAAGGATTTCATTTATTCCTGCAAGCATAAGGGTAGACAATGGATAATAAATCATTGGTTTATCATACACCGGCATCAATTGCTTCGAAACAGCCAATGTCAATGGGTGTAATCTTGTACCTGATCCCCCTGCTAGAATTATTCCTTTCATGTTTCTTTATGCTTGTTGTAATTTATATTTTCGCTAACATATTGGATAGGCTCTGCTTCCATTCGGGAACAGCGACTCCAAAAGTTTGTTTAATTTTTGTCTTATCCAGTAATGAATAACTAGGACGCTTTGCAGCAGTAGGATATTCCGCTGTAGTAATTGGTCTAACATGACAGGCCAAATTCTTCAATTCTTTGATAGCAACTGCGAAATCATACCAAGAAATTTCACCTTCGTTAGAAAAATGGTATATACCTTTAGCCCACTTTTCACTATGCGCAATCTCCAAAATAACTTGTGCTAAATCATGCGCATAAGTGGGCGATCCTACTTGGTCTCCAATAACAGAAATTTCTTCTCGATCGGTCATTAACCGGATCATTGTCTTTACAAAATTAGCCCCATAGCTAGAATAAACCCAAGCAGTACGAATGATAATAGCATCAGCTCCAGAAGTGATTATAGCTTCCTCACCTTTTTGTTTGCTTAAGCCATATACATTAATTGGATTTGTTGGCTCATCTTCTTTTAAAGCTGTGCTACTAATTCCTTGAAATACATAATCCGTCGAGATATGGATAAGCTTCCTATTGTTTTGCTTAGCCCATTGAGCCATTGTTGCTACAGCTTGATGGTTAATAACATCCACCAATTCAGCTTCCGACTCTGCTTTATCTACCGCTGTATACGCTCCGCCGCTGATAATTAAATCTGGATCAATAGTTTCAATAACACTCAAAACTTGTGTCAAATTATCTAAAGCCATTTCTTCGCGATCTACGAAGATAAAAGTATCATCTGTATAGTTGACACTGAGCTCTTTAATTTCCGATCCTAATTGACCAGATGCACCTGTAACAAGTATTTTCATATTTTATATGTTAGCACTAAATACCTCCTTGAAACTTGGAGCTTCTTTGTCCTTATCTGAAAGGATCAATTCTTCCTCAGGAAGCTGCCAATCAACGCCAACAGTAGAATCAAATGGGTGAATACCACACTCTGATTCCTTGTTGTAAAAGTTATCACATTTATAAAAAAACGTAGCCGTATCACTCAGGACAACAAATCCATGTAAAAAACCTCGAGGAATAAAAAGCTGAAGATTATTTTCCTCCGAAAGCTCTACAGCAATATATTCACCGAATGTAGGTGAATTTGGACGTACGTCAACCGCAACGTCCAATACTGTACCGCTAAGTACGCGGACCAATTTTGCCTGTGCATTTTCTCCACTTTGCGCATGAAGTCCTCTTAAAACGCCTTTTGAAGAAAAGGATTGATTGTCTTGAACAAAATTTGTCTCCGTGCCAGTAAGCGAACGAAAGGTTTTATCATTAAAGCTCTCGAAAAAATACCCTCGACTATCGCCATATTTTATTGGCTCCAAGATAAAACAGCCCTTCAATTTTGTCTCTGTAACTTTCATATCAACCCTGGTATTGTTGTTGGTAATAATTTTGATATCCTCCTGAAGTGACTTGATCTAACCATTCTTGATTATTTAGGTACCAATCAATGGTTTTGGAAAGTCCCTCTTCAAACGTAACGGATGGGTGGTAACCCAATTCTCGGTTGATCTTCGATGCATCAATAGCATAGCGCAAATCATGACCCGGACGATCTTTAACAAAAGTAATCAGTTGCGCAGAAGTACCCTGTGCTCTTCCAAGCTTTTCATCCACTTGCTTACAAAGTTCCTTCACCAAATCAATATTTTTCCACTCATTAAAGCCGCCGACATTATAGGAATCTCCATTTTTACCATTATGGAACACCAAATCTATTGCTCGAGCGTGATCTATCACAAATAACCAATCTCTCGTAAATTTTCCATCACCATAGATCGGCAACGGTTTATTATTTAAGATATTGTGAATACATAGTGGGATCAACTTTTCCGGAAAATGGTTTGGTCCATAATTATTTGAACAGTTGGTCAAAACGACGGGTAATCCATAGGTATCATGGTAGGCACGGACAAAATGATCTGAAGAAGCCTTTGAAGCAGAATATGGTGAATGTGGATCATAAGACGTTTCTTCAGTGAATAAGCCGGTTTCGCCCAATGTACCATAAACTTCGTCTGTAGAGACGTGATGAAAACGTTTCCCCTCGAAATTGCCTCCCCAAATTACCTTGACAGCGTTTAATAAATTGACGGTGCCAATAACATTTGTCATTACAAATGCCAATGGATCCGTAATTGATCGATCTACATGTGATTCAGCTGCCAAATGAATAACTCCATCAGGTTGATATTCCTTAAACGTAGATAAAACTCTCTCTGCGTCCGTAATATCCACTTTTACAAAAGTATAATTCGGTAAATGCTCGATATCCCTTAAATTAGCCAAATTGCCCGCATATGTTAATGCATCGAGATTAACAATATGATATTCAGGATATTTAAGTACAAACTCCCGAACAACGTGCGAACCTATAAATCCCGCTCCACCTGTAATAATTATTGTTTTCTTCATTTGTACAAGTTTATAAACGAGAATCCGCTAATTCTGATACAACTCCTTTTACGTCGTAAATAATTGAGTTTTCCTTTTTTAAAATTTCAAAATCAATATTTAAAAATTCATTGTGAGCAACTCCTAATACAATAGCATCAAATTTTGTCTTTGGCAAATCAGTTGTACTTTGAATACCATACTCATGAGCAACTTCAGCAGGATTTGCCCAATGATCATATGTAGTTACTTTGATTCCATAATCTTCTAGAGCTCGGATGACATCTACAATCTTGGTATTGCGAACATCGGGACAATTCTCTTTAAATGTTACGCCTAGCATTAATACTTCGGCACCATTGACATTAATTCCCTTTTTGATCATTGTTTTAACAACCTGAGAAGCTACATACTCACCCATAGAATCATTTAAACGTCGACCTGCCAAAATAATCTCTGGATGATAACCATGTTCTTGTGCTTTCTGAGCCAAATAATAAGGATCTACACCAATACAGTGTCCGCCAACCAGTCCTGGTTTAAACGGCAAAAAGTTCCATTTGGTACCTGCTGCTTCCAATACGGCATGAGTATCAATGTTCAAAATATTAAAAATCTTCGCCAACTCATTGACAAAAGCGATATTTATATCGCGTTGCGAATTCTCAATCACTTTAGCAGCCTCCGCAACTTTAATACATGGTGCTAAGTGTGTACCTGCAGTAATAACCTCTTTATATACCGAATCGACTTCCTCTCCAATCGCTGGAGTAGAACCCGAGGTTACTTTTAATATCTTCTCAACGGTATGTTGTTTATCTCCTGGATTAATGCGTTCTGGGGAATAGCCTGCAAAGAAATCTTCGTTAAATTTTAAGCCTGAAATCTTTTCTAAAACTGGAATACATTCTTCCTCTGTAACGCCAGGGTAGACTGTAGATTCATAAACAACGATATCGCCTTTTTTAAGCACTTTACCTACAGTTTCTGACGCTTTATATAGCGGTGTTAGGTCAGGACGATTGTTTTTATCTACCGGTGTAGGAACAGTAACCACATAAAAATTTGCATCTTCAATATCTGCCAGTTGGTTTGAGCAGTACAAACCTGCTGTATTCGCAGAAAATGGATTTTCATCCACTAAGGCTGCCTGAAGAATATCATCTTCCACTTCTAAAGTTAAATCTTTACCCGAACGCAATTCATCAATACGTTTTTGGTTGATATCAAATCCTAATACTGGAAATTTTGTTGCAAACAGTCTCGCTAAGGGTAAGCCTACATAACCTAATCCAATGACAGCTATTTTTTTCATCTCGTTTTATCTATTTTAATTGATTAATTTCTTATTTTAAGTTATCCCAATACCACTTTACAGCCTCTTTAAGACCTTCTCGGATCACGTGAGTAGGCTCGTAGTTTAATAATTGACGGGCTTTGTCAATTGACGCCAACGAATGTGGAATATCTCCCTGTCTATTGGGCCCATGAATAATCTCTACCTTCGCAATTTCAGCATCGTATTCTGTTAAAAATTCTTTTAGATATCCAACCAATTGGTTTAAGGTCGTACGGTCCCCAACTGCGGTATTGTAAACGGTATTGACTGCCGCGCAATTATCTGTTGTCATCGCACATTCATTCATCTGAATAACATTATCGATATAAGTAAAGTCTCGGGAGTAATCGCCAGTACCATTGATTACTGGACTTTCATGATTCATAAATTTCTTTACAAATAATGGAATTACAGCAGCATAAGCACCGTTAGGATCCTGGCGACGGCCAAATACGTTGAAGTAGCGCAACCCTATCGTTTCTAAGCCATAAGTCTTCGAAAAGATATCGGCATACAACTCGTTTACATATTTAGTAATCGCGTAAGGAGACAATGGTTTGCCTATGATATCTTCCACCTTTGGGAGATTTTCAGAATCGCCATATGTTGATGATGAAGCAGCATAAATAAAACGTTTAACGCCTGCATCACGTGCAGCAACCAACATATTTAAGAAACCTGTAACGTTTACCTCATTGGAAGTTTGAGGATCTTTAATAGAACGCGGAACTGACCCCAACGCTGCCTGATGTAGAACATAATCAACCCCCACAACAGCCTTTTGGCAATCTGCATTGTTACGGATATCTCCTTCAAATAAAGTAAAGTCTGGATTGCCTTCGTGTTGTGCAATATTGTGACGGTGACCTGTAGCAAAATTGTCTAATACCACAACTTGATGGTTTTTACCTAAAAAATGCTCTACGAGATTTGAACCTATAAAACCGGCACCACCGGTGATTAATATTTTACTCATCTTTTGAAGTAATTATATGGTAGAATGATTTGTATATAAAATAATATAACGTTGTTCTTCACTAGTCTTCTGAAAAGAAAGATTGACCTGCTTTCCCAATTTTTTACCAACCTTGTCCGCTAACAGCAATAAATATGCCTGATTTATATTTTCTCCCAAAACTACTACGTCAATTTTTCCTGAATCTACGCCTTCAGCATAATCTCCAACCAAACTAACTTCCTGAATATCTCCCGCTTGCTGTAGTATATTATCTACGATTTCATCAATTCCTAAATAGGTATGAATTAATTTTTGAAGAGGTGCAAATAAAGAATGTTTTGTGTTGGCTCGGTATAGGATTTTATTTTTTTCTGTACTCTTTTCTAAATACCCTGCTTCGGACAATTGGTTCAGTTCTTTTCGTATGGCATTGGTTGATTCTTGAAACTCATCCGCGAGACCTCTTAAATGTGATTGGTTACTTGCCGATACAAAAAATTTGATCAGTAGCTTCAGTCGTGTCTTGGATGTAATTAAAGAGTCTAGCATGGTATAGTTCAGATTGAGTAACAAAAGTACTCAATCTGATTTTATTTATCAAATTAAATTATTGTTAAACAATGATCAATTGTTTATTCGCCAATTGCATAATAGTCAAAGCCTAATTTTTTCAGTCCAGCGCTATCCAATAATTTCCGCCCATCAAATACGAATGAGGGTTTCTTCATCTCTTTTTTAATCAGCGCCCAATCATACCCCTTAAACTCATCCCATTCTGTTAATACCGTAGCAGCATGCGCCTCGCGTAAAGCTTCATAAGGATCATCAACAACGGTTACTAAACGGCGATTCTCCTCAGCTGAGCGAGTTTTTAAATAATCTAGATCATTATAAATTTGTTCAGCCGTCACTTTTGGATCATAAACCACCAGATGTGCCTCCTCATCCAACAGATGATCGGCCACATAAATAGCAGCAGATTCCCGCGTATCGTTCGTGTCTTTTTTAAAAGCCCAGCCTAAAAAGGCAATTTTTTTCCCGTTTACCGTATTATACATGGTCTGGATAATCCGTTCTGCAAATCGCGATTTTTGATGGTCGTTTAAAATAATTACCTGTTCCCAGTAATCAGCTACAGCAGTCAGATTGTAACTTCGTGCGATGTAAACAAGATTGAGAATATCTTTCTGGAAACAAGAACCTCCAAAACCTACCGAAGCCTTCAGAAATTTGTGCCCAATGCGGCTATCATGGCCAATCGCTCGAGACACTTCATCCACATTGGCCCCCGTCACCTCACACAACTCCGAAATCGCATTGATAGACGAAACACGTTGGGCCAAAAAAGCATTTGCAACTAATTTAGATAATTCTGAAGACCATAAATTGGTTGTAAGTATACGTTCCTGTGAAACCCAGGCGGCATATATTTGCACCAGCGCCTGAATAGCATCTTCGTCTTCACCACCAATAAGCACTCTGTCTGGATGGTGTAAATCCGCAACGGCTGTTCCCTCAGCTAAAAATTCCGGATTGGAGAGAATGGCAAAGTTGACTCCGTTCCCTGTATCGTCCAATATACTTTTTAATGCTGCAGCCGTGCGGACCGGCAAAGTCGATTTCTCAACAATTATTTTATCGCCCTGAGCAACCCGAGCAATCTGCCGCGCACATAATTCAATATATTTTAAATCTGCAGCCTGCCCCTTCCCTTTACCATAGGTTTTTGTAGGCGTATTGACGGATATAAAGATCATGTCCGCCTCATCAATAGCCGCTTCAACATTTGTCGAAAAAAACAAATTCCGTCCGCGAGCTTCACCTACCACAGCATCAAGACCAGGCTCATAAATTGGAAGCAGGCTAAGATCCTCGCTATTCCACGCATCTATGCGTTGTTGATTCAGGTCAACAACCGTTACCTGAATAGCAGGATTCATCTGCGCAATAACTGACATTGTTGGCCCCCCTACATATCCCGCTCCTATACAAGCAATTTTCTTTATTTCTTTCATTTTTCTATATGCCTAATTTCTATAAGTCAATTTTCTTTTAATCAGCAAACCATTATTCTGCTAAAGATAGGAATATGCCCCGAATTTGCGGTCAAAAGAAAGTGACGATAATAAGCTTAACGTAAAATCCACGTGGAACATCTCCATGAATAAGAATAAAGAAACCCCGGCAAGCAGGGTTCCTTTGAGTTAAATAGGTATCTAATATGGAATAAAAACACGTAAATTACTTATTGACCAAATCACCCGGCTTTTCGGAATGATTATGATATACGCCCATCACGGGAAGAACAGTACTAAATGCTTTCTTTTCCCCATCCTGATAGTTAATTACACCTTGTATCCTGACTTTATAATTAGTTAGATCAATTCCTTTTGTTTTATCCGATACGATCCGGAATCGTACAGATACTTCAAAAGAAGTATTTTCACTTTCTTTAAAAGGCAGAATCAATAGTTGCTGCAGCTTTATTTCTACCTTGGAGTCTGTTGATCGGACGTCTTTCACCACAATATTATTGACATCCTCCCGAAATCGCTCGCCCCGAAATACCAGCGCCCCGTGGGTTGCTCGGAAACTACCACTATACTGTCCAGGATGATCCTGAAAACGGTAGTAAACATACATAGAGACATCAGTAGGTTTTTTCTTTCTAGAAGAAAAAAACCGAAATAAAGCATACGCTACTGCAATAAACAGAAATATATATAAATACATCATAATCAACTCGTCATTCTATCTGAATGTCAATATCCTTGCGTTCGTAGATATTCCTCTAAATGCGTATAACAAAAGTAATAAGTAATTGTAGACGGAAACAGAGACCCTAGGGTCTTATTTACAATTAGGAAAATAAAAGCTTATTAGATTTAATGAAAATAATGCATTTTTGTTTGCCTTATGAAGCCAAATATTATTGTCACCATCTTAATGTTGCTCTGCATAGCAACCATCCGCTTCGGAGGAGACGCTATGATGGCCAATAATCAGGTTGCAATACAGACTTGCATCGCCAAAAACTCGCCTCTACTCATTGCAAAGGAATATGCTGAGTATACCAATCCGATATATTACTATCATCATTCCGTCCTTTTTGCTCCCCTCAACCGAATTAAAAGGGAAGTTGATCAAGAAAAAGGCATTTTCTGGCTCAAAAAGGAAATAAGTCTTTCAGATAGCTTAAAAACAGGCAATTATGTGTTATCTTTCGACAATTTAACATATGTCAATCTCACCGTAATCGATTCAAAAGGTGAAATCGTCTATAAAAAGAAATCAGGCTTGTTCCGTAAACGCAAGGATCTGGATCCGCGAGATGGCCGTGATCATTTTGTTTTAAACTTGGAAGCGGGAAAACCCTATACCATATTGCTCCGGGTAAAACATAGCAAAGGCTACACACCGCTGTATAATTTCCATTTACAGACAGAACTGGATTATGTTAAAAAGAAACAACATAGCCGAATTGTCCATGCATTTATGGAAGGTGCCATTATTGTACTCCTGCTGTATATGGCATTCGCATGGATAGTATCACGCTACCGACCCTATATCTGGATTTTTCTGTTCTTGCTATCTATCGGTATGTATAGCGTTGCGCTTCAAAACATCTTTGTCGATTTTATCTTTTATGACAGTCCCCAACTGGGCTGGAGCATGGTATCGCTCTTTAGTAGATTTGCCGCCATTAGTTTCTATCTGCTGACCATAGATTTTCTTCAATTAAGGAAGCTACACAGCCGTTATTATAAAGTAGCCTGTTACATTATTTTCACCATTGGCATCACGGCACTATTTACATTTGTCAATAATTTTTATTTTGTCAATTATAAACAAAGTAACTGGGTAAATATTACGCTCGGTATTATTCATATGCTCTATTTTTCCAACCTTTTTATTTCACTCTGGAAAAAGATAGACCTGATGCAGCGCTTCTTGGCGTATGGAAGCGTGTTTTTTGTGACCGGTATCACTGCTATGGTCTACTGTGCCCTCACTTTTCAAGAACAGGCCATACAATATGTTTCCATGCTGACGCAGTTTTTTGCCCTGTGCATTACCATGTTGCTATTGATCGGTATACGCTTAAAATTGCGAAAAAATGAGCTGGACTATCATCAATCGACCGAGTCAATTGTGCAGGAAAGGACAAATGAGCTAAAGAAAGCAAATAATGCACTTTATGAACAGCAAATCCAACTGCTTCAAAAGAATCACTATATTGAGACATTGATCGATGAAGTTAATCATCGGGTAAAAAACAACCTGCAGCTCTTATATAGTCTCGGAAGCCTGTACAAAACAGGTGAAAGCCATGGTATCCAATATAATCAGGCCATCCAGTCGATGCAAGACCGCATTCACGCCATGATGCTGGTCAACCAGCTGCTGGTGTATAACCAAAACAGCCAGCTGAAATTAAAAACGTTGGTTATTGAAACGGTCAATTACCTCAGACAGATGCATGATCCAGAAAAAAAGGTCTGGGTTAACCTCGAAATTGAACAAGACTGGTTGATATCCACAAACACGTCGATCCCGCTAGCGTTGATCATCACAGAGCTATTGACAAATAGTTATAAATATGCTTTTCCAAAAGGAAGCACAAGCACTCCAGTCATTAGCCTAAGTATCATCAAGAAAAAACTTGCTACAATCATGCATTTTGAAGATAATGGCGTTGGCGCCGCCCAAACCGTTTTATCAACTTCTTTCGGAATTGGTCTGGTGAAAGACCTAACCAGGCAGATTAAAGGAACCGTGACCATCCAGCAAGAGCGAGGATTTCAGTATATATTTGAATTTAACAACATGATATGAGCCTAAAAGTTTTAATTGTAGAAGACGAAATGATTATCGCCCGATTTATCGAATATCAACTTCACTCCCTTTATTCAGGATTGGAATTGCATATTGCGCTCACCGTTGACGAGGCAGATCAATACATGGCGCAAAACTCACCAGATCTAATACTCTGTGATATTCAGCTCAATGATCGACTAGATGGCATTGAATTAATGGAAAAATATGCCGCAACCAAGCTTTTTAGTCTTATTTTTATTACTTCGTATCAATCGAAAAGCAGCATTGACCGGGCTGCCGCGCTAAATCCTGAAAATTACATTATTAAGCCGCTGGGAGAAAATCGGCTCTATGCTGGCACGCATTTGGTTATCCAGCGCCTACAACAACAAAGGGATAAAAACCAAACGGTGGAAAAACTAAAAACATTGACTCCTGCAGAGTTAAATATCCTTAAGCTGATAGCCCTCCGACATACGACTAAATATATTGCCGAATCACTATTCCTCAGTCCCTACACCATCAAAAACACCAGGCACCGCATCTGCCGGAAGCTTGACCTCCAGGAAGAAAACAATGCGCTCTTATCCTGGGCTATCGAACATCAACATTTGCTGAAATTCTAAGTAAAAAAAATAAGGGTTTGTTCCATTACAAACCCTTTCCCATAAAATAAGAATTAATGCAAATTATGTCGTCTGATTCGATTGTTCGTTTGATTGATAAAGCTCTCCTATCTTCAATACTGTACTAAACGTTTTTGGTTTTCTGTTGGCATAATTCAAAACACCGGCAATGCGTATTCCTTTTCCTTCCAATGCTGTTATTTCACCTTTCCTTCGCTGCAATTTAAATCGAACTGATACGTCTGAATCGCCTTTTTTGCTTTCAAAAGGCACCACCACAATCTGTTCCAGATTGACGACCAAAGCGGGATGATCGGGTTTGACCAGTTTGATCACCATATTTTTAAGCTCGTTGTCTCTGGATTTCGTACGAAAAACGAAGACACCACTTTTTGTCCGATAGTCGCCACTGTATTGCCCCGGCCTATCCTGAAACAGGTAGTTAACCTGCATCGAAACAGCTTCGTTAAATAGCTTTTCACGTTGCTTTGATTGTAGAATAAAATAAATAATAAATAAAACGATAACTGAAACTGCTATAATAAGTACCATAATAAAATAGATAATAGGACTAGGTGTTATACAATCTTATGATTGCATTTAACTATATCTCAAAATTAAGGTAATAGGCAATTGAAGACTAAAATTAACAGGGGACAAATTGGGGACAATCACATATTCAACTAAAAATCAACCGTATAATGTATTTTTATATAGATTTTAATGAACAGCTTACTTAAGGGCTATACGAATTCGAGTTTTACTTTCCTTTCTGAAAGTTGAAATCAGCTACACTTTCCAAAAAACCGTGTAGCTGATATCTTGATCTAAGCATACAAGGAAATAGTTTAACTTGTAGCTAGATTGAAATTAGTCGATCAGTTTGGACTGATGACGTTCCAATGTATTATAAATTTTCTTGACTTCCTGGGATTTCTCTTTTTGTAACACCAGTATCGCATCTTTTGTATGCACAAGTATACTATCGCGCATCCCCACAAATGCCGTGTAGATATCCGTACCGATAACCATATTGCCATTCTCATCAACCGGATGACCCGTCTGTTTTAAATAATCGTACATGGATTCAAAGGAGCCAAGATCGGACCATTGGAAACTCGTCGCAACAACGCGAATTTTCTTGGAGCGTTCCATCACAGCATAATCAATGGAGATTGATGGAATCTCCTTAGATAGGGCCAAATCCAGCTCTCCATCCTTGCGATGCTGCCATGCGTTGAATGCTGTTGCATACACTTTAGGCTCAAAAGTCTGTAACTCGGCCAGAAACGTATCGGCTCTAAAACAGAACATCCCAGAATTCCATAAGAAATTGCCGCGTTCAATAAAATCTTCTGCGGTATCCTGATTTGGTTTTTCGCGGAAGGATAAAACTTTGTCATCCTTATATTCGATATAGCCGTACCCCGTTTCAGGACGTGTCGGCTGAATACCAAACGTAACAATATAACCTTTATTAGCCTTTTCTATCCCAGCTTTGATTGCTTCCGCATAAGCCTCCTCACCTACAATCACATGATCGGAAGGTGTGACGATCAAAATATCATCCGGCTGTGCGGCAAAGGCAGCGAAAGCAATAGCAGCAGCTGTATTACGGGGTGTAGCCTCTACAATGTCAATATAGTCTATCTTATTGTTTTCCATGACTTCACGGCTCAAACTATGGTTATCACAGTTGCCCACAACAATCACTTGCCCGCAAAGGGATTGATTACGTTTAACAGTCATTTCAAACAATGAGCCATCCTTAAATAAATCAAGGTATTGCTTGGGATAACTTTTACGTGAAAGCGGCCACAAACGGCTACCTACTCCACCTGTTAAAACAACATGAATTATTCTGCTCATAATCTTTATTTTTGCTGTTCCTCTTTTGCAGCGACAACACGACGCAGCCCCGCGCTCGAAAAACGATGTGTTCGCTTATTATAATAGATCTCAATATTCTCTTCTACGCAGTACATACGACCCGAAAAATCTTTGTCCCGATATTCCTCGCCAATAATACGGATATGAATAGGAAGTGCTTTGATCATATCAATCAAATCTTGCTCCGTCTCATAAGGGATAATTTCATCTACATAGCGACAACCTTCCAATTGTACATATCGTTCGACAATCGTTTGCGTCGGTTTAGCTTTCTCAGGAAATACTTCTGAGGGATCTGTATTTAAACCAACAATCAGGTAATCACAATTTCTCTTTGCTTCTTCAAGCATCATAATATGGCCAGCGTGCAGTAAGTCAAACACGCCAAAGGTAATTCCAATTTTCATCTTATAATCTTTTCTCTAGTGGTTGATTAGATCGTTTAGCTTCGTACTATCTATAATGATTAGACTATTTCTAGAGCTGTTCCATCTTGCGAATTGGCATCTGCAACAATTCTCCGCAAGCCCGAGCTTGAGAAGCGGTGATCTCTGCTATTGAAATAGAGTTCAATACCTTTTTCCTCACAATAGGTTCTTCCAGTAAAGCCTTTCTCGCGGTATTCATCGCCAACAATTCGCACATCAATATTGAATGAGCGTAAGATATCTTCTAGATCTTGTTCAGTCGCATAAGGAACAATCTGATCGACATATTTACAACCCTTGAGCTGTATATAACGTTCTACAACGGTCTGAACAGGTTTGTTTTTTTCAGGACGGTCAATAGTTGGATCTGTCTGTAGGCCACAGATCAAATAATCACATTGTCTTTTTGCATCTTCCAACATTTTAATATGCCCAGCATGCAGCAGGTCGAATGCACTGAAAGTAATACCAATTCGCATTCCTTTTTCTGGAATTTTTATCATAGTCGCATTGATTTTAATAGAATAGAAATTTTATTGTATTCATATACCAAAGATAAGATATATCTAATAACAATTGGAGGTAATATTTGGTTCGATAAAAATGGGATTACTATATAGTCAAACCTATATCGTGATGTCGAATAAATAATTGCGCACAAGCACGCGCATCCGAAAGAGCTTCATGATGATTCAATTCAATACCCAATACTTCACAGCAGGCATTTAAGCGAGCAGGTTTAAATCCTTTCCCTTGATAAATCTTAAATGTGCATTCCCATCTGTCCATTAATCCAAGGTGATCATAGGACAGATTATAGTAACTCATCGTTTTGCGAAGTACACCACGATCAAATAATTCATTATGGGCTACCATAATTCGATTGTTAATAAGAGGATAAATCCGCGGAAACAATTCCTTGAATGTGGGAGCTTGCGCAGTATCCTTAGGGCGAATCCCATGCACACGGGTGGTCTGCCACATATATTGATTATTAGGAGGTTGTATTAATGAATAGAATTCCTCAACAATAACGCCCTGCTCTACCACGACCAACCCCACCGCACAGGCTGAATTCTGATTCGCCGTTGCTGTTTCGAAATCTATTGCTGTAAAACTTAAATCTGATTGCATGTTTACTCCTCCAATGTCGCGGTAAAATTACTATTTTCTAATCAATTTATGTATATAACGCTTCTGCTATAAGTTTTTATATCTTTGCAAAGAGCAACGACGAGACACACTAATTTGAATGAAAATTTAACGTTTTATAAAACATATAAACGATATTGCACATTCCATAAATAACATTTAATGTCTAAAAAAAGTATTATATATAAACAATACGACTTTCGGAGGCAACAGTCGAACTGGAAATTTGAATAACCTGTATTTTATAAGTTGCGAAGCATTAAAAGCATTTATGGAACGGGCGTAAGCTAAAAACTTATTTTCTTTTTTTAAATAGTGCAAACCACTTCTACGCTTAATCGTTTCAACTCCATCTCCAACCCTAAAGTCGAGTAATGTATCCTGGATATTATAAAACCTAGCCCCTTTTTTCCATAAGGTAAGAAAAAGTGCATAATCTTCAAACAGCAATAAATCGTGCCTATAGTTACCAGCCTGTAAAACAGCTGTTTTTCTCATCATAATAGAAGGATGATTAAAGGGATTACGAAGATAGATTGTATTTACTATATCGTCATGATACTCAGGGGAAATCTTAAATCTATTCAGATCTCCAGGTAT
Source organism: Sphingobacterium sp. BIGb0116 (assembly GCF_024808035.1). Classification (NCBI taxonomy): domain Bacteria; kingdom Pseudomonadati; phylum Bacteroidota; class Sphingobacteriia; order Sphingobacteriales; family Sphingobacteriaceae; genus Sphingobacterium; species Sphingobacterium sp. BIGb0116. The sequence goes on along the minus strand of NZ_JANUDT010000006.1, from coordinate 244,254 downwards.
ACTATGAAATTCTTCTATATTAGCTCCCACCACATCTACTTCAGGGTTTGCAATCATAAACTCAATCTGCTTTTGAAAGCGTTGTGGTCGGCTAACGTCATCGGTATCCATTCGTGCAACGAGCTCATGGCTACAACGTTCCAGTCCAATCTTCAAAGCATGACCTAAACCTTTATTTTCTGTAAGATTTATCAAATTCAATAGCTGAGGATACTTTTGATCAAATTCTTTGATAGCACGCTCCAACTGCGCGGTTAATGGCCCGTCCTTTACCAAAACTATTTCGTCAGGAGGATATGTTTGATCCACAATACTGTTCAAAGCCATTGCCAAGTTCTCAGGTTTTTCTTTACTATAAACCGACATTAAAACAGAAAATTTCATCATATTTTTTAAATTATCTTCTCCTAATTGTGTGGAATTATCAATTAACGTTATCGCTTTACCACCATGCCTTTACTATCTTGATTTTTAATGTCGAAGGTCATCTCTCCAGACAACTTGTTAACTTCATATATATTAGATAATGTTCCATAGTCTAAGATCCCATATGAGTATTCTTTGCCTAGGTAAGAAATGTTCAATCTATTGCCAGCATAAACGTTTGATCGAGAATAATAAGATACTATACCAAATCTTACTTTTTCAATAACATTTTCTTTAAAAATATTATTAAAAGCCCCATAATAACTACCAATACCTTCTGCAGCTCCAGCTATATTGTTATTGGTAATTCGATTATTAAAGGACAATGCATGAGAAAATATACCACCAAAATCTCGACTCCGTTCGCCAATATTTTTAACATCATTATAACAAACTTGATTACTGTAGGCCCCCATTAATAGGATAATTGCACAGTCACCACCTGTATCTAAACCGCTTCTCCGAAAAACCACTTTGTTTCTTAAAACAGCATTATCCGAAGAGAAATTTTCTATACAAACCACATAACCTCGTTCAGAATCAATTTTATTATCCATTATTGAACATTTATTTGCATAATGAGATAGTAAAATACCCCCATATCCTTTAATGGTAAGCTGGCTGATAGAAACATTAAGTGGTTGTTCTAATAATATAGCATACCCATCGGTTTTCCTGAAGATAGCTAGCTTTTTGATGTTAACATTTGAGATTCCAGATCGCAGGGAAATTATACTGTTCTCAGGCAGATCAAAGGGAAGCTTTGTCTCTAAAAACAGAGTATCCCCTTGAATATTTTTGACTTTAAAACTACCCCCTTTTGCAAAATAATCACCGTGAGCGCCATTCCATTTAGCAGACTGCTTTTCATCCTCTAAAATTACCCAACTATCTAACTTGTTGTTAAACATGACGATATTATCACCTACCTTAAATAAGTCCGAATTAGCCACCTCAATGCGATCTACCCCCTTATTGACCTTACGCCTAAGCCGTGTATATTTTGCATCAGGTACCACCTCGTTATTATAGTTATTGGTATAATAAAACTTAGCGCTTCCATTTTTATACCCTCGAACACCCCCTTTATTAAATATAAGCCTAGACGCCTCTCCTTCTCCGATCAATGAACTACCACTTGGCAGAAAAAGATCCTGGCTGAAATAATAAGTTCCTTTAGGAACGTAACAATCACATTTCTGAGCAGCGGATTCTTCTAAACATTTTTGAAAAGCTGTAGTATTATCTGGTGATTCCTCTGATCCGCCAAAGTTCTTTACGTTCAACTCATGCGCGCAGCTACTAAAACCGCTTAGCAACAACGCTAAAATTACTTGTGAGACAACTCTCTTAATAAAACTTCCCATTTCTCTACAACTTGTTCCGTATAAAATTGCTCTATTGAATCCTTTATTTTGTCGGGGCTTGACTTGCCTAAACCATTAAAAATATTCACAAGTTTGCTGGCAGCATTCTCCTCTAATCCCTCCTCGACTAAAAATCCATTAATGTTATTCTGAATGATATTTCTGGGACCATAACCAACATCATAAGAAATACAATATATCCCCTTACTCATCGCTTCCAGTAAAACCATCGGAAATCCTTCGATCTCAGAAGTTAACAAAAGGCATTTCACATTGTCTAACATCACATTTGGGTCTGTCTCACCTTCCACAATCGAAACAAAAGGTTGGATATTATATTTTTTGATAGCGGCTAGCAGGTCAGGCTTTAAATGCCCATAGCCATACATTCTCATATTTACCCCTTGCACGTAAAGACGACTTAAATAAAATATGTGTAGTGCGCCCAATGGATTTTTCTCCTTTGAAAACCGCCCAATAAAAACCACATCATTACCTAAACGACGCTTTTCAGCCGTATCCCTTCCTATAAAATTGGGTATATAACTCGATGTAATACCACTTTTTTTATAATATAAGGCATCTTCTGGTGTCAAACCCACCATATAGTCCAATCTGCGCTTTAATAAATTAATTACAAATGTAAGTTTACTTTTACTATACGTGGTCGCGGTATGGTCACAGCCAACAACTTTAAAACGTTTTTTAAACAGGCTAAAAAGAATGTTTATGGGGGCAGAAGTTGTAACGAAAACCGCACTACTATGTGCACTTAAAAAATTCAGCACCTTCCTGTAGGACATTAAAAAGAAAAGTAATTTGTTGATACCACTTAATTGTCTGGTATCATAATATTTCAGGTTCAGACAGATTAGCTCTACCGAATCATATAAATGGTAGGCCGGTGTGGTAATTTTGCCCAGACTAACCACACTTACATTCCATCCACGCTTTGCTAACTCATTCGCTTGCATGCTGGTGATCTTCAAAACCCCTCCGATTTGACTTTCATCAAATGTATGTACAACAAAAACAACGCTGCCCATAAGATCTTCTTTACGCTTTAAATTTCTTTAGATCGCTCTAAAAATGAAAAACAAATATAAAATAACATAACTTGGATAATCGGCATAAAGAGTAAAACCTCTCCCTTATATTGGAGAATTACTGTATACAATAGCAGACCAAGAAAAAATAGAAGTGTATTTAAAGTAGCAAATGAACCTTCTTTTTTTAAATCGGAAAATATTAGCATTAAAGGCTTGAAGAAATAAAACAAATGTCCTATCAAAATCAATAGTAAGCCAAAAATTCCATAAAACAATATATTCCTCATTATACCTGAGTCAGTATGCTTATAATACGCTCCATCCTCTCCAGTGTAGATCCCATCACCAAATAAAAATGTTTGCCAAGAAAGTGGAAAATACATCTGTTCAAGTACCTCTCCAGATTTTGTACTGGTTTCCCCGGTATCAATATAATTGTAGACTACCTCAAAAGCAAATGGTAACAATTGATTCTCAACCATATCTTTTGTCTCTGGAGGCAATAGAATATTGTATAAAAGGAATGAAGTTCCAGCTACAATTAAGATAAGCCGAATAAAACTTATTAATTTCTTAAATCGCGATCCAAAAGATAGAAAATACAAAGCCAGGGCTGTCCCTAAGCCAACAAATGCAGTTCTTCCAGCGAAGAAGCTTCCCACAAAAAGAACTATAAAAAAAAGCGAATTTCTAAGTGAAAAATACTTATTACCGTTCTTATTGACTGAAATACTAAAAGTAAATACTATAAATATTAATCCAAAACTTGCAGCTAAATCAAAAAAAGGATTTCCTGTCAAAGCTAAAGCACGAATTCCGCCCATATCTTTCTCCGATACAAGATCCTTTTGAAAAAACGCAACAAAGTCTTTAGCAACGGGTGAAAGAAATGCCGTAACTTCTATTACAGATTGGAGAAAAAAGACGCTAATCAGTAGATTCAAAATATAATAAAACCGTTCACCTAGTGATATTTCTTTTATCAGTAAAGGATAGATATAAATTGCAATAAATAGAAGAATTATATTAAGTAAATAAGGTTTAACTATTGTAAAATCAAATGTAAAATGTAAAACACCAGGAATGAATCCAATAAGCATGAGAAGCATAAATACACCAAGTAAGGATACGATATATTTGTTTCCAAAACAAGATCTCAAATCTTTTATTAAAGAAGGTTGCGCGAAATAAAAACAAGTCGCAATACTCAACGCTAGAAAAGCTGAATTGTAAATTACAGGTATCGGAAAATTAAAAATTATGAAAAAAACCAGTATAACTTTAATTAAATACATATCTCAACCGGCTATATATCAACGAAAAAAAACCTATATAGGTATATTTTGATAGAAAATAAACAAATAGTTCATTGCTTGTATGACTTGCTAATATAAACGTTCCGAACCATCTTTCGGATATACGCATCATGAATTTCCAGTCATTTTGTGCTCTATTTATCTTTTTATAAACTTTCTTCAATAATAGAGGTTTAACTTTACAAAAATTAGGTCGAAACATAGAATATGTATACTGATCCAATTCAGCATCATCAAGCTTGATACCATTTAAATCAAAAAGGTAATTATAGACAGATTTAAGTGTCGAATGCCTGAAAAGATGATCTGCCTGAGATTTTTTTGTCTCACTAGTATCTAGAATCCTATAATTGATTAATGCCTTCGGGATATTGTAAAATTTAGTTTTCTTACTCAATTTCACCCAAAGTACATAATCTTCCACTTGGTAAAAATTAGCGTCATAATTTTCCATAATTTCCCTTCTTACCATAACAGAAGGATGAATAAAAGGAGAATCGAAATACAGCTCTCTTTTTATCTCCCAATCTGTAATTGGTTTAACAAATTTACCTATAATTCTATTTTCTTTTATAATGTTACCAAAAGTACCTACTACCCCATAATCAAGGTTTTTAGTCAAAAAGTCTACTTGTTCACCCAACCTTGCGGGTTCGGAGATATCATCAGCATCCATACGCGCGATGAATTTTCCTTTAGAGATAGATATCCCTAGATTAAGTGTTTTTATAAGCTTTAAATTGGTTTCATTTTTCAAAAAAACGATTCTAGAATCTTCTAAAGAAAGGGATTGAAGAATTTCATTTGTACGATCTGTGGAACAGTCATCTATTACAATAATTTCCAAATCTAAATATGTTTGTTTCATTATAGACCTTACTGCTTCCTCAACATACTTTTCAGCATTATAACAGGGAATGATTACTGAAACTAATTTACTCATCTAACATCTGTTTGAATTTCACAATTGCATTGTCTATCCACATTTCTTCAGAAACATTATACGCTTCACGTGACATCTCCAGAAGTTTCTCTCTCGAAAAGTTTGCTACAGTTCGTATACCTTCTATGAAATCGACCTCACTATTACAAAATATACTAAAACTATCCCGACAATAATCTTTTATAGAACCAACTTCTGAAACGATCTGAATCTGTCCCATTGCTAAAGACGTAGTGATGGCATTACTTCCAACTGTATCTATTAAAATCGACATATTTACCAATGACCTCTCCATTAGAGATTTCAATTCATCTTCTTTCAAGTAACTATATACTTTTGTATTTTTAAAATCTTTGAAAGATGGTTTTAACTCGTTATATGATTTTCCTAAACACAAATGGAAATAAACTGATTGCGGCGCCTTTTCTAAGACATTTAGTAAAGTTTTAAAATCTCTTTTAATAGACCCCATCACGAGTACTTGGATGGGATCATACCTATCAGTCAGATTCTCATTATATTGATAATAATTATTCTCAACATAATGTAAAACTTGGTTTAATTTTATCGTTGAACTGATCCGCCTAATAAATGATGTTAAGCTCGAACCGAAAGAAAAAACTTCGTCAATATTATTGAGTCTACATTTTATGTGTTCTTCTCCCCCATACAACTCAAGAAGGTGAGAAGGCGCTAGGTGAACAAGACCCGAAAAATGATTTTTGCACCCCATCATCCGTAGCAAACGAGCCGTAACATCCTGAAATGCGACGTCTTTTGTGAGATACTCTCCAAATACAACTTTATCATTCTTCTTTAAAATAAGTTTTAAATAAAAAGCTAAGAGAATAGAACATATAAACCCTATAATCTTCGAACCACTAAAATTCTGATTTATATTTTCTATCAAACGAATGTCGGGATACTTATTTGCTAATTTTTTAAAAAAATATGCCATCCCAGTATGATTATCCTTCGTATTATCAAATTTACAATATAGAATATAGATCATTATGAAAAAGATTTAAGAATGGACTTAATTAAATTATAAGTCGTAAGCGACGCCTTGCTTTTATTTTTCAAAAGAGCAAATAGCGTTTTAATTTTATAAAGAATAGATTTGCTACCTTTGAGTGCCTGTATTATACAATCTTCTTTTTTCCTGTTAAAAAAACGATCGAAATTTAAATCTATATATGATTTCAAAATTTCATCAGCCTTTGTTTGGGGGTTGATTTTGGAAACTAATTCTTTAGTCAACTTATATTCATAATTTACCGCATCCAATTTCAACAAATAGGCGTTACTATTGCTGATTGTATAAGAGGATTCCCTATAAAATAGTAGTGGAATTTCCGTATGGCATACCCCATGTTCAAGCGCTGCACAATAAAAACTTAGGTCGTCAGAAGCCCATGCCAATGGTAGCTTAACAAAACCACCAATAGCCCTAAGAATCTTCGTCGAATACACGAAATCCGAAATATACCAATTTCGCAGATTCGATAATCTGTGATACATACTATTTAGAACGGTTTCGTTATTCGGCCAAGAATTAGTTAACTTAAATTCTGTTGATTTTTCATCTACTATATAGGATCTACAATGAAAAACAGCATATTGTGGATTAGCTAAAATAAGTTGATGAAAATTAGAAAGATAATCTGGCGACAAATAGTCATCATCTCCGACAATAACAATATAATCACCGGAACATAAATCAAGCAATTTGTTCCAATTATCAACCAAATCTATAGCGCCAACGTTCTTTTCGTTTTCATAATAGTAAAGATTAGGATGATCAACAGCATTGCTAATTTCACGGATACAGCCAGGGGAACAATCGTTTAAAATAATGATTTCATAATTATCGTAATTTTGATTGATCAGACTATTTAAGCACTCCTTAAAAAAAACATCTTTATATGCTGAAACACATAATGAAAACTTCATATCTCCAATGATTTAAAATGGGGCATTAACGATTTTTATTTAAATAACTTAATGCCTTACCGTACAATTCATAAAGTAGACTATCTTTAAAAATTAGGAGATAAAGCAAATATGTTATTAGTCCAGTGAAAGACTTCAAAAATATTGTAAAAAGCAAATTATTAGACAAGGCAGGAATGAAAGGAATTAATAAGCAGATAAAACCTCCAGCGAAAAAATAATGAAGATTTGACTTAGAAAAAAAACCCAGGCTAATTAGCTGTTTCTTACAAACAACTATCATCAAAATTATGCCTAAGAGTTCAACAAACACACTCACGCTCGCAGTTGCAATATGGAGAAATTTGGGAATGAGTAAGATGTTCATAACAACACTTACTACAGCTGAAACCACAACAATTTTTGTGTATAAACTTTCTTTTCCTTGAGGATATAGTATCATAAAAGCCAAATAATATGCAATTCCAATAATAATAATTAGAAAAGATAAAATTCTCATAGCTCCGACTGAGCCAAGAAATTGTTCGCCAGCCATTACCAGTATAATTTCTCTTGAAAGTGAGAAAATTAAGGCTGAAATTGGCACAGAAAAAAACAAAATATATTTAAGAGACTTCGCCAAATATGTTTCATATTCTATCAATCTTCCATTATCATACAGATATGATAGCCTAGGTAGCATTACCGCTCCTAAGGTAGTTATGAATAGTATTGAAAACCTTACTAGCTTGTTGGCTGTAGCATACAGCCCAACTGTCTCGTCGCCTCCAATTGCTCCTAATAAAGTTATATCAAGTTGTAAGTAGATGCTTACTGAAATAGTAGCCAAAAAAACTGTCAAAATACCACGAAAATGTCTCTTAATGTTAAGACACTTTAAAGATGATACAGTTAGATTTACATACTTTCTGAGCCTGTAAAGGTTAAATATATTCCCCCCTACACCGGATACAACTGTTATTCCCGCATAAATAATATAGTCATCTTTAGTTTTTACAAGCGTAAATAGTAAAACAAGAGTTATAGCTTTTACTACTATAAATCTTATGGTAATGTACAATTGATCTTCAATACCCTGAAAAAACCATTCCGCTCCGATATTGGTTAACAATATAATTGGACATAAAACAATTATTAAGTCTCGATATGAGCCTTCTGAGAAAACTGTAAGCGTCAAAATTAAAACGACGATATAAGAAATTATGGTAGTTATAAATAATATTAGAAGCAACTCCAGCACGACCGATGAACGTTCCCTAATATCATCTCTTACTCTTGCAACTTCTCGAACACCGTACATTGGGATTCCCAAAGCGGATATCAATACAAAATAAGTAATTATCGAATTAATATATTCAACTTTGCCAACGGATTCTACACCTAACGTGCTATTAACATATGGAAGAGTAAAAATACCAATTAATGTCGTTAATATTGTTCTTACTATATTTAAAATATAATTTGTCTTTATACCTCTAACTTTCATCCTCAATCTTAGTGGTTCCTAATAAAATAGCTCGAATCATCCTTCTTATTGTTAGACATATGACACTAACCATTACTATCATTACAACACCTGCAAACGCCGCTTTTAATTTACTAACTGCATTCTTTTCCAAAGGATATAGAGGCTTGTCAATAATCTCAATTAAAGGAGCTTCCTTTGCCAAGGCTAATTTTGAAAGTTCGAGATTTTGAACAAGTTGGCTTAATATAGCTTTATTTGCTTCCGCCGAAAACTGAGACTTCTGGGTAGGAACAATACGTTGCACCTGTCGAGTAGGATTCAAATTCGGAGTTGCATCTAAAACAACTGCAGATGCCTCGATTGCCCCGTTCATAACCGACCTGACAGAATCCGCCTTTCTTTGAAGTAATAATACATTGTCCAAAGATTTTTTTGTCTTGGTCTGGATATAGAAATTATTAACCTCATTTACTAACAATTCGTTAAATTCCTTAGAAAATATTTCATCGTTAGAAACTACGTCAACTTTCATGATTGACAGTTTTTTATCAATCTTGTCAACAACAAGATATTTTTTATTAATCTCTGAAATTACTTTTGATATTAAACTATCTTTACTACGGCCTTGAGAACCTTTATAGACCTTTCTAAAATCAATTTCCAGAAGTTTTGGATTATTTTTAGCCCAATCTCCTTTAGCTTCATTTAAATCCAAATACCTATCAATCATAAGTTTTGACGTATCGCTCGGGGACTTAGCTAATAAAACTTTTTCTAGCATTCGTCGAGACTTATAAAATGCAAATAGATTATCTCCCTGAAACACTCCCCCTCCATTACCACCTAAATTTACGCCAACCATAGAAGCTATACTTGCGTACTGACCTAATGAAGAAGTTTCCGAATCAGACTCTAATACGAAAGTAGTCGTCGCTGTATAGGTTGGTTTAGTAAATTTAGCGTAGATAAAACCTAGCCCTCCACCAAGAAGACCTATTATCATGAGTAACTTCCATTGTGAAGATATGTATTTTACCCAATCATAAATTTTTAGAATAATATCCCTCGCTGATATCTGACCGTTATCCATTTTATAGGTACTTTAATTTACTTTAATTCTTAAAAAGGCTAATGATTATAGCTAATGTTGAAGCAATCCCAGTGCCAATACCAATCCAAGCCTGAGAGCTTAATCTTTCTCTTGGCGCACGCTTAGGAACAACAATTTCCGCTCCTGGTTTAACTTCTGGATATCCACCATCCTTACCTTTTACGGCACCATTGGCATATTGTACAAAGACACGTTTCTTCAAGGCATTATCGGTAAATCCTCCGGCTTGGTTTATATAATATTTTAAATTCTTACCTTTAACGTACACAACATTATTTGGGTTTAAGACTTCCCCCACAACCTTCACGGTCTCCAGCTCTTTCGGTACTGTAATAATATCGCCATCTAAAACGAGAAGGTCCCCCTTTTCATACGGCTTTTCTAAAATTTTATTTAATTCAATACCTACAAGATCACTCGGTTCAATCTCCGAAGCTGACATTCCTTGTTGCGATACTTTTGCCAAAGCGGCACTTTTTGCCTTGGAGCCATCGTTATTCTTTTCAGTGTCCTTGTCTAAACTAGAATCTTTCTGATTGCCATCTTCATCTAACTTATCCTTTTCCAGTTCTTTCTTCAACCGCTCCTTTTCCTTTTTCTCTTCTGCTTTCAATTTAGACATACCGGTACGTTTCAGGGAAGCTCCCTCGGTATACGCATAAGGTGTTAGGCCACCCGCACGTTTAATGATGTCCGAAATACGTTCATCTTCACGTGCAATGGTATAAAAGCCAGGGTAAAGAACCTCGCCCTCGATTTTTACCTGACGTTGTGTGCGGAAACCCGCATCCCCCAAAATGGAGATCACATCATAAGGCTGCAGCGTCAAGTTGGGATCTGTAAGCACGCCGTCTTTAATATCCACCAAAATAGTCTTCGAAGATCGATGGTCAGTCACATCTAGGTTTTGTATACGTCGTGCAATTTCCACCCGAGCATTTTTAGCGGCTTCGGTAAACCCACCTGCCTTCTGAATAACATCGCCTAGTGTTGCGTTGCTCGCAAAAGGGAAATCTCCAGGAAAACGTACCTCGCCTTGTACGGTGAATTTATATTCGTCTCTTAAATCGAAAATAGACGAGATCTCAATCTTATCCTCCCTTTTAAGGGGAATATCTGCCGCAGTGCCGGCTAGGATATCGCGTACATTGAAATTGATCAACTCCGAAGTATTATCGGCTTTCAGGCGATTGATCATACCGCGTTCCCAAAAGGCGTCTTCGCGTACGCCATCCGCCATTTCCAATACCTGTTTTAACGTCATCCCTGGTTCCAAACCAAAAATACCCGGACGAAACACCGCGCCTAAAACACTGACACGGTTGGCGAAACGTTCCAATATAGGTTCTACAATATACTGATCTCCACCTTTGGGTGTATAGTTTGCAAACTGATCCGCGTAGATATCTTGTACACTACGCTCCCGACCTGTTGTTTGAAGGACTTTAACTTTAGCACTATAGGCATTTTCGGTAAAGTCACCAGCATAACGCAAGATATCTGATAGCGACTCTCCCGGTACCGTTTCAAATATTGCCGGACGTTTTACTTCGCCTTCAAATTGTACTCTGGCCCCATAAACGGGTATATGAATAATATCCTGATCCTGCAGACGGATATTTCCCTGTTGTATGCCATTGGCCAAAAAATCATAGACATCGATTGTGCTTACCACACGATTGCCACGGATTACCTGAATTTTACGATAAGTCCCGTTTTTATTAGGTCCTCCCGAGGCGTATAATGCATTGAATACGGTTGCCAATGAAGGTAGGCTATAGGTCCCAGGTTTAGTAACAGCACCAGTCAATGTCACACGAATGGTGCGGATATTCCCAATGTTGACACTCACTTGTGTTCTTCCCGAACGTAGCGCTGGATAAGTGCTACTCAAACGTTGCTCAATCTTACTTTTCGCTGCTGCTATAGATAAACCGGCAACATTGATCTGCCCCACATATTCCACCTTGATGGTTCCATCTGGACTTACCGGAAGCTGATAGGAGGCTTCGTTATCCCCTGTGATATCCAACAAGATCTCATCGTCTGGCCCAATAATATAGGAACTTGGTGTAGCCATACGTAAGTTAGGCTCAAAGGTAATGGCGTTATTCTTAAAGAGGTCAGAGCCAAAAATCTTGAGCTTCCCCTCCTCATTTTCAACGGAGTCCCTTTTATTTAATTGTTTAGTTTGCAATGAATCGGCATTTGATGCTCCTCCAACCTGACGGCCATTGCTCCGACTATTGCGAGATTGGCTTGATGATCCCTTCAACTGATCCGGCTGCTGTTTTTTTCGTTTAATTGTAGCCAAACGTTCTTTGAGTTTCTGAACCTCAACAGCAGACACACCCTGTGCACGTGCGAAACCATCCAGCTGGCTTTCATCGTAGCCCATTAATGCTGCCTGTTTCACATATTGCTCGATCTGAGCATCACTAAGATTATCAACTTTTATATTCGCAGGGTTGGTCTGTGCTTGTACTGTGCTCACAAATCCTGCTATACATAACCATAATATTATTCTTTTCATTCGATACCTCGGCATTTTGCCGCAAAATTAGTAAAACTATTTAATTAAATGGTTTAAAAATTTACTCAATGGATGTCTCCTTTCCTACTTTACACCTGATTTAACCTAGTTGGTTGAAGGATTTATCAAATTTTCATAACGTAGTTATAACAGCATTCGCTACTTAGTAACTTTAAATTAGATATATATTAAATACTTACTACCCTTTCTATCCCCAACATGCTATTCTGAGTCAATTTGAGGGTAATAGGAGATTATTCCTCATCATACTCTTACGGTCAATAAAATCTTACAGAATAGGATTACATTCGTTCAAGTAGAATCCTGAAAGTTTTATTAACTTCGTAAAGTTAAGCATAAATTAAATGAAAAGTCCAATCTTTAACTTTTGGCTACCCATATGTGTAGTAATCCTATTCGGTTACTCCTGTAAGGACAATACAAAAGGAAAACAAAAAAACGACACTGCACAACAAAGCAAAAAACCTTTAAGCGCTGCTGATAGCACTTTATTCCATTTCTGGGATAAATTTGACATGCAGGATACTGCACAAGTAAAAAAACCTGAGAAGGGAGAACAACAACTTGCTGATTTCATTCAACTATTGGCACAGACGCCAGATTCTGCAACAAGAGACAAAGCTGTAGATCTGATGCTCGACCAAGCAAAAGCCAATCGGACAAGCTTTGATTATTTCATCAAACAATATGAACATTATCTATACGACGGCAATTCGCCCATGCGCAATGATATTGTGTACGAATCGGTTTTGCGCTACCTAATCAAAACAGATTTGCTTTCAGACCTTGAAAAAGAAGCCTACAGACCAACTTATAAATTGGTACTTCGAAATAAAGAGGGAAAAACTGCCGAAGACTTTACTTATGAACTAGCGAATGGCAAAAAGCAAAAGTTATCGGATACAAAATCAAAATATACCTTCTTGATCTTTTACGATCCGGATTGCTCGCATTGCAAAGAAACTATTCATCAGCTCCGCGATACTCCTCAGTTGGTACAGCTCTTTTCCCAACTACAAGTACAGGTACTCGCGATCGATCCATGGGGAGATCGCACAAAGTGGAAAAACTATCAATCTGAATTGGCGGACCAATGGATCAACGGTTTTGACAGCGAAAGCAAAATATTGTCTTTCAACTTATACGATCTGAAAGCTTCACCAACGATTTATCTTCTGGATGAAAACAAAAAGGTGTTATTAAAAGACACCTATTTACAGCAAGTTATTGCTTATTTCGTTAAAACCAATCCCTAACTGATGTCTGAAAATACAAACGACAGCAAAGCACGGGTTATTTCAAACGAAGACTATTTTTCTGAAGTACAACGCATCCTTACTGAAGGCAAGGAAGTTCGCATCAGAATCAAAGGAAACAGTATGCTTCCATTTATCAAGGATGGTGACACTGTACTCCTACGGGCTTATCGGGGTGAAGCTTTAGCCCTGGGCTGCAATATACTGGCTAAAGACAAGGATAAATTTGTCTTTCATCGTTTTGTAGGGGAAAAAAATGATCAATATATATTAGCGGGAGACGGCAATCTGGTACTCCGCGAATATGTTGCAGCGACAGATATTATTGCTATTGCTTATATGCATTATCCACAAAATAAAAAAAAAGCGATAGCTATTGACCGACTTTGGGTAAGATTACGAGGCTTTGGCTGGTACCGGATCCGATTATTGCGTCGTATTCTTAACAAATTAAAATTGATTATTTCTAACACAAATAAATCCGTCAAATAACTCGCCTTCTATAAGCAGTAACCAAGATTCTATCGGAAAATAAATAGCTATTTTAAAAACAGTCGGATAAAAATTCTCATTCCAAATCCTTCACTTTCGAATGAAGACTTCTTTTCTTTTTCGCTATTGGAATAAAACGCTAAACTTTAAAAAAAATTAACATTATACTGTAGCAATTTAGATAGAATTAACGTTGAGTAAATTAAGATAAGTAAATATATGTATATTTACACCGGTTATTTTAGCTCGAATTATGAAGAAAGTTTTTTACAATGTTAAATACCCTTCAAACACCTCTTTTAATTGCCCATGTTAACAAATCTTTAACGAAGTATTTAACAACGAATTAAAAGAATCACCATTCGGAATACTAAAATGATGAAATATATTTATTTAGCTATATAAATATCAGAGAGAAAGAATTAAGGGTATTAAGATGAAAGTATTAATTTTAGGGGGAAATACTGGCTTCATTGGCAGCCATTTAAGCGCGAAGCTCAAAGGTCCCTTTCAATGTGAATTTGTGTCCATGAGAAACCTCAGTTGGGTGAAGGATAATATTTCAGCCGACTGTATGATCAATTTAGTCGGTAAAGCACATGACTTTACAGGAAAGGCGACTGAAAATGATTTTTTTTATGCCAATTTTGAACTCGCAAAAAAAGCTTTTGACCTATTTATTTCCTCCCAAGCCAAGGTATTTATTCATATTAGTTCACTGGCAGCTATTGAAGAAGTCGAGTCTGCGAAAACCCTTGCTGAAAATGCCACTTATAACTCCGTTTCTCCCTATGGTAGATCGAAACAAGCTGCCGAAGAATGGCTAATGAGTCAACAGTTACCCACAGATAAGAAATTAATTATTTTACGTCCGCCCATGGTGCATGGCGCCGGGGACAAAGGCAACTTAAAGCAGTTATACTCCATAGTTAGCAAAGGGATTCCCTATCCGTTGGTTCGTTTTAAGAATAAACGCTCTTTTCTTTCCATCGATAACTTTTGTTTCTATATCGAACAGATTCTTTTGCAAAACAAAAAATTGAGTTCAGGCATCTATCATCTATCCGATGACGAAACCTTATCGTCAAATGAAATTGTGAAAATCATGAAACAGGAGACTAGGCTAAAAGTCCCTTGTTTCCCGCTGCCAAAGCGCATCATCTCCTTCCTATCTAAACTAGGGGACCATACGAGAGCATTTCCACTAAATACATGGCGATTAAAAAAACTGACAAGTAATCTTGTTGTTTCAAATAAAAAAATAAAAGTTGCCTTGGCAATCGAACGTTTACCTAAAACAGCCAAGGAGGGTCTGCGTGATACCATACGTGCATTAAAGCAACAACACTAAAATTATTTCTTTTATTATTTCACTATGGACTTTTGAATGGAAAACGATTAAGCCCTTATATAGCGTATGAAAAAGATGAAAAATTGTGTCTTAATACGATCAATAATATTGTATTTAAGGCACAATTTATTTATGTTTGATAGGATAACGCATTGATTAAAATTGCGCCATATAGTAAAAGGGTTGTTTCTAAAATAGCAGACTATTTGTGTTTAATAGTTCGTAATGCAATTTAACAACAGGCGGCCTATAATATAACGCATCGAGTTTAACTTGTTAAAAATATTTAAAGCTTATGAAATTAAGATCGGATTTAGTTTTGAGAACAATTGGTTCAGATCATTTGATTGTGGATCCTAGCCAAGATATGGTTGACCTATCAACAGTTTATACGCTAAACAGCTCTGCAGCATGGTTGTGGGAACAACTCAAAGGAAAAGAATTCACAATTGACACTATCGTTGATTTACTTTGTGAAAATTATGACGTGGACATCGAACAGGCAAAATCCGATGCAGAAATTCTCCTTCAAGACTTCCAAAAACAGGGATTATTGGAAAAATGAATAACAATAGCCTGAAGCAACACCTGCGCTGGGCTTGGTCAATCACCCAGGGATACCGAAGCAAACTGTTCCTTTATTTCATACTGGAACTGATATGCATTGGCCTTTCCCTCGCTTTTGTGTTTTTATCCAAAAAGGCTGTCGACACGGCCACATCTCATGGGGATTTACCACTGAAATGGCTACTTATTGGCATCGTGGGAAGTATTGCCTTAAATGTAGGCATCAAGGGGTATTCGGGTCGCATGATGGAGCAGATCAAATTGATGCTTACGCTCCAGCTCCAACGAACGATGCTCGACGCGCAAATGCTCTCCATATGGCAATTAGTCAAAAACTGGCATACAGGCGATATTCAGATCCGCATCCAGACGGACTGTGAGGAAGTCGCCAATACCATCGCCAATACATTCTTGTCTTTTATATTGACCACAATCCAGCTATTGGCCTCAGTCGGTTTTCTTTGGTATATGGACCCGATGCTGGCACTGATGATCCTGGCCATATCCCCACTTTTTGTGTTTTCAAAATTGTATTTCCGCAAGATGCGTAAGCTTAGCAAGGAAGTCAAGGAGGAGGAAAGCAACTTTTCAAAGGTGCTGCAGGAAAATCTTCGTTTTCGACTCCTCATTCGGGCGATGGGAATCTTCCCTAAAAGAAGAGAGAAACTCCTAGCGAGCCAGCATCAATTATTATTGTTGAAAATACGCCAGCTCAACTTCTCCACATACACTCAGGGAGCCATGAAAGTAGCCATGAATGCCGGTTATTTAATCGCTTTTATCTGGGGGATCTATCGATTACAGGCGGGGCAGATTTCATTCGGAACAATGACCGCTTTTCTACAATTGGTAGCACGGATTCAATCGCCAATCCTCGCACTGATTGCTTATATCCCAGGCTTTGTACGCTTCCGGGTATCTGCAGATCGCCTATTGGAATTGCAAGCTGGAGAAATCGAACCACAGGTAACACAACAGCGTCTCCATGAGACACAGGAGCTTCGGATCAGCGACCTCTCCTTCCGTTATGAAGATAAATGGGTGTTACAAAATTTAAATCTTTCCTTAAAGGTGGGTGAGCCCACCGCTATCATCGGACCGAGTGGAAAAGGAAAAACAACATTGATCCGCTTACTGCTGGCATTGCTAAAAGCTGAAAAAGGACAAATTAGGCTTTTAGATAAGGATGGTGAAAGAGAGTTAACGGCCAGCCATCGGATCAACCTCGCTTATATTCCGCAGGGAAATTCACTATTCAGCGGTACCATTCGTGAGAATTTACTCCTTCATGTCAAAGAAGAAGGGGCAATGGATATGCAAAAAGCACTTTGGCTTGCTTGTGCGGAATTTGTATTTGACTTACCCGACGGAATTGATACGGTCGTCGGTGAATCTGGCATTGGCCTATCAGAAGGGCAGGCACAACGCGTTGCTATTGCCCGCGCACTCATGCACGACGGTGATATATGGCTCTTCGATGAGGTTACTTCCGCATTGGATAAGACGACATCGGATACGTTAATTCATCGACTATTGGAACATGGAAAGCACAAAATCTGCTTGTTTGTAACACATGACCTACACCTGGCCGAAAAATGCCAGCAACGTATTTATCTCGACTAATCCTAATTCGAGCAACATAGTGGATCAATAAGACGCATATCGGCACAATAGACAAATGAAAAGAAGTGGCTGACAACAGCTATGAAATAAAAAGAAATGACCGGCAAATACTTAAGTCTGAATTTCTAACAAGTTTTTAAAAGACAAATCGGGCGAGCCCACGAAATAATTATTTAAACATGAATTTGACGACATCATCCGAATTATCCCAGACACGCTACCGCATCGCGGAATTAATACTGGAGTTTAATCATCCTGCAGATTATCCGCTAGCCCAGCTTCTTCCTTCGTTTCGCGACTTCCAATGGCTAGACCCCACCGACAAAACAGACATTAGTATCACTGTCAGTGTAGCAAAAGCACCGATACCTGAGGATATGGGTATACTTCGGACAGACGAGTCCATTGCATGGGGAGATCGATTTCGTTTTTATGAAAAAGAGGATACTTTCATCACAACAATCAGCAACGAACAGGGCAATGGGATCTGGTACCTCCAAAGTGACCGCAACTTTGAACGTTCTTTACTTTATGTCCCTGCAAGCACAGCGGATGAACAGGGTGGCGTTATTACCTGGATGGCGATGATGATCTTTGGGCAAGCCAGCCTGCTGCATAACACCATCATGATCCATGCTTCTGTTGCAAACCACGCCGGCAGAGGTGTAGCATTTTTAGGCAAGAGCGGTACCGGTAAGAGTACACATAGCCGCCTTTGGTTAAAACATATCCCAAATACCTCTTTGCTCAACGACGATAATCCAGCTATTCGAATAACCGATGAAGGTGTATTAATTTATGGAACACCTTGGAGCGGCAAGACGCCGTGTTATAAAAATGAACAACTGCCCTTACAAGGATTCGTTCGCTTGCAACAGGCTCCTAAGAATGAGTTCGAATGGCAAACTGGACTTAAAGGCTTTATCGCTGTATTGCCGAGCTGTACTTCCATACGTTGGAACAAGGAATTATTTTCCAACATGAACACCATTTTGGAAAAAATCATCGCTCAGGTTCCCGTTGGCTACTTAAAATGTTTGCCAGATGCTGCCGCGGCAGAACTGTGCCATTCTTATCTTTTTTCGAACGAATAAAAGGGATCAGATTCGTACTTTGTTCGTACCTGCTTCGGATGCGCACAGACTTTGACCCGATATGCAACAGACCTTGACCAGATCCCGAACAGAAATTATCTGGTCAGCATCTGCACAAAGTTTCTACACGTATTGATCAGCCCCGAACGCTGTCCGAACACAAGGCGAATAAAGCTATAAAAAAATCCCCCAAAGGTCTTGATGACAGATGGGGGATTTTTTATTATCAATGTTTCTTGATTAACGTTTCTTGATCATGCCACGGTCTGGTCGTATATTAACCTCGCCTTGGTCAAGCGTGCGGTAGCCCTTTCGGCTTACTGCATTGATAGAAGCTTTGGTGGTAATACCCGGTGCAGCATCGTTCAATGCTGTCGCCAGCATGGTCTCCTTCTTATCGCCTACATCGACAAACACGTAATCTGTTATATTGCTTTTATCTGGAACCAACCCATCCCAATAGTCTGAAAAATTCGCAGAATTCTTCAGAAGAAAGGAAACTGGCCAGAAAGATACCTTCTTTTGGACAACCTGCTCAAAAAAGCCTACAGGTTTACCGTATGTACGCGCACCAGAGGCTATGATCTGCACTTGCAGATAGGGCTTGAGCACATTAATTAACATTTCCGCTGCCGATGCTGTACGATCACTCACCAGGAAATAAACTTTACTCAAGTTCAGATTGCTCTTGCCTTCAAACTTGGTATCCTGAAACATTTTATTGATGCTCGGTGTCGCTTTAATATAATCGTTCACCTCATAGGTTAGCATCAGCTTTCCTTTCGTAATAGCTCCCCCAATTTTATCGGCAACATAAGCGGAAGCGTCAACATAACCACCGCCATTGTAGCGTAAATCAACAATTAAACTTTTAACCTGCTGAGCCTGGAATTTATCAAAAGCTGCATCAATCTTTTGTTGATTGACATTATTATTCTCAATTTCCTCAAAAGATGATAAAGCGAGGTACCCAACATTATTTCCATTATACGTGTAGATCGAATCTTTATAGATCGGGTCAATGGTATAACCATTCGCGTATGTAAGATCTTTGGTCGTTGTTGTCCCGTCTTGATGTTTCACTTGAAGTTTAAGTGTACCAGCGTCCAAAGCAGCATTCAGCTTATTCATCATTTTGTCCCGAGCACTTGCATCATTAATCGAACAACCAGTCGTCGTACAGGTGACGGCGATAGAATAATCAGAATCACCGTTGACTGCCGTAATAAAATCGGAACGCTTAAAACCTGCCTTTTGGGCCGGAGATCCGCCTTCTACAAAATAAATAATGGGCTGTGCCGTTTTTTCATCTTCCGTGCCCAACTGAACATAGATGCCGTACCCATCGTTCGTATCCATCTTAAGCCTGCCAGAAGCGGTTGTTCCGGTGTTATATCCATCTAGCCCCAACATATAGGAAAATCGGTCAAAGACTCCATTTGGATAAGCCGTATGTGCTGGTGTCATCTTCTTCAGCGCATCGAGCACCAAATCTGCTGAACCATATTTATCCGTGAATTGAGAAGGATCACTGGTATAATCAGGAATGGATTTATCCCAAAGTGAATATAACTTATAATACTTATAGATATCATCCTTGATCAGCTGCGCTTCGGTGCGCTCCACTGGTTCCGGCTCGGGCTCGGGTTTAGGATTATCCTTTTTGCAGGAAAAGACAAAAAGTCCAGTCAGTGCTATGGTGGCCAAACGTCCTGTTTGTTTTAAAGGCTCTAAGTTCATAGTTGAAACATTTGTAAAACAAACATAAATAATTTAAGTTGATCCGCAATAAAAAAAACACGCTAACTATGGAGAGTGCCAGCGTGTTTACTACCTATTGAAAAACGCCATAAGAACAAGCAAATCCATTAGATCGTTTTAACAAAAGTCAAAAATACTTTCCATGCCTAGTTTTTCAAGACATATTGATTTAATACTTATATTTCTCTTTCCATTTGTCCCTTAAACTCTGTCTCAATTTTTCCTCCTGCGAATTTTGCCCAGGCTCATACAATTTGACTCCACTGATTTCTTTGGGAAGAAATTCCTGAACAACAAAATTCCCCGGATAGGCATGTGAATATTTGTATTCGGCGCCATAATTTAAGTCCTTCATCAATTTGGTCGGCGCATTGCGGATATGCAGCGGTACAGATAGATCTCCAGTTTGTTTCACCAAGGCCTGTGCCTTATTGATTGCTTCATAGGAAGCGTTGCTTTTAACAGAAGTCGCCAAATAGATAACCGTTTGCGAAAGAATGATACGTGATTCGGGCCATCCAATAACATTGACTGCCTGAAAACAATTGTTTGCCAACAACAAGGCATTCGGATTGGCATTGCCAATATCTTCAGAAGCTAAAATCAACAACCTCCGTGCAATAAAGGATGGATCCTCACCGCCTTCGATCATCCGTGCAAGCCAATATACTGCGGCATTCGGATCAGACCCGCGGATTGATTTAATAAAGGCCGAAATAATATCGTAATGCTGCTCACCCGCTTTATCATAAATGGCCATATTTTGCTGTACCTGCTTCAATACAAAAGCATTTGTAATTGGCTCTTTGTGCAATACAGCAGCATTCACAACCAATTCGAGAACATTCAATAATTTACGTGCATCGCCACCAGAAAGCCGCAACAAGGCCTCATATTCTTCTACAACAATAGCTTGTTTCTGTAAATATTCATCTTCATGTAACGCTTTTTGAATTAATCCAATAAGATCTTCTTCCGAAAGATGTTCCAATACATACACTTGGCAACGCGAGAGCAATGCGGAAATGACCTCGAACGATGGATTTTCTGTTGTTGCACCAATCAGTGTCACAAGCCCGCGTTCAACAGCCCCTAAAAGTGAATCTTGCTGCGACTTGGAAAAACGGTGAATCTCATCAATAAATAAAATGGGTTGATCTTGGTTGAAGTTCATCAGCCGTTCGGCTTTTTCGATGACTTCACGAATATCTTTCACCCCTGCTTGAATCGCACTTAATGAAAAGAACGGCCGGTCGAGCTCTCTTGCGATCAGCAAGGCCAAACTTGTTTTTCCGACCCCGGGAGGTCCCCACAAAATCATGGATGGAATATTTTTTTGCTGGATCGCATGGTAGAGTACTGCATCTGGGCCCACAATATGTTGTTGTCCCACATAATCACTCAATTGCCGCGGTCTAAGTCGTTCTGCTAATGGAATTCGTGTCGCCATAACACAAAGTTAAAAATTAAACGGCACAGCGACTAAATATTTTAGCTTTATTCATCCAAACTCTTCGATGAAGAGTTCTGCAAAGCAATAAGCATCAAGCTTTCACAAACATAGTTTTGAGGGTTATCATTCGCCGTTCGATATTACTTTAACATTTTTTCACACAATTTTTCGTCATATTTGCTCTATTATATATGTAAATTGCTTTTGGCAGAGCATAACCGACCGTACAGGTTTATCGAATTAAGTAGTAGATTGCTCAAATATGTCCTTTAGCTAAATTTATGTAGACGTTAATAATAACGTAATATTTTATGAGAATGACAAAATACTGGATTTCTATATTTACCGCTTTGACTGCATTCATGAATATACCATGTCAGGTAATCGCACAGGATGCTGCCAAAGATTATACTGGCGCGATAAAACAATACGATGCTACCTTTAAAGGTATCGGTCCAGAGGTCTATTTTTTACCACCTCCAAAAACAGCCAATGAAATACTAGCAGAGCATTATGCCGACAAGAAGTCTTTCAGCAAAGAAATTGCCAGGCAGCTCCTGCTCCAGCGTCTATTATTGCAACTGCGGAGTACCAATAACTTGGGCCATTTTCAATATTTAATGAACCCCATGCCTACTGCGGCAAATAGCTGGGATAGTGCTATAGAGACGCAAACAAAAGCTGAAAACTGGATTGCTGGCTATGCGCTTGCCAATGAAGCAGCCTTATTTTCAATTAAAAATAACGATAGCAGCAATGCCTCAAAATTTTTATATCAGGCGCTTTCCTTGGCAAATCGTACCGATAATAGGGATGATATTGCTACAATTAATATGAACATCAGCAATTTCCAGCTGTATAGTGGAGACTTTGTACGTGCTGAAGAGAGCGCACAAAATTATCATACCTATGCCATGAAGAGCAAAAGCTATGCAGACCAAGCCAACGCCTGGCTTTTAATTGCTATGGCACGAGCCGGTCAGGGAAATTATAAAACTGCCGAGAATAATATTATCCGCAGTGCGATCCCTTTACTCAATAAGGCCAAAGCCTATGAGGGGAAGATTTTTGCATGGGAAATGCTTGCTGAAATTTATTTTAAGCAAAATAAATTTACCGAGGCTCAGTGGTTTCTGCTACAAGCCCGCGACTTGGCCAATGCAAAAAAACTGAGTAGCGAGCTCGCTGAAATCGAATACTTGCTGGCCTCCTCCAAGCAAAAAGATGGTAATTATAAGGTGGCGATCAAAGAATTTGTGCAGGCCGCTGAATTGGCTTCAGATGAAAATAACAAACAGCTCTCACTCGCTATATTGGATAAACTAGGCGAGGTCTATCTTGTGCTAAAAGATTATCCATCTGCTGATCAGACCTACAAAGCCTATACACAGTTAAAAAATGAATTGTACAATTGAAACATTTAAAACAATCTACCCCTTCTATTGGTCTGTTGAAAGAGCAGTCTACAAAGAGATTTTAAGCTTTTTGTAAATATTGAAGGATAAATCAAATAAATTTTTAGATTCTGCGATAATGTGCTACGAATTTCACTAAATTTAGCACGCTCATCAATAGGAGCTGAATATTTTTTAAAAAGAATGATTATTAAAACCGTCGAAAATATGTTTAGGAAACTCATATTTGCACTTTTTGTTGTATCCATTGTTTCTTGTGGTTCAAAACCACGAGTGGCGCTTCCTGATGATGGAGGGCTTAAACCAAGCACACAACATCAAATTATCGCTAAAGAAGTCTCGGGATTATTGGAAAATGCGAGCTACAAAAAGGTCAAAATGAATGATTCGATATCGGGTATCATATACGATAATCTAATCAAAACTTTGGATCAAGGAAAAAATTATTTGCTTCAAGCGGATATTGATGAATTTCAAGCGTACAGAAACAATCTTGCGCAGGATATCAAAAATGGAGATCTTTCTGCTGCATTCCATATTTTTAATGTCTATTCAAAGAGATACCTGGACAGAATGCAATATGCGCTTTCAGAAATCGATAAGAAACAGGATTATACGAAGGATGAGTATTACCAACCTAACCGTGAAAAATTAGGCTGGTTCAAAACGGCAGATGAAGCCAACGACCAATGGCGTAAACGCGTAAAATACGATCTGCTCAACTTAGAAACCGCGAGTGGTAAATCGACCGACAGCGCGAGGACCAAACAGGTGGAAACACTAAAAAAACGCTATGTCAATTTGATCTCGCAGGCAAAGAAAACCAATGCCAACGATGCTTTTCAAGTGGTCATGCAAGCATTGACAGATGCTGTTGACCCACATACGTCTTATTTTAACCCATCATTTGCACAGGCCTTCAATGAAGGAATGGCCAATACGTTTGAAGGAATCGGAGCACGACTTGTCGTCGACAACGAGGCCGTAAGCATCTTCGAAATTATCCCTGGTGGACCAATATTCAAAGACAAGAGCATTCATGTCAATGATAAAATCATTGCTGTAGCCCAAGGAAAAGATGGTGAATTCGAAGACATTATTGGCTGGAGACTTGATGCAGCCGTAGCAAAAATCAAAGGTCCAAAAGGAACCATTGTTCGCCTGAAAATTATACCTGCTGGTCAGCCAATGAACTCTCATCCGCGCATTGTATCTTTAGTACGTGAGAAAATCGTCGTTGAAGAAGAGTCTGCGAAAAAAGAGATTATGAACGTCAAAGGTGCCGATGGAAAAACGTACAAAGTGGGTATCATCAATATTCCGAAGTTCTACATGGATTTTGAAGCTTACAGAAGACGCGATCCAAACTATAAGAGCACAACGAGAGACGTTAGGTTAATCTTAGACACCTTGAAACAGGAAAAAGTAGATGCTGTGGTTATCGATTTGCGATTCAATGGTGGCGGTTCCTTACCGGAAGCAATTGATCTAACTGGTTTATTTATCGATAAAGGTCCAGTTGTACAAGTAAGAGACACCAAAAATAACATCGATGTCGAAGAAGATAAAAACGCGGGTGTATCCTGGGATGGTCCATTGGGCATCATGATCAACCGCTTCTCGGCTTCTGCTTCTGAAATCTTTGCCGGGGCTATCCAGGATTATGGAAGAGGTATTATCTTAGGATCTCAAAGTTATGGTAAAGGAACAGTACAATCGGCAATCGACATGTCACGCGTTATCAGCCCGACCAGCCGCTTACTGTTAAAGGCCTCAGGTGAAAAAGATCCAGATACCCCAGAAGGTGCTCCTCAATATGGACAGATCAATATCACCCTAGGTAAATTCTATCGTGTAAACGGTAGTAGTACACAACATAAAGGGGTTACACCAGATATCGTATTCCCTTCGCAGTTCTCCGCAGAGAAATTTGGCGAGAGCTCAGAAAAATCAGCACTCCCTTGGGATCAAATCCAATCGAGCAACTTCAAAAAAGTAGCTGATCTAACTGCTGTTGACAAAAAATTAGAAGCGATGCATGAGGCACGCATTAAAACCTCATTGGAATATAAGTATCTAAAAGAGGATATTGAAGAAGCTCAAAAAGATGAGGATGTTAAAATTCCATTGGAACTAAACAAATTCAAGAAAGAGAAAGATGACAACCTCAAGAAAAATAGAGACCGCATCAACGCCCTATTGAAATTGCAGGGTAAACCAGCATGGGAGGAAGGTAAATCCCAACCTAAAATCGATCTTGACTTTGTGAAAGATGAAAGTGCCAAAGTGATGACCGATTATATCATCAACTTTCAAGCAAAAAAATAGAACGTATTCTCTCTCTAAAAAAAGGCAACCGTAATCCCGGTTGCCTTTTTTTATGACACTCATCACAATAGGAAGAGTTTAACATTAAATTCACGTTTTCTTTGTAACTTATCGCTACATTCATTGTTTTAGTAATATACCGGTACTGCTTGAAGTCCGAATGATTCCCATAGCTCATACGCTAAAGATTTTGCAGGACAGGATGCACCAACCAGGTTATAGAAGTTAAACGTATAAAAAAGAACATCATGAAACGGATCCTCCTGTTAACTGACTTTTCAGAAAATGCTCTTCTTGCAGCACAACAAGTTGCGCTGTGCACAGAAGCCTGGAAAACTCAAAAGGTTATTATCTACCATACTTACAATAGTGTTACCATTGTCAATAACGAACCTATTGTCATTGTCAATGATGAGGTAAAAGAGACCAAAGAGAAAGAACTGACACAATGGTTTGACCAAATTAGATTATTGTTCCCTCCACAAGTGGAACTAACGCATCAGATGGAAGATGTTGATCTGCCATTGGGAGTCAATGACATGTGTAAATCGCACGACATTGACCTTGTCGCATTGGGTATCACCGGACAAACAGGTTTTGCTAAGATTTTGGTCGGAAGTAATGCTATTACGTTGATGGACATCTGCAATAAGCCCATGCTTATCGTTTCCCATAAGGTAAATCCTGCAGTCCCCAAAAATGTGTTGGCTACAACCGATCTGAAAGAGGTAGACAGAAAGCTGGATTTATTCAATTTAGATCAGGTTTTAGACACTTTCAATGCACAATTATATGTTTTGAATGTTGCTAAAAAAGAAGGTTCAGCCGCAGATTTGGCACAGGAATTAAAGCATCTCCATGAACGCCTGGACAAATATCATCCGATTTATGACTACATCAGCCATGATGATATTGCACTAGGTATTGAAGAATATGCCAAAGAGAAACATATTGATCTCATACTTTCATTCCATAAAAAGCAAGGACTATTAGCGAGCCTATTCAAAACAAGCATTTCTAAGAAAATAGCCTGGAATGGCGCTGCCAACTTACTGGTTATTCCCATGGATAGATCCTAGAAATCTGTGCTTTGTAAATATCAACAACGATGGACTCGTTGTCCAACAGAAACAAATTATACGACAAAACGCCGCAATTTAGAATACATTGCGGCGTTTTGTCGTATAATTCTTCCTCTGGGAAATCTCTTGCCGGGAAGTCTCTTATTTCTTGTCAACCGAATGTTTACCCGGCCCAATAAGGATAAGTCCTAAAAACACAAAGCAAAGCTCAATCGCATGTGATGCACCAGAGATACCATCTCCTTTAGAAAGATGCATTAATCCAGCGATGACCATCGTAAATGCAAGCAATAATGCCGCTGGTCGGAAAAAGAGCCCCAGCAATAAAAATAGGCCCCCAACAGTTTCGGTCGCAGCTGCCATAAACCCCCAAAAGGTAGGCATAAAATGAATACCAATATTACCCATAGATTTTCCTACACCTGCCCAGAGCTCAGGACCGCCCTGTAATTTGGGCAGACCGTGCATGATCATCATCACCCCAAGTCCAACACGCACGACCAAAAGTCCCGTATCCCTATATTTACCCAATGAATTCCAAATTGCCATAAAAAACGTTTAATTTATTAAAACTTGAATTACCGATCTCCCTAAATTAATGAAATTATTTAAATTGAACCCCTCACAGCACTCACCATAATAAATAAAGCTATTGCATTTATAATACTTAATGCGTAATTTGATGACTATAGACCCGATTATAATGCTTGGAACGGCTAAGACAGCGTAAAAAACCTTAGCTGCGGATTATGGATCAACAAATAACTAAAGGATGAAAAACCTACTCTTGTTAACAGACTTTTCGGACAATGCCTATGCTGCTGCTCGATATGCCGCACAATTAGCTCCACTTTGGGGCATTGAAAAAGTTGTCCTATACCACACATACGAAGTAATCCCTACCGTAGGTACTGAACCTGTTGTCATCAGCAATTCAGAAATCTTGGAAGAAAAACAAAAGGACCTCAATACCTGGCAACAGGAACTGATGTTGCTTTTCCCTGAGGGCATTGCCTGGAAATCAGTTCTTGAAGAATATGAACTTAGCTATGGCGTAAACCGTACCTGTGCTGAGGAGGACATTGATCTTGTCATCGTCGGGACTGCAGGTAAAAGTGGCTTAAAGAAACTGCTTCTTGGAAGCAATACCCTCAAGCTGATCGAAAATTGTCACACACCATTACTGGTGGTCCCCGCACGAGCAGAATTTCGGGTACCCAAAAAGATGTTGATCGCCACCAATCTCAAAGAGGTAAAACTAAAATTAAACCGTCTTTTGGTTAATGCGTCCGAAGTATTACGTAAAAGTGAGGTCTATGTCGTCCATGTGACCAAAGAAGATCCGGCAAATAAAGCCGTTAATGCAGAAATAACAGCCATGCAGGATTTACTGGCACCTTACCACCCAATCTATAGTTATATCCTCAATGCAGACATTGCTTCAGGAATCAACCAATACATCAACGAAAATCATATCGACATGATGGTCACTTTCCATCGGGACAAGGGCTTATTAAGTCGAATTTTCAATACGAGTATAGCGCAAAAGATGGCCTGGAAGAGTCAGGCTGCCATGATGGTCATCCCTGTACATTCGGGATAATCAACCAATAAATAAAACAACGAGATTCTGTTCAGCTTCCCCTACAAATAGGTTAACTGAACAGAATTTACTGTTGTATTCAAGGCTACTTTTCGCCCAAATACCAGGGCGTGATTATCATCAATATGCCCTGCAGGGTAGCCAAATGCTACCGGGAAATCATATTCTTTAACTATATCCCACACAATTTCCTCTACACGCTGCCCAAAAGCAGGATCATTGTCTTTCATAGCAGAAAAGCCCCCTACAATTAGACCATTCAATTTTTTTAATTTCCCCGCGCGCTTCAATGCCCTTAGCATTCTGTCTACGGAGTAATAGGCTTCACCTACATCCTCTATAAATAAAACTTTATTCTTGTAATTGACATCCGAATTAGAAGCAAGTACAGATAGTAAGATTGCTAAATTTCCACCGACCAATTTTCCTTCGCCTTTACCCGCACGATTGGGGAATAACGTTTGCTCGTAGGCAAAATCCATATTATGACCAAACAATGCATTTTTTAAAGTTTCCAACGATGCTTTTGTGCCCGTTTCAAAAGACTTTGGCATCTGTCCATGTATTGTTGTAATTTTATAGTTCCGTTGAATATGACTATGCAATACGGTAATATCGCTAAAACCCACCAACCATTTGGGATCTTTTTCAAAGCTTGAAAAATCTATCTGATCGACAATACGAACACAACCGTAACCTCCGCGCGCGGCAAAAACTGCTTTAATCGACGGATCATCCAGTGCCCACTGCAGATCGGCAGCGCGTAAATTGTCATCTCCGGCAAATTGATGGAACGATGTCCCAACAGTCTTCCCAACCACAACTTCCAGCCCCCAGTTCTCCAATGTTTTTATGCCAACATCAATAGAGCCACGTATAAAACTCGCAGGACAAACGATAGCTACTTTATCGCCTTCTTTCAGAAAATCAGGTATTTTGGACATCTTTTTTTATCGCTAATGATCAAACGTAAGGAGCTCTCCATTGTAGAGTCCAGTTATAAATTTACTTGATATATTGTGCTTATATGTACAAATAAACGTAAATTTATCTAAGTTTTCTACCGCTATTTTGAATAATATTTCTACGATAACAAGCTGTTAAATGGAAGCGCATTTTAATCAAGTTGAAACAATCGTAGAAATGAGCCAAAACAAGAATTCAAGAATAAATTGTTCGATATGACACGCATTTATATTGCATATAAACAGCAATTTATCTAAGTTTGCCAAAGAAAACAAGTACACACTTTAATATACTTTCAAGCATTGAGTATTCTAGATAAAAAACGTTATACCATCACATCGGCATTACCTTATGCCAATGGTCCTTTACATATTGGACACCTTGCCGGAGCTTATATCCCAGGGGATATCTTTGTCCGCTATTTGCGTCTGAATCAAAAAGATGTAGTCTATGTATGTGGTTCAGATGAGCATGGTGCGGCGATTACCATCCGTGCAAAAAAAGAGGGCATCACCCCGCAACAAATCATTGACAAATACAATAAACAAATCAAAGAAAGCTTTGAGGAGTTTGGTATCTCTTTCGATATATATCACCGTACATCGGAGCCCATACATCACCAGTTATCGCAGGATTTCTTCTTGAACCTTTACAACAAAGGTGAATTTGTCGAGAAATTTTCGGAGCAGTACTACGATGAGGAATACCATCAGTTTTTGGCCGACCGCTACATTACGGGAACTTGTCCAAATTGTAAGTCCGAAGGCGCTTATGGTGACCAATGTGAAAAATGTGGGACATCACTTAGCCCAACAGATTTGATCAACCCAATTTCAACATTGAGCGGAAAAACGCCAGTTTTGAAAGAAACGAAACATTGGTACCTACCTTTGGATAAATACCAGCCTTGGCTTGAAAAATGGCTGATCGAAGGAAAGAAAAATATCCTTAAATCCAACGTTTTTGGCCAATGTCAATCTTGGCTTAAATCCGGTTTACAGCCGCGTTCAATGACAAGAGATCTGGATTGGGGCGTTGATGTACCTTTGGCTGAAGCAGAGGGTAAAAAACTATATGTTTGGTTAGATGCACCTATCGGTTATATCTCAGCAACAAAACAGTGGGCTTTAGACCATGGTAAAAACTGGGAAGACTATTGGAAAACCCATGAAAACCCAGCAGACGATTCTACGCTGATCCATTTTATTGGAAAAGATAATATTGTTTTCCACTGTATTATTTTCCCGGCGATTCTTCATGCACACGGCGACTATATTTTACCAGAAAATATTCCAGCCAACGAATTCCTTAACCTGGAAGGTGATAAGCTGTCCACGTCTAGAAACCATGCGGTTTGGTTACATGAATACCTACAGGAATTTCCTGATAAGCAGGATGAATTGCGCTATGTATTGACATCCATATTACCGGAAACTTCGGATGCCGAGTTTACCTGGAAAGATTTCCAAGCTAGGATCAACAATGAGCTCGTTGCTATTTTTGGAAACTTTGTCAACCGTGTCTTGGTACTTTCTCACAAATATTTTGATGGCAAGGTATTGAACGGTTCGCCACTAACAGCTGTAGATCAAGCGGTACTGGATGAACTAAAATCATACCCTACTTCTATCAAATCGTCTTTGGAGCAATTCCGCTTCCGTGAGGCATTGGCAGAATTTATGAATGTAGCTCGTCTGGGCAACAAATATCTTGCTGATGAGGAGCCATGGAAAATCATTAAAACAGATGAGGAACGTGTCAAAACAATCCTAAATGTTGCTGCTCAAATCGTTGCCAATCTTGCCGTTCTTGCACAACCGTTTTTACCGAAAACAGCTATCAAATTATTTGAAATGCTTAATTTTCCGCAAGGAAACTGGAACGACGCAGGTTCAGATGCTTTGATCCAAGCTGGACACCAATTGGGTGAAGTGCAATTGTTATTCGACAAAATAACCGATGAACAAGTCGACTTCCAGTTAAACAAACTTGCTGAAGCAAAAGCGAAAAACTTAGCCGATAATGCCAAGGTTGCTCCTGCAAAAGAAAATATTAGCTTCGATGATTTTGTTAAAATGGATATCCGTGTCGGAACCATTGCCGCTGCTGAAAAAGTTGCCAAAACCAAGAAATTGTTAAAATTGACGATAGACACCGGCTTAGATACACGCACTGTCGTTTCGGGTATCGCAGAGTTTTTCAGTCCTGAGGAGATCGTAGGCCGTCAGGTATCCATCTTAGTCAATCTTGAGCCTCGTGAAATAAAAGGAATTATGTCACAGGGAATGATCCTTATGGCCGAAGACGCTGATGGTCGATTGGATTTTGTCAAACCCGATACAACAATTAAAGTCGGAAGTACGGTACGTTAATATAAGACCTACCTCCTTTTATACAAAAAGCCTGTTCATACGAACAGGCTTTTTTATCATCTCGACCGCCTACCCCCCTAAAAGAGTATACTCTGCAAACGCTTCTTAAACGCCTTCTCATCCATATAATCATAGACGGTATCTTTCAGTTTTTTTATGATCTCTGCCCTGGATTCCGCAACAACTTTTTTCTTCTTGGTCAGCACGTTGGAAAATGCAGTATTGGTAATCTCCACCTTTGTGGCAAACATATTTACATTCATACTTGGGATGGATATCCCCATCACTAAGCCCGGGAGTCCGTGTATAAGTTCAGGACCACCGGAGATAGGGATTTGCCCCGCAAAAAACGCAACCACATAGACCGAATCTTGAATAATTCCATTGGCTCTTCTGCAGTCATATCCCGCAATATTTCGGTATTCATCGGTATACTTCCATTTTACAGTAGGCAATGAATCTTTAAGCAAGAGCTGATCATCTCCAAAGGGGAGCAATTTTAAG
This sequence comes from Sphingobacterium sp. BIGb0116, assembly GCF_024808035.1. Classification (NCBI taxonomy): domain Bacteria; kingdom Pseudomonadati; phylum Bacteroidota; class Sphingobacteriia; order Sphingobacteriales; family Sphingobacteriaceae; genus Sphingobacterium; species Sphingobacterium sp. BIGb0116. The sequence continues at coordinate 212,200 of NZ_JANUDT010000006.1, read as the reverse complement.
AATTCCTGATTCTGGAAATTAATGTACGTTTTTGAATCCGGGAGAATAGAATTATAGTGAGTCACATTACGATAATTTGCGGGATAATCTTCCTGCACCGTTTCAAACAGGGTTTCATTATCGTAAAATTTCAGGATATGATGGGTCACCACCTCTGCAGGCCCATTCTTCACCGCATTGTCGACCATCAGCTTATCCCAGGTATCTAAATCGGGTTTGCTGAGATAATTGCGTTTTAAGAAATTCTGCACATGAAACTTCCGTTCATAAGTCACCGTTCCGCTGCTCGGAAAATACGCGTGTTGTGCATGGGCTACTCCTGAGCTCAACAATAATACCCAGACCATCAACTTTATATACTTACTCATTTGGCATCTCCTTTCATTGTTGTAAAATTGTAGATTACTTTTAGCATTCCATAACGACGCAGTACATCGTTGCTGGTCTGGATAAATGAAGTTCCATTTTGATAACGGTACACCCCATTATTTTTGTTTAAAATATCATTGACAAATACCTGTACTTCCAAAGACTTATCTTTCAATAATTTTTTGGAAACATACCCATTCATATTAATGATATTAATGGATTGCAATGTTTTCGTCGCAGCTTGATAATTTTGGTCTGTAGACAGCGAGATTTTAAAATCTTTTGGCAAATAATAAGTGAACTGCGAATAAGAACGGAATTTAAAGGTTGTGCGGTTCAATTCGGGCTGTAAAAAAGAGCTCATTTGCTCGACCCCCGGCATCAACGAAATATAAAAGTCCATCTTATTTGCTTTATATCTGTTAAAGCCTATTTCAGGAGTTATACTCTTTGTCTGATTTCTATTGAGCTTTGGTTCTTCGTTATACGATGATAAATAACTAAATTGGCTATTGTACTGACCGTTGACACCGATATTCATTTTCAATCCCCATTTCTTTTGTAGCACAAAACTGTAAGATCCACTACCATAAATACGCCAATTATCCTTATCAATATTAACATAGGAAATTTGTTGCGTACCCTCGTCCAGGTTATAGCGTACATTGGTATTGATATTCTTCTTACCCTGATCTGCGCTCGCATAAAAATAGAATCCCTGGTCTTTCAACTGCTTATAGCTATTGTAATTAATCGAATAGGAGTTGTTAAACCCTGCTTTCAGATTTGGATTATCCAAATATTCCACAAGCGGCTGTGCGTTTTGCTTTAAAGGCTCGATCTGTGTCAACGAAGGTTGTGCCGTACGTCCACTATAACGAAATCCAATGTTTTTACTCTTCGAAAGTTTATAGTTCACCGAGACGTTCGGGTTGATAGAAGTCTGATTGCGCTGCAATGTTGTATTGAGGTTGTTATACGTTCTCTTTACATCCTCAAAATCAACTCTATTGCTTAAATTGACAGTTAAACTACTGGTTTTATAATTCAGCGAGGTGTTAATACCATTTTTCAAACTGGAAAAATCGAAATCATTTAATAGATTTTGATCCAGGACAGTGTATTTACCTGTAGCAGGATCTTTATCGAATGACTGATTAAGTGTTTCCGAGTTGTTACTATTAAAAGAATACCCTACTGCAGCTGTCAATCTTTTGGAAAGGGGCTCCGAGTACGTCACAGAAGCGGCATAAGCATTATTTGTAAGTTTATCATTCTTAAATTGATCAATTACAGTCTTATTTCCCGAACTTTCAAAGTAGTTCTCAGAAAAATATTGCGTTTTAGAACTATTTTTATCCGTATTGGCACTGACATTAAAAGTAACAGATCTACGCTCCTTTTTAAAACGACGGGTTAGCATCGCATTCACATTGAACTTATCCTGATCACTATTTAGATCCGTGTTTGAATTAGTTTCTGTAATCAGTGTTCCGTCCAGTTTACGTTGGTCGGCTTTGGAGTCTGATTTACTATCGCGATTGGACTTGGTATATCCCATATTGACCGTCAAATCGGATAGTGAATCTAACTTTAAATCATATCTTAAATTTGCAATATTTGCCTGCGTTTCGGTTTCTGATGACGTCACATTATTATCTACCTGTGCACGTTCAGGAAGGTTATTCTGCGCGTTGTATGTACTTGTATTGTTGACATTGATCTGATTCCGCTTAAAGTTTGCATTGATCTTATGCTTATCATCTTTGGATTTGTCGGAATAACTTGCTCCCATGTTTATGGCCTTAGGCACGCCGCCACCATAGTATTTACCGTCCCATCCCCCATCGGAACCATCACCACCACCAGAAATCATAATACCACCACCGTCCATCATCTGTACATTGCTACTTCCGCCCACACCATATTTTTGGCTATCTTCAAATCCTAGTCCGACCATTCCATCATTGGCCAGAATACCATAAGCAGCAATTTTCTGCGATCCCTTAAACTTATTGAGCATGACTTTTCCGCCATAATATTTATCTGTACCAGCTCCCGCAACAGCTTGGCCGAACATTCCTTTTTTCTTATCTTCTTTAAGCTTAATATCAATTGTCTGCGTTCGTTCACCATCATCTACCCCTGTACGTACGGCAAGATCTGATTTCTTCTCATAGACTTGTACCTTGCTGACCATATCTGACCGAATATTCTTGGTGATCAGGGTTGGATCATCCCCAAAAAACTCTTCCCCATCAAGCAATACTTTTTTTACTTCCTTACCTTGAGCGATGATCTTGCCTGATCCATCCATCGTAATACCCGGCAATACCTTCAACAGATCCTCTACTTTAGCATCCTTCTCTACTTTAAAACTACCGGCATCGTATTCGATGGTGTCGCCTTTAATAACTACAGGAATTTTACCATTCACCTGAACCTCCTCCAATAGTAGAGCTGCTTTGGATAGCTTTACAATACCAATATCTAAATCTTCGGCAGCCACATGGATATCCTTTACCAAGTCAGCATACTGCGGATAGGAAACCACCATTTTATAGGTACCTGTGTCGATATTAGCTATTTGGAATGTTCCATTTTCCTTCGTCCGACCGAATTTAACCAAAATCGAATCTTTGGGACTGAGCAGCGCGATTGAAGCTTGATGTAGTTTTGCAAGATCTTTGATATCGGCCACCGATCCCACAAGTTTATGTTGTGCATAGGACTTGGAACTCAGGACTGAAAATAAAAGAAACAAAACTAGGGAATAGGTTAGTTTCATAAAATTTCGTTTATATATTGTCGAGGTAAATATATAAATGTTGCTACGGAAAATTCGTAAAATAATGTTAAATAATTATGTAATTAATAAATGAAACTTGACCCGCTCAAATAAAACACGATAATTCACGCTATATCAATAATTTAATCTCATAAAAAAAGAGGCGTAACTTATTTGTTACGCCCCAGTATAAATAGAAAAATATATTTTATTTCCTTTAATCTACATTTAGGTTCAATTCTTTTTCCTTATTGATTAAATGGGCAATACTTGTATCATTTAAAATCTGCAACATGGCATTTCTTACCTCAACAAAGGTATCGCGTATGCCACAGGCATGTTCTTGAGTACACTCATCACATGATCTGTAGAAGTTTAAGCTCACGCAGGGTAACAAAGCGATAGGTCCATCAATCAGGCGCATAACCTGCGATAAGAAAACATCTTCGGGAGCCTTATTGAGGCTATAACCACCTCCAGCGCCTTTTTTGCTATAGAGAATTCCGGCATTTCGCATTTCAAGCAGAATTTGTTCCAAGAATTTTTTTGGAATATTCTCCTCCTGTGCAATCTTCACGATTTGCATAGGCTCATTGCCGTAGTTACGACCAAGCACCATAAGTGCCTTTATTGCATATTTTGTCTTTTTGGAAAGCATAATTTGTTAACCCCCTGTTGAATTGCAAATTTACGTTTTTTATTCAATAGAATAAAACCGCCCTAATTTCACGTATGTATCATCTGTATGGGCGCAAACTGTAGTTCACATCTGCCCACACTGCAGTCTCATGCGTCGAAGATATGCTATTGCTATACATGATCACCTACGATAAACTAACTATTTGTTTATCTAAAAAATAACCTTCGGATTTAGTTTATCCATAAGGATTCTACTACTCCGAAGGTTGTCTGTGTTGTTAAAACTTAATGAGCGTTCGCTCTGGTCTCTTATTGTCCCAATACCGCCGTAATCGGTTTTCCGATACTGCCATTAGGCTCGGTAATGTGTAAGAGCGACGAAATTGTCGGTGCGATATCCACAATATGCACCTCTGTATTAGATACTCCGGGTTTAATTCCCCAGCCCATAAATACCAAAGGAATATGGGAATCATACCCAGACCAGGTACCATGTGTCGTACCGGTCGAACGAGGCGTACCGTCGTACCATTGTGGCTCACAAACGATCTGGATTGAACCGCTACGTTTAAAATTGTAGCCATTGATCATTTTTTCACGGATAGGCGCCGGAATCATCAGACTTTCACCCTTTTCCATATCAGCAACATAAGCGACGCCTTCTGTATGGCGAAGCTCACGAATGATGGTCTCTTTTATTTTATCACGATCCAAGTTCAAAGAATCAATCAATTGATTATTTAAGTGCACCTGGTAGTTCATCATACTTTTAACAAGCTTCTCTTGTCCAAATTTCTCTTTAAGGGTTTTGTTAAGTCCTGTGATAATCTGACGGGAATAGAAATAACCACCGTTTCCTTTCATATCCATAAAGAACCGAGAGTTATAAGAAGCGCCATGATCTGCTGTCAGGAAGAACGTGTAGTTACCCTTGCCCACCGTCTTATCCAGGTAGTTGAAGAAATCGGCAAGCTGTTTATCGAGCTGCAGATAGATATCTTCAATCTCCACTGCTGTCAATGAGTAACGGTGCCCCACATAATCTGTTGCTGAAAGGCTCACACAAAGAAAGTCGGTATTTTTAGTTGGGTTATTTCCCATCTGCTCATTTTTGATTGCTTCCATAGCTAGATCCAACGTAAACTGATTTCCCATTGGTGTGGTTTTGATCAGCTCATAGCCTTCGTCTTTCATTAGCTTGGAAGTCGCACGCGGCAAAGTCGGCTTTTCTTCTCCAGGGTACTTACCTTCGTAGATGTTATCATCGGCAATACTGTTGGCAGCATAGGTGCTGATATCATACATTGGTTTCCAGTCGCCTTTCAGGTATTTCTCGGCCAATTTTTTCTTGTTGAAGTCCACCACCCATTTTGGCAGTTTATCCATGTAGAAATTAGAGGTAATCCAATCACCTGATTTTGCTTCAAACCAATACGCTGCATCGGCAAAATGTCCCGCCGGCAGAATACCGCCACGGTCTTTGATTGCAATACCGATCACTTTGGATTTAAAGTTAGAAGCGAGCTTCAATTGGTCCGTTACGGTCGAAGCAAGCAAATTACGTGGAGACTGCTGCCCTTCCTTGGCTGTAGTACCTACACCAATGACATTGTCGTCCTGCGTACAGTACATATTCTTGCCCGTCTGTTCTTCGATCCAGTCATTGCCTGCAATACCATGTATGGAGGGAACTGAACCTGTATATACCGAACTGTGCCCAATGGCTGTGTATGTCGGAATATAATTAATCAATGTATTTTCACAGGAGAATCCTTCTTTCAAAAGTCGTTTGAAACCATCATTTCCATATCGATCTGCAAAACGATATAAATAATCCCAACGCATTTGATCCACCATCAGGCCGACAACCAATTTTGGTCTTTCCGGTTGTTGCGCCATGGACGAAAGCGCCGCTATTCCAAGGACGACACTTAAAAAAAATCTTTTAATCATAATCGTATTAAGTATTGAAATATTAGTTTTTTATTTACTGCATAGTATTCTATCAGGCCTTAACAAAAGGAACAATAAATCGCAACTTATTGGCAGTCCAGTTGCCCTGATACAGATTACTTCACTTCGCTAAAGTAGGATTTAATCTCTTAAATGTGCCTTTAAAAATTGACCTGTATAAGAATCTTTACAATGGATAAGTTCTTCAGGAAGTCCCGCAAAGACTAGCTTTCCACCTTTATTGCCACCCTCAGGACCAATATCGATGACCCAATCTGCCGATTTGATCATATCCATATTGTGCTCGATCACCAAGATACTGTTTCCTAAGGCAATCAGTGCATCAAATGATTTCAATAGCTTTTTAATATCCTGAAAGTGTAAGCCCGTCGTGGGCTCATCAAAGATAAAAAGTGTCTTCTTGCTGTTATTTCCCTTAATGAGGAAGGAAGCCAGCTTAATCCGCTGTGCTTCACCACCAGACAATGTACTTGACGATTGTCCGAGCTTAACGTAGCCTAGTCCAACGTCCTGTAAAGGCTGCAATTTCGCTAATATTTTAGGCTGGTCTGCAAAGAATACGATCGCTTCATCAACACTCAGCTCGAGAACATCTGCTACCGACTTGTTTTTGAAGTGTACATCAAGCACAAATTGTTTAAATCGTTTGCCTCCACATGCCTCACAGGGCAAAACGATATCGGCCATAAATTGCATTTCAATTTTAACTTCGCCTTCGCCCTGACAAACATCACAACGTCCACCTTCAACATTAAATGAAAATGCCGCAGGTTTCAATCCAGCAGCTTTGGCCGGTGCCTGGTTGGCATATAAAGCCCTGATTTCATCCCAGGCTTTCACGTAAGTCACCGGGTTGGATCGCGAAGAACGACCGATCGGGTTTTGATCGACCATTTCAACTTGTTCGACTTGGGTAATATCCCCCTCGATCGCATCATAGACCCCCGTCTGCTCACCGGAGTAATTGCCTATCGACTTCTGCAGTGCTGGGTAAAGGATACGTTTGACCAAGGAGGTCTTACCTGATCCCGAAACACCCGTTACCACAGTAAACGTATTCAATGGAAATTGTACATCAATCCCTTTGAGGTTATTCTCATGGGCTCCTTTAATGGTAACACTATTGGACCATGGACGGCGTTTTTTGGGTACCTCAATCTGGCTTTTGCCACTGAGGTATTGACCCGTAAGGCTCTTTGTATCTTTCAGAATCTGCTGATATGTACCCGCGAAGACCATTTCGCCGCCATTGATCCCGGCTTCCGGTCCGATATCGATCAGGTAATCAGCCGCCTCCATCATCTCCTGCTCATGCTCGACCACCACCACTGTATTACCAACATCGCGCAGAGATTTCAGCACAGAGATCAGGCGCTGTGTATCACGTGGATGAAGTCCAATACTTGGCTCGTCCAACACATAAATAGAACCTACGAGTGAACTTCCTAATGAAGTTGCCAGATTGATCCGCTGTGATTCCCCTCCAGAAAGGGTATTCGATAGCCGGTTCAAGGTCAGGTAACTTAATCCAACATCGCACAAAAATTGCAATCTATTATTAATTTCAGCAAGAAGTCTTTTGGCAATGACAAGTTCATTACCCACCAGCGGTAAAGTTGTAAAGAATTCCAAGGCGTCCTCCAGCGGCATCAAAACGATATCGGTGATAGACTTGCCCCCTACTTTCACGTAAGTAGCATCTTTACGTAATCGGGTCCCACGGCAGTCCGGGCAATCTGTCTTCCCACGATAGCGAGATAACATCACACGGTATTGAATTTTATAAGTCTGCTCTTCAAGTTCCTGAAAGAACTGTGTCAGGCCGGTAAAATATTTATTTCCCGTCCACAGCAACTCTTTCTGTTCAGCGGTCAGATCCATGTATGCACGATGTATTGGAAAATCAAATTTCAGGGAACTTTTAACAAGCACTTGTAACCACTCGCCCATTTTCTCCCCGCGCCAAGGGGCAATTGCGCCATCGTAGACCGAACGGCTTTTGTCTGGAATAACAAGATCAGGGTCAATACCAATGATCTTTCCATAACCTTCACATCGGCGACAGGCACCATAAGGATTATTAAAACTGAAGAAATTTGGTGTAGGTTCTTCAAATGTTATTCCATCAAGTTCAAATTTATGAGAGAAATGATGTCTTTGACCATTTTCCTCCATATAAAGTTCCCCCTTACCTTCGAAAAAACCTGTTTGGACAGAGTCAGAAAGTCGATTGACTGTGTCATCGTCCTGTTCAATGCGAACCCGGTCGACGACAATAAGCACTTCACCATCCTGAAGGTCTTTATTGGCGATGGCCTTATCATCGATAATAGCTTCGATCTTCTGCATACTATCCCCATAGACGACACGCACAAAACCTTTCTGCAACAAGAGAGACAACTCTTCTTTGAGTTTGCGTCCATGAGAAGGAATAAGTGGCGCGAGAAGCGTCAACGTTGTCCCCTCTTCCAAATTCAAGGCAAAATCCACCACTGAACTCACACTGTCTTTGGTCACCTCGCGACCAGATACAGGAGAAATTGTCTTTCCGACTCGGGCATATAACAATTTCAGATAATCATAGATCTCGGTGGATGTTCCTACCGTCGAACGGGGGTTGGAAGTAATGACACGTTGCTCTATGGCAATTGCAGGGGCGATACCTTTGATGTAATCCACCTCCGGTTTATTCATCCGTCCCATAAATTGTCTTGCGTACGAAGAGAGACTTTCGACATAACGCCGCTGTCCTTCGGCATAGAGCGTATCAAAAGCCAAGGAGGATTTTCCTGAGCCCGACATTCCAGTGATAACAACTAATTTATTTTTAGGGATATCAACGTCAATATTCTTTAAGTTATTAACTCTTGCTCCTTTTATCTGAATATATTCTTTTGGAGTGTGCTCCACCTGTTTACTCATAATAATCCTTATCTCACACAAAGTTACGTATTCTTGGCTGATTATATTCCTGCGAATTAAAAAGCAATTCGGTTTTCTATCACCTGAATTTCAAAAAAGAGCAACTGTTCCAAAGTCGGCAAAATTTTGATGAAAGGCTTCATACACGACAAACAAGTAAATCTACGACCAGCTATAAATTGAAATACATCAAACAATTTAGTTTCCCAAGCAATTATTATTTAACATTTTTTGTTTTTCGATTAATCCTTCCAAAAACAATACAGTCCTATAGGTGTTATATCTGTTATAAGCGTGTAGCATTTTTTGCAGATAGCGCGTTTAAAAAACAAATAAAAATAATAAAATGGGGTATTCAAGTTTACAACACACAAAAAACAAGAATATTTCATGGCCATTAAAATTAAATAATTGCATATATGAAAAAAAATGTATTTCAAGTAATGATGCTATTGATGATCGCATTAGTATCCTCAACAACTATTAGTAAAGCGCAAATGGTTATCGACAAAATTGACTTAGGAATTTTTCCTAGCCCAGAAAAAGGGTATAAAAAAATGGTGATTGAAGTTCCCTATTCAGAAAGTGATAAAAACAAAAAAATAGAGTTTTCGGTGGGAAAATGGATGGAAGTAGACGGATGTAATACCTTTAATTTATCGGGCACTTTAGAGAAAAAAGATCTTCAGGGCTGGGGTTATGACTATTATTTATTCAAAACAAATGGTAATGTCGCCAGCACTATGATGGCTTGCCCAAACAAAGAAAAAAGAAACCTTTTTGTTTCAGCACAACCTGAGACTGTACGTTACAATGGCAGAATGCCGATTGTGATTTACGTACCTGAAGCTTATGATGTACAATTCAAAATCTACACAACTGACGGCGACACCTATCGCGCAGCAGAGGTAAGAACAAAAAAGTAAACCGCTACAGTTATTTGGTGAACCAAATATCCATGCAATAAAAAAGCCCTCGAACAATGTTCGGGGGCTTTTTTTATATCGCGTTCCGCTATTGACTATTGGAATTTCTTCGCGTTTACTTTACGCTCATTTTCAGTCAAATAGATTTTACGCAAACGGATAGACTGTGGTGTAACCTCAATGTATTCGTCAGCTTGGATATACTCCATAGATTCCTCTAAAGAGAATTTAATCGCTGGTGCGATACGTGTGTTATCATCTGTACCCGAAGCACGCATATTTGTCAATTGTTTACCTTTAACGATGTTGATCGTTAAATCATTGTCACGGATATGCTCACCCAAGATTTGACCTTCATAAATATCCACACCTGGATCAACGAAGAACTTACCTCTGTCTTGTAACTTATCGATAGAGTATGCTGTAGTTGTACCTTTATCTAAAGAGATCAATACACCGTGCAAACGTCCAGGGATTGGTCCTCTCCAAGGCTCGTAACCTTTTAAACGGTGCGCCATAACAGCTTCACCTGCTGTAGCTGTCAACACGTTGTTACGTAAACCGATGATACCACGAGAAGGAATTTCGAACTCAAGATGTTGCATTTCACCTTTCGTCTCCATCACTAAAAGTTCACCTTTACGTTGAGTTACTAGCTCAATTACTTTACCAGAAACCTCTGCAGGCACGTCAACTACCAACACCTCGATAGGCTCACATTTTTTGCCATCAATTTCTTTTAAGATTACCTGAGGTTGACCTACTTGTAGTTCGTAACCTTCACGACGCATTGTTTCGATCAATACCGACAAGTGAAGGATACCACGTCCGTATACCAACCAAGCATCTGGAGATTCAGTGGGAACGACGCGTAAAGCCAAGTTCTTTTCTAATTCTTTTTGTAGACGATCGTGGATGTGTCTCGAAGTAACCAATTTACCTTCTTTACCGAAGAAAGGCGAGTTATTGATGGTGAACAACATGTTCATTGTTGGTTCATCAATACTGATAACTTCCAGTTGCTCCGGATTTTCGAAATCTGCAATTGTATCACCGATATCAAAACCTTCGATACCAACTACGGCACAAATATCGCCACATTTAACTTCTTCTACACGACGACGGCCTAAACCTTCGAATGTATGCAATTCTTTAACACGTGATTTCACGATCTTGCCATCACGTTTTACCAACGAAATAGGTTGACCTTCTTTGATTATACCACGCGCTACACGACCGATGGCAATACGTCCTACGAATGTAGAGTAATCCAACGATGTGATCTGCATTTGTAATGTACCTTCAACAAATGGGGAAGGTGGGAAATGACTGATGATAGCATCTAATAATTCAGACACATCTTCTTTCTTTTCTTTCCAATCTGTTGACATCCAACCATGTTTGGATGAACCATATAATACAGGGAATGCTAATTGTTCTTCTGTCGCATCTAGGCTAAAGAATAAATCAAATACATTCTCGTAAACCTCTTCAGGACGACAGTTTTCTTTATCGACTTTATTGACAACTACCAACGGTTTCAACCCCAGGGATAATGCCTTTTGTGTAACGAAACGTGTTTGTGGCATCGGACCTTCGAACGCATCCACAAGCAAAACAACACCATCAGCCATTTTCAATACACGCTCAACCTCACCACCGAAATCGGCGTGACCAGGTGTATCAATAACGTTAATTTTTACGCCTTTATATTCAACAGAAACGTTTTTAGCGACAATAGTAATACCGCGTTCACGTTCTAAATCATTATTATCCAGAATTAAATCACCTGTACCATCATTGTCTCTAAAAAGATTTGTGAAGTGTAAGATTTTGTCTACCAACGTAGTTTTACCGTGATCGACGTGAGCGATAATCGCTATGTTTCTAATATTTTGCATCTAGCAAGTAAATTTGTTTTTAAATTCAGGGTGCAAAGATAAACATTTTGCACCATAAATTTTATAACTATGTGTATTTTATTTAATTACACCTAATTCTTTACCTACTTTAGTAAAGGCGGCGATTGCTTTATCCAGGTGAGTAACTTCGTGTCCTGCCGAAATCTGCACACGGATACGAGCTTTTCCCTGAGGTACAACAGGATAATAGAAACCTATTACATAAATTCCCTCATCCAACATCTTGGATGCAAATTCCTGCGCTAATTTCGCGTCATACAGCATCACAGGCACAATCGGGTGGAAACCTGGTTTGATATCAAATCCAGCAGCCGTCATTTTTTCACGGAAGTAGATTGTATTTGATTCCAATTTATCACGTAATGCAGTTGTCTCGCTCAGCATGTCCAAGACCGCAACAGAAGCTCCGGCAATTGCTGGTGCTAGGGTATTCGAAAATAAATAAGGACGTGAACGCTGACGTAACAAATCGATGATTTCTTTTTTACCGGAAGTAAAACCTCCAGAAGCACCACCTAACGCCTTACCTAAAGTACCTGTAATGATATCTACACGATCAATTACATTGAAAAGCTCGTGTGTACCACGTCCAGTTGCACCGATAAATCCTGTACAATGCGACTCATCGATCATCACTAGCGCCTGGTATTTATCCGCAAGATCACAGATCTGGTCTAATGGAGCTACAGATCCATCCATCGAAAACGCTCCATCTGTAACAATGATTTTATGCCGAGCACCGGATGCGGCCTGTAATTGCGCTTCCAGATCAGCCATATCCGCATTTTTATAGCGGAAACGTTGCGCTTTACATAAACGAACACCGTCTATGATAGAGGCGTGATTTAATTCGTCGGAAATGATGGCATCTTCGGCTCCAAATAACGGCTCAAACACCCCACCGTTAGCGTCGAATGCTGCCGCATATAAAATAGTATCTTCTGTTCCGAGGAACGTAGAAATTTTTGCTTCTAATTCTTTATGCACATCTTGGGTACCGCAGATGAAACGTACGGAAGACATTCCATAACCGTGTGTATCAATCGCTTTCTTAGCAGCTTCGATTACTTTTGGATGTGAAGAAAGTCCCAAATAATTGTTAGCACAAAAATTGACAACTTCCTGTCCTGTGCTTACTTTGATGTCTGCTCCTTGTGGAGTAACGATCACCCGCTCTTGTTTATACAATCCCGCTTCTTTGATTGCTTCCAATTCCTTTTCTAAAACTGGTTGTAATGTATTGTACATAATTCGATTTTATTTTTTTATACAATATTACAGTTTTTTCATTGGAATAAGTTGCTTTACCTTTCGAGAAAAGGGCTATTCACGGAGAATTCACCCCAAATCAATGATTTGGTAACATTAAACCGATTGCATAAAATTCCTTTTTTCGATCGATCTACTTTTCCTCTTGCTTTGATAGCGACCAACAGGGAGACAAGCCCTAGACATCTTCGACCTGTAAGCAGGGTGCATGCGCGGTGCCTCAATGGTAAATCCACCTTAAAAAGGTGGACTCAACGTGGACTCAAGGTGGACTCATTGTGCTTGCAGTCCGAAGTTGGTGTAACCTTATCTCAACTTTGGTCTCTCGCATTTTAGCTGAAAAGCGCCGGAATTTTAATAACAGATAGGAACGAAAGCTAGCGGATTTAAGCTATCGCATAACAAAAGGTCTTATCCATAAAAATTTCGTAAAAATAGCGTGTTAGGCGCCCCAATGTGAATTACTCGTAACGGAGCGCATCGACTGGATCCAGTTTAGATGCTTTTGAGGCCGGGTAATAGCCCGATAGCATACCGACGAGTCCACATACCGCGAAACCCAAAATAATCGCTCCCCAAGGTATAATAAAGGATGTGCCGAGCTGCAGCGCCAGAATATTACCAATCAAAATGCCTATAAAGATCCCGGCGACACCTCCAATCATACAGATCACAATTGCTTCCATCAGAAATTGTTTACGTATAACACTTGGTGTTGCACCGATTGCCTTACGAATACCGATCTCTCGTGTACGTTCAGTGACCGAAACTAGCATGATGTTCATCAATCCGATTGAAGCTCCCACAAGGGTTATAAAAGCAATCACGACCGCTCCCAAAGTAACCATAGCCATATTTTGCATCAGCATCTGGGCAACCGCATCTGATTTGGTGATTTCAAAATCATTTGACTGCCGTGATGCCAATCCGCGGATATTTCTAAATACGATTGTAGCTTCGCCGATTGCCGCTTCCAATCGCATGGGGTCATTGGAAGAAACAGTGATCACATAGGAAGGCTCGGTACCCTGCATCACTGCCCTGGCCTTGATCAGGGGAATAAAGCAGGCTCTGTCCCCACCCATCCCGGCAGAAGAACCTTTACTTTTTAAAACTCCTATCACCAAATAGCGGATATTGTTAACAGTAATAAACTGTCCTATTGGATCAATAATTTCGTTGAATAGCATTTTACTCACTTCACTACCGATGATGATCACGCCACTACCTGTTTCAACCTCTCGCGTAGAAAAATTACGGCCTTCGCTGACAACATACCCTGATGTCTGCAGATAATTTTCATCTGTCCCGATCAGGCCAATATTAGGGTTTGTCTTTTTGGATTGATATTTTGCTGTTGTATTCCAACTCACATTGGCACTGATTGATGTCAACGCATTAAAGTGAAAATCCTGTCTGAATCTTGCAGACTGTGCGTAGGTAATATTAGCAAAGACTTTTGAGCGAGTCCCTTCATTACCGATCCGAACATTCAATCCCCTGTTGCGTATGTTGAAGGAATTTGACCCCATCGACGAAAAGGAATCTGTCAGCGAGTTTTTCATGGCATCAATCGAGGTCAATACCCCTATTAATGCCATCATCCCTATGGCAATGATCAGTGCTGTTAAAAATGTCCGCAGCTTATTCCCTACAATGGACTGTAGTGCAAGCTTGACATTTTCAACATAAGACATTTTTACGGCCATAGAGCTGGTATTTATAATTTGTAGGGATGAAAATACTGTAATTCCAGCACAAAACCAAAAAGGCAATTTACTTCCTAGAAATAAATTGCCTTTTTGGTGGAATCTGACCTATCCATGCAAGCGGATTATTTTGATTTTGCAGCCATTTTCTATCTTAATTAATTCTTTTCCATGTCTCGGTGCGTCCAAGCAAGCTCACACCCACATAGCCTCTGATATCAAGCTTATCACCTTTTAAGGTCATCTTGCAGCTATACGTTTTGCCCGACTTCGGATCATAGATTTTTCCGTCAACATAAGTATTGCCATCTTTATCAAAATTGGTCAAAATTTCGAGTCCCTGTACATTTCTACTCTGCAGTGCTTTATCTGGATTTTTTATATCTTTCTTCGGCTGACCGGCTTCATTATTTGGAAATTTCAGCCAATAGAGCTTGCCAAAAAACTTCTCGCCTTTCTTGTAAATTTCAACGCGACCTTCTCCGCTTGGGTTTTCCCACTTTCCGATGATGGGATCTGTTTGCGCAAATAATGCTACTGTAGTCAGCAGCATTATGAATGACATCATAATTTTCTTCATGGGTCTATTATTTTATGAACTTAATTCTCTCAATTTCCACGCTATTGTTAATATGATCGCTTTTACCCCCCCAAACACTCCTATCGATCCATTTCTACCATCAGCAATCTCCCCACTTAACGAATATAATGACTGACCACCAAATAACAATAGCATCATAGCTTCTGAATAAATATACAAAATATTTACTATGCTTGCATATATTTTTATTTCTAAAACTGCTCATCTCCAATCGGACGGCCCGCACTAATCCACGCCAACGGCCCATCAACGCCCATTTCTCCAGAAGACTTAAATTCATAATCTAAACAAAGTTTGGCATCGGGTTTGCACGATAGTTATTATATTATTACTTTATTTACTCTTTATAAATTAGCACATATTATGAAATTTATTATTAGTCTTTTACTTACTGGTGTAGTCGTCGCAATTGCATGCTGGATTGTCCCCGGCGCTCACGTTGCCGGATTCGGTTGGGCTATCGTTACAGGACTCGTCATTGGATTTGTCAATGCGACTGTGGGATCGATTTTAAGGTTATTTACATTCCCGTTGAATTGGCTTACCCTTGGCCTGATTTCCTTTATTATTACCGTATTGATGGTCTTGTTATCAGATTCACTACTCGGCTCCAAATTTGATGTAGATGGATTCTGGACCGCTGCGCTGTTTGCCATTGTCGTTGCCATATTGGAAATGATTATTGGCAGTACTTCGAAAGATTAAAAATACATTCATAAAATAGCAGCGGGCGTCCGCATCAATACATGTGGACGCCTTTTCATTGCTCAGCGATTGCCACCCTTTCTTGCCGACATCATCTTCCTTTACTGACAGCATCTGTCGTTTGAAAAACAGATAGTTTACTGTTCCACTTCCTTTAAAATAATCGTCTAAAATAATCATCCTTATGGGTGAGTTTATCCTCATTTCCCTCGCTTTTTACAGCAGAATTCGCTAAATTTAATTCTTTAAAAGAACCGCTGATATATGTGCGAACACAACCACGAGCATAACCATGACACACAGGAGCACGGCCTTCCAACAAAGGAGCATCCTTGGTGGATCGCTCAAAGTAAGCTCCTCATGGCCCTTGTCATTCTACTTACTTTACTCCTATTGAAATATGCTTTTAAGATCAGCCTTCCCTTTGGCATCAACTTGACCTTAAATAGCATCGCCTATCTTCTCGCGGGAATCCCCGTTATTCAAATGGCATTGCGCAAGGCAAGTCGTGGCGATATTTTTAATGAATTTTTTTTAATGACCGTTGCAACATTGGGAGCTTTCGCCATTGGAGAATTTGAAGAGGGCGTCGCGGTCATGGTCTTCTATCAAATCGGAGAATGGTTTCAGGATACTGCCGTCGACAATGCCAAGAAATCAATCAAATCCTTATTGGATATCCGCCCTGACACAGTAACGGTCATACGCAATGGGCAGCAACAGCAGATAAATCCAAAAACTGTCACAATTGGCGAAATTATCCTTGTAAAAGCTGGAGAAAAAGTGGCTCTGGATGGTACATTGAAAACGGAAAAAGCGGCATTTAACACTGCTGCTCTGACTGGGGAGAGTAAACCCGATACAAAATATTCCGGTGATGCTGTTTTTGCAGGTATGATCAATTTGGAAACAGTCGTTGAAATTGAGGTATCCAACGTATTTGAAGATAGCAAGTTGAGCAAAATTCTCGAAATGGTTCAGGATGCCACTGCACGAAAATCCAAAACTCAGTTGTTTATTGCTCGATTTGCCAAAATATATGTCCCCATCATCTTTGGGCTTGCGCTCTTGGTCCTTATTGCACCCCTATTTTTTGTTCATGACTATAATTTTAAGGACTGGTTCTACCGGAGTTTAGTCTTTCTGGTGATCAGCTGTCCCTGCGCCCTGGTCGTTTCCATTCCCCTGGGTTATTTTGGCGGTATAGGCTTAGCTTCCCGAAATGGTATATTATTTAAGGGCGGGAACTTCCTCGATGCCATCACTTCAGTCGATACCGTTGTCATGGATAAAACGGGTACGCTTACAGCCGGTGTCTTTGAGGTAACCGAAGTTTTTGCCGTCAATGGAGATCCAGAGGAATTATTGAACTATGCGAAAGCCATTGAGGCACATTCAACACACCCCATTGCGAAGGCGATCGCCAGTTATCATCCCGGCAGTGCCGCATTTCAGGCTGAGAAAATCCAGGAAATAGCAGGCCACGGGCTCCTCGCTACTGTTAACGGAAAGCACACACTCGCGGGCAACAGCAAGTTACTGGACAAATTCGATATTAGCTATCCGGCAGATCTAAGGCAAATGGCATACTCCATTGTATTACTTGCCATCGAAGGTCAATATGCGGGTTATATTACTGTTGCGGATCGAATTAAACCAAATGCCAAAGCTGTGATCCAAGCCATGCATGCTCAAGGTTTGTATACAGTTATGTTATCTGGAGATAAAACAGCGGTGGTAGATGAAGTCGCCAAAGAACTTGGACTCGACAAAGCCTATGGCGATCTTCTTCCTGAGGATAAAGTAAGCCATGTACAGCAGCTGATTGACCAAGGACGCCGCGTTGCCTTTGCCGGCGATGGCGTAAACGATGCTCCTGTAGTTGCCTTAGCACATGTAGGTATTGCTATGGGCGGACTGGGAGCTGATGCAACCATTGAAACTGCTGATGTTGTGATCCAAAACGATGAGCCACACAAGATTTTGTCGGCCATAAAAATTGGAAAAATAACCCGAAGTATTGTCTGGCAGAATGTCATCCTGGCGATGGGAATAAAAATCATTGTTTTGATCCTCGGCGCCGGGGGGATTGCAACACTTTGGGAAGCGGTCATTGCTGATGTGGGGGTAGCTCTTCTGGCGATTTTAAATGCCATTCGGATCCAGCATAAACAAGTTTAAAAACTGAGCGATCATGTAATGCCCCAAAAAAGCACTGCCCCCAAAAAGTTAGATACTTTCTGAGGGCAGTCCTGTTGTATCAAGGATCTCTTTTAGATCCTAGTTAGAAATTTAATCCCGCCAAGCTTTATAGGCATTGATCAATCCATTGGTAGAAGAGTCATGACTCGTAACCGTATTCGCGTCACTTAATTCCGGAAGGATTTGATTGGCCAATTGTTTACCTAGCTCCACACCCCATTGATCAAAACTATAAATATTCCAGATCACACCCTGCACAAAAATCTTATGCTCATAAAATGCGATAAGTCGTCCTAAAGTACGTGGTGTCATTATTTTGAACAGGATTGAATTCGTCGGGCGATTACCCTCAAAGACTTTATAGGCTTTAAGCGCTTCTATTTCTTGGTCCGATTTGCCTGCTTTCTTGAATTCAGCAACTACTTCTTCCTCCGTTTTGCCATTCATCAACGCCTCAGTCTGTGCAAAAAAGTTGGACAATAGCAATTGGTGGTGGTTTCCGATCGGATTAAGACTATTGGCAGGGGCAATGAAATCACAAGGAATCAATTTGGTTCCCTGGTGAATCAACTGATAGAAGGCATGCTGCCCGTTCGTACCCGGTTCACCCCATATAATCGGTCCAGTCTGATAATCCACCTGTTGACCATTACGGTCAACATATTTGCCATTACTCTCCATATCCCCTTGTTGGAAATACGCAGCAAAACGGTGCAGATATTGATCGTAAGGAAGAATAGCATGACTTTCGGCCTGGAAAAAATTATTATACCATACCCCAAGCAAAGCCAATATCACGGGAATATTGGATTCGAAAGAAGTTTCCTTAAAATGAACGTCCGCATCGTAGGCACCTTTCAAAAGGTCCTCGAAATTATCAAAGCCTATTGCCAAGCTAATTGAAAGACCTATAGCAGACCATAGGGAATAACGACCGCCTACCCAGTCCCAAAACTCAAACATATTTTGAGTATCTATTCCAAAGGCACGTACTGCTTCTGTATTGGTGCTCAACGCGGCAAAATGCTTAGCGACATCCTCCTGAAGGGCACCACTCGCCAAAAACCAGTCTTTGGCTGTATGGGCATTGGCCATCGTTTCCTGCGTTGTGAAAGTTTTTGAGGCAATCAGAAACAAGGTTGTTTCAGGATCCACAGCTTTCAATGTTTCAGCAATGTGTGTACCGTCTACGTTGGAGACAAAATGTACATTTAAGCGCGTTTTATACGCTTTTAATGCTTCTGTTACCATCACAGGACCTAGATCTGAACCACCGATACCGATATTAACCACATCTGTAATTTCTTTACCCGTACACCCTTTCCACTGACCAGATATAATCTTTTCCGTAAAAGCTTTCATTTGTGCCAGCACGCGTTTAACGTCGGGCATAACATCTTTTCCGTCCACATAAACGGGTTGATCGGATTGATTTCGCAAAGCGGTGTGTAATACCGGTCTGTTTTCGGTCACGTTGATGCGCTCACCGGAGAACATCGCTGCTATCGCATCAGCAAGACCACATTCTTTAGCCAACTGGACTAAGAGCACTTTTGTCTCTTCGGTAATCCGATTTTTGGAGTAATCCAAAAGTATATCTTCGAAAGCGATCGAGAACTTCTCAAAACGTGCGGGATCTGCGGCAAAAAGTGCACGTAAATCTTTTTTTTCGCTATTGCTAGATAGACCTGATAATGAATCAAAATGCTGCGCTAGATTCTTATAGGCCTCAGTCTTTGTAAAATTAATTTTTGGGAACATACTGTTTTTACTGAAATTATTTGTTTTAAACATCAATAAGAGCCTTCGGTATTTCTATACTACATATCGTGTAGATCTTTAAATGAAGGTTTATTCCGTTGACAATACCAAAACTAAAAAAAAAAGGTCAAATTATCCCTATTTGGCAATCTATATTGGGCGCGAAGTTATTCGATAGAAGCACGAATTTATTAATTAAAATTTCTACTTTAGCGGATATGACAAAAGAACAAATTCAAGACTTGAGGGATCGTGTTACTTCCCTGAGGAGGCATCTTTGACATCGATGCACGCAAAGAAGAAATAGAAAGAGATCAAGCTATTACGCTTGAAGCGAGCTTTTGGGATGATTCCAAAGCTGCAGAAAAAATACTCTTGGCCATAAAAAACCAAAAGGTATGGACAGACCACTTCGACGAAGTTGCAGCGGCGGTTGAAGACGCATATGTCATGTATGAATTCTTCCAATCTGGCGACGCGAGTGATAAGGAAGTGGACGACCAATATAAACTAGCTTTAGCGCAAGTCGAGGAACTCGAATTCAAAAACATGCTTAGCGCCGAAGAAGATCAGCTGGATGCAATTTTACAGATTACAGCTGGTGCCGGCGGGACTGAAAGCTGCGACTGGGCTGCCATGCTGATGCGTATGTATATTATGTGGGGCGAGAAAAATGGGTATAAAGTGACCGAACAAGATTCGCAGGAAGGTGACGTTGCAGGTATTAAGAGTGTAACATTACAGATATCAGGCGATTTTGCTTATGGCTACCTTAAGGGAGAAAACGGTGTACACAGGCTCGTTCGGATTTCTCCGTTTGATTCCAATGCAAAACGCCATACCTCTTTCGCGTCTGTTTATGTCTATCCTCTGATCGATGATAATATTGAGATTGATGTTAAGGATTCGGAAATCGAATGGGACACGTTCCGCTCAGGTGGTGCAGGAGGTCAGAACGTAAATAAGGTGGAAACAGCTGTTCGATTACATCACAAACCTACTGGCATTATTATTAAAAATCAGGAATCCAGATCGCAATTGCAAAACAAAGAAAATGCGATGCGCTTATTGAAATCACAGTTATATGAGATTGAAATGCGTAAACGCCAGGAAGCTTCCGCTGCTATTGAAGGCAACAAGAAGAAAATAGAATGGGGATCCCAAATTCGAAATTATGTCCTACATCCTTATAAGTTAATTAAAGATTTACGGACCAATTACGAAACATCCAATACACAGGCTGTGCTGGATGGTGATCTAAATGATTTTCTAAAAAATTATCTAATGGAATTTGGCGGATAAAGACGATTCCGAAACTTGATGATATTGAAGACGTTCTCTTTTAGAGGCGTCTTTTTTTTTGCACTATCCCTTGCTTTTTTTATTTGGCTTAAGTTGATTTCTTCACCTGACCCATTGCCCCCTTTCCAACACAGTTTGTCACAGAAATTGTCAATTTCTCTTAACAATCAGCAGGCAAATGTTAAAAAACCTTAAAAGTCTACTGCCCATATCGTTATTATATTTTAATCAATTTTTATTACAAAATACAGTTAAAAAACTGAAAACAAGCAACTTGCGTAACGTTATTTTGTATCAAGAACGTTACAATTTGAGCAGTCGGGTCATTTTTGGCACAAAATAAAGGCATGTGTTTTGCGTTTATGGATTCGTAATATTTTCATTACAAATGATACCGATTGCGGCATCGATTAAATATAGAATGAACGAATGTATATCTAAAATAGAACGGTTATGAATTACATGAAAGAAAACTCGATCGTATCCAAGCAGATGACCAAACAATGGAAGCCTGCTGTATATGATGTAAATGCAGGAGAAAAGCGATCTGATAATACAGTGAGCAAAAACGAGGAAAGCAACTTTGGTCCAAAAGAATATGGTATTTTTGGAGCGACTTTTTTTATACTATTTGCGTCAGTTTTTGGCGTATACATGCTTCAGCCAGATTTTGATGCATTACGTTTCCAACGTTTAGACAGCATCGGCGGAACATTTCTGATCGCCTTAGGTATATTTTTAGCTGCTATCGCCGTTAGCTTTTTGATTTTTTTGATTGTACTACATCGTAAATATAAACCCATCGCTTCTGTATCGGACGATGAGCTACCTACTTGTACGATTATTGTTCCAGCTTATAATGAAGGACAGTTAGTCTATGATACCTTACATAGTTTGGCTAGCAGTGATTATCCGGAGAAGAAACTTCAGATCATCGCCATTGATGACGGTAGTAAGGACAATACCTTTGCCTGGATACAACGTGCCAAAATGGAATTGGGCGATCGTGTTGAAATTTATCAGCAGCCCAAGAATATGGGTAAGAGACATGCTTTGTACCGTGGATTTAAGTTAGGTACGGGAGAAATCTTTATTACGGTTGATAGTGATTCTATTGTTAAAAAGGATACTATACGTAATATGGCGAGTCCTTTTGTAACAAACAAGGAATGTGGAGCTGTTGCGGGTAATGTGCGCGTATTGAATAATAAAAAAGCGATTATACCTCGTATGTTGAATGTTAGCTTCGTATTCAGCTTTGAGTTTGTACGTTCTGCGCAAAGTATGTTGGGTACGGTCATGTGTACACCAGGAGCCTTGTCCGGCTATCGTAAAGAGGCTGTCATGAACTGTTTGGAGGATTGGATCAACCAGACTTTTATGGGGCAACCGTCTGATATCGGTGAAGATCGCGCTATGACGAATATGATCCTAAAACAAGGGTATCATGTGTTATTTCAATCCAATGCATACGTTTATACCGACACTCCTGTACGTTACAAAAATCTGTATAAGATGTTTATCCGTTGGGAACGAAGCAACGTGCGCGAAAACATTGCGATGAGTAAATTTGCATTTAAGAATTTCCGTCAAGGACCTAAATGGGGAGCACGTATCTTATTGCTTATGCAATGGAAAAAAGTATTATTGTCTTATCCAATGATGTTATTGATGCTGTGGACTGTATTTCATTATCCATTGATGTTCTTAAGCTCAACGTTGGTCGGTATCTTAATATTTTCCAGCATCCAGGCCTATTTCTTTGCTTCTAAAAACTCTGACGCCAAAGAAGCCTTTTGGGCATATAGCTATAGTATCTTTTATGCCTTCAGTTTATTTTGGATTACACCTTATGCCATTGCGACAGCTGGACGCAGAGGTTGGTTGACAAGGGGTTAAATGATAAGACCACGCGGCGGTTTTCCTGTTACTTTCTATGATCTGTAACAGGAAAACCGCCGTTTTTTTATATTAAAAATCCAATGCAATCGTTTGATTAAAAAAAACATTATCATATTTTTTGTTTTTAATACTAACTTAACACCACAATTATAAATTTGGCCTAAATTAAACTAAGGGAGTACACAAATTGCGGTAATTATGGAACAGTTAGATGACACCGTGCTATTCGTTGGGATTCAAGCCAATGACCGTCATGCTTTTTCGGAATTAGTCAATCGCTATTCTGCTATACTTTTTCGATTTATACAGCGCCGTGTTTCCTGTGTTGAAGACTGTGAAGATATCCTGCAGGAGGTATTTGTCGCCCTTTGGAACAATAGACACAAAATAAACATTGAGTTCTCCCTCTATCCGTATCTTTTTAAAACAGCCAAGTACAAAATCATTGACTGGACTATTCATGAACAAAGGAAAGTTGTCCGTGCTGAAAACCTCTCCAAGACCTTTCAAACACAAACTTTAACCACGACATCTGAAGAAGAACTATTGGCAAAGGAACTCGCTGTGCTTATCGAGCAAGAAATTGACAAGATGCCTTCAACAATGCGATCTGCTTTCTCGCTTAGCAGAAAAGAATCCATGTCCATTAAAGATATCGCCACGGAACTTGCACTATCAGAACAAACCGTAAAAAACAATATCTCCCTGGCTTTAGGCTGGCTCAAGCTTCGATTCAAATAATAAATCCGCTAGACGAACTTGTGTCATGCGGTCTCATTTCCCAATACCTCACAATTTAAAAACACTGTAATACAGTAATTTATATTTTTTTTAATTTTTCTTCGGTACTTCTCTTCGCATAAGGGGATTATAGGTTTGTATGAAGGAACAAGAATCATCAGATCAAGCCAAAGCCTTGCTTAAAAAATACTTGGAAGGCCAATGTACAGCTGCGGAAGAACAACAGGTACTCCGTTGGTTTTATACATTGGACCAATCCGAGAACGAGCTGTCAGTGAACGAAAATCCACCCGACCTGGCATCACGTATCAATGCAAGATTAGATGACCAACTATTTGATGAACCCGCACCGCTCAAACGAATGAGCTGGGTACGATCTAAATGGATGGTTGCTGCCACGCTTATCGCCATTTCGGGGTTTAGCTTCTGGTTCTATCAAAAATTGTCCTCACCAGCACAAATACCGCTTACATTGGCTGCGGAGGTTCGTTCCCACAATAAGACTTTTCACAACGACATCCTTCCGGGAGGACATTATGCAAAACTTATAACACCGACAGGAAAAGAGCAGCAGCTCGCAGATCCATTTGTCCAACAGCATAATTCAACGACAGCTATAGCTGGGAAAAATTTCCGTGTTGATGTACCCAAGGCCGGCACTTATATGGTCATTTTAGAAGATGGTACAAAAGTATGGCTCAATTCGCTCACTCAACTTTCTTATCCAACACATTTTGAGGCAGATCAACGTCAAGTTACATTAACGGGAGAAGCTTATTTTAAGGTCGCTAAGGATGCCAGCCGACCTTTCCGCATCCACGCCAATGGCACAACAATCGAAGTATTGGGCACCACATTCAACGTCAACGCGTATCAAAATGAAGTGTCCACTTCACTCGTAGAGGGAAGTGTAAAAGTTCTTAAAGAGGGCAAGCAGACAATTATTAAACCCGGTGAGCAGGCGACAACATTGGCGAATGATATTCAGGTCAAAGTAAGTGATCTAGCGAAAAATACAGCATGGCAGCGTGAAGAATTTTATTTCGACGGCAGCAATTTCAACGATATCACGCAGCAAATTGCACGTTGGTATAATGTTGAATTTAAAAATATCGAAGCCATCACCAACGCTTCTACCTACAAAGGCTCCATAAGCAGAAACAGCAAGCTTTCGGAAGTATTGGAGATCCTTGCTTTAGCGACAGGGCGAAAATTCGACATCAACGGTCGGAACGTAATCGTGCAATGAAATTGATTATCTACCTAAAAAATACATCTATGGCATAAACATCGACTTATCGCCTGGCAATAACAAAAGAAGGGGATGTTGACGCATCCCCAGTTAAATCCAAGGCTTATTTTACTGATTACCAACAGAAATTTAAAACCTCAAAAATCATTCTAATTTATGAATTTTTTTTCTCCAATGAAAAGGCAGGAGAAAACACGGGAATTCCGGGTTCCTCCAGCCTTTAAAACTTTATGTATGATAAAGTTAAGCACTCTTTCTTTGCTTTCCCTTGCTTTGGGAGCACATGCCTCGGGAAATGCACAAACAGTTAATCTCTCCTTGAAAAAAGTAAAGGTTGAGAAAGTTTTACAAGAAATTTCTAAGCAAACAGACTTACGATTTTTTTATGATGAAAAACTGCTGAATAATCTGCAGCCCATCAGTGTGGATGCAAATCATGCTTCCATTTCACAAGTGCTATCCAAAGCACTTAAAGGACAGAATCTAAGCTATCAGATTCTCAACAACACCATTGTAATTTCCGAAAAACAACGTACAGATTTCGAAATCACAGGTACAGTTCGCGATTCAAAAGCAGCACTTGCCGGTGTAACGGTGTCTGTAGAGGGAAATTCCGCATTATCTACAAAAACAGATGCCAACGGACATTTTTCGCTTCGGATACCCGAGAAAGCAGTATTGGTATTTCAATATATGGGCTACACAACAGAGCGTGTACAGGTGGGAAATCAACGCACATTAAATGTGACTTTACAAACGAGCACATCACAATTAGATGAGGTGGTGGTCGTTGGTTATGGTACACAACGGAAAATCAATTTAACGGGCGCCGTTGACCAGATTTCCGCTAAAGAAATTGAGAATAGACCGGTCACCAATCTAGGTGCTGCCCTACAAGGTTTGATCCCAAACTTGAACATCACCAACGCGAGCGGTAATCCTTCGCAAAGTGCAAAATTCAATATCCGCGGTATCACATCAATCAATGGTGGTGAGCCTCTTATATTAGTAGACAACATTCCTGTCACTGGCGATGAGTTAGCAAGACTCAATCCAAATGATTTTGAAAACGTATCGGTCTTAAAAGATGCGGCCTCAGCTGCAATCTATGGAGCTCGTGGAGCATTCGGTGTAGTTCTTGTAACAACCAAATCTGCCAAGTCCGAAAAACTTCAGGTAAATGTAGGAATGAGCACCCAATGGCGCACCACAGGCAAATTGCCTGAAATTGTCACAGATCCACTTACCGTGATGCAATATAAACACGATGCAGCTTACCCATTATATGATTTGTATCCGGATGCCGTACGTGAATATGCGAAAAAGCTTCAGCAGGATCCGAGTTTACCCAACACCATCCTAGACCCCACAAATCCAGAGAAATGGGCTTATTATGGTCAAACCGACTGGATGAATGAAGCCTATAAAAAACTGGCTCCAACCAACACGCTCAACTTGAGTTTGGGTAAAAGAACGGACAAATTAAGTTACTTATTTTCTGGAGAATACTACAAGCTCGACGGTGCGCTAAAATATGGAAATGACAAACTTAACCGTTACAATGTCCGCAATAAAATGGATATGCAGGTCACTCCTTGGTTGAACTTCGGAAACAATACGGTACTAACAAGCCGTCAATATGAAGCGCCAGTTTTCATGGGCGGTGATTTCTTTTGGAATGTAAACCGTACCTCATCTTTGGATGTTCCAAAAAATCCGGATGGCAGCTGGACGCAAGCAGGTGCTGGCCTTTTGGGACTATTACAAGAAGGAGGACGAAGAAAAGAAAATATCAACGAGTTCCAAACAACATTCAATGCCAAAGCAGATCTGATCAAAAACATATGGACAGCTAACGCAGATATTACTTTCCGTCGTTCCTTTGGTGTAACAGATGGGTATAATCGTCCTGTTCAGTACAAGACAGGGCCGAATGCTACGCCTCAATATGCAGGTGGAACTGTACCTTCCGCATATAAGCAGCAGGAAAACACCCGATATGATGTAATCAACGTGTATACACAATATACGCAACAGTTTAATGACCACCATGTAAGTGCCTTAGTCGGTTATAACCAAGAATATAGAAATACCGAAACAAATTACGCCCTTAAAAATGGTCTTTATTCGGCTGACATACCATCCGTCGGTTTAGGTAGTGGAGCGACAACAGTTACCCATAATATCGACGATTATGCACTGCAAGGTGTATTTTATCGTCTGAACTATGATTATAAAGGGCGTTACCTTATTGAATCCAATGGCCGTCTGGACGGTTCTTCACGCTTTCCAAAGGGTGACCGCTGGGGATTTTTCCCATCGGTGTCAGCAGGATGGGTACTTTCTGAAGAGCAATTCTTTAGTCCGCTCAAATCTGCGATCAACTTTTTGAAACTAAGGGGCTCTTATGGACAATTGGGCAATCAAACCGTCTATGATAAAAATATGAATCCACTCAGTTATCCTTATTTGCCGTCTATGGCAGTGGATACCGACATTCCTAGACTTATTGAAGGTAATCGCCCAATCTCCCTTTATCCACCATTGGTCGTGGCCAAATCCTTAACATGGGAGCGTATTTCAACAATCAACGGAGGTATTGACTTTAATCTACTCAACAGTCGCCTAAATACGACATTTGATATTTACAAACGGACCAATGAGGGTATGCTGATCCCAGGAAGAACTCTTCCGGGTGCTTTTGGTGCCGACGCACCGAACTTCAATGCGGCCGACATGAAGACGAATGGCTGGGATCTACGCATTAGCTGGAAGGACAAGTTCGACCTAGCTGGATCGCCATTCCATTATAACGCTACATTTACACTGGCAAACAGCAAAGCTACAATTACCAAATTTGATAATCCAACGGGCGATATTAGACAACATTATGCCGGACAGCGCATCGGTGAGATATGGGGTCTTCAAGCAGATGGTTTCTTCCAAAATGAGGATGAGCTAGCTAAACTGAATCAAACCGACGTAGGAACGGACGATCAACAATATAAATTCTATGTTGGTGACATCAAGTTCAAGGATATTGCGGGCGGGCCAGATGGAGGACCTGACGGTAAGATCACCAAAGGAAAACAAACGCTTGCTGACCATGGTGACCTCAAGATCCTCGGCAATTCAGAAATTCAATACCCATATAGCTTAGAC
This sequence comes from Sphingobacterium sp. BIGb0116, assembly GCF_024808035.1. Classification (NCBI taxonomy): domain Bacteria; kingdom Pseudomonadati; phylum Bacteroidota; class Sphingobacteriia; order Sphingobacteriales; family Sphingobacteriaceae; genus Sphingobacterium; species Sphingobacterium sp. BIGb0116. The sequence goes on along the minus strand of NZ_JANUDT010000006.1, from coordinate 184,054 downwards.
CTTTCAGGTTCATGGAAAGGCTTTGACCTACGTGTATTTCTTCAAGGTGTAGGAAAAAGAGACTGGTATCCACCGGGAAGCCAAATCTATTTCTGGGGAATTTATGCGCAACCCTGGACAAATGTGACCAAGCAAAACTTAGACCATTGGTCTCCAGATAACAGAGATGGGTATTTTCCACGGATAAAATCGTACAGTGCGGAAGATAACGGAGAAGAACTCGGTATGCCTAATACACGTTACTTGCAGAATGCAGCCTATTTAAGGGTAAAAAACATCACTTTCGGCTATAGCCTTTCGCAGAATTTCACAAAAAGAATTGGCTTACAGGCCGTACGCTTCTATGTAAGTGGTGAAAATTTATTTGAACGCTCAGGGCTCAAAGTAAACATAGACCCCGAAGCCTTAGGCAGTACAAGAGTATATCCTTTCCAACGCACTTATGCCTTTGGATTAAATGTTAAGTTTTAATACGCATATTCATGAAAATATTTCACTATACTACACTAGCGTTGTCTTTATCACTATTGACAATAAGCTGTAATAAAGACTTTTTGGATCGTAGCAACAAGACTGCTGTGACAGACCAAAACTTCTTTAAAACGCCGGAAGATCTCAAAACCTATACCAACGGCTTTTATCGATTCATTGGCGGATCATATGACGACATCTTCTCAGATAATATCGGTGGATTCACAGGAAGCAGCTCAACCAACAATATGCTCCGTGGTACACTTACACAAGGCAACGCATCTGGCTGGTCGGATGAATGGAAAAATTTACGCCGCATCAATTATATGATGGATCACCTTGGTACTGTAACCGGCGATCAAGCACAAATAGACCATTACGTTGGAATTGCCCGTTTCTTTCGTGCCTACATCTACTTTAATTTAGTGCGCGATTATAACAATGTTCCTTGGTATGATACGGCTTTGGGCGCTGAGGACGAAGCCATGTACAAAGACCAAGATTCTCGCGAGGTTGTTGTTAAACATATTATGGAGGATCTTGAATTTGCCGCAGCTCATATCAGAGAAGATAAAGTAGCCGGTAATTTCAAAGAACGTGTCACACAAGGCGCTGCATTAACACTGTTAGCGCGCATTGCCTTACACGAAGGAACATTCCGTAAATACCACGAGGAGCTAAATTTACAAGCTTCTGCAGATGAGTTCTTAAAAAGAGCAGCTTCAGCATCCCAAGAAGTTATAAATTCTGGGAAATACAAAATTCATAACACTGGCGCCAAAGAAGTTGACTTTAGAACATTGTTCAGCAGCAACAATCTCTCTTCGAATACAGAAGCGATTTTTATCCAAAAGAATGATCGTTCACTAGGTATTGCAAACAATTCACACACGGTATTGGACTGGCAGTGGGCATTAAGCGGAGAATTGATGGAAGAATTCCTAACAGCTGACGGAAAATCGTTTACATCGACTCCGGATTACAAAACGAAAACCTTTACGCAAATATTTCAAAACAGGGATCCCCGATTGGCTGAAACCATCATGCCAGCTGGGTTTAAGACTGATCCGAATAACCCTACGGCTTATTTAATAAAACCTAGTTTTGGTGGATATCTACAGATTAAATTCTACCCTAGAGATCCTGCTCTCCGTGGTGGTTGGGACGCAAACTACACCGATCTTCCTATTATGCGTTATGCCGAAGTATTGCTTATCAATGCTGAAGCGAAAGCTGAATTGGGTACGCTTACACAAGCTGATCTGGATGCAACCGTGAATGTTTTACGTGGACGCGTCGGTGTACCAGCCTTACTGTTAGCAACGGCCAATACACAGGTAGACCCTGTTCTTGCGGCACGCTATCCGAACGCTCAAGGAGCCAATAAAGGAGCCTTGTTAGAAATCCGTCGTGAACGCCGTGTTGAACTTGCCTGTGAAGGTTTCCGCTTCAACGATGTGCTACGCTGGAAAACAGGAGACTTGCTAGCCGTTGCCCCGCATGGAATCTACGTCCCTGCATTAGGCGCCATGGATGTTACCGGTGATGGAAATCCGGATATCGCCATTCTTGAAAATGAGAAAGCAACAGGTCCAATCGACCAGTTACCGGATGCTGTAAAAACCAAACTCGTAAAATATTACCTCGATGGAGGTGCATTTTACCTCAGCAATGGTACTTCGGGGTATATTATGATGACTGTTGACCAAAAAAATAAGCGGTCATTTGTCTCCCCAAAATACTATTACAAACCAATCCCATTGGGACAAATAACATTGAATCCCAATCTAAAACAAGCCTTTGGATGGGATAAATAGTTAATAACCTTATTCACTTTTTGCTAGCTCTGAAACCGGAGCTAGCTTTTTTATTTAAACAACATGAAATTACTCAAATTACTTGCCTGCTGCCTCCTTCCGATTCCCTCCCTTTTTGCACAACAACGTGTCGGCCGGGTTTTTGAAGATCAGAATGCGAATAACCTGTTCGAACAGAACGAGAATCTCCTAGGCGGAATCACAGTATCCGATGGCTATGATGTGGTAAAAACCAACAGAGACGGAACATATACACTGCCCTATAACCCCAATGCCCGCTTTTTGTCTGTCACTGTACCCAGTGGTTACAAGACTACGAAAACACATTACATTCCATTGCGCGCGGATGCCAAAAATCTAGACTTCGCTTTAGTCAAAGATGCGGTCCAACAAAACGATTTTCTACGCTTTATCCAAATTACGGATACAGAAACGCCGCTATACGGACCTTGGATTGATAATGTCAGAAACTACGCCAAGCAACAGCGTGCAAGTCTGATCATGCATACCGGAGATATCTGCTATGAACCGGGCATGCTTTTTCATGCCAAGCAGGTCAACAGTGAACTCATGGGTAGACCGACTTACTATACCGTCGGCAATCATGATCTTGTCAAAGGTGAATATGGCGAGAAGCTATTTGAAGATCTTTTTGGACCGACTTATTACTCATTCGACGCCGGGCCGGCTCACTTCGTCGTTACACCAATGCCAAATGGCGATTATAAACCCAGCTACACCGCTGATCAGATCATAGCTTGGCTCAAAAAAGATCTAGCTGCCATGGATAAATCCAAGCCCTTGATCTTTATTAACCATGACTTCTTTGTAGGGCCTGACTTTGTACTTAAAGGAGAAAAAGAACAGATCGATTTAAAGCAATACAACCTTAAGGCCTGGTTCTATGGACACTGGCACAACAATTTCGTCTTTAAACAAAATGGTGTCTATGTGGTTTGTTCCAATGCCCCTAACAAAGGTGGTATTGATAATTCTGCCGCACAGTTTGTTGTCGTCGATATTGACAAACAAGGTATCAAGAATATCAAGCCGATCTACACAAACCTACGTGATCACGTCCAATTGGTACGGCCCGTGGGCAATCAGTCGTTAAATGCAGACCAAACGCTGCCTATACTGGTCAACGCCTACGATAGTGAGCGACAAATACAGGGCGTAGACCTCACAATATCCGCACATGAGACCGGAAATCGCATAAGCTCAATTTCGCTGAAAGCCTCCGGAGATTGGACATGGCAAGCAAATGTTCCTTTCCAAAAACAAAATCACAAAGGACAATACGATGCACTTATCACGATTCGCTACGAGAATGGCGAACAGACCTTAAAGAAAGAAACGTTTAGCCTCGCGCCAGCAGAAAATGATAAGATCAAACTACAGTGGTCCACTTCAGTCAATGGAAATATCTGGAAAACAAGTCCTCTGGTTATTGGCGATAAACTTTTTATAGCCACAATGGATGATGGCATAGGAACCAGTCATGCAATCAAAGCCTTGGATAGACGGAGTGGAAAAGTATTATGGTCTCTGCCAACTATAAATTCCATTAAGCATAAATTACGTTTCAGCGATGGTATATTGTTGGCCACTGATGTTGAAACCAATGTCTATGCGATAGATGCAAATACAGGCAAAATCCTGTGGACAAAGAAACCTTCGGCTCCAAGTCTCCCGACCTTTGTTTCTGGCGCTGCGCTTGACAACGGGATCTATTATACTGGATTAGGAAAACGAATGTCGGCAATTGATATCCATACAGGCAAACCGTTATGGGAAGGTGTAGAACCGTCAGGCGGAGAAGCTACTCCAGCAGAGCTATCGGTTGTCGGTCAAGTTCTTTTAGCTGGATACAACTGGAATGCACTCTGTGCTTATGATATCCATACCGGAAAACTGCTCTGGAAACGTCAGGAAGATGGTTTACGTTTTAGAAGTGGCGGGATAACAGCTCAAAAGGATTACATCTATACGACCGGCCTCAATGGCATCTTTAAGATCGATCTAAAAACGGGAGAAATCTTACAGAAGAGCATTAAAACCGACGATTTTAAGGTGATGACTGCACCAAAGATCAGTGAAAACCTTTTGGTTATGCCAACTTCCACCAACGGAATAAAAGCCTATGATCTACAGACTCTGGAAGAGAAGTGGCATTTTCCCACAGGAGAAGCGCTTGTCTATTCTTCTGCATACAGTAGTCCTGACAACCATAAACTGGTCGGCACAGTTGAATCAGCAGTCATTGAAGTCAAAGACAAGTTAGTTTTTGGTGCTTCAGACGGCTATGTCTACGTCCTTAATAAAGCAGGTAAACTCTTATCAAAATTCAACCTGGGTTCGCCTATATTTTCAGACATCACAGTAGATGGCGATTTGATTTATGTTGCTGATTTTGCGGGAAATGTTTCCTGCTTTAAACTCTAGTATTTATACATAGAACAAAAAAGGGAGGTGCTAACTTTAAAATGAGTTAGCACCTCCCTTTTTCTTTTATTCTTAAGAAGTGTACACCCCATTCGACTTATGATCAGCGAATCTTGGGATACCTAATCTTACCTAAAGTAAGGTAGGGTTGTCCATCTTCTATAACCGACAAAACCTGTGCGTCAGTTTCTACAACTTACATCCAACTTACGCTACCAGTTTCAACGTCATAGTTTGCACCAACAATCTTAATTTTACCCTCTTCTTCAAGTTTACGGAGCGTTGAGCTTTGTCTGCGAATGTCACGGATCGCATGTTTAATGTTCTGTTGATTTAGCTTCTCAAGCAACACACTGTTTTTAGAAGAACGTTCTTCCCCTTGATCGATCACCTCATTAATGATCGGGTCGAAATGGTTAATCAAATGGTTTAGGTTATCCATTCCCATGCCCTCGATCTGTGCTGCATCCAATCCTCCTTTTAATGCTCCACATTTGGTATGCCCTAGAACGACAACAAGTTTAGAACCTGCCACATTACAACCAAACTCCATCGAGCCTAAAATATCCTGGTTGACAAAATTTCCGGCGATCCGGATACTGAAGATATCGCCCAATCCCTGATCAAATATAAGTTCAGCTGAAGTACGGCTATCGATGCAGCTTAGCACCACGGCAAATGGCCATTGTCCCTCACGCGTAGCGTTCACCTGTTCGAGTAGATCGCGGTTAGCTTTCAGATTATTAACAAAGCGCTGGTTTCCCTCCTTCAGGAAATCTAATGCTTTTTCAGGTGTAATCGTCGATTGTGTTTCGTACGTATGTGCCTTCATAAAATTTTATTATTTGGAATATTAAAGGTAAAATTAATACGTTACATTTTAATTACCAATAGGACAAAATACCTGTAATTTCTTATATAGCCCCAGTGACTTCGTTCTTTGTGTAATAATCCATCCAAGCTTTAATTCTTCCGACAAACATTTTAAGATAGTTTTCTGTCAAAAATATGTTGGACCAATCAAATCTTTGTGCCTGTACGCCAAGATAAAAAATAAAAATAGAAGCGCCTGCTTTTGGTATTAAGCTGAGCTCTTTTTCAGATAAAAATCTATTGCTCTGGTATCCACGTAAGAAGCTTTGCATTTTTAATTCATACTGCTCTTTATCTGATTCTATGAAAAACAGTTGTTTGCAGAAATATCCAACATCCAAAATTTGCCATCCATTTCCACAAAAGTCAAAGTCAAAAATCGTAATCTCCTTTTCGTCTGTAACGGCCATATTATCATACCATATATCCATATGTATAATTCCGGTTTTCGTATTATCAAAATCTGAATTTTGAAAATTTTCTCCAAACTCCCTAATGAATTCCATTTCTGGTAACTTTTCCGAAAAGAATTGTTTTAAATACGCATAAGGTAGTTCTATAAGAGACGTCTTATGATAAGATACTCGGTTAATGTTCTTGTTTTCGGTATGGTTGTGAATATTTGCCATTAGAGAACCTATTCGAAAACAGGTTTCGTTGTCCATAAATCGAATTTTCTCACCTTGAGCAAAGGAAAAAAGTACAACGTATCTGATTCCTTCAGGAGCATTTATTTCTTGAATGAATGCTCCGTCTTTATCTTCAATTGGAAAAGAAACACTTAAATTTTTATTCTTCAATGATTTCAGAAGTTCAAGCTCTTCAATAATTTCGGTTTTTGACCTCCAGTTATGACTATAAACTCGCAAAACGTATTTCGTTTCGGTATTGGAAAGAAAATACGTGTGATTCATTCCTGTTCTGAATAGGGTACAATTGTATTTGTCGTCTAGGCCATATCTATCTTTCACAAAATCTCCTAATTGTTTGGCAGAAAGAGTAGAGGCTATAACAGGAAATGTTGTCATTTTTTTAGTCGCTAAATTTATAGTTTCGTTGATGAAGGATGTTTTTCCAAGTACATACGAGCCGCGGTCATTTCTGAATTTAGATGCTAATTCAAGTTTTAACTCTTCGTATTCCTTTGCCCGTTTAATATTAGAATTTAGATAATCCCGAAAGTCAATTTGCGCCCACATTGCATTGTCTTTTGGGCACATGTGAATATGGAAAATTTGTTCGTTCTTTCCATCAATGTTATATCCTTTTCCAAATGTTGAATATTCCGCTATATTTTCTCTTGAGGGAACTTTAAAATGTGAATAGCCTAGTGCTGAGAATTCGTCAATTAGTTCCTTGTTGAACAATAATTCTTTTGGAATCTCAATTATTATATCAATATAAGGTTTAGATTTGATTGAGCTAATAGCTGTACTGCCAAAATGTTCGATCCGTAAAATCTTTTCTTTTCCGATCTTCCCTAAAATCCGTTGTTTTTCGGCCGTAAATATATTTTTCCATTCAGGATTATGATCAACTAATTCGACGGGAAAAAGTCTATTCCAATCGTCCTTTTTCAATTCTGTTAGGCTCTTTTTCATTTTAGTTATTGCTGGAATTATTAACTGCATTAAGGTTTTAAGTGAATCGTGTAGCTAGATAAAATGCTTATGACACCCTTTTTTCCTGGAAGTTCGTATTGGTTTTTTTAGATACTAAAAGACAAAAAAAGCTTGCAATATGAATTGCAAGCTTTTTTAAGTTTTAATCTTTCGATCTGTAGCCCGTAGGGGAATCGAACCCCTGTTTCAAGAATGAAAATCTTGCGTCCTAACCCCTAGACGAACGGGCCGTTTTCTGTTTCGGTGTGCAAATATAGAAATATTTATAAATGTGTCAAAATTTTTATCTTTTTTTTATTCATATTTTTTAAAATAGATCATAAACCCCTCTAGAATAGCTATATTTAGAGTCATTGAAAAAGTAACCAACATGACTAATTTTAAAAAAATCAAAAAACCGCTACTCTATGCCGGACTAGGCTTGGCTTTATTAAGTCAGGAAGCCTATGCCCAGAAATCGAGTGCTATCGCAGATCAACTGCAACTGACCTGGAAGGTCAAAGACGGACAGAATATCCGTAAAAATCCGGTATCCACCCTAATTTTAAAAAACAAGGGAAAAAGTGCTGTTCAACTCAACGATTGGAGCCTCTGGTTTAATTTTATTCGCTCTATTGATCCCGATAAGGTCGACAAACGTTTTGCGATAGACCACCGAAACGGAGATCTCTTTCAGGTTAGCTTTAAGAAAAATAATTTTTTATTAAATGCGCAAGATACAGTCCACATCGATTTTATCACGACTGGACTGGTCAATTATACGGATGGACCAATTGGTCTATACCTAAAAAATAATAAGACTGGGCTTGCAACAAATATTTCGGATTATTCTGCGGTTAAAATTGCTCCCCAGTCGGAAGCTGAAAAAACGGATTACTTTGCTTATAAATACGACCAAAATAAGCTGGTAGAGGGTGCAGTAGCACAGCATATCATCCCTTTACCAAGCAATATCAGCATCAATAATAACGAGAAATTCAACCTATCGACAGATACAAAACTGTTTGTTGACCATGAATTTGCTAGCGAAGGAGTTTTTCTGACAGACTTCCTGAACAGCTATTCAGGCGTTAAGCTATCAGCTTCATCCAGTCCACAAGGCGGCATTGAAATTGTCAAAGCAAACAACTTAAAGCCCGAATCCTATCACTTGACGATTGGTGCTAAAGGTATACGAATAGAGGCTTCTGATAAAGCTGGTGCATTTTATGCCATACAATCGCTAAAATCGTTGATCAATCACAGCCAATGGAATAAAGCCACAAAATCGATCACATTACCATACGCTAACATTGAAGATAGCCCGCGCTATGGTTACCGTGGATTTATGCTGGATGCTGCCCGTAATTTCCATAGCAAAGCCGAGGTTTTAAGAATATTGGATCTCATGGCTTCTTACAAGTTGAACAAGTTCCATTTCCACTTCATTGACGACGAAGGTTGGCGATTGGAAATTCCGGCCCTACCCGAATTAACGGCTATCGGAGCCAACCGTTCGGCTAATTTTGAAGATGGAAAGGCAATACAGTCTGCTTATGGATCTGGCTCTACGGCTAAACCGCATCAATTCTACAGTGTTGCTGACTATATCGAAATTTTAAAGTATGCTCAGGCAAGACATATAGACGTCATACCAGAAGTAGAAACTCCTGGTCATGCCCGCGCAGCGATCAAAGCAATGCGCGCGCGTTTTGCACATTACTCAAAACTTGGTGATAAACAAAAAGCGGAGGAATTCCTGCTTGACGATGCAGAGGACAAATCTGTTTATAATTCTGCACAAAACTGGAATGACAATGTCATGAACCCTGCCCTACCTTCAACCTATCACTTCCTGAACAAGGTGATCGATGAAATCAAAGCGATGCATGATCAAGCTGGAGTTCCGTTGACAATTATCGATTTGGGAGGCGACGAGACGCCAAGTGGTGTTTGGGAAAAATCGCCAAAGGTATTGGCCTTTATGAAGGAAAATAATATCGCCAATGTACTCGATGTATGGCCACTGTATATTACCAAAATTAATACCCTTGTTCAAGAAAAAGGGTTGACGATGTCTGGATGGGAAGAAATGGGTATGCGCAATAAAGGAAAAGGCATGGTTGTAAATGCCGATCTAGGAAAATCCGGCATCCACTTGAATGTATGGAACAATCTCCCTGGCCAAGGACAGGAAGACCTCGCTTATCGATTGGCAAATGCAGGATATAAAGTTGTTTATACGAGTGCTGCAAACAACTACCTGGATATGTCTTGGGACCGTGATTTTGCTGATCCAGGACACAGTTGGGTCGGTACGGTTAATCTGAATAGAACTTATTCGTTTTCTCCTGAAAATTTCTTCATCAATCTGCGCAAGGATGACACCGGAAAAGATCTTAGACCTGAGGCATACACCAATAAAGAACAGCTTACAGCGGAGGGGAAGAAAAACCTCCTCGGTATCAAAGGCGCCTTATGGGCAGAAAAGGTATCTACTGACCAGCGTCTTGAGGAAATGATATTTCCACGTTTAATAGCGATTGCTGATCGCGCGTGGGCACCCGAACAAACCTGGGAAAAAGGAAATTCTTTTGACGAGGCCACTTATCGTAAATCGTATACCTCTTTTATCAAAAAATTAGGCGAGGATGAATTGAGAAAACTGGATAGGATAAATGGAGGCTATACCTATCGACTTCCTAAAATTGGAATCAAGAAAGAGGGTAGCCAACTCCTTATCAATACCGATTATCCTGGTTTCAAAGTCTATTACAGCGACAACGGCAATACGCCAACATTGAAATCCAAAATAGTGAACGGTCCAATACCATTCCAAACTGGGAAAAAATACTTATTTAAAGTATTTGATGCCAAAGGACGGTCAGGTGATGTGATCAGCTATTAATTCATTGGAACGCAAAATGATAAACGCTATTGGCGTTGACAATAAAAAAAAGCTGCCTAAAATAACATCAGTCACTTCAAAAATCGACTGTTTGAACTGGCACTTAAGCTGATAAAGGCAAAATAGAATAAAAATAGGGCTGTCCAATTTCTTTGGGCAGCCCTATTTTTATAAGTCCTAAATTTTTTAAGTGGCTCAGGACTTTTTATGTCGTCAGACAGTTATTTTATAGTCAGACAATTATTCTAGTCAAATTTCCATCTTACGAACGCTTCAATAGCTTCATAATTTGCAAGACCTAATTGGTCATATAAAGCTGCGGTTTCGCTTGTACGGTCTTCAGCACGTACCCAGAATTCACGTGGATCATCTCCAGGGAATACAGGTAAATCTTTCTGAGACTGGTGTTTGAAGATGGCTAAACGTTTGCGATAAACTTCTTGTGGAGATAACGGAACGGCCATTTGGATCTCGTGGATTGGGTATTCATGCCATGCTCCTCTGTATAACCATAACCAACAATCTTTGGTCCACTCATCTGTTTTGCTCAATCTGCTCAATGCTTCAAACAAGATATCGAAACATACTTTATGCGTTCCATGTGGATCCGCAAAGTCACCCGCAGCAAATACCTGATGTGGTTTTACATGGCGCAACAATTCCATTGTTTGTTGAATATCATCTTCAAAAGATACATTTTTCGAGAACTTCTGTCTATCATAGAAGGGTAGATCCTGGAAATGGATATTTTCATCGGGCAAACCAACTAAACGAGCTCCCGCGATCGCCTCACCCTTACGGATCAATGCTTTGATTTTACGGACAAGTTCAGTATCGATCTGATTTGGTTTTTTTGTTGCAAAAATTGCTCTTTCCTCATCATAAATTCGACCGATCTGAGAAGCTTCCGCCTCTGCCCCTATTTGTTTTGCTAAATCTTCAGCAAACTCCAGATAACGTACGACATCATCATCCCAAACAGCTGTATTACCACAAGTTTGGTAAGCAACATGGACATTGTGTCCTTGGTCTGCCAGACGAATAAATGTACCCCCCATCGAGATGACATCATCATCAGGGTGTGGAGAAAATACAATTACATTTTTCTTCGCTGGATTGGCACGCTCAGGACGTTGTGAATCGTCAACATTGGGTTTACCTCCTGGCCATCCCGTGATCGTATGCTGAAGTTCGTTGAATATACGGATGTTGATATTATATGCCGGACCGGTCTCTGTAACCAACTTGGCCATCCCGTGTGCATTATAATCCTCGTCGGTAAGTTTCAGGATTGGTTTTTTGATCTCCAAAGCTAACCAAACGACTGCTTTTTTAATTAACGAAGGTGTCCAGGTAACATCTTCTGCCAACCAAGGAAGATCAAAACGTGTCAACAATGAAGCAGCAGCTTCATCAAGAATAAATTCAACGTTATCTGATAATTGAAGATAAGTTGCAGGAATCTCTGAGGAGATTTCACCTTCAACTGCTTTTTTAATGATCTCAGCCTTTGTTTCGGTCCAAGCCATTAAAATAATCTCTCTTGCTTTGAAGATTGTACCTACGCCCATGGTAATCGCTTTTGTTGGTACATTTTCTTTTCCACCAAAAGCACGGGAAGCATCGCGACGGGTTAAATCGTCCAACGTTACTACACGTGTACCTGAGTTAGGGGCAGAACCTGGCTCATTAAATCCGATATGGCCTGTACGGCCAATACCTAATAATTGAATATCTAAACCTCCTGCTGCTGTAATCTTCTGTTCGTAAGCCTCACAGAATGCATTTACTTGATCAGAAGCTAAGGTACCATCTGGAATATTTACATTGGCCGCATCAATATCTACGTGTTCGAACAAGTTTTTGTTCATAAAGGTCACATAGCTCTGATCAGCATCAGGTTGCATAGGGTAGTATTCGTCAAGATTGAAGGTAATCACGTTCTTAAAGCTTAAACCTTCTTCTTTATGCAAACGAATCAATTCTTGATAGACTTTTACCGGTGTGGCACCGGTAGCAAGGCCCAGAACAGCTTTCTCACCTTTCTCTTGCTTTGCACGAATAATTTCAGCAATACGATTTGCAACGTTTTTCGAAGCTGAATTTTGATCTGGATAGACGCTCACAGGGACTTTTTCGAAGCGCGTTTCTTCCAATAAATTTAATCTAGCCATTTTATGGGTATGTTGATAAACGTGAATTACAAATTTATAAAATTAGTACCTCAAGTTGAAGTAAAATTTTAATAAAGTGGTTCTTTCTTAGCGATATTTTAAATAAAACCTTTTAGCTATTCTTTTAGGTCAATAATACGATTATACCTTATTCAAAATCTCAACGGCTTTTAATAGCGTTTCATCCTTTTTAGCGAAACAGACCCGCAAAACTTGTTGATTTGTCGCTTCTTTATAGAACGCTGAAAGTGGGATTGTTGCAATTTTGTGTTGTCTAGTTAACGAACAAGCAAATTCAAATTCCTTCTCCTGACTGATTGCACTATAATCTATATTAAGGAAATAAGTTCCTTCGCAAGGAAGAATCTTAAACCGGGATCCCCTTAATCCATCCTTCAACAAATTCCTTTTCCGCTCAAAAAAATCCGATAGGCCTTTGACATAGCTTATATCCTCCAGATATGCTGCGATAGCGAATTGCATGGGTGTATTTACGCTAAATACATTGAATTGATGTACTTTTCTAAATTCTTGAGTTAATTGCGGCGGGGCAATGCAATAACCAATCTTCCAACCCGTGGTATGCAATAACTTTCCAAAGGAAGCAATAACAAAACTTCGCTCCCGCAAGGTGGGTATTTCCAGTACCGATTGCGGCGAAACACCATCGAAAACAATATGCTCGTATACTTCATCACTCAACAACAGTGCGGTGGTACTTGCCAGCAAATCCCCAAGTTTAATCAGTTCTTCTCGACCCAGTACTTTGCCTGTTGGATTATTTGGATTATTGATGATGATTAAGCGGGTTTTGGAATTAATTAACGTAGCTACGTAATCCCAGTCAATCTGAAAATCAGGAGCCAATAATCGCACGGGAACAACCTTACCGCCAAATAATTCGATAGTTGGCGCATAACAATCGTATGCCGGTTCAAAGATAATAACCTCATCTTGTGGTCTAACAACTGTGGCAATAGCTGTAAAAATTGCTTGTGTACCGCCAGATGTCACAGTAAGCTCCGCTGTTGCATCAACCGCCACGTCATAAACTTCACGATATTTTTTAGCGATAGTATCACGTAATGCCTGTGCTCCAATCATTGGCGCGTATTGGTTATGTCCCTGTTCCATTGCCTTAGAAACCAATTGAACCAACTTCGGATCTGTCTCAAAGTCAGGAAAACCTTGCGACAGATTTAAAGCTTGCTGCTCGTTAGCAAGCATCGTCATTTTGGTAAAGATCGTCGTGCCGACATGTGGAAGTTTAGAAGTTAGGTTGAAGTTCATTTTTTGACATTTTATTAATCTACTAAATTAGTGGATTTTCTTATATTTGTAAATATATATAAGAATAATAACATGATAAAATACATCACACTACTTTTTTTAGTTCTGCCATTCTTTGGTTCTGCACAAAAAAAAGAACTTACCAAAGAGGAGTATATTGCCCGTGTCAAAGCTTCTCCAGATTCAATCTCGACATTGGTTGACTTGCGTAGAGTTGGAGGTTATGACCCTGTATACCCCGAGCTTCAGGCGCTTTATAATACCTTGAGTAAAAATGTCAAGAATTCAAGTGAAGGAAAAGAGTTTCAAGATTACTTAAATACATTGGAAACGGTTCAAATTGGAAAAATAGCGCCAGCGTTTACGCAAAATGATACCACTGGTACCCCTGTAAAGCTTTCGGACTTTAAAGGAAAGTATGTTCTCCTTGATTTTTGGGCATCTTGGTGTCCGGATTGTCGTGTCGAAAGCCCAGATCTTGTAAAAACATACCAACAATTTAAAGGTGAAAACTTTGAAATATTGGGTATATCCTTTGATAAGGATCGCAATTCTTGGATTAAAGCCATCCATGCAGATAAATTGCACTGGCGTCATGTTTCGGATCTCAAACGTTGGCAAAATGATGTCGGAACATTATACGGCGTAAAATCTATTCCACAGAATGTACTGATCGATCCCAATGGGAAAATCGTCGCCAAGAATTTACATGGTGATGCTTTACGCGCGAAATTGAAAGAAGTCTTGAAAAAGTAAACTATAGACGATCCATAAAAAAGACCATGTTTTAGTAAAAGCATGGTCTTTTTATTTTTATTCTTTGAAGAACGCCATTTTTCTGAAAAAATCTATTTTAAGATGATCCCAGTAAATTAGGATATTAAACGATTGATTGCCCCTTTTTCTCCCTTAGCCAAACAAAGCACTGAAGATGTCCTCCAATTTGGCAACCGGACGAATGGCAATATTATATTTTTTAGCATCCAATCCTTTGGTATTGAATTTAGAAATAAAAATACCATCAAAGCCCAGCTTCTCTGCCTCCTGTATACGCTGTTCAATGCGATTTACGGCCCTTATCTCACCCGATAAACCAACCTCACCGGCAAAAGTCAGATTGGATCGAATCGCGATATCTTGTTGTGAAGAAATAATTGCAACAACAACAGCCAAATCGATCGCAGGATCTTCAACACGCAACCCACCGGCAATATTCAAAAACACGTCCTGTGCACTTAACCTAAAACCAAAGCGTTTCTCTAAAACAGCCAGCAGCATGTTTAATCGCTTCGTATCGTAACCTGTAGAAGAGCGCTGAGCAGTTCCAAACGCCGAATTACTCACCAGAGCCTGTACTTCAATCATCATAGGGCGCACTCCTTCAAGCATCGCCGCAATGGAAACGCCACTAACAGGTTCATCGCGCTGGGAAATCATAATCTCCGAAGGATTTGACACCTCCCTCAATCCCGAGCCCTGCATTTCATAAATACCCAGTTCTGAAGCAGATCCAAAACGATTTTTTACGGCCCGTAAAATCCGGTATACATGATGACGATCACCCTCGAATTGAAGCACCGTATCCACCATATGTTCTAAAACCTTGGGACCTGCAATAGACCCGTCCTTGGTAATATGCCCTACAATAAAAACTGGTGTACTGGTTTCCTTTGCAAACCGCAGCAATTCTGCAGTACATTCGCGTACCTGAGAAACCGACCCTGGCGCCGATTCAATTTGTGAGGAATGTAAAGTCTGTATAGAATCTATTACAATGACATTGGGCTGCACCGTCTCGATCTGCTTGAAAATATTTTGAGTAGATGTCTCGGTAAGGATATAACAATTTGCTTTAGAAGATTGTGACAATCGCTCTGCCCGCATCTTAATTTGCTGTTCACTTTCTTCCCCAGAAATATAAAGTGTCTTGACTTGTGGGATCGATAAAGCGAGCTGTAACATCAACGTAGACTTCCCAATACCGGGTTCGCCTCCGATAAGTACCAATGATCCCGGAACAATACCACCACCAAGAACCCGGTTAAACTCCTGATCTGGAGTCAATATCCGTAATTCATCCTGATAGACAATTTCGTGGATGATGGCAGCTTTATTCGCTCTTTTCGTGCTTCCGCCTGTGGTGGAACTACGCCATTCGGGCACTTTTGAACTCGATTTTTCGACGATTTCCTCAACAAAACTATTCCATTGCTTGCAAGAAGGGCATTGCCCCATCCATTTGGGAGACTCGTAGCCACAGTTTTGACAGAAATATGCTGATTTTGATTTTGCCATATTACGAAATTACAAATTTATAGCTGTTAAAAGCGTAATATCATGCCCCGTACGTGTTATATTACCCAAGATATTACGTAAGGACTGATCAGCCTTTCCATAATGTTACTCCTATGGCGGCTTAAGTCAATACAAAGTATTACTATATACCGCATCACTACTTTAGCAATACCTCAACAATACTGCATGTCTACTGGAACCTCACTGAAAAGCCTTAAAAAAACCGAAGTGTTTATTCTTCATTTTCTTTTAAGATCCGCAAAAAATTTTGTCCCATGATCTTCGCAACATCCGTTTTTGTATAACCTCTCTCCAACAGCGCTTTGGTCAGTAGTGGAAATTTAGAAACATCTTCCAGACCTTGGGGTGAGGATTCTATGCCGTCGAAGTCCGAGCCTACAGCAACATGATCAATACCCACTTTTTTGACCAAATAGTCGATATGATCCAATAATTTCGACAGTGGAGCATCGGCTTGCCGTTGAAGTTCTTTTGGCAACTTTTCATACATAGACCAAGTACTCAATTTTGTATCCCCGTTATCACCAAATTTACCCACATACAAATCCTTAAGCCTTGTTTCATAGGCTGGATCCAAAAAACCTGAATAAAAATTGACACCAACAACGCCCCCATTTTTTTTCAAAGCTTCCAATTGTGCATCTTTCAGATTGCGGAAATGTGGACATAATTCATAGGCGTTGCTATGGGAAACCAAGATCGGTTTGGTCGTTATCGCCAGCACATCATAGAAAGTCTGCTCTCCTCCATGCGACAGATCAACCATCATCCCTAATTCGTTCATCTTCTGGATAATTGCTCGACCTTTTGCCGTCAACCCTTTGTCCTTGGGATTCATACGACCTGATTCCATTGCAGCACAACTCGCCCAGGACAAATTGTAGTTCCAGGTCAAAGTGAGGTATTTGGCACCACGCTCATAGAGTCGCATTAAATGATCAACACTTCCCTCAATCATATTTCCGCCTTCAACCCCAATCAAAGCGACTATTTTTCCCGTTTTTAAGATTGAATCGATATCACGTGAAGATTTTGCCAAACTTATTTTATCGGTATTTGCTGCAATCATCTTTTCCAATGCATCTATCTGGTCATTGGCGTGCTTAAATGCCCCAGATTTCCACTTCGCATCATCGGACCACACAGCAAATACCTGCACATCTACGCCCCCTTCCCGCAGTCGAGGTAAATCAGTAGCCCCCGTACTTATTCGCTGACCAATATTTTTCCCCTGGAAAATGGATTCGTAAATCACATCATTGTGTCCGTCGACGACCACCAAATCTTGGTGTATCTGTTTATAGTCTTGACTATATCCAACATTGTTGAGTGTTGTCATTGCTAGTCCAAGTAATAGCAGGCCTTTTATCATTTTTGACTTTCATTGATCGTTTCATAAATAGCATCCTGAATCCTGCTTCTGATATTCAGATCCAACAGCCTAGTGCTCACCTGAGGATGTACGCGATTAGACAAAAAGATATAGATCAGTTGATTTTGTGGATCAATCCAGATACATGTTCCTGTATAGCCTGTATGACCAAAGACCGAGCTATTCGCTAATTTAGATGGATATTCATTTTTTGGGTTTGGATCCCAACGGTCAAAACCTAAGCCCCGACGACTGCTTGTCGATTGCCTGGAGGTAAATAAATCTATTGTTTCGGTTTTAAAGTAGCGCTCTCCCCCGTACTCTCCTCTATTCAATAACAGTTGACCATAGATTGCCAAATCATTTGCTGTAGCAAATAATCCGGCATGCCCAGCAATACCGCCAGCCATTGCCGCACCCTGATCGTGGACATAGCCTTCTAGCAATGTTTTCCGAAAAGAGGTATCCTGCTCGGTAGGAACAATTTCATCCTTTGCAAAACGTTCTCGGGGAAGGTAGCCAGCACGCGTCATCCCCAATGGCCTGTAAAAGTTCTCCTGCACATAATCTTGCAGAGGTTCAGCGGTCTGATGTTCTGCAACTTCTTTCATCACGTACATACTGATATCACTATACACATAATTTCCAGTGGGTTTTATAGGTGATTTTAGCATCTCGGGCCACATAACATCGCGGTAATAATTGTTGAGAATATAGCTATTGTCGGCCATTTTCACTTGATGGTTATCATCGCGCGCTGAAACAACGTCTCCAACTTTCAGATATTTATAGAAGGGAATAAAAGGTGTAAATCCTGCTTCATGCAACATCACGGAACGAAGCTTGATATCCTTTTTATTGGTATACTTTGCCTGCCATAGGTAATGTCCCATGGTACTATCCAAATTAATAATATTCCGCTCGGTAAGACGCATAATTACAGGAGTAGTACCGGCAATCTTACTGACAGATGCGAGATCAAAAATATCAGTTGTTTTTGTGGGAATATCTTTGGAATATGTGTGAAATCCGTAAGATTTCTCCAAGAGTACTTGTCCGTCTTTCACGATCATGACAACAGCTCCCGGTGTTGCTTGCTTATCGATGGCTTCTTGTGCAATGGCATCAATTTTCTTGGTCAATTTGGTCAGGTTCAGATTAGAACTTGATGCAGCGCCATATTGCAGCCTTGTCTGTGTGGTTTTGACATGACCAGCGGTTATAGGAATCCCACCAAAAATAGACATTGCCATCTGACGCTGTCCAATCTCTGAAAAAGGAGCAAGCAATTCGATCAAATCAGACTGTGGGTGCTCCGATAAACTCTTTTTGCTCTTTTCATTTTCAAAAAAATGACAAAGGATAACTTTTTTATTGTTTAATACGGCCTGCTTCAACTGTGCTAGACAAGCTGCATCTAAGTCATCTTCCTTTCCTGCCACAATAATGGTGTTATAATATTTGATGTCCTCATCAAATTTATTAAAATCAAAAACTTTGGTGTTTGCATAACGAGCCAACTGTTCTGTGAACATCGCATATTTTGCAGCGTTAGGAACGACAACTGCAATACGAAGTTGATCCAGATTTTCTAAAGGTAGCAACTGATCGAGGTTATTAAACAGTATCGTTTCGTTTTTAATCGTAGACTTATATTGAGCAAAGAGGGGGCTAATACAGAACAAACCTGCAAATAAAGCCCCAAAAAATCGTTTTTTCATTCTGCTTTTATCGTTTTTTAGGTTCTATCAAATAAAAATACGAATTAAATAACGAAGGAATATGCTCGCTCGAAAAAAAATCAATTTTGTTACTCTACTTGACGATGTGAGTTAATAAAATTCTTTCATCCTTTGGCCATAGCGTATTCAACCATCCCCCGATTGCATCATGAAGGTTTTTTCTGTAAGTTTGACTAATGTCAGAATTGATTCAAGATAAAACAATATTTTCCTTGCTGGAAGTCAGCCGCAGTATCCAAAAGACACTTGCGGAGCGGTATAAGAGTTTGTACTGGATCAAAGCCGAAATGAACAAGCTCAATCATTATACGCATTCTGGCCACTGTTACCCTGAAATGGTTGAAAAACAGGATGGTAAAATTGTCGCTGAAATTCGGTCCATCTTATGGAAAGCTGATTACAATCGTATCAACAACAATTTTCTTAAAGTCGCCCAAGAACCTTTGCGAGAAGGGATTACGATGTTATTTCAGGCAAGTATTTCCTATGACCCCATGTACGGATTAAGTTTGCGCATTGTTGATATTGATCCGACTTTTACCTTAGGTGAACTTGAAAAGGAGAAGTTAGACAGTATTCGAAAGCTGAAAGCAGAGGGCATATATGAGTCCAATAAATTATTGGGCTTTCCGGTGGTTCCCAAAAGATTGGCGATTATTTCAGTAGAAACAAGTAAGGGACTTTCTGATTTTTACAAAATTATTAATCAAAACCCTTGGGGTTACCGCATAGAATGCACGCTCTTTCCGGCATTATTACAAGGAGACAAGTCAGTACCTTCTATTATCAATCAGCTTGCAGTTATTGCTGAAAAAATCGACACGTACGATGTCGTCGCCATCATACGTGGAGGGGGTGGTGAGGTTGGGCTTTCCAGTTATAACAACTACTTATTGGCACGTGCTATCGCTATCTTCCCAATCCCTGTATTGACAGGCATTGGACATTCGACGAATTACACGGTTAGCGAAATGGTCGCCTATAAAAACGCGATCACTCCCAGTGAGCTAGCCGATTTTTTGATTCAGAAGTTTCATAATTTTGCGATTCCGGTTGATAAGGCAGCAGAACGTATACAGCAGCTCATTCTTACCCGATTTAAAGAAGAGCATAATATGCTATCTCAACTGGCAACGCATATACAATGGATCGGGAAGAGAGAAATTCAGTCCTCGAGGGCGGCCATTCAGCAATTTCAACACGATCTTAACGCGTTGATAAAATTGCGGTTCTATGAGCACAAAACGGCTTTGGCCCATACCGAACGAATTATTCAGCTATCTGATCCAATTAGGCTATTGAAACAAGGTTTTTCAATTACTAAGGTTAACGGAAAACTACTGCAGTCGGTGACACAAGTGTCTCCAGGCGATGTGATACAGACGATACTCGAATATGGCGAACTTACCAGTACTGTAACGGATAAATCGCCGACAGAAGGTTTGGATGCGGACCAGGCTTAATTTGGCCATCGGTACACAAAATTTTAAAGAAAAATATCATAATGGAACAGAATTATACCTATACAGACGCCTTTAACGAGTTGCAAACAATCGTAAGGGAAATTGAAAATGGCACAACAAATATTGATGAGCTCGCTGGAAAAATCAAGAGGGCTTCCGACCTCATTCAAGTCTGCAAAGCCAAGTTAACAGCGACAGAGGACGAGGTAAACAGTTTATTACAGAAAATATCCCCTGCTCAGGAAACGGATGATGACGAATAGTTAAACCAAACGACAAGGCACATCAAGATCCTCGGTAAAATAATAACTGGCACATAAGCGGTGGTAACCATCTGCTATGATAAGTTTCCCGTTTGCCCGAACCAACAGAATTGGAGATAACTTTTCCTTCTTCTTGATCTTTCTTAGATTTTCCTTGACGTGGCGATTGGTATCAGGAAGTAGCGGAAGTGCACTTGCCCGCAAAATATCCTTGGATTTCTTTTTTATCGTAGTTGCTCGTCTAAGTTTGTCAACAAAGGCCTTACATTCTTCCGGAACAAATAAAAGCTCCAAATAATCGTAAGCTGCGGGGAAGTCATGTTCCTGGGGATCCGCTAACCAAAAAGCCTGTCCTTTTTCAATTTTAACTGTACTCATAATATAGCTATCATTTCCTAATACATTTCAGCTCATCCTAAAGCTTGCTAATATTGATAAGCCACGACCTGCCTATCACGGCGTACCGTTTCTACAAACTCCCGATGTTTGGTCACATTTCCCGTCAATCGCCATATGGTATTCAAACTTTCTTTGTTATAGCGTTGACTTACAATGACTGCCTTAAAACCCATCCTTCTGATTAACTGCTCGGTATGTTCAAAATCTGCCTCAGATGAGGTCTGCAGTTCATAGTCTTTTATTTTGTGATAATTGTCAATATAGGTTTGTAAATACGTTAACAATGCCAAAATAGCCAAAACCAACCCTACACCAATAAACGCTAAAAATATATATCCGGCACCAACACACATGCCCAAAGAAGCTGCAGCCCAAATTGTCGTAGCGGTCGTTATACCACTTACTTTATTGTCTTCTTTGAAAATCACACCTGCTCCTAGGAAACCGATACCAGTAATAATGTTTGCCGCCAATCGATCTGGATTTGCCAATCCAATTTTTAATGAAAGAATAGTAAAAAGACAAGATCCAAAGCTCACCAATATAAACGTCCTCAAACCCGCGGATTTATTGCGATATTCACGTTCAATCCCAATCAGCAGACCTATTAAGACTGATAACATAATAAGTAAAACGTCACGCGATTCAAAAGGTTGTAATAGGTTATCCATGAGTTTATTTCTTCTTCATCCAATTTAAGAAAAATAGGGAGATCTATCAAATGACCTCCCTATTAAAGAATAGCTTTTCTTCGACCTAATACATTGGTACTTCAATTAGCAGTAATGATGTATCATAGTAAGCTTCAATCGCTATTTTTTCTGTTTCGTATAAACCAATGGCATCCCTTCTTGAAAGCATTTCATTTGCTACAGCGATCTTTCCTTCCAAAACAAAAAGATAAAGCCCATTTTGCTCCGAATGAACAGTATATTCTATCTTTTTACCCGCCTCTATGTCTGCCAAGTTAAAATATGCATCCTGATGTATATGTACAGCATTGTGATCCATTTTATCCGGTGAAACAATCGTTGCAAATTTATTGTGCCGATCTAATTGAAGGTAGGATTTCTGATCGTATCTGGGCTCTAGCCCTATTTCGTTGGGGATTACCCAAATTTGCAGAAATTTAACAGCATCCTTCTGATTGCTATTAAACTCGGCGTGCTGCACCCCAGTACCTGCAGACATGATCTGCACATCTCCTGTTTGGATCGTACGGCCATTGCCCATACTATCCTGATGTGCCAGTGCCCCCTCCAGTGGTATGCTAACAATTTCCATATTGTCGTGTCCATGCCGATCAAAACCTTGACCACCTTCCACCTGATCATCATTCAATACCCTCAGGGCACCAAAATTCATCCTTTCGGGATCAAGATACTGTCCAAAACTGAATGAATGCGCACTTTTCAGCCAGCCGAAATCGACGTGGCCACGATCACTTTCCCGATGTATAATCTTTTGCATGTTGTCCTCCTTACTGCATAAGCTTCTAACTATCAAGGACAAAACCCATACCAACAGGAATATAAACCCAAAATCTGACAATTTGTCAAAAGAGAGGACTATAGTGGCTTTAATTTATCTGGAGCAAGCGAATGAACGAGTGCACGTGCGAGAATTCTATTCGGGTCTATGACAATCATCCCATTGTAATCCCGTTCAGGGATAGCCAAAGGTAACTCTGCACAACCCAAAATAATGACCTGCGCTCCTTTCTTTTTCAGATCATCCATGACCAACAATAGATCTTCCCTTGCTTTATTCGCGATCGGTACCGGTTGGGCCTTTATTCCATAATCCTCATCATAGATTGCATTATTTACCTTCTCTTGCTGCGATCCTTCTGGCTCGACAACAACGAAACCTTTTCGAATAAATGCTTCCCGATATAAACTGCAGATCTGCTCTCCTGCGGTAGACAAAATCCCGACTGTCGTGTCGGGATAGTTTTCGTCTACAAATCGGACAGTCTCATAGACGATATGCAATAGCTTCAACGTGCTCCCCATACGAGCCATCTCATCTTGAACAACAGAAAAAATCGGTTCTGCATGTGCCGTATTGGACGGAATCGCCGCAATGGTCGCTCCGGCCATTTCAAGTTGTCTTAAAATTGCAGCGATAGCCTTACCGGGATTGACATTGGATTTATCCAATAAATACGCCG
Source organism: Sphingobacterium sp. BIGb0116 (assembly GCF_024808035.1). Classification (NCBI taxonomy): domain Bacteria; kingdom Pseudomonadati; phylum Bacteroidota; class Sphingobacteriia; order Sphingobacteriales; family Sphingobacteriaceae; genus Sphingobacterium; species Sphingobacterium sp. BIGb0116. The sequence continues at coordinate 160,747 of NZ_JANUDT010000006.1, read as the reverse complement.
TTCGGTCAGAGATCAAATTTGGACATGAGAATAACAAGAGCGGCAAGTGTTCCTGATCGGATCTTGCCGCCGTCTCATCTATAATTTTCTTCGTAATATCCAAGCCGCCATAAGGGCCTAGTCCACCTACTATTCCAATCATAAAACTATTTTTATATCATAGATATAACCAATAGTCTTACAAATGGTTTGTAGAAATTACCATTCTATCGCTTGGTCCTCGTCAGGAATCTGCGTATTCAATTTTCGTTCTAAAGTGAGAGATCCTGCGACTTTATAGCGGATTGGCACATTGGGAATCATCGTATAGTCTGTAAATTCATAATCGATATTATTGATCGTAAGCCAACGCCATTTCAAATAGGGCCGTACTTTATCCATTGCTTCTGACATGGTATAACTTGCATCTTTATTCACAACAAACTTAATATTAGGATTATCCGAACGAAAAGTCACTGTACCTGTTTTGGTAAAGGTTGCATATATTTTGTAATTCCGCCTATCTTGTCGTTCTTCGTCAATATTTCCTGCATAGAAAAAAACAGTATTTTCGTCGACGACATAACTCCGGATTTCGCTTTTCACGACAGGGGTTTCATTTTCTTGACCTTCCATCCTCGTTAAAAGCGCAGATCCAGAATAATTTCCTGAATAATCGTTGAATGGATTAACGCGAAGTATTGCCTTCCTGTAATACTTTCGCGGATGCCCTTTATAATTTGCTGAAGGATCATCCATAATCGTCAGCGGTAATACCCATTTTTCAGTCATATCAATACCCTTTAAAGAGAAATCTATGGCCAGCAAGCTCGTATTTTCGCCCGCATTGATATTAACGGTGGTAGGAAACGAATAATAATTACTGCTTAATTGTTGGTAATAAAAATCTTTCCGGTTTTGAAATCGTTCAAAATTTAGCACATTTAATGTATCGGCATCCAGTGCAACCTGAACTGCAAAATTTGATTCGTTTGTCGTTGACCCACTTACAATCAAAGGCTGTAAAAATGTGCTCTTAGCAGCATCCTTATAGCGAACATAAATATTGGAAACTCCGTTGTTGTCCAAAGGAGCCTTGAAAGAAATATAATGTTCATATTGTTCTTCTTTCCATTCATCATTGCAGGCTCCAAAAATGAAGGTTATCAGCAATAGAAAGAATTGTATATATAACTTGTTCATAAGACATCTATTTGATTAATCGTTATAAGTCCATCCCGGATTTTGTGTTAAGTTTTTGTTGCGTTTAAGTTCGCTATGACTAATTGGCCAAAACCACATTTTGTCGGCAAAAGTGGTTTTTAAAGCCCATACCGCAACTGGCTGATGAAAAAGATCCCGATCTTTTTGATTCATGAGAATATTACAGCCATAGATGGGCAAAGCCTCTTCAACAGGAGCATCCATCCAACGACGCAAATCATAGTAACGTTGTCCCTCTCCCATAAGCTCGATAAAACGCTCGCGCTTCAAGGTTTTTCTAAGCTCGACTTTACTACTGTATACATTTGCACTGTAATCTGGCACGCCACCACGAATCCGTACAGGCTGTATCCCCTTTTTCATCTCTGTAATATCGCGGCTGATTGTGTAAACACCGCCTCGCCAAGATGGAATACTGTAGGACCCACCCAGCTCATTTAATGCTTCTGCATACATAAGCAGAATATCCGCATAGCGAATTGCTGGCTCTGCTTTCGGTACGATACGAGCCATACTTCCCCCTTCATAAGTATCATTGGGATGGACAAACTTTTTAACACCGAAACCTGTGCGAAGCCAATAAGCATTGGACGAGTTAAACCCATTGCCCCTGTCATTATCGCGATAATAGAACACCTGCTGGTTCCGATTACGCTCTTGTGTTTCATTCAACAGCGTCCAGAAACTACCATTAAAAGCAACAGAAGCATAAAAACGAGGTTCGCGATTCGCATACTGCAAAGAGACTCCCGGGCGCAAGGGTTTATATTTTCCCTTGTCATAATCTTCTTGTGATACATAACCACCCAAGCGATTTGAACCATTTCCACGGCCTATTTCTTTATCCATTCCCGGTACATTCAAACCATTATCCATATAGTAAGCATCTACAAGCTTTTGCGTCACCCCATGCGTGTTCCATCCCGTTGCCGAGCGAGGAAGCTGATGGGCAACCATGGCATCAATCCCTTCGTTCTCCTGATTGGTACCACGTGTGAAGATTAACTCAGGATTTCCAGAGGCTGGCAACGTACCGTCAAATACCTGTGCATAAGATTTAGCCGGATCGATATTTGCCCAGCCATCGGGCCAGCTCTTTTCTGAAAAATTATTGTCTTTTGGTGGTACTACTGTAGCATCATTTCCTGTTGTTTGCAATCCTGTCCAATACAATTGATATACCCCTAGTTCCATTACATCCCGTGCCGCCGCCGCTGCTTTAGCCCACTTCTCTTCGTTATATTCCGCAGACAGCAAACGTTTTCCTTTATTATCAACCAACCTCGCCCCAATACTTGTATTATTACCATTGGCCAGCGGGCTTGCTGCATACAATAAGGCTTTAGCTCGCGTTGCCAAAGCTGCACCTACACTCGGCCGGGCAGAGCCATCTTGGCTTCTTTTCATACCCAAAGCCGCCATTTCTTTTGCCGCCAATAACATTTCATTACCGATATAATTAGCACATTCTTCATATGTATTACGTGGAACCGCCAAATTATCATAGCTATCTGTATAGTCTAACCCCTCATCTGGTAGCACGGGAATGGGGCCATATTTACGAAGCAAAAGCCAGTAGAAATAAGCTCTTGCAAAACGTGCCTGCCCGCGATAGTCCGCAATTTCAGCAGCAGACATTTCAGTATTCATATAGATATTCTGAATAAAGGTGGTTGCATTCCGAATCCCACGGTAGCATTGCGCCCATGTTCCCTGTTTATCATTCTCCGTATACAGGCCCATCTTAAACATATTGTAGGACAGTTCATTTTTTGATGGATCATAATCTTTATCGCGATCACCGAAGTACATGTCATCTGCAAAACAATGTGGAGTAAGCCCTTTACTCGCCACATCGGCATTTTCACCTTTGAATTCTAAAAATACATTTGCTAACCATTCTTCCGAATAGAGCTTACTTTTAAAGACTTTCTCCGTTGTGAGGCGATCCTTGAAATATTGATCAGACTTTAAATAATCCTTTGTACAAGAAGAAATGACGCCTGTGCCAAGCAGAAGCATGAATACAATATATAATTTCTTATTTTTCATTTCTTTAAATTTTATAGGTTAACATTGACACCGAAAGTGAACGATTTTGGCAATGGATAATCTTCTCCCCTTGGGCTTGCCAATTCGGGATCCCATAATTTGAATTTTGACCAAGTCAGGAGATTACTGCCAATTACAAAAAATCGAATGCTATTTGCCCGGATACGATTGGCCAAATGTTTGGGCAAGCTATAACCAATATCCACTGTTTTAAGTCGAAGATATTGACCATTACGCAGCCAAAAGGTAGACTCCCGAAAATTATTCGGATTAGGTCCATAACTAAGGCGAGGATATGAAGCATTTGGATCTTCTGTTGCTGGATTTCCAGAAATATCAGCCGCAATCCATCGATTATCGCCCATGCTACCTTTCATTACTTGCCCCCACTCGCCTTCGCTAAAGGCATATACAGTCTTTCCATAAGTAAAGAACGTGGATTTGCCTGCACCTTGAAAATGCACACTAATATCCAAATTTTTCCAGCTTGCCGACGCCCCCACACCATAGATTAGATTGGGTCTTCTAGTTGCACCGACAGCAACGCGATCGCCATCATCGATAACGCCATCACCATTCACATCTTTGTATTTAATATCGCCGGGTTGGTAGGTTCCGAAGGTTTGTTTTGGACTATTGCGAATGTCATCATAGTCTTTAAAAAGCCCCAAAGAGATCAATCCAACAGCTTGATCTACACGGTAGCCTTTTTGATTTTGATAACCATACACATTATTTTCTTCATCGATCGTCGTAATTTCATTTTTACTGTAGGTAATATTGCTTCGTCCTGTCAGATTAACTTCGCCCAATTTTCCCTTGTACTCCAAACGTCCATCGAAACCACGTGATTTAACCGCTCCCACATTTGCCCTTGGTGTACTTTCCAATCCCACCAAGCTTGGCAAATACCTACGTTCCATATAAATGCCGGTCCGTTTTTCATCAAAGAAATCCAAGTTGGCGATAACTTTATCCTTAAAGAGGGCGAGATCAAATCCCAGATTCTTCTTGACAGCCATCTCCCAGGTCACATATGGTGAAGCAACTTGACTATACCTTAAACCCGTATAATTCCGATCAACACCATAATCTCCCCATTTGTAAAAATTAGATATACCGGAAATTGTATATAAATAAGGGAAACGTTCCAGGTCATTTCCAATTTTAAGCTGATCGTTCCCCACTTTACCCCAAGAATAACGAATCTTGAACATGTTCATCCAAGGCATATTTTCCTTGACAAAAGTTTCCTCAGAAACATTCCAAGCCCCTGAAAATGCAGGGAAAAACCCATACTGCTGACCAATGGCAAAGTTCTCTGATCCATTATATCCGAAGTTAAAATCAACAAAATAACGCGATTTCCAATTATAGGTTACACGACCGGCCATCCCTTGATTACGTCTTGCTATACCATTTTTTATATCATCGCCGAGATCTACTGTTTTTACAAGAGCATCGCGTGTAAATCGGGCAACCGCTCCGATATTATGATCACCAATATTTTTATCATAATTAAACATCATATCATAGAATTCGCGTCGGTCTCCTTTGGAGAAGCTGTACTGATACATTTCTCGCGGATCTGATATATGCCGGTAAACTATTTGGCCGTTTTCATCTCTTGCTCGTTCAGCAAGCCATTGTTCCGGCCATTTTCGTCGCTCAATATTGTTCTCGTTAAAAGTGTCGTAGCCGACAATTCCACGAAAACGAAGGCCCTTGGTGATAAAATCAAAATTCTGTTCAAGAGTAATATTTGTCTGTACTTTATTTGTCCAGTTCTCATTGAAACCGGTCTGTGTTGCCACGACCCACGGGTTTGTCATATTACCTTCGCCGATAGCCGGAACCCGACCATCTGAATACATAATTGGAGTTCGTATGGGCGAATACCCAAAAAGTACTCCCCAGAAGAAGTCATCACCAAGCCCCGGACTATTTCGTTTACTCAGGTCGCCCGCCACACCAACCTTAAGCAAAGTAGATTTGGTCACATTGATATCCGTATTTAAGCGATAGTTCCAACGCCTAAAGTTCGCATTTGTATTATAGTCCTTGCGTAAAGCTTCGTCTGTTTTATACATCCCGCCCTCATCAACATAGCTTCCTGACACAAAATAACGCGCAGTTGGTCCACCTCCACTTAAATTTAAATTAGCACGGTAAGTCATCGCTCCTTTTTTGAGCAATAGATCTTTCCAATTCACATTCGGATAAAGATCAGGGTCGAGGCCCAATCGTAAGATTTCGAGTTCCTCGGGTTGGTAGACTGGGGCATTGTTTCGTGTAATACGTGCTTCATTAAGCAGGTTTGCATAAGTTACACCGTCCTCAAATTCGGGCGTAATGGTACGTGTATTGTAGATATTTTCATCTTTCAGGTTAATGCTAATTTTCCCTTCTTTACCATGTTTGGTTGTGATTAAAATAACACCATTGGCCCCCTTAGACCCATAAATAGCTGTTACAGCCGCATCTTTAAGTACAGTAATGGTAGCGATATCTTCGATATTGATATCATTGATATCTCGTTCAATATTATCAACCAGCACCAGTGCAGCGGTTCCACCGCCAAAAGTCGAGATCCCACGTATCCAAAATTCAGAAATGTTCTTACCTGGTTGACCAGACTGCATCATAGCCATCACCCCAGGGACATTTCCGGCGAGAGCATTTGTAATGCTGGATGTAGGATTTGATTTCATGGTCTCCACATCTACTGTACTTACAGCTCCTGTTAAGGTGAGTCTTTTTTGTGTACCCGTACCCGTTACAACAACCTCATCTAACACACTCGTTTCCGCTTCCAGCAGGGTTACGTTGACTGTCAAATTATCTTTTACCAAAACCTCCTTTTTTTGATAGCCAACAGAAGAAAAAATAAGGGTTTTATAGCGATCAACCTTGATTTTATAACGTCCATTATTATCGGTTACCACGCCCCATCCCGGAGCATCTTTTACCGACACGCTCACACCAACCATCGGTGTCTTCTGAACATCGGAGACAAGGCCAATAACCTCCACGCTTTCTTGGGCCATGGTTAGGCCAATTACCGTGAGCAGTAGCGTACATAGCAGTAATAATCTTTTCATAATTCTTTTTATTTTATTGGTTTTGGCTAGCTTGATCCATCTCTTCCAGCGCAATCTTACGAATACGACGATTGGCTTGATCTCCAATATAAAACGCACCTTCAGCTTCATCATAGGCAATACCTGAAGGGCGATCAAAACGTGCTTCTAAACGTAGATCTCCATTGACATAGCCATAAGGATTACTATTGAGACTAGAACTTCCCCTACCTGCAAAGGTTGTAACACTTGCTTCAGGGGTTAAAATCCGAATCGCATGATTCATCTGATCTGTAAAATAGAAATCATACGCGTCATTCTTACCCGCATCAACATAGGCTTGATTTTTTACAAATACACCTTGATAAGGATTATTTAGGCGCGCTGAAGAGCCTACGCCATCTTGATAACCATACGCTCTAATTTGACCACATACGAGGTAGGGCTGTGTAAATCGTTTCTTTTCCCAGTTGTAGTTTACACGGAGAATATAGCCTTGATTAATGACAACGATATAGGCGTAGTTGCCCGTTGGATGAATGAAAATCTTGTACTCCCATTGTGGATCATGCACCACAAATAACGTTTCATAATCTTTGACACCTAAACCTTCACTAAAGTATTTATTGAGGTCAAATCGAAAAAATTGACCCTTTTCATAGCTATTGAAATACATTTCTCCATTCACCGGATGGATTGAGGCGCCATTACACTGTTTATAAGTAGTTAGAACTTCCCTATCCTGCCAATTTTTGTCACGCGATAAGCGATATGTTGCCCGGTCATTCTCGCCGCCGCGATCCTCAGCAATAATCATATACTTCTTATCTAAAGTAAAATCAACACTACGTGGACGATCAAAATCCGAACGTTTTTTCGTGATGGTACTATCCTCAAAATTGACAAGGTATAATCCATTATTATTGTCAAAGGTCATCCAAAGATGCTTAGGATTGGCAGGATCAAACTTCATAAAAGAAGGCTCCCAAAACCCGCTTGCCATTTTATTTTCGTCTGCGTCCTTGAATTTCCCATCTCGCCAGGGTTCATCGCCACGCGCATTTCTGTAGCCCGCTAGTGTGGACACAACCATCTTGCGTTGATAATCGAATATTTTCTCAGCCTTACCTACAACTTGCTTGTCCTGATTACCGACGCGGACCTCAATATCCCCCTTAAATGCCTGTTTAGGTACAAGGCAATACAGAGATTCTCCTAAGGCATTGACAATGACAGCCTGTTTTCCGCCGATAAAGACCGCTACATTCTTCGGGTCATTACCAAAGTTTTTACCGTAGATTACTAGACGTTGACCTACCCCGCCAGATGATGGGGCAAAGTCAGATACAACCACAGGTTGGGAAGGATCAAAAGGGATCCCTTCATTTACACCGATAGGCTTATCATCTTTACAACTTACAACGCTTAAACTTAGCCCGACAACAGCCAAGATTAATCCATACAATAGCCAGCTAAAGCTCGCTGCTTGTTTAGTTTTCATAAGATATTATTATTGGTTAGAATTTTATTTCAACAACTTTACTATAACACCGTCAACGAATCCCAGATTCACCGATTTTGCGATATATTCCTTAAAATTTCATTAACATTACTGCTATTTATAGGATAGTTTTAGGACGAACGGATCGATGCTCGCCCTATTATTAGGCGAACGCTTTGTTTTAATTTCCACATAATTGGTTATTTTTATATAAAGCTAAATGGTATTAGCTATCTTAAGCTAAAAAAAGACTTTATGACAATTGCTTCAAAGTCTTCTGGTTTTTAAAAATTACTTTTCTCCTTATTTTCTATTTTAAACTCACAATAGCTGCCGACCTTAACGGTTCCCATTCCCACGCTCTACACTATTTTTTCTTCACAAAGAAAATGGACGAATGATTTCTGATTTGACTTTCTAAATGCTTCTCTAAGGTTTTCTTTCTATAATTGATTACTCAAATTTAGGGATTGTAAAGATTCTGATACTATAGAATTATCTCAATAAACTGCTTATTTGTATCACAGCAAATAAAGATGACCACATATTTGCGTACACGCCACTTCTTGGATATTATTTTGAAAAAAGGTTAGCATGTGAAAAAGCATTTTGCTTTGGCTGACTGGAGAATTAGCCAGCTATTCGGAGGTCTTATGGATCAAGCCGCATCATTTGCTGCTCGTTTGGGTTCAAACAAAAAAACCTGCAAAAATATTTGCAGGTTTTATCTTTTGTAGCCCGTAGGGGAATCGAACCCCTGTTTCAAGAATGAAAATCTTGCGTCCTAACCCCTAGACGAACGGGCCTTTTTATGCAACTCCAATAACATTGTTGTTTTTGGAGTTGCAAATATAGATCTTAAAATCAGTATTCCAAAAAAAAATTAAATATTTTTTAAATAAGGTCGAAACCGATATCTCTTCTGAAGTATTTCCCTTCAAAATATATCCTTCCAGCATCTGCAGTTGCCTGTTGAAGGGCTTCAAACAGCGTATCTTGCAATGTGGTAACAGCAATTACACGTCCGCCTGCAGTAACAATTTTACCATCCACCACCTTCGTACCTGCTTGAAATACGATGGATTCTTTAACATTTTCAATATTGGCGATCTCTTTTCCCGATTCATAATCTCCAGGATAACCTCCCGCAACCAACATGACCGTTACGGCAGTTTTAGGAGATACAGTATAGGAGCGTTGCTCCAAATTACCCTGCGCGACACCTTCCAGTAAATCCAATAGATCCGATTCAATACGAGGTAATACGGACTCAGTCTCCGGATCCCCCATACGAACATTATACTCGATGACATAAGGTTCCCCTTCCACATTCATCAAACCGATAAAAATAAATCCTTTATACGGAATACCATCTTTTTTAAGTCCTTCAACTGTCGGTCTGATAATACGCTCTTCTACTTTATTTAAAAATGTCTCATCGGCAAAAGGAACTGGAGATATTGATCCCATACCACCCGTGTTTAGGCCTGTATCACCTTCCCCAATACGTTTATAATCTTTTGCAGAAGGAAGCACTTTATATGAATTACCATCTGTCAAAACAAAAACAGACAATTCAATTCCTTTTAAGAATTCTTCAACAACCACAACTCGGCTAGCTTCTCCAAACTTTGAATCTGCAATCATCGCTTTTAGCTCAGCTTTAGCATCTTCCAGCGTCTCACAGATCAACACTCCTTTGCCTGCAGCTAAACCATCAGCCTTAAGCACAATCGGCAATTTTTGCGTTTCAAGGTAAGCCAGTCCATCTTCCAACGATGTTGCATCAAACGATCTTGAAGCGGCAGTAGGTACTCCATGGCGATCCATAAATTGCTTTGAAAAATCTTTTGAGCCCTCCAATTGAGCCCCCTCCTGTTGTGGCCCTATTACCGGGATATTTTTTAAATCTTCCCGATTTAAAAAATAATCATGAATACCTTTTACCAAAGGTTCTTCGGGACCGACGAGCACCATTTGCACGTTATTCTCCAATACGAAGGAAGCAATAGCAGCAAAGTCGGTAACTTTAATATTTACATTCTGACCATACACACCTGTTCCAGCATTTCCTGGAGCAATAAACAATTGATCTAAACGTGGACTTTTCGACAACTTATAGGCGAAGGCGGATTCACGACCTCCTGAACCGATTATTAGGATATTCATAACACAAAGATATTTTTTTTATGCTAATTTTAAGGTATCAGATCGTTTAAAATGAGACTAATATTTTGATTTATAAATTGATTAAAGGAAAATATTTTCTAATTTTCATAAAACATTAGTCATATGTACGCTAAATTACTGCTGTTAGTAAATTGCCTCCTATTCGCTTTGTTGGCGTCGGCCCAGATCGATCAGACGTTGCAGAAACTGGATACTTACCATGCGCAGCACATCAGGGAAAAAATCTATCTCCATTTGGACAAAAATGATTATTCGGCCGGAGAAACCATCTGGTTTAAATTATACTGCACCACCGCCCCTTTTAATTATTTGAGCAACATTAGTAAAATTGCTAATGTAGAATTGATATCTCCAACCAATAAGATCATTAAAAGTATCAAAATTCCAATTACACTCGGTCTAAGTATAGGCGACTTCAATCTGCCGGACACCTTGGAAGAAGGCTCATACCGCGTTAGATCATTTACCAGATGGATGCAAAATGACTCTGTGGCCAATTTCTATGAACGCGTTATTCCGATCACAAATGGCCGATCCGATAATATCATGACGAGAAGTGAATTGGTCAAAAACGGAACAGAAAACATGTTCCAGATTAATCTCAAAACCATTCAGGGAGTCCCGCTGATTAATAACAGCATCAGTTATACCCTACAACCGAACAACAGTAAAGAGAAATCCGGCCGATTAAAATCGAATGATAATGGAACAGTGGCGCTGGAATTGAAAGATGACTTTAAAGGCGGAACACTGTCTTTACAATTTATTTCTCTAGATAAAAGACGTATTCTCAAAAGTTTTGTTATCCCCGATCCAAACAGCCAAAATAGCATTCAAATTTTTCCCGAAAGTGGCGAACTGGTCAGCAACATATTATGCAAGACAGGATTCAAAATCCTTACTCCTGCCGGATTGGGAAAAAAAGCCAAAATAACCGTGGTGGAAGAAAATCAAACGACTGTCGCAGATTTTGAAACAAATTCACTGGGGATGGGAAGTATCCCGCTCGTCCTACAGGCAGGAAAAAAATACGTCGCTACAGCCCTTTTCGAAGATGGATCGTCAACAAGCACAGCCTTACCGCCAGTGCTGAATTCCGGATATGTTCTTACGGTAAATTCGGGACTAAAGGATAAGATTGCAGCACAACTATCCGCGACACCGGATCTGGTCAACGGCAAAGATATATATCTGGTAGCCCAATACAATGGCCTTGTCTTCCATGCCGCTAAGCAGAAATTAAATGGAACGGAGATCCTATTCAATATCCCTAAAAAAAACCTACCTTCTGGAGTTTTACAATTATCCATCTTAACAGAACAAATGGTTCCTATAGCAGAAAGATTGGTATTTAATTACAATACGACATCGACCTTACTTCCTGTCTCCGTAGAACTCAACAAATCCAGCTTCACAACACGCGATAAAGTGATGGCAAATCTTTCCGTCAAATATGACGATAGTGACACCACTAGGTTTGCTGCGCTCTCCGCATCAGTGGTAAACCTCAGCAAGGTTGATTCCACGACAGATCGCTATTATTCATCTATTGTCTCGGAGCTACTATTGAAATCTGATCTTCGTGGCTTTATTGAACGCCCCAATTATTACTTTGAGGATTTAACAAACATTAAACTGACTGAACTGGACAATCTTATGTTGATCCAAGGTTGGCGCAAGTTGGACTGGAAGAATTACACAAGTACATCAACTACTTCATTCCTTCCTGAAAAAGGACTTACGATCGCTGGGACCATCAAGAAAACGGCCCGAAAGGCTGTAGTTCCAAATGCCAAAGTAACGCTGATACCGACGAGCAATATGTTGCTGAGTGTAGATACGCTGACAGACAATAATGGGCGATTTTCATTTGACGAACTTTTATTTGCAGACAGTGTCAAGTTTATTGTGACAGGTGATGGCCCTAAGGAGAAAAAAAGAGTTGATATTGTTATAGACAACCCGCTCACCCCCCTTCCAAATACGAGTAAAGATCAACCCTTGCTGGTTAACGACATCAATACCACGCTGCTTACACAACTGAAAAATAGCCAACAATTCCTTGGCGAATTGGAAGCTGCGGGCATAATCCAAAAGAGCATTCGGTTGGAAGAGGTACAGGTCAATAGAGTACGAACAAATAAAGCTGACAAGAACTCCAGAAACCTCAATGGACCAGGAAATGCCGATCAGGTCATTTCGGCAGAAGACCTTTCCACTTGTACGACACTGGAGCAGTGTCTTGCGGGTCGATTAGTTGGTGTCATGTTTCGAAATGGTGTCCCTTACAGCACAAGATCCATGGGGTTAAATGGCGGAAGTCCCATGCAAATTGTTCTTGATGGGATGTATATTGAAGCTGATCAAATTGATATGATCAATGTCGCCGATATTGCTAGTATTGAGGTTCTCCGCAGCATAGGCAACACGGCCATATACGGCAGCTACGGAGGCAACGGTGTTATCGTTATTACCAGTAAATCGGGAGATGCCATCTCCTCATCTTATACCCCTACAGGAATTCTAACGATCACGCCAAAAGGGCTATATGTACCCCGAACCTTTTTCAAGCCCCAATATGATGCAACAATCCAACATAAGCTTACACGCGATCTACGGACAACAATCGCATGGGAACCAAATCTGATCATACCAAAAGATGGGAAAACGCATTTCGAATTCTTCACTTCTGACGAACCTGGGACTTACAAACTAACCGTTGAGGGAATAAGCATGGATGGCAAGATTGCTCATCTTGAGTATTTAATAGAGGTAAAACCACAATAGTAGTGCAAACAAATCGTTAAATTTAAAGACAAGGTTATGGAACATATTAAAACCAAAATAGAAGATCATATTTTAAGTATTTTCATCGACAGGGGAAAATCAAATGCCATCGACACACAACTATTGAAGGAACTGATAAATACCTTGGAATCTTCCCAGCAAAATGAAGCTATTTATGGTGCAATATTGATTGGCAAGGAAAACTTCTTTAGCGCGGGACTCGATCTAATTACCTTATTCCAATACGATGAAGAACAAATTCGGGAATTCTGGAATTTATTCCTGGAAGCGACATCATTACTCGCGGCTTTTCCAAAACCAATAGTCGCCGCAATATCTGGTCATAGCCCAGCTGGAGGATGCGTACTGGCGCTATGCTGTGACTATCGGATTATGGCCGAAGGGAATTTTGTGATCGGTCTTAACGAGATTCCTGTCGGACTCATCGTCCCTGAAAGTATATTTCAGCTTTATGCATTTTGGATCGGAAAACGGAATGCTTATCAGAATTTGCTCGAAGGTAAATTGCTTTCTCCTGTAGAAGCAAAAACACAGGGTCTTATCGATGACATTGTTCCCGCTAATATACTCTTCAATACCGCAACAAAAAAAATAAAACAGATCACCCAGTTCAACCAAAAGACCTGGCAGACATCCAAATTGAACTTCCGAAAGGAAATAATCCTTAAATTGCGCGAGAATAGGGAAGAGACAATCCAGCGCATCCTCGAACAATGGTGGCTTCCGTCAACACGCTCTATTTTAAAGTCAATCATTGAAAACTTGACTTCAAAGAAGTAATATTAAACAAAATCATCATGAGAAATCTCTTTTTCTTTATTCTTATTTGTCTCACTGCAAGCACGATCTCCTGTAGAAATAGCAAAAAAGAGGATAAAGCTGTAAAAATCATTCAGGATTCAATTCCTGTGGATACCCTACAAAAACGTGACACGACTGAAAAGGAAGTAAAGAAAGAGAACTCCGAAACGCTGGAGGAAGTACTGGAGAAACTTGCCAAGGCATATTCAGAACAGGACAGTAAAACAATAAATTCCTATATACATCCCAAATTGGGAATTTATATTATCTATCGTCCCGGCGCGCTAGACTCTTATGTACACCAAAACAGTTTTAATTTTTCTAAACCTGTGCCAGAGTACCATTCTTATGAAAAGTTAACGTACAAGGGCCCATTGAAGGCCGGAAAACTACCTATTTTTGATTGTGGTACGATGAAGTGGGATAAAGCCGGATTCTATTATGATAAAAAGTCCCGCCCCAATGAACTATCTCAAACGGCAAAGTTCATGAATGAAATTCTTGATGCCAAAATTAGTAATACTGAATTACAGCGACTAAGAAATATAGAATCCAGAAGTTATAGAGCCATTATGACCTCCAATGAGCATGAAGAACCCTTTGTTTTTCACGTGACAAAAGAGGAAGAAAAATGGTATATTACAGTAATAGACCGTGCTTATGCTGGATGTGACGCATAATATTTTGTAAATTTTAACCAAACTTAACGATAATGAAAAATTTAGATAAGGACATACAAAAGAAAATCGAAGATTGGTTAACCCCAAGTTATGATGAAGGAACTCGGAAAGCAGTTCAGAATTTAATCGACAATAATGAGGAGACAGAACTTACGGATTCTTTTTACAAGGATCTTGAATTTGGAACCGGAGGTTTAAGGGGCATTATGGGTGTGGGCTCCAATCGTATGAATAAGTATACGATCGGCAAAGCCACGCAAGGATTAGCAAACTATCTAAAGAAACAGTTCCCAGATCAGGAGATTAAAGTAGCGGTATCTTATGATAGCCGCAACAATTCGCAGGCTTTTGGCCAGCTGGTTGCAAACGTGTTTGCGGCCAACGGCATCAAGGTACATCTGTTCACCGCATTGCGCCCGACCCCAGTATTGTCGTTTGCCATCCGTCATTTCGGCTGTCAGAGCGGTGTAATGCTAACGGCTTCACACAACCCAAAGGAGTATAATGGTTATAAGGCTTACTGGAACGATGGCTGCCAGCTGACTGCACCTCATGATAAAAATGTAATCGACGAAGTAAACGCAATCAGTTCAGTTAGCGCTATTAAATTTGACGGAAATACGCAAAACATCATTCCTGTCGGGGAAGAAATCGATCAGCTCTATATCAATGCCAATAAAACATTAAGTATTCATCCGGAAGCGGTAAGGGCTCAAAAAAACTTGAAAATTGTTTTTTCGCCGATACATGGCACTGGAATTACCATTGTTCCTAAAATGCTAGAAGCCTGGGGATTTGAAAATGTTTCAGTCGTTGCTGAACAGGCCACGCCCGATGGCAACTTTCCAACAGTAATCTATCCAAACCCCGAAGAGGAAGATGCAATGGCCTTAGCAAAGAAAAAAGGGGAAGAAATTGATGCTGACCTTGTATTAGCAACAGATCCCGATGCTGATCGTGTAGGGATTGCCGTAAAAAATAATAAGGGACAGTTTCAACTGCTCAATGGTAATCAGATCGGCAGTTTATTGATATACTATGTCCTCAGTGCAAAAAGTGAACTAAAACAACTCGGATCGAATCCATATATTGTAAAAACAATCGTAACCAGCAATTTACAAGCCGATATTGCAGATCACTACGGTGTAACGCATTATGAAACACTGACAGGCTTCAAATATATTGGTGAATTGATTACTAATCTAGGCGATTCAGCACAATATCTTGTGGGCGGCGAGGAAAGCTATGGTTTCTTGGTCGGCGATCTAGTGCGTGACAAGGACGCTCCAAACGCTTGTGCTTTCCTAGCCGAAATGACCGCCTATTTCAAAACAAAAGGAAAAACAGTTTACGAAGTTCTATTAGATATCTACAAAGAATTTGGCTGTTATCAAGAAAAGCTAATTTCCCTAACAAAAAAAGGAAAGGCTGGTGCCGAAGAAATTCAGGCCATGATGAATGGCTTACGTCATAATCTACCAACCATACTCGGTGGAATAAAAGTCAAAGAAATCAGGGACTATCAGCTTTCCCAAATCACAGATATGAGTACAGGGGAGCGAAGAGCGATCGCGTTACCTAAATCTGATGTGTTACAATTTATAACAGTAGATGGCGATGTGATTTCTGCCAGACCATCGGGAACGGAACCCAAGATTAAATTTTACTGTTCTGTAAAAGAAAGCTTAAAGGATACCGCTGATTATTTCGATGTGCAAACTATTTTGGAAGAAAAGGTTGACCGTATGATGAAAGATATTGTAAGCTAATGGAAAAATGGAAACTACTATCCTCTGAATATATCTGTAAAGAGCCTTGGGCTACACTGCGCAGAGATACCTGTGAGCTTCCGGATGGACGGATCAATGACCATTATTACGTACTGGAGTATCCAGATTGGGTAAATATGATCGGAATTACTGAGCAGAACGAACTTCTGGTCATTAAGCAATACCGCCATGGAGCAGGCATTATTTCATTGGAGATTCCCGCAGGGACAACAGAACCAGGAGAAGATCCTAAAAATGCTGCTGTGCGTGAAATGCTTGAAGAAACAGGCTATCAATTTGATCAGATTGAAGAAATCGCCACGCTTTATGCCAACCCGGCGACAAGTGGCAATATTACCTATACCTACCTGATGACAGGGGGCAAAAAAGTTCAGGAACAGGCATTAGATGAACATGAAGAAATCGATGTTTATCGTATACCGCTTGAAGAAGCAAAAAGCATGTTGCTGAACAACAAATTCAGTCAGGCACTACATGCTAGTGCGCTATTCTATGCTTTCAACAAATTAGGCTTGTTATAAAACAAGCCTAATTTTATTCTGTTTTTTTCATTCATACTTTTAATTTTCACTAGCTTGCTGATTTTTGTACCTTTGCATCATGGCAAGAGAAATTTTTGAAACCAAGCGAAAGGCCCTGAAAATAAATCTAAACCCAGAGATTTATGGAACCTTTGCAGAGATCGGTGCTGGACAGGAAGTCGCACGTAACTTTTTCAACGCAGGAGCAGCATCAGGCACAATTGCTAAAACAATGTCAGCTTACGACATGGCTTTCAGTGATGCAATTTATGGTGAAGAGGCTGATGGTCGATATGTCAGCAGAACACGTTTAAAGAAAATGCTCTCCCATGAATTCAATCTTCTTACCCAACGACTTCATGGCGATAAATACTGCAACAAAAAATTCTTTGCCTTTGCAGATACCGTAACAACCCTCAATTTCACCAAGACAAATGAACCTCATGGCTGGATCGGACTTCGCTTCCAACATGAAGTTGGAGGCCCTACAAATGATATCATTGTCCATGTAAGACTGCTAGACAGCGACAACCAATTGCAACAAAAAGTTTTAGGTATAATTGGTGTAAACCTATTATTTGCGGCTTATTATTATACAGACAATGTGCAGACCATGATCGAATCATTGGTCGATAACCTTTCTGTTGGTTCCGTTGAGATTGACCTGGTTAAATTAAACGGGCCTCTATTTGAAAACGTCAACCAACGTCTAATCAACTTATACCTGATTGCAAAAGGATTTGCTAAAGCCGCAATATTCCAGCCTGATGGTAAAGCGGTACAAATCAAAGATTATCTGTACAAAAAGAACATTATTTTACTTCGCACCAAATACCGTCAAAAATCCCTTCCAAACTTTGATCTCTTCAATCTTGCCGTTGAACAGTTCAAAAAA
Organism: Sphingobacterium sp. BIGb0116; assembly: GCF_024808035.1. Lineage (NCBI taxonomy): Bacteria > Pseudomonadati > Bacteroidota > Sphingobacteriia > Sphingobacteriales > Sphingobacteriaceae > Sphingobacterium > Sphingobacterium sp. BIGb0116. Next base: position 143,226 of record NZ_JANUDT010000006.1, on the reverse strand, counting down.
AATACGGGTGCAACCGACACAGACACCATTGTATTAATTGAGGTCCTGATGGGAAATGTGTTGGAAGATACGCATGAAATTACAGATGAAGACCTGCAAGAATTTGCTTCTAGAGCTGACGAACTATGTGCGACAGGCAATAATATTATCGTTAGCAACTTTAGAAGAAATAATCATTTAGCAGAGTTTATAAGCAACTTTAAGCCTAAGAACATTGGAATTGCAACCAACGTTTACAATTTAAAGAACATTTTCAATTCAGATAATTATAATAAAGAGTTATACACCAATGAACTCCTTTCCTATATCTCGGGAATGTTCAATAAAAATGTGAAACTCTACGCATATCCTTATCTCTTGAAAAAAGAAAATAAGATTATTACGACGCACAATATGCCGGTTTCTGAAGAAGCCAAACCTTTATTTGAATTCTTAATTAAAAACGGCTATATCATAGATATTGAAAATTACGATGAGAAATTTGTAAAAACCGTATAAGCAGATCGTCTCCAAAATTTTAATTTATTATATAGCCCAATTTTCTTAAATTGGGCTATATTTATTTTTGTGCCTTATGAAGCAAGAAAATGTAATACTGGTTGACAGCAATGACAAGATGATTGGCAGCATGGAGAAATATGAAGCCCATGAAAAGGGGCTATTGCACCGTGCTTTTAGTGTATTTTTGTTCAATGACCAAGATGAATTGCTCCTGCAACAAAGAGCATTAAGTAAATACCACTGTGGCGGACTTTGGACCAATAGCTGCTGCTCGCATCAGCGCCTGGAAGAAAGTAACGTAGACGCCGCCAAAAGGCGCTTAATGGAAGAATTAGGGATTACAGCTACAGCTCTTCAAGATATCTTCTCGTTCGTTTATAAAGCTCAATTTGACAACGGACTTACGGAGCATGAATTCGATTATGTCTTATTCGGAAAATTTAATGGGACTCCAGAAATTAACGAAGAAGAAGTTGCCGCAACAAAATACATGAACCAACAGGAAATTCAAAATGAAATACAACACTCACCCGAGCAGTTTACCCCCTGGTTCAAACTAATCTATCAACGCGCTTTTGATACGTACTTCAATATATATAAGAACAAATTATAGCAATCGTATCCGTGCAAAAAAAGATCCTGCCTTTTAAAAAGCAGGATCTTTTTTTCTTTAGTTTAACAAATTGCTATAAGAATTTTTTATAGATGGAATACAGAATTTTAAGATCATTCTCACTCATGAACGCTGTATTTACGTCCTGCTGAATGTAGTGAATCTTAAATGCTTTTATTGCCGCATCGAGATTACTTACATCGTAACCGATAATACGTAATGCCATTTTCGGGTTAAAGTCTGCTGGAGGCACCTCTAAATAGTCCTCATACCAAAAACCGAATCCTTGATCAGCCAGTTTTTTCCATGGGAAACGTGACGGATCGTTTTTTCGAGTTGGTGCCAAATCCATATGTCCAATAAAATTTGCCTGCGGGATTCTATAGGTCGTTTTTAAATAAGTCAACAACTGCGTCAAGGCGTTTATCTGGGCATCAGTCCACGGATCAGTAGTCCCATTATTGTCGAGCTCAATGCCAATGGAAGAAGAATTGAGGTCCGTATCATTGCCCCATTTCCCCAAGCCCGCATGATGTGCACGATAGAGGTCATTGACCATCTGCACTACTTTTCCATCCCGACCAACCACGTAATGGGAGCTTACACCTGCTTTCGCGGAATGAAATGTACGGATGGTCTGTCCCAAAGAATCCTGTGCTGTATGATGAATGACAACAAAATTTGGTTTACGGATGCCAAAATTAATCGAGGCGATCCATTGTTGTTCTTTGACATTCACCTTCTCCAATTAACCGGTGACAGGCGATTGTTTATAGAGTTTTGAAAATTCTTTTGCTTGCTTCTTATATACCTTTTCAGTCTTCGCGTATTTCCCTCCCGCACAGGAAGCCAATAATGCTGTTGCGACACAAAGATTGATGGAAAATTTTAGTATCTTCATATTGAAATGTTTCAGCACAAACTAAGGCAAATTTGCCAACAAAAGCAAATTTATTAGCTTCGTCCTATAGTTCGACATAATTTCCAAATATCCTTTTCTTATACATTTCGGAACAACGCCGCCTGCTTTTAAAAAAAAGCCCAAACCAATGTTTGAGCTTTTTCCATGTCAACTATGCATTTCCTGCTTAACTGAAATTACATTTTTTATTATTTCAGTGCGCTGAGGTTCAATTTTGACAAAAACCCCTTCAGCTCGTCCAGGCTATACCCATTTCCTCGGAGGGTAATTAGATAGCGGTCTTTCTCGAGATAACTTATCTCGGAGCTTTTTGCCGTTGAGCCTTCCACTCCTTTGCTATCCGTTGTTTTTGCCCGTTTACCTTCAAATTCGCCAGTTTTTTCTATTTCAGTATCTGTAATTTTCTCTGAATCTACCATGAAGCCCATTTGCGCCAAACCCACGATTGCCGAAGCAGTCTCGCCCGCGCCATCAATGATATTGACTTTAATTTCCTTCTGGTTATCGACAGTATAAGTAGCCTCTCCAGATACAACTTCTGCCCCGTACATTGATCCGCCAGAATAGGAAGTTCTTTTTAAACCATCTAAGCTTTCCGGTAAAAAAGCTTTCAACTCTTCCGAACTTAAAGGTTTCTCGGATTTAAGTTTGGCTTGAAGGTCTTCCAATTTTTTTGCCCCATCACTCAGATTACCCAAGTTGGATACTCCTTTAACCACATCCGAAATCCCAGTCTCTTTCTCCTTAGCATCTTCGCCGCCTCCACTGGATTTGCTGTTGCCGCAGCTCGCGACCAAAAGGCCCAGTCCTAAGAGAACAGGCATTACTTTCCATTGTCTTTTCATGATTATCAGTTTTAATTAAAACGCTAAAAAGAACAAAATAATATAATTAATCTAAATTTTAAAATCTGTTCGCATACGATCTTTAGACCTTAAAGCGCGACCTAAATTTCTACCTGTCACTTGTTTTACTCAGGTACTGCCGAATGGGACTGCGCTACACAAAAAAAGGCCCCTATACCAGTATAGAGGCCTTCCGTTATAACTACCGAGATTATGCTTCGGCGTATTCTTCAATTGAAGGACACGAACAAATCAATGTACGGTCACCTTGAGAGTCGTTCACACGACCTACTGAAGGCCAGAATTTACGTTCTCTTACATACTCCAATGGGTATGCGGCAGTTTGACGACTGTAAGGTCTGTCCCACTCATCTGCTGTTACAACCGAAGCTGTATGTGGTGCATGTTTCAGTACATTGTTAGCTTGATCCACGTCTCCTGCTTCAACCGCAGCGATCTCTTCACGGATAGCAACTAATGCATCACAGAAACGATCCAATTCAGCCTTAGACTCCGATTCAGTAGGCTCAACCATCAATGTTCCTGCAACAGGGAAAGAAACAGTCGGTGCGTGGAAACCATAATCCATTAAACGTTTTGCAATATCTGCAACCTCTATACCGAAGTTTTTGAATCCACGGCAATCTAAGATCATTTCGTGTGCACAACGTCCGTTAGTACCTGAATAAAGTACTGGATACGCATTTTCTAAACGAGCTTTAATATAGTTTGCATTTAATATTGCTGTTCTTGTCGCATTTGTCAAGCCTTCACCACCCATCATTGAAATATAAGCGTGGGAAATAAGCAAGATTGATGCTGAACCAAATGGAGCTGCAGAAACAGCTGAGATACCCTCTTCACCAGAAGTCGAAACCACTTCGTGGTTAGGTAAGAAAGGAACTAAGTGTTTTGCAACACCGATAGGTCCCATACCTGGACCTCCACCACCGTGAGGAATACAGAATGTTTTATGAAGGTTCAAGTGACAAACATCGGCACCAATATGCCCTGGGCTTGTCAACCCAACCTGTGCATTCATGTTCGCACCGTCCATATAAACCTGACCGCCATTTGCATGAACAATTTCACAGACTTCAATGATTGACTCTTCAAATACACCATGTGTAGAAGGATAAGTCACCATCAGTGAGTTCAAGTTTGCAGCATGTTCAGTCGCTTTTGCTCTTAAATCTGGAATATCGATATTTCCTAATTCATCACATTTCACAACGACCACTTTTAAGCCAGCCATAGAAGCAGAAGCCGGGTTTGTTCCGTGTGCAGAAGCAGGGATCAAACAGATATTACGTCCATGATCACCACGGCTCTCATGGTAAGCACGGATAACCATCAGACCAGCGTACTCACCTTGTGCTCCTGAATTTGGTTGGAAACTCATCTTCGCAAAACCGGTAATTTCAGACAACCAATCGTTCAATTCACCGATCATTTGCATATATCCAGAAGTTTGATCTGTCGGAGCAAATGGATGTAAACCGCCAAATCTCGCCCAAGTAACTGGCACCATTTCAGCTGTAGCATTCAATTTCATCGTACATGAACCCAATGGAATCATCGAGTGGCAAAGCGATAAATCTTTTGCTTCCAACGATTTGATATAGCGCAACATCTCATGCTCAGAATGATAGCTATTAAAGTTTGGATGTGTTAAGTAAGCAGAAGTACGTACTAAATCGGCAGGAATTGAAGAACCTAAATTCTCTTCTAATGCATCGAAATCTACGTCATTCAATGTTTTACCTTGAATTTTAGCAAATACTTTGACAATCGTTTTAATATCTTCGTATGTAGTTGTTTCGTCGATAGCAATTGAAACTTCCGAACCATTATAATAGAAGTTTAATTCGTTATTTAATGCTTCAGATTTCAAAGCACCAGCATGAGCACCTAAGCCTACACGTAGTGTATCAAAATAAGCTGCATTCAATTGCGTATAACCCAAGGACTGTAATGCTTGATCCAACAGATTGGCCAATGCATTGATACGTGATGCTATATTTTTGATTCCTTCTGGGCCATGGTACACGGCATAGAAAGAAGCCATAATCGCTAAAAGAGCTTGTGCAGTACAAATATTTGAAGAAGCTTTATCACGACGGATGTGTTGCTCACGAGTCTGCAAAGCCATACGCAATGCATACTTGCCATTTGAATCGGAAGTAACACCAATAATACGACCAGGGATATTACGTTTAAAGCTGTCGCGTGTCGCAAAATATGCTGCATGAGGACCACCAAAGCCCATCGGTACGCCAAAACGTTGTGAATTACCAACAACAACATCTGCACCCCATTCTCCCGGAGGCGTTAACAATGCTAAACTCATCAAATCTGCCGCAGCACATACTGTAATATTCTTACTGTGAGCCGTAGCTGCAAATGATTTATAATCAACAATAGAACCATCCGCTGCAGGATATTGAACAAATACAGCAAATACATCATCTGTTAATTCTGATTCAGCAATAGCCGCAATTTTAAGTTCAATACCAAAAGACAAGGCACGGGTCTTCAATACATCAACCGTCTGCGCATAGGCATTGTCCGACACCAAGAATACATTAGCATCTTTATTTTTCCGAGCTGAATAAAGCATAAACATGGCTTCAGCTGCAGCCGTAGCTTCATCTAACAAAGAAGCATTTGCAATTTCTAAACCTGTGAAGTCACAAATTACAGTCTGGAAGTTCAATAAAGCTTGTAATCTACCTTGTGCGATCTCCGCCTGATAAGGTGTATACTGCGTATACCATCCTGGGTTTTCAAATACATTTCGTTGAATTACGCCCGGAAGGATTACATCGTAGTAACCTTGACCAATAAAAGATTTAAAAACTTTATTTTTCTCAGCGATTTCCGCAATACGCTTTAAATAGGCTACCTCAGACAATGCTTTAGGAAGATTTAAAGGTTTTGGAGCACGAATTTGAGAAGGGACCGTTTGGTCAATAAGTTGGTCAATTGACGAAACGCCTAATTTAGCCAACATTTCATTCGCTTCAACTGGACTTGGGCCATTGTGGCGACTTTCGAATTTTTCTTGGAAGTGTATATTGCTCATGTGTGCAAAAAGTTAACGCTTATAGATAGTTAGCGACATAATAATTAGGCAATTAACTCTCTTATAAACAGTCGTTTTTTGGATGAGCAAAGATAGCAAAATAAATGACTGAAAACGAAGCAAAAAAGTGGATAAAAAGTCAGTTTTACTGAGCTACTGAAATGCAATCGATTGTCTTTGTCAATTAATTTTTGGAATAACCTCAAACATACAGATTGTTCATTATAAATATAACAAACAATACAACAATCGCTTGCTACAATTTTAAAAAAACACAGGGTTATCTGTTATTTCACCTACGCATTTCTTTCATTACTTCACTATTCTTTTTTGCAATGCCAATGAATTTTCAATAAATTAGTATATGTACCAATTGTAAAGTGACTTCGAAATAACGATATACACTTTTTTACTAAGAACAACTGATATCAAGGGTATTTTGCTATCAGGAATCTTAACAAAGAAAACATTATCCAGCTAGGGAAGGATCTCTTTTGACAAATGTAAATTATCACAAAAAACGAATATCATTTCTTTTTAACGAATATAAAACAGCGAAGTAACGATTATAAACCATGAGAAAACAGGTAACAGACAGCGTTCTTTTAGTAAGACCCTCTGTCTTCCGTAAAAATGAACAGACTGCGGTCAACAATTTCTTCCAAAAGGATATCGAAAATCTCAGTATAGAAGAAGTCAACAAAGAAGCGCAAGGAGAGTTTGACGCGCTAGTAAATGAATTGAAGTCACATGGAATTTTGGTGACTGTCATTCAGGACGACGAGAAATCAGAAAGCCCCGACAGTATATTCCCCAATAATATTGTCTCCTTTCATCAGGATGGAAAAATAATTTTCTATCCCATGTTTGCTCCCAATCGTCGAAAAGAACATTTATTGGATTTCGAAGGTCCATTGAAGCAAAACGGTTATTATGTAAAACTAACCAAGGATCTCAGTGAAGCCGAAAACAATAAGCAATATTTGGAGGGCACTGGCGCACTTGTCTTGGACCGCGCTCACCGTGTAGCCTACTGTGCCTTATCGGAAAGGGCAGACCGGGATATGCTCGACGAATACTGCAGGACTGAAAACTACACACCTGTTGTATTTCACGCCTTCCAAACTGTCAATGGAGAGCGGAGACCTATCTATCACACCAATGTGGTGCTAGCCGTAGGCGAAGACTTTGCCATCTTATGCCCACAGGCAATCGATAATCAGGCTGAGCTCCAAACCCTACTGAAGAGTCTAAAAGATACAGGCAAAGAGATCATTGAAATCAATGAGAACCAACTCGAATCTTTTGCAGCAAACTGCCTCCAGGTGAGAAATAAATATGGCAATCGTTTTATTGTCCTAAGCAATCAGGCTTTATCTTCATTGACTTTATACCAAACAGCGCAATTAGAAAAGCATGGTAAAATCATCCATCAAGATCTACATGTTATCGAGACATGTGGTGGTGGAAGTGTACGCCATATGATGGCTGAAGTTTTTCTTCCGAAAGAAAACATACTGAGCTAGTCCCAAGCATAATGATGCAGTTAGGCTGCTCTTTTTAAAATAAGCCTATTTTACCTAATCAGGCTTATTTAATAGACAAATAAAAATGCCCCTTGGAGCCATTGCTCTCAGGGGCATTATCTTTTCTAAAACAATCTAATTCCTATTTCTCCAGTCAATTTAGAACGAATACCTCAAACCTAATTGGAATTGGTAAGGATTCCCTGAAGGCGATACAATACCAGAGTTGTTCAATCTATAATTGAACTGTTGCTTAACAGGGTCGAATGCAGGAATTTCGGGATTTCCATTTGCTGCCGCTGTTTTTGATACAGCATACAACGATTGATTACCTAAAGATTCATTGACTCCCCAAGTTTTCTTAAAGAGATTCGCAACATTGAACACGTCTGCTGAAAGCTCTAAAGCATGTGTTTTGTAAAGGTTGAATTTTTTAGCTATTCTTAAATCAATCAAACCATAAAAGCTATTGATACCGCCATTTCTTTCGGCCATCTTACCTTCGTACTTTTTAATATAATCTTTCAGACTTTGACTGGCTTCACCATTCGCCAACAATGCATTCATGGCATCAGCCAAAGCCTTTGGTGTATTTGTACTATTGGGATCGAAAATAAAGGCTAAATCATTCGAATTGGATACAAAATCGCCATTGATATTACCTCCAGCAAGCAAGCTGTAGCGTGTTCCACCAATTCCCGAATAACGAACCCCTACACTGACACCATAAAATGTAGGTAGTGTACCATAAATAACAATTTTATTTCGGAATTGATTATTCGAATAACTCATCTTACTCAAATCTCTTGGATCATCTTTTACCGCCAGCGATAGGGTCGCTGTATTGGCAACATTTCCATTGTAGGATGTGTTATCTTTCGCATCGTTCCACGTGTAGCTTACAGAAATCGATCCGTCTTTGTAGTATTGATAACTCGCGTCCAATACAACTGCAAACTGATTTACTTTTCCTTCGGAATTTAATTCTAACACGCGTCCAAACTTATTGGAAATCCTTCCCTGTTTCCAATCTGGAACACCATTGACAATAGCCGTCGCTGGTACGAATACCCCACGATTATCTTCATTCGCCAATCTAAAGAACGGATCTTGAACCATATTACGATCAACATACATGTAGTTGTTGCGTCCTAGATTCATATATCCTGAAAGACTCGCTTTTAACTTTTCCGTAAAGAAATGTGTGTAAGATACATTGGCCTTGTACACCACTGGTATTTTCGCATCAGCTCCATAGGTGTTGATCGTTGGCACCTGAAATTGTGCCAGGGTTGGCGTTGTTGACGGATCATTTCTGTACCCCACAAAATTAGGTGTAGGCACATCGTTACCACGAACATCCACTGTCGCAAAATGCTTCCCATCAAAAGTTAAATTATTGATGGTCATATAATTATTAATATCAGATGCAAAAATACCTGCTCCTACACGGAAAAAATCTTTTCGTTCTTCATTCACATCCCAAGTCATCTGGAAACGAGGCTGTACAACAAAAGATTTCAACTTGTGATCTGTACGTACCCCCACTTCTTTCAGCAATTCTTCATTCAGTGGAGAGGTTGGATAATGACCATAATCCAATCGTAGTCCCGCAACCAAATCCAATCCTTTCGCCAATTTGGTCTGCAACTGTCCATACGCACCAGCATTAAATATCTTACCGATCACAGTTGGATCGGCCACCAAAGGGACCTCCCGGTAAAATGCATAAGGTTTTAGGTTTGCAAAATTTTGCAATGCCGTATTGTTCGCATCGTCCCTAAAATGAAAACGTCCGTTGACTTCACTTCCGTAAATCGAATTTGCATGTGTATACATCAAATCCACACCAAACGTGTAATTGATATTATCTGTACTGTAATAAAGGTTATTGACCAACTGTACGACATTATTCTTAAAGGACTCCTGTGCAAACCGGTGACCGCCTAATTGAATATTGGTCGACAAATTACTTCCGTCAATGGTAGACACCACATTCTCTACAATGGCACGGGGAATATTTTGACTAGGCAACATATCTCCAGGACTACTTTTTTGAAAAGTATAAAGATGTTGCAATTTCAGTTCATTGGTAAGCTTTGGGGAAATGGAAGTACGTAAAGTTGCTAAAAAACTGTTATCAATATTCTTGTCATTTCCGTATGATTCATATAAATTGATGGCGGTATTATCCTCTAGACCAAGCTTATTGAGGTCACTTGTAAAGTTATTCCGTATTGTCAATAAGTTCTTTTCATTGATCTGCCAATCTATACGACCAAATATGGCATCAGAATTTCGTTTCTTATCGAAAGAACCATATTGCCTATCATTACTCAATCCATATTTTTCACGTCCTATACGGATATACTCATCTAGGGTCGATTGTGTAACATTGAAACGCTTTTCATCTGCTGGCGAATTGATATCGGCGATAATCAAGGGGCGGGCATCGCGTTGATGATCCCAAGCTACAAAATAATGCAACTTGTCTTTAATGATGGGACCGCCTAATGTAAATCCATATTGATAAGTAGAGAAATCATTGCTTCGTTTATTTCCTCTAATATCGTATGGGCTAGACAACCAATCGGCCCTTGAATAAAGCCATGCGCTTCCGTGCGTTTGATTTGTTCCTTGTTTGGTTACCGCACTGACTGTTCCTCCCCCTGCTCTTCCATAAGTCACATCATATTGGTTGGTGACCACTTTAAATTCACGAACGGCTTCTATTGAAATGGAGAACGGAGCACCACTACGACTGGTTGTTGAACCTGCAGAAGTCGGGTTTTTGGCATTCATACCATCAATCGTAAAATTAGTAGAGGAACCCAACTGACCACCGATATTATCTCCCTTACTCAAAGGAGACAGGTCCATCAGCGAAGTAAAATTCCGACCGTTGACAGGCAATTTCGCAATATCCTTGGCTGTAACCGCTGTAGCAGCACCTAGATTTTCTATTTTGTTCTTTAGGGTACTTATTCCTGTTAATTCAACCGTTTCTAATACATTTGAGGTATTTTGGATAGGAATCCTCAGGCGGACCATATCGCCTTGATTTAAATTAAATCCCGAACGCACTTGTTCGCCATAGCCTATATAAGTTACTTTGATTGTGTAGGGGCCGCCTAAAGGCAACTCCTTAAAGTTGAAATCGCCATTTGCATTGGTCGAAGTCTTCGTTGTGAAACCCGTTGATTCATTACGTACTTCAATTGAAGCTCCGTGAACTCCTTTATCATTTTCGTCCGTAATCTTGCCGGAAAACCCGGCTTGGGTCGTTTGGGCGTACAAACCTGTTCCAAGCGCAATGGCACATGTTGTGAGTAAAAATTCTTTCATTTAGTTGTTGGTTGTGATAATGAAAGCAAAACTACACTGGAACTGTTAACAGGAGCTAAACGAAATATTATGAAATTATAAACAAAGCATTTTAAAATATATATTAATAAAAATGAAAGCACTTTTGAAAAAAACAAGGCAATATCGGAACATGCAACAAAAGCATTTTAAATAGGGATAGAAATAGACCGTATCTGCAAAAAGTCTACATGATTCGTAAAAACCAACAGAAATGATCCGAACCGAAGGTCTTTCTTGCGAATAACATCACAAAAAAAAGTCAGCCGAAACTGACTTTCTAATACAAAATTGTAAACTTAAAATCCAATGGATTAAAGTATTTGTAAAGATCCCTAAATAGGTTATCTCCGTATTTGACATAGAGTAACGCGAAATTTTCAGACCTTTCCTGTAGTCCTCCGCCAGGAAAGAGCTTTTCCTTCACATTATCAATATCCGTTAAAGCATGTTGATGATTTCGCTTTTCGGCTTTCATCAGCTTTTTCTCTAAATTATTGATCGCTTTTTTTAACCGCGCTTTTACGGCTTCGGTACTAGGACCCAAACTTGGATCTATTTTATGAGTTCGTAACCTTATCTTACCAAAAATAGCGTTCAGCTCCATCCATTCGTCATTGAGATTCAGACGTTCTTTAGTATGGCGTCGAACATATTCTTTTTTCAGCACTTCTGCCGGACGAAAGATACTCTTAAACGTTAGATCAACGCGAAATAATTTAGCCGCAATGTTGTCCTCTGTTATCATAGCTGAATTGCGCGGTATCAAAATTGGAAAATCTACCTGATATTGGTCAAAGTTAGACTTCAATTGCATCCAGTAGACCATTTCGGCGCCACCGCCAATATAAGCAAGATTGGGAAGTATAATTTCTTGATACATCGGACGCATAACCACATTTGGACTGAAACGCTCTGGATAATGATCAATCTCATGTTCAAGCTCAGCCTTCGTAAAATAAATATTCTGGTGCAATACTTCGTATCGACCATCCGCAGCGAGCACCAAGCGCTCCCTAAAGTCATCCGTCAAATAAAAGAAATTAATCTCACGAGCATGCACTTGGGTAGAGAAACCATTTGATTCCAGCTCTTCCGATCGCGCTGTTATTGCCTTAAAGCTTTTTTCAGATAAGATATCTTCCTTAATAATTGGCTTGAACAGTTCCTTCAATTCCCGGTCATCCGCATCGACGATCAAAAGACCGTAAGACTTAAACAACTCATTGACCATATACCGTGTTGCATCTGCTAATCGATCATGGTTCAAATAGGCTTCTTCCACAATCCGTGTAAGTTTAGTCGAATTTTCGGAAAGCCCTAAAATATTTGTGTACTGCTTCACAGCATCAATGATCGTTGCTGTATCCATTCGCCCGGTAGCAGAAACTGCAGGTGTATCCCAACTAATTTTCTTACCGAAGACTTTCGTATGGTTGATTTCTTCAAAATCATGATCTTCGGTCGCCATCCAATATACAGGAACAAAATTTTTATCGGGGTGTTTGCTCTTCAAATCTTCGGACAAACGTATTGCCGTCATGATTTTAAAAATAAAATACAAAGGTCCGGTAAAAATATTGAGCTGATGTCCCGTCGTGATGGTATAAGAATTCTGGTCGAGCAACAGCTCTATATTGGCAGCTACAGCAGGAGAATCCTTTAATAGCTCACCATATTGATTTTTAAGACGCTCAACAAGAATCTCCCGGTGTTCAAATTTCTTCTTTTCGTTCAATTGCTTTTCAAAACCAGCCCAAGTAGGCCAGTTTCCAACAAAAGATTTTAAGGCTTCATCATGCGCCAAATAAGCCAATAAAGTCTTAGAGAAGCTATTTGTTTCACTATATTCAATATAAGTTGCCTTCATCTGCAAATTTTATTAATTATTCTCTATTCTTAATTGATAACGAGAATCCCCCAAAGCAAGCTGACATGGCAGTGCATCTTTTTCGCTAAATAGAACCTATTTTCAATTTTAATCAGAAGGAGAATTCACCATGAAACGACAGGCTTTCTTGAATCTGATTTTAAACGGCTATAGATTGTTTAAAATGGGGATTGTACGCTTACAAATGTATCTAGTTTGCGTCGACAAAATAGTGAATTTTCACAAAAAGCTTGTCCCGCTTTTAAATTATATCATTTTACTGACAATTGTCTAAAAACAAACGGGCCTCCTTTATTCAAAGGAGGCCCGTTTGTTTCTATTATCATCTATAAGCTTTTAAACTTATTTCCTTACAATCTCACCATATAGATCGAAATCTTCAGCTCGGTCGATTTTTACCTGAACAAAATCACCAATACGTGCATAAGAATCTACAGCAGGAATCAAAACCTCATTGTCGACTTCTGGAGAATCGTATTCTGTGCGGCCAATAAAGTAATCGCCGTCTACCCGATCAACCAATACTTTATACGTATTGCCCACTTTGGACTGATTGATATCATACGAAATACCTTGCTGTACTTCCATGATAGCTTCCACACGCTCTTCTTTTACTTCCTGTGGCACATTATCCTCTAGCGAATGTGCGTGCGTCTTTTCTTCATGAGAATAGGTAAAACAGCCTAACCTGTCAAAACGGGTCTCTTCAACCCAATCCAACATCTCCTGGAAATCCTGTTCAGTTTCACCTGGATAACCACAAATTAATGTTGTACGCAACGCGATATCTGGAACTTTGTCACGTATTGCATTGACAAGATCGATCTGTTTCTGTTTCGTTGTACCCCTTCGCATAGACTTCAACATCGGATCAGATATATGTTGCAATGGCATATCCAAGTAATTACAGATATTTGAACGTTCATTCATGGCGTCCAAAATATCCATTGGGAAACCCGAAGGATAGGCATACTGCAGTCTGATCCATTCGATACCATCAACATCTGACAAATGGCGCATTAAATCAGAAAGATTGCGCTTTCCATAGATATCTAAGCCATAATAGGTCAGATCTTGTGCAATCAGAATCAATTCTTTCGTGCCATTCGACGCGAGAAATTTTGCTTCTTTCACAAGATCGTCAATGGATTTGGAAACGTGTTTACCACGCATCAAGGGAATTGCACAAAAAGAGCAGGGACGGTTACATCCTTCAGCAATCTTAAAGTAAGAAAAATGCGAAGGAGTTGTCAATAAGCGTTCGCCCAACAATTCATGCCGATAATCAGCACCAATGGATGACAATAGCTCCGGCAAATCATTCGTACCGAAAAAGGCATCAACATTGGGGATTTCAGACTGCAGCTCTGGCTTATATCGTTCAGAAAGACAACCTGTAACGATCACTTTATTGATTTTACCCTGATCTTTTAGATCCGAATATTGTAAGATCGCATCAATTGATTCCTGTTTGGCATTATCAATAAAACCGCAGGTATTGATGACAACAATATCATTCTCCTGTATATTGGATGCTTCATGAACGACTTCCATCTGATTGCCCTTTAACTGGCCCATCAGGACTTCACTATCGTGAATATTTTTCGAACAGCCCAAGGTCACCACATTGACACGTGGTTTATTGATCAAAGGCGCTGGTTTCGCGTATTTTGTCTTCATATGATTAGAAGGTAGACTCTATTTGAAAAGGGAGTCCACAAATTCCTTTTTGTTAAACAACTGAAGATCACCTATTTTCTCTCCTACACCAATGTATTTCACCGGGATCTTAAATTGATCAGATATACCAATAACCACCCCACCCTTAGCCGTTCCATCGAGTTTAGTCAATGCTAAGGCATTCACATCCGTTGCCTGCGTAAACTGCGTACATTGCTCAATGGCATTTTGTCCTGTCGATGCATCCAAGACCAACAAGATTTCATGTGGTGCACCTGGAACAACCTTCTGCATCACATTTTTGATCTTCGTGAGCTCATTCATGAGGCCAACCTTATTGTGCAAACGGCCTGCGGTATCAATGATACACACATCTTCACCATTTGCCACTGCCGATTTCACGGTATCATAGGCCACTGAAGCAGGATCCGAGCCCATTGCCTGAGCGACAACACGCACGCCAACACGCTCACCCCATAATCTAAGTTGATCAACAGCAGCTGCCCGAAAGGTATCCGCTGCCCCCAATACAACTTTGCTTCCAGCTTGTTTCAGCTGATGAGCCAGTTTGCCAATGGTCGTTGTTTTGCCAACCCCATTAACACCTACAACCATAATGACATATGGTTTATGATCGCCATAATTGAAATTCTCGAAATCAGCACTATTGTTCTCTGCCAGTAGCGTTTGAATTTCCTCTTTCAGGAGATTGTTTAGCTCAGAAGTAGAAACGTACTTATCGCGGGCAACACGGGCTTGTATACGATCAATGATTTTTAAGGTAGTCGTAACCCCAACATCAGAAGTAACCAAAACTTCTTCCAGATTATCCAGCACATCGTCATCTACTGTTGACTTACCAACGACAGCTTTTGTAATCTTGGAAAGAAAGCCTTCTTTTGTTTTTTCCAAACCTTTATCTAAGGCCTGTTCTTCTTCTTGTGTTTGTGGTTTTTTCTTAAAAAAATCAAATAATCCCATGGAGTGTAGTAGTGAAAATTGATGTTCAAATATAAACAAATGTCTGCAACAAAAAAAGCCCTTTCGGTAGGATACCAAAACGGCTATTTTTATCGAATTCTTTTTAAAGAAAAACTTTAAAAAAGGAAAATGCTACTAGTTATTTTTGAGCTGCTGCAACTGCGTCTTTCACTTTATCGTTGTGAACCATACCTTCTTTGAAAGTATACGCGCCAGTTTTTGCAGATTTAGTAGTAATAATAACCTTTGTAAATTCTTTACCGCCACCTTTTTGTAACGATGCAACTGCTTTCTTTGCCATGGTATATTAATATTTTACTTAGCGTCTCTTTCAAGTGCTAAGATGTGTGACTTACTTAATTTCTTTATGAACAGTAACTTTTCTCAATACTGGGTTGAATTTTTTCAATTCCAAACGCTCAGTTGTGTTCTTTTTGTTTTTAGTAGTGATGTAACGAGACATTCCCGGAAGACCACTTTCTTTGTGTTCAGTACATTCTAAGATAACTTGTACTCTATTTCCTTTTTTAGCCATTGTTTTACTTTATTTTGATCCTATTATAGGATTGAAATTCATGAATAATCTTAATGTAACAGGCGCGACAATCAATTAGATTGACCCTTTAACGATAAATTTATTGATCGCTGCTGTAATCCCGTTCTTGTTGATAGTCTTGATAGCAGAAGTAGATACTTTTAACGTAATCCAACGATCTTCTTCTGGAATGTAAAAACGTTTCGTTTGTAAATTTGGATAGAATTTACGTTTAGTTTTAACGTTTGAGTGAGAAACGTTATTTCCTGTTAACGCCGCTTTGCCTGTTAAATCACAAATTCTTGACATGATATTATTTTTTTGTTGTCTTTATTACAATATGTTAATCCTTTGCACTCTCTGCAAAGAGTTTGCAAATATCTATATTTTTTTTTGGATAAGCAACAAGATAATGGGAATTATTTTTAAAAATAGTTCTACACAGGAATGGTAAGGGCAAAAATAAAGGATTTTATTGTATTATATTTGCTCTGTAAAGAAAAATAGTTTTCAACAATTCACATTTATGAACAAATATCTTCGCAAGGGCTTAAGGGAAATAATCATTGGTGTCGTCCTTGTAATCTTGGGATATTATCTCATGGAACAGCGCTCCAATTGGTATAAACTCGCTATGCTTGTCGGAGTTATTGCATTTAGTATCGGTGTCCTGACTTTAATCTATCGCATGATTCGTAAGGTAGACCGAAATGCCATTATTGAGATGCGTGAAGAATCGCATAAAAAAGATAAAGAAGGAGATGCTGAACAAAACTAGGGGTATAGTCTTAAAAACAACCAACTATTCGGAAAGTAGCCTTGTGGCACAGCTATACACCGAACAGTTTGGCATGCAATCCTATCTCATTACTGGCGCAAGGAAGCCTAAAGCAAAGATCAAGGCCAATATCCTTCAACCCTTACATTTATTGGAAATTGTCGCTACACATAAAGATAATGGTTCATTACAGCGGATCTCCGAAGCTCGTCAAGTCCCTGTTTTGCAAGAAATTCCTTATGATATTGTCAAAAGCTCGCTCGCTCTTTTTCTAAATGAAATACTCTATAAAATTCTGAAGGAACAAGAAACTGACCATTATCTTTTTGAATTCATCCACCAATCTATCCGTTGGCTGGATGAAACGCATTTAAATCTGGCCAATTTTCACCTTGTTTTTCTAATCAAGCTAACCCGTTTTCTCGGGTTTTATCCAGCTGAATCTAAGCAGGCCCACCCTTATTTTAATCTTCATGAAGCTACATTCTCAAATAGCCTTCCTGAACATCCACTTGTATTACAGGAACCACATACGTCAATTTTCAGAAATTTAATCGAGTCCGAATATTCGAATTGCGATCGCATCAAAATGAGCAGTTCTGATCGTCAATTCCTATTGGAAAAAGTGCTCGACTTCTATCGTCTGCACCGTACAAATTTTAAAGAAATAAAATCACTCTACATTCTTGAAGAGATTTTTAGATAATTAAGCCCAAGTTTCCTATTCAAAAGATCCAACAGGCGCTCTTTGGATAATAGGAAATAAATATCCCCTCTGAAACGCTCAACCAGCCTAAACAAAATATCCAGCAATTACCTACCTGGTAACCATCCACTTGTCTCTAATAATTGTTCTCTCCGATAAATTCTTGGTACATTTATTGTAACAAAGTTGAAATAACATTTGGTTTACTAACATCATTTTCACCTAAAAAAGTATTAAAGATATGGAACTTAAAGAAAACTTTTTAAAGGTTGTTCGAGACAACTATGCCAACTTTGAAGGAAGAGCCCGCCGAAAGGAATATTGGATGTTTTTCCTTGCAAATCTTATCATTAGCGCAGTATTTGGAATACTGGGACAAATTGCAAGCTTATTTACGTATGTCTCAGGCTTAGTAAGTTTAGCTTTACTAATTCCAGGGATAGCCGTTACTGTCCGAAGACTACATGACACCAATAAATCAGGCTGGTTTATATTAGTCGCCTTGATTCCATTTATTGGTTGGATCTATCTGCTTTACTTATTGGTATTGGAAGGTGACAAAGCATCTAATCAATATGGTCCAGACCCCAAGGCTATTGAAAATGGTTCAAATCATCCCTTTAATCAAAGCCAAGATCCTTTTGGTTCTTCTCGGCCACAGGATCCATTCGGAAGTTCGCAACCTTCGAATCCTGCGCCGCCTGCTCCCGATAAAGATCCCTTTGCTTAAGGCTAACCCATATAAAAAGCGCTTTCACAAGATTGTGAAAGCGCTTTTTATTTAAATTCTATTTTTGATCTTTCCCGATCAACTAACGAAAATTCACAGCCCCAAGAATTGATAACGGATTTGATTCTCTAGAATTAATATCTATTCTTTTTCTTTTGTTGCCCGGGAGCAAAATCACGAGCAGACTGCTCTCCGTAGTATTTTTTAGCCTGACCTGGCGGCATTTTTTTCGGACCTCGGCCATGGCTGTGGCCATGATGGGTGGAATAACATGCCGACATGGAAACTGCTATTACAACAGAAAGAACCAATAATAAAGTGCGTTTCATCTTAATCTCCATATTTTAAACACTTCATTACAATTATCAGTCCAAAATGTTTAACCGACCATAACAACCGCCCCCGCGCTTACTCTTTGGAATTGCCAATGCTAAAGGATAATATTGATCCTGGCTCATGAAATATAACTGCATAAAAAAGCCCATGCTGTTCGCATAGGCCTTTTCACAATAAATATATCTTCAATCTAATTAGATAACTCTTACATTTACCGCATTAAGACCTTTACGGCCTTGTTCAACTTCGTAAGATACATTGTCATTCTCACGAACTTTGTCTACTAATCCAGAAACGTGAACAAAAATTTCGCTCTCGCCTGAGTTAGGGATGATGAAACCGAAACCTTTGGTCTCATTAAAGAATTTTACTTTACCTTCTTGCATGGCACTATATTATTAATTTCCCTAAAGGTATAGAAATAAAATCAAAAATCTTAACCTTTTTATTTTTTTTATCCGTTAAACTTTTTCATCAACTTTGGCTCCAATCTTGTAGCAAAGCGATAATAGCAATCGTATTATTATAAAAACTTTAAGACAAAAAACATGAAAAAAATACTTTTAGGACTTGCCTTTTTAGGTTTGATGACTCAATTAAACGCGCAACAAATGGTTAATAAAGAATTTGTATCCACGGTAGGCCGTGCAGAAGAGGAAGTAACTCCCGATATCATCTACATCGATGTGACACTGAAAGAGTTTTATGAGAATGGTAACACCAAGAAAAAAGCCGCAATAGACAAATTAGAAAAGGATCTGTTTGATTCGGCAACAAAAGCTGGTGTCAAAAAAGAGGATTTTACCATCCAGAATATCTGGAGTTATAACGTTCCGGACAAAAAGAAAAAAGATACAGATATTCTACTTTCGAGACAGTACCGTATCAAGGTAACCAACTTGAATAATTTGGATCAATTACTAGATGGAGTCGACAAAGCAGGGATCCAAAGCACTTATATCAGTGAATATGACTATTCGAAGAAAAAAGAACTGGAAAAAAGTTTAAAAACCAAAGCAGTATTGGATGCCAAAGCTAATGCACAGATTCTAGCAGAAGCAGCAGGTCAAAAAATTGGCAAAGCTATCGTATTATCTGAAACACCGCAACAAATTATATTTGGCGTTCAACCGATGATGCGTAACGCGATGTATAAAGGCGCCATGGCCGAAGCTGCAGATAGTGCTGCTGGCAATGGGCTTGATTTAAATATCAGACCGATGAAAGTAACGAGTGAGATCAGCGCTTCGTTCGAGTTATTGTAATCATGCACAGAGAAAAAACTCCAGCAGATAAATTAAAACAAATTGACCAAGATTTCGGTTGGATCGACCGAATATCTTGGTTAATGGATAATCAGTTTAAAATTGGAGGATTTCGGTTTGGCTTAGATCCGCTGTTAAATCTTATTCCCCTAGGAGGAGCAATAGCGGGTTTTGGAACATCATTAGTCTTAGTAATAGCCATGTGGCGTAATGGCGCCAGCCCCAAGCTCGTTATACGCATGCTCCTTAATATTTCCCTGGATGCAATTCTTGGTAGCATTCCTTTCCTCGGAAACCTGCTCGATTTTTTTAGCAAAGCCAACGAAAAGAATATCAAATTACTGAGACAACATTATTATGAAGGAAAACATACGGGTTCCGGTATCGGAATCGTCATCGGCATCCTGGTTGTATTTTCCCTTCTTATCGCTGTTACATTGTATCTTATTTGGACATTATTCTCCTGGGCATTCTCGCTGCTAAATGGTATCTAATGCCAGCAACTCCCGTCATTCTCCCACTAAAATAGAATCCTTGGTATTTCTGGGGAAACAATGACCTATATCTAATATCTATTTAATAATTTTGATGTCGATAGTCATCCAGTTATGACATCCAAAACTTAATCTCGAATTTAAAATGAGTAAAAAAAGAATATTTGCACTGATTTTGATCGTCGTCATGCTGGCCGCAATTTTGACTAACCCCAGCAAAGAGGAACATGAAAAAATTGTACGTGCGAAAGCTGAACAGCTATTGAAAAGCCAGCTTCATGCAAAAGATCAGGAATTTTTCGGATTGGGGATGCAGCTTTTTGGCAACGACATTGTCGATAGATTTATTCAAACTTCGGTCGTGGTAGACAACTACTATTTGTTTTCCTTGACAAAAATAAAATGGCAGGGCACCGAACAGATCATAGGCGGAGGAGCCTTCAAACATATTTGGCTGAGCCCAAAAATTGATGAAAAAGCAGATGAAATTATTGCTGCATTGAAAAAGATCTAATATGCCTTTAGAAATACTTTACGAAGACGAATCCATCGTTGCAATCAATAAACCGCATGGACTATTGGTACACCGATCTTCTATTGCGCGCGATGCTTCAGAGTTTGCGCTACAGCTACTTCGGGACCAACTAGGAAAAACAGTTTATCCCGCACATCGTTTGGACAGGAAGACTGGAGGCATACTGCTATTTTCGCTAAATAAGGAGACTGACCAATATTTACAAAAAAGTTTTCAGGAGCGTAAGGTCGACAAAAAATACCTCGCCGTCCTCAGGGGCTTCGCGCCAGCAGAAGGTCTGATTGATTATCCCTTAAAAAGGGACGATGGTACGGTTCAGGAAGCGCAAACATCTTTTCGTTTACTTGCTCAAAGCGAGCTGGCAGTTCCCTTCGGAAAATTTCCGACATCGCGATATAGTCTCGTCGAAGCCAATCCAATTACAGGTCGGATGCATCAGTTACGTCGACATTTTGCTCATATCTTCCATCCTATTATTGGCGATCGCCCGCACGGATGCAACAAACAAAATAAGTTCTGGAAAGAAACGTACCAAATGGATACCATGCTATTACATGCATCGGAGCTGACCTTTAAACATCCTTTATCAGGCGAAGACGTTCATATCAAATCTGCCCTACAACCTGATTTTGTGCGAGTATTGGAAATATTAAACCTCAACGAAGTATGTTAAAGTTAATTCTCGAAGCCTTTATCAGCATATCCGGTATTACTGCAGCTTCTGGCATTGTCTATCAGGATAGGCAGATCCATATCGTTTCTGACAATAGCAATTACCTCTATAGCTATAATCTCACAGACCAGAAGTTGTCTAAAACGGTACTCCGGCAGTCTGATCCGATGGAAAACATTGCTAAAGCAGCTAAAATGGATTTGGAGTCGATCACTTTCGATGGTAACCGCTACTATCTCTACGGTTCGGGATCTACACAAAATAGAAACAGCCGTTTTATCTGGGACGGCAAAACAGTCCTTCAGGAAGACTACAGTAAAATCTATTCTTCCTTAATGGAAAAATTCAGTATCTCCAAAGAAGACTTCAATATTGAAGGCGTTGTTCATTTAAAAGATAAGATCTTATTTTTTAACCGGGGAAATGGTCCTAAAGGCACAAATGCCATTTTAGAGTATCATCCGCTTTCTCCTAGCCGGTCCCGTTGTATCCCGATTGAACTACCCAAGCTAAATGACATACCAACAGGCTTCTCAGATGCAACTCTGGTTGGAAATGAAATCTATTTTATCGCTACCGCCGAAGACGCAAAATCGACTTATCTGGATGGAGAAATCGGTGGTTCCCTTCTTGGAAAAATACCTTCAGATCTTTCTGGTAAACCCGAGACATTCGAAATTCCTGAAAAGCATAAATTTGAAGGAATCACCTTGAAAGAGGAGACGGCCCAAGGTCTAGTTTTCCTGCTGTGTGAGGATACCGATAGCGAAGATGATAATATGACCATCTATTCGCTCCAGGTAAGCAATTAAATCGATTGTTCTAAAATGGATTCACAGTGAGGAATCACGTATATTTTATTAAATTTGTAGCTGATTAAAACTTAATTTTTATGTTAAAAAATACTGCCCTTTCGGAGACGCACATTGCTTTAGGAGCAAAAATGGTTCCCTTTGCAGGCTTCAACATGCCCGTACAATACACAGGCATCAATGATGAGCACGAAACAGTTCGCACAGGTGTAGGAGTTTTTGATGTAAGCCACATGGGTGAATTCATCCTAAAAGGTGAAAAAGCCCTGGATCTACTTCAAAAAATCTCTTCCAATGATGTGTCAAAATTATACGATGGCAAAGTTCAATATGCTTATATCCCCAATGAAACTGGCGGTGTAGTTGATGACTTCCTAACATACCGTATAGACGATAAGACATATTTTTTGGTTGTGAATGCGTCAAATATTGAGAAAGATTGGAACTGGATCTCCAAGTACAATACAGATGGTGTGGAGATGAAGAATATCTCGGATCAAACCTCTTTATTTGCGGTACAAGGTCCTAAGGCTGCGGATGCACTTCAATCGCTTACAGATATCGAATTAGCTCCAATGGAATACTACACCTTTGCAAAAGGTACATTTGCAGGTGTAGAGAATGTGTTGGTCTCTGCAACAGGATATACTGGCGCTGGAGGTTTTGAAATCTATGTGGCCAATGAAGATGCCCAAAAAGTATGGGATGCTGTTTTTGAAGCAGGTAAAGCTTATGGAATCAAACCAATTGGTTTAGGTGCCCGTGATACTTTACGTCTAGAAATGGGTTTCTGCCTATACGGAAATGATATCGACGATAATACATCTCCTTTAGAAGGCGGTTTAGGCTGGGTAACGAAGTTTACAAAAGACTTTGTGAATTCTGCGGCGCTTAAAGCGGAAAAAGAAGCTGGTCTAAAGAAAAAGCTTGTTGGTTTCGAGATGATTGACAGAGGCATTCCTCGTCATGATTACGAAATCGTCGATGCTGATGGAAATGTAATTGGACGTGTTACTTCAGGTACGCAATCACCAACATTGAAAAAATCAATCGGTTTAGGTTATGTGGATACAGCCTTTTCAAAAGACGGCACCGAGATCTTCATTCTGATCCGCAATCAAAAAATAAAAGCAAAAGTAACAAAACCACCATTTGTGAAGTAATAAAAAAAGCCTGCTTAAAGCAGGCTTTTTTTTACTTCTTCTTTTGTTTTGTAGTAGGTTTCTGTTTACCGCTTTCTTTTTGTTGAATAAGCGATCGAACTCGTTTGCTTAAAACAACGCGGAGGTAGATCAAAACCACCAAAAAGGCGATGGATAATCCCGTTACCAACATGTTGCCGGCCTTATACCCTTCAAAACCACTGTAAACTAAAAATACAATAGCCAAACTCAACACTATATTTAGAAAAAAATACTTTAACATATTACTTTTTTATTAATCCCAATACCCGTTGTCTCCATCCTCCAAAGAAATAGAATGCCCCCCCAACAATGTTTAATAAAACGATCGTCAAAGCCATCAGCATCCTTTCTGTGTTAGAAATTGTCCGCGAAAGCATGATTTCCCGTAGAACCAATATTACCCATAGGAGAGACAATAAAATGGAAAGGCTACCTAATATAGGGAATATACCAAGATTAAATAATCGCGCTAAAATAGCTACGCTATAAAAAGCAAGACTAAACAAGAAAGCTTGCTTAGTCTGATGCTCCAAATTCTTCATCTTAATAAACGTCTAACTCTGGATCGATTTCCTCTTTCCAAGCTAAAATTCCGCCTTTTAAGTTTGCAAGATTGTCAAAACCCTGTTGTTCCAATAACATAATCGCCTGTGCAGAACGTTTTCCAGAACGGCATTGTACGATAACAGGTTTATCTTTCGCAATCTTATCAGCTTCGATCAATATACCTGAAAGTGGAATGTTCAATCCATTTAAATTTGATACTTCATACTCAAAGGATTCACGAACGTCTATCAACTGAAAATCTTCGTTGTTATCGATTTTATTCTTTAATTCTTGTACAGATACTTCTTTCATTTTCAAACTATTTAATATTCAAATATACTACATTTTTTCCGAAAGTGTTCGCTTTCATGGATGCTCAAAATCAGTCATTGTTAGTGAGAATAGCATAAAATACACCTCAATTTTTAGTGTATTAACGGCGTTAGAAATGCTAGAGGGGTTTTCCCTATCTTCGCATCATTTTGTCTGGATCATTTTAGGAAGTTTTTTGCATGCCCAATTAGCTTGTAGAATTTTCCTTATCTTCACCCCGACTTTACTAAGCTTTATATGAATTCAATACCTAAAATTATACTGTCTATATCCTTACTAGCACTCTCGGCAGTAACTTATGGACAGCAAGTCATTTCCGCACAGGAACGCCAAGATGTGAGCCGCATACTCAATACCTTAGCCGCCGACGATATGCGCGGTAGGTCTGCGCTGACAAAAGACATCGAACCAGCAGCAGATTTTATCGCTGCTGAAATGAAGAGAATAGGCCTTACCCCCTACGCAGAACAAAATTATAGGCAAACATTCCAATTGGATAAAATCTCTCCGGTAAGCAAATCCGCAACCATCAATAAGCAGATTATTCCAGCTGACCATATTATTTCACTTGGAAATCACGTGGATTTACAGTGGGATAATCAAAGTAGCCTTAACATCGTCGAAATAAAATCGGGCGATGATTTTGCGAAAGTATTTAGAGAACATTCACTAGCCAAAGAAAATACACTTGTCTTGGTAGATCCTTCCTTTGAAAGCTATTTTGTACGTTTTGGTCAAATGCTCAACGCTCCAAAATTTATAGAGGAATCCACCAAACAAAAACCATCGATTGTCTACCTTTTGACAGCGGAAAAGCCCAAAACATTTCAAATTCATATTGAACGGAAACTTCAAAATTTCCCCTTGTTTAATGTGGCGGGAATCATCCCCGGAAAAAGTAAACCCAACGAATACGTCATCTTTTCGGGACATTACGATCATATTGGCATTCTTCCGGCAGTCGGCCAAGATTCTATTGCCAACGGAGCCGATGATGATGCCTCGGGCGTAACAGCGATGTTGACCCTGGCAGATTACTACAAAAAACAGAATAAAAATGAAAGGACTCTTATTTTTGTCGCCTTTACCGCTGAAGAGCTTGGCATGTATGGCTCAAAATATTTTTCCAACCATATTAATGCGGATCAGGTAGTCGCGATGATCAATATGGAAATGATTGGAAAAGATTCAAAATTCGGCCCCAATACAGTGTATATTACGGGATATGATCAATCCAATCTTGGTGAATTGATGCAGGAGAATCTGAAAAATACAACCTTCAAATTCTACCCAGATCCTTATACTAAACAGAATCTGTTTTACCGTAGTGACAATGCAGTATTAGCGGCTAAGGGAGTTCCGGCACATTCGTTCTCAACCTCTCAAATGGATAAGGATGAATACTACCACACCGTAAAAGATGAGGTATCTACACTAAACGTTCAGAACATTATTTCCAGTATAGAAGCGATCGCGATAGGTACCTCGGGAATTGTAGAAGGCAGACAAACACCTTCCCGCGTCGAAAAACTAAAAGATTAAGAAACAGCCGACGCTTTTACTTTCCTTTGCATGACATAATCGTTTAGCACATAGTCATAATAAGGAATATCAATAGTTTCAATGACCTCAAAGCCCTGCTTTAAATAGAAATGGTAAGCAGGGTTATTTCTATTTACATTCAGTTCAAGAATACCTTTACCTTTTAGCAATGTTTTTTCTGCAGCGAAGTCTATCAGCGCCTTTCCGAAACCTTTTCCTTGAACATTAGGCATCAAGTAGATCTTTTCAATACGGACGCGATCTTCAAGAGTTCTCAAGGCTATAAATCCCTGTCCGATACCATCTTCTTTCAAAACATAAAAAAATTGGCCATTAACCATGCTTTCTGCAAGTCCTTCAACGGTATAGCTTTTTTCCAGCATAAAGTCTATCTGATCCTGCGAAAGTATCTCTCCATAAGTAACTGGCCAAATAATATGAGCCATATTTGAAATGCTTCTGATATCGCTTTGTTCTGCCAATTCTATTGTTATCATGCGATCTTTTCTCCTATTAAAATGTATTTTACATGGGAAAATTTAAGGGCAAATAGGCCGTCTTTTTCCATTTCGTATTCGTTGTCACCAATCTTAATCAAGCCTTCGTGTGTATTTTTTTCATCAGCATCAAGTCCCTCAATTCGGATCCTTTCCCCTGCCGGCTTCCATTTGGTGAATCCCGTTGTCACAAAACAATAGCGAACCCCATTCGTGATAAGGACAACATTAATCTGCTCAAGATAGGGCTCGTAATACGCCACATCAAGCTGATCGGTCAAGATATTCACCGCTTTATAATGATGTGCTATAAGGTATTCAATAGCCGTCCTTAGAAAAGCATTCTTATAGGAAATTACCTTCAGATTCTCCTGTGACGCGTTAATGGTATTTTTTGTAAAAACAATATCGAACTTATACCCTCGTGCATCCAGTAAATCCATTGTTCCTTCTTCGATTACAATGGTTGGGCTCCATTCCAGTAGCTGGCCCAAATCCTCTTCATCAATAAGGAAAAGATCTTCAATCAGTAATGCGGGTTCCTGATTTTCGCGGACAATATGATGAGATGACATAGGTTCTATTTAATAACCGAGCCTACGCAAGGTAATGTATGCCATCAATCCCGTACTGATCTCCAACGAGCTTTCGTCCACATCAAAGGTAGGCGTATGAACAGCTGAAGAGATCCCTCGCGCTGCGTTACCTGTACCCAAACGATAGAAACAAGCATTAATTTCTTGTGAATAATAGGAAAAATCCTCCGCGGCAGGCCATAGATCTAAGTCTACAACATTTTCCTTACCGAGATATTCTTCTGCAAAAGTCCGTGCACTTTTAGTCAATTGAGGTTCGTTTATTAAAAAAGGATATCCCTTACGGACCTCAAATTCACAAATTGCCCCCATACTTTCAGCAATGCCGACAGCAATTTTCACCATTCTTTCATGCGCCTCAGCACGCCACTCCTCGTCAAATGTGCGAAATGTACCTTCCAGATATACCTGATCAGGAATAATATTTGTCGCTCCATTGGCTATAATCTTTCCAAAAGATAACACCGTTGGAGTACGTGGATCTGCAAATCGACTAGCGATCTGTTGCAAAGCGGTAATGATCTGTGCTGTAATAACAATTGGATCAATATTTTGGTGCGGATGTGCACCATGCCCGCCCCTGCCTTTGACTGTCATAAACAGTTCATCGCAGGAGGCCATGTATTTTCCCTCTCGGAAACCAACTTTACCCACCTCGATAAAAGGCATCACATGCTGACCTATTATGGCCGAAGGAGCTGGGTTTTGCAAAGCGCCCTCTTTGATCATTAGGGAAGCTCCTCCCGGCAAGCGCTCCTCACCGGGCTGGAAGATCAATTTGATCGTTCCTCCAAATTCGGCTTTCAGGCTATTTAATATTTTAGCTGTCCCCAAAAGAGAAGAGGTATGTACATCATGGCCACAGGCATGCATCACTCCTGGGTTCTTGGACCCATATGAACGGCCCTCCACTTCCTGAATTGGTAAAGCATCCATATCTGCCCGTAACGCAATAACTTCATCTGATGGTAGGTCACCTTTGATTAAAGCGACAATGCCCGTATCAGCTTTAGCCTCATAAGGAATTCCCAATTCATCCAATTGCGCTTTTACAAATGCCGAGGTATTGTATTCTTCGAAGGAAAGTTCAGGATTCTGATGAAGATGTCTACGATTGGAAACCGTATCTTCAAAATATTGATGAGCTAAGGCCAGGACTTTTTCTTTCGTACTTGCCATAAGGTTGATTGATTTATTGATATACAAAAACGTTCTCTGAAAAAACAAAGACGTTGCTAAAATATTGACGTAACTCGCGCATGAAGGCATTTGCCTCAGAGCGACTTCTAAAATCTCCTACCTTAACACGATAATTAGGTTCATCATAGGTGATATAGGTATCAATATCTTTATACATGCTTCGGAAACGTGTCTGCTCCGAAAATGCCTGATTCCGGTTAGATCCAGCGAAGATCTGTACGCGGAATCCCCTTACTTTGACCCGTGTTGCCGCTGAGCGCACGATGGGTTTGGAAGGGACTACCGTCGTTTTGCTTTCGACAGGATTGATCCCCATAGCTGCCCTGAAATTTTGAAGCTGTGTAATCAATGAATCTTTGGTTACAATTACTCCACCTTTTTCTTGTGCGTTCACCTGAACTAGCGCAAACAACACAAGTGCATGTATGAAAATCAATCCTCTCTTCAGCATAGTTTAACCTTTCTTATCGATTAGTTATTTGCGCCGTGGCAATTTTTATATTTTTTTCCTGAACCACAAGGACATTCGTCATTGCGTCCCACAGTATTCTCGTTACGAACAGGTTCTTTTGCACCCTCATTCACATCTTCCTCACTCACACCTGTAGGCGAAGCCAATTCAGCTTTACTTTCAACAGTTTTCACTGGAGCCTGCTGTACTTGTCTAGCTTGCATAGAAGTCGGTTCTTGACCTGGAATCTCTCCTTTGAAAATAAAGCTAATGACATCTTTATTCATGGAAGCCAACATCGATTTAAACAAATCAAAGGCCTCCATTTTATAAATGATAATCGGATCCTTTTGTTCATAAACAGCATTTTGAACGGATTGTTTCAAATCATCCATTTCACGCAAGTGCTCTTTCCAAGCCTCGTCGATTAATGCTAATACGATTCCTTTTTCAAAAGATTTGAAAACTTCTTTACCGTTACTTTCGATTGCTTTTTTCAAATTCGCCGAAACCTGAATGCCACGGATACCATCAGTAAATGGAATAACGACATTTTCGACGATTTGACCTCTTTCCGCATACACATTATTCAATACAGGAACTGTCAAAGCGCCAACGGCTTCAATTTTATGGTGGTAAGCATTAATTGCATGCTCAAATAGACGATCGGTCAAGCCTTCAATTTTACCCTGTGCAAACTCTTCTGCTGTAATTTCTGGTGTAATCGCAAAAATACGGATTACTTCGATTTGGAAATCTTCATAGTTACCTTGCTCTTTTGCTTCAACGACAATTTCTTCGGCTACATCAAAAATCATGTTGTTCAAATCCACATCCAAACGTTCTCCAAACAAAGCGTTTTTACGCTTCGAATAGATTACAGTACGTTGTGAATTCATGACATCATCGTATTCCAATAGACGTTTACGAATACCAAAGTTATTCTCCTCCACTTTACGTTGTGCACGTTCGATGGATTTAGTCAACATACTATGTTGCATTACTTCACCTTCTTCAACACCCATTTTCACCATGATGTTAGAGATTCTCTCTGAAGCAAATAAACGCATCAAGTTATCTTCCAAAGAAACGAAGAATTGCGAAGAACCTGGGTCTCCCTGACGACCTGCACGACCACGTAACTGACGGTCAACACGACGAGATTCGTGTCTTTCGGTACCGATAATTGCAAGACCGCCAGCATTTTTAACTTCTTCGGTCAATTTAATATCCGTACCACGACCAGCCATGTTCGTCGCGATGGTTACTTGTCCTGGACGTCCAGCTTCAGCTACGATATCAGCTTCTTTTTGGTGTAACTTCGCATTTAATACGTTATGTTTGATCTTACGTAATTGAAGCATACGGCTCAATAACTCCGAAATTTCAACCGATGTCGTACCGACCAATACTGGACGTCCCGCATCTGTCAATCGTTGAATTTCTTCAGCTACTGCATTGTATTTTTCACGTGCCGTACGATAAATCAGATCTTGACGGTCATCGCGTTGTGCAACACGATTAGTCGGAATTTCGACCACATCAAGTTTGTAAATTTCCCAAAGCTCACCGGCCTCTGTAGACGCTGTACCTGTCATACCCGAAAGCTTGTGGTACATACGGAAGTAATTTTGCAGTGTAATCGTTGCGTAAGTTTGTGTTGCATCTTCTACTTTCACATTCTCCTTTGCTTCGATCGCCTGGTGCAAACCATCTGAGTAACGACGGCCGTCCATGATACGACCTGTTTGCTCATCAACAATTTTCACTTTACCTTCATCAACGATATATTCAACATCATTTTCAAACAAGGTATATGCTTTTAAAAGCTGGTTAATCGAGTGAATACGTTCTGCTTTAATTGAATAATCGCGTAACATATCTTCCTTCTGAGCGGCCTTTTCTTCCAAAGTCAAAGAAGACTTTTCAATTTCAGCGATCTCAGTACCAACATCAGGTAAAATAAAGAATGAAGGATCCTCACCTGTTGCTGTAATCAACTCAATACCTTTTTCTGTCAATTCTACTTGATTATTCTTTTCATCAATCACAAAATAAAGTTCTGCATCTACTTTAGGCATATTTTTATTTTGCTCTTGCATATAGTAGTTTTCTACTTTTTGTAAGATAGAACGATTAGCACCTTCGCTTAAGAACTTGATTAATGCCTTATTTTTAGGTAAACCTCTATAAGCTCTTAATAATGCCAAACCTCCGCCTTCAACATCAGAATCTCCTGCCGCCAACGCTTTTTTAGCATCATTCAAGACTGTATTGATGTAAGCTTTCTGTACGTGCACCAAACGTTCGATACGCGGTTTTAATTGGTAGAATTCGTGTTGATCGCCACGAGGAATCGGACCTGAGATAATTAATGGTGTACGTGCATCATCGATCAATACAGAGTCAACCTCATCGACCATGGCAAAGTGTAATTTTCCTTGCACCAATGCGTCCGGAGTCTGAACCATATTATCACGTAGATAATCGAAGCCAAACTCATTATTCGTACCATATACGATATCCGATTGATAAGCTTTACGACGTTGTGGGGAATTTGGTTGATGTTTATCGATACAGTCAACAGATAGCCCATGGAACTCAAATAACGGTGCATTCCACTCCGAGTCACGACGAGCAAGGTAATCATTCACCGTTACGATGTGTACTCCTTGACCAGAAAGAGCATTTAGATAGGTCGGTAATGTTCCTACCAACGTTTTACCCTCACCTGTTGCCATCTCGGCAATTTTACCACTATGCAAGACAATACCACCGATTAACTGGACGTCATAGTGTACCATGTTCCAAGTGACCTCAGTACCTGCAGCCATCCATTTGTTTTTCCAAATCGCTTTATCACCATTGATGATAACGTTTGATTTGTAAACAGCCAATTCTCTGTCAAAATCGCTAGCAGTAACTTCTAATTCTTCGTTTTCTGTCAAACGTCTTGAAGTTTCTTTTACCACGGCAAATGCCTCAGGCAAAATATCCTTCAATACCTCTTCCAACTTCTTGTCACGGTCTTTGGACAATTTGTCCACTTGCTCGTAAATAGAAGTTTTCTTTGCCATATCGTCCTCGTCTTGATCCGCTTCTTTTTTAAGCGCATCAATTTCTTGGTCAATATCTGCTAGGTAATTTTTAATTCTTTCTTTGAAATCAACGGTCTTGGCACGTAACTCGTCATTGGTTAGATTTGAAAGCTTCTCATATTCAGCTTTGATTTGGTCTACCACAGGCTGAATTCCCTTGATATCTCTCTCGGATTTACTTCCAAATAATTTACTTAAAAACTTTAACATAATTTTTTTTCTATCTCAACTTAAGATTTTGTACAATAATGACTCCAAAGTAAAATTGCAGACAATTTGACACTAATCGGGCAAATTTAGTTATTAGATATGATATCTAACAGCTTACATCCATTTTTTTTACGTTATTTTTATTGAAAATGTCAGTTCCTTTCAGCCAGTAAGAATCCTATATATATTTATCCCCTTTTATGCTACCTTTACGTGAAGTTTTTCTGGGTAATATATAGCCTCTAAACCGTCAGCTGATTATGATAAAAACAACTTTTGGTCTGATTGCGGAATGAATCCCATTTCCTGAGCCTTTTCAAACATTCTCGTAATCGCATCACGTCCTTCAAGCCCCAATTCTACTGAATATTTATTGACATAAAGTTCAATATGCTTGTACATCACCTCTTCACTCATTTCCTGTGCATGCGCACGAATAAATTC
This sequence comes from Sphingobacterium sp. BIGb0116, assembly GCF_024808035.1. Classification (NCBI taxonomy): domain Bacteria; kingdom Pseudomonadati; phylum Bacteroidota; class Sphingobacteriia; order Sphingobacteriales; family Sphingobacteriaceae; genus Sphingobacterium; species Sphingobacterium sp. BIGb0116. The sequence continues at coordinate 110,854 of NZ_JANUDT010000006.1, read as the reverse complement.
AAGTCCAGATTTCGGATTGGCAAATGCGAATTCTACACTTTCCTTTAAAATTGTATTCAATGTTTCCTTCACTTCTTTTGGCAAACTACGTTTTACGACAATTCCTCCAAGAGGAATCGGAAATTTTGTCGTCTTCTCCCAGTACTCCCCCAGATCCACGACTTTATGCAGTCCTTTTTCAGCATAGGTGAACCTATTTTCATGAATAATCAATCCCAAATCAATGGATCCATCAAGTAAGGCTCCCTCAATATCCGAAAAAACAAGTTCCACTTTATTTTTTAATTCGGAGAATGCCAAGCTTAATAAAAAGTTAGCGGTTGTATACTTTCCTGGATACCCGACTTTCAATTGATCGAATCCCTCCAGGCTCTCAGCTCTTTCTAATTTTTGCTGAAGTAATTTCGCTAATTTCGGATCCTTCGTAATCAGCATAGGTCCTACACCAAATCCTAAAGCACTACCTGCATCGAGCAGCTCATAATCTTCAACCGCGTAGGCAAAGGCATGATAGCTCAGCTTGGTGATGTCAAGATCGCCTTGAAAAGCTTTCAAGTTCAAGGTCTCCACATCTTGATATTCCACCTCAAAATCCAGTCCTTTGGTATCTATCTTATGATGAATCAATGCATCAAAAATAAATGTATCGTTTGGACATGGAGAAAATCCTAATGTTAATTTCATGTTGTACAAAATTTTTCCCATCGGTCAGATGGGATTTATGAATTTTAATCAAATCGTAATTCTATGCGTTATCAGGTAAAGTATCATTGCCAAAAAAGTACTTGCAATAATTCCTTTTCCGAGATGATCATTCCCCGATCGATACGCAAAACGTAAAAGCACTAAATTAACCAATATGGCTATGGTATAGATAGCCATGGGTTTCTCGGGTAAAAAATGAAGTTCAAGATCCGTAAAACGTACTAAAATATGAGCCAATACTGGAGATACAGTACCGATACCCAATCCTATCCAGAGATTATTTTTCACGTTTATCGTCTCCCCTTGTATTTCCCAGATGATCAAAGCTCCATGAATTCAATTCTGGAATAGCGTGATGTGCGGTCATATCGAACTGTGTCGGAACGACAGATACATAACCATTGGCCAATGCAAAACTATCGGTATCTTCCCCCCTGTCCTGCAAGACAAATTTACCCGTTGTCCAATAATAATCGCGATTGTGTGGATCAATACGTTCATCAAATTCTTCTACCCAATGCCCTCCAGCCTGTCTACAAATTTTAATACCCTTAAAACCTGCTGTTTGCGGAAAATTAACATTCAGCAATGTATTTTTAGGGAGACCATTAGCCAGCACCTGCTCGGCAATAGAAATCACGTAGGGTCTGCAATAGCTAAAATCCGCATCGTGGGAAAAGTTATCGAGCGAAAAACCAACAGAAGGAATCCCTTCAATAGCCCCTTCTACCGCAGCGGACATCGTACCGGAATACAAAACATTGATTGAATTGTTGAGCCCATGATTGATTCCCGAGACGCATATATCTGGCTTTTGCCCCTTGAAAACTTTATTCACCGCAAGTTTCACACAATCTACCGGTGTTCCTGAACACTGATACATTTCAACCCCTTCATATAAATTGATTTTATCCAAACGTAGCGGTCTACCAAGTGTAATGGCATGCCCCATTCCAGATTGTGCCGAATCAGGAGCAACGACAACAACATTTCCGATTTTCTGCATCTCTTCTAACAACACCTTAATCCCCGGCGCTGTGATACCGTCGTCATTAACAACTAAAATATTGGGTTTCATATGTAAATAATTTCTTTTTTAAAGGCCTTTATAGCATACCCTGCTATTTCTATCCCTGTTTGTGCGTTTAGAACCGGGTATTTCTTTTTAACCATATACGAAGTTAGTAAATCTGAAACCGAGATGTAAATAATATTGACACAACAGGCAATTATTATCTGTAAAGGTTGCTCATTAGGACATGGCAAACAGCATAAGCGACTGTCGAAACAGGGGGCAAACGAATACAGGGAAGCTGCAAAGGAGCGATGAGTTTAGGTGCAGCAAACGAAGATGAGATGGTAACCAAACTATATGTTTTAACAGTGCTTGTTCAGTGCTCGTTCAGTTATTGTTCAGTGCTTGCTCAGTAACGACTGAATAAATACTGATTAATCACTGTCTAAATATTGGTTAAATATTGTTATTAGGTATAATTTGGTAGGGGTATGATTTACCACCGATCACTACGACATCGTTTGCGTAAGATTGTGTCGTTATTGACAAATATTAGCCCTAAATTTAGCATTCAAACAGACAAACAAAGATAATAATTAAGTTATGAGCATTAATTTTGAATCCCGTTATGCAATAGGGCCAAAGGAATACAAAACTTTAGATACACAAGGGTTAAGGGAGAATTTTCTAATTGAAACAGTTTTTGAAGCAGACAAAATTAACTTTGTCTATACCCACTATGATCGCTATATGGCTGGTGGAGCAATGCCTGTAAGCTCAAAAATCAAATTAGATACCATTCCCGCGTTATTAAAAGAACCTTACTTCCTTTCTAGAAGAGAGTTGGGTATTATCAATGTCGGTGGGAACGGTCAAGTTGAAGTTGACGGCATTACATATGATCTCAATACCAAAGAAGCCCTTTATATCGGACAGGGTGCTCAAGAGGTTTATTTTTCAAGCAAGGACGCCACACACCCCGCAAAATTCTATTTAAACTCTACACCTGCACATTGCAGCTACCCAACTAAAAAGGTAACGAAAGAAGATGCAAATAAAATAGAATTGGGTTCATTGGAAACAGCTAACCACCGTACGATCAACCAGATGTTATTGAACAAAGTGGTACAAACCTGCCAATTACAGATGGGAATGACCGAATTAAAACCGGGGTCTGTATGGAATACAATGCCATCCCATACCCACGATCGTCGTATGGAAGTCTATTTCTATTTTGAATTACCAGAGGGACAGGCGGTATCACATTTTATGGGACCCATCGATGAGACCCGCCATATTTGGATGCATAACGATCAGGCTGTAATTTCTCCACCATGGTCAATTCACTCCGGAGCTGGAACTTCCAATTATACCTTTATATGGGGGATGGCGGGTGAAAATTTAGATTATGATGATATGGACAAATGTGCCATCACAGAATTGAAGTAATATGAAAAAAACACTCGTATTGAGTTTAGCGCTAGGACTTTCAACACTTGCTTTTGCGCAGAACAAAAAAACCATTACTGTAAACAACTCTTCCGCTAGCGCAAGAACAGAGTTGATCAGTATTCCTTATACAACATTCGAGAAACACTTCGAGTTAAAAAACAGTGTATTTACGATTGTGGATAAGGATAAAAAGGAACTGGCCTATCAACTTGAAAAACTAGGAAAACCGACGGCACAAAATATTTTAATCCAAATAACCGTTGCTCCTAAAAGTTCAACAACCTTCGGGGTAAATGGGAATAAACCCACAGCTATTGCTTCCAAGACCTATGCAAGATACGTCCCTGAACGCAAAGATGACTTTGCATGGGAAAACGATATTGCGGCTTTTAGAGCCTATGGAAAGGCTTTAGAAGGCAGCTCAGAAGATGCACAGGGCTTTGACTTCTGGGCAAAACGTAGCAATGACCTTGTTGTTGACGAATGGTATAAAACCGGGGATTATCATGCCGATCATGGCAAAGGCTTAGATTATTATTCCGTTGGACAAACCTTGGGCGTTGGCGATGCAACTCCATTTATTGACGAACAGGTTGTTTACCATAAGCATTATCGCCAATACGAGGTATTGGATAACGGTCCGTTGCGCTCCACATTCAAACTTATCTATGAACCGGAGAATGTCAAAGGTCAGCAGCTACAGGTTGAAAAGACCGTTTCCCTAGATGCTGGGAGTCAATTGAACAAAATAAGCTATTCCATCAAAAACGCAACCTCTGCCTCTACGCCAATTGTTGTGGGGATCGCTAAAAGAAAAGAGGAAAAACCTCAAATTCTAAATGATGTAAAGAATGGTATTTTAGCGTATTGGGAACCTGCAGAAGGAGATAAAATTACTGGAACTGCGGTTATTCTACCAAAAGTAAAATATATATTCAAAGATAGTCCAAAACAATTTTTATTAGCAACCACCGTCAAAAATGATAAACCATTAGTTTATTTTGCGGGTGCTGCGTTCAATAAAGCGGGTAAAATAGGTAGTTTTGAGCAATGGCAGTCTTATGTAAAAACATTTAAAAATAATTTAGATCAACCGTTAACAATAAAATATTCAAAATAATGTCCATACTGCAATCTTTTGACTTAAGTGGGAAAGTAGCCTTGGTAACAGGCTGCAAAAGAGGAATTGGCAAGGCAATTGCCGAAGCATTGGCTGAAGCCGGAGCAGATATTATCGGCGTTTCAGCGTCATTGGAAACTGAAGGCTCTGCAGTAGAAAAATCCGTAAAAGCATTAGGCAAAAATTTCTATGCCTATCAGTGTGATTTCTCTAAACGGACAGAACTTTACAAATTTATCGAAAAAGTAAAATCAGCGCACCCGACGATTGACATCCTGTTTAACAATGCCGGAAATATACTTCGTAAACCTGCTGCCCAGCATCCGGATGAATATTGGGATGAAATTATCGAGATCAATCAAAATGCGCAATTTATATTGACTCGTGAAATCGGAAAGGACATGATTTCACGTGGAACTGGAAAGATCGTATTTACAGCATCTTTATTAACTTTCCAAGGTGGTATCAATGTTCCGGGATATGCCGCTTCAAAAGGAGCTGTAGGATCTATGGTAAAGGCTTTTGCTAATGAGTGGGCTTCCAAAGGTGTCAACGTAAATGGATTTGCTCCAGGATATATCGCCACGGATAATACCGAGGCACTTAGGGACGACCCTGAACGCTCTAAGTCTATTTTGGACCGTATACCTGCAGGTCGCTGGGGAACTCCAGAAGACTTTAAGGGGCCAGCGGTATTCCTCGCTTCAAAAGCTTCTGATTATGTACATGGAACTATCCTTACCGTGGATGGTGGCTGGATGGGAAGATAACAATCAACCTCTAAGATGAGTTTGTTTTAAAAGTCTTTATCCGAAGGGGTAAAGACTTTTTTTACAATTCTAAATCCCAGATTACTAAAAGATGCATTGGGACTAACTGAACCTATATATACTGTATTGAAAGCAGCACAGCTATTTTTACTACACCACCAGGAGCCCCCTCGGGCATGTGCAATAGAGCGATCCCCATCTCTTTCAAGCTTTCCGGTACAAAATTCAAAGACATTCCCAAAGATGTCATAGAGCCCCCATGGATTGGGTTTGAATTTTCCGACAGGAGAAGTATACAGATAGCCATCGGTATAATCCGCTTTCAAATGATCTCTTCCATGCCATACATTTGCATATTCACCCATATTCTCTTTACTGAAACCTTCAAAATAATAGCCTTCGCTACCCGCTCTGGCCGCCACCTCCCATTCGTCAAAAGAGGGTAATCTACAGTTTGCCCATGTACAATATGTCAGCACATCCTTATAGGAAATGCAGGTAACAGGGTGATCCATCTTGGCCTCAATTCCGCCACGACTTATACCATTTGGAAAGCGCCAATAGGCTGTACTATCCTGTAGCCAACGAAACTCCGCCAAACCAGGCTCAAAGACCATGGCGTTGTGATAGCGTTCTGCTAATGTTTTATAACCTGTTGCTTGAACGAATTTCTCAAATTCAGCATTCGTCAGCTCAAACTTAGCGATCCAAAACGATTCAATTTGCACAACTCTTTTTGGATTGTCTAGACTACCTGTATCACCCAAATGATAGTCTCCGGCCGGAATCTGGATAAAGTTTCCAGCTTGGGCTTCACATTGGAGATGCAAAACAATCAATCCTATCAAATAGAGTAACCTTCTCATTCTCCTTGCCGTTTGTTATAATATGCTTGTGCTGTTTCAATAATATACTGTTCATTTGCCTCGGAAAAATCCATCCAGCCCTCATAGTTTGTATCCGGACCGTAGAGTTTGTGATATATTTTCGACTGTTTAAAATCGGATAATTCTCCCTTTTTTAAAAGCAACAAAAGTATTGTCAATATGTCTTTGTCCCGCCGGTTATTCTGGTAAAAATCAATTAGAAAAGGGATACTTTCCCAAGCGTTCATCTCCAAAATCGCCGACTTATAATTTAGGCCCATTTCATTCGTTTTGCCAGATAGCTCCCGGATGAAAGTCAAAACCTGAGCCTTATTTTTTTTCATATAGGAGATTTGCCGTTCACTCCAAAAGACACCGTTGTAAACAAAAAGCAACTGACCGAATATCTTTTTCTGGGGGTCATTTACAAACATCCGTTCCGCACAGGCCTGACTAAATATTTCTGGATAAATCATCGTATACGTGAATTTTTCCTCAGCAGTCAAAGTATTAAAATCACGAGCAGGTATTCCAGCATCATAATCCGTCAATGCTTCGTCAGGAAGGGTCTTTAAACGTTTATCGATTAAAAATTGAATCTTTTTTGTACTAAAAGGGGGAATACTATTTTTTTCACGGAAGGCATAATAAGAAGAGTCCTGAGGCCGAGGATCCCCCCATGCAACATCCGTATTTTCCTGTGCACTAACGACGGTCCCCCCTAATCCCAAATACAGGAATACTAAAAATCCAACTGCACTACTTGCTTTTTTTCTCATCGTAATATTTCAGCGCTCGACTAAAGATCAGTGCCTCATTTTCTTTATTGTAATTTAGATAGGAGTAATAATTGCTATTTTCTCCATATAACTTTTTAAAAGACGTAGACTTTATAAATTCACTATATTCACCACGTTTCATCAGCAACATAAGTAAGGTCAGGGCATCTTTGTCTTTCGATGTCTTCTTGGCATACTCAATAATAAAAGGAATCATTTGCCAACCGTTTAGCTCCACTAAGGCATGCTTATAATTTACACCCATCCGTTTGCTTCGGATAACAGATTCCTGGATAAGTTTGATTACTGAATCCCTATTCTCCTGCAAAAAATCAGTCTGCCTTTGTGACCAGGACGATTCATTAAAACCGTCCAATAATGTACCAAAGATTTTTTTGTCGATCTGCGTTTGGTATTCAGGTATAGCGCAATTCTGTGCATATAGTTCTGCGTGAATCATGGTATAAGTAAACTTTTCGCGCAGGGATAGCTTTTTAAAATCAGTAGCCGAAATTGCATTTGTTCCAGCATCGGTCGTTTCTTTATCTTCTTCGGGGATTATTTTTGCGATTAACGCTTTTACTTTGTCCAATCCATAGGGCGGAATGGTCATTTTGTTCCGCATTTCGATAGCAGCAGGATCCATAAAAAGACTCTCGTCATCCTCTGGATTCGTTTGTGCAAAAACACCCACCCAACACAGGAAAGAAATAAAAAATAAAAGTCCCCTTTTCATATCGTATGATTTAATATCTTTTAAAAATAAAGAAATTACTGCTACAAAAATTATTCCTCTTTATTTTATAGGGCTCCCTTTCGCCCTGATCTGCCTTTTCCTAATTGCAATGATTCCTAAATACAATGATTCCTCTTTGCAATGAATACCATCTGCTCCTAACAAAAATCCCCGGATTTAATAAAACCCGGGGACGCTATATTTCTTTTACTTTTGCCTATATCAAGAATATAAACCTTTCTTATCGATAAACTCTATCACCTTTTGCGGTACAAAAAATTGAATATTTTTATTTTCCTTGATTGCCTTTCGCAAAAAGGTAGAAGACAATTCCATCAATGGTGTAGCTGTGATGGTGATTGAAGGATGATCCTTAAGCTTTCCACCATCATATCCAGGACGTGGATAGACATAAATCTGGTAGTCGCGTAAGATAATATCCGCATTTTTCCATTTTTCCAAAGATTCCAAACTATCTTCTCCCATGAGCAGCACAAATTCACGATTGGGATATTTTGCTTTTAAATGGGTGAGCGTATCTATCGTATATGACGGTATTGGTAAATGGAATTCAATATCTGTTACCCGCAGGTGTTCAGCACCCTCCAAAGCCAGATTTAACATCTCCAGACGATCGTAGGGATCTGCCAATGTAGATTTCTTCTTAAATGGATTTTGAGGAGAGACCACAAACCAAACTTCATCTAATTCAGTAAAACTGGCCATATAATTAGCGATGATCAGGTGCCCTATGTGCACCGGATTAAAAGAACCAAAATACAAACCAATTTTTCGCATGGACTTATTTATTGATAAATCCCATAACAATTTCTTCAGCTTCGGCACATGCAGTAGCTAAATCAAAGTTATTCAATATGACATCAAATTTATTAGCATAGGTAAGTTCCAGTTCAGCCTTGGCAAAACGTTCTTTCAATTTTTCTTCTGAATCCGTTCCACGTCCTGTCAAACGCTCCTTAAGCACCTCCAATGATGGTGGTTGTACGAAAATAGAAATTGCCTGTTCTGGGAATTTTGATTTCAGACGTAATCCACCAACAACATCGATATCAAATATAACATGTTTACCTTCTTTCCAAATACGTTCAATTTCTGAACGCAAAGTACCATAGAAAGTCCCTGAATATACTTCTTCAAATTCGATAAACTCCTGTTTGGCGACCTTATGTAGGAACTCCTCCTTTGACATAAAATAATAATCTTTTCCGTCTACTTCCTGTCCTCTGGGGTCACGAGTACTCGCAGAAATGGAAAACTCTATTTTATCGCCATGTTTACTTAAAAGATCTCTTACTATTGTTGTTTTACCCGCTCCTGATGGGGCCGAGAATATAATTAATTTACCGCTCATCCTTATAATACGTTGAGCAATTGCTCTTTTATTTTTTCTAATTCTTCTTTCATTCTAACCACAATCTGTTGGATTCCGGCATGATTGGCTTTAGAACCAAGGGTATTGATTTCTCTACCCATTTCTTGTGAAATAAAACCTAATTTTTTACCATTTGAATCGGCTGAATCAAACGCTTTTAAAAAGTAGTTGCAATGGGCGCGCAATCTCACTTTCTCCTCGGTCACATCCAATTTGTCGATGTAATAAACCAGTTCCTGCTCAAATCGATTTTGATCGACATTTTCTTTACCAACCGTATCATTCAAAAATTGCTCGATACGCTGTCTGATCAAAGGTATACGTTCTACTTCCAAAGCCTCTACCTCAGCAAGGTAAACTAAAATAAGCTCAGCCCGCTTTTTTAAGTCTCCAGCAAGTACATTTCCCTCATCTTCACGAAAGGTATTAAAACGTTTGACGGCATCATAAAAAGCATCCATCAATACTTTAGACTCCTCGTCATCAACCGAATCATCATTGTTCGAGATTACCTCAGGCATATTTAATGCGAGTTCAAACAGGTTGACATTCGTATCGTTGAGCTCTACAGCGATCTGCTGCAATTGACTATAATATTTTTTGAGTAAATCAGCATTAATGGAAGACGCCTTCGCAGTTTGATCCGTGTATTCAACCGTTACATTCATGTTAACTTTACCACGTTCAATAAGTTTGCTACTTTCAGTACGCAGGGTCAATTCTTTGTCCGAAACAACTTTGGGCAAACGAAGATTTAATTCAAGGAATTTTGAATTTAAGGACTTTATTTCGACACTATATTTAACTTTACCGTTATCAGCGGAAGCTGTGCCATATCCTGTCATGGATTTTATCATATGCAAAGGTATGACTTTTCAGGAAAAATTAAATACACTGTATTGATTAATTGCTGATACTCGCCAAATTACCTTTCTTTTTATTTACCAATCGTGTTTGGCAATGATAACAACTAAGTAACTTTCATAAGGTTTGGCACCTTTGCATTCAACATAACCAATCCCAATATCATATAGCGAAGCGTTCCACTGATCCATGCCCAATAAATGGGTACGATGATGATAACCCGGAGCTTCCTTTCCAATAATTAAGGCCTTAATGCCAGCGGTAGCACTGGCTCGGTTGGCGGCAATGGACTCAAAATTGTTGGTGTTTCGTTTTGACAGCCATGCCGGATTAAGCGGATATCCTGCTTCGTCAATGAAATAATTAGGTCCATACCCCTCAGGTGAGACATGGTCAAAATAAGAACGTTTAGCCATATCTTTTGCTCGATAAACCGCAACCTCGGCCAACTGCTTATTCCAATTGAGTTTGGTTCGTTTAATCTTCTGCAGATTAAAAAGCTTCAGCTCCTTCTTATACTTTTCGGGATTTACGCGAATTTTGTTCAATAGCTCATAGGCCTCGATGGCTTGATTATGATCGACAACCACACGTTGTGCAAAAATAGACTGTGTAAAAAGCAGGGTAAATGCTAAAACCAAATAGTTCATACGTGAATAATCTCTTCTTCAATGACCTTACGAAATATCCAGACGATCTTGTCCGCTTAACTTAATTTAACCGCGTACAAACTACATTTTGCGCACAGTATCTGTACTTTCTCAATAGGGATATTTCGTATCAATCCTTTAACCTTAAAAGACCGTATTTAGTATGTAACGTTTAATCTTTTTTTGTTTTTTTCGCAGACAAAAACTGTATAAGCATGGGTATTAAGCTAATAAAGATAACCGCCAAAATAACAAGGGAAAAATTATGCTTAAAAAATGGCAGCTGTCCAAAATAATAGCCAGCCATAATAAATAATGAAACCCATAATATCCCCCCTAGTATATTATATTTTCCGAAGACCACATAGGGCATTTTGCCAATACCTGCTACAAATGGTGCAAAAGTCCTTACAATCGGTACAAATCGGGCATAAACAATAGTCTTTGTTCCATGTTTAGCATAGAAATCTTGTGTTTTTTGCAGATAAGTTGGCTTAAATATTCTTGATCCTGGCTTAAAAACCCGGATTCCAACATATTTGCCAATTTCATAATTCACAAAATCTCCGGAGATAGCGGCAAAAATAAGAATGACTATAAATATAGGTAAGGAAAGCTGACAATCTGGGCGGGCAATTATTGCCCCCAAGGCAAATAAAACTGAGTCACCAGGAAGGAATGGTGTAACAACAAATCCTGTTTCCGCAAAGATGATTAAAAACAAAATCAGATAGGTCCAATTTTCATAACTATTGATCAGTTGCAAAAGATGCTGATCGATATGCAATATAAAATCAATAAGCTGTGAAATGATTTCCATTTTTTTGATCTATAAAAAAAGGGAATCTTATTGGACCCCCTTTTTAGTTTTTATCTTTTCTTTTATAAGCTCGAAGATTATTGGTAATATGGATATAAAAATAATAATCAATACGACCTTCGAGAAGTTATCTCTTATAATAGGAATATTTCCTAAAAAATATCCCGCGAGGGTTATACCACCAACCCACAAGATAGCACCCACGACATTATAGGTAATGAAAGTACCATAATTCATCCTTCCAATACCTCCAACGAAAGGTGCCAAGGTACGTACGATTGGTACAAATCGAGCGATAACGATTGTTTTACTGCCATATTTCTCATAAAACGAATGAGTCTTGGCAATTTGCTCATCTTTGACTACCTGCTTACCAAAGAGCTTAAATCTTGTTAGGCGCATACCAAAATGCTTACCGATAGCATAGTTTAAGGAATCCCCAGAAACCGCGGCTACCAATAAAATGAAAATCATCAACCATACGTTAAGATCATTTGGTTGTGCGGCTAGCATGCCCGCTGCAAACAATAAAGAATCTCCTGGTAAAAAGGGCATCACAACCACTCCTGTTTCTACAAAAATAATAAGAAACAGAATAAGGTACGTCCAAGTCTGATAATCATTGACTATTTCAACCAAATGTTTATCAATATGGAGAATAAAGTCTATAAGATGCGTAATTAGTTCCAAACCCTGACGAAGATTAAGCGTTGTTTAACATAACAGGCATCACCAACATCAAAATATCTTCATGATCTTCAGATACGGCCGGAATCAATAAACCGGCACGATTTGGCGTACTCATCTCCAAAACAACTTCTTCACTCTCTAAGTTATTTAACATCTCCACTAGGAACTTGGCGTTAAAACCGATTTCCATATCATCCCCTTCAAATTGACAGGACAAGCGTTCATGCGCTTCATTAGAGAAATCTAAATCTTCTGCAGAGATATGCAATTCACTTCCTGAGATCTTCAGACGAACCTGATGTGTCGTTTTATTAGCGAAAATCACCACCCGTCTCAAGGTATTTAAAAACAATAATCGATCTACGGTCAACTTGTTCGGGTTGACCTGAGGGATTACAGCAGCATAATCTGGGTAACGTTCATCAATTAAACGACAGATCAAATTAATATTACCAAAGCTAAAGAACGCATTGGTTTGATTATATTCTATCGATACTGTAACATCATCGGATGGTAGCGATGATTTGAGCAGTGAAAGTGCCTTTTTCGGCAAAATAAGGGATGCTGGTTTCTCAGCACCGATATCAGTTCTCGAATAACGCACCAACTTGTGCGCATCAGTAGAGACAAAAGTCACATTCTTTTCAGCTAATTGCACCAAAACACCAGACATCGCAGGTCTCAATTCGTCGTTACTGACAGCAAAGATCGTTTTACTGATCGCTTCTGACAAAATAGGAGCTGGCATCTGAATAACTGACCCGTTATCGATTGAAGGAATTTTAGGGAAATCGTCGGCATTTTCTCCACTCAACTTATATTTTCCATCACCTGCACTGATCTCAATAGCCAAGGTATTCATATCTACTGAAAATGCTACTGGCTGATCTGGTAAGGTTTTTAACGTCTCGATCAAAATCTTCGAAGGCATGGCTACTCTTCCCTCTTCTTTTGCTTCGATCTGTAAAGAAGTAACCATACTTGTTTGCAGATCCGTAGCAGAAATAGTCAAGTTATTGTCTTTTATTTCAAAAAGAAAGTTTTCCAAGATAGGCAAAACAGTACTTGTACTGGATGCGCCATTGATAGCTTGTAACTGCTTTAATAAAATTGATGTTGATACAATGAATCTCATTTCCTGAATACTAATTATTATGTGCAATAATACACAAATTAATCAATATTTTTCAGTTTTACAGGCCGCTTTCTTTCCACATAAAGAGATTTTGATCGCTCAAATAAGCAATTGTATTTCAATTAATAAGCACAGCGCCAAAAGTATAGAAAGCAAATTCGGCCCGATAAATCACAATATTTATTACATTTGTATAATAGCAGTAGTGTATGCAGTTTAAAGAGATCATTGGGCACAAAGACATCAAGGAACATTTAGTTCGCACGGTTCATGAAAATCGTGTGAGTCATGCGCAATTATTTCTTGGTCCAGAGGGCTCCGGCAGCCTTGCATTAGCCTATGCTTATGCACAGTTTTTGAATTGTGAAAACCGACAGTCAGCCGACAGTTGTGGCGAATGCCCCTCCTGTCGAAAATATAATAAGCTGATCCATCCCGATCTCCACATGTCCTATCCTTTCATAGCCAAACATAAGGAAGATACGGCAACCGATTATGCGGACAGCTGGCGAAAATCTTTTTTATCCAATCCGTACATGGGATTGGAATATTGGCGCAATCAATTGGATGCGGACAACAAACAAGTCAATATCAATATTGCCGAGGCGCATGGTATCATCAAAAAATTAAGCCTAAAGTCCTTTGAAGCTGAATATAAGGTTTTAATTATGTGGCTTCCCGAATACCTGGACACACAAGGCAATGCGCTGTTAAAGTTAATCGAAGAACCACCCGAAAAAACGCTCTTTATTCTGGTTGCAGAAAATCAGGACAAAATATTAAATACAATCATATCACGTACGCAATTGGTCAAAATAAAGAAGTTGGACCACACAGAGATCGCACAACATCTAAAAAGCGTACATCATCTTTCGGATCAAGAATCAGCTGAAATTGCTTTTATTGCGGATGGAAACCTACAAGAAGCAATGAATCAAATCCTGTCGCAAACAAATAATCATTTTGGCATTTTAGTCAATTGGTTACGTTTCATTGTTTCAGATGCGGGAACCAATATGATCTCTTTAGTGGAAGAAGAACTCTCAAAAATGGGGCGAGAAAACCAAAAAAGCTTTCTTTTTTATGCAATTAATATGATGCGTCAAATTATATTAATCAAAGAAGGGCTTTCCAGCTTAGTATTCTTACCGGCCAAAGAATTGGATTTTGTTCAAAAATTTGCTGTACACTATACCGTTGAACAAATTGAAGCAACAATAAATCTATTTGAGGAAACGCATTATTTTGTAGAAAGAAATGCAAATCCCAAAATATTATTTTTAGATTTATCTTTGCAGTTAACATTAATATACAAGTACAAAACGTTTCCGAAAGGAACTCAATATATAATATAGAAAACTATGGGATGTGGCAGTTGCTCATCCGGCGGAGGTTGCGGTACTACCACGGCAAATGGTACACCGGCAGGATGTCAGAATAATGGCTCTTGCATGACTAGCGGATGTAATAAATTAGATGTATATGACTGGCTTTCCGATATGGATATGCCTTCAAACTATAAACCATTTAATATCGTCGAAGTACGATTTAAGGGATCACGAAAAGATTTCTTTATTAATGTAGACAATACCTACCTTGAAATGGGGGAGATGGTCGTTGTAGAACCTTCTACTGGTGGCTATGATGTCGGGCATGTCTCCTTAACAGGTGAATTGGTCAGACTACAATTAAAAAAGAACAATGTTACCCCAGAAATGGTAACTAAAAAAATCTATCGGAAGCCCAATGAAATGGATGCAGAGAAGTATAACGCAGCAAAAGATCTCGAATGGGAAACTATGCACAAAGCACGTAAACTGGCTTTGGACCTGGGTTTGTCCATGAAGATTTCTGATGTTGACTACCAGGGTGATAAAACCAAGGCTACCTTCTACTACACTGCTGAGGGCCGCGTGGATTTCCGTGAGCTTATCAAAAAAATGGCTGAAGCTTTCAGAATACGCATTGAAATGCGCCAGATAGGTATGCGACAAGAAGCTAGCCGCCTCGGTGGAATCGGCTCCTGTGGTCGCGAACTTTGCTGTTCAACCTGGTTAACGGATTTCAAAACGGTTTCTACATCGGCAGCACGTTATCAAAATCTTTCTTTGAATACGTTAAAGTTAGCGGGACAATGCGGAAAATTAAAATGCTGTCTCAATTATGAATTGGATAGTTACATGGATGCTTTAAAAGACATCCCGAATAATATCGACCGCATCGAAACGCTAAAAGGAGTTGCTTATCTTCAAAAGACCGATATTTTCAAGAAAATGATGTGGTTCTCTTTTCCTGGAGCCGAAAATTGGATCGCCATTCCCGTTCAACAAGTCAAAGAGTTTGTCGAAATGAATAAGCAGGGGATCAAACCGGAAGCAATTTCGAGTGCAGTAGATAACGATGAAGTCAGAGAAGAGAAAAATATCAATTACGATTACGAAAATGTAGTCGGACAGGATAGCTTAACTCGACTTGATGATCGGAATAAAAGAAAGAAAAAAAGAAAATCCAAAAGCAGTATTGTCAAACCTGAAAGTAAGGCTGGACAAAAAACTGAGAAGTCCGAACAAAGTACACCTAGACAAAGTACTAAACCTCAGATTTCGACCGATGCTGGAGCTCCAAGCGCGAATAAAGAGAATAAAGAAGGATCTAATAACAGGCCCAAAAAGCGTTTCAATCGCCATCGGAATAAAAACAAAGGTAATAACAACAATGCTGCACCGAAAGCAGAATAAAAAAAAATATGCCTAATTTTAACCCATTAGGCATATTCTTTTTATAAATAAACATGAAACTCAAAAGCTCTCCTTTCCTTATTGGTTTGTTATGTATTGGCATAGGGTATTCTTGTGACCAAACTTTTGTCATAAATGAAAATAAACCCATTGATAATAAAGCTTGGCTGAATACATCACCGCCTAGTTTTCAATTTCATATAGGCGACAAGACCAAACGATATGATGTATTGATGGATGTCCGTCATACACCGGAATATGCTTTTTCCAATCTTTTTGTACTTATTTACCAACGAGGCCCAGGTAAAAAGCAATATACTTTTCGTAAAGAAATAAAAATGGCCAGATCGGATGGAAAATGGATAGGAAAATCCTCCGGTAGCTTGTATAACAATCAATCCATCATCCATAAAGATTACCTATTTCCGGATACAGGAATTTATACGATTTCCATCGAACAGAACATGAAAGAAAATCCGTTGAAAGAAATCACAGACGTAGGGTTAACCGTTGTTCCAAAATGATACGCTTATTACGATATCTATTATTTCCTTTTACCATCATCTATGCCCTTGTAGTGTGGATAAGAAATAGATTATATGATCTTAAGCTGCTTCCCTCGCGGTCTTTCGACATTCCAACTGTTGTCATAGGAAATCTTGCCGTAGGTGGAACAGGAAAAAGTCCAATGACTGAACTTGTGGTCTCTAGCCTTAAAGGTCATTTTAAAACGGCAATACTCAGTCGAGGATACGGACGTAGCTCCAAAGGGTTTTATCTGGTACAGACGGATTCATCGGCTATGGACGTCGGTGACGAGCCCTTACAGTTCAAAAATAAATTTCCGGCTATCACTGTTGCGGTTTGTGAAGATCGCTGTACGGGAATAGAAAAACTTCAATCAGATCATCAACTGATTATTTTGGATGATGCCTATCAACATCGGAAATTATCGCCGCTTTTCAATATTCTATTGTTTGATTTTCTATCATTTGCTAGTCCAATGTTTGTTTTTCCTACAGGAAACTTTAGGGATCTCCTTATGGAGGCCAAACGCGCACAGATCATAGCAATTACGAAATGTCCTATTGATCTTTCTACCAAAGAAAAAAAACGGATAGAAAACAAAATCAGGTATTATAACAAAGAAGCTTTAATTGTTTTTAGCTATATCGACTATCTTGAACCCATCAATAGTAAAGGAAGTCTAATCGATATCAAAGGCAAAGACATTATTTTGGTTACGGGTATTGCTAAACCTAAGCCCTTAGTGTATTATCTCCAAAACAAAGCCAATTCAATCCAACACATTTCCTTTGAAGATCATCATTCTTTTACTGAATCGGATATCAATCAAATTGCAAAATCTTACCACAATCTGGCGAGTAGCAACAAAATAGTATTGACAACAGAAAAGGACTTTCAGCGATTAAAACCTTTTAAACAGCAATTTACTGCAATTGATTTGGCTTATCTGCCAATTGGTCTTCAATTTCACGACCCCATCCAACAGGAAATATTCCATAAAAGGCTATATGATGCAGTGGATCAAAGTGTTAATCAACCTTAAATTTTGTTAATATCAGATGCTATACTAAACTTTTTCATCAAATTTATATTCTATATGTAAACAGAGAATCTCAAAAGTTTTCGCTCTGTCTATAATGAACAAATTGAGTGTACACCCGATATTCGGCACTCATGATATAAACTATACAAAGATGAAAAAGAAAATTTTAATGGCAGTAGCTTGTCTATTTTTAAGTGCTACAGGAGTTTTTGCCCAACAACGTCAGCAACGTAGTCCTGAAGAACAAGCTAAAATGCGCGTAGAGCATTTAGACAAATTATTAAGCCTCAATCAAACGCAAAAAGATTCGATCTATAACCTTACATTAAGTCAGGCTCAACAACGGGCTGCACTTCGAAATGATGGTGGAGATCGAAAAGCGAGTATGGAAAAATTTAAACAGCTTCAGGAAATACAAACAACCAAAATCAAATCATGGCTTACTCCTGACCAAGCTAAGCTATTTGACGAACAGCAAGAAAAAATGAAAGAAAGAATGTCTAAACGTTCCGAAAATTAAATAAAGCTATCTTAGAAAAGGCCTTGTAAAAAAACAAGGCCTTTTTTATTTCACGTTCAGTTCTATTCTGACGTTGTCATCACAATTAAGCTCGTCTAACTTTATCGATCCTGTTAACAGTGCAATAACAACGATATCATCAATTTTTGCATTTCACATCACAGATAAAAACCCATATTTCCATGAATTACAACCAGTTAATGTTAAAACTTTGTTAAAGTAACATAGTTGATACAATAAAAGACCCCTTTCCGAGTTTTTATAGCAAGATCGTTTAATTGTAACTTTTTAAATACAATAGATATGAAAAAGCTAATTTTAACAGGAATAGGATTTTGCTTGACTCTCAGCCTGATGTTTGCACAACAGGTTAGTCCCGAGGATGCAGCTGCTAAAGCAACGACTGAACTTGTACAGAAACTGCATCTGAATGATGAGCAAAAAACTGCGGTATCAACCATTCTATTGGATCAGGTAAAAGCAGAACAGACAATAGTAAAAGATAGTGGGTCTTCTGCTCAAATGAAAAGCGAAGCACTTAATAAGCTACAGACTGAAGTAGATACCAAAGTCAGTCAATTACTTACCGAAGATCAGAAATCGCTTTATCAAAAAGTCATAACTGAAAGACCAGCTAAAGCTGTGCCGACCGCAGCTGAGCCTACGAAAACTGAATCTGGTCAATAATCGACAACAAAGTAAAATTAGGTAGCAGAAAAACATTGAATAATTTCATCTAAAATTGAACATCATGAAAAAGTTATTTTTAGCAGGCATAGGTTTCTTCCTAGCGATGGGCCTAACATTTGCACAACAAACAACACCGGAAGAAAATGCAACAAAGGTAGTGACTGAATTAGTCACAAAGCTGACATTAAATGACGAGCAGAAAACTGCGGTATCAACAATCGTATTGGATCAAGAAAAGGCTATAGCGGCTGTCATTCAGGATTCCACGACTAAGGTTGACGTCAAAAAGGAGAATATAGCCAAAATACAGGGTGAATCAGATACTAAAATAGCTCAGTTGCTAACAGATGAACAAAAAGTTGCTTATCAGAAATATGTTACTGAGCGACCTCCAGTAAATATTCCGGCAACGCAAGAAACAACAGAACAAAAAGAATCCGGTAACGGACAGAGCAATCAACAACAATAATCATTCGAGAACGAATGAAAAGCCTCTGGACATGCAGTGCATGTCCAGAGGCTTTTTTATGCCTTACAGCGTCTTAAATACATCAAAAAAGGGCTGTCCATATTACTTGGACAGCCCTTTTTGTTTTTACTTACTGTAATTGATATTAAGATTTCAATTTTTTCATAATATCACTTACATAAGTCTTAAATTTCTTGTCAGTTTCAATTAAATCCTCTACGGTTTGACATGCATAAATGACTGTCGAGTGGTCTCTTCCTCCGAAGAATGCTCCGATCGATTTTAGTGAAGATTTGGTATGGGCTTTTGCTAAATACATCGAAATTTGCCTGGCCTGCACGATTTCACGCTTCCTCACTTTCGACTTTACCATATCTACAGGAACTTCAAAATATTCACAAACTAATTTCTGAATAAAGTCCATTGAAATTTCCTTATGGGTATTCTTCACAAAATTCTTCAACATCGATTTTGCTAAGCCCAAATCAATCTCTTTCTTGTTCAATGTAGACTGAGCCAATAATGAAACCATGGCTCCTTCCAACTCACGAACACTATTATCGATTTGTGTTGCGACATATTCCACTACATTTTCAGGTAAATCAATACCATCAGAATACATCTTCTTCTTCAAAATTGCCATTCTCGTCTCAAGATCAGGAATTTGAATATCTGCAGATAATCCCCATTTAAAACGACTAAGCAAACGTTCCTCCAAACCAGCTAAATCCTTAGGCGCTTTGTCTGAAGTTAAAATAATCTGCTTTCCAGATTGATGCAAATGATTAAAAATATGGAAGAAAATATCCTGTGTTTTTTCTTTACCAGCAAAATTGTGCACATCATCCATAATGATGACATCCATTGCTTGATAAAAGTTAACGAAGTCATTGATCGTGTTATTTTTCAATGAATCCACAAACTGTTGACAGAATTTTTCACAAGACACATAAATGACCAATTTATCGGGAAGATTTCTTTTGATTTCATTTCCGATTGCTTGGGCAAGGTGTGTCTTTCCCAAACCAACATCACCATAAATCATCAAAGGGTTGAATGAAGTACCACCTGGTTTATTCGCTACAGCATAACCTGCAGAGCGAGCAAGACGGTTACATTCACCTTCGATAAAATTTTCGAATGTATAGTTTTGATTCAATTGCGGATCAACCTGCAATTTTTTCAATCCAGGAATAACAAACGGATTTTTGATATCCCTATTTAAAGATACCGGCACAGGGATAGATTGCCTTTTCCCTTCTGCTCCATTGCCATTCGATGGAAGATTAGTCGTATAAGGATGAGAAGCTGAAGACTTCTCTACTACAATATTGTATTCCAATCTACCTTGCTCTCCTAAGAATTTCTTTACGGTCTTGCGAAGAATTCCTACATAGTGTTCTTCCAGCCACTCATAAAAAAATAAGCTAGGCACTTGAATAGTCAAAACGTCACCCTCCAAACGGACTGCTTTCACAGGTTCAAACCAGGTCTTGAAACTTTGTGCTGGTATATTATCTTTGATAATCGAAAGACAATTATTCCAGACACTTGAATACGTTTTTTCCATTCTAAAATTGTTAATAAGTTGATTTACAATACGCGACAAAAAATATGTTGATAACTTTCTCTGAGAACGAAGATGACAAAAAAAAATCAGCTAAAAAACTAAAATATAAAATAATTGATAAGATACTATATATCAGATTTTTACCATGTAAAATTGTGGAAAACTAGCGCTAAAATTGATCTCTAAAAATAATTATTAACATTCCAAATTTATTTCAAAAAAAAGAACAAAAAAAGTAGCAAACTTACTACCTATCAGTCTTTAAGGTCTAAATCTAAATTAACCAAAATAATAGCTAATTACAATCTTTAGTTCATATATTTTTAATATTAAATTTATAAGAATTTAAAGCCAACTTAACATCATTGTCAGAGGACTATTAAAGTTATTTATGCATAACCATAAAAGAAAAATCAGTGCAAATTATATCTCAGAAAAAAAAAAATTGTAACAGATGAGATTAATTGTAAACTTAAACATACGCACACTTGGCAAACAAAAAAGGAGGTCCATATGGATCTCCTTTTTTGTTTGTCAAATATATAACTCTTATCCGACCATTGAACTGGTCAATTTTCCATTACAAAGTTTTTTAGCTTCTGCTATGATCGCATTCGCATCGTAGTGCGCATTCTTCCACTGTGCATTTTGTTCAGCATGTTCAATGATCTTATCCGGAATACCCAAACGAACAACCTGGCTATGATATCCGTGATCGGCCATAAATTCCAATACAGCCGAACCTATGCCCCCTTGTAAACTTCCATCCTCAACCGTGATAATTTTACCAAACTTCTGAAAGACCTGATGGAGCAAGGCTTCATCCAATGGTTTAGCAAATCGAAGATCATAATGCGCTGGA
Source organism: Sphingobacterium sp. BIGb0116 (assembly GCF_024808035.1). Taxonomy (NCBI): domain Bacteria; kingdom Pseudomonadati; phylum Bacteroidota; class Sphingobacteriia; order Sphingobacteriales; family Sphingobacteriaceae; genus Sphingobacterium; species Sphingobacterium sp. BIGb0116. Next base: position 89,440 of record NZ_JANUDT010000006.1, on the reverse strand, counting down.
TGTATTCCCAATTCATTTAACTGCTGTACCGCTTTAACAGCTTCATTTCCTATCGCTCCAAAACTTAAGATAGCAAGCTCCTCTCCTGCTGTTATAAGACGTCCCTTTCCTATTTCTATTTCTGTAAATGGACGACGCCAATCCGGCATAACGCCATTTCCTCTCGGGTATCTGATAACAAAAGGACCTTTATTAGGCAACTGTGCAGTAAACATCAAATTTCGCAGTTCCTCTTCGTTCATCGGAGCAGAAACTGTCATGTTTGGGACACATCGCATAAACGCTATATCATAAGCGCCATGATGTGTAGCGCCATCTGCACCGACCACTCCCGCACGATCCAAACAGAAAACAACATTTAGATTTTGTAATGCAACATCATGGATTACTTGATCATAAGCGCGTTGCATAAAAGACGAATAGATATTACAGAACGGTAATAATCCCTGTGTTGCGAGTCCTGCACTGAACGTAACCGCATGCTGCTCAGCAATACCAACGTCAAATGCGCGGTCAGGCATAGCTTTCATCATAATGTTCATAGAAGAACCAGAAGGCATTGCAGGCGTTATACCCACAATCTTATCATTTTCTTCCGCAAGCTCAACTAAAGTATGTCCAAAAACATCTTGAAATTTAGGCGCTACCGGTTTATCATTCGAAGACTTCTTGATCTCACCCGTAATTTTATCGAATAAACCTGGAGCATGCCATTTCGTCTGATCTTTTTCAGCTAACGCAAAGCCTTTACCTTTGATGGTGACGGCATGCAATAATTTAGGGCCTGGTATATGTTTAAGGTCTTCAAGGGTCTTGGCTAATTTCTTGACATCATGCCCATCAACCGGTCCAAAATATCTAAAATTTAAAGATTCAAAGAGATTGGCATTTTTTAACAAAGTTCCCTTTATGCTTTTTTCCAGTTTTTTGGCAATACCAAGTGCATTTGGACCAACTTCCGAAATCTTGGTTAATACAGCTGCAATATCGTCTCTAAAACGATTATATCGTTTTGAGGTTGTAATACTTGTCAAATACTCCTTCAATGCACCTACATTAGGATCAATGGACATGCAGTTATCATTCAGAATAACCAAAAGGTTGGATTTGGAAATACCGGCATGATTCAATGCTTCAAATGCCATTCCACCAGTCAACGCACCATCACCAATAACCGCGATATGCTGACGATCCTTTTCGCCCTTTATTTGGGAAGCGACCGCCATACCTAATGCTGCAGAAATAGATGTTGATGAGTGCCCAACGCCAAATGCATCGTATTTAGATTCAAAACGGTTAGGAAACCCAGAAATTCCGTTCTCAATTCGATTTGTATGAAATATATCGCGACGCCCCGTTAGGATTTTATGCCCATAAGCCTGATGACCTACATCCCAGATCAATTGATCGTATGGGGTATTCATTACGTAATGTAACGCCACCGTTAACTCGACGACTCCCAAACTTGCTGCAAAGTGACCACCATTAACCGAAACCTGATCAATAATAAATTGACGTAATTCCAGACTCAACTGTTCTAATTGGTCTTCCTTTAGCTTTTTAAGATCAGAGGGATCGTTTATTTTACTTAATAGTTCTCCAGCCTCAAACTGCATAGTACTGCTATTTACATGATATGTTCGTACAAAGTAACGACAATTTTATTTAATCTTTAAAATTAAATCGCATTTACATATTGGGGTACAACAAATAAAATAATGAATAGTTTGTATCGAAGTTATTCCAAAAGATTTTATATGTAAATTTGTATAAGATATGCAAGTAGAAGAAGGCTACGAAATCAAGCTTCCTCAATTTGAGGGACCTTTTGATTTATTATTATTTTTTATCGAACGGGATGAACTAAATATCCACGATATACCGATTTCAAAGATTACAGATGATTTTTTATCGTATGTGAGCCAAATGCAGGCGCTCAATATGGAAATGGCAAGCGAGTTTATCTTTGTTGCTTCAACACTGATGCGTATTAAAGCTAAAATGCTCTTGCCTCGTCTAGATCTAGACGAAAATGAGAATGAAATCGATCTTAGAGAAGATCTTGTTCAAAAACTTATTCTCTATAAGCAATTTAAAGAGACCTGTGAAGATTTGAGAGCCTTGGAAGAGGATCGTCTCAAACTATACAACCGAGGCAACATACGCTATGATATCCAACAGAGACTAAAATTAGATTCTACCGGAGAAAATTTGGATAGCTTCGACCTTTATAGTCTAATGATGATTTACGAGCAAATGATGTATCAATTCCGTAATCGTCCCCCTGAAGTAACACATACAGTTGTCAAATATCCATACACCATTGAACAACAGAAGAAAGCAATAGCCGAACTAATTGAAATCAATAAAAAATTGGATTTTCAAGAAATTCTTAAAAACTCAGAAAATAAAATACAATTTGTCTATAACTTTTTAGCAATTCTTGAAATGCTGCAACAGAGATTATTACAGATCGAAGTGGGCTTAGGCTATAACAATTTCAATGTAGGTGAAAGAGATCCAAATGAGGCGGAGGAACTCCGGCTTGAAGAGCAAGAAGCATAAAAAAAGACCTGTCTCGAACAGGTCTTTTCGTATCAATCTTTTTTCTGAAAAGCATTCCAACCTTGGGCTGTTATCGGATAAAGATTCCCAGATTTGGAAATCATCTCACAACCTTCGGATCTTGGCGTCATATAACCAATAATGCTGATATCCGGTAAGTTTTTGATTTTATCATGATCAGCCTGAGCTATTGTAAACAGTAGTTCATAATCTTCACCGCCATTAAGTGCAGCTACGGTTGGATCAATGCCAAATTCCCGCCCTGTATCATAAGTCATCTGATCCAATGGAATCTTTTCTTCATATAATCTGCAACCTTTGTCAGATTGTCTGCAAATATGTAGAATTTCTGATGCAAGCCCGTCTGAAATATCCATCATCGCTGTGGGCTTGATCCCTAGCTTGGCAAATAATTCAACAATATCTTTCCGGGCTTCAGGTTTCAATTGACGTTCAACGATATAATCTTTTCCCTCTAAATCAGGCTGTACATTTGGATTTTCTAAATAGATATCCTTTTCACGCTCCAAGAGCTGTAAGCCCATATAAGCTGCTCCTAGATCACCAGACACACACAAGAGATCACCTTCCTGTGCACCACTACGATAAACGATCTGATCTGCATCAGCATGACCAATGCTTGTCACAGAAATAACCAAACCCTGGGCTGAAGCCGAAGTGTCTCCCCCAATTAGGTCAACATTATATTTCTTACAGGCAATCAAAGCTCCCTGATAAATCTCTTCTACAGCTTCCAATGGAAATTTTGAGGACAGACCTATTGAAAAGGTAATTTGCGAAGCTATTCCATTCATCGCGTAAATATCGCTCAAATTGACCTGAACAGCTTTATAACCTAGATGTTTTAACGGAACATATCTAAGATCAAAATGAATCCCTTCCAACAGTAGATCAGTAGATATCAAGGTTTTCTTACCTCCAAAATCTAGAACAGCAGCATCATCGCCAATCCCTTTAATTGTGGATTTTTCTGTTAATTCTACAGCTTTTTTTATATAATCAATCAAACCGAACTCACCCATTTCTTCCAAATTAGTTCGCTCGGTGTTATCAAAATCAAACATGCTAAAAAGTTTAAAAGTTTAATATAGATAATGCCAGCTGATAATCATCTTCCAAAGATTTATTTGGATGGCATTACAAAATAAGTATTACTATAAGACCAATGACTCCCCTGCTCATACATTGGACTCTTTCATTGAACTACATATAAACAGCTCAACGAAATCATTATTGATCATTGAAAACCAATCAGTTATTGTCTTGGTTATGATCAAAAATTATGCAGATTTCTATAAGCCTAAACTTGCCGATATTTCCAACATACGTTCAATAGGACGCTGGGCTCGGAGAATAACATCCTCGGGAAGAAGGATTTCGGGCGATTCATACTTCAGACAGTTATATAGTTTCTCAAGCGTATTAAGCTTCATATGCGGGCAATCATTACATGCACAGGCATTATTAGGAGGTGCAGGAATAAAAGTCTTATGTGGACTTGCTTTTTGCATTTGGTAGAGAATACCTGATTCTGTAGCAACAATATAAGCTTGGGCCGTATCTGTCTGGGTAAATTTAAGCATGCCGGCAGTCGATCCCACATAATCAGCTATCGCCAGTATATGATCTTCACATTCCGGATGGGCAATAAACTTAGCCTCGGGGTGCTCGCTTTTCAAACGATCAATTTTATCTTGAGAAAAAATTTCATGGACCATACATGCACCGTTCCAAAGCACAAGATCTCGTCCTGTTTTCTTTTTAACGTATGCTCCGAGATTACGATCCGGGCCAAAAATGATTTTCTGACCCACTGGCAGGCTCTCTACGATCTGAACAGCGTTACTAGAGGTACATACAATATCGGAAAGCGCTTTCAATTCCGCTGTACAGTTTACATAAGTGATGACCAAATGATCAGGATATTGTTCCTTAAATTTAGCGAAAAGATGCGGAGGGCAAGAATCTGACAGCGAACAACCTGCTTTGGCATCTGGCAAAAGAACCTTCTTTGTCGGTGAAAGTATTTTAGCCGTCTCAGCCATGAAATGTACTCCAGCAAAAACAATTACATCTGCATCAGTTTTCGCAGCTTCCTGGGATAAGCCAAGGCTATCTCCTATATAATCTGCTATATCTTGAATTTCAGACTCTTGATAATAGTGAGCCAAGATGACAGCGTTCTTTTCTTTCTTTAATCGTTGGATCTCTTTAATCAAATCCAGTGAGGGATCAATCGGAGCATCGATATAACCTTTTGCTTGAAGCTCATAATTTACAATTTCCATGCGAGTAGTTTCAACTTTTATGAACAGCAAAAATAAGCATTGTTAGATATATAAAAGTCAATTAAAAGCAAATTAATCAGGTCATGGTAATATACCTCTTGCTTGAATGTGCCCCATTATTAGATAATAACAAATAAAACACTGATATAAAACGTATTATTAATCAGTAACAGATTACAACGGATTTGCCAAGTCCAGCTTATTGGGTAAAGTCAGTTTGCAAATTTGATCGAACAACTGCACCTATTGCCCAATTCCATGATCTTGCAGAACCGACAGCTAAATACCTATTTCAAAATACAAATCAACCGTTTGCAAGTATTAATAGTTAAATTAGTTTATATAAAGTTTAATCAAACAATATTACGCCCATATAAACTCTTTTAGACTTGAATATTTCGGAAACTATTCGAACTCTTCATTTATACCAAAAGCTGAAAGGGTTTATTTCACATTATTTCTATCTTCGAAAATCAGTTTCATCTACATCCAACCTTCATAGCCTAAGGAACGTTTTTAGGCATATTACAAAACAATGAAAAATATAGCACAAAAGGAAGCTTTATTTATTAACATTTCAGATTAAAAAACGTTTTTGAGCTCGTATAGGAGAGATTAATGGATTCTGGATTGATCTATAATTTTATATCAAATTCTCAGCGAGTTCATTCGGTAAATTTTAAGGAAATTGTGCATGCATCCAACACTGAAACCGTATAAATAGCAACGAATAAAAAACAAACGCTCTTACAATCGTGTATAGCTTATTTTGTCATTACGGTCTTTATATATGCCATTCTAATTGCAAAGATTTGAAGTTTATATATTCGCCATTTACCAACTTATACAGCAACGAAGGCTAGAATGGGGCCAAAACCAATTTTCCTAAATCAAAATTGGTCATAGATAATCAATAGAAGGCGATAATTTCTAGAATAAATGCTTTTAGAATTGCATATAAAAATAATAGCAGCTTGTAAAAATGAATATAGGACTCTAGTAAGGGTAAACTCACGCTGATTCAGGGTCAATAGCGTTGAATTAAATAGTTCAAAATAAACCCAATAAGAATTGGATATTTATAAAAAAATATAAAAGAGTAGAGTAGAAGGGAATCTAGAAGAGAATAGTTCGCGGAAATTGAAATATCCGACTAAATAACGGCTACAGAATCCAAAATAAAGCGGATGAGAATTAAATATTGACTACTGTAATCGAGGGTAGTGTCTTTATTTAATTCTAAGAGGGTTTAATAAAATTTTTGCAAGTTAATTTCACAAAATTCAAAAGCAATAATAAATACAACTTAAATAAAATCAATTATACCCAGTATCTGGATAGGAATCGAGTAAATAGCTCCCCTCGACAGCTCAATATAACAGAATCGGACTGTATATCCCGCTAGACTGAGCATCTGGCAATCATTATCGCATAAATTACAAAAACTCAGCACATGTAAGTTACAAGATATTAATTAATATAAAGAGAAAGATAAACTTGTTACAGATTATAAATTTTCAATTTTATATTTAATTTAATGAATTAAAACGCTTCATACTCAAATATATAGATAATATTAAAAGAAAACACTAAATATGCGACTGACAAAGCACTTTCAAAACAATTTAGTCGCTTAGAATTAAATATTCGAAACAAATAGCGAATCAAGTCAATATATTCGACCTATAAGAGCTTTATTTTAGAAAAATACGCCCTGAGAATGATCTAAAAAAATACTAAAGAACAATAATCCACAATATTCGAATGTCATTGATCTAAATTTGGATAATTCCGACATCTAATGAATGTTGGGCTGCAAATATAGTAAGATTGTTTGTTCTACAATAAATTATTTAAAGAAATTATTTGCAATCCAAAACTATAAACAAGCTAATCTTCGAATTCACGCTAGATCGTAAAAAATTTACTATTTAAACGCATAGAATGCGGTAAAAAGTATTGAAAACGAATTTTTAAAAAATATCCAATTTTAAACGGGTTTATTTTTAAATAATCGCCTTTAGATTCTGTTCAAAATTTAATGCTGTCAAAATCAAATGGATATTTTAGCCAAATCCAAATACAATCGCCCAGATCCAGGAATAAAAAATCCCAATAACCAAATCCGTTACAATTTTCATTTTGAAAAATTTCGCATTCCAATTTTAACTTGTTGACAAAGCCATATTCAAATATTTTTGGTTATGATTAGCAAATAACCAAACCTAAAACGACTTAAAATCCAAATAATAAAATCAACTAAATTGCCTTTTTCAAAGAAATTTTCAAAGCAAAAATTAGTAGCTATTAGAATTCAATAAAAGAATTTATCTGGTTGAAAGCCAAAAATATTGAAATCTCATAGCACCCAAATGAGAATTAAACCTTTTCTTCATCGATTTCTATCAGTTACAATCCAATTAAATTGAAATAAGACCCTACAAGGGAAAATATTCAAGTATAAAACAGCTTAAACGAATTTTTCCTTGAAAAAATTATAAATAACGCGCTGAAACTACATTAAATCCATATGTAAAAAAAAATAAAATAAATATCCAATCCTAAAGCGCTTTAAAAGCCAATAGGAAATTAAAAAAATAATATAAACTCAATTAGAATTAAATATTTCAATAGGGGACTCTATAATTCCCCGATATTGAAATCTAACGGCCTCTAATCGAACTTGACAAAACTAAACAAAGATTTTCAAACGTATTCCACAATCTTTTTTTTCAATAAATACTAATTATTTAAAATAGAAAATCTCTTATTGTTTATTATGGTGTGGAAAAGTGGTATAAATTCCTTTATTCCAATTTTGATTTTAGGTTTTTATGGAGTTTTCAACAATTTTTCAACAGGATTTGTCTATTAAAGAGCTGATTTTTAAAATTCTAATTTATCGTATTTTTTATTTTCCATATTTTTTTGTTGAATAGTTTTTGTTTGGAAAATGTGGAAATCTAGGGATTTTTGTGCGGAAAAATTTTAGAAATAAGGCTTCAAAATAGGGGATTTGTGAATTGTTAAATACTTTTCATTTTTATTTAACCTTTTATTTACACGTTTTCCACATTTTTCGTTAATTTGAATCGTCACTTTTGGGGATAGTTTGTGAATTTTAATTTATATGGCAGATAGAAAGGTAGATTTTTTGGTCATTGGATCAGGTATTGCTGGATTAAGCTTTGCTTTGAAGGCATCGAAATTCGGTAAAGTATTGATAGTCACTAAGTCCAATGAGGATGAGTCTAATACAAAATATGCGCAAGGGGGAGTGGCTGCCGTTGTGGATAAGTCTGATAGCTTTGAAAAGCATATCATTGATACTCAGATTGCTGGGGATGGTTTATGCGATGTTGAAATTGTGGAAAACGTAGTAAGAGAAGCGCCGGAACGGATAGCAGAACTTATTTCATATGGCACATCATTTGACAAGGAGGAATCGGGCTTGTATGACCTGGCAAAAGAGGGTGGACATTCAGCTCATCGTATTTTACATTATAAAGATATAACCGGTTATGAAATTGAACGGGCATTATTGGCTCAAGCACATAGTGATCCTAATATTGAAATTGTAACGCATTACTTTGCCATTGATTTGATTACACAGCATCATCTGGGTGAATACGTGGATAAAAATAGGGAAGACATTACCTGTTATGGAATTTATGCTTTTAATACCTCATCACATTTAGTTGATCAGATTTTGAGTAAGGTCACCGTGATGGCCTCTGGGGGAGCTGGACATGTTTATTCGAGCACAACAAATCCAACTATTGCGACTGGAGATGGTATAGCGATGGTGTATCGGGCAAAGGGTAAGGTACGTAATATGGAGTTTATGCAATTTCACCCTACTTCTTTATATAATCCAAAGGATTCGCCTGCATTTTTGGTATCCGAAGCTGTACGTGGATTTGGGGGGATTTTAAGGAGGATCAATGGTGAATCTTTTATGGAGGAGTACGATGAACGTGCTTCTTTGGCACCAAGGGACATTGTTGCTAGAGCTATTGATGCCGAAATGAAGAAGTCGGGAATTGATTATGTTTACCTCGATATTACGCATCGGGATAAGCAGGATATTATCAAGCATTTTCCAAACATTTATGAAAAGTGTCTTTCGATCGGACTGGATATGGCGAAGGATTTTATACCAGTTACACCGGCGGCGCATTACCTCTGCGGGGGTATCTATGTAGATGATTTTGGACGCAGTAGCCTTGTTAATTTATATGCTTGCGGTGAGTGTTCTTCTACTGGACTACATGGTGCAAACCGATTAGCTTCTAATTCGCTTCTTGAAGCACTTGTTTATGCACATCGTATTTTCTTAGACGCCACAAAGTCGATAGGATTGATTAACCATATTGTTGACGTTCCGGAATGGGATGACTCTAAAACCTCACTTTCAAATGAGGATATTTTAGTAAGTCATAATTTGCGCGAATGCCAAAAGATTATGAGTGACTATGTTGGTATTGTGCGTTCCGATTTTAGGCTGGAGAGAGCCCTAAAGCGATTACATCTTTTATATGAGGAAACTGAGGAATTTTATCGGAATACAAGGCTTTCTGTTAAATTGTGTGAATTGCGTAACGTTATTCAAGTAGCTTATATTGTGACAAAATCAGCTATGTTGAGGAAAGAAAGCAGGGGATTGCATTATACAACGGACTACCCGAAACATTCGGAGGTACTACAGGATACAATTTTTTAAGGAACATGGCACTTATTTTACCTGTTTTAGATATATCTCCGGTGATAGCCGAAGAATGCTTCTTAGCTCCTAATTCAACGATTGTGGGAGATGTAAAGATTGGACATCACTGTTCGGTATGGTTTAACGCTGTAATACGTGGGGATGTCAATTATATTCGTATTGGTAATTATACGAATATTCAAGATGGTGCTGTTATACATTGTACCTATAAGAAATGCGGTACAACGATTGGAAATTATGTGAGTATAGGCCACCAGGCTATGGTACATGGATGTATTTTGGAAGACCATGTACTCATTGGTATGGGAGCTATCGTTATGGATAATGCTATTGTTGAATCGAATGTTATTGTAGCAGCTGGGGCAGTAGTTTTGGAAAATACACGTTGTGAGTCGGGATTTTTATATGCTGGGGTACCTGCAAAAAAGATAAAGGCACTTACTGAAGAGCAGAAAGATCTATTGCAGCAGTTACCACATAATTATGTTCTGTACAGCTCTTGGTTTTAGCTTAATCGAATTAGCAGTATTTAAAGTTATTATTTTGGAATGGCCTCAATTATTCTTTTTTTGAGGCCACTCAATGAAAAACTATCTTTTTGTTCCCAGTTAGCACGTATAGTAAATACTTTATTTAGATATATAACAGGTTCCGGAAAGGTTTTCTTTTCAACATCTCCAGTATCCCAGAGTCCATTATCGTTGTCGTCGCGAATTACACGTATGCTATACTTTCCTCCTGGATACTGTTTGTATACGACGGCCGGATTGTTCATGTTTATTTTGTCGACGCGATAGACTTTATCTTTTTTCTCATTGATTAACTCTACCAGATATGTTGTATTGCTATCTAGATCTGTAAAATCAAATGTCAGATCTCCATAGTTTTCACTATCGTCATAGGTCAAATCCAGCTTTTTCTCTTTATTTTGCTCGCCAAAATAGCCTGTTATGGCGCCTTCCGTAAACTCAATTTGGTACTTTTTATCTTTTCTCCAATTATATCGAATATGGTAGATATTGGTATTCGCTGTATCAACGGCAAGTTGGTAATTGGTTCGGATCAATGAGTCTTCTTTGAATTTCAACTTGGTTTTATCTATATTCTTGATCGGTGTGAATGCAGATACCTGAAGGTGTGTAATCCGATCGACTCGCCCATTATTTGGGGTAAAAATTGGCTCAATTGTCTGCTCTATTTTTACATTCCCTTTTCTAATTAGAATGGTGTCCAATGGTCTTTCATTTTCTGTCAGAACTAGCTTTAGGGAGTCTATTTTTAAATTTGGAATAAACAAAGTAGCGGAGTCCGATGTATTTGAAAAACGTACTATTTTATCTTTGTTGTTTACTTCATCATTTAGGATATTGAGTTTGGGTTTGTCCACTCGCCTATTAAAAATAAGAAGTATACTTCCATTTTTTTCAAATTTCTTCTCTTGCGTTCTAAACTTTTTTGGGGTTCCTTTGAATATCTCCAAATTGATATTGTTTAAGTCTCGCTCTAGTACGATAGAGTCTTTTAGGAAACCTATTTCTTCATCAGCGCCATTATAGATCCTATCATTGTTCTTTTCTTGAAGTGCGTAAATGCGATAGGTTCCTTCTCTTAAATTGTTTAGTTTGTAATTACCTGCAGTATCCGTTGTCGTAAATATATTCGCTTTCTTCTTGCCGAAAATAGAGTCTTGGCTAATGGGGATCAATAAGACTTTAACATCTTTTTGGACCTCTTTAGTTATAGCACTTTTTACATTACCTGATATACTGAGCGAATCTATTTTATCTCCTGTTGCGAATACGTAAGCATAATTGACCAATGCATTTCCTGCGTTATAATCGACTAGTCCTTTACCGAAATATATGCTGTAAGTAGTATTTTTTTCTAGAGAATCAGGTAAGGTAATTTCTAGATTTTTTTTCTTGACCTTGAATTCTGGGTTACTACCCATGTCGGGCGTAATACTGAATTCTTTTTGTTGATTTGCCAGTTTGATATACTCGTCGAAAGTGATTACTATTTTTTTTGCTGTAAAATTCTTCGAAAAATTCGTAGGACTTTCCAATAGTATTTTCGGGGGAATGGAATCTTTTGGCCCCCCCGTAGGCTGTTGTATGCTCGCACATTGTATAGACAAGCCAATAAGCATAATAAACATGCTTAAAATAAGTAATCTTGTTTTTAAGCTACTTTTTAGCCTTTTTGAACCACTTTTATTTTCTTTTAAAGAAGTTGTCATAAAAAATAGAATATTGTCTTAAATCGCTTATTTTAAGCTATGTGATGTTTTGTGTGTAAATATTTGTTTACCAGGTATTTAGCTCATGTGAACCATCAATACGGTGATATCAGAGGGTGAAACACCCGAGATTCTTGAAGCCTGCCCCAGTGTACGTGGTTTTACCTTTGATAGCTTTTGTCTTGCCTCAATGGACAATGACGTTAGCAAGCTGTAGTCGAAATCAGGGTTTATTTCTCTATCTTCCATCTTCTTCATACGATTAACTATTTCCATTTCTTTATCGAAATAGCTTTCATATTTGAGATTGATCTCTGCTTGTTCGATGGTATCGTTATCAAATTGGGATACATAGTGTGCAAAGCCTTCATCTCCTTTCAGAATATCTTGGATACCAACTTGTGGTCTCGCAAGTACATTACTCAATCTTGTTTTCTGAGGAAGTGCACTCGAGCCAACTTCCGCTAACACCGTATTCATCTTTTCAACATTGGTTGAATTTTGTTTTAGATACTCTATTATTTTATTTGAGTTATCAATTTTGTCTTGTACTTTTTTGAGTCTTTCTTCTCCTACTAATCCCAATTTGTAAGCTAAGGGGGTTAGGCGAATATCAGCATTGTCCTGGCGTAAAAGTAGACGATGTTCGGCTCTTGATGTAAACATACGGTACGGCTCTTCAGTTCCTTTTGTTACCAGATCATCTACCAATACACCTATATAAGATTCGGATCTTTTTAGAATAAGTTCCTTATCATCGTTGATGCGTTGATGAGCATTTATCCCGGCTAGGAAACCTTGAGCGGCGGCCTCTTCATAGCCAGTAGTCCCATTGATTTGTCCCGCAAAAAATAGATGTTTCACCAATTGGGTTTCTAGGGTAAGATCCAATTGCATTGGTGGAAAGTAGTCGTATTCTATGGCATAACCTGGTCGGTACATCTTCGCATTTTCAAAACCTGGGATTAATTGCAAAGCTTTCAATTGTACATCTTCTGGCAATGAGGTAGAGAATCCGTTGACATAGATTTCTACTGTTTTAAAACCTTCTGGCTCCACGAATATCTGATGCCTTTCACGCTCGGCGAAGCGATTGATTTTATCTTCTATTGAGGGGCAATAGCGTGGTCCCAATCCTTTGATACGTCCAGTAAACATGGGTGATTTTTCAAACCCAGTACGAAGCATTTCGTGAACTTTATCATTTGTGTAGGTAATCCAGCAACAGCGTTGTTCAGTAGGTATTTCTACATCTGTATAAGAAAACCGCCCTCTTTTTTCGTCGCCCCACTGTTCTTCCATCAATGCATAGTTGAGGCTTCTCCCATCTATACGGGGTGGTGTCCCTGTCTTCATTCTTCCTGATTCGAAGCCAAGGGAAACAAGTTGTTCGGTTAAACCTGTGGCTGCCTTCTCTCCTGTTCTGCCGCCTCCAAATTTCTTGTCGCCAATGTGAATTACACCATTTAGAAAAGTTCCATTAGTTAGCACGACAGCGTCCGATTCTATTTCTATCCCCATCGAAGTGATGACACCGCAAGCTCTTCCATTTTTAACAATAACTTCTTTTACGGTATCTTGCCACATATCTAAATTTGGAAGAGACTCTAATTGTAACCTCCATTCTTCCGCAAACCGCATTCGGTCATTTTGTGTACGTGGGCTCCACATAGCTGGACCTTTCGATAGATTAAGCATTCGAAATTGAATGGTTGATTTATCTGCTATGATACCGGTATATCCACCCATAGCATCTATTTCTCTTACAATTTGTCCTTTTGCGACTCCACCGATTGCGGGGTTGCAACTCATTTGGGCTATTACCCCCATATTCATTGTGATGAGTAAAGTGGACGAACCTAAGTTGGCTGCTGCCGCCGCCGCCTCACATCCGGCATGACCTGCACCAACTACAATTACATTATATTTTTTAAACATTTTTCTGTTCTTGTTCCACGTGAAACGTGGCGTTTTTATTTCTTTGTAAATTTACGTTTTCTTTGTGTTCCACGTGAAACCAATAGTGAAATTTTACATAAAATCAGTAAGATATAACCATCTTTCGGATTTGTCGTCTATCTGTGTTTGGATAGATTGAATTTCTTCCGCTAAGGAAGAAAGCTTTAGATGGTCTGTTTCCTGGTTTAGTTTCTCCGTTTTTAACGTTACTTGTGTTTCCAGTTTTTCTATTTCTTCTTCTAGTTTAGTATATTCCAATTGTTCCTTGTATGAGAGTTTTTTCTTTTCCTCTTTTACAATTGGCTTTACCTGTTCTTGGGTTATTCTTTTTTGTTTTTCTTTTTCTAATTTTTGGATTTCGTCTTGTTCAAGTTTAAAGTCGGCATAATTTCCATTGTATATCTGTACACTCCCCTTTCCTTCAAAAATAAAAAGCTGATCGGTTAGTTTATCTAATAAATACCTGTCGTGTGATACCAATATTAGTACCCCTTTGTAGTTATCAAGAAAATCTTCCAGTACGTTTAAAGTATCAATGTCCAGATCATTGGATGGCTCATCCAGGATTAGGAAATTTGGATTCTTCATTAAAACACGCATAAGTTGAAGTCTTTTTTTCTGTCCTCCACTTAATTTGTTAACGAAACCAAATTGTTTTTCAGGAGGAAATAAAAAGTGGGTTAGCAGCTGTGAAGCTGTGATTACTTCCCCATTTGCCATTTCAATATAGTCTGCTATATTTTTTACAACATCTAATACTCGATCGTTTTCGTTTACTTCCAATCCTCCCTGTTTATAGTAGCCATATACTGTGGTTTCCCCTACCGATATCGATCCTGAATCAGGTTTTTCTTCTCCCGTGATTAAATTAAGAAAGGTTGATTTTCCAGTGCCATTTTTTCCAGCTAGACCAATACGATCACCTTTTTTAAATGTGTATGAAAAATTATGTATGATTTCTTTCGTTCCATAACGTTTGGCAACATGTTCTAGTTCGAGTATTTTTGAGCCCTGTCTGCTTACTTTTACACTGAGGTGTACCGAGTCATTTCCTTTAATTGCTTTAGATTTTTCTTCTAAGTCATAGTATGCTTCTATACGTGATTTGGATTTGGTGCCACGTGCCTGTGGTTGACGACGCATCCACTCCAATTCACGACGAAGTAGATTTCTGCTTTTCTCTACCATAACCGCATCAATAGTTTCGCGTTCGGACTTCTTCTCTAGAAAATAGGAATAGTTACCTTTATAGCTATAGAGATTGCCTCTGTCCAGCTCTCGAATCTCAGTACATATATTATCTAAGAAGTAGCGATCGTGCGTTACTAAAAGAACGGTTTTGCTACCTGTTGTTAATAGTTTTTCAAGCCATTCAATTGTTTCTATATCCAAGTGGTTGGTGGGTTCATCTAATATATAAATGTCCGGTTCGTCTATCAAAAGTTTGGCTAGCGCAAGGCGTTTTCGTTGGCCTCCTGATAGACTTTTAATATCTTGATGGAAATCCATAATGTTTAAACGATTAAGAATCGTCTTAATATTATGCTCATACTCCCAGGCATTCAATGAACTTATTTTTTCTGAAAGATCTTCTAATTTTTTCTGATCGATATCAGTCTCCAATAGCAGTTCCTCGTACTCTCGGATAAGACGTTGTTGATCGTTGTCTGTACTATAAATAAAATCATTGATTGATTTTAATCCTGTGAAATCAGGATCCTGTTCTAAAAAACCAATTTTTATACCTTTTTCTTTTACAACTTTTCCTGAGGTTGGTAAGATTCGCTCTGCTAAAATGGCGAGTAAGGTTGATTTACCTGTGCCATTGATTCCGACCAAGGCCACACGATCTCCCTTCTGGAGGCCGAAATGTAAATCTTTAAAAAGCCATCGATCATGGAAGGAATGGCTTACTTGTTCTGTAGCTAAAATACTCACGTTATATCACCCTAAATTATATTCAGTCAATTTACACGTCAAAACACTGCCAAGAGGTTTCTTCTTTTGGTAGTGCATATCGTGTTGATAATCAATATTTTAAATATTTATTATTGATTATCAGTTATTTATATATTGAATCAATAATCGTTTTGATTGCTGACTAATTTAATCTATCGGGTGGCATACGATCAAATGCTAGCATTTGCCATCGGGTAAAATGATAATACCCCGAGGTTAGCATGTTCATTTGGAATGCTCGCAAAAATAAAGAAATAGTTTCTTATTCGATGCGAAAAAAGCTTCGTTATTTGATTAATTGGCAATAATGATACTGCCTTGATAAAATTAATTCAATGCGTAATCAGCTATCAGATTGAAACGTGGTATTTCAACTTGAAAGCTGCCGTTGTCCAGTGTTCGGATCATATTGTAATATCCTTCCATGAATCCGAATTCGCTATTGAGATTGCAACCTGAGGTATACTGATGAGTCTGGCCAGGTTCTATAATAGGCTGTTCGCCCACTACCCCTTCTCCAGATACCTCCCTATAGTCTCCTTTTGCGTCAAAGATTTTCCAATAGCGACTTATCAATTGAACCGTGTAATCGCTGAGATTTTCTATGCTGATATGATAAGCAAACATGAAATGTTCACGGTCCGGATTCGAATACTCTGATTGATAGATCGTTTCAACCGAGATTTTTACGCCTTCTGTAATTTGTGTGATCATTTGAATGATGTTTATTGTTGCAATGAATATTTACGCTAAAATACTAATAATGAGTTTAAAAATCTAAATTATAATCATTTTAAAAGGTTAAATAATGCTAAGTTTAAAATTAGTATAGCCAAATGGACCTTAATTAGTAGGTTTGTATTATGGCAAATGGTATCTTATATTTAATTCCTGTTCCTTTGAGTGATGACGCAGCTTTCCAATCGTTTACTTCATATTTAGTGGAAACAATCAATTCATTGGACGAGTATATTGTAGAAAATGAAAAAACGGCTCGTAAGTTTTTAAAACTTGCAGGTTTAAAGATTCCGCAGAGCGAACTAAAAATTCATGATTATGGAAAACATGTGCGGGACAAGGGAAATATAAATGATTTTTTTGGAGGCTTGAAACAGGGCAAAAATGTTGGTTTAATGTCTGAGGCAGGATGTCCTGGTGTTGCTGACCCCGGAGCTTCTATTGTGGCACGGGCACATCAATTGGGTATTAAGGTCGTTCCTCTTGTTGGTCCAAGCTCTATTCTACTGGCGCTTATGGCTTCTGGATTTAGCGGACAGAAATTTGCTTTTCATGGGTATTTGCCTATCGATAAAATTGATCGTGCTAAGGAAATTAAAAATCTCGAACAACAATCAGCACGCGAACGGCAGACTCAGATTTTTATTGAAACTCCATTTAGAAATAATCAGCTTTTGGCTGATCTACTAAAAATATGTAAACCTTCCAGCTTACTCTGTGTTGCATCAAACGTAACAGCTACCGACGAAAATATCCAAAGTTTGACGATTGGTGAGTGGAGAAAACGATCGTATGATTTTCATAAAAAGCCTACTATCTTTTTACTTTATGCATGATGTCTTTATAGCTCCCCCCTACCCTACTTTCATTGATGATGTTTAGTTGAGAAGCTAAAAGCTCTTTCTATTGGATTTAATCATGTTTTAATAAAGTGAGTAAGTGGTCACGTTTAGTTTTTAAATACAAATGTAAACTGGGGTATTAATACATTTTCTGAATAGATTTTGTTAAGTGTCGAGGATGATTAAATATATAACACAATGAATAACTGCAGATTACTATTTATTATATTTTTCTTTTCATTAGTTGGATTCGGTAAAGATGTTTCTGCGCAGCCTTCTACGTATGTGATCGTCCATGGAGCTTGGGGTGGCGCTTGGCAGTTTAAAAATACTGCGGTTGAGTTAGCGAAAAAGGGAAATGTAGTTTACCGCCCTACACTAACAGGTCTGGGCGAGCGTTATCATTTAGCAGATACTTCTATTCGATTGCAAACTCATGTCAATGATGTTGTGAATACGATCCTGTTTGAGGATCTTCATGATATTATACTGGTGGGACATAGTTATGGTGGTATGGTAATTACAGCTGTGGCCGATAGTCTTCCGGATAGAATACGTAAATTGGTTTACTTGGATGCTATACTTCCGGAGGATCAGCAATCGGTAATAAACTTAATGGGGAAATCTACTGCAGCAAATGGACTGTTAAAATTAGAAAAGGATGGTTATATTTTTCCTTTCTGGGTGAAGGATGTTAAGAAGCTTCCTAGAGATGTCCCCCACCCGTTAAAAACAATGACAGAAAAGATTAATTTAAAAAATCCGAAACGGCTTAAGATCCCAAGTACATACATTTTGACTTATACGGATGGTACAGCAATTGAGGAGGACGATTTTTACCCGTTTTATAAGAAAGCTAAAACCATGGGTTTTAAAACAATCGAATTTGTTGGAGATCATAATCCACAAATAAAAAGGTTGAAAGAATTAGTAAATTTGTTGGAACAGGAATAATAAATAAGCAATAAATAGTTCAATGACGCAAGAGGAATTAATAAAAGAGTTAAGTAAGCCTGAAGTAATTTATACCGCTATGGGTATTGTGGCTATACGTATTATTGTATGGCTTTTATTTGCAAATACAATTCGAAAGACCTTAAAATTGGTCGCCAAAGAAAATAGATTAATGACGCCTAACCAATCCTGGTTAGCTGCCATTCCGCTGGTTAATATTTATTGGAATTTTCAGGTTGCTTCGCGTCTAAGGGATTCTTTGATCAATGAATTTTATGATCGGAAAATAGCTGTGGAAGAAAACCCTACGTTTAGGAAAGGATCGCTATATGCATGGATTTACTTGGCCACGAATATTCCTCTCCCACTTTCCATTTCCGGTGTACTGATCATTATGCATTTTGTGACCTTGGCTAATTATTGGTTTGAAATTAACGCGAATAGAAGAATTTTGGAAGAACATAATAAATTTAGAGAAAAGGAGGTAATTGTAGACCATGAAAATTAAAGAAGTCATTGATTATTTGGAGCAATTGGCTCCTTTAGATTTGCAGGAGTCTTATGATAATGCTGGGCTTATTGTGGGCGACGCCAATAGAGAGATTACAAAAGTGCTCATTTCTTTGGACTGCACAGAAGCTGTTGTAAAAGAGGCCATTGATAAAGGATGTAATTTAATTATTTCGCATCATCCTATTGTGTTCAGGGGCCTAAAAAAATTTAATGGAAAAAATTATGTGGAGCGTACGGTTATTAAAGCAATTGAACATAAAGTTGCATTATATGCCATTCATACAAATCTCGACAATGTTACCGGTGGAGTGAACACGAAAATTGCCGATAAATTGGGATTAGAAAATCAGGCTATACTGCAATCTAAAACAGATGTATTGCGAAAAATGGTCGTTTTTGTACCGAGGAGTCATGTTGAAGATGTCCGACAGGCATTGTTTGATGCGGGTGCAGGTAAAATCGGAAAACACTATGATCAATGTAGTTTTAATACGGCAGGTTATGGTAGTTTTAGACCTTTAAAAGGGGCCGATCCTACCATTGGAGAGATTGATGTTCAAGAGCGTGTAGAGGAAACACGAATTGAGGTTATCTACCTGAAATCTAGTGAAAGGAAGTTACTTTTAGCACTCTATGAAGCTCATCCCTATGAGGAAGTAGCTTATGATTTGTTTGATATTCAAAATACGGCTACCGAAATTGGTGCTGGAATGATTGGAAATTTGGCTGAACCAATGGCTGAATTGGAATTTTTAGCTTATCTTAAGGACAAACTGAGGTTGAATGTCATTCGTCATACAGCCTTATTAGATAAAAAAGTTAGTCGTGTAGCTGTATGTGGTGGCTCGGGTGGATTTTTACTCGGTGCAGCCAAACGTTCTGGTGCTGATTTTTTTGTTACAGCAGACTACAAATATCATGAATTTTTTGATGCTGAAGGTGAAATCGTGATTGCAGATACGGGACATTTTGAGAGCGAACAATTTACGCAAGAATTATTGTACGACATTATTACGAAAAAATTTCCTAACTTTGCAACCTTAACAACAGAAATAGATACAAATCCTATAAAATACTACAGTTGATGGAACAAACCGTAGAACAAAAATTGAAAGCATTATGGCTGTTACAAGCCGTACATACTAAAATAGACAAAATTCGCCAAGTTCGTGGTGAATTGCCTATGGAAGTTGCAGATCTTGAAGATGAGATTGCGGGTTTAGAAACTCGTATTGAGAAGATCAGAATAGACTTAGACGATTTAGAAGATTCTATCGTTAAGCGTAAAAACATGATTAAGGATGCTCAGGCTGCTATCAAAAAATATGAGACGCAGTTAAATGAGGTAAAGAATAATCGTGAGTATGACGCTATTTCGAAAGAAATTGAAATCCAAGGTCTTGAGATTCAGGTTTGTGAGAAACGAATCAAAGAAGCAGAATTTGAGATTCGCAACAAAACGGAAAACTACGATACTACTGTAGGAAATCTTGAGTATAGCAAAAGCGAGCTTGAGGGTAAAAAGAAAGAATTGGAAACAATTACTTCTGAAACTCAAAAGGAAGAAGATGCATTATTAGCAAAAGCCGCTGAGGCTGAGGCTAATATTGAAGAGCGTTTGGTAAAAGTATACTACCGTTTACGTAATTCGTTCAAAAACGGGCTTGCTGTAGTCTCTATTGATCGTGATAGCTGTTCAGGATGCCACAATAAAATTCCGGCACAAATGCAATCGGAAATTCGTCAACGCAAAAAAATCATTATCTGTGAACATTGCGGACGCGTTTTGGTTGATGAAGGAATCGTATTGGAAATCGAACAAGAATACGGTTTTTAATCGTTGAGAGATAAAAGATGGCCCTGCTGACAAGCAGGGCTTTTTTTTTGTCATTTTTTTTATGCAACTTTGTTGATATACTGACTAGGTCCATTTTGCAAAATCGTAATTTTGTAGGTGGTAAAATTTTAACCTTTAAATGTTTATGAATAAAACTCATTTCAAGTTAATTGCAGCCTTTTTGCTGGGAACAACTTTTCTACAAGCAAAAGCGCAAGAAACCTTATTGCTTCGAAATCCCAGTGTAAGCGCTAGTAATATCGCTTTTGTCTATGGTGGAGATATTTGGATTGCAGACAAAAATGGCGCTAATCCAAGGCGGCTTACTACAAATCCTGGCGTAGAGCAGAATCCGATGTTTTCTCCTGACGGTAAGAAAGTGGCATTTACGGGGAATTATGATGGAAATACGGATGTATACGTGATTCCTATAACAGGTGGTGAGCCTAAACGTATTACTTATCATCCCTCGTCGGATGTATTGCGCGGATGGCTCAATAATGATGAAGTGTATTATACTACATCTCGTGATTTCACCTATGCTTTAAGTCCACGATTATACAGTTCCAATATTCAAATGTCAGGAATGGACAAGGCGCTCATTATGCCTGAGGCTACTCAGGGAAGCCCTTCTGCCGATGGCCGCTACTGGGCTTACATCAAGAATACTGACCCTACTGAAAGAGATCGAGTGGCCTTTAAACGTTACCGGGGTGGTGGCATGCCAACCATTTGGATTTTTGATACCAAAACAAAAGAAATCGAGGCTATTCCGAACGTTAAAAGTAATGATGTTAAACCATTATGGTTGGGAACGAAGGTTTATTTCCTATCTGACCGCGATAAAATTGTCAATATTTTTAGCTACGACACCAAAACCAAAAAGGTTGAAAAACTAACAGATTTCAAAGATTATGATGTGCGTTCCTTGAATGGGAATGGTAACGACTTGATTTTTGAATATGCTGGAGTATTGAATACACTGAATCTAAACGGAAATAAAATTACTCCTTTGCACATCACTGTGAATACAGATGTCATGTATAAAAGGCCGTATTACAAAGACATCAAGGACGATATACGTTATGCTACACTATCGCCAACGGGTCAACGGGCACTATTAGAAGCACGGGGAGAGATCTTTACGGTACCAAAGGAAAAAGGAGAAGCTCGAAATTTATCTAATTCACCAGGTTCGCATGAACGTTTTCCAGATTGGTCTCCTAATGGCAAATGGGTTTCATATATTTCAGATAAAAATGGATCCTATCAGTTGGTACTGATGGATCAGTTCGGAAAAGATCAGCCGTTATACTTTAATTTAGGGGAAACCAATTTCTATTTTGAACCCACTTGGTCGCCAGATTCAAAGAAGCTTTTTTACAATGATTCGCATCTTAATCTGTATTATATTGATATTGCTTCCAAGGCTGTTGTCAAAGTTGCCGATGACAAATTAAGTGGTCAAACCGGGCGTGTATCCAATCATTTCCAACCAAGTTGGTCTCCAGATTCAAAATGGATTTCCTTTATACGTACACTGGAAAACGGGGCACCTGCTGTGTTCATGTATAACTTAGATACAAAGAAAACTCAGCAAATTACGGATGGTATGAGCTCTGCCCGCAGTACTGCATTTTCGCAAGATGGTAAATATTTATTTTTCACGGCGAGTACAAATACAGGTTTAACAAATTCTGGTTTACATATGTCCGCTGTACAGCGTAATGTAGATTATGCAGTCTATGCTTTTATCCTGTCGAGCAAAACACCATCATTCTTTAAAAACGATAGTGATGATGAGCAAATCCGTGAAGATAAACCTGATAAAAAGGAAGAGGGAGAGAATAATAAAAAGGAACGTGTAAAAGAGAATGATAAAAAAGCTCCTAAAAAGGATAAGAAGGAAGAGTCAGTTGCAAGCAAGCCGGTTGACAAATCTATTCAGGTAGATTTCGATCGTATAGAGAATCGAATTGTTGCCCTCCCTTTGCCAGCCGGTCCTTACTGGAATTTAAATGGTCTGGTTCCGAATCAATTGACTTATCAACGTGGTGGAACAATCGGTGCATATGATTTTAAGGATCTTGAAAACAAAACCTTAGTAGAGAATGCACGTAGCTTTGTTATTAGTGCAGATGGTAAAAAGATGTTATATCAAACGGGAAATGGATTCAATATTGTAACAGCTGGGCAAAAAGTAGCCTCTCCTACTGCGGGGGAAGTCAAATTGGGTGGAATTCAGCAACTGGTGGACCCTGCGGCGGAATGGAAACAGGTGTTCAATGAAGTATGGTCGATGCAAAAAGACTATTTCTATGTAGAAAATATGCACGGTGCAGACTGGAAGGCGATGAAAGCCAAATATGAAAAATTCCTACCTTTTGTAAACCATCGTTCTGATCTTGGTTATTTATTGAACGAAATGATGGGAGAAATGGTCGTAGGACACAATTATATCTATCCTGGAGATCAACCTTCCACGCCATCAGTTTCAGTTGGTGTGTTGGGAGCAGATTATACGCTAAAGAATGGTTATTATCAGATCGCCAAATTGTTTACGCGTCTTGAATGGAATCCATCGTTCAAAGCCCCATTGGCTGAACCGGGATTAAACATAAAAGAAGGAGACTATATTGTTGCCGTGAATGGTACTGAATTGACTGAGGATAAGGATATCTATAGTTTATTTGACAATACTGTTGGTAAACAAGTTACGTTGAAAGTCAATTCAAAACCATCGCTGGTTGGCGCACGTGAAGTAATCGTTAAACCGATCTCGTTTAGCGATGAAATGAACTTGCGTAGCATGGAATGGGTCGAAAGAAACCGTAAAAAAGTAAATGAATTGAGCAATGGGCAAATAGCTTATGTGTACATGCCGAATACCGGTCCTGAGGGGTATACTTATTTCAATCGGTATTACTTCGCTCAGATGGATAAAAAGGCTCTTCTAATGGACGAAAGGAATAACGGTGGTGGCTGGGTTGCCGATTATGTGATCG
This sequence comes from Sphingobacterium sp. BIGb0116, assembly GCF_024808035.1. Classification (NCBI taxonomy): domain Bacteria; kingdom Pseudomonadati; phylum Bacteroidota; class Sphingobacteriia; order Sphingobacteriales; family Sphingobacteriaceae; genus Sphingobacterium; species Sphingobacterium sp. BIGb0116. The sequence goes on along the minus strand of NZ_JANUDT010000006.1, from coordinate 65,794 downwards.
ACCTCTTATCGCGCGAGTTAATCGCTGGCTGGGGAATTCGTGATGGAAAAGGATTTACTACACCGGGAAATGGTATTTATGGACCAAAGGCCATGATTATTAATGAAAATGCAGGCTCAGGTGGCGATATGATGCCTTATATGTTCCGTTTTAAAGGGCTTGGCAAACTGGTCGGTCGTACGACAATGGGGATTTTGGTTGGCATAAGTGGTTATCCTCCTTTGTTGGATGGAGGCCGTATTACTTCTCCAAACTTTGGCGTATATGACCTCAAAGGAAATTGGATTATTGAAAATGAGGGTGTTGCTCCTGATGTATTTATCGAACAATTGCCTAAAGATCTTTTGGAAGGTCGAGATCCACAGCTTGAGAGAACGGTGAAGATATTGTTGGAAGAAATGAAAACATATCCGTATAAAAATCTGCAGAAACCTGCTGATCCAATTCGAGTGAATTAAGATAGTCTACATAAAAAAGGCTTTGGATTTTTCCAAAGCCTTTTTTATGATCATATATGCTGTATCAAAGGTATCCATATCCCGGATGATCGAATACCTCTGGTGGAGTTTTTATGGTAATTTGACCATATCGCTCGTTGCCATTCGGCTAGTACAAACGAGACGGTAGAATTTGATTGAGTACGACAATTTTAATAAATCTTGCTTTTATTGCTATCTTTAACTGATATTTAATAGCTATGTTTCCTGAACAAACACCCCATCCGTTTCAATCTTTGTTACGATTGATCTTAATGGTTATCGGTTTTACCATTCTTTCGCAGATTATTGCTATTCTGAGTATTGCAAGTTATTATACATACACTAGGCAGGTCTTCTCCTTGGAATCCTTAATGAATGGATCGGCAAATGAGATGCGATTTATGTTGTTAATGAGCAGCTTGGGATCTTTTGTTGTACCAGCTTATCTGATGAATACACGCGAAGGATATGGCATTACTTATTTTAAACTGAAAAAATGGCCTAACGGAATGCAATTTGGCTATATATTTTTGGCAATGCTTTCTTTTATGCCTTTGATGAGTCTGATCGGTCACTGGAATGAATCCTTACAATTGCCCGATAGTATGCAATCGTTGCAGCGTTGGATGGAGCGTAGCGAAAAGGAATCGGGTGATTTAATTAAGGGCATAATTATGGAGTCGAGTATATCCGGCTTTTTGTACAATATTGTTGTACTGGCCTTAATTCCGGCCATAGGTGAAGAATTGCTGTTTCGTGGTATTTTGCAAAAAATAATAGGAAGATGGTTGAGCAATCAGCATGTGGTTATATGGCTCGTTGCTATTATCTTCAGTGCGATACACCTGCAATTTTTTGGTTTTGTTCCCCGAATGTTATTGGGCGCTTTTTTTGGCTATCTTTATGTATGGAGCAAGAACATCATATTGCCCATCTTTGGGCACTTTGTCAACAATGCCGGAGCCACAATTGGAGCATTTTATTACGTAAGACAGGGAAAGAGTTATGATGAACTCAATGCATTTGAGTTACAATCTTGGTGGATATATCTTGTAGGCTTCATTTTTACTCTTATTTTTGTATTCTTATTTTATCGATCAACGCAAAAAGAAAACAATGGAGAACGATTGGAAAAAAATTAAAACATATACAAATGCTATTCAAGCCGAGATAGTCAAACAAATGTTGGAAGAGAATGGAATTCCCGCTGTCGCGTTGAATAAACAAGATTCTTCTTATCTGTTTGGAAAAATTGAAATTTATGTCAGCGAAGGATCTATCGAAGCAGCCGAAAGGTTAATTGAGGAATCGGAAGGGGATTTTAGTTTATGAAAACAAGAGCAATAACCGGAGTAATCTTTGTGGCTGTCATGATAGCGGCCACCCTTTTGGGAGCTTATGTTTATTCCATTTTTTTTACCTTGCTAAGTACATGGTGTCTTTATGAATTCTACGGAATAGTTTCATCCGAAGAACGTTCCCCAAATAAAGTGATTGGTATCGCCCTGGCCTTGGTACTGTTTGTTTTGGGATCCTTAATTTCGATGGATCTGCTTGCGGTAAAATTTTTAGCACTAATTATTCCGTTTATAAGTGCGACTTATATTATTTCACTTTTTCAGAAGAGAACTTTTCCTTTTAATGATATTGCCTATACTTTTTTGGGAATAGCGTATGTTACATTGCCTTTTTTCCTATTTTCCAAATTAGGGTTTATGCAAGGTACTTTTAACGATGTGATGCCTTTAGGTTTTTTGATCTTATTGTGGACAAACGATACCGGGGCATATCTCGCTGGACGAAGCTTCGGAAAACGTAAACTATTCGAACGGATCTCACCAAAGAAAACATGGGAAGGTTTTTTCGGTGGATTGATTTTGGCAATTGTTGCTGCAGTGAATCTAGAGAAGTATTTTGGTTATCTACCGCTCTGGCAATGGGTAAGTATAGCGGCAATTATCAGTATTGTGGGAACATTAGGTGACTTAGTTGAGTCGATGTTAAAGCGTAGTTTGCACGTAAAGGATTCCGGAAATATATTGCCTGGACATGGTGGTTTTTTAGATAGATTTGATGGGTTGTTATTAGCGGCACCTATGGTCTATGTTTTCTTAATTTTAATCAATTGATTGTATTATGAGTCACATTCAAAAATCTACATTTGATTTTTTAACGGAATTGAAAGCCAATAATTCTCGGGAATGGTTTGCCGATAACAGAGCTAAATATGAAGCTGCATTGGCTGATGTGAGAAGTTTTTTGACAGATTTAATTGCCGCTTTGAGCGAGTTTGACCCTAAAATCAATACTTCCATACAGGCAAGTAAATGTTTGTTTCGTATTTACCGTGATACACGCTTTTCAAATGATAAGACACCTTATAAAAGTTGGTTTGGGGCAGGAATTTCAGTTGATGGAAGAAAGTTGCAGGGACCAGAGTACTATATTCATATTGGAGCAGAAAATTCATTTATTGCCTGTGGATATTGGCGTCCAGAAAAGCAACATTTAGAGGCAATAAGACAAGAAATTGATTACAGCGGTAATAAATTGGATGAAATTTTAAAAACTGTATTGACAGGCGGTAATATTGCACTTTTCAAAGAAGATTTACTGAAGCGTGCGCCTGCTGGCTATAGTGAGGATAATCCTTTTATTGACTTTATCAAATTGAAAAGTTTTGTGTTGGATAGATCTTTAACTATAAAGGAGTTATCTGCAAAAAATGCACTAGATAATATCGTGGCTTCCTATAAAAGTATGCTTCCTTTTAAAGAGTTTTTACAAGAAGCCATCGATACGGAATAATTATTCGGGTAAGCTGATTTTGCCCATGCAGACAGCGGGCGAATCTTTAATTTGCGCTACATTGGATTTGTTACCTACCAAAGTCTCATTTGCTAATAGAGCAAAGAGGACGGCCTCTTTTGCATCTGGATTGATACCTAATGTTGCGAAACTTTCAACGTTACTGGTAGGTAAGCTCCTTTTGATGTAATCAAACAGCAATGGATTGTGTAGCCCACCGCCACTTATGTATACCGCCACATCAGATAGTCCTTCTGACTGCTTCCGAATGCCGTTGACCATCGCATGAGCCGCAAAGCGATTGAGGGTTGCCATAACATTCTCATGTGGAATATGAGTTGTTTTCGAACGATCTTGTGCCCTTTCGAGATAAGCGAGATTAAATAGTTCTGGCCCGGTGGTTTTTGGAAAGGGCAGTGTTAGAAATTCTTCTGTTAATAATTGATTCAATAGCGCATCATTTACCTGTCCCTTTTTGGCCATATAGGCATCTCTATCCATCTCCTGATTAAAATTAGCCTTCATGTATTGGTTCATCATTGTATTGCCTGGACCGAGATCTGTTGCATAGGCTTTCAATTTTGTTTGATGGCTTGGGATAAATGTGAAATTAGAAATACCGCCAATATTCAGTAAGAATCGATTCTCTGTCGCATGCGAGAAAAGTAGATAGTCGCCATACGCCGCCAAAGGTGCCCCTTCTCCTCCCGCAGCAACATGTTTCTGTCTAAAGTCAGACAGGGTTATGATGCCGGTATTTACGGCAATATGATCTCCATCGCCGATCTGTAAGGTACTATTGGGCCAGTTGCGGTCTTTGGTCAATGATTGGGGTGCATGGTATACGGTTTGCCCATGGCTGGCTATACAATCAATCTCGCTGCTTGGTATATTCCATTGTTGTAATGCTGTATTGATTAATTTGGCATGTGTGACTCCAATATAAGCATTGAGTCCGGAAAATAACTGTTGGTCGATATTTCGTTTTGCAAAGACTTCACGGACTCGTGCTCTGAAATCATCCTCATAATCCATTGTAGCAAAATTCTCTAGCTGTATTTTTGTTGTTTTACCTGCATTTTCTATGCGGCATACTGCAATATCAAGACCATCCAGAGAAGTTCCGGACATCAGGCCAATAATACGACGTTCTTTCTTTTGTGAAATTTGGTAAAGTCTTTCGATTTGAGGATTCATAGCTTAAAAATAAACACAAAAATGTTATGATGAATATCATTTTTGACAATTAAAGATATTTTGTAACTTCACGGCATTAAAAATCAAAAAATTAAATACAATGAATTTTCCAGCAGAATTGAAATACACCAAAGATCACGAATGGATTCGTGTTGAAGGTGATGAAGCAGTTGTAGGGATTACCGATTTCGCTCAACGTGAATTGGGTGACATCGTTTTTGTTGACATAAACACTGTAGGTGAGGAAGTTGCCGCTAATGAAGTTTTCGGTACAATTGAAGCTGTAAAAACAGTTTCTGATCTATTTTTACCTGTATCAGCTACGATTTTATCGGTTAATGAAGCTATTGATGCATCTCCTGAATTGGTCAATTCTGATCCTTATGGTGAAGGTTGGATTGTTCGTATTAAATTGAACAACGCTGCTGATGTAGATGCTTTGTTATCTGCTGATCAGTACAAAGAAGAGATCAACGCATAAATTTGATATATAAGAAATAAAATAGGGGCCAAAGGGCCCCTATTTTATTTCTCGTTCCAGTCGTTTATTGACTTTTTAATGTGGTCGTTATTTTTGCTTCAGGCATATCCACGGCACTTGTCATTTCTGTTATCTTGGTAAGGCAGGTCTTTTTATCCAAGACATAAAAACCCTGTACGTTGCCTACCTGATTTGCATCCGGGCCGAACATTTTTCCTTCAACATTTACTTTGTAGCCTAACTCATTTGCTTCTATTAAAGTCATTTTGCTTTCCACCGAAATGCCGGAATCATCTGATTCAGTTTTGGATGTCCATGAATCACCTATTTTAATTGGCTGTTCAGGTAATACTGTACTTATATTTTCGAACATACTTTTATCAAACGGGATGTTAATACCCTCAGGTAACTTGATATCAGAAGATTTGCCAAGTTGATCAACATTAAAGCTAATGCTATTTTCTAGCAATTTGCCTAAGGTAGCATGCATCTGTTTGGAAAACTCATTGGCCTCGGGGTTTTTCGAGTCGTAGGACATGTCCATTCCCGCCATATTCATTTTCATGTTTATTCCGGTATATCTAAGGTCAAACGCGAAGATATTGTCTTTTTTCGTTGTATTGGTGATATCAAAGCCCATATTAAGGTCTGTAACCATTTTTTGGCCAGCAGCGTCAATATCCATTGTCATCACAAGGTTTTGCGATATTTTTTTTCCTGAATCGGGATTTACACGTAGTGTGTATTTCTTTTGTGCGGAAGCAGATATCACTAGAAATGCAAATACGGCCATCAAAGAGGCAATTCTTAATTTTTTCATATATGGAATTTTAATTTTTTTAATAAGCAACAATCGGTCAGCTTAAATATAAAAAAAATCCCTTTTACAACGTAAAAGGGATTTTAATTTTTTTAAGAATGTAATTCGTATTACTTCTTGATATAAGATACTTCTTTCACAGCCTTAACAACTTTCTCAACGCTAGGTAAAGCAGCTTCGATCAATGTTGGAGCATAAGGAAGAGGTACATCTGCACAATTTACGCGGATAACAGGGGCATCTAAATAATCAAATGCATTACGTTGTACATTGAATGCTAAATCCGTAGAAATAGACGCCAATGGCCATGCTTCTTCCACGATTACCAAACGGTTTGTTTTCTTAACAGACGCGATGATTGTAGGGTAATCGATAGGACGTACCGAACGCAAGTCAATTAATTCAACGCTGATACCTTCTTTTTTCAATTCTTCAACTGCAGGAATGACAACGCGAGGAAGCATTTTACCAAAAGATACAACAGTTACATCTGTACCTTCTTGGATAATATTAGCTTTTCCGATTTCCAAGTAATATTCTTCTTCAGGAACTTGTCCTTTATCACCATACATTACCTCAGATTCCATGAAGATAACAGGATCTGGATCGATAATAGCTGATTTCAACAAACCTTTAGCTTCATATGGGTTAGAAGGAACCACAACTTTTAAACCTGGTGTATTTGCAAACCAGTTTTCGAAGTTTTGAGAGTGTTGTGCTGCAAGCTGACCAGCATTTCCAGTTGGACCACGGAAGACCATTGGAATAGAGAACTGTCCACCACTCATCGAGTGGATTTTAGCTGCCGCATTGATTACTTGATCAATAGCAACAAGTGAAAAGTTGAATGTCATGAACTCAACAATCGGTTTTAAACCATTCATTGCAGCTCCAACTGCGATACCTGCAAAACCAAGTTCAGCAATAGGTGTATCAATGATACGTTTTGCACCGAATTCATCAAGCATACCCTGACTCACTTTGTAAGCTCCGTTATACTCAGCAACTTCTTCTCCTAATAAAAATATTTTGTCGTCTTTACGCATTTCTTCGTTCATTGCTTCACGAAGTGCTTCTCTGAATTGTATTTCTCTCATCAGTTGTAAAATAGTGTCAATTTTTAGATTACAAATCTACTATTTAAAATTGATATTTTGAAGATTTGAACCCGCTAATTCTATAGTTTTATGTCATTTTTTAATAAGTAAATGACTTTTGTATTAAATTTTTGAATATAAGTTGTTCAGATATTCCAATGTCTTTATAAGTGCCTTATTACTATTCATTATCGCTAACGGAATGTTCCACGTGGCACGGTTCCTTCTTTCCACGTAATTTGAAATACCACGAATCTCAATCACGGGAATTGTCATTTTATCGGCGGCATAGAAAACAGCAGCTCCTTCCATACTTTCAACAAGGCTATTAGGATGCAGTTTTTTAATTTTTTCGATACTTTCTGTTCTACCATGGACTTTGTTTACGGTAATTCCTTCCCCCTGTTTTAGAAAAGGAAGCCTAAGCTCCTTGTCATTCAGTAAACATGAGTTAAATGTAGACCTTCCATAGCCCAATTGATCTATTGGAATAAAATTATGACCGTCTTCCGCGCCTAGTTCAACAAATGATTCCGAAACGACTTGAATAACCGAGCCTATTTCAATCGTACGATCCAAACATCCTCCTATCCCGACATTAATGAGGAGATCATAATTTTTTTCGTGTAGCATTCTTCCCAGCTCAAAGGCTGTGGCGACCATGCCTACACCAGTTACTAAGGTATCGCATTGATCGTAATTTGATACCACTTCCAGAAAAGGCTGTAATTCAAATGAAGTAGCCGCAATAATTAATATTTGCATGACAAGCTCGTTTTTGATTGAAAATTACACATTATCTTGCAAGTAGAACTCTTTTTAGTATAAAAACATCGTTCTTGCAATGCGTCCTGCTTAGAAACGCGAGCTTGATGTCAATAAGGCCAACTGCTTTTTTGCTACGACCTTCTCTTTTATAATGCTGTACGAACTGTATAGTTTTCGCCCTGATGCTATTGTAAACAATACTAATAGATTAATATAACATCTTAAATTAGTTTAGATTTTATATATTTTTAGTTTAGGTTTTAGTTAGGCTTACTTTAGGTAAAACCTATATAAAACCTAAACTAAACCTAACTAAAGATAAAAGAAAATTGGCCTTAAAAAATCAGCATTCGTTGTAGTTCTTTTTAAACTGGGAGTATTTACACTCCGCTACAAAATTTTATATCAAATCATTCTTGAAAGCGGGTTGTAAGTAAGGATAAAGTGCTTAGATTTTTGCCTGTTTGTTCAACAAAAGAGAAAGCACTTCATTATATTACTATATTCTGACGGCATTCCTTAAATTGAGATGCTTTAATTGCACTTAAAGCCTTATCTTTGTATTATTATGATATTTATAACTCGTCGTGAACGTTTCTGTGCTGCGCACAAGCTCTATCGTGAAGACTGGAGTAAGGAGCAGAATGAACAGGTATTTGGTCTTTGCTCCAATCCAAATTGGCATGGACATAATTATGATCTTTATGTAACAGTGAAAGGAAAAGTCAATCCCGAGACTGGTTTTTTGATCGATTTAAAGATCATGAAAGAAATAATCAATCGTAGTATCATTGACAAAGTCGATCACCGTAATTTCAATTTAGATGTTGATTTTATGAAAGGAGTCATGGCTTCTACGGAGAATATCGCAATCGAAATATTTAAGATCTTAAAACCGCTGTTTGATGAACAGGGTGTGATCTTGCATAGTGTCCGTTTGCATGAAACAGAAAATAATTACGTCGAATATTTTGGCGATTAATCTTTAATACATTTAAATAGTAGAAACTATGAGTCAACACTCATTTGACAACGAAGAGTTGGATGGATATATTAAGATCGACAAATACAATACTGAAAAGGTAGATCGCATCGCTGCTCATTATACAGATATATTAGAATGTCTGGGGGAAGATCCAAAACGCGAAGGTTTAGTGAAAACACCAGAACGTGTTGCAAAGGCATTGCAATTTTTGACACATGGCTATGATATCGATGCTGCGGAGGTATTACGTGGTGCTATGTTTGAGGAAGACTACAGTCAAATGGTCGTCGTTAAGGATATTGAAGTATATTCTCTTTGTGAGCACCATATGTTACCTTTCTTTGGCAAAGCCCATATCGCGTATATTCCAAATGGCCATATTGTAGGTTTAAGCAAGATACCACGTGTCGTTGATATTTTTGCGCGTCGTCTGCAGGTTCAGGAACGTCTCACCAATGAGATCAGAGATTGTATTCAAGAAACTTTGGGCGCTCGTGGAGTAGCTGTGGTTATGGAATGCAAACACATGTGTATGGCGATGCGTGGTGTTCAGAAACAGAATTCTGTAACGACTACCTCTGCATTTACGGGAGCATTCCAAAATGATGTCACAAGATCCGAATTTCTACGCTTGATCACTGCTGATCTTGCTTAGTATATTTGTTGTTTAATAATAAAAAATGCCCCTCTAAAAGATCGTCTTTTAGGGGGGCATTTTTTTGATGAAATTTGGAAACAAAATAGAAAATCAAAAAATGGCAATATGGCTTTTTTATGCATCTGACGCGATTCTCGAAAAAAGCTCTTTACAAAAGGATAATTGTATTTTACTGGTATTCAGGTTTTTGTAAAAAAAAGTTTTTATCATAAAAATGTTTTTTGGTACCTTTGTGGTTATGGAAATTGTTGCCGACGATTTAGAGTCCTATTTGGAACATACTACAGACGAAGAAAATTCGTTACTGAAAAGGGTAAATCGGGAGACATATTTGAAGGAAACAATGCCCCATATGTTATCTGGACACTACCAGGGAAGAGTTCTTTCTTTATTGAGTAAATTGGTTGCTCCGAAACGTATCTTGGAGATAGGAACGTTTACGGGATATGCAACATTATGTCTCGCAGAGGGGCTGCAGGAAGATGGGATATTACATACTATCGATATCAATGCAGAGCAACAAGAACGCGTCCAGAGGTATTTTGATGAATCGGCATTTGCTGATAAAATCAGCTATCATATTGGAGATGCAGCGGTAATACTACCTACATTAGATGAAACATTTGATTTGGTATTTATCGACGCGGACAAAAAGAGAAATTTATATTATTTCGAAACGATAATAAATCAAGTTCCGTCTGGGGGACTTATTTTGATTGACAATGTCTTATGGAAAGGTAAGGTGTTAGATTCAAAACCAGACAACCAAACAAAGCAGATCATTGATTTGAATGCACGTTTAGCTCAGGACAAGCGCGTAGAAAAGGTAATATTACCGATTCGAGACGGACTTTTTGCCTTACGCAAGAAGTAATTTGTGAACTAAAACATTCTTCATGAATTTAAAACAATTAAAAAGCTTTGTACTGTTACTAGCTTTGGGAACTTTTGGATTAACAAAAGTTTCGGCTCAAAGTAATGCGGCATATGTCGATAAGTACAGTCCAATAGCAAAAGAAATGATGGAGGAACACGGTGTTCCAGCATCGGTTATCTTAGCCATCGCTATGCATGAAAGCGGAAATGGTGGTAGCAGGGTAGCAAAAAATTTGAATAACCATTTTGGTGTCAAAGGAAAAAACAACAGTACCGTTATTCGGTCAGCTTACAAAGGTTATCGGTCTGTAATGGACTCGTATGATGATTTTGTAGGAATAGTAAAAAGAAAAAAGACTACTCAGAGTCTTTTTGAAAAACATCCTGGTGAAAAATACGAAGCTTGGGTAAAAGCGATTGCTCGTTCGGGTTACTCCACGAGTAAAGGTTGGACAGCAAAAGTACTCGCTACTATTAAACAATATCACTTAGATATGTTTGATAATGATGCTAAGCAAAATAGATTCTCGTCAACAAAAAAATAAGCGCGACATTATTGCATGAAGAAGTTTTTTTATGGCATGTTTGTATTCATGATGTTGATTACATCATGTTCAAGCCGGAGAGGCACAATATCCTCTTCTAAATCTGGCTCCAATTCAAAAACTTCTTCATCCTCTTCTGTGGGGCGACCGACCATGGCTGGCAACGACTATATTGCTCATTACAAAGATGTGGCCGTTGCAGAAATGAATAAATATGGTATCCCTGCGAGCATTAAGCTTGCTCAGGCTTTACTGGAATCCGGTAATGGTAATAGCTATTTAGCACGTGAGGCTAATAATCATTTCGGTATTAAATGCGGTGGAGTTTGGAAAGGAAAATCCGTGACTCGTCCTGATGATAATATTAATGATTGCTTTCGTGTTTATGAAAATCCCGAACAATCTTTTCGGGATCACTCAGAGTTTCTGTTACGACCGCGATATGCGGCACTCTTTAAGTTGGATAAGAATGACTATAAAGGTTGGGCTAAAGGCTTGAAAGCAGCAGGGTACGCCACAAATCCACGTTATCCTGAATTGTTGATCGAAATGATCGAAAGATACCATCTTGATCAATATGATCGCGTTGAATCACGGCGTGAAAAAGTTGTACGAGAAGAGACCGTACAGGTTGAGATCGTACAAAATGTACAAGAAACACCTCCTACCGTAGTAAAAACAGAAGAAATCAAGAGCCCTGTCGCTATGCGTATTCATGAAGTTAAAGCTCAGGATACGTTATATTCGCTCAGTAAGCTGTACAATGTATCCGTTGATCAGATCAAATCCCTAAACGGTCTTACCGATGATGCGTTATCTTTAGGCCAATTATTGGTTATATCTAAATAGTTACGCTTTAAAAGATGTTAAATATTTCGCTTTTGTACAGCGATATAGTAGTTTTACGAAAGTGATACTATTGCGATATATTTTTCTACTTATTGCCCTTGTGGGCTTTACTTCTCCACTTTTTTGCCAAGATAAAAAAGTAGAGGGTATCGTTTTTGATAAAAATACCAAACAACGTATTGGAAATGTAAAGCTGGCCAACTTACGTACTGGAGAGGTCAATTATAATACTATCAAAGGAGAATTTGTCTTTAATGCACAGCTAGGAGATCATATTGTTGCGATATGTAAAGGCTATTTTTCGGATACTCTTCAGGTGGATAACCGTGGATTGTTGCTGTTTCATTTGGTACGGGAATCGTTTTATATTGATGAGGTTCAGGTTTTTGCACGCAAGACCCCAGAAGAAATTCTGAAAAAAGCAAAAGAGGATTATGAGAAAGCATATCGTCTTGCGGGTTATGGTGACGTATTTTCTGTTGGCCCAAATGGTGCTGGATTAAGCATTAATTCAATCTATAGTTTATTTAGCAAGGAGGCTAAAAGAGCACGTCGACTAACTAAAACCATTGAAAACGATTATAAGGAAAATGTGATCGATTACAAATTTACGAAAGAGCTTATTAGTAAGATTACAGGATTAAATAGCGAAGAAGCTGAACGATTTAGAAGGATATTTAGACCCTCCTATTTCTTTATTCTCTCAGCGAGTGATTATGAACTGGTGAATTATATCAAAGATTGTTATTCACGGTATCAATTGAACCCTTCGCAATATTTTATTGAGCCTTTTCCAACAATTAATTATAAATTAGTACCGTAAACAAAAAATAGACGTTTTCAGAATGAAGTTATTCAATTTTGTCGGCATGGCTATGCTTTGCCTTTCTATTACCAGCTTAAAAGCACAGGATCTGAAAGATCTTCGAGCAAAACCAGATACCGTAATTTCTGTACAGAAAGAGCAACCATTAAATATTAAAACGATTCGTCCTATAGTTCCAAAATTAAACTTAGAGGTAGACTATTGGAAACATTGGACAAAATTCGGGATCAATTTAAACCAGGCGTCATTTAATGATAATTGGAAAGGTGGTGGTGTTGGTTCTATTGCTGTAGGATTGAATGCTAATCATAAATCGGATTATACGAAGGACAATTTCAATTTTGTAACCGAAGTTGATTTACGTTATGGAAAGATAAAGAATACCAATAATATTGCGAAGAAGAATAATGACCGTATATTTTGGGATAATAAGCTCTCTTATAAATTGTCTGCCAATTGGGCATTGTTTACGTCTGTGACATTTGAGTCGCAATTTGATGCGGGTTATAAGTATAAAACGGTTAACGGTAGAGATACAATAGACTATATTGAGAATGCTTTTATGGCACCAGCTTATCTGACAGAATCTTTCGGTCTTGAGTATAAGCCTAGTAACGAATTTTCCTTGCGTTTTGGTACGGGTACTGCACGTCAAACTTTTATCTTGGATGAGCGTGTTAAGCCTCGTTCTGGAGAAGGTTTCTTTGAGAAATATGGATATTATAGAGATCCTAACAATCCAAGTGCGGGTACTGGTGAACGATTTGGTGTAAAGGAAGACCGCTCTTTTGCCAATGCACTGGCTTTTCAGCTAACGGGTAACCTAGACAAAAACTTCACAGATAAACTGAATGTAAAGGCTCGTTATAACCTTTTTGCTGACTACGAGAAACTTTCCAACCCTACGCACCGTTTGGATGTAACTGTAACGGCAAAAGTTACGAGAGTCATCAATGTGAACTTAAATGGTATTATGATCTATGATCCGGATGTCATTTCAAGAGTACAATTAAGCCAGTCGTTGGCGATGGGTATAGTCTATAGTTTACCAAAATAATGTTTAGGCCTGTGTCAATAGGGATATTGCTTTGTTCATTGCTGTCTTTGGCAAGCTGCAAGTCGAAGATACAGCCGGTGGTTGCAAAACCGCTAGTTGCGTCATTTGCTTCTGCATTGGTTGTGGAAGAAAAGGTCGAAGCTAAGCCAGATACCAATTTATTGACACCGGAGGAAAGAAAGGTTGTTTTTTTACAAAAGTCTGGAAACCATCCTTATTGGCGCCAAGAGGAAGCCATACATTATGATGTTCGTAAACCTAACTATGTCATTATTCATCATACAGCACAAGATAGTATTGGGCAGACGATCAAAACCTTTCAGATTCCAAGAACTAAAGTGAGTTCACATTATGTCATTGGCCGGAATGGCGAGATTATACAAATGTTGAACGATTATGTTCGGTCTTGGCATGCGGGGGTGGCAAAATGGGGTTCTATTGCCGACATGAACTCCTGTTCTATTGGTATAGAGTTGGATAACAATGGTAGGGAACCTTTTCCTGAGGCACAGATTAATTCATTGATGACAGTGCTTGATACCTTGAAATCGCGTTATTTAATCCCAACAAATAATTTTATTGGCCATGCCGATATTGCACCATCACGCAAGAATGATCCAAGCGTTTTTTTCCCGTGGAAAAAGCTTGCAGAACGAGGTTTTGGAATATGGTATGATGAAGGTCAGCTTGTGGCCCCTCCTGACAGCTTTAATGCGATAGATGCGCTTAAAATTATTGGTTATGACACCTCCAATCTAAAAGCCGCTATCGTTTCCTTTAAACGAAAATTTGTCGTTCGGGATACAACCCCCGAATTGACCATATATGATAAGAGTGTATTGTACAATATCTATAAAAAATACTGAGCCTGATCAATCAGGCTTTTTTATTTTATTCAAGATCCCTTTTGTCCTTTATAGGACGAGGCATTTTCATCCCCGGTTGTAGGATATAGGCGATTAGCATGACAGCTAGGCAGCCAATAAGATTTAGCCAGAGAAAAGGAATCTTATTCATCGACCATACTGCTATTACTATAATTTCGGAAAGAATGGCTGCAAGAAAAACAGCTTTGCCTTGAATTTTCTTCATGTAGAAGGCGACGATAAAAATCCCCAGGATAGTACCATAGAATAGTGAACCCAAGATATTGACCGCTTCGAGGAGATTACCCAATCTGTTCGCATACAAAGCAACAATAACAGTAAATGTACCCCAGATCAACGTAAATAAACGCGACCACAAAAGGTCTTGTTTTTCAGATGAGTTAGGATTAATAAATCTTTTGTAGATATCAATGGTCGTTGTTGAGGCCAATGAGTTAATAGCACTTGCCGTAGACCCCATGGATGCGAGAAAAATGACCGCTATGAGTAGCCCAATTAAGCCCTTTGGAAAGACGCTTGTCACAAAAGAAAGAAAGACATAATTATTGTCATTCGTTTCCGCTGTTGGGTTGTTTTTTTTGATTAAGTCCAAAGTCCCTTCTTTTACCGCTTGCATTTTTGCATTAAGTTGGCCGAGTGAGGATCGATAATCAGCAATTCTTTTTTCATCGTCGTGATCCAATGCTGTATTAAGCTGCTGAACAACAGATTCACGTGTTTTAAATAGCTCGCTATGCTTTTGCTCGAGAATCTGGTAGTCAGGAGCATATTTGCTTTCTTTGAGCTTCTTGATCTCGACTTGATTGAAAAAAATGGGCGGCTGATGGAATTGATAATAGGCAAATACCAGAACTCCAATCAACAGGATAGCAAATTGCATGGGGATTTTCAATAGACCATTCATAATTAATCCCATGCGACTTTCTTTGATCGAAGCCCCTGTCAAATAACGACCTACTTGACTTTGGTCGGTCCCGAAGTAGGAAAGCTGTAGGAAAAAACCACCGATTAGTCCTGTCCAAAGTGTATAGTTATTATTGAGGTCAAAAGTAAAATCCAATGCATTGGTTTTTCCTGATTTTCCTGCAATATGAAGCGCTTTTGATAATCCAATGGACTCTGGCAGCAGATGGATAACTAATATACCTGCTACGAGTAATGATCCAAAGATAATGCTCATTTGAAGCAACTGTGTATGAGACACGGCTTTGGTTCCTCCATAGGTCGTATAGATAACAACAAAACTTCCTATGGCCAATGTGGTCCATGTTAGATCAATATGAAGGATGGTCGATATAATTAAAGCCGGTGCAAAGATGGTAATACCCGTTGATATCCCTCGCTGTATCAAAAAAAGAATGGCAGTGAGCCCTCTGGTTTTGACATCAAACCGTTTTTCTAGAAATTCGTAGGCTGTAAATACTTTTAGCTTATGAAAAATAGGAACAAATGTAATGCAGAGCACAATCATGGCCAACGGAAGACCAAAGTAGAATTGGACAAAACTCATTCCTGAGGAATAAGCTAAGCCGGGGGCAGATAAGAAAGTAATGGCGCTCGCTTGCGTCGCCATTACCGATAATCCGACGTGATACCAGGGTAAAGAACGATTACCTAGAAGATATCCATCAATATTTTTTATACCTCTACTCTTATAAACGCCATATATGACAATAACTAAGAGTGTCAGAAATAACACGATCCAATCTGCTGTACTCATGAATAGTGGTTCGTGAAAATGTACAGAAAAAGGATGAATACGAATAGCCAGATAACGACCAACCAGTAGAAACGCTTCCAGCTATTCATCTTTCTTATCTATCTGAAGGCTTTTGAGGATAGATAACACTATTAAAAATAGCAGCGATAATCAATCCGACAATAGCACCACCGAAGATGCTTAGAAATGTCTCGTTTGCAGTGAATCCAATTAATGCACCAAATACTACAGCAACTAAAAGAATGATTCCTTTTGCTTTGCCAGCATCAATTGTTGTGCAGCTGTTGTCAATCTGATTTTCCATTATTATATTATTTTGATTTTGATAACAAATTTACGAATAATCTGTAAGCTCCGGGAATTCCGGCAGGCAATTGTCTGAAAAAAGACAAAGATGTATAAACAAATTTACCTTTTCCATATTGAGCAATGAGTAATGAGCCATTATGTAACGGTTCGCCGGGATCTTGCATCGTGATCGGAGTGCGGTACTTTTTATCAATATCTTCCGCAAAGTAGAGCCCTCGCTCCTGTACCCAATGTTCGAAGTCAGCTTCGCTGATTTTGTTCGGGTAATTGAAAATCGGATCATTTTTATCGAAGTGTACTGTTGCAAGTTCGTCTGTTACACGGCTTCTGCCGATGCTAAAAGGAAAAGGACCAAAGTTTTTTGAGATCAGTCCATTGTTTACATTGTATTGTTCTAGGACTGTTCCGCCCATGTTGACATACGCAAATAGTCTGTTTTGGAGCTGCGCAATTTGCTTGTTGACGTTGAATATTCGTACACCCAAGATTACAGCATCGTAGCTAGAGAGATCTGCTTTTAATGCCTGTTCGTTACTTAATACATCAACTTTAATACCAATGGCCGCCAGCGACTCCGGAATTAGATCCCCTGCCCCATGGATGTATGCCACTTTTTTTACCGCGTTGATCAGGTTGACATTGCTCATTTTTATAGCAACATCTGGAAAATAAACAATATTAGGTATATGATTGTAATCGATGGATTTTATCTCTTTTAAGTGCTCTTTGTTTGCTAAGAGGAACCCCAGGGTATCAATGGAAGATTTTGAAGCATCTGATGGTTTTATGCTGATCTCTTTGGAAATTGTACGTTCGCCTTTGTCAAAAGATAGGTCAAAAGATGCCGGTGAAACTTCCCAGCCTTTAGGTACATTCGGTCTGACGTTAAACGTGGTTGTGTTTGCTTGTCCGTTTTTCTGAAAAGTCAGATTCACTTTGACAGTGTGGGCATTTTGTGTAAGTGCCAAAGGGCTGGAACTTTTTGCCGTCAACTGTGGGACGATCACAATGGGGGCGTAGATTTCGCCACGAACAGGATCGGTATATTTATATTTTATGGGTTGACTGAGTGTGATATTTTCACCATTGATCCGGAGTTGAAATGATACCTCTGGAGCGTAGGGATTTTCTGGATAGCCGGTCAGGTTAAAATCACTGACATTAAATTTACCTTTTCCATGTGGTTCAATCAACCAGTAGGGTTGTGTCGTCCTGTCGGCATGTATAAGAACAGAGTCTCTTTGTAACTTGTTTATTTTTAGTGTTTCATGAATGCTGTTTCCATTTATTTGGGTCAGATCAACAGTTACATTTGGACGCCGAACAATAATGGAATGTTCCACTTTGATCTGATCATTCAAGGCATAAGATGGATTTTTAGCGATACTTTCGAACCAAATTCCACCACAGGCAAGAATTAGTTTTTCAACCTCTTTTTTCTTTTCAGTTTTCCAGTATTCATCATCAATTTGATCCAGTGCTTTGTACAGTTGGATCAATTCAGCAATGATCAATTCGGGCTTATCAATTTGATATGTTTGATTGATGTGATCAATCAAGGACTGAACTTTACTGCCGTTTTGAATTCTTTTCCATGAGGTGTCAACACCATCCAAGAGTGTATTTTTTGCAGGGACACCGTCTACATATTCAAAGTATTCGATTGATGAGCCGCGTTGGCTTGCCGAACCAAAGCCTTGGCTTTTGTGTGATGAACGGCTGTGTGCGGCAATTTCCCCATAAGAGGCTCCTAGAAGAGAATTGTAATCCCCGATATCTATTTTTAACTGATCTTCACGTGTATTGTTTTGACCTCCGAAATTAGCTGTATTCCAAAGCAAGCGTTTAGCTTTCCAGGGGCGTACAAATTGAAGTTGCTCTGGAAATTGATTCGGATCAGCAGCAGCTTTAAAGGCTTCATGTGCTAGAATGGCGGAAGCTTGGTGATGACCATGTCCACCCCTTGGATCGGGAGGAAAACGTGTGATGATGACATCGGGCCTAAATTTGCGGATAATCCATACGGCTTCGCTAAGAACACGCTGTTTATCCCAGAATTCGAAAGTTTCTTCTGGAGTCTTTGAGAATCCAAAATCATATGCTGAGGAAAAAAATTGTTCGCCCTTATCGATTTTTCGAGCAGCCAGTAATTCCTGCGTTCGAATTAATCCAAGTTCAATACCTTGTTCTGTTCCGATGAGGTTTTGTCCGCCGTCACCTCGAGTTAGGGATAAATAACCTGTTTTATATTTTTCTTCCTGAGCTAGCCAAGCGATTAGCCGGGTGTTTTCATCATCGGGGTGTGCTGCAAAATAGAGTACCGACCCCAGTACGTTCAGTTTTTCTAGATTAAGTTTAATTTCAGCAGCGTTCCACTGTGGATTCTGTGCTTTAACGATTGAAGTTGACAAGATACCAGCCAAAATAATGATAACAGAGAGAAAAGGTCTTCGCATGTTTAAAGATAAAGATTTTGGTGAACAACGGATTGTTGGAGATTGTAATTTTATTGAAAGTCTTTAAGTAGTCCGTTTGTGACGTTGGTTTATTGCTTTGACTTATGGATATCATGCTGAATAAACTTAGGTCAATAAGAAAAATTTAGTTTTAGCGACGAAGTAAGGGGATCGATCGCTGAAAGGTAAAATATAGGCATAAATAAAAAACGGAAATCCCAATCAAGTTGGAATTTCCGTTTAACAATTAAAATATTTTTTCCTGAAACGAATTTTTAGAGAATAGTTATTTTGTCGCTTCGCTCCAAGTGGCAACCTTTAACATAGTAAATATATGTAGAAAATATTTAGTTCTGTCAGATTACTTTAATTAGTTTTCCACATTGCTAAATTTTGTCAACATTTTAGCTTTTGGAAAACTTATAATATATAGGCGCCATACATTTAAGATGCTGCAATACAACGATATTTAGGATAAGATAGATTCTCTGCTACCTTCAAAAAAATCTGGATTGGTCTAAATCTAATTGCATATTTGTTTGAAAAATTTCAATTGATGTTAGTTTCTATGCTTCAAATGCTCAAAAATGACAGGAACAACCTTTAAAGAAAGTTTCACAAGAATGCTTTTTTGGGCAAAGACTATTTATCAATCGCACCTAGAACACGCTTCATAAACATATTTAACGCGTCTTTTTTTGAGTTGCCTTCTTTAATCAATTTATCAACCTCTACAGCTCCGTATAGGTTTGAAATCAATTCACCAAGAACGTCAAGTTCTTCATCTTTCAAAGGAGCCTCGGTTAATGCTTCCAGTGTCTCGATTGTTTCCAAGACATAATCTACATCATTCTGCTCGATGAACTCTGTCAAATGCTTAATTACTGGTAGTTTCATTGAATAATTCTACTAATGCGTCTAACTTATTTGTTTGTACCTGATTGACTAATTTACCATTTTTAAAAGCGGCAAAAGTGGGTAGGTTATTGACATTTGCTAGTTTGCGGGATTCAGGGAACTTTTCTGCATCAGCAATAACAAAAGGTACACTATCATTTTCGCCAGCCAATTTTTTGAATTTTGGTTTCATGATTTTGCAGTTACCACACCAGGTGGCGGAGTACTGAACCATAACAATATCGTTATTGTTTACAATTTCTTGTAAATTATCGTTTTCTAATTCTTGTAACATGATTTTATTATTAAGGTGATTGTTGGAGAAATCAACAGGAGCTGGGAAAAGCTCCTGCTGATAAGACGCTGTGGTCTTGTATTGTTAGTGTTTAGCTAAATAATCAGCTACACCTTTTCTATCTGCGTTCATGGCATCTTTACCTTCTTCCCAGTTTGCAGGACACACTTCGCCAAATTTCTGTACGTGAGCGTAAGCGTCGATCAAGCGTAAGTATTCTTTAACGTTACGGCCCAAAGGCATGTCGTTTACTGATTCATGGAATACACGGCCAGTTTCATCGATCAAGTAAGTTGCTCTATAAGTAACTGCAGAACCTTGTGCCAATGTTCCGTATTCAGGGTGTTCAACTTCTTGAACATCTAAGATTCCCAATATACTTGATAAGTTGCGGTTAGTGTCTGCCAAAAGAGGATATTCAACACCTTCAATTCCACCATTATCTTTTGCTGTGTTTAACCATGCAAAGTGTACTTCATTTGTATCGCAAGAAGCGCCGATTAAGACTGTATTGCGTTTTTCAAACTCAGCAGCTGCTTCTTGGAAAGCGTGTAATTCAGTAGGACATACGAATGTGAAATCTTTTGGATACCAAAACAAAAGCACTTTTTTACCTTCTTTAACTGCTTTTTCAAAAATGTTGATTTGTAAATTGTCGCCTAAATAATCAATTGCATCTACTGTAATGCTTGGAAAACTTTTACCTGTGAAACTCATAATATATCTTTCTTTTTTTTGTTGATACAAAGATACAGCAACTCGATGCAAAAAGCGAATTGATTTTACCAATACACTATCGTCAAAATCTATTATGACTAGATTATAACAATAAGTTTTTATTATAATAATGATAACTTGATCTGGCGAAGAACAGACCATTTGAATGTTTCTTGAAAATAAATGAATTAATACTGGGGTAGTTACAAATTTATGCCCTAAAATAATTGCAGTTTTGCAAATCAAAAGCTACTTTTGCGACGTTCAATTCTAGAACAACACAATGCTGGAGGGGTTCCAGAGCGGTCAAATGGGACGGACTGTAAATCCGTTGCTTCGGCTTCGAAGGTTCGAATCCTTCTCCCTCCACCATTTTTCATTTTCTAAATCCAGTTTATCTTACAGGTTCTAAATTTGCGTTTGATCTAGACTATTTCATAGTAGATGAAACCGATTTAATATTGATTTTGGCTATTGTGGATGTTAATCGCTTAGTAAAACTAGTCTATATAGGGGCTACCTCTCTTTTTTAAAAAAAATATAACAGGATTTTAGACTAGCTATTGACTTATATATAAAATAAACCTAAGTTTGGCTTCTGAAAAGGCCCCGTAGTTCAACGGATAGAATAGATGTTTCCTAAACATTTGATAGCAGTTCGATTCTGCTCGGGGCTACTGAGAAAAGCGATGGATTTCCATCGCTTTTTTTGTTTAGTCCCTAATAGTTTTTCTTTTCTTATCAAAATAAATACGTAATAGAATTGTAAATTTTTAATAGAATGTTTATTTTCGGATCATTATTTACACATACAGCAATTTTACTTTTGGCCTGTAATTCTGTAACATACATTGAATGGGAAAATTTTTATTGTACCAATTTAGAAAGGTATATGCAGCTAATCCTGCTTTTTTTGTTTGCTTTGCCATTTGGATGGCCTTAATGACAGCTATAGTTGTATTTATTCCGAAGGGAGATTCATTCCATTTTGTGAATACACGTCATGCATTTTGGGCCGATATTCTTTTTACAATACAGACCTATTTTGGAGATGGTCTTTTTGTTATAGGTGTATTTATTGCTTACTCCTGTACACAGCAGTGGAATTTTGCTCGAGCTATCCTCGGGACTTATATCTTTTCAGGGCTGATCTGTTGTGTACTGAAAAACCTTTTCGATGCCGATAGACCGGCAACGGTATTTCATGGAGACCCAACATTCCATGTTGTTTCTTGGTTGCGTGTAGCGCACTTTAACTCCTTTCCTTCTGGACATACAACTTCGGCCTTTGCAATGGCGGCTACGTTAGCCATTATCTCAAAAAATAGAGCTTTTGGTATAATTTTATTTGTTCTCGCTGTATTAACGGGTTACTCTCGGGTGTATTTGGGCCAGCATTTTGTGGAAGATGTATGGTTTGGCTCCATCTTAGGGACAGGTACGGCTTGTTTTTATCTATTGGCAATGCCTTATGTTTTAAGAAGTAAACGTATGTCATTTAGCCTGAGATTTCTTCAGGTCAAAATCTAAAGTGCAAATTCGGTAAACATGTGCTTTGATAGATTAGGCCGGGCGTGTTTCTTTAAATAAAGATAATCGTCCAACCATCATAAACATCAATAGGCCGAAACAGGCAAAAACACCGTAAGAATAGCGTAGGCTAAAAGCTTCAGCAATATATCCAATTAAAGGCGGTCCCATTAAAAAACCCAGGTAACTGATGCTTGAAACCATGGCTAAGGCTACTCCAGATGGTACATTTTTGTTCTGCCCAGCAATGCTGTAAATGGAAGGGACGTTGCAGGCCACGCCTATACCTACTAACATAAAAGCGAGGGTGCAGATGATAAATTCAGGAAAAATAACCGATGTCATCATTCCGACGAACATCAGCAGACCACTGTATTGCAGGGTTCTTTTTCTACCTAATTTGCGAATGACAGCATCACCAACAAAGCGCCCAGTGGCCATCATAATCATAAAAGAAGCGTAGCCAACGACAACAAATTTTTCGGGAGCTTGAACGATCTCCTTGAAATAAACGCCACTCCAGTCAAACATTGCCCCCTCTGTTGCCATGCTGAAAAAGCCGATAATGCCGAGTTGAAGTAGGCCACCTTCCGGTTTAGAGAAAAAACTACGCTTTTCCTTTTGAGGAGATTTGCCCGGAACCAAATACTTTTGGTTGATTAGTGTATTCGCTGCGACAATGACTAATATGATTAAAAAATGGTAAAAGGTGTTCAGACCCAAATTCATCGTTAACAAGCCGACTAGTGCACCTGTGAAGCCAGCGATGCTCCAGGCTCCATGAAAAGAAGTCATTATTGATTTTTTGAAAATCTGCTCAGTTGCAACGCCTTGCGTGTTAACGGAAATATTACACATATTGCCGGTGACACCAAACAGAAATAATATGCCTCCCAACTGCCAGGCATTCTGTGCAAAGGGGATGGAGCACAGGACCAAGGTATAAGCGATAGGTACAATACGCAAAACACTTGCACTGCCATATTTTGTGACCAGCTTTCCTGAGAGAGCCATTGTTGCAAGCTGCCCAACAGGAAGCATTAATAAAATTGTACCCAATTGCCCCTCACTTAAATGGAGATAAGCTTTAATAACGGGAATTCGACTTGCCCAAGATGCAAACGCGATCCCTTGGCAAAAAAAGAAAAGTGATACCGCGATTCTTATGCGATTTCGTTTGTTATAAAGATCTTCTTCTGAGTGAGTTAACGTTGCGTCCATAGTTTCTGATTTGAGGGTGCAAAGTTAAGGATAAGTATCCCATTAAAAAATATAATGATTCAAAAAATACTTCAACTTTTAGGTTGCAATAGGAATACAGAAATATGCCTATATTTAAATTGCTCATCGGCTTGTTGATAATTATACGCGATTAATTCGATAATTATCTTCTGTTTCAATCTTTTCAGTAAGAAAATAATACGATGTCCTTTTTGAATTTGGCTAAATCATATTTATTCAATATGATATGTTTTGCAT
The DNA here is from genome assembly GCF_024808035.1 of Sphingobacterium sp. BIGb0116. NCBI lineage: Bacteria > Pseudomonadati > Bacteroidota > Sphingobacteriia > Sphingobacteriales > Sphingobacteriaceae > Sphingobacterium > Sphingobacterium sp. BIGb0116. Next base: position 42,058 of record NZ_JANUDT010000006.1, on the reverse strand, counting down.
AACCATTCCTTGTATAAGAACCGGAAAGACACACATTTGTTTCAGTCTATTTTCAAGCATGGTTCAATTTAAAAAGATATTAGATGTGGAAGTCAAAAATAGGCCGAGTGGGAGCTTCTACTTCTTTAGAAAATAAACACCTATGAATAAGGGGAAAAGGTCTACGATAAAATGCTGAAATAGTGAAGAAATAAAAATATAAAATTCTTCATTATTTCATATTGGTTTGTTCAATACCTATTCTACCTTTGTATTGGCAAACAATTATTAGCCTCCTAGATAAAATGATAAAAAAACTAATCTTAAGCACAGTACTAGCTTATGCTGGAACTACCTGTGTTATTGCGCAGCAACCCACATTTTTGTCCCATCCGACGTTGAGTCCCGATGGTAAGGAAATGGTTTTTAGTTACGAAGGTGACCTTTGGAAAGTAGGGAGCCAGGGTGGTGTTGCAGTTCGGCTGACAGGAATGGAAGGAAATGAGATCAATCCACGAATTTCCCCTGATGGAAAATGGCTAGCGTTTTCGGCCAATCAAAATGGTAACATGGACGTCTATGTGATGCCTTTGGCTGGTGGAGATATACGGCAGCTTACATCGCATGATGCTTCGGATGAAGTAGACAGCTGGAGCTGGGATAGTAAGTCACTTTATTTTACGTCATCGCGTTATAATAGAATGAGTGCCTTTCAAGTTGCTTTGGATGGCGGAACGGCAACAAGGTTGTTTCCTCATGTCTTTAATTATATCAGTAATGTAGTGCCAACACCTTCAGGAGAATTATTATTCAATGATAGTTGGGAAGGCTACAGCTCGGCCAACCGCAAACGTTATAAAGGTGCTTTCAATCCGGATATAAAGTCCTATAATCCAAAAACAAAAGCTTTTCAGCAATATACAGATTATATAGGTAAAGATTTTTGGCCGACAGTAGATCAAAAAGGAAATATTTTCTATGTGTCCGATGAAAGCAATGGTGAGTACAATCTCTATCAAATAGCGGGAAAGTCGAAAACCCAATTGACATCTTTCCCAGAGTCTATCAAGCGTCCGTTTGTCGCGGCAGATGGTAGTAAGATCGCATTTGAAAAAGGCTACCAGCTTTATATTTACGATGTCAATGCAAAGAAAACCATACAGCCCAACATCGCGCTTAACCGCAATCAGGTTCTGGGAAAGCTGAAAGAGTTTAACATTTCAGGTAGCATCAGTAATTTTGACGTTTCACCGGACGGGAAAAAGATGGCATTTGTATCCCGTGGGGAATTGTTCGTTTCGGATATCGAAGGAAAGTTTGTTCGTCAGATGCCAAGTCAAGGGGAGCGCATCATGGAAGTTAAATGGCTTAAAGACAGTAAAACATTGCTCTATAGTCAAACGTATCATGGGTATCAGAACTGGTTTTCACGCACAGCAGACGGTAAAGGAGAGGTAAAACAATTGACACAAGATCTGCGTAATAATCGGGATATTACATTCAATGCAGATAAAACAAAAGCGGTATATCTCAGCGGACGTGATGAAGTTCGTCTATTGGATTTGACAAGTTTGAAGAGCCAAACAGTAGTTAGAGATGAAATCTGGGCATTTCAAAATTCTTCACCCTCATTTTCTCCCGATGGAAATTATCTTTTATTCACGGCTATACGCAATTTTGAACAGGATATCTTTGTGTATAACCTGAAAAATGAGCAAACGACAAATTTGACAAATACAGGTGTTACAGAAGCAGCACCATATTGGTCTCCTGATGGTAAATACATTTATTTTGCGAGTAATAGGACTAAGCCTTCTTATCCTACTGGTATGCAAAACTCAAGCATTTTCCGAATGGCATTGACCAACTTTGACCAACCTTATCGTAGCGCAAAGTTTGATGAATTATTTGTAACAGCTGAAAAGAAAGATACGACAGTAAATAAAACTGGTGCAACTAAGAAGGAAGATGCTACTAAGGATAAGAAGAAAAATGATGCCGACAAGGTAAAGTCAACCGCAACAACAGCAGCCGAAGCCAAGAAAGCTGTTTTGGTCCAATTGGATTTAGAAGGATTGCGTGACCGAATTGAGCAAGTCAGTCCAGCATTTGGAACACAATCTGATCCTTTGGTGATACAAAAGGGCGATAAATCCTATTTGTTCTATGCTTCCAATCATGAAGGAAAATATAGTACATATCGTACCGTATATGAGTTATTTACACCAGCCAAAAGCGAGAAAGTCACAGATGGAGGCATGGGGCAATTTGTAGAGTCTGCAGGCAAGTACTTTGTGTTGAGTCGAGGAACAATTCAGAAATATAATCTTGATTTGAATAAGCTTGATGCGGTCACAATGAGTTTTAAATTCAATCGGGATCTTGAGAAAGAGTTCAATCAGATGTTTTATGAGACATGGGCCAATCTGGAGGAGAATTTCTACGATAGCAATTTCCATGGTGTAGATTGGACCGCTGTTAAAAAGAAATATGAGAAATATCTTCCAGGCATCAACGATAGGACAGATTTGCGTATCCTCTTAAATGATATGTTGGGCGAACTCAATTCGTCACATTTGGGTTTCAGTTCTATGGGACAGGAAGAACGTAAGCCGTTTGGTTTTGTAACGAATGAAATCGGTGTGATCTATGATACAAGCAACCCTTATAAGATTAGCTATATCGTTCCGAATGGCCCCGCAGCAAAGAAAGAGGCTGATATTCATGCTGGTGATATCCTCATTGCGATTAATGGAACAAAATTGAATACGCAGGCAGATCGCGATAGTTATTTTACTTGGCCTTCATTGGAAGAAGAAATCCAATTGACCTTGAATCGTAATGGTAAGGAAATTCAAACAAACATTCGCCCGGTATCAAGCGCTGTGTTTAGAGACCTACTCTACGACCAATGGATTAGAGATAACCGAAGTCGAGTTGATCAGTTGAGTAGCAATAAGATAGCGTATTCACATATGAAAAACATGTCGGATACTGAATTACAAAGGTTCTTGATCGACATGGCTGAACAGGAGAATAACAAACAAGGGATTATTTTAGATTTACGGTATAATACAGGCGGAAATGTGCACGATGAAGTTTTACGATTCCTGTCACAACGCCCTTACTTACAATGGCAATACCGAGGCGGTAAACGTGCGCCACAAAGTAATTTTGCGCCATCTGCCAAGCCTATTGTTTTATTGATTAATGAGCAATCGCTGAGCGATGCTGAAATGACCGCTGCGGGCTTTAAAGCCCTTAAATTGGGGAAAATCATTGGTAATGAAACCTATCGCTGGATTATTTTTACTTCTGCTAAAGGCTTAGTCGACGGATCAAACTATCGACTTCCGTCTTGGGGATGTTATACCCTTGATGGTCAGGATCTCGAGCAGACCGGAGTTGCCCCCGATATTCTTGTAAAAAATACAGTACAAGATCGGATGGAAAATAAAGATCCGCAGTTGGAAAGAGCGATAAAAGAAATTCTTGACAATATAAAATAGGGAAGTAACTGTTAGAATTACTTACTGTAAATAGGCTGTCCAACTTTTTTTGGACAGCCTATTTTTTTTAACGTCTCATGTTTTTATGAATACGACCTTCTGATTTTCGCTATTTATCGCCCTTCAGCGTATAATTTGCCTCATTCGGTTAATTTACTTCATTTGGTCCCACCCTTTGCTCAGTGGAAGTTAATAGACGATTTTAAGCAGTTTTATTTTTTTAAGTACCTGTTTATCAGTGTTTAGTTGTTTTGTGCGCTGTTTCATTATGAAATTGGCGATTTTTCTGCATCCCTTCTCAAAATATAAAGCAATATGGAAAAGATTATATTACAGGTAAAAGAATCTTGCTCTGCAGATTGGGGTAAGATGACGCCACAAGAACAAGGCCGTTTCTGTGGTCAATGTGAGAAGATGGTTGTTGATTTTTCACAGATGAATGATCAGGAAATTGTGGATCAAATAAAAAAAGCCAGTAGGGGGTTATGTGGCCGATTTTATGAAGATCAGTTGATGCGCGAATTGGATGCTACTATTTCTTTTTCTAAAAACCCTATTTGGCAAGGAAGGTGGACAGGGATTGCTGCGGGCCTCCTATTGGTTGGATCCTTGAGTTTTCATACTGCTCAAGCACAAAACAAACTGACTGGAGAAGTTGTCGTTGTCCAAACAAAAACGAAAAATGATCAGATAAAGAAGCAAGGTCGGGGCAACTCATCAACAAATGATAATTCAGCGTTAAAAGGAAGCCATGATAGTACTAAGGTAAGCATAAAAGGTAAAGTTGTTTGTGCTGGAAACGATGTAAGTATGGTGGGCACAGAAGTATCCTTAGGAAATTATCGTACGAAAGTGGATGAAAATGGAAATTTTCAACTTTGGGTACCGCAATCTTTGTTTCGAGTAGATCAAGAGCTCCGTGCACAGATGCTTGGCTATAAAACTGTTGTGATTCCATTCAAAAAAGGGAGTAAAATGCAACTGGATAAACCAATAGAAATGGAAGTTAAGCCAATGATTATGGGAAAGATCGCTGTGGTGGGGACGCAAGGCAATATTGGGCGAAAGAATAAATAGTTTAATTGTCTTATTTTGGTCTGTTTTTTATCGGGCAGCTGCCAAAAATCTCGCTTGAATGTCATAAAAGTCAAAAAAATATTCTTTTCCACTTGACTTTTTCTACGGTGAACCTTACATTTGGATTATCGAATGACTTCGTAGCTCAGTTGGTAGAGCAACAGACTCTTAATCTGTGGGTCCTGAGTTCGAGCCTCAGCGGGGTCACTTTCAAAAAAGCCGTTTTACAAATGTAAGATGGCTTTTTTTGTGTCTAATGCAAGTTGGATTATTACCGTTGTGCAGATATTAACTTTAAATCGTTTTTCCGGCGTCGGATGCTATAATTTTCGGATAACTAATCCATTATTTCTATCAGCTATCGCGTATTATTTCTGCTAGGAAAACATAAAACTCTTTAATCTGTTATTAATTCAGCGAATTTATTACGTAAATTTGTATTTCAGACGATAAGCTTATGGAAGACAAGAAGATTTCGATATTGTACGTTGACGACGAAGAAAACAATCTGTTTTCTTTTAAAGCGACATTTCGACTAAAGTATAAAGTGTTTACGGCAATTAGTGGTGCCGATGCAATCGATATTGTCAAAAACAACCAAATACATATTATCATTACTGATCAACGGATGCCGGAAATGACCGGTGTAGAGTTTTTGGAGGAGATTATTAAGATCAATGCAGCCCCAATGCGTATCCTTTTGACAGGGTATACAGATATGGCGGCTGTCGTTGATGCTGTCAATAAAGGAAAGATCTTTCATTACCTCAATAAGCCGTGGAGTGAAGAGGAGCTCGATCAAACGATTCAACGCGCTTATGATGTCTATGCTGAGCGTCAAAAGATTGTGGAGACGAATTCTCAACTTGAGACTTCAAATGATCAGTTGGAGTTTCTGCTGCGACAAAAGCTACTTTCCTAAAAGATTATAATTTTAGGAAAGGCAACTTTTATTTAAAATGTCTGTTTGCTTTCTGATACTCTTCGCTACAATTGCATAGGATTGCGGAAAGTGAGCGGCCTTATTTGCTCGGTATGATGACTGTAAAGGTTGTGCCCTGATTTGGCTGTGATTGCACTTCAATTTTTCCCTGTAGTTTTAAGAGTGCGTTCTGAACATTATACAGCCCAAATCCCATGCCCTTAGCTTGATCACTTGCTCTAAAGAATAATTTAAAGATATCTTCAACATACTCTGGAGATATGCCTATTCCGTTGTCACTCACAATAATTTTAGCTTTACGTTCTGATACGAATACGGAGAGTTTGACGAACTGGTTTTCCTGCCCTTTACGTTGGTATTTAAACGCATTAGAAAGAAGATTATGCAAAATTAGTTCTAGAAGTGCTTTATCGCCGCTAAAGATCTCTTTTTGATCCACTGAAATTTCAAAAGCAACATCTTTATTTTGCGTGTACATACTGTAAAACTGACGTATATTGTCAAAGAGCTCTTCGAAATTTATGGCTGACAACATAAGCTCGCCTCTTCGTAAGAGATAATAGTCTCGCAGACTGTCAATATAAGCATCTAAGCTGACCAATGAACTATCCATTAGTGATAACAACTCATGAATACGATCTATGCTGTCAAATTCTAACCCAAGTTTCACCGCAGAAAGAACCCCTGTCAATGGATCACGAAGATCATGACTAACACTATATGCGAATTTATCTAATTCATCATAAGCTTTTTGCAGCTCTTGATTCTTAACTTCTAGCATAGAGTTTGCAACATAAAATTTATTTGCTTCTTCTATAGCGGAAACGATTTCTTCATTCATCCAGGGTTTTCGGACAAACCTAAAAATATGGCCCTTGTTAACTGCATCAATTACAGTTTCCATATTGGCATAAGCCGTTAAAAGAATACGGATTGGTTTTGGAAAATCTTTTTTAATGCGGTGCAAAAAATCGATGCCCATCTCATCCGGCATACGTTGGTCACAGAAGATAATACGGATATCAGGATGAGCATGAAGGATCGTTTCGGCCTCACTCGTATTGGATGCTGTATGGATAGCGTAATCGTATCTAAAGTTCGCTTTAAAGCTAACCAAATTGTTTACTTCGTCATCGATATATAATATTTCAAGCTCCCTCTGCATAATTTTATTATATGGTTTTATTCCCTTACAAAAGATATGAAAAAATAATAGTTAATTGAACTATTTTCAGTTTATAGCGGTATTAATTGTTTTGTTGAATTGGAATGAGGAGTGTAAAACTTGTGCCCTGTCCCACTTCTGAATCTACAATAATCTTCCCATGATGTTTCGCAATGGTATTATAGGCAATGGACATTCCCAAACCAGTACCTTCGCCAACGTCTTTCGTTGTAAAAAATGGTTCAAATATCCGTTCATGGATTTCTTTTGGAATACCGATACCATTGTCTGCGATTTTGATAAACACAGCTGTATTATCCTCTTTAACTCCGGTCTCAATACATATTTTACCACCAACATCGTGATTAAACTTTTTATTTACGGCGTAAATAGCATTTGTCACGATATTCAAAAAGACTTGATTAAGTTTTCCTGCATGACATTCGACCTTTGGCATATCGCCATAGATCTTATCAACTTCAATCGTGTTATTTAATAAACTATTGAGGATAACCATTGTTGACTCCAGCCCCTCATTTAAATCGGCAAATTTTAATGTATCCTCGTCTACTCGCGAGAAGATCCGCAAACTCTTTACTATTTCGGCAGTCCGATGGGCCCCATCATGCATTCCCTTTAATAGAAAATCTACCTCTGTTTTCAGATAATCGATATCCTGATCATTTTTGAATTTTTTGATCTGAGATTGCTTTTCAGTATCGGATATCCCTTCTTTAAAAGCGATACGCTCTACTTCCTCCAGCGTTTCCCAGATCATCTTAATATCACGTTTTAACGGAGCGACATTAGACGTAACAAAGTTGATTGGGTTGTTGATCTCATGAGCAACCCCAGCAGTCAATTGACCAAGGGAGGCCATCTTCTCGGCTTCGACAAGTTGAGATTGCGTTTCCTTTAAGTGAGTAAGAGTGGTTTGTAGAGACTCATTAGATTCTGTTAATTCACGTGTCCGCTCATCTACTTTTTGTTCCAATACAATATTTTGTTCACGTATTAACTTCTCGTTTTCTAACGAGATTGCTAATTCCCTGATTTGTGATGCTTCTTTTTCTTCTTTTAAAATATTGATACTATAGGCTAGACCGAAGGACAATAAGGCCATCTCCACAACAGATGCAATTTGTACAGCATTGCTCGTAAAATCGTTATATTTTAAGATGCCATAGTCTTTCAGTAAAAACACGACAGAACCTAATAATAAAATTGTCCAACCGTAAACAAAATATTTAGCCGGTTTATAACCATTTATCATCACACGATAGGATAAGTAAAGGACAAATAAAGACCCAGCCCCTGTTGTTAGCTGCATAACCATGAACGCTGGTTGTGTCAGGTTGAGCAGTGTAAGAAGGCTGCCAATGACAAAAAGGATGATAAAAACAGTAATCACACGTCTTGACCGAGGAGCATTTTTCGGTAATTGAAGAAATGAATCTGCAAAAAGCAGGGCGCATAGGCCTGATAAACATCCAAAGATAATAGGACCCTTTGTTGCAAAATAAATCCAATTTGGCCACAAATATTGAAAACTGTAACCTTTAATACCCATTTGTGTTATTCCTGCACAAAGGACATAAAGGACATAGTACAGATAGCCCCTTTCACGAACAGAAAAAAACAGGAATAAATTGTATATCGCCATAATACAGACAATACCAATATAGATGCCGCTTAACAAACTGTCGTCATTCATCTCTTTTAAGAAACTGCGCTCGTTACTTAAATAGATCGGGAGAATAATCTGTTCCGTACTTTTTATGCGAAGAAAAAAGATGGTCTTCTCATTTCCAGGTAATTGGATATCGAATGCATAATTAGGGACCTTATATTTTCTAGCCGAAAAAGATTGATGCTCGCCCAACTTGATCGAGTTATAATGCCCGTTTGATGACGGTACAAAAAGTTCGACCTCATCCAAGAGAGGGTAGGCAATTTCGAGCAAGAGTTCAAGCTTTTCTTTGCCCTTGTTTGTCACGGGTAATCGAAACCAGATGTCAGCGGGTGATATGCCCAAATTGGGGACCTTGCTTTCTAACGATTGAAAGGAGGAAGCTGAAGTATCTGCAAAGTTAGGCTCTCCTTTCCCGGTATAACGCTCCAGGCCATATCCGATCAATACACGCTGTGTCGGTTTATCGATAATAACCTCTCCAAAACAAGTTGAACTGCACGTAAAAATAAATAAGAAGATCAAGTTAAGCCAGCATTTCATCACTATATGCTATTTTTTTGCTTCGGCAATAACTAAATTCATAGAAACAAGGAAACAACCCGCTTCATCAGCTTGATCCAATGTGTTTTGAAATTCCTCCATTTCAGCTGTACTTAACTTCTCTTTTTCGACCATTTCCAAAAGAATTTTATCTAAGAAAAGATAGCGGTTGGCCTCTTCTTTCGAACGGGCTACCATACAGAATGTTTGCAATTGTACTTGTTTAAAGCCTTGAGACAATAAGTCCGAAGTTAATTTATTCCCAGCCCAGCCATTGTTGACTTTTTCTTCGGTCAAATAATGGCATATCTTAGCCTCAATGTCAACATGCTTACTGTAAAACGTCAGGCTATTCCAAATCGTCTCAACGATCACTAAGGGTTGACCTTCACGCAAAACACGGTGAACCTCAGCAAACATTTTTGGTGCTTCCAGCAGATGTTGTACAACGCGTTCCATTCTAATGCCAGAAATGGAATTATCTGTAAAGCTAAGTTGATAAACTTCACCCTGAACAAAGTCGACGTTCTTTACCTCTGCACTGCTTGTTTTGGCATGCTCGATTAAGGCCTTATCATGATCCAATCCAACAACAAGTACATTATGGCCCAGCATATTAGCCAAATTGATGGCATCCATTCCAGTTCCACAGCCAAGATCGACGACAACCCCCTCTTTAATCGTATTAAAAGGAGTATATGAATGTATTTTTAATTGTTTAAGAAAATCACCGGTATCCATTAAATAGCCGGCACCATAATGTTTAGTGTCCATTATAAGATATTTAAATTACGATCATCTGGTTTATGATCTAATGATGTATGTTTCAGATTTTTAATAATTTCATTTAAATCCCATTGATTGAGATTTGGAATATCGATTTGATAATGAATTTCAATCTCCTTATTCCGTAAAGTTTCTATGCGGACAATATTGGAATTATTACGAAGCGACAAAATTGCATCTTTGTTTTCTTGGTCGGCTTCGGTCAAGGTGTCTAGATTGCGCATAATCATTACGGTAGCCAATAGATCCAGCTTCGGATAATAGAATGTGCCATTATTTCCAACACTTGTATCAATGCGGTAGCCAACACTTTCTGCTAATTTCACCGTGTAAGGAGCACATAAAGCAAAGAGTGATTTAATGCCAACCTGTGTACTGATGGCGGCACCAGCTCTCGTCAAAAATATGCTGCCAATGCCATATCCAGCAATCTCCCTGGAGTTCCAAAGGCCACAACCTTCACCTGTCCCCTGTTGCGCATAATCATAAACAAGGTCTAAGATTTTAGCATCCATCGCTCCCGTGGCCTGTTCAATGGGAAGTGGTTCGCTCCCTCCCGATACGTGTATACGTACTCCACCATAGACTTTATCGCCATCAAGGGATTCTACGATCAGTACGAATGATGCGGGATTGTACATCCAGTCATTTTTGGAAGAAGTTACTTTCTTTACGCCTATAGCAGTTAACACGTGCGCGTGTCCTTCTATGAAACGTTCACAGGTTTGGGGATCGTCGATAGCCCGAAATGCTCTTAGTCTTACTACAGGACGCCCGTCGTTGAATAATAATGCCACCGAATGCTTTGATTTATCGTTTAAACGCAAAACTAATCAATTAAATGCAAAGGTGTTTACTCTTCAAATAAATTATACCGTAATGCAACCGCCTGCACCTAGTGATGGTAAAAATTGTTTGATTCCTTTATCACCTTTAAGGGCCCAAATAGCCCCTTTTAACTGATGTCATCGAAAATACATTTTATCATCTTAATATGCTGTATTTTCGATATACAATAAATTTGACCTTGGAAATATTAACGTTTCTGGAGGCTATTTTTATGAATCTGACCGTCTTTCATGATCAACAGAAAGTTTTTTTCAGGATCTGCCAATAGTTTTAAATTCTTAAGAGGATCTCCGTCTACAAGGATTAGATCTGCCAAAGCTCCTTCTTCTACTATTCCCAGCTTGCCAGGATAAGGACTTCTTAATCCCGAAAGCTGCAGAAGCTCGCCATTGTCTTGGGTAATCATTTTAATGATTTCGACATTTGTAAACCACTTTTGAAGTCGCAAAATAAAAGTATTCTGCAATTTATTCAGGTCCGGTTCAAAAAGGAAATCTGTACCCCAAGCTAGTTTTACCCCATATTTCTTAGCCATAGGCCATACTTTTTCCTGACCTTCAATGACAGGCTTACGCTTGATTCTTCGTTGCGGATCCATATCGGGTGTATCTTCCACAAGATTCTGTAAACTAAGCCAGATATTTTTTTTTGCAATTAGCTGTAAAGTTTCTTCATCGAGCAATTGTCCATGCTCTATACATTTTACGCCAGCTTCGATTGCTCTTCGAATTGCTCTTGGCGTATATGCATGTACAGTGACATAAGTTCCCCAATCTTCGGCTGCTTCTACTGCTGCTTTCATTTCGTCTAGTGTATATTGGGTGACGTCCACAGGATCATATGCTGAGGAAGTTCCTCCACCCGCCATGAGTTTAATTTGACTTGCCCCGAATCTTAGATTCTCTCTTACTGCAGTCAGGACCTCATCACGACCGTCGGCGATGAAGGTTGCTCCATATCGCTCCGCACGAGAGACAACGCCGAAAAAACGACGCGATTTTTCCTCCGGTGTCCGAAAATCTCCGTGGCCTGCGGTTTGGCTTACAACGGCACCAGAAGGCCAGATTCTAGGCCCTAAAATCTTGCCCTTGTCGATCGCTGCTTTTAACGGAAATATGGGGCCACCAACATCTCGTACGCTTGTAAAACCCCGCATTAGCATTTGTTGAGCCGAGAGCCCCACCGTGTTGATCAAGAATTCCTCGGATAGTTCATTTGTCATCATTTGAGGCATTGTCAAAGCTCCAAATACCAAATGGACATGCACATCAATCAATCCAGGTATCAGTGTTTTGCCTTTAGCGTCAATTCTGACGATATTCTTTCCTTGTGCGGCAATAGGGGATGTACTGATGGTCTGAATTGTGTTCCCGTTTATTAAAACATGTTTTGGTGGAGTTAACGTTTGAGTTGTATAGTCGAGCAGTTTGACATTTTCTATTAAAACTTGGCTTTCCTGTGCTTGGATAACATGTACAAAAGCCGAACAAAGAAATAAAGTAAGTAGTTGACCTAAACGCATAGCTTGGAGAATTACGTTAAAATATAATATGACAAATCAATTTTAATTCAAGCTGACTAATGTGCTTGAAAAAATATCTTCTAAGTTAAATTATAAATTCAATATATTTCAAATTTTTCATTATAAATTTTGGCTCTGCCAGCCTTTTTTGAAGAAGTCTTTGTGTAATGTACGCTGTTAATCACAAGAAAAATGCTAAATTTATCCAATCATGATATATAAAAAATCTATTATAAATTATTTAAATATCGTAATTCCCAAGATTGTCTCCATAAGAGAGCTGCTCACCTATGCCCTCTTACTCGGCTTATCAGCTTATGTATTCCTACTGGTTTTTCAGCCATTTGGAACGTATAATTTTGAGAATGTCTATAAATTTAGCTTGTTATCCGGATACGGGGCGATTTTATCCATTGCATATGCCTTAATTTCTATCGTCTTGCGTAAAAAAAGGGGAACAGTTGCGATAGAACTATTTCGTATTTTTCTTGTGTTCCTATTATCAAGTTTTTTAAATTTCGTCTATCATGGTTGGTTCATCAATCAGGCGCCTTTGCAGTGGAATAACCTACCCTATATTGTATGTTATACGTTTTCACTTTACAGCCCTATTGCAGCGATTTATTTTTTGCTTCGAGTTGATAAGCGTCATTCGAATCATGAAAAGAATAACTCGTCGATGGAAAGTCTTTCAATAAAGCCAGCTATGATATTGAGCCAAGCGAATGACTGCCATTTGGCTCCGGTCGATATTCCTAATGGTAATCAACTGTTAAAGTTGCTGCCAAGCGATTTTATTTTTGCAAAATCAATGGATAATTATTGCATGATCTACTTTAGGAAGGATGGTATGGTAAAGAAGCGGATGGTACGAATTACGTTGAGCCGCTTATCTGAACTGTTGAATACAATGTCTATTCACCGATGTCATCGGTCCTTTCTTGTCAATTTTGAAAAAATCCTTGTAAGGGAAGGGAATGCCCAAGGTTTTTTGTTACGTTTTGCAGATACTGAAGATTGTGCTGTTATTTCGAGGTCTGCTATAGAATCAGTTAGACCCTATTTGTCGGACTGACCACCACGTTATGGTCAATCGTCCCTAAATCTTGCCATACGCCACATAACTTTGTATACTCGTCTTGGGTAGCATAATTTTGTTCAAAAAAAGATGAACACAAAAAGTTTAAACCTGCTGGTATTATTTCTCTTCTTCGGAATATATTTTATCCTCGATTATTTGTTTTTTGCGATCCTTCAATCCATGATAATCAAGTATGTCCAAAGTAGATTTTTGGGGCATGTGCTGACGTATTCAATTAGCCTTGTACCGTTGCTTTTTGGGGCAATGCTGCTTAAACCGAAAGGGCAGAATGAATTCTTGGAAAAATTTGGGTTGAAAGGTAATTTTTTACTGGGGCTTTCTTTTGGAATAATAGCTACCTTACCGATGTTCTTGGGTTATGCCTTTGTTTTTACCTTAAATCGGAAAATAGATCCAAACGCGCTATTAATAAATAGTGTGTCATCAGGATTCTTTGAAGAAATGATCTTTCGTGCCTATTTTTTTGGTTTAGTTTTTCGCTATACCCGACTAGGTTTTATTCCATCCATTTTAGCTACATCACTCCTGTTTGCTTTACTACATCTTTATCAGAGTCAGGATTTGGGAGAATTGGTCCTGATTTTCGGTATGACTTTCTTCGGCTCTATCCTATTTTCGTGGTTGTATGCTGAGTGGAAGTTTAACCTTTGGATACCAGTAACACTTCATGTTTTGATGAATTCGGCTTGGATGATTTTTGATGTTTCGGACAATGCTGCGGGAAATGGATGGAGCAATTTTTTCCGCTTCTTGACCATCATTGTAGCAATCATAATGACCATTGTCCATTCAAGGAAGTCAAATGGCGGTCTACAAATTGAAAGGAAAAATTTGTGGCTAAAAGATTAAAAATCCGGAGTTTTTTTAATGAACCTTCATAGCTGTAGATATGTTCTTCAAATGATCTCGTCCATATTTGGAATGAGCGTTAGATTTTAGGTTGCCAAAACTATGAACCTTTTGATAATAGCATTGGCTCTCGAAGAACCCCTGAAAACCAGTATTTTTTTTTGGCATGGGAATCGCTACCTTGACCTTTATGAATAGACAGCTATTTTCACTCCTATCTTTATTTCTAGGAACGACGTTATCCATGGGAATTTTGAGCTGTGGACACAATACAAAAGTCAAAGGTGCGGATTTAAAGGATTCTGCTGAACTTAAAACAGTCGCTGTGAAGGATACGATGGCTGCTGCTAAATTTCCTCCTTTGCCAATTGACTTTGACAAGACGAAGGTTTTAAAAAATACCTATGTTGTTGATCGAGCTGGAGCCGAGCTTAGACAAGGCGCGGATAAGGCTGCCTCGCTATTAGGAAGATATCCCTATGGTACCAAGCTCGATGTGATCGGTGAAGAAGGAGAATGGATTGCCGTAATGGATCGTATCCAGCGCGATTATAGCGGGAACAATGGCGAAAAAGGTGATGTAACGCGATGGGAAAAGGTCTATGTAGCGAAGTCCAAGCTGGGGAAACAAGATAAAATTACAATCTCTCCCAAAGATTTAAATTCAATCGTTTCATTGACGATAAATGGTAAAGAAATGCATTACGAAAATGGACATTCTTTAGATAAGTATCTCCAGCTAGAGTTGATTGATGAGCAAACGTTCTTAGCCGCTCGGAATACGGCTAAAAACTACTTGATCAAGGATACTCTGTCTTATCCGAAAAATGGAAAGATCTTGGAATTGCCGTTGACAAATGGGAAAAAGCTAACATTTAAGGATAAGGATATCGATAATGAATTAGAAGCCAGCTATTCTTATAAAGGGCATTACGATTTTTTAAATGCTTTTGCTGTTGATGGGAATTATTGGGAAAGTGCTGATGTGCGGCTTTTTGATAAACAGGATGGTCATCTTATTGTGGAATGTGGGGATTATCCATTCTTCTCTGCCGATAAAAATTACCTGATGACCTTACACGCCGACCCCTATGAATCGACGGGCGACCTGCAGCTCTTCCACGTGAAACAAGGAAAGGTGACACCGATGCTTTTTATTAGTTTTAAAGAGTGGATGCCAACCTGGAAAGAAGAGTTAATGTTCTGGGGCAAGGACGGTTGTATCTATACTGCTGCCAACCATGTAGACGGTTACTGGGGTGAAGAAGGATCGCTGAACGAAAGATCACAGTTTATCAGAATTAAGATATTACCCCATTAAACAGGCACAAACCATACTTTTATTGGTTTACTGCAGGTGTATATATTTATTGTTTTTCTGTTTTAAGTAAAACTATTCTGGCATGCACCTGTTGTATTCCATAAAATAGATTATAGTTTGTAATTTAGCTGGATGAAACTAAGAATATTATCGTTATTTACTATCCTTCTTCTCTTTTCCACCTTGTCTATGGCACAAGATAAGCCATGGAAACAGCATAATAGATGGATTTGGGGTCCTTCAGTAGGGTATCAGTATCAAAGTGGTAATTTTCTGAAAGTTTCGGGCTGGGGCTTATTTGCACCTAATGATTTTCAATATATGAAAATTGATGCCGGAGCCAATTTCAGCTGGATGGAAGGTAAAACGACTGTTATTCCAGAGCTGGGTTTTACCTACTACCTAAATGATTTTGTTGTTTTTCCTTTTTTGAAAGCGGAGTTAACACCTTACACCATAACGCCAAAAGTTGGTGCCAGTCTATTCTCTATTGTGGATCTGGGAATAGGTTATGGATTTGATTACAATACTAAGAAAAATTTTAAGCCGATTGACGGAATTACCATTTCAGTAGGGGTAAATATTCCGCTCAATTTTCATATTTATTAATTGAAAAATGCGCAGTAAGACAATTTATAAACTCCTAGGGTCACTTGTTGTGTTGTTAGCTATAGTTAGCAACCTAAAAGCGCAAGACCACTTAATCGGTCCGACGTTGAGCTACCAGTTTCAAAAAGGGAGTATAATAAAAACTGGTGCTTATTTCGCTTTTCCTTTTATAGGAGATCATATTTTGCGAGCAGATGCCACAGCCAACTTTACTTGGACACAAAGGAAGTTTGCCGTGATACCTGAGGCTGCAGTAACGTATTATCCTCAAACATATGTCTTAACTCCCTTTGTTCGTGCAGAGTTTACTCCGTATACCTTTACGCCCAAAGTTGGAGTGAGTTTGGCCACATTGGTGGATATCGACTTTGGTTATGGATTTTCCATCAATGAAAAAAAAGATTACAATCCGATAAAGGGGTTCGCGGTGTCTCTGCGATTTAGTATTCCGCTAAATTATCGAATCAATATGTAGCTTAGATTCATGAATCCCCCTTCGCTTGGTTTACCTTCCAAAAAGCTAAACTTGACAGGATCATTTTTTATGATAGTCTATTTCGCTTGCAAAGTAATTGTGCTAAAGCACTTTTAAGGAACGACTAGACTAATTGTCAAGCCAGTTTTTGAAAGCCGTGACTTTCTCCCGTGAAACAATGAGCTCATCCGATTCATAATGCTTAAGGTATATTTTCAACCGGGCATTAGAATGTACAGCAATATTTTTGATAGCATCAAATTGAACTATAGTGCTTCGGTTGATCCTAAAAAAATCTTTAGGGGACAATTGCGGTATCAGGGCGTCCAATGTTTGGTCCAAAAGATAGTTCCCATTTTCATTGGTATAAACATAAGTGCCTTTGTTTTCACTGTAAATACATTCAATTTGCTGGGTGGTCACTACTTTTAGGTTTTGGCCTATTTTGATGGTAAAGCGTTCCTTATATGTTTGGACAGTGTTTCTAAATAAAGCTTCAAAAGGTGCCAGATCGAACTGTGGTTTTGGCTGCCTAAATTGGCGGAATTTTTCAATTGCGTTTTCCAATTCTTCATCTTCAATTGGCTTCAGGAGGTAATCGATGCTATTTTGTTTAAATGCCCGCAACATATATTCATCGTATGCGGTGGTAAAAATAATGGCCGAACTGGGCTTCACCTGCTCAATGATGTCAAATGAAATCCCATCGGCGAGCTGAATATCCAAGAACAGTAGGTCAGGTTCGGTATTTGACATAAACCATTCGATAGATTCTTCCACAGTCTGCAGTACTGCAGATACTGTATAACCAAGATCCTCAAGTTTTCTTCGGAGCAATCTCGCCGACGGGAGTTCGTCTTCTATAATTACTATTTTCATTGCTTTTTTTGCATGCTTATCGATCATCAGACCGTTGTATTGTTTAATTTATTGAGCATCGTTGTGCCCTAGCTATTGTTTTTTGCTGCTATTAGGCCTCGCATGTTTATTTAAGAACAGGTTGCTTTTAAGAGACTATTTCATTGATAATGGGCAGTCCGACAGAAAATAAAATATCAGTTTCCTGAAGATGCACAGATAGATTGGACAGTATAGCGTAACGTTCCTGAATATTTTTCAGACCGATTCCCGAATGATCATGGAGCACTTTCTTCTTTTGAAGAGTGTTTTCAACATAGAGGTAATTATTTTTTCTATAAATCTTCAATAAAAGAGGCTTCTTGACCGAAATAATATTGTGTTTGATTGCATTTTCGATCAGTAATTGAAGGGAAAGGGGTAATATAAAACCAGTATGTTGTTCCGCATTGATCTGTAAATCGATCTGTATACCGGCTTCGAAGCGAAGACTCAAGAGGTTTAAATAGGCCTTTGAAAAAGTGAGCTCATCCTGTAAAGAAACGAGGCTTTTGTCTTTTTGTTCCAATACATAGCGATATATCTTAGAAAGATCCGTGGTAAACATGCTGGCCTTTTTGGGGCTTTCTTCAATTAATCCATTCAATACATTCAGGCTGTTGAACAAAAAATGTGGATCGAGTTGATTTTTGAGCGACTCAAATTGTGCTGTTATTTGCTGTTTTTCCTGATGAGATTCTTTGATTTGATAGTCTTTGAACCTTTTATAGAAATAGAAACCAAAAAAAATCATCGAAATACACCAGGATATCATCGCAGTTTGAAAATAATATGCAACACGTTGTTGGTGAATAAATTGGTGGAAACGCTGCAGGAAATTTTGGGTAACACCGGAGTTAAACAGTCCGGAGAAAAAAGCATTGACAATAAAAACGACCAGTATGGTCAAGAAGAAACTGACACTGTAAAAAACAATCATCTTTTTTCCAAAATCTTTACTGCTTGGGTATTTGTTCCCGACCCATTTCGATAGATAGCTATGACCTAGAAAGAGAAAAAATCCGTATAGTAAACCTCTGACCATATTAGGATGAAAGATGATGGATATCCAAGGGACATCATTGTGGTCAAGTTTGGCCACAACCACAAAATAGATGGTTACGACCAAACTTGCGAGTAGTGCTTGTATAATAGCTTTAAATGGTGCTTTCTTCACAAAGTGTTATTTGCATTCTTTTATCAACTGTTCTGCCCGATCTTTGCCCCATGAAGGTGCAAATGGCGTAGTAATTTTCTCTTCACCGAATAAAGATAGCGCTTTCTTGACATCCTCACATTCTTTGCTGGTATCCTGGTTGAAATATTTTTTTGAGTTTATTTGGAATTCCGCTAGTCCCAATACCGCACGTGGATTGTTTGGAGCAAGGGTGATGGCTTTTTTATATAGCCCTATAATCTTAGGTGAAAGCTCTTTGGCTTTTGTCATTGGATCTGTAATCATCAAGGCCGTTTGGTTCATCGCTCTCAGCACAAGCCATTCTGAATTATTGTCCTGGGCGCTATTGTTTAGTATTTCTTCTGCAGACTGTATATATTTTGCCTGTGTCTCTTTATTTTTCTCCCTGAAGGATGCTGTTGTCAGTACCATGGCCTGATAATAGGCAGGAATCCAATTGTCCTTTTCTGCCTGTGAAATACGTTCTAAAAGAGCGGTCGCTTTCTGCGTCTCACCCGATTGCCATAGGCTCATGGCTTGTCCCATACTTTTTTCAAAATTGCTTTGTGCAAATGTGCTGCCACTTATAAGGCAGATGAGGGCGATAATAAATGATTTCATGATCTTTCGTTTTTAGTAGTAAATATTTTTCTAAGTTATTGAAGTTGGTAATCCTTCTCTGCAAACAGAAATAATTTTGGATGGACCGACGTATTTCGATGATGAGTTGATGTTTATTATAGATTGTCCAATTGATTGTCTTTTTCATTTTTACTGATTGTCCAAAAATAGCCTAGAAATACAAAGCGTTTGGCCGTAGGGACAATCGGTCTACGGTCGTAGATTCCTTGTGAATTTGGTCGGTCTGCATATTGATACCCATAGATTGGGCTAGCGCCAAGAACATTACTGACGGAGAAATGGATAATTTTTTGCTGGCTGTAAAGAAACGACCAACTCATAGACAGACTATTGTAGCCTTTTGTATGGCCATTCATGAATACTGTTTGGTTGGGATCATTGTAATTTCTGCCGGATACAAACGAATTTGTCAAACTGAGCTGTGAACGTAGGCTTGATAGCCAGTATTTTCCAACGATATAGAAACTGTGTTTGTAAACATAAGGGGGAGTGACTGTCGTCGGATAATTCGCTTCATTTCTCTTACTGTCCGTATAGGAATATGAAATCCAGTATTGGAGGTTTTTGATGCTGCTGCTGTTTTTATAAAATAAATCAAAGCCTTTGACCTTACCGCTTCCGTTATTGTCATATTGGCTGTCATATTTTGGAGTTATACTATTGTATTTTGCCAAATTGTTATATTCTTTGTGATAGGCTTCTAAGCGAAGTAAGTGCCCTCCACGCGCATAGAAATAATTTGCGATATAATGATTTGCCTCCATCCAGTCAAGTTGCGGAGCATACTTTAACAGCGGTGTTGGCGCCTGCTGATGGAAGTTCCCATAAGCAAGTGAGAGCTGCGTATATTTATTTAACGCATAGCCCAGCGAAGCCCTCGGCTCTAACGTGCTCTTCGCCTGCAAATTGGAGGAAGTTTCTCGTAGGCCAATCTTCCCGATTAAGTTCGGGAGGATGCCGAAGGTAGTTTCCGTAAATACAGCGGTCATCTTGCTATGATAACCATAGCTATAGCCAAGGGTTTGTCGGTGATATTCTTCTTGATAATTCGTGTCGAAATATTCTATTCCTCCAATACTTTTAATCTTATTGTTCCAGATCTTGCTTAGCGTTGCTTTTAAGTGAAGACTCTTTTCTTCATTAGGGAGGTAAACGTCATCGTAATGCAGCTTATCGGTCAGGTAGCCTAGGCCAACACCAGACTGGAATGTCCATCGGTTTCCTAAATTCTGACTGTAGCTGATGTTGGCGTAGGCATTGTTGGATTTCTTTTTCAATGGGACAGGTTGCTCATAATTGATGTCCGCTTGGTAAAGTCCTATATCTTCGAAATTGTAAGCCCCATAAATATTTAGAAAACCTTCTTTAAACTGATGGCGATAAATCATTTCTCCAGAAGCGTTTTCATAGGGTTTCGTCCATTTTATATCTGGTGTAATAATTTTGGAATAGGGTTTTAAGTTTGTATAACTGCTGTTGAAGGTGAGGGAGTTTTTGCCCCATTGTAAGGTATGTCCTAACCCTAATCCAACGGAAGATAGCGAAAGCTCTGTTTTGGACTGTTCTATGGCATTTTTGGTGTTTAGGGCTAGAATGCTGGACAGCGCATTACCAAATTCTGCAGAATAGCCGCCTGTAGAGAAATTCACGCCTTTAAAGAGCATGGGTGAAAACCTGCCCCTTACAGGGACTTCGTTTGGTGTTGCGGTGTAGGGTTGGGCTACTCTGATTCCATTGATGTAGGTCTGTGTTTCGGAAGCATCTCCACCGTGGACCATAAGACGTCCATTCTCTCCCCCAACCTGTGCTCCGGGCAATGTTGCTAGTGCGCTGATGATGTTTCCCATGCTGCCTGCCGTAGTGACAATATCCAATGGACTCATTACCGTGTTTTTTCCGGAGCTATTGGCTTGTAGAACCCCTGCCTGAATCGTGACTTCCTGTAGGCGATTCTCACTTTCTTGCATTTGAATAATCAGCAATTCTTTTTGGGGTAGCTGGATAGACCTGTTATATGTTGGGAGGCCCACAACAGACGCTTTAATGATTTTAGTACCTTGTTCACTGGTCTCAAACACGAAGTTTCCAAGCGAATCGGTGGTGCCGCCATCATAGGTGCCTTCAATATAAACATTGGCTAAATATATAGGTTTGCCGTTTTTGCCCAGCACTTTCCCTTTCAAGATGGACTGCGCCGATACGATGGTAATACTTAAAAATAGTAAGGTTAATAACAGCTTCATTTTTCTTTAATTTTATTCAAATATCAGCGGCTGTAAGTGTTCCTGCGAAAAAGAGTGGATGGAATGTCAAAATATCATGACGAATTGCAGGATTCCAACTTTATGCTGTAAATTGATATCGAAAAACAAAATTTCCTCCATAAATAAGTTCCGCAATGGAAAGTGGAGAATGCGAAAAATTGCTTTTATATGCGACGTACTTATAGCGGATATAAAAGTCATTTTACTTTCGTTTGATATTGAAAATAAGGGTTTAAAATTAAGTCAGAAAAATGCGAATAACCATTTTAGATGACTATCAAGACGCTGTCCGAAAGTTGGACTGTTTCAAAATTCTTGATGGTCACGATGTCCAAATATTGAAACAGTCCTATTCAGATCCGGCTTTACTGGCCGAAAAATTGAGCGATGCGGAAGCGTTAGTGCTCATCAGAGAACGGACGCGAATTACAGAAGACCTGTTGTCTCAGCTTCCCAAGCTAAAGTTAATTAGCCAGACGGGCAAAATTTCAAACCATTTGGATTTGGCTGTTTGTAGCCGTTTCCATGTGGCTGTTGCTGAAAGTATGGGCTCTCCTGTTGCTCCAGCTGAATTGACTTGGCTTTTGATCATGAATGCCCTCCGTGGTTTACCTAAGGCTCTTTCAGATATGGACAAAGGCCTATGGCAAACGAACATAGGAGATTGTGTCGCCGGGAAAACAATAGGGATATGGAGCTATGGAAAAATAGGGAAGCGAATAGCGCAATATGCAAAGGCTTTTGGTGCACAAGTAATTGTTTGGGGAAGCGAAAATTCCCGAGAGGAAGCTGTAAGAGACGGCTTTTTAGCTGCTGCCAGTAAATCCGATTTTTTTCATTTTTCAGATGTTGTTACTCTACATCTTAGGTTAGTGCCTGAGACGCGAGGTATCGTAAAGCTCGAAGATCTCCGGTCTATGAAGCCGACAGCTCTTTTTGTCAACACCTCTCGTGCTGAGTTGGTTGAAGAGGGGGCACTATTGACCGCGCTCGAGACAGGTGTTCCAGGGATGGCTGCGGTAGATGTCTATGAGTCTGAACCAATCTTTGATCCTAACTATCCGTTATTGCAGCTGCCAAATGTGCTTTGTACGCCACATATTGGCTATGTGGAGAGAAATGGTTACGAACAATTATTTAGACTTGCTTTTGAGAATATTGTAGCCTTTTCCGGGGGCGATCCACAGCATATCGCTAACCCCGAAGTATTGACCCGCTAATTAAATGAATCGGCTATACATAGATGAATAATTTTACGCATTTAGAACAACCAACAGGTCGCGTTATTGTGGTCGGCGGTAAGGAATATCTTTTTTTTGGTGGAACTTCCTATCTAGGGCTGGCAACAGATCAAGCATATGCTTCTATTTTTATAGAAGGTATACAGCGGTATGGTATCAACAACGGCACTTCACGAAATAATAATGTGCAACAGGCCATATTTGATCAAGCCGAAGAATATGCAGCAAAGCGTTTTGGTTTTGAAGCAAGCCTGTTGCTCTCAAGTGGGTATTTGGCAACGCAATTTCTTGTAAGAACCTTGGCGACCGAAGGAGAAGTATTGTATGCTCCCGCTTGTCACCCTTCTTTATGGCTAGATAAGAAGCCCGTCGCAACTGGGCATTTTGTTGCGTGGGCCAATGCAACGATCGAGTATATCAATCATTCAGCCCAAACATCATTTATCATCGTTAGCAACAGCTTGGACAATATGCGGCCAGAATTGTACGATTTCACTGTTTTCAATCGTATTGATCCGGACAAAAAGATTATACTGCTCTTGGACGATTCTCACGGAATAGGAGTTTTGCGCAAGAATAGCATTTCATTGGATAAAAGTAGTGTTCAACAAACTAATATTGAACTGATCGTCGTCGCATCCTTGGCAAAAGGCCTGGCAACAGATGCAGGATTGATTTTGGCCGATGGGGAACGGATCAAGTATCTCAAGCGATCAAACTTTTATACAGGGGCTTCCCCAAGTTCACCAGCGAGCTTATATGCATTTGTTCATGGAGAGCAGATCTATCTACAGCAATTCGAAAAGCTGCGGTATAATATTGATTCCTTCAAAACACATATGGGATCTGGATTAAACGCTGTTGCTAATTTTCCGGTCTTTTCTTCAAAGGATACGGGCCTTTATGCGAGGCTGATGAATGCTGGAATACTGGTTTCAAGTTTTCCTTATCCCCTCGCTACAGATCCCCTATTAAATCGAATTGTGGTAAACGCACACCATACCAAGGCAGATTTGGATCAGCTAAGTCATGCAATTGGCATATATTGATTTTTATATGACAACTAATAAGTCAACATCTTGTAAATTAGATAATTGTTTTTATTTTTGAGGTCTATTTAATGGTTGGTCGGACGCAATGTCTCGTTAATTGATTGTAAATGTTTGGCTTTTGGAAGCTTATTTATCAAAAAAGTATTTAAATAATTTCCATTACTCATTTTAAAACAATACTTTTGCATCCCCAAACATTAGTTGGCTTAAGGGTTGAAAAATAAATAATTACAGTAAAATAGATATGACTAAAGCAGAAATTATTGCAGAAATCTCTACCAAAACTGGCTTAGAGAAGGTAGATGTTCAAGAAACCGTAGAGGCGTTCTTTAAAGTTGTCAAAAACGCAATGATCGGAGGAGAAAATGTATATGTAAGAGGTTTTGGTAGCTTCGTAGTCAAAAAAAGAGCTGAGAAGACTGCAAGAAACATTTCAAAAAATACAGCAATCATTATCCCTGAACACTTTGTTCCTAGTTTCAAGCCAGCTAAAATTTTCGTAGAGAAAGTAAAGAATGGCAATAAATAATCTTTAAAATAGATTAAAATGGCAAAAACCAAACAGATAATAGTAATAGGATCAGTAGTAGCCTTGGTTGCTGTGCTTTTAGCGCAGCCTATTAAAGGTTTGGTGAACAAAGAAAAACAAACTGCTGCAGCATCTGAGTCGAAGCCTTCCAATGAAGTTAATTTGGAAAATATATCTTCGATGACAAAACAAGGTTTAGATGCTAGTTTAGTCAAAGAAATTTCCGATATTGAGGGCCAAGTTGCAAAAGCTTCTGGAGAGGATAAGATAAAGCTGTTGCAACAGTTGGCAAATAAGTGGGATGATGTCGCAAAACCAGCCCCTCAGGCTTTCATCTATGAGGAAATGGCAAAGGTTTCACCGAAGTTTGAATATTGGTTGAAAGCAGGTAATGCTTATCGTGCCGCTTATACAAATTTGCAGGATTCTACTTTAGCCCAAGCGTTGAATCAAAATGCTATTCATGCATATGAAGCTGCGTTAAAAGCGAATACAAGTAGTTTGGATGCAAAAACAGGATTGGGTGCCGCAATGGTATCAGGAACGAATAACCCTATGGCAGGTATTGCCTTATTGCGCGAAGTCGTTGCTGCCGATCCTAAAAACTTAGAAGCAAACAAAACTTTGGGGTTGTTTTCATTACAATCCCGTCAGTTTGACAAAGCCATCGAGCGTTTTAAGACCGTTATCGATCAAAAACCCGATGCTGAGTCATACTTTTACTTAGCCACAGGCTATGAAAATATTGGGATGAAAAAGGAAGCCGTTACAGCTTTTCAAAAAAGTAAGGAACTGGCAGCCGATCCTTCCCTATCACAATTCATCGATCGAAAGATCGCGGAATTGAGCAAGTAATTAATTTATTATTTTATAATCATTAAAAAATTTAGCTATGCCAAGCGGAAAAAAAAGAAAAAGACACAAGATGGCTACTCACAAACGTAAAAAACGTTTAAGAAAAAATAGACACAAGAAAAAATAGTCTTGTGATAAGCTTTTAAACATCTTGGCCCATTTTGCTGAGATAGCTTTACGAAACGATCTACATGTCTGTGAAGGGGATGTAGATTGTTTTTTTCGTTACAACGTTCTTTAAATGTTTAATCGGATACCCAAGATTGCGATAGGATATTGCATAGGTATCAAAAATGAGTAGCTTTTGGTAAAGGAATTAATTATCGATTCAACTCCTGATAAAGGGGTAACTATTGCTTTACTACAAGATAAGCAGCTTGTTGAACTTAACCGCGAGCCCGCAAATAATAACTTCGCCGTTGGAGATATCTATCTCGGACGTATTAAGCGAATTATGCCTGGGCTTAATGCAGCTTTCGTAGATGTAGGCTACGAAAAGGATGCTTTTCTACATTATTTAGATCTGGGTCCTCAAGTTCAATCTTTGCTAAAGCTTACGCGTATAGTGAAGAATGGCAGTTATCAAGAGAAACTGCTCAATAGTTTAAAACTTGAAAAGGATATCGATAAAGCTGGTAAGATCTCTGATGTCTTAAGCAAAAATATGCTCGTGCCAGTACAAATCGCCAAAGAACCCATTTCAACAAAAGGACCGCGTCTGAGCTCAGACCTTTCAATAGCGGGTCGTTTTGTCGTTTTGGTACCTTTCTCAAGTACTGTTTCCATTTCCAAGCGTATCAAAGGTAGTAATGAACGCAATCGCCTAAAAAAGATTGTCGAAGGAATTAAGCCAGCTAATTTTGGCGTTATCATTCGCACAGTTTCCGAGGGTAAGGGTGTTGAAGAACTACAACGTGACTTATTGGACCTGATCTCAAAATGGGAGCTATTTACCAAACGTCTTCGTAATGCTGAACCGCCTCAAAAGGTTCTTGGCGAAATGGATCGTGCATCCACTATTCTACGAGATATTTTGACAGACGAGTTTTCGCATATTTATGTTAATGATCCTTCGATCTTCGAAGAAACAAAATCATATATACACGATATATCTCCAGACTTAGAGAAAATTGTCAAACTTTATAAACATAAAGAGCCAATTTTTGATCATTTCGGAGTTGAAAAGCAAATCAAGGCAGCTTTTGGCAAAACTGTAACATTGCCGGGCGGTGCGTACCTCGTTATAGAGCATACCGAAGCCTTGCATGTCATTGATGTCAACAGTGGTAACCGTTCTGCTAATAAGGAGAATCAGGAAGACAATGCATTGCTGGTCAATATGGAAGCAGCAAAAGAAATTGCGCGTCAGCTGCGTTTGCGTGATATGGGCGGAATTGTAGTCATCGATTTTATCGATATGCATAAACCCAATCATCGAAAAGAGTTGTATACGTTCTTAAAAGAATGTATGGTAGCGGATAGAGCGAGACATACAATTTTGCCTCCAAGTAAATTTGGATTGGTTCAAATTACACGTCAGCGCGTTAGACCTGAAATGAATATCGTCACAAACGAAAAATGTCCGGCTTGTGATGGTACAGGTGAAATCCGATCAAGTATTGTCCTCATGGATGATATTGAAAATAATTTGAGCTTTATCCTTCAAGAACAGAACGAAAAGAAGGTGACCTTATGTGTTCACCCTTATATAGACGCCTACATTAAGTCTGGTTTGATTTCTAAAAGAATGAAATGGTTCATGAAGTACGGAAAATGGATTAAAGTAAATCCAATGACGTCATATTATCTAACTGAATTCCATTTCTTCAATGCGAAGGATGAGGAAATCAAGTTATAATAGAAAGAGATTAACGAAAAGGGTTAGTAGTGATACTAACCCTTTTTTGTTTTTATATTATTGTGTTGTTTAAACCCAATGGATAATTATGCCGTCTTTTTCCATTTTGCGGAAGTAAGTCATTTGCCTTTTGGCATAGCGATGTATTTCTGTCTCCAGTTTTGCGGTAAAAGCAGGATAATCGAGCTGCCCAAGGAGATGGAGTGACGCATATTTATACTCCAAACCATAGTATTGAAGCTGCTCGTGTGTAATACCTTCTGTCAAGAGCCCGCACACTTCTTCTAAGAAGCCTTCATTCAATCGTTGTTTTAATCTTTGGCTAATGTGTTCGCGTCTGATTTCCAACGGAGGATTTAATCCGATAACAATGCTATCTACCGCTTGTTGCTGGACGATGTGATCGGGGTGATTCTCTAAAAACGCTAATATTTCTATTGCTCGGATTATACGTTTTTTTGTCGAAAGATCGATTTGAAAGTTCACAGGTAGCGTATATTCCTGAAGACGTTCTAACAGCTCCGTCTCTGGATATGCAAGTAATGACTCCTTGAAGCCTTTGATTGATGGGATCAGCGCATAGGGATTTTCTTGGATTACACTTTGAATATATAAACCTGTACCACCACACAGGATGGTATATTTTCCCTTTTCTAGAATGGATTGTTGGGCTTGACGGAAGTCAGCAATAAAGTTTCCGAGATTGTAGCGTTCTCCCGGTTCATGAATGTCGATAAGATGATAGGGAATATCTTGGTATTCCGATAGGTCTTTTCCCGTACCGATGTCCATCCTTCGATAGATTTGGCGGGAATCAGCACTGATGATTTCAGCATCAATGTGTTGGGCCAGTTGGACGGCCAGTTTCGTTTTTCCAGAAGCTGTAGGGCCTAAGATAACGATAACTTTCTCTTTGGGAACGGTTTGCTGTTCCAAAAGAGAAAGTGTATATTTTAATCTGTCTATCACAGAACAAATTTAGTCCATTTTTCTGTTCCTTCGTTATTTTTTACGACAGTATCGATAAAAGCCATGCCTCTTACGCCATCGTAAACTGTTGGGAAATCTTGTTGTTCAGCTGTAGGGGTTTTTCCTTCACGTTTGGCTGTAACTGTTGCCGCAAAATTACGATAGATATTCGCAAATGATTCTAATAGCCCTTCAGGGTGACCGGCTGGTACACGGGTATTATGTGTTGCAAAAGAACTCAACGTATAAGGCGCTGCGTAAGCATTTCCTGTGCGATAAAGCTGACGAGGTTGATCAAGCATTTTGATAATTAAATTGTTCGGATCCTCATTAGCCCATTCCAATCCACCTTTTTCACCATAGATTCGGATACGAACAGCATTTTCTTCTCCGGCTGAAATTTGCGAAGCCATCAATACGCCTTTAGCACCATTTTCGAAACGTAAAAGCACCGAACCATCGTCATCCAATAGACGGCCTTCAACAAATGTTGTTAGGTCTGCACATAGCTCTTGGATTTTTAAGCCCGATACATATTCCGCTAAATGCGCAGCATGAGTACCGATATCACCCATAACCAACGATTTACCCGAGCGTTTCGGATCTGCACGCCAAGCGGCCCCAGCATTACCCTCGCGTTCCGATAAACGGCTCAACCAACCTTGTGGATACTCAACAACAATCTTTCTGATCTTACCGAAGTGACCTTCTTTGACCATTGCTTTAGCTTGTTTAACCATTGGGTAGCCTGAATACGTATGGGTAAGGCACAGAGTACGACCAGTACGTTCTACCGTTTCTTGTAATTCTTTTGCTTCTTCAACGGATACTGTCATTGGTTTTTCAACGACAACATCAAAACCTTTTTCTAGCGCTAATTTAGCGGGAGCAAAATGTAAAAAATTGGGTGTTACGATCGTTACAAAATCCATGCGTTCGCCTTCGGGAAGCAAAGATTCTTTTTCGATCATCTCTTCATAGTTTAGATAGACACGCTCAGGAGCTACAAATAAGTCTTCTCCAGATTGTTTTGAAATCTGTGGATCAATACTAAATGCACCACAAACCAGTTCAATCTTGCCATCCATAAAAGCGGCAATACGGTGTACAGCTCCAATAAAGGCATCGTTTCCGCCTCCGACCATACCCATGCGAAGTTTTCTCTTCATAACGTTATTATTTTTGATTATTTATTTTTCAAACTTTTACAGTGTACAATATACACAATTTAGCTTATTTTATGTATAAAATCATCTTGATGCTACCCATATTTTCTTTGGGAAAGCCATTGGGGAACTGCTCCCTAAGCCCCTTTAATTCATCTGTATTTCGATAGGTATACCGCTTTGTTCCTGTGATCCAAAAGCTAATCGGTGCCGTAATTTCTTTCGCAACGAACCCAATTTTTTCGAGCGAAGAGTGTTGGCTCCAATCACGGTCGGTGAAAGTCATAATGTCTCCTGGCGAGAAATCGCTACAAAAGGCTTTAATTAATTTGCTTAGGCCTCCTATAACATTAATACCTGTTTTATTACAAAAACGTATTAGTTCAAATGAGCGATAGTCTTCATCTTTATTCAACATTCGACGCCCTCCAGAGAATACCGCGACCGCGACAAGCTCTCCCTGTTCATAAAGGCCATAACGATACTTGCCGGGAAGAGCGGCTTGTAAATGATGTTCCACGAGGAACTGTAAACTCGTTCTTTTGTCAATCCGGGCAAATACAGTATTGCGTGCGTAAATGCGTTTGTCATTTTTTGTTCTAGAAACAATGCGTCTGACGATCAAATCAAACTTTGTTATTAATTGGTCTTCATCGATATGAATGCAAGGGTCGGAAGTATCACTTCTAACGGATTTGTTGTGAGGATATAGTAAAATGTTAATTGCTAATTCCGGAGAGGATATTTGTATAAATCCATCATCCTGGCAAAACCCTAATGGGGCTTCAAGAGCTTGCTCGAGCCTAAGCTTGAACTGTGTTGACAAATTTATAAACGAAGGATCCATAAAACAAAAGTAACTTTTATGGAAGTTTTGACGAAATATTCACTTTTAATAATTATCCGTACCTTTGTACCGAAGAATATAATGGTGATACAAGGTATCCTTGTTAAAAAAGTACAATGACTCAGGGTGAGCAATCAGCCTGACATAATCTGAAATTAAATCGTGCTAAAATTACAACAGGTGCCAAGTGACCTTTAAAAGCAAACAGCGTGTAACGGACTCAGGTATAGCAATGAGTATCGGCACTTATAAATAATTATAATACATATGAAACTTCCGATAGTGGCGTATGGCGATCCTGTATTAAGAAAGGTCGCTGAAGAAATAGATGAAGACTATCCAGATTTAAAGAAATTGATTGATGATATGTTCGATACCATGTATGCAGCTCATGGTGTTGGGTTGGCAGCTCCACAGGTAGGTTTGCCTATACGTATGTTCGTTATCGATGCAACTCCTTTCGCAGAAGATGATGATGAAAACAAAGAAGTGCTCCAATCGTTCAAAAAAGTTTTCATCAATCCTATCATGGTTGAAGAGTCTGGTGAAAAATGGGCTTTCGGTGAAGGATGTCTGAGTATCCCAGATATTAATGAGGACGTATTGCGTCACAGAAATATTCGCATCAATTATTTAGATGAGAACTTTGAAGAACATGAAGTAGACTTAACAGGTTTGGCTGCACGTGTGGTACAACACGAATATGATCATATTGAAGGTAAACTATTTACCGACAAATTGAGTGCCTTGAAGAAAACGATGCTGAAGGGGCGATTAGATGCTATCGCGAAAGGAAATATTCGCGTTGGTTATAAAATGAAATTCCCACAGCAAAAGAAAAAGCGTTAGTTCATACTAACGCTTTTTCTTTGTTGCTTCCTCCGCGTAAAATTGATTGGAGATCAAAAATATCCGCGTTCGACCCACTGATCCATCCTTTTAATCCATTTTTGAGACCGAATTGGTCATCCAGTAAGGCGTGTTATAAAAACTTCACACGCGAAGAAGGACTTTCCTCAATCCAACCGGGGTAAATATAGACGATATTTAACGGCTGTCATTCGTATTAAAAATACAACTGCTGCCCCAATGAAGGCCGCCCAGGAAAGATCAAGATCAAGATGTACCAGCAAGATGTAAGTGAGGCCACCACCTAAACAGGCGGTAGCGTATACTTCTTTTTTAAAGATTAATGGAGTTTCGTTGAGTAAGACGTCGCGCGTCATCCCCCCACATACCGCGGTGAACATTCCAAAGATAATGGCAGCATAGGTATTGCTTTCGTAGTTGAGTGATTTTTGTACCCCCAGGATAGTGAAAAAACTAATTCCGATGGCATCAAAAAGTGTCAAGGTACGATAATAACCATACAATTGTTTATTGAAGACAATGGCAATTAAAATTCCGAGGAAAATGGCGATGAGATAATTGCTATCATTGACCCATACTGGGCGCAGATTTAAAAATATATCCCGCATGGATCCACCGCCAATGGCTGTCACAAAGCCTAAAAAGGCTGCCCCAAAAATATCAATATCTTTACGTTTTGCCGACAGGGTGCCTGATATTGCAAAAAATAAGGTGCCAAGCAAATCGCTCAGATAAAAATAGTTGGCATCAGTAATCATGGTAATCCTTTTTAAATCATTATATTAAAATCTCCAGTTGACGGTACCCCATATCGCTTACACCAATGGGGATAAATCTCCTTTTATTGGACAAATTTAGGAGAAATCTTGATAGTTTAAATTTACAGAAAGGCGAATAGCTTTCAAACCCGCGATTCCCTGTACATCCTCCAATTTTAAATGTTCGATGGTATGCTCAATGATGCCCATGTCGTAGATTGCCTTTATACTCAACATGAGATCCTCTAGGATTTCATCCGATAAATAGACAATCGCAATTTTATTGACCTGGGTAAGTCGTTCTTTGGTTCGCTTTATCCGAATTTTGTCTATCCTTTTTTTGATTATTTCATAACGGATATTGAGAGATCCCTCTACATCAAACCTCCGTTCATCTTCCCGAAAGCTAATATCAATGCTATGTGGATTGATAAAAATCAATTGTGTTGTTTCTAAAGTCAGAGGAAGAATATCTTTCGCATGGTAAGCTTTCAGCGTAATTCTAGCCATCGAAATAATTTGCTGACGCCTAAATACATTGATAAATTCGTAGCTGAAAGGTTGTTGTGGCGTAATGGATTCGCCGATATAAATGTCATATTCAATACCGTCTGTCCTGAATTTTTGAAAATAAGATGGATAATTCCCCTGGATGAAGCTATTGAAATGATCCAGTTCTCTACTGATCAATTGATTGATCTGGCGTAAAGAAGTTTCAAATTCATTGCGATAAAACTCACCTGTGTCCCGATTGGTGAAAAAATGCTTCGCATAATGTTCGATCACCTCTATTTTTGACGGGAATTGCTTTCTGGCTTCTTCTAAAAATGGCTGTACATCTTTCCTAAAAAACTCAATGATCTTGACCATCGACTCATCAAAAGAAATATGGTCAAGAGATTCTGTAATTTGATCAACACGTGCTGAAAAAGTCATAATCAACTTGTGCTTTCCATCTAAAGAGAGCTCATCAATAAGCATTGCGAGCTGTTTGACCTTGAAGCTAAAGTCTTTCAGAATGGAGGCGTTTCGTATGATCGTTGAGTCTTTGACATCGACAGCACCATAGAGGGGATAGACATCTTCAAATACTACCGCCTTAATATGCGCATCCCGACTGTCGTTTTCCAGTTCCTGAATGTACTGGGCCGCAATATGGTTAAATTTCCACTGAACCGAAGGCTGTATGGTCGTAAACCGGTTGATGATGATATCGTCGATACGTTTTTTAAATTCTAGGGTGATATCCTGAGATAGTTGTGATAAAAGGGGGACCAAAGAACCTAAGGCTTGCATTGTATCATTGTCGAGCTGATCTTGTTCACGGCTGTATATTTCCAATATGCCTGAGAGGGAATGATTATGAATGAGTGGAATACACAGATAGGTCGTTACTCCCGAGCGACTAATCCGTTCGTCGAAAATGGATGTGGTATTTCGGAGGCCATTCGTCGCATTATTTGTATAAAATATAACATGCGGATGTTTTAGGTAGTCCGCAAGTTCAGGATTGATCTTGAATGTTTTATTTGCGGTATACGCTTCCGCAATCAAGATGCTTTTATTGGTGATTGAATAATCGAAAAATGGGACCCCATTTAATTGGAATAACGGAAATAAACTAAATACGGTTTCAGCCCCTTTTAATAGCGGTGTGATGATTTTTTCTAAATCAGCGAAAAAGAGATGATAATTGTATGTCGGCAGATCCAAGAGAATGGACTGAATGCGACGTAAAGTATGTTCCGTACTGGTCTTTCTGAAAGTTACAATACTAAATCCCGATAACTCAAAATCTTCCAGTTTAACGGTATTGATAACGGTATTCCAATCAAAAAGCGAATCACTGGGATTTTCCGATAAACGACCTATATCAAGCGCAGGAAGTGTTTTTTTTGCCTTGATCTCAACAAATTTGAAATCGATGTCCAAATCGTAATAATCGACGATCTCCCCCCGATCATTGAGTTGATGATAAACAATACTGCTGTTTTCATTGGAAGAAAAGCCATAGAGTCGCTCGAAGATGAGGGTATAAAAGAGCTTTTCTTGATTGGTAAGAAGGCTTCCGGTACGCATCTTCCCTTGAATTTCTTGCTCGACAAGCTGATGGCTAACTAGGTCGAAAAAGGCTTCCGTTCCATAAAAGGCTTCTTCTGCTAGGGCTGTTGTGAGTGCCCAATACCTTTTTGGAGCAGTGTCAATCAACGATACGGAGAGGCTATAAATCAATTGCAGAATATCTTTATAGGCTTTGAGGTTATGCTTGCAGAGTTTCCCGTTGAGATGTTCTATTTCTTTGATGCGTTCCAATGCATACAAAGGAATCATATCATCGGATGAAGTGCCATTTTCAATAAAAGATTCCAGGTATTTGAAAAATGGTTCAAAGTCTAGCCTGCCATTTGCATACGTATTGGCCGTTTTCTTCGTTGTGAGTTGTACTTTCTTTATCTCCATGGATCGAAAATTTTAAAAGCGGAAACCTGTGCTGAAATAGGGATACCAGCCTTCATTGGATTTCGTCATGACAAAATGTAAAGGAAGTGCATTGGCGACGATATAATAAATGCCTCCGCCCACACCCTGATGAAACTTATCGTTGTTATAGCCCTTTGCCCATACTTTCCCAACATCATACATACCCATTAGTCCGAATTCACCTGGAAGAACATAGCTTTTGACATCAAGTACTTTAACACGAGCCTCTAGGTTATTATAAAGCATCTGTTGCCCTGCAAATCGGTACTGGCGAAATCCTCTGAGATTTTCATGGCCGCCTAGAAATAGATATTGATAAAATGTAGGGTTCCCGACAACGGTGCCCCCTCCTGTTCTATTGGCGAATATAATACCTTCATTGAATGCACTAAAATAGCCGGTCATTGCAGCACTTAACTGCGCTGAATTTTTTGAGTACTGATTGAGTCCAAAATAGGAATTCAAAGCGGCTTCAATATATAGCCCTTTACTTGGGTTAATCTTTCGATTACGGGAGTCTTGTGTTAAAAAGGCATTGATACCTGCAAAAGCTTTGTCTTTGGTAATCGATAAACTATCGTAAGAATGTAAAGCTTGGGGATTTAAAATAAATCGATCTTCATTTTCAATCGGATCTAAGTGGTAAAATTGGATATGCGGACCTACGGCAAAGTTTAATGTAGCTGAAGGTTTCCACCTTAACTGTGGATTGATATTGAAAATATTGAATCTACTTCTGTAATATTTTGCACCATACTGTTCCTTTAAGAAGAGCGAGTTATTGCCTACGCCGAAGAAATTCTGCGTGTTGTCAGGAGCTTTTGCTAGCGCATCGACAACAAGATCCGCATCCCCGACAACAGCTATCCATTCGCCCCTATAGTGAATTTTATAAGCTCCGGTCCGGAAGGCTGTTGCTACAGTAAGTTGTTGCTTATAAGTAAAGGGACTTTTTCTAAATCCACGCTGATGTGTGTAAGCAGCGCCTAGCCCCAGCGAAAAACCGTCATCAGCATTATAACCCGCAGTTACCAGGGGAAGCCAGGTGTTGTACAGGTTTAC
Source organism: Sphingobacterium sp. BIGb0116 (assembly GCF_024808035.1). Classification (NCBI taxonomy): domain Bacteria; kingdom Pseudomonadati; phylum Bacteroidota; class Sphingobacteriia; order Sphingobacteriales; family Sphingobacteriaceae; genus Sphingobacterium; species Sphingobacterium sp. BIGb0116. Next base: position 6,971 of record NZ_JANUDT010000006.1, on the reverse strand, counting down.
AGGAACAAATTGCGTTTTGGTACTATCTTGTGCATAATGAAGCTTTATTTTGTTCTTTTCACCCAGTAAAGTGGAATTTTTGGTGTTTTCGTAAAGCTGTATTTTCGATTTGCTTTGGTTGATCACATAAGTCTTTGGCGTGTTATCTCCTATAATTCGGAGTTTTATAGGAGAATTTGCGTTATCGATGACAACAGAGTCTTTTCCCTCAGCCAAATAGAGACGAATTTCTTTTGTCAGGGAATCTTTATAGGTTTTGTCCATCAATGCTTTGGTGACCTTACCATCTTTATTGATCTTCGAAACTTTGACTTTTAAGTTTTTATTCGCTGTGCTGTATATTTCTACTTTTTCGTTTTTGTCGCTGAGATGAATATCGACAATGTTATTAATGAAATTGTAATACTCTTCCATCGCCATGGGCAGTGCATCACGACGGCTTTGAAGTGTTTTAAAAATTTGCTCTCCACGAATAGCAATGGACGATTGCGGCAGGCTATGTACCGACTCCCATAATACCGAATCTGTGAGACGAGCTACAAATTGCTTGACCTCTTTGGTCCATTCCTTGTGAGGAAGCTGGTTGCTCGGATGAGCATTTAAAAAGCGTGATTTAAACAAAGAATAGCGAATATCGGGAATACCGGTCGTGAAACCTTGCATGACTGGGTTGACAAATTGCTGATAGATATCTTTCATCAGAAAACCTTGTGTGACACGTAGTGCCTGATCCCGATCGCGGGGAATAGGAATATAGTCTTTATCGTGATCTGTGCTATCCTGATTTTCATTGTACCAACGCCATTGATCCTCGTGTCGATCCCAATCGCTTACCAGTACATCCAGCATTCTTGCGCGGAGATATGCCTTAGCCTTAAAGTTATCGTCGTTATCTTCCTGTAGTTTTCGTACAGCTTTCGGGCTGTTGTCTGAATCACCAAGAGGCTCGCGTTCTTCTAGTAAAGCCACCGTATGCTCAAAAAGCGGAGCATATTCACCCAATATGCTGTCTTGTGCAACAACGCCGATGATTGGATGGGCATGTGGGACGTTCACGGCATTTGCCAAAGCGGGGATCATAAGCGCAGAATAGGGATGCTGTGCGCTAGTGGCATCGTCCAAGACATCCTGTACAAAGGTGCCATGTAGCTCTTCTGGTATAAGGGATTCAGTCCTTTTATTGACTGATCGCAGTGCCCATTCCTGACCGCTTGAATCTGTAAGTCGTAGAGAAACCGATTGCATCCCGCCCCCTTGTTTAACAGGACGCAGTCCCCCGTATAAGGTTGAAAGTTGGAGCAAAGGTAAGGTGGTTTCTGCAGCCCATTCTTTGCGGTAGTTTTCGCCAAGGAAGAACTTTTTGAATTTACTGGCTTTACCATATTTTGCATTTGCAACGATACTTACACTGTCCTTGATGACGGTTTTAGCAAAGGACTTGCCCTGATGTGCAGGTGACTGTGTATGTTTTTGTTGTGAATAAACATGACTAGCAAGAAAAATAAGAAAGAATGGTACAACCTTTTGCATGCCTATTTTTGTTCAAATTTATAAATGATCCCTTTATCCTGATTACCGGCTTCGCTGCTGATGTAAAGATTGAATTTTGAATCAAAGTTAATGCCTTCAGGTTGAGGGAAGATCTTCGGATCTAATGGAGAGAGCGATTTTACACGAAAATTCTCATCGGTGACCACAAGGGCTTTGTCTACAGAAGATAAGATATACCATTCCTTACTGTCTGCTTTTTTAGCTAACGCGGAGGGTTTGAACGTTTTCTTAATTTTAGCATCAAATGCCTGAAGTTGATCAAGCTGGATGGCAAATTCTCCTTTCGGCTGAAATTGACCATGCTCGTCAATTGAAAAGACATAGCCAGAGGTTTGCGGTTGTTTTCTATCGACCTTGCATTCTTTACATAATACGTATGCCTGGTTACTTTCGCGGTCAACAAAAAGTCCCTCGTACTCTCCTTTTGGGAGTAAATTTTTCTGTTCAACAACGTTTTTTATATCGTCGTTTTCGGCAATCGGAAAGGAATAGATGCTGCCATTGCTCTTTAAGATAAAGAAATGTGTATTGCTTATCGAGATATCCTCATAGTCGCCATCTTTTCCGAAAGGGTTGAACGTGACTTTTTGTGTCGGTTGGTTAAACTTATAAAGAAAGCCCTGCTCGTCTTGGATGGCATAAATATCATCATCCTGTCCCGCGAGAAAGGCTATCCCGGATATTTCTAATAATTCGTCTGGCAAACTCATCTTTATGCCCGAAGATAATGTATAGGGTATTTGTTGCGGTTTTTCAGCTTGAACATGAGCGAGCTTGTTGTTATTTTCCTTGGCTGTATTATTCGGGTTGCAGGCGAGAAAAATAGCAGAGGCTAAGCCTAATGCCATCGTTGTCAATATCGTCGGGTTTTTCATCATTATATGATTAAATTTAAATTGATGAAGTCATCAGGTTTCTGAATGAGCTTACGTGCAATGATTATTTTGTTGGGCTTTCAGGGCTGGTCATGCTTTTATGAGATGCCCTGCTGAATAGTCCTATTTTTTCATTTTACCTTTCAAATAATTAAGGATTTGTTGCTGAGAAACATTCTTCTGTTGTGTTTCTATTGCCTGATTTTGCCCATGTTCATCCAACAAAGTTGCTTCGGTGTCGTCCGCAAACTGAATATCGAACAGTTCCTGTATTTGATGTGCTAATGTCAGATTCAGTAGCGGAAAGCAAGTTTCTATACGTCGGTAAATGTTGCGGTTCATCCAGTCCGAAGAACCCAGATACACGCTGCTTTGGGCTTGATATTGAAAAATAAATATTCTGCCATGTTCTAAATATCGTCCTACAATCCGTTTCACGACAATGTTGTCGCTCAATCCAGGTACTTGTGGTTTTAGTCTACAGATTCCTCTAACCAATAACTGCAGTTTTACCCCTGCCCGGCTTGCTTCATACAATTTATTGATTAACGATTCTTCTTCCAGATTGTTTAATTTAATTTTTATTGTAGCTGTGTCTCCGGCTTTAGCAGCTCGGATGGCCTGGTCGATCAGGGATAAAAATGTATGTTTGAGGTTGAACTGTGCAATCAGTAGATGACTAAAAGACAGCTCATTTGGACTATGGGGTTTTCTCCGGGCTGGTAAAAACTCGAATAGCATATTTAATTCGTTGGTCAATAGCTTATTTGAGGTGATGAGGAAGTAGTCTGTGTAGACCTTCGCCGTTTTTTCATTTAGATTTCCTGTACCTAGCAATGCACTTTCTCGACCTTGTTTGCGTTTGACCAGCGCTATTTTGGCGTGTACTTTTAAATTGGGGATACTATAGGTGATTTTTACACCCTGTTCTTTCATCAATCGAGCCCAATGTATATTATTTGCTTCATCAAAGCGCGCTTTCAATTCGACAAATACATTGACTCTTTTTCCATTTTTTGCTGCGGTAGCGAGTGCTTGTGCGATATGAGAATCACCAGCAATACGGTATAAGGTCGTGTAAATCTCGTCTACGGTTGGATCTATCGCTGCCTCGTTAAAAAAACGCAGTATGGGGTCGAACGATTCATAGGGAGTACAGATCAACAGATCCTCTCGGTCTATTTGGTCAAAGATAGATTCTTTGAAATTCTGATTCGTATTAATTTGCAGCTGTTTTGGATAAGAAAGTTCCGCTATTTTAATCGGAAATGAAAATAGATCCTTAAGATTGTGGTAGTTTCCGCCTTCGACAATGCTACTTTTCCGCAGATCAAATAATGTTGCCAGTGTTTCTATCAACTGTTTTGGCAGATTTGGCTGGAATAGAAAGCGTGTCGCATAGCCAAGGTCACGTTTATTGACTTCCGTCTCGATTTTTTGGGCAATATCACCCTCAAATTCATCTTGGAGATTTAATTCCGCATCCCTTGTGATTTTAAAGGAATAGAAATTTAATGATGTATTTCTTATGGCTTCAGGAAAAAATGCTTTGATAATATCATCTATGAGCACAACATATTTATTCCCATTGATCTCACAGGTGAAAAAGCGGCCAATATGATTTGAAGGCACATTTAGAAAGAATACCGCTCCAGTATTGTCGTCTGTAACGACGAAGTAGAGCTGATTGTTGATCGGGAAAAAAGAGGTGTCATCAATCGGTATAATTTGGAGGTAGGAGGCAATTGTGGTAAAGAAATATTGGGCTGCTAGGTCTTTTATTTCGGCAGGAATAGCTTGATTGTAAATTAAGAGTATATCTTCTTTTGCTAATTCTTGGATAATATCAGCTAGTATTAGGCCAAATTTTTCCTGTTGTCTATTGATGGTTTTTGACGCTTTTTTATAGGTCCCAATATCTATGTTCGGAATGAGCTGTCCGGGATTTTGCTTCATTATTTTTTTCCAAGCCATCAGTACAGGCATTCTAACCCGATAAAATTCATCCAGATTGGATGAGAAAATAGCGATAAACTGTAGTTTTTCCAATAAAGGGACCTCCTGACGACCAGCTTGGTCAAGTACCCTATCATTGAACGACAGCCAGCTGATGTCTCTGTTGATATAAAGATCTTTCTTCTTCATCCGTATAAATTTATGGTTATGGCAACATGCTTACAACAACATCAATAAATGATCCTGTCTATTGGTCGCTAATGATTGATTTAAAGGCGGCATCTTTTTAAATAAAAAAGAAAGTTTGAACAACATGATCCTGACATATTCCGCTGTGTTTATAGGATCGCATTAAAATATGGTTGCGACGACAAAAGAAACAACCGATATAACAAGGCCAAACATAAAAATTCCATATGCGTATCGTAGGAGTTTGTATTTTCGGCCTAATACCACACCTTGCGAATAAACATCCTTGGTAAGCATGCCATATAGAAATTCCGAATCGACCATTACCTTCTGCATGCCCTCATTGTAGTCGTCGAGTTTCATCTTGTAAAAGTTCCCAAAAAAGAGCAGATTGACTGATTTTTGTTCGATTTCCTCCTTTGAGAATTTACCAGAGGGAATTTTGGGTATTGTTGACAGTATTGCCATGACCATGGTTGCTACCACGGCCGTTGTTAAGATAATTGTTGGGATAATAAGGTGCTCGTTGGCATCTAGTTTCCGAAATAAGACAGCAATCACAACGGAAAGAATAATAGAATTGACCGTTAACAAGATGTTGGCCTTATTGTCTGCCATGTCGCTTAATCGCTGATTGTTTGAGGATGTAATCCGGAACATTGTTTCTATCCCACGTTCTGGCTTACTGCCTTTATCCTTTTCCTTCTTGTCTTCTTTTTTGCTTTCTTTATTTTTTGAGATAGATTTCTCCTGTTTTTTCTCCAGTTCTTTTAGATTCATCTCCTTTTTGGCATTGAGCTTTTGCTGCGCATATTCAGTATGGTAATGATGGCTCATTAATAGTTTGATTGTGCCCGCCCTCCATACGTCTTTATCGATCTCCTTCCCTAGTACTGCTTCAGCTTCGGCTTTCATCAGTTTGTTTCTGGTAACGAAATCCTCGTTCCCAAAATGAAATAGGTCCGCGTCGCAGAGAATTTGCTCCAGCAGGTTTGTTGGATCCTGAGGCATTCTCGTTGCTAAAATACAACCTTTGATTTTTTCCTGTATGGCTTCCGGTATTCCTTTATCCTGGAGAAAATTGAAAGCAATTTCGACACTTATCTTCTCATGACCGATAGCATTGTCAGATTTTACGTAGCCGAGGTCATGAAAGTAGGCGGCACTAATAACAATAAAGTGATCCTCCTCTCCTAGTTTATAGTGCGATGAAATCTCCTCCGCAGCACGTACAACAGAACGTGTGTGTATCGTATTGTGAAAACAATGGCAAACTGAAATATTTTCTGTAATATAAGTTTCAGCATATTCTTCTACCTGTTTTAAAAGCTGAGCATAATCTATCATGGACCAATATGGTTTTATGTGCAATAAAAGTATTTAATATCTTTAATTTCTTAAAAATAAGGTCTTCTTTTTTGTTATTTATTAACCTAGATCAAATTTACTGAAAAAAGAGATATTCCAATAGCTGTAAAATTGCCTGTTATATAAGTAGATAGTTGATTGTTAAAACAGATCGTTAATCGGATAAGATCTTTCAATATAAGTCATGACGCTCAGGCGAACTGGGTTTGGATAGTTTTATGATGCGAGCGACCCATGGTTCCTCCCTAAGCGAGGAAGAGTTCTGGATTGCTTATCCTTTAGTTTAGTTTTTGTCTATAGTTAGCTTAGTCTTAAGTTAGGTTTAGTTTAGCTATAACCTAAGCTATACCTAAACTAAACCTAAACAAACCCTAACTAAACCCTAAGTAAAGTGGTAAGAAAGTATAGCTATTAAAAGAGGCAATCAAGAGCGTTGTATGCTGTCCCCTTTTATGTGCTGCGCTGCGGTATCCTTCCGGTGTCATCTTTCCGGCGGCACAATTTTCCGGTCTTTCCGGCACGGATTCTACCCGGGGATGCCGCGCAGGCTTTTAAAAGAGGATCCCGACCGGATTATGCAGCCTGATGTTCTTTGACCTTTGACTGCTATCTTCCTGCCTATGCCCGTTCGCCGACTGCGCTGCCATTCCCGTCCGACTTTAGTACTCTCTTGCGCAAACCACTCCTTTCCGGTGTTCTGAGCGGAAGCCCGCACGGGAAGCTGGGACTGAAATCCGCTGCAGATCTTAGGAAAGTAGCCTTTTTGCCGCCTTCTGCGCAATCCTGTGGACAAAATCCAAAAAGAATCTCGCACCGTTACAGGTAGTTAAGGGCGAAATGAAAATAATAAGAACAAAAGGCTTGGAAGTTTGTTAGTAAACTCCCTATCTTTGCACCACTCCGCAAGGGAGGAACGGTTACCCCGAAAGAGGGAACGATGAAAAAAGAAGGGTTTAAGAGAAGCCTGACAGGATTTAAAATCCCGCTCAGTTTATTTTAAACGCGGAAATCGAAAAAAAGAAAAAGAAAAAA
>NZ_JANUDT010000005.1:0-466603 GCF_024808035.1 Sphingobacterium sp. BIGb0116 | reverse complement strand
GAAGCCCTTGCTGGAAACAGTCAAGGGCTTCTTTCGTTTAAATACTTCCATGACCATTACACTTCCGCCACTGACCATCACTGCATATCCTCCGCCTATCGGTTATCACAGCACAGGACCGTCGGTGAGCCCTGTCCATCGGCAGCTGTTTCGCAACCGATAGCAGCCCTGCAGCCTTCACTGACCGTATCAAATCCTATTACTTTTTACCTGTATCCTATAGTTGCATATCAATTGGCCTTGCAGTAGCTACTTGTAATACTGTATATGCTATCCGACTGTTGGGAAGTATACAGGTAATGGTACACAGTCATAGCAGGCGGTCATGCAGCCATCACTGTGCTCCGGTGGTATGGTGCATCCTTGTAGCTAAGGGGAATTACTAAATTCAGGCTGAGCTCATATTCTTTTAATAAGTGGCTTTTTCTACAGTGGTTAACTAAATTATGCTATAACAGTATACGGAAGCCAGTTCAAGCTAATCCCACTACCGATTCTTTACAAAGAGTCTTTAGCTCACTTGCTATAGGCGAATAGTGCAATGAGTCTGCAGATTAAGGTTTGCTATTCTGATGAGGTTTGATGCACTATAGATACAATTTATTTCGTGCCAATAGTCCCGATGTTTTTGGGATAAATTTGTGTATATGTAACAGTGATTCTAACCCATATTGCCATTAAAACAAGGTATTAAACTGCAGGAAATGTGACTACGGTCACTTTTGATGTCTGATCTAATTGTAAAAAGTATCTTTCAAGATCTCTATTTTCCCTAAGTCATTTACAACCAATGGTCGAAATTGCTAACTAAACCTTGTAATCGGGTAATAAAAAAGTGACGTACATCACTTTTGTACGCATTGTCCATCATTAGATTGTCATAAATTGCTGCTTATTTTTGAATCAGAATCAACAATTTAAGTAATGCAGTTAGAGCAATTTAATTACGACAACAAGATTGTCAGGAATTTCGGAATCGCTACCATTATTTGGGGGATAGTTGGTATGACCATAGGATTGCTTGTGGCGACGCAGCTTGTTTGGCCCCAGATGAACTTTGGATTGCAATTTACAACATTTGGCCGTGTACGTCCTGTGCACACCAATGCGGTGATTTTTGCTTTCGTAGGTAATGGTATTTTTATGGGAGTTTATTACTCCTTACAGCGGGTGCTTAAAGCAAGAATGTTCAGTGATGCTTTGAGCAAGCTCCATTTTTGGGGTTGGCAATTAATTATTGTTGCCTCGGCTATTACACTACCCCTCGGTCTTACTTCAAGCCATGAGTATGCCGAAATGGAATGGCCTATTGATATCGCAATTACCCTCATTTGGGTCGTATTCGGAATCAATATGTTCGGTACTATTATCAAACGACGCGAACGTCACATGTATGTCGCTGTTTGGTTCTATATTGCCACATTTGTTACAGTAGCCGTATTGCATATTGTTAACTCCATCCAATTACCTGTAGCTGGCTGGAAAAGCTATTATGTCTACAAAGGCGTACAGGATGCGCTGGTACAATGGTGGTATGGTCACAATGCAGTTGCTTTTTTCTTGACAACTCCTTATTTGGGAATGATGTATTATTTCCTTCCTAAGATGGCCAACCGTCCAGTTTATTCTTACAAGTTAAGTATTCTTCACTTTTGGTCTTTAATCTTTATTTATATCTGGGCAGGTCCTCACCATTTGCTCTATACGGCGCTACCTGGCTGGGTACAGTCTTTAGGGGTTGTATTCTCCATTATGTTGATTGCTCCGAGTTGGGGCGGTATGATTAACGGCTTGTTGACCTTACGTGGTGCCTGGGATAAGGTACGGACGGAGCCTATGTTAAAATTCATGGTCGTGGCCCTTACTTGTTATGGTATGGCGACTTTCGAAGGCCCTATGCTATCCTTAAAGCAGGTGAATGCAATTGCTCACTTTACCGACTGGATCGTAGCACACGTCCACGTAGGTGCATTGGGATGGAACGGCTTTATGACATTCGGTATTCTGTACTGGTTGATACCACGTATTTATAAAACGGAGTTATATTCTAAAAAATTGGCATCAACGCACTTTTGGATAGGTACCTTGGGTATTTTGTTCTATGCGATCCCGATGTATTGGGCAGCTGTAGTACAAGGCTTGATGTGGAAAGAATTTACACCGGAAGGGGTTTTGAAATATCCAAACTTCCTTGCGACAACATTGGAAATTTTGCCAATGCACATGATGCGTGCACTAGGTGGTGCACTTTATCTATCGGGCGTGTTCCTGATGACGTTCAACTTGATCAAAACTATGCAAAAAGGGAAGCTTTTGGCCAATGAGCCTGCAGAAGCTCCTGCATTATTGCCGGTTCAAGTAAACGAACAGTCTCAACACCGTCGCCTTGAACGTAAGCCAATTTTATTTATGGTACTGGCTCTTATTGCCATCCTCATCGGGGGTATGGTGGAGATGGTGCCGACTTTTACAATTTCTAAAAACGTTCCAACGATTGCGAGTGTAAAACCTTATACAGCATTGGAACTGCAGGGAAGGGATCTTTACGTTAGGGAAGGTTGTGTGAACTGTCACACGCAAACTATTCGTCCATTTAGATCCGAAACCGCCCGTTACGGAGAGTATAGTAAGGCGGGAGAGTTTGTTTACGATACACCGTTTTTATGGGGTTCGAAGCGGACCGGACCGGATCTGCATCGCATCGGTGGAAAATATCCAAATAAATGGCACTTTGATCACCTGTTGGATCCGACGATTACCTCGCCAGGAAGTATTATGCCAACATATCCTTGGTTAATCGATCAGAAGCTGGATAATTCTATTCTGCAAGATAAAATGAAAGCATTACGGAAATTGGGAATCCCCTATACCGATGCGGAAATTGAACATGCTGAGCAGGATCTCACCAAACAGGCACAAAAAATTGCCGATGATCTAAAACAAAATCAAGTGAATGTGTTAGCTGATCGTGAGATTATAGCTGTAATTGCATACTTACAGCGATTAGGAACAGATATAAAAGCAGCTCCAAAAGTAGCTGATAATGTTAACGCAAATCAATAAAGCCATGTTTAAGCAAATAACAAATCTAAACGGCAGTGAGCTTTATCTAATCGCATCACTTTGGATCTTCTTGGTGTTCTTCATTTCAGTAGCAATAATGTTGTTTCGAATGAAAAAAGACTATGTTACTTATATGAAGGAATTGCCTTTGGAAGAAGATGAAACAGAAAAGGAACTGAATCATTCACCTGAAAGTCTATAATATATGAGTTTATTATTGGATACTGCACCAGCTACCACAGAAGTTGTTCAATCTACGATAGGATTCGGTACAGATAATTTATACACAGATATCTTAATTGTTGTATTGATCGTTGTGATGCTGGCTCTTCTTGCTTCGGCATTGATGGTCAATCGCGCGATGAAATCCATCATTAAGATTACCATGCCTGAATTGGCCAAGGAGGAAAAACTCAAAAAGGCGGCGAATAAGGGCTGGATGAAAAGGTCGTGGAACAAGATCATGGGTATCAGACCGATTTCAGAAGAAAAGGATATTGTCATAGACCATGAGTATGATGGTATCCGCGAATTGGATAATCCGATTCCGATCTGGTTTAATTTCCTTTTTTATGGAACGATTTTTTTCGGCCTTGTTTACTTATTTGTTTATCAGGTGTCGGGCATCGGAATGAACCAGGACCAGGAGTATGAACATGAGATGGTCGTTGCCGAGAAAGAGCGTCAGGCTTATCTTACCGCTTCTGCGAGCAATGTAGACGAAAGTAGCGTGGAGTTTCAGCCGGAAATGGCAGCTGATGGAAAAGCGATCTTTACCGCAAACTGTGTCGCTTGTCACGGTGGTAGTGGCGAGGGAGGCATCGGACCTAACTTGACCGATAAGTTTTGGCTGCATGGTGGTGAGATTAAAGATATCTTCAAAACCATTAAGTATGGTGTTCCTGATAAAGGAATGGTGCCATGGGAACAAACTTTAAGTCCTGCACAAATCGCACAGGTTGCCAGTTATATTATCACCTTAAGGGATACACACCCTGCTAATCCAAAAGCTCCGCAAGGTGATGAGGTGACCTATGGCGGTGGTCAAACTGCAAGCGGAGAGAAGGGGGCAGATGAGAGCAAAGCAGATCAGGCTGAAACAGATAAAAAAGCAGAGTAGTAAATTGAAATAGCAATGAGTACAGTAGTCGTGAATAATGCCAATAACGGTGGATCTAAGTCAAAAAAAAGACAATGGATTTATGCCAAAAAACCGCAGGGAGAGCTTTACAAAAAGAGACAGTGGGTTGGGTATTCACTACTGCTGTTCTTGTTTGTAGTTCCTTTTATCAAAATAAATGGTGAACCGTTTCTCATGTTCAACATTATTGAGCGAAAGTTTTCCATCTTAGGAAATCTTTTCTATCCACAGGATCTCTACATATTCGTATTCGGCATGTTAATCGTGATGGTATGTGTGGTTTTGTTTACTGTTGTCTTTGGACGGGTATGGTGTGGATGGACTTGCCCCCAGACCATTTTTTTGGAATTAATATTTAGACGAATTGAATATTGGATCGAAGGTGATTGGCAACAACAAAAGAAATTGGATGCTGGACCAAATACGGATCAAAAACAATTGAAAAAATTTTTGAAACATGGTATATTCCTGATCATATCATTTTTCATTTCAAATATCTTTTTGTCTTATATCATCGGTGTTGATGCGCTGATGAAGATCATCACTGATCCATTGGACCAACATATCGGTGGATTGATATCAATAATCATATTTACATTAGTTTTTTATGGCGTGTTTGCGTATGTCAGGGAGATTGTATGTATTGCAATTTGCCCTTATGGCAGATTGCAGGGGGTACTCCTCGATGACCAAAGTATAACTGTCGCATATGATCATAGACGTGGAGAGCCAAGAGGAAAACAGCAAAAGGATGCAATGACGACACATGGAGATTGTGTAGACTGCAAACTCTGTGTACATGTATGCCCCACGGGAATTGATATTCGAAATGGCCTGCAATTAGAATGTGTAAGCTGTACGGCCTGTATAGATGCCTGTGATGCTGTCATGGACAAAATTGGAAAGCCTAAAAAGTTAATTGGCTTTTATCCAATGGGTGAGATTGAAGGAACACTGAAGAAAAAAAGCAATACGAGGGCAATAGCCTATTCTATCGTGTTGGTTGCATTAATGTCGGTCTTTTGTTTTCTATTGTTCAATCGTTCTCAGGTGGATGGAAGATTGCTCCGGGCAAAGGGAAGCACCTACCAACTTCGTGATGATAAGACAATAAGCAACCTGTATTCTTTGGAATTGATTAATAAGTCTGGTAAAGAAATGCCTTTTAAATTGGTCTGTGATGATCCGCGTTTAAAGATTCAACTGGTCAATCCTATTCAAAAATTGAGTAAAGATGGGCATGCGACACTGAGCTTTTTTCTAATTATCGCGAATAAGGATGTTGAGACCTATAAAAGTAATATAAAATTAGCTATCTATTCGGGAGATAAGAAAGTGGAGAGTTTAAAAACCACTTTTATAGCACCTCCGGGTATGAATTAAATTGAAAAACAATGAATTGGGGTACAAAGATTTTTTTAACCTTGGCGGTATTTATGTTGTGTATAGTCGGAGCAGGAATATACATGGTGAGTCACGATTCGGATAGTCTGGAAGAAGATGACTATTACGAGCAGGGACTGAATTATGATCAAGCTTACGATAAAAAGCAAAATGTATTGATTATGAAGGAATCACCGACAATAGAAATCAGGCAAGATACCTTGTATATTCATTTTGTCTCCAAAGAAAATAAAGGAAAATTGCTGTTTCGAAAACCTTCGGATAATCGATTGGATAAAGAATTACCATTTCAGACAACCAGTAATTTATATACACTGCCCATTTCCACGTTCGATAAAGGAATGTGGAATTTGTATATTGACTGGAAGAGTGTAGGTAAAGATTTTTTGTTTGAAGAGCATATTTTATTTTAGTTTAAGGAAATGAGCTATACCTATTTTGCATTTTTCATGGGATTGTTTGGAAGCATACATTGTGCGGTAATGTGTGGTCCATTAATTTTTGCTATTGAAGGAAGGCAGGGTTTCGGTTGGAACGTTTTCTTAAATAAGATACTGTATCAATCCGGCAGGGTACTGACTTATGGTTGTTTAGGACTTTTACTCGGTACGATCGGGACATTTGCGCAAATTCAAGGTTGGCAGCGAAGTTTGAGCTGGGCCACAGGTATTATCCTGATCGGAATTGCTTTATTCCAGCTTATTGGTAAGCATAATAGAAAAATCGCTAGCTGGCAGACGAAGGCTGTGCAGCCAATTGTACGCTTATTGTCGAAATGGCTCTATAAACCGGGAGGGAGTTTTATTGCCGGCGTACTGAATGGCTTATTGCCCTGTGGTATGGTCTACATGGCACTCATGTCGTCCATAAATGCAGACAGCCCACAGCAAAGTTTCTTTTTTATGTTGTATTTTGGCTTAGGAACTATCCCGCTATTGTTTGCGTTTTCTTTTCTGGGAAATTTCTCCAGATCTTTCAAAATCGGATTTTCGAAATGGGTTCCCTTTCTCTATTTCTTATTGGGAATATGGTTTATACTCCGGGGTGCCAATTTAGACATTCCGTATTTAAGTCCATTCATTCATGTCGATGGTGCAATAAACTGTGTTTAACGACAAACAATATGTCGATGCTAAGTATTATATTTGGTAAAACCCTTAGCACACAATATGGAGGTACTTCATCATATTTTACAGATTGCATTAGAATATTATTGGATTCCCTTACTCATCCTTTATATTGGTGTAATCGGGACGATTTTGATCGAAAACCGTAATCCATCCAAGACCATTGCCTGGATTATGGTCATTGTTTTCTTACCTGTCGTCGGTTTGCTCAGTTACTATTTCTTTGGTCAGAAGTTTAAGAAGGTCAAAAGGATGAAACGCGTGTATCGCGAGCAGTCCAAAAAGCTACTGGATGCCTGGCGTAAGGAATCCGAAATTATGGAGGAACATATTGATACGTTAAATGAGCGGATCGGTAGTTTGGCCATGGTGTACCGCTACCTTAAAAATCAAAAGATCTCTACATTTTCCCTCAACAACGATGTAACCCTGTTTATCAATGGGGAGGAAAAGTTTCCGGTACTTATTGATCGCCTTAAAGCTGCGCAGCATTCCATTCACATGGAATATTATATCTGGGAAATGGATGGAATAGGGCAGGAAATCTTACATATTCTAGAAGAAAAAGCAAAAGCTGGGGTCACCGTACGTCTGATATTGGATAGTTTTGGTGCTCCTGATGTAATTAAATATTTACGGCGGCATAAACCCGATTTTGTGTTTCAAGCTTTTCTTCCAGTAACCTTCAGTTCCTTGGCGAATAGCAACTACCGAAATCACCGCAAGATAGCGGTGATCGATGGGAAAATAGGCTTTGTCGGCGGAATCAATATTTCAGATCGATATATCAATAATGGAAAAAATGAGGTTTATTGGCGGGATACAGCTATGATGGTTGTCGGCGCGGCCGTAAATACGTTGCAAATCCAGTTTTGGAACAGCTGGAACCAGACAGATGCGGAATCGTTTGAATTGGGCCGAGGTTATTTAAACCGATTTCCACTTACCGATGAAGATGCGAGTGGAGTAGGATTTACAGCCAGTGATCCTGGATCGCCAGCGCCCTTTAATATGGAAGCAATTATTGCCGGTATCAACGAAGCAAAAGAATATGTACAGTTGTGTACGCCATATTTTATTCCCAGCGATCAATTGACGACCGCTTTAATGCTCGCGGTATCTTCAGGTGTCCGTGTGGACTTGATGTTGCCGGCCCAGTCTGATTCGTTTTTTGTACAGCATGCCTCATTCTCATTTATAAAACCACTACTGGAAAGAGGAGTCAATGTATACCTCTATACAAAGGGATTTCTGCATGCCAAAACCATCTGTATTGATGGGAAGCTTGCCTATATCGGTACGACAAACTTAGATATTAGAAGTTTTTATATCAATTTTGAAATCTCGGGAATTGTCTCGGATAAAGCGCTTTGCGACCGTCTTAATGCGCAATTTTTGGCTGATATCGACTTATCAGATCTGATTACAATCCGAAAATGGATGCAGCGAAGCCGCTGGAAAAGAGGAGTTGATTCCATCTGTAGGCTTTTGGCTCCATTGCTTTAAATTATTTTTAAAGAGTCGGTAATGACCCTATGAATAGGTATAATAAATGTTAAAAATACCCCAATAGGGTTGGTCTTTGCTCAAAATTGAATATATTTAGCTATTCATTTTTTATTCTAAGACTTTCAATGAAGCACATAAAACTATTGACTTTATCGATAGGACTGTTAGGGATGGGGACCACTTATGCCCAGACTACACCTACGTTGCCTATTAATACGATCGTAGAACGAGTTCAGAAATATTTTCAGGTCTACCCAGTTGAAAAGGTACATTTACATTTCGATAAGCCATATTATGCGGTGGGGGATACCCTCTGGTTTTCGACCTATTTATCCCGCAATTTGGCCGAATATGAGCCGAGTAAAATAGCTTATGTGGAAGTACTGAACAGTCGTGATTCCCTGATTCAGACACTAAAAATTCCATTGGATAAAGGGGTAGGAAATGGGCAGATTGTACTTGATCCTCAATTTATGTCTCAGGACAATTATCGATTTAGAAGTTACACAAAATGGATGGCCAACTTTGATAATGCCTACTTTTTTAATAAGGTGGTGCCAATCGGTGATGTTATCAATAAGAAATTGATTACGAACATTGAATTTCAAAATAACATTGGTGGCAATAAAACCCAAGCTGTCATACAGTTCCGCGATCGTACGGGAAAGCCGATGATCAATTCAAAAATCAATTGGGAGTTTGTCTCGGGATGGGAAACGTTCGACAAGGGTAAAGGTGAGACTGATGGTCTAGGGAAAGTAACGATAAATTTGTCTGCGAAGGAAAAAGCAAATTTGGAGAAAGGACAATTGAAGATTAGCATTCAAGAGAATAAAAATGAAAAACCTTTGTCTAGTTCTTTCTTGCTAAAAAATGCCTTATGGGATGCGGATGTGCAATTCTTTCCTGAAGGGGGAGATATTATCGCCGGATTGGCAAAAAAAGTGGCATTTAAAGCCCTCGGATCCGATGGAAAGGGTCTAAAGGTAAAAGGAATTATTTTAGATTCTAAGGGTAAATCTGTAGCAGAGTTTGCGGACTTCGGAACTGGAATGGGCTATTTTTCTCTTCTACCGCTCGCAGGAGAAAATTATCAAGCAGTTGTGAAGTTTGAGAATGGACAGGAACGCAAATACAAATTGCCGGCTGTTGTCAATGACAAGGCAAATGTTGTTTTTGTAAAACAGGATGCAACAAATGCTGAGTTTGCCGTGGTAACCAGTGAAGAGAATTTTTCAAAAAACCAGGGGCAATCCTATTATGTTTTAGTTCAGTCGAATGGACATCTCTGTTTTGGCGCGCAAGTGAATTTAAAATCTTCATCAGCATTGGTCAATATTCCGAAAGAGCGTTTACCAAATGGTATTGTCCAGGTAACTTTATTGAGTCCTGATGGAAAGCCTCTCAGTGAGCGTCTGGCATTTGTTCAAAGTGAAAAGCTTTTAAATATTCAGGTTACGAGCGATAAGCAAAGTTATAAGGCCAAAGACTTGGTCAATCTTAAACTTGCTGTAGACAACAATGGACAGAAGTTCCCAGGAAGCTATTCAGTAGCTGTAATAGACGAATCCAAAGTTCCTTATAATGATCAGGCAGATCTATCGATTGTGAGCAACTTTTTGTTGACTTCGGACCTCAAAGGAAATGTAGAGAACCCAAATTCATATTTTGATGAAAAAAATCCCAACCGGGATAAAGCTTTGGATGCTTTATTAATGACGCAGGGCTATCGTCGATTTGACTACCCGACGCTTATATCGGAGAAGTTGCCGCAGATTAGTTTTCTTCCTGAGCAAGGAATCGAATTGTCAGGTATACTTCGGATGAATACGGGACGTCCTTATCCAAATGGTGGGTTACTTTTATCGGTACCTTCCCGTAATATTAAGAAGGACGTTTATACGGATCAAAATGGACGATTCACATTTAAAGATCTTGTGTTCCCGGATTCGTCCAAAGTAACGGTTAATGCCCGATCGAATGACAATTACCGAAGCTTGGTTATTAATATGGACCAGAGCTTTTACCCCGAGATCGATAAGAATAATGGTTATAAGAGTTATTTTGTACCTAATATAGACCAAGCTTTTGCTCCTTATTTGGCGAATAGCCGAAAAGAATATCGAAAATCGATTCTCTTGGATGAGGTCGAAGTGACAGCGGTAGTGAAGAAAGTAATCACCAATAAAGATTTTCCTTCTATTTCGGGGCTGTCCATGCCGGAACACCGTATTGAACCCGAACGTTTGACCGGTTGTAACGTGTTGACCATGTGTCTTCAAACGGTATTGACGGGCATTACTTATGATCCACAGACATTGAAATATTATGTTTCTCGTGATTATAATGCGGGTGGGCGTACACCTGTTCAATTCTTTCTGAACGGTATGGCTATTGATGAGCCCGGATTGAATAGCATCAATGTCGCGGATATCGAAGGTATCGAAATCTTCTTACGTGATGAATTGGGTACAGTCTCCAGAATGTATCAAAATAATGGTGTTGTGTCAATCTATACGAAGAAAGTGGAAGCGAAGAAACCACGGATGTCATTGAGTGAGATTGAAAGCTTATTGCCTAAATCAAATGTAATCGATATGTATCCATTGGGGTATATTAAAGAGCGGAAATTCTATGTTCCAAAATATGATACGCCGGAAAGAAAGGCTGCAAACGATTTGAGAACGACCATTTACTGGAATCCGAAAGTCTCGATCACAGAGACCGGGGAGGCTGCCATTCAGTTTTATAATGCCGACGGAAATGGAAATTACAAGGTAATCGTCGAGGGAATGGATCAAACAGGGAATATCGGCCGTAAGGTAATAAACTACGGTGTTCAGCCTTAAACCTTGTATATAGGAGTTGATCAAAAAAAGAACGCTGTTCTCAGTCAAAGAGAGCAGCGTTCTTTTTTTTGTTAAAAAAAACACCTCCTTGATGGGCAAGGAGGTGCTAACTAACCAATTATAAACCTAAATTATGAAAAGTATTTTGTCGCTATTAATAGCGCTAATCTTCTTATTTATAAAGTATATTTCAAATCCTATGCCAAATAGTGTTTATAGCACTTTTGGCAGATTTTTAGTTGACTTTTTTGATCAGGCTATTTATTCAAGTGGAAATAACAGGGTCTACAACGTGGTTCATAAGCGTCTTTTTCACCTAAAAGTACGGTTTCCGTATCCTTGGTCAGGCGATAGGAATAATTCGCTGGAGCGCCACATTGCATGCAAACCGCATGTACTTTCGTAACGTGTTCGGCTACTGCCATTAGATTGGGAATTGGGCCAAATGGTTGCCCTTGAAAATCCATATCGAGCCCGGCAACAATTACCCGAATACCACTGTTTGCCAATTTGACACACACCTCTGTCAAACCGTCATCAAAAAATTGTGCTTCATCGATTCCGACAACTTGGGTAGATGAGCTTAAGAGTAGGATCGCTGAAGAATGATCAACGGGTGTTGACGGGATGCTATTACTATCGTGAGAAACGACCAACTTTTCATCGTATCGTTTGTCAACAGATGGTTTAAAGATTTCGACATTCAGACGTGCATATTGTGCTCGTTTTAGCCTGCGAATCAATTCTTCTGTCTTGCCTGAGAACATCGAGCCACAGACAATTTCAATGCTACCATATTGAGCGGGGCGCAAAGCCAAATTATGTTCGGAAAAAAGCATTTGATTAATTTAATTTTGTCGGAAGGTCTGCAAATAAGGTGATTTTTGTAAAATGACCTCCCATTATATTCTGTTTTTGACACTGCTAATATCAGAATTAAATATTAAATTTGGGTAGCAAAAAAGTGAACGTAAATCCAAATATTTCTAAATCAAAGGATTGAGTTTTCCACTTTTCGGTCGGTTGAAGGTATAAGTATTATAAATGATTAATTGGTGATTTCAAATAGAATTATGGGTACTAAAGAGGAAATTTTTAATAAGATAGGCGATTTATTACAGGATTTAAATGGACAGTATCTAAGCTTGTCAGAGCAGGGGAGTTTGTCCGAAATTAACGAATTAGTAACACTGGAAGCGAAAGCACAGGCTGTGGCAGCATACATAACTTTACTAAAGACCAAGGCTGTTCTTCAGGAAGGTCAATCGCAGCATGCTTTAAGTACTGCTGCCTTGGACAGTAAGAAGATTGCTTTCAACGATTATTTTACCCCACCTTCTACCATTAGAACATCAGCGCAACAAGTTGTTGCTGAACAGCCTCAAAAAGAGGTTCAAGACGCTCAGCCAGTTGAAGATTTCAGCCGTGGAAATGAAGAAAGCATTGTGGTAAATGAAGAAACTATCGTGGCGGAAAAAGAAGTCCCATTTGTTTCTGAAAGTGAACCTGCAAAATCGGAGGAACCTAGTCCTGAAATTGTTGAACCTGTCATTCCTCCAGTTGCTGCAATTCCCCCGGTTTTTGCAGCTGCCCCAGTGGAGGAATTAGCTTATCAGGCAGAAAAGGACGTCACTGAGCAAGTCGAAGAACCGACTGTCTTCGTTACAGAAGTAATCGAAGAACCAAAAGAAGTCGTTATCGAACAGCCGCAAGAAGTTTTTATTCAGGAAGAAATCAATACGGTCATTGAGGAAGCTCCAGCAAGACCATTGACCTTAAATGAAATTATCTCTCAACAGAAACAAGCCGGCGTGCAGAATCGTGTTTATCAGGTGAATCAATCTGGACATACCGATAAACTCACGGATATTAAAGCAGGGATAAGCTTAAATGACAAACTCTTATTTATTAAGGATTTGTTTAATGGGTATAGTTTAGCGTATAGTGAGGCTGTCGAATTATTGAATAGGTTTACAAGCTACGCAGAAGCGGACGCATTTTTGCAGACAAATTATGCTATTAAAAATAAATGGGCAGATAAGCCGCATACCGTTGAAAAATTATACGACGTCCTGCGCAGAAGATATAACTAAAATCATAAAACATAAAAAAAACAGCTCTTGTTCTACTGGAGCTGTTTTTTTATGCCGATATTTTTGGTTTTTTAGCTTAGTTGAAATTGTAGCCAATCGTTCCCTTCATGACCATATACAAAATACTTTGGCTGAAGAATTTCGGCTAAGGATTCGAGTTCGCTCAAGTAATTGTATCCGGGAATCTTTGCAAATTGTTCACTGGTCATAATAAAGACTTGATCTAGCTCGATAGCTTTGGATGATGCGATAGCTGCCGTATTCAACAATTGTGGGATTTGGATAAATGTCTGTTCCCCATGACCGATGACAATGATTTTATCGGCTTCATTTTCTGTCGTAACTGGAATACCACCTGCAATTTTTATGGCTTCCTGCAGATAGGCAGAACGGTTTATTTCAAGGGGCTGTATTTGGTCCAGTACCAATACCTTGGGCCTGTCAGTAGCCGAAATAAACTTAAGCTTATGGATTAGAATACTTGTTTCGTCTTCAATTTTTTCAACCAGTTCAACTGTTTTATCGATGGCATCGAGATCAGTCCCGATACGTTTGATATAGGAGACCATATCATCGATGTCGACAAGTTGAGGGCGATCTGAAATCAATGTGTCGTAGGTTTCAGCTGGAATAGCTGCCGGATTTAGGTCCAACTGGTCCAAAATATGGGCGACTAGTTTTTCTTGATTGCTTTGCATGTTGCAAAAATACAAAACCTTCCTGACTTCGCAGACACCAAGAGCAATGAAAGCGAACTGAAGGTTCTTTTTGGCCAATAAGATCAGACACTTTCAGAAATAAAAGGGAAGCATTAGCGAAAGTAAATTAGCAATAGTAGGTATGCACAGATTTTTGTAAATTGGCATCAAATAAATGATATAAATATGTTTGACAAATTATTTCAAGCCCAGCAAAAGGCGGAGGAAATCAAAAAAAGATTGGATTCAATTTCTGTGTCTGGTGAAGCGGAAGGTGGTTTAATCCGTGTGATAGCGACAGCAAATAAAGAGATAAAAGAGGTTACCATCGATCCTATATTTTTATCAAACGCAGATAAAGAAGAATTGGAGGAGTTGCTTGTGGTTGCTCTGAATAAGGCAATTGCTCAAGCTGAGAATATCAGCCAGGCTGAAATGCAAGCAGCAAGCAAGGATATGTTGGGTGGACTAGGAGGACTAGGCGGATTATTTAATCAATAGCAATATTATCATGAAAGCGACTTATTACGGACAATCTTGTGTGGAGTTTGATTTTGACGGCACGAAGGTTCTTTTAGATCCATTTGTAAGCTATAATCCACTTGCAAAAGAAATCGATGTAAATACAATTAAACCGGATTATATCTTTTTAAGTCACGGGCATCAGGACCATGTAGCAGATATGGCGACGATTCAAAAAAACAGCGGTGCCACTGTTTTAGCGATTGTTGAAACTGCAGGCTGGGTGAGAAGACAGGGAGTGCCTGACGATAAAGTTATCGAGTTTAACTTGGGCGGAACAGTTCAACTGCCTTTTGGTTCGGTAAAGATGGTATATGCCGCACATACCAATAGTACACCTGATGGTCAATACGGTGGGTTTCCTGTAGGTTTTGTCTTTAATGTAAAAGGCAAGCGAATTTATTTTGCTGGAGACACTGCGTTAACCATGGAAATGAAATTGCTGGCAGACATGAAGCTGGATTGGGCATTTTTGCCTATTGGTGGGCATTATACAATGGACGTGGATGATGCAATTAAAGCCGCTGAATTTGTGAATTGTGCTCGGGTAGTTGGTATCCATTACGATTCATTTCCGCCAATAACGATCGATAAACAACAAGCTTTGGATAAATTCCAAAATGAGGATATTTCATTGTCATTGCCGGAAATCGGTTCGACATTTGAGTTATAAACAATACAACAAAAAGCCGAGCTAGCTCGGCTTTTTGTTGTATTGTTTTCCTGATTTTATGCAGATCTGCGTTGTGTCCATTAAGATATGACAATCTTTTTAAGATCTTCCAGGCTGAAAAGAGGGATATCGATGATTTTATTCTTCAGGATTTGTTCTTTGTTTTCTTCAAAGTAGAACAGCTTCCATTCCCCATTTTTATATTCTAAACTACTGAGATTTTCAATCCAGTCCCCTGAGTTCATATAGGTGCAGGTTCCTTTTCGGGTAATAACTTCTTTGATTTGAGGTTGATGGATGTGTCCACAGATAACGAAATCGTAATTTTTTTCAATCGCTAGTTCAGTAGCTGTATGTTCAAAATCCGATATATACTTGACGGCCTTTTTAACAGAGTTTTTGATCTTTTTAGAAAGAGAGTATTTCTCCTTACCCATTTTATCCAGGCAATAATTAATGATATTATTGAGCTGGATTAATTTGTCATATCCCCATCCACCCAGTTTGGCCAACCATTTAGAATGATGAATGGATGCGTCGAAAACATCCCCATGAAAGATCCACACTTTTTGATTATTGAGTGAGAGAAGTAGTTTATTGCTCAGCTTGATATTACCTAATTTTAGATCGGTAAATTTGCGCAACATTTCATCGTGGTTGCCCGTGATGTAATGCACTTCTGTACCAGAAGAGCTCATGTCAATAATCTTTTTGATGACTTTGAGATGTTCCTGTGGGAAATAGCTTTTTTTAAATTGCCAAATGTCTACGATGTCTCCATTGAGTATCAGTATTTTGGGAGATACGGACTCTAGGTAAAGTAAAAGCTCTTTAGCTCTACTACCGTAGGTACCTAGGTGTAAATCTGAGATTACAAGTATATCAAGGCTTCTTTTCATTTGCAATAAATTTGTTTATTCATCTATGTCTACAAAGATTTA
The DNA here is from genome assembly GCF_024808035.1 of Sphingobacterium sp. BIGb0116. Classification (NCBI taxonomy): domain Bacteria; kingdom Pseudomonadati; phylum Bacteroidota; class Sphingobacteriia; order Sphingobacteriales; family Sphingobacteriaceae; genus Sphingobacterium; species Sphingobacterium sp. BIGb0116. Next base: position 450,583 of record NZ_JANUDT010000005.1, on the reverse strand, counting down.
TCAACCTTTGTTGATTTTGTTGTCTGTCCGTCTGTTGAGGACTATATTTCACCTTTGACGGATTTGTCTGAAATGAATCGATCATGAACGATCTATTTTACCGTTTTTTGTGTTATTGTATGCCACGATTTTTCATTCAATAAATCTGTTATCTTCTTTTACAAAAAAAAGATACTTTTATTTTGTACCGATGAAATTCCTGTTATTAAATCATTAAAATATCTTGTAAAACGGTATGAATTAGTTTATTGGAAATTAATATTAGCAGGAAATTTTCGTTGAGGAGACGATCAGAAAGACAATGGAGTGGGGTAAGGGCCACAAAAAAAGGTATCCAATTTTATTGAACACCTTTCATTATGTTAAAGATTATTTTTCTTTTTTATTTGGCAGTTGCTGCCGCTCTATCGATGTGGAATTGTACTAAATCGTCAATAGGGGAACGTAAGATCTTACCTACTTTCATTCCATATTGCTCAGCTTTTTCAGCTAATACATTTCTGAAATTATAACCTACTGAACCGATACAGTTGAAAGTATAACTTTGATAATTAGGGTATTTGCTAACAAGGTTTCTGAAAAATGCTTCAAAAGCTTCATCAACGATATTACGTGTATATTCGATATTTACATTGTTGTCATAGACAAATTTGCTAAAGCTAGCACAGAAACGATTTGGCATAGGTTTGGTATAAACCGCGTCCATAATTTCATCTTTTGTCATTTTATACGTGTTGTAGAATACCTCTTTAACATCTTTAGGCATCAAATTACGAACATAATCTGCCAGTAATTTTTTACCGATATAACTACCAGAACCTTCATCACCTAAAATGTAAGCACCTGAGTCGATGTTTAATGTGATTTCTTTGCCGTCGTAGAGACAAGAGTTTGTTCCTGTTCCTAAGATCGCAGCGAATCCGGCTTGAGTTCCTAATAATGCTCTTGCTGCTGCAAGAAGATCGTGTCCTACTTCAACTTCAGCTGTCGTAAATACTTGTTTTAAGGCATCAACTACAATTTGTGCTTTTTCCTTGTTATGAACACCTGCACCATAATAGTTTACTTCTGAGATTTTTTCAAAAGGTAAATCTTGCGGTAGTCCTTTTTTTAGGGAGTTTACAATGTATTCACTATCAACAAAATAAGGGTTATATCCTTCTGTGTTGAAGTAGATTTTTTTATTCGAATCGTCTAACAAACACCAGTTTGTTTTTGTTGATCCCCCGTCAGCAATGATTATCATTATTGAGTAGTTTTAATTGTGTTTATCGTTATAAAATGAGTAATCAATTCATTAATCAATTCCCCGAAAATACATTTTTTAATTTTAAATATCATAATTTATCCACGTATTTTTCAAAAAATAAATTTTTGTACTTTGGTGACTATATAAAAAAACTGGCTTAACGATATTGTTAAGCCAGTTTTTGAGCTGTGTAATAAAATTGTTTAAATAGTGTACTATTTACAATTAGTGAGGGGTGTTAATGTCCCCCTTCAGCCTCTATTTCGTCAATATTGATTCCTTGTTTTGTTAATATTCCCTTAACAAATATCGCAAAGAAAACAACATAACAGAATCCGATTAATGGTAGAATATACGAATTATGAATGCCGATAATATCCGCTAATTTTCCTTGAATCGGAGGAAGAACACCACCACCAAGAATCATCATGACAAGAAATGCCGAACCTTGAGCGGTATATTTACCTAAACCTACAATGGATAAACTGAAAATCGAAGACCACATAATTGAACAAGCAAGACCGCCTGATAAGAAAGCATAGATTGCAATAGTACCCGATGAGAATAGGCCAATTAACATCGCGATGATTCCAAATAATCCGAAAATAATCAATGTACGAGCAGGTTTTTCTTTACTTAGGTAGAATGCTACAATCTGAAGAAGAATACATACTACGTAATAATAGAGATGCGACATTTCAAATCCTGCAAGCGTATTGACTCCGATGATAATGGAGAATGCAATCAGAGGAACGATAATCAATAATCCATTTTTAGCCGATTTACTCAAGTTAAAGGCTGTAATTGCACCGGCCCAACGACCAATCATCATACTCCCCCAATACATGGATACATAAGGTGTAATTTGCGATGATTGCAAGTGACCAAATTCCTTCAATGTCAATAATTCGCCGAGGTTACTACCGATAGCAACTTCGATACCGACATAGATAAATAGGGCGAGCATACCCAAAGCCAATTGTGGATATTTCATCGCACCCCAGCCTTCTGGATTTTTTTGCGCGCTCTTATTGGAGAACAATAAACCACCGATCACAACGACCAATGCTCCAGCCAACCATAACATACGTTGCATTTCGAGTGGTTTGGCAACTTCTTTAATGTGCAATTTGAGTTGGTCAATCTGAACCTGATCCGTTAAACTTGAAACCTGTTTGTGTAACTGCTCTACCTGCAAGGCTAAGTCACTCTTGTAGCTTAAAAAAACAGGTGTGAACATACCAAAAAGTAGTACGGTCATAATGATCAATGTACGTAAAGCTTTATTAGCCTTTTCCATCGGTTCATCACTAATGCCAGCAGGAACTTTTTTACTGAAATTAAATAATGCTGCAGCAAGCAGGAACAATAGACCAACACCTATGTAAAGATACACAACCTTGTTTAGAGGAAGGTTGGCGATCTCGGAGTCAGAAATAGGTTCAAAAGTTCCGAATAAGGAAAATCCGATAACAAGAGGTCCTATTGTTGTACCAAATGAGTTGATACCACCGCCTAGGTTCACGCGGGAAGCACCCGTTTTTGGATCGCCCAATAAAACGGCAAATGGATTTGCTGCAGTTTGTTGTAATGAAAAACCAAGGGCTACAACGAATAGTCCCAACAACATACCAACATACAAATTTACTTCGACAGCAACAATCATGGCTGCTGCACCCAAGGCCGAGAAAAGTAAACCGTAAACGATACTCTTTTTATATCCCCATTTTCCAACCAGGTCCTTTCCTCCGATTGAACTGAAAATAAATAGTAACAATGCACCAATATAATAGGCTGTATAAAAAGCAAAGTCTATTAACTGGGATTGAAACTGGTCTAAATGAAAGTAATTTTTGCAGAACGGTATAAAAACACTGTTCCCTGCCGCAATGAACCCCCAAAAGAAAAACACAATAATCAATGTGTAGAGTGCGGGGTAATTGGTTTTAGTTTGTTGCTGTTCCATATAAGGGATCTAAAAACTTAAATTTTGAAAGGTACGAACTTATGAAAAAAAATATAAAATTCAATCTAAAAATGTTGTTAAATCGTTTTACTAGCTACAATAGTAAATATTTTTTTTGAAATATTTTGAAATAACAAAATTTGTTTTTTTCTTTGTCTAGGTTCTCAATATTTAATCCACTTCGGGTTTAAAAGAAATCATTAAGTTCTTCATCACACTTAATCATGGAAACTTGTTTAAGTGTGTAATCAGAATTCAGAAAAAAGCTCAAAAAAAAATCCAAAAATCATACACAACACATTAATGGATATTAACGAATTAAACGCTAAACTCGTATCGGAATTGCGCGAGATTGCTAAATTGATCGGTATCGCAGATGCTGATAAATTGCGTAAACAAGAATTAATCGAAAGAATTAGCAATACTGGTGGGGAAGAGGAAGCAGCTCCAGCGCCAGCTGAAAACGCAGCTAAAGTAGAGGAAGATAATCAGGAACATGCTGAACGTACACGTAAACGTGTCCGGACTGTAAAAACAGCGGAACCTGTCACGGTAAGAAAACGTGAGGTTTCTGAGCATGACGAAACTCCGGTTGTAACCGAAGATGCTCCATCAGCAGATAAAGGTCCCCAACCTGAAAAAGCAACACAAACTCCTAAAGCAGAAAACACTTCTTCAAGTACAGATTTCGATAATGTGATCGTTAATGAGGGTGTATTGGAGATCATGCCTGATGGTTATGGCTTCTTACGTTCATCAGATTATAACTATTTGACTTCTCCTGATGATATTTATGTATCACAATCTCAGATCAAATTATTTGGTTTGAAAACGGGAGATACGGTACGTGGTTGTATCCGTCCACCTAAAGAGGGTGAAAAATACTTCCCTTTGGTACGGGTTGAGGCTATCAATGGGCAAAATCCTGCTGAGGTTCGTGACCGTGTGCCATTTGATTATTTGACACCATTGTTCCCTGATGAGCGTTTAAATTTGGATATGGGCGTTGGAAATTACTCTACGCGCATCATGGATTTATTTACGCCTATAGGTAAAGGCCAACGTGGATTAATCGTTGCTCAACCGAAAACGGGTAAAACAAACTTGTTAAAAGAGGTTGCAAATGCTATTGCAAAGAATCACCCAGAAGTTTATTTGATTATCTTATTAATCGATGAGCGTCCTGAGGAGGTTACTGATATGGCGAGAAGCGTACGCGCTGAAGTTGTTTCTTCGACATTTGATGAGCCAGCTGACCGCCACGTGAAAATCGCGAATATCGTGCTTGAGAAAGCGAAACGTATGGTAGAGTGTGGACATGATGTCGTTATTTTGTTAGACTCAATCACAAGATTGGCTCGTGCATATAACACGGTTGCGCCTGCGTCAGGTAAAATTTTGTCAGGTGGTGTGGACGCTAACGCTTTACATAAGCCAAAACGTTTCTTTGGTGCTGCCCGGAATATCGAAAACGGTGGTTCATTGACAATTTTAGCAACAGCATTAACAGATACAGGTTCTAAAATGGATGAAGTTATCTTTGAAGAATTCAAAGGTACAGGTAATATGGAATTACAGTTGGATCGTAAGTTGGCTAACAAACGTATCTTCCCTGCGATCGATATCACAGCTTCCAGTACACGTCGCGATGATCTATTGACTGACAAAGATACATTACAACGTATTTGGGTACTTCGTAACCACCTATCTGATATGAATTCTACAGAGGCCATGGAATTTTTACAAGGTCAATTGCGTGGAACTAAATCAAATGAAGAATTTTTGATCAGTATGAATGGGTAATCCCATCAAATTTTGATATTTTAGCCATCATTTTTAATCGAATGATGGCTTTTTTTATAAAATAGATCCTGTAAATGAAAAAACATATCCCAAATCTACTGACTTGCCTAAATTTATTTAGTGGCTGTATCGCTGTATTGATGGCATTGCAAGGCAATATTCAAGTGGTTACTATTTGTGTCTTTGCGTCCGGGATATTCGATTTTTTTGACGGAATGGTGGCGCGGCTTCTTCATGTTAAATCGCCAATCGGAAAGGAGCTTGATTCGTTGGCCGATATGGTCAGTTTTGGTTTTTTACCTGGGACAATCATGTTTACCTTATTGACAAAGGTATTTCCTGATGGCTCTCTGTTGCCTTATTTAGGGTATATCATTACTGTTTTCTCAGCCTTACGTTTAGCAAAGTTCAACCTGGATGAGCGTCAAACTTCTGATTTCATTGGTTTGAATACGCCAATGAATACATTTTATGTGCTTTCATTGCCTTATATAGCAGACAAGTATCCGCAATTGGTTTTAAATCCGATTGTATTACTCGTTAGTATTCTTCTAACCAGTTATCTTTTGGTGAGTGAAATTAGGTTGTTTTCGATGAAATTTAGTTCGATGGACTGGAAAACGAATAAGTTTCGCTTTATATTTTTGATCTTGACGCTGATCTTGTTTGTTGTTGGTCAATTTATGGCTTTACCGATTATTTTAGTTTTATATTTCCTATTGTCGGCATTGCATTTCAATAAAAAAAACGATCTGGTTTAGATCGTTTTTTCATATTGTTCCAATTCAAAAAGGAGCTCTTTCATTTCGATATCTATAATATCAAAGGTGGCTTGAAGCCCCTCGAGAGATTCCTCATTTTTTGCATTGGCCTCTAATTCCTCAAATTTTTCTTTTAAGTGAAAGGCACCGATATAGTCCATTGTCGGTTTGATATGATGGGCTGTATCACCAATCTTTTGAAGATCACCTTCAGCCAGCGCTTGTCGGAGCTTGTCGAGATCTACAGGTGTTTGAATAAGATACATGGATACAAATTGTTTGATTAATTCGTGGTTGTCAAACATGTTTTGGCGGATCAGTTCAATGTCGATATGGTTCATCGTCGCTAATTTTCTTTACAGGTAAGTCGTCTGTGCATTTATCCAATAAATATACGTTATTTTTTTTGTAAACGGGGTGGATATAGCCAGGGGCTATTTCTACTAATGGTTCGAGCGTGAACCTCCGTTCGGCGATGTAAGGGTGTGGAATCTGCAGTGAGGGCAAGTCGATGATTTCCTGGTTAAAGTAGAGAAGGTCGATGTCAATTACTCTTTCTCCCCATTTTTTGAAACGTATACGTCCTAATTCTTGTTCGATATGTTGTGTTAGATTTAAGCATGCCAAAGGCTGTAACTCGGACGTTACTAAAACGACCTGATTCAAAAAGGCCGGTTGGTCTTCAACTCCCCAAGCCGCTGTTTCATAGATCGACGATGCTTCAATAATTGCTCCAACGTGTGTTTCAAGTTGTTTTCTTGCTAGATTAAGCTGTTGAAAACGGTCTCCAAGGTTAGTGCCCAAAAGTATATAAATCTTATTCATAATGCTAAATTAAGCTTTTGTTGATTTTAATGGGAAGAAATGCGGGTATTAATTGTAGGTGAAAAAGTGAATTTCCGTCGGCCAGAAGCCCTAATTTCGTGGAAAAAAATATGTTGTAGTTGAAATAAAAGACTGGGTGAATAAAAAATATTGCGTTACCTTTAGTGAAAAATAAGTCTTTCCACTGGAAGATAGGTTATGGATCGGATTTAATTACAAAATATGAAATCATTTTTTAAGTACGTACTGGCAACAATTACGGGGATTGTGATCTCTTTTGTTGTGTTGTTTATTGTTTTGATGGGAATTATTGGGGCGATCATCAGCTCGGCGTCCTCTGATCAGGAGATTGTTGTTAAAAGCAACTCGGTTTTATACCTATCTTTTGATTATGATATTACAGAGAGAAGTGAAGCTAATCCTTTGGGTAGTCTCAATCTTCCAGGCTATTCTACCAAAAATATTGGGCTAGACGATATTTTGGCGAGGATCAAGTATGCAGCTACGGATGGGAATATTAAAGGGATCTATTTAGATGCTAGTCATATCGGTGTTGGTTTTGCGAGCTTAAAGGAAGTAAGGGACGAACTTTTGGCCTTTAAGAAAACCGGGAAATTTGTTGTTGCTTATAATGCCGGGTATGACCAAAAGGCCTATTATGTAGCGAGCACCGCTGATAAGGTGTATGTTAATCCACAAGGGACGATTGATTTTAGAGGTTTGGCAAGTTCTACGATGTTCTATAAGGACCTCTTGGATAAGGTTGGGGTAGAGATGCAGATTGTGAAGGTGGGTACATTTAAAAGTGCTGTTGAACCTTACTTTTTGAATAAAATGAGTGATCCCAATCGCTTACAGGTAACATCATATTTGGGAAGTATATACGGTACTTTTATCAATGAAATAGCGGCGAGCAGAAATATTGCTGCCGATTCATTACGGGCTATAGCGAATGACTATCGTGTTCGGGATGCGGACGATGCGGTAAAATATAAGCTTGCGGATGCCAAGCTGTATAAAGACGAACTTTTGTCAGATCTGAGAAAGCGTTTGAAAATTTCGGAAAAAGATGAAATATCGTTTGTTTCCCTACTGGATTATAATAAAAAGGTAAAAGACGATGCGAGTGGATCTGAAGTCGCGGTTCTTTATGCTGCTGGAGAAATTGTTGACGGTGAAGGAACTGGACCTGGCCAAATTGGCGGTGATAAATTCTCCCGCGAACTACGAAAATTAAGAGAAGATGATGCGGTTAAAGCTGTTGTTTTACGTGTCAATTCACCCGGTGGATCTGCTTTAGCGTCAGATATTATTTGGCGGGAGGTTATCTTGACCAAGAAAGTTAAACCTGTCATCGTTTCCATGGGAGATTTAGCTGCATCAGGAGGGTATTATATCTCGGCGGCAGCCGATTCGATATTTGCTGAGCCAACCACGATTACGGGATCAATTGGCGTATTTGGCGTGATTCCTAATTTCCAGAATCTGATGAACAATAAGATTGGAGTACATTACGATGGTGTAAAAACGGGTAAGTTTGCCGATTTGATGACTTCTTTTGATCGACCGTTGACAGCCGAAGAAAGAGACATCATCCAGCGAGAAGTTAATAAAGTATATGGTACATTTACGAAAGTTGTTGCAGACGGCCGTAAATTATCCATTGCTGATGTTGATAGTATTGGACAAGGAAGAGTTTGGACTGGTGCACAAGGAGTGAATAATAAATTGGTTGATCGTCTGGGGAACTTGGATGCGGCTATTCAGGCTGCCGCTAAAAAGGCAAACTTGAGTAAATATAAAGTGTCCCAGTATCCAGAGAAAGAAGATCCTTTTACCTCAATATTGAATAATTCAAAAGAAAAAGTTCAAGTTTGGGTAGCAAAAGAACAAATGGGTGAATATTATCGTTATTTTGATGTCATGAGAAAAGCTACTGCACAGACGGGTGTGCAGGCGAGATTGCCTTATAGCGTTGAGATTCATTAGTAATCGCCTCGTAAAGAAAATTCAATCGTTGTATGACTCTAGGTTATTATGGTTTATAACGATGTAGGCAATTCTTACTTTGTGTCATGAGAAGATTTATGCAAGGTAAGAATTGCTGTTAATAAATAATTATTTCTAATGAAAGCAAATGCTTTTTTTTATATTTAGCTGTTCGTTTGACAAAACGACCTAATCCCAAATCAATAAAGTTACACAATGAAAACAGTAGACGATTTAAATTTTGCAGGTAAAAAAGCCTTGGTACGCGTGGATTTCAACGTGCCTTTGGATGAAAATTTCAATATTACGGATGATAATCGTATCCAGGGAGCGGCTCCAACAATAAAGAAGATTTTGAGTGATGGTGGAAGCGTGATATTGATGTCCCATTTAGGAAGGCCAAAAGATGGTCCTACTGATAAGTATTCATTAAAACATATTGTTGCTCATCTTTCACAGGTTTTAGGTACTGATGTTCAGTTTGCCAATGATTGTATCGGCACAGAGGCCGTAGAAAAGGCTGCAGCGCTACAGGCTGGTCAGGTTTTATTGCTTGAAAACCTTCGTTTCTATAAAGAAGAAGAAAAAGGAGATGTTGGATTTGCAGAAAAGTTGTCCAAATTAGGTGATGTGTATGTAAACGATGCTTTCGGCACAGCGCACAGGGCTCATGCTTCGACAGCAATTGTTGCGCAATTTTTCCCAGGAGCTAAATATAGCGGTTACTTGATGGCAGCAGAAGTTGGAAATGCAGAAAAAGTATTAAACAATCCGGTTAGACCTTTTACTGCTATTATGGGGGGGGCAAAAGTTTCTGATAAAATTCAGTTGATTGAGGCCTTATTGGATAAAGTTGATAATCTTTTGATCGGTGGAGGTATGGCTTATACGTTCATCAAAGCTAGAGGGGGCGAAATTGGTAAGTCATTGGTTGAAATCGATAAACTTGATTTAGCGAATGAGTTGGTGAAAAAAGCGAAGGAAAAAGGTGTAAACCTGGTTATTCCTACGGATGCTCAGATTGCAGATGCATTTTCAAACGATGCTAATGTATATGATGGGCCAAATGATCAAATTCCGGCAGATTTGCAAGGTCTTGATATCGGTCAGGAGTCTGCAGCAAATTTCGCTGCGATCATCAAAAATTCTAAAACGGTTCTTTGGAATGGTCCGATGGGTGTTTTTGAATTTGATACTTTTGCGAAGGGTACCAAAGCTGTAGCTGATGCTGTTGTTGAAGCAACGAAGAATGGCGCATTCTCTTTAATAGGGGGTGGTGATTCTGCTGCTGCGGTAAGTAAATTTGGTATGACTGAAGATGTAAGTTACGTCAGTACAGGTGGTGGTGCACTTTTGGAATACATGGAAGGAAGAGTTCTTCCAGGTGTGAAGGCACTTGAAGATTAATATAAATCAAATTTTTAGAAAGGGACAACAATAGGTTGTCCCTTTTTTATTAAAAAAGATCTGTATTGTGTACTAAACTATTGATGTAATGTCAGATTAAATCAATTATCTGTTAAATGTTTGTGTAGTACTGGTGAGTTTTTATTGTATTTGCTAAATTTATCATGACATGGGTTATATATGCAGATATTGATGGATGCTAATAAGAGTAAAGAAAAAGGTAATTCTGGTTTTTTTTCGGTACTGACGTATAATGTAGCGGGGTTGCCCGGGATTATTTCTTCTGCGATTACAGGCAGAAGTAGAAGTATTGCTGAAATTGGAAAGAAGATCAATCCTTTTGATATTGTTAATGTACAGGAGGATTTCAATTATAATAGAAGTTTATATTGGGGCGGGAATTTACATCCATATCGCACAAGAACAAAAGGGCGCGTTCCCTTTGGTGATGGTCTCAATACCTTGTCTCATTTTCCAATGACCGATGTTGTTCGCGTGCCTTGGAAGAAACGTACGGGAGCAGATTTTCTAACACCGAAAGGCTTTACCCTAGTTCAGATAGAAATCGTTCCTGAAGTCTGGTTGGATGTTTATAACGTTCATGCGAATGCGCAAAATAGCAGGAAAGCTTCAAGTGCACGTCGGGATAATCTCAATCAGCTACGTGATTATATCGGAGAGCATTCGAGTGATAGGCCTCTTATTGTAATGGGCGATTTTAATGCACATTATAGTTTTTGTGATGATAACCTGCATGATTTTATGGATTCCACAACATTGGTTGATAGCTGGGTTGAGCTCGAAAATGGAGGCTTAGTGCCAGAGGTGCGACATGAGTTTAAGCCTCCACATATGTTGTCTATCGGCAATCAGAGCGAATCTATCGATAAGATTCTTTATCGGAGCAGCAGTCACGTAAGTCTTACTGCCCGGGATTATAATATAGAAAATAACCTATTCACCAATATTAAAGGGCTGCCCTTATCGGATCATTATGCTTTGGCACTGAATTTTAACTGGGCGATTCATCTTTAATAGGTGTAGTTTAAACTGAATGTTGGAACTATGCGTTGCGTTGTTGTGTTGTCATTGATATAGGTGCCTTTAACGACGAATTCGAAATCTGGAAGTGGGTATCTGAAAGCATTGAAATCAAGCGAGAGATAGGCTCCAAAACTTTTTGGTGAAATCTCCCTGTGTTTGTGAATGTTTTGATAATCGGCAAATATTCCTCCTTTTACACGTTTAATATAAGCTAAGGATCCTAATCCAAGGTCGGGATAAGCTATGGGGAAACGATAGTTGACCAATACCGTGTTTTTTATTTTTTCATATTTGTAGTAGCTAAATCCACTCACTAAAGGGATATCGTTGATATATTGATAAATTCCTGATCCTGTTTGAGCGCTCAGTCTGATTTGAAAGCCGTGATTGCTCATGAATCCAGGTAGATAAAATACTGTTCTTGCCGATAGAATTTCACCTTTTGCATTGTTTTCGAATGGAGTATGCCGATAGGTGATGCTAAAATTTTGCCCCCATCTTGGGTAGAGATCCATGTTGGCCATACGCGCATTGCGATTAAGGTAAAGCTGGTATGTTAATGGAAATGCAGTCTCGTAATTAAAGTTTTTGACATCTGTTCGGCTAAGATCATAGCGTCTTAGATAGGCTGTTGCCAGGTTGAATCCAGTGGAATAGACGTAGTCTCTTCTGTAAAAGGAGAGTGGGATAGAGATCTGTGAGGATATATAATGCTCGCGCCAGTCGAAACGGATGCTACTGTCTGGTTTATTAGGGATGCTTGCTGCTGCGATTTGCCCTCTGTTTTCATAACGTAGTGAGAATTTTGGGAGGTACTTGTTATAGGTCAGTTCTGCCGAGTATACTCCTTTTCGAATGTCGGTGTCATATTCATATCCCAGTGCAATTTGTGTGGTGTTTAAGATGTTGTTTGATAACCAGAAAACTCCGGGCTTAAAATTGTCGAAGCTTTCAAAATTGCTGCTACTTAGCGAAAGACTATGAAAATTGAAGGTTCTACCTAGTCCACGATAGGAAACAATTTGGTAGTGCTGACTAGTATCTACTGAGACTGAAGCGATATTTTTTACACTGTCTCTGGTCAATGCCGTGGCGTAATAATGGGAAAAATAATCCGTTTCTGGAGCGATATCAAATGCTGTATCTATAGGTGTTTGGGCAATCTTGTAGCCATTGTACTGGTAGTCGTTGAAGAATAATTGTCTTGTATCCTTGTCGTAAAAAGGGTTGAACGCGCCAAACTGTGCCTTTGTCAAAAGCTGTTTTTTGCCAGATAAGAGGTCGATGCTGTAAATGTTATCGATACCATTGAAGTTAGCTTTTGTGATAATTTTCATACCTGAAAGGTATTGCGGTCTTTCATATTGTTGGTTACCCCATGGTGTTAAGTTGGTGATTTTGTTATTATTCAGGTCAATTTCACACAATGCGGTTCCATATTGGGACAATCGTATACCTATTATTTTATCTCCTTGGGAGTTGAAAGCTGGGTGTTGGAGCTGTTCGGCATTGCCTATTTTAATCCGTTTGATGATACTGTTGTTTTTAAGGCTTATAAGCGTCAGATAGCTGTCGTTGGATAAATCTACCTCAACACAGGCGATGGTTTCGTCTAGTGGGCTAAAAATAGGTGAATAATATCTCGTCTGTTTACTGAGCTGGTTAATTTTCCCTGTTTTGAGATTCATGATATTGATGACGCTGTATGTTCTCTTGTTGAAACGCGGATCTTTATGAAGCTCATCCCATAAGATGTAATTGCTGTTTACGTCAAAGTGTGGCGTCAACTGTATGCCGGTTTTGACGAGCCTATTTTCTGTGTTTGTTACCGCATCATAGGTGTAAATTGCATTGGTCTTTTGTGGATTCTGTCTAATAAAATAGATCAGACCATTCTTGTGTTTCGGCAATAAATTACTGTTGTAATAATTGTTGTTTTTTTTGTTTATTTCTGTGTACTTCTGGTATTGATAATCGCTTGTTTTTTTATTCCATATGGCATCTAAATTTGCTATTGTTTTGTTGTATAAATAGGCACTATTTCCACCTATTTTTTTCTTTAAAACGCGATTGATATTATAGGGGTATAGCGGTTTTTTGTTAAGCTCTGAAAAGAGGTCGGCTTCATAATTCGAGGGTAATTCTGATTTTAAAGTGGAGGTCATCAGATAGCCGATTGTATAGTAACTTGGGACAATATCTTTATAGGATCCCAGTAAATATTTATTAAAACTATAGTTGTGATTCGATTGAAAGTTTGCTTTGATTGGCATTTCAAAAGCGGGTAATCTTCCTCTTCCTCCCTCCGAATATATCGTTTCAGTTAGCGTCGCATCCCCTTCGAAGTACCAAGAAGGGACGGTCAGTCCATAGTAGGCTAGGGCTAATTGTTCAAAAAATGGGGCGCGTAATTTTCCTGTCAATTTGTCAAATTGACTTACGTGCCTTGACTCGTGTAGGATCAAATTGGGTAGCCAGGTCTGATTGTCTGGCTCTGCTCCGGCGGTGCTGTACAGTTCAGATTTACGTGGAGACAGCTGTACAAAACCATTCGTTTGTAGATTCGTGTTATGGATAATGAATGGAATTTTCCGCGGTGTTATTTTGTAATTTCTGGAAGTTGTACGCAGCGATCGGTTAACCTGGTCAGCTAGGGTAGGGGCCTTGCTCTTCATTTCCTCGGGGAAAATAAGTTGAAAATTCTTCGTTTCAATCTTATACCATTTTTGGCTTAAAGGGGCCTGGCTGTCTTCAAAAAATTGAGCGGAACTTTTTTGTGAATATATTATTAATGACAATAATGATAATGTATTGATAATTATGTTTTTATGTCTCATTAATTTCTGTATATCGTGTGTTTGCTATTTTTTTTAGTTTTATTATTGTTACTTATATGAACTTTAAGTTCTTTTTGAAATTGCTTTATCTTTGAATAATAGGTTTTTATGTTTTTTGTGTATTATTTTTTTTTTGCTATTTTTTCTTTTAAATAACCTGGTAATATTGGGCTGTTCTGAAAAAATGCGCTAAATTGAACAGGTTAAAGCATACGACGAATATACTTAAATAATTGGCGATTCTAAGACTGTGCCGGGAAAATTTGTTTGCTTTTTTTGTGGAAAAATCTGATGACTATGGGTTGTTGCTTTCGGGTGTCTCTTGGTGAGATGGGTGTCGTCTGATTTATTTTATTCAATAAAAAAATAGATCGGTAATTAGACGATAAATTTCATCGTCTAACTTTTGCCTAGAGCTGTTGAAGTTGTTGGTGAGAACGGTTTTCTCTTTAATTTTGATTGGTGACAAAATGTCTTGTTTTTAATTTAAGCATTGAACGATGCGTGGGGAATTTATCCCAATAACTGCGACACACAGCAGGTTTTTATTATTTATTTTTTTATGCAGAATTTACTTTAAAAAAGCGATTTTTGTAACATATAAATTTTGTGTAGATGTAGGATTTTTAAATTGATAGGAGATATGGAAGAACTGGAAATGCAGGTGAATCAAATAGAGCAATTGATAGCAAGTGGAGATCTTGTTGGGCTGGAAGAATTTTTGAATGAATTAAATATTTCAGAAGTAGAGGAGCTGATTGATGAGTTGCCCGAGCATGGTTCATTATTTATTGAATCATTAAATTTGAATCGCGCAGTTAACGTTTTTCGTATTCTGGATTTCCCTACTCAAAATAGGATTTTTAAGAAGCTTTCTAAAGCGAAAATTAGCGCACTAATTAACGAGTTACCCCCCGATGATCGGACTTCTTTTTTTTCAGAAATGAAGGACGATATTAAGCATTTAATTTTACTATTACCACCCAAAGATCGTGTTGAAGCATTGGCGTTGTTGGGCTATCCAGAAGACAGCGTTGGGCGTCTAATGACGCCTGATTATATTACCGTAAAAGAGCATTGGAGTATTGAACGAATATTGGGACATATTAGACGTTATGGAAGAGATTCGGAGACGATAGATGTACTCTATGTGATTGATGGAAATGGGAAGTTGGTTGATGATATTAGGATTAAAGATGTGCTGATGGCGGAGCCAGATAGAGTTGTTGGCGAACTGATTGATCATCGTCTGATTTCGCTAAATGCTTACGATCCCCAGGAGGAAGCGATCAACATCTTCCGGATGAATAATCGAGTGGCCTTGCCTGTTGTCGACGAACAGGGGGTTATGTTGGGGATTGTGACTGTCGATGATATTCTTTGGGTAGCAAACGAGGAGTACACGGAAGATATGCAGCGTATCGGGGGAACGGAGGCTTTGGATGAGCCTTACCTGGATGTGTCGATTAAGAACTTGGTCAAGAAGAGAGCAGGTTGGCTTATTGTGCTTTTTCTGGGACAACTTTTGACCGCTACAGTTATTGAGCACTTCGAGGAGCAAATGGCAAGTGCGATTATGTTGTTTGCGCTGATGCCTGTTATTATATCCAGTGGTGGGAACAGCGGTTCGCAAGCGTCAACATTAATTATTCAGGCGATGGCCTTGGGGGAAGTTACCTTGGGTGACTGGTGGCGTGTGATGCGAAGAGAAATTCTGTCGGGTTTACTGCTGGGACTTATTTTAGGAGCGCTGGGTTTTATAAGGATTATGGCATGGCAGTCTTTTGCGCATAGCTATGGTGAGTATTGGGTGTTGGTTGCTTTGGTTATCTCTTTATCCTTGGTCGGTGTCGTTCTCTGGGGATCGTTGACGGGGTCTATGTTGCCTTTTGTGATGAAACGGCTTGGGGCCGACCCTGCGAGTTCTTCAGCGCCCTTTGTATCGACATTAGTCGATGTTACAGGTTTGCTGATTTATTTTAGTGTGGCTACGCTTATTTTGAAAGGTGTACTGCTTTAATCGTGCTGAATTTACAATATTGCCCACTGATCAGCTAATTGCTAGTGAAGGTAAAAGAAGGATAATGTTGGTTTAAGTGCTGAAAAGGGGATTTTGTATAGCTGTTTGAGAAATAAAAATAAATTATTCTAATTGGAATTTAGGAAGTTGTAAAAAATGTGCTCAAAAAATTTGTAGTATTCTAATAATCTTCCGATACTTGCATCACGGAAACGCGATAGGGTCTCCGGAAAAATTGAAAAACACTCCTGAATAGCTCAGCAGGTTAGAGCATCTGACTGTTAATCAGAGGGTCGCTGGTTCGAGCCCAGCTTCAGGAGCAATTTAATAACTTACATAACCGGGGTTTTTAAAATATTCAATTTTTCATTCCTGAATAGCTCAGCCGGTTAGAGCATCTGACTGTTAATCAGAGGGTCGCTGGTTCGAGCCCAGCTTCAGGAGCAACAATGCAAATATTTTATTTGCAAATGATATTAAAATGTACTACTTTTGTACACTCTATGAGAAAGGAATTTCTCGAAAAATAAATTCCTGAATAGCTCAGCAGGTTAGAGCATCTGACTGTTAATCAGAGGGTCGCTGGTTCGAGCCCAGCTTCAGGAGCAATATTGAAACCGGCTTTACGCCGGTTTTTTTGTTTACCATGCTTATTAAAAAACTATGAGTTTAGTAATTATTGGTACGGTGGCTTTCGATACAATAGAAACACCGTTCGGTAAAACTGACAAAATTCTAGGTGGTGCCGGTACATTTGCTAGTCTGGCGGCATCATATCTATGTGATCAAATCAAATTGGTCAGTGTTGTTGGGGAGGATTTTGGAAATGACAATCTCGATCTTATCAGGAACCGTGGTATAGATGTTACGGGTGTTCAGGTGATTACTGGTGGGCAAACTTTTTCCTGGTCAGGCAGGTATCATAACGATATGAATAGCCGTGATACCCTGGCGACAGACTTAAATGTATTAGCTGATTTTGATCCAATTATTCCTGAAAGTTACCAGGATTGTGAGTATCTTCTCTTGGGTAATCTTACACCTCAAATACAATTGACAACGTTGGAGCGCTTGGTACACAAACCTAAGCTGGTTGTTCTGGACACCATGAACTACTGGATGAATGTTGCGATGGATGACTTAAGAAAGGTGCTTCTAAAGGTTGATGTGTTAGCCATAAATGATTCAGAGGCAAGACAACTGTCAGGAGAGTATTCTCTGGTTAAAGCTGCAAAAGTCATTTTAGCAATGGGACCTAAATATTTAATTATCAAAAAAGGTGAACATGGTGCGCTTCTTTTTGGAGAGAATCAAATTTTTTCTGCTCCAGCTCTACCATTAGCAGATGTGTTTGATCCAACTGGTGCGGGGGATTCCTTTGCTGGAGGTTTTATTGGCTATCTTGCCAAAGTAAAAAGTATAAACTTTACAAACATGAAGAACGCGTTGATTTTTGGTTCTGCGCTAGCTTCATTCTGTGTAGAGAAATTTGGAACAGATCGTTTGGTTGATCTTACCGAAGAGGACATACAAAAGCGTTTGAACGCTTTTGTTGCCCTATCTCAGTTTAATTTATAATCATTGATCTTTCAGTTTTCCAACGATCTGAAATTTTGAAAATACAGATTCTGAATGAGGGGCTTCTTGGAGCTCCTCAGTTAGATCTTGTCCGGCCCAATGTTCGTAATGCATTCCGTTTTTCCACAGTCTACTTTCTCCGACATCATAGATAAATCCGCGATATGCAACCCAGATCTGTGGTTTGTCCTGACCATTACGTAAAGCCAATTGGCTTTTGCTGTATTCCGATAATTCTTCTGCCATTCGTAATTGTAAAAAGGCGAAGATAGAAAAACTAGGCTATTTTATATGCCGATAGCGATCTTTTCATTAATTTTCTAGCGACATGTATTCTTGTTTTTACCGTTCCGATGGGGATATTTAAATGTTCAGATATCTCGTGGTATTTAAACCCTTCAAAGTACAGTGAAAATGGGATGTAATATTCTTCGGAAAGACTAGATAAAGCTTCATGGATGTCTTCCATGACAAATTTGCTTTCGCCCTGATTTGAGGAGGCGGATAATAGCAGGTTAGAGTTAGAAATATCCTCGTCTTTCGTGATGAAAGAGTTGGTTTTCACAATACGTCTATAGTTATTAATAAACGTGTTTTTCATGATGGTGTAAAGCCATCCTTTCAAATTGGTTCCTTCTTTGAAATTTTTAAAATAGGTCACAGCTTTCAGGATAGTGTCCTGAACGAGATCGTTGGCATCTTCGTAATCACTGGTAAAATTTCTGGCGTAGAGTTTTAATGAGTCCGATTGCTCAATAACCATTGTGTCAAATTCATTCTTTGTCATAGCTTAATGAATTATAACTGTTCTTTTTACAAAACAGTACGTTTATAAAATGCGGTTCATTAAGTATGAGGCAAATAATGCGCCAAAAATGGCAAAATTAGATTTGTTAATATAATTTTAAGATTATTTTAAGCAGGGCAAACGTTTGCGTAGACTAACTTTAAGTAAATAAAATTAGCTCAAAGTGATGTTTTACTAAAGTGAAGCCTGTTTTTCTTTTACTTTCAGATTTAAAAAAAATATTTTTACTTTTTTTAAATCTTTACAGTAAATTAACTTCACGCTCCAGCTTAATGCCAAATTTGTTGGCTACATCACTTATAATTTGTTCCGATAGATTGTAAATTTCCTGCCCTGTAGCGTTTTGTCTATTTATTAGTACAAGTGCCTGATTTTTCCATACACCTGCTTGTCCATATTCTTTTCCTTTCCAACCGCATTGTTCTATTAACCATCCAGCAGCCAATTTTGTTTCATTATTGGGCATTGGATAATGCGGTATTGTGGGATATTCTTTCTGAAGAGGCTCAAAAGTCGATGCTGTAACTACGGGGTTCTTAAAGAAACTTCCGGCATTTCCCACTGTACTTGGGTCAGGGAGCTTTTCTACCCGGATTTTGGAGACAATGGCTGCGATATCGGCAATACTTGGGTTCGTTATATTTTCTTTAGCGAGTTCGGCTTCTATTGCACCATAAGTTGTGTTGATATGAGCTGTTCGGCTAAGCTTATAGGTTACCTCGGTAATGATAAACCGTCCTTTGTATGCTGTTTTGAAGATGCTGTCGCGGTAGGAGAAATTGCAATCTTCTTTTTTGAATGTGGCAAAGTTGCCGGTATGCGTATCGAAAGCCTGACATTCGTGAAAGACATACATTAACTCGGTACCATAGGCACCGATGTTTTGCACAGGTGAAGCCCCGACAGTACCGGGAATTAGGGCCATGTTTTCAATGCCAGCGTAATTATGTTCGATACAATACCAAACGAAGTCATTCCAGATTTCTCCAGCTTGCGCTGTGACATAAACATCATCGCCATCAATTTTCGACTGTATGCCCTTACTGGTCATGCGAATAATGTAGCCGTCGAATGCTTTGGTGAAAAGGACATTGCTACCGGCACCAAGAACAAAAAAGTTCTCCTTAAAAATATCATTTTTAAAAATTTCGGTCAATGTTTCATTGTCATTCACTTCGATTAGAAAATTTGTCTTTTCTTCAATTCCAAACGTATTGAAAGCTTTTAAAGATATATTCGATTGAATGTTTAACTTCATATTGACTTTAGTTTTCAGAAATTCAAAAAAATCAGCTATCTTTAGCATGATAATCGGTAAAGATAGTATAAACCGTTTATTTAACGATAAAAAATATAAGTTTAATGGGTAATGCAGATGTAAAAAGAATCAAAATTCTAGAAGCTGCGACGAGGCGCTTTGCACATTTTGGAATGGCTAAGACAACGATGTCGGAAATAGCCAAAGATCTCAATTTCTCAAAAGCATTGCTGTATTATTATTTTCCGGATAAGAATAGCTTATATTCTGCAGTTTTCGAATACGTTATTGATAAAATGATCGAGGATCTCGAGGATGTCATTGCTAAGGGTGGTGACTTTGAGGAGATCATGATGTATTCTATTGACATGCGGGTCAAGATTATCAATCAATATTATAATTTATTTGAATACACCATGAAGATGGTGAAAGAGCTTCCTGATGAGTTGGAGCAGGTGTTCAAAGAATCTTATCTACGTGAAGTAGAAATTATTGAAAAGATTCTCAATATTGGTATCGATGCCGGCGAGATACAGGTTGAAGATATCAATGAAACTGCGCGAATTCTTCTGTATTCACTATTCGGTATGCGTATGGGCATTTTAAAGGACATGAAAAACATGTTGTTCCCAACAAAAGAAGAATTCGATCATATTCTCAGTTTACAGAAGAAAATGATGAAAATCTTCTTAAATGGTTTACGTTTTCAAGTCGTTAAGTAAGTGTTGAGCGAATATGTCCGATAATCTGTTTGGCATGAATTCGTGAATTTTCAATAAACCAAAGGTGGGTATTTAAGCCACCGCAAACGACACCTGCCAAATAAATCCCGGCTATGTTGGTTTCCATTGTTTCTTCATTATGGCTAGGAATGCAAGGTGCCTCTTGGGGAATATCAATTCCAATCTTTTTTAAAAAATCAAAATTTGGGCGATAGCCGGTTAAAGCCAGTACAAAATCATTATCGAGTTCGACGATACCGTCTGGTGTTTGGATATGTGCAGTAGTCGGAGTAACTTCTGTTAAGTGGCTATTATAATACACATCGATTTCACCAGCAGCAATTCGATTTTCAATATCAGGTTTTACCCAATATTTTACGCGACGGCTGATTTCGCTACCACGGATTACCAAAGAAACTTGCGCTCCTTTTCGGTAGGTTTCAAGCGCTGCATCAATGGATGAATTACTGGCGCCGACAACGATTACCTTCTGGCTGCTATAATAATGTGGGTCATCGTAGTAATGCCTAACTTTGGGAAGTTCTTCGCCCGGGATATTGAGCAACATCGGTATGTCATAAAAACCTGTGGCAATGATGACTTTCTTGGTCAGGTACACGCTTTTGTTGCTACTGACCAGGAACTCCGTATCCTCTTTCTTAATTTCCAGTACTTCTTCAAAAAGATGGGTATCCAGAGCGAACTTTTGCTGTATACGTCGGTAATATTCCAAAGCCTCCATGCGTTTTGGCTTGGGGTTGGTTGTGACAAAGGGAATATCACCTATTTCTAATCTTTCGGAGGAAGAGAAGAAGGTCATATTTTGGGGGTAATTATACAGTGAGTTGACTAAACAGCCTTTTTCAAGAATAAGATAGCTTAAATTTGCTTCTTTGGCTTCTAAGGCGCAAGCTAAGCCAATTGGCCCGCCGCCAACTATAATCAGGTCGTACCGTGTTATCGTATCGCTCATGGTATAAATGTCGAGAATTTTAAAGAATAAATCAGCTTAAAGCTTTAGACAGTTCATTTTCTGACACTGCTGTGCTTTTAGCATGAAGGTCCTGAACTATTTTATGTAGGTCCTGTGAAATT
The DNA here is from genome assembly GCF_024808035.1 of Sphingobacterium sp. BIGb0116. Taxonomy (NCBI): domain Bacteria; kingdom Pseudomonadati; phylum Bacteroidota; class Sphingobacteriia; order Sphingobacteriales; family Sphingobacteriaceae; genus Sphingobacterium; species Sphingobacterium sp. BIGb0116. The sequence continues at coordinate 429,221 of NZ_JANUDT010000005.1, read as the reverse complement.
TTATTTAGGAAGTCCAGCTGTTCGGTCAATAGCTGCCCATCAACCGAACTGACATCTGTATTATCAAATTGGTCGTTGGGAATTTCGATCGCCAAAGGAATAAATGCATTGACGCTATCGTCAGAATGTAGCAGCTGAATGGACTGCTCCAAGGAGCTTAATATTTTTCGGATTGTCCGGACATGGTCCTTATTGATATAATTATTGTCCATTTCATCGAGATGGTTCATTAATGTCACCGAAAAAGAAGCTAAAATATGGTTGAATATGACGAATTTATTGACTTCCTTACTATATTTTTGACGTTTCTTGGGTTCGGTAAGCATGCGCTGGAACGTCGAACCCATATTGGCTGTTTCAACGTAGACTGCCTTGCGGGTTAGTTTGTAATCCGTGATGGAAGGCGCTTGGCCTGCAATTTCTTTCAATGCCTGAAAGATGTAATTGTAGTTGGCAATGAGTAGCTTTCGCATGGATTCCTTGACTTGCATGCTTTCCCAATTTGGAAAAATAATATAACTGGATAAGAATGCAATCATGCCCCCGATAAAGGTGTCCAATATTCGTTCTTTCGTGACGTCCAGGGTATTGGCGCTGACGAAGCTCAGCATTATTAATACATAAGGTGTCATAAAAAGTACGGCAATAACATAGTTGACGCGGAATAAACTATATGCCGTCAGAAAAAAGAATACCAAGAGAACAAATAGTATAGTTGGGTCATGTATGGTTAACAGGATGAGGGCTCCGATGAGTCCACCTATTGTTGTACCGATGAGACGCTGGATATTTCTCTCCTTTGTGAGTCCGAAGCCAGGTTTTAGGATAACCATGATGGTTAGGAGGATCCAGTATACATTATTGGTGATATTGGTGACCTCAAACACGTAATAGGTGACCGACATGACAATTGCCATACGGCAGGCATGTCGAAAGATGGTGGATTTTAGGGTAAGATTTTCGCGAAACTTTTTAAAATCAATTGCAGAGCTTTGAACAAAGCGTTTTGCGTCGTCAATTTCTTTTCGTTTGACATCGTCAGGTTGTAGATGCGAGTAACCATAGATATTTTTGATCCGGCGAACCAGATCACGTAAATTGATCAACACCTTGCGTAAAGCAAATGTGCTATATTGTTGATTTTTATCTAGTTGATCAATTTTAGTATGAAGACGACTGAGATCCGAGTCGAAATCGTACAATGGTTTTGGCTGTGTATTTGTATTAAGCTGGTAGGCTAAATTGTCAAGCTCATTGGTATATTTTAAAATCACATTTTTGAAGTCTTCCAAAATGCCAGTAGGTCCAAAGCGTTCGCTAATGGTATTGTAATCATAGTGCGCCGCCATACTTTGTTCAAAGAGATCGACAATATCGTTGAAAACGAGGGTTAAATAACGTCCTACCTTTGTGGTGTCTTTAATCGATCGTTTACTTTGAAATAATACATCCCGTAGGTTTTCCTGATGCTGATTGACTTCAACTTGTTTGTCGATTAGTTTGAGGTAGTTTTTATCATTATCAATTTTAGCATCGTAAAAATTAGCTTTTAGCCGGATGTAATCAGCAACATAGCGAATTGTTTCTGATAGTTCCTGTTCGGCCAGCCTGTAAGGGCGTGCTTGGGTGATGGAAAGACTAATAGCGATATACCATAAACCACCTAAAGTATAGAAACCTAAATAGTTGATGGCCTCTGCAAGAGGGTAGTGAATCTGCACATGGATCAACATCATCAGGATGCACATGAGACCGACGTTGGCGGCTCTTCCATTGAAAACCGCAAACATGGCAAATATAAAGCAGGCTACGCCGATAAAAATTGCCAATAGATATACATTTTGATTAACTATATTGGTTAAAATAAAAGTTAAAGTAGTCAATATCGCACCGGCAATCATACCTTTCCTTCTATGGCTAGGCGCACCGGGGGTATCCGATAAGCCTACTAAGAGCGCTCCCAGAGAGACTATGGTTCCATTGGTAAATTGCCCGATGGTTGCAAAGATCAGGACAGGCACGATACATCCGATGGTAATTCGGAGTCCATCTGCAAAATATTGGCTATAGAAAAAACTTTTTATTTCTTGTGTCTGTTTCATAATGTGTATAGTACAAACTTAGATAAATTGCTTTTCATATTAAAAACAATTGTTCTGCTATGTTTGCTCTTTTTTGTACTGATGATAGCGATATAGCTGGTTGATTCCTGTCTGATCAAGAAAGGTTCATTTTGTAGCCGGGCTTTATGAGGTAGGGGATCGACACTGGTCGTTTCCATATTGTACTATGTTAATGTGTTAAAAATGAAAAATTACTAAAATTTGTTAGTATGTTTATAAAATTTCAATTGTTTTTTTGATTAATTTATACTTTTTTATTTGTTTAGATATAATATTGTTATATTTGGGGCCATAGGGTAATTTCAGAGACATTACAAAATTTCAAGAGTCACCTAAACTCTCTTGACCACTTTCAAAGATTTAAATATGAAGCAAAGTAAAAATGAAGCCGTCTTTCAGGACGAGGTATTGACACGCTTTGAGCTTTTCAAAAGTTTGTTTTTAACATTGCCATTTCAACGTGTTAAAGATACCGGTACTTTATTACCATTTTTTGCAAAGCAATGTGAAAAGGGTGTGGATCAGCATTTAACTCCTGATGAGATCATAAAGAGTTTCTTCGATCAGCATGAGGAATTTTCTTCGGAAGAGCAACGTATTGATTTGTTATTTCGATTTGTTCAATATATAGAGCGTCAGGTTGTTTTATTTGATGCGATCGAAGATTCGTCATTTCAGATGGTGGGTCGTGGCGATGATGAAAATGTCTTAGGGGCATTAATTAAAAACGCCGAAGGTAACGAAGATATGCGCCGTAAGATTGTGTCAAAATTGAAGGATTTTTCTGTACGTCTTGTATTGACTGCACATCCTACTCAATTTTATCCGGGACCGGTATTGGGTATTATCAACGACCTGATCGATGCAATCAAGACCAACGATATTCATAGTATCCACCTGCTGTTACAGCAATTGGGTAAAACACCTTTCATCAATAAAAATAAACCTACTCCAGTTGATGAGGCTGCGAGCTTAGCTTGGTTTTTGGAAAACGTGTTTTATAAAGTGGCATCGGAGATTCAATCCTTCATTGATGATGAATTGGATGTTGATACCGAAGAGGTAAAACAATTGATTGAGCTTGGCTTTTGGCCGGGAGGTGACCGAGACGGGAATCCTAACGTAAGTGTTGATAGCACCAAGAAAGTTGCCGCTTTGCTACGTACTATCTTGTTTAGATGTTACTATAGAGATTTCCGTATCGTTAGACGACGCATCACATTTAGAGGTGTGGAGGAGTATATGGAAAATCTGCAGACATTGTTCTACGAAAATAGTTTTAATCCGGTCGAACATCCTGCAGACGAAACCGATAATATTATCACGAATCTAAAAGCAATCAAAAATGTTTTGGAGGAATATCACAATGGACTTTTTGTAGAGATCGTTGATGATCTACTCCGTAAAGTGATGACTTTTGGTTGTTTCTTTACCACATTGGATATCAGACAAGACAGCCGCATATTACGTGAGGCTACCAATTATCTGATTCAGCACAACCAGGAAAAGACTGGAATGCCATTGGATTATCTGGAGCTTAGTGAAAATGATAAGCAAAAAGCATTAAAATTCAAAGAACTTGATTTAACGGTGGGAGAGGATGCGGATCCGTTAACGAAAGATACTTCGGGCGTGATAAAATTATTAAAGGAGATTCAACGTTCCGGTTCTGAGCGAGCTGCACAACGCTTTATTATCAGTAATTGCCAGCAAGCAAGTGATATTTTGGGACTGCGTCAATTATTTTTATGGTCCGGATGGAAGAAGGATGCTTTAACGATCGATTTTGTGCCCTTGTTTGAGACCGTTGATGACTTGACGAGAGCAGCGGACGTGATGAAAACCTTGTATAGTAATAAGGAGTACAAGGCACATTTGAAACGAAGAGGAAACAAACAGACGATTATGTTGGGTTATTCAGATAGTACCAAAGACGGTGGATATCTGATGGCGAACTGGTCGATCTATCGTGCGAAAATCGAACTTACGGCGATATCACGCGAATACGATGTCGATTTGGTATTCTTTGATGGCCGCGGTGGGCCTCCAGCACGTGGTGGTGGTAAAACGCAACGTTTTTACGCATCTATGGGTAAGGAGATTGCCAACGATCATATTCAATTGACGATTCAGGGACAGACAATCAGTAGCCAGTACGGATCTTTAGATACAGCGCGGTTTAATATTGAGCAACTTTTGCATGCCGGTATTATTTCAGATTTAAAGCAACGTGTGGGCGATACTTTAACCAAGCATCAACAGGAGATCATTGATAAGCTAGCTGAGTTGAGTCATCATAAGTTTATGGATCTACGCACGAATGAATTGTTTTTACCATATTTGGAGACGATGTCGCCATTGAAAGCGTTATCCTCGATCAATATTTCAAGTAGACCTGTAAAACGTAACTCAGGCCGTGAATTGCGACTGGAAGACCTGCGGGCGATTAGCTTTGTAACTTCATGGAGCCAGCTGAAACAAAATATTCCTGGATTTTATGGTGTCGGAACAGCATTGCAATGGGCTGAAAAAAATAACCTCTGGAAAGACGTGCAGCAATTATATGTTTCATCGGGATTTTTCCAGACATTGATCGACAACTGTATGATGTCGATGACAAAGTCAAACTTTGATATTACAGCATACATGAAAGATGATCCTATCTATGGTGATTTTTGGAAAACTTTGTATGCCGAGTATCAGATAACAAAAGAATATTTGTTAAAACTGAGCGGAACCTCAAAATTGATGGAGAACTATCCTGTGGATCGTGAGTCTATTTTAGCGCGCGAGGGGATTGTATTACCGTTATTAGTTATACAGCATTTTGCGATTCGTGCATTGAATTCGGATCAGCTGACTGATGCGCAACGTGAAGATTATTCGAAGTTAATAGCGCGTACAATCTTTGGCGTGGTGAATGCCGGAAGAAATGTTGCGTAATTTTTCTTTCTTTTCACGGATAGGGTTTCGGAGAACATATATTTTATCTACTTTTGTATAGTTAACAAAATTGATATGAAGATTAATAAGTTATTTATTGTTGCGGCTTGTGCGGGTACATTATTTGCATCTTGTGGTCAAACAGCTGCAGATAGACAGCGTCAATACTCTAATGCATCCTTAGCGGATGGTGATGCTTTCGCAATGATTAAATTCGTTGGCGAAAATGGAAACTACTTGGTAAATCTTGCCGATGTAGCTGCAAAACAATCTACCTCAACAGAGGTGAAAAATGTAGCCGCAAAGATTAAAGAGGCTTACGCAACAGTTTTACCAGAATTGGACAATTTAGCAAAAGAATTGCATGTTGGCGAGGCGCAACGTGGTGTGCCTGCATTTCAAGTTCCAGCTTCAGTTGGTTCGGACAGCACAGCGGCATTCAACGATAAAGCATTTTTAGCACTTGTGGTTAAAAAACAAGGTGAGATCAATACAAGATTGTCTCATGAAGAACACAATACAAACAAGGATGTTATTCACCTTTCGGAAGAGTCTTTGAAAAAAGTGGAAGAGATCTACAAATTAGCTGGCGGTAAAGTTGAAGAACACCATCACTAAGAAATAAGATAAATAGAAGGAAAGGAGTATTCATTAAAATGAATATTCCTTTTTTTATGAGTTTTTTGCTGGCAATAATGGATTTTCTGTATGGAATTGTGATAGGTACTGCGTTTCGATAGCATGTGCTAGTTGTATCCTGAGTCAGTTGATTGTCAGCGAGATGATTTTGTCGGGAAATGAGTTTATATTTTTGATCAATAGGAATTTTAGTTGTTTTACGACAATATCAGGTGTTGTGCACGCAAGAATTCCTTGTAATAATCGTTTGTTATTTGTTAAATTAATGATAACTTAACATTTGTATAACATAGTTTTTAATAACTGTGTTTATTTTAGCGTAATTTAATGAAATCGTATATAAAGTGAGATACGCCGCAATAGATATAGGCTCCAATGCAGTCCGTCTTTTGATAGCTGACATTATAGGACAGAAAGACCAATATAATTTTAAGAAAAATACACTGTTACGTGTTCCACTCCGTTTGGGAGATGACGCGTTTATTCATCAGGAAATTTCACCAAGGAAAGCCGAGAGTTTGATCAAAACGATGAAGGCTTTTCGGGAGTTGATGGATGTTTATCACGTGGAGGATTATATGGCCTGTGCGACGTCGGCCATGCGTGATGCGCGAAATGGGGCTGACATTGTTGCGGAGGTCAAGAAAAACGGTATAAACATCGACATTATCGAAGGGGCAAAGGAGGCTGAGATTATTTACAATAGTCATTGGGATAATAAGATGGAAAAGGACAAAGTTTACCTTTACATTGATGTTGGTGGCGGTAGCACTGAATTATCGTTATTCGCCAATGGTGTTTTGGTTAATTCTAAGTCTTTCAACTTGGGTACGATTCGTATTTTGGACAATCAGGATAAGGCAGAAACCTGGGATGAATTGAGGGAATGGGTACGTAGCAATACGCATATGTATAAGCAAGTCGTTGGGATCGGTACTGGCGGTAATATTAATAAGCTTGCACGCCTCTCTAATGAGAAGCTGGATAAACCATTATCCTATGCCAAATTAAAAGCGGTATATGAACATTTATCTTCCTTTTCTTTAAAAGAGCGCATTATTTTATTGGGGTTAAACGAAGATCGTGCGGATGTAATTATACCTGCAAGTGAAATTTTCCTGACGATTATGAAGTATGGCCGTCTAAAACAAATCATTGTTCCAAGGGTTGGACTTGTTGACGGTGTAATTAGAACCTTGATCAATAGGAATTTAGTGAAATAATGCTTTAAAAAGCAATTTTCGACTTGTAAAAGAGCGAAAAATCTTTATTTTTGTGATACCAAAGGTGAGTATGAGCCCAGGTGGCGAAATTGGTAGACGCACCATCTTGAGGGGGTGGCGCTCGCATGGGCGTGGCAGTTCGAATCTGCTCCTGGGCACTTAAGGAGACACTAGTCAATAGTAGTCTCCTTTTTTTATGAACAAAATATATCTCACATCCAAGGCATATGATAAATTTGATAATAATAAAGCTTTATTGGTTTATTTGGATAAAAATTTACATCGGGGCCGGTTCTAAGTTTATGGACCTAAGTCTTATAAGAAGCTATTCTGTAATTTGCTCGTGGTGTTTATCTTGTATAGATAGGTTTTCCAGGAAACCAATTAGCGCCATTACCACCACAGGTAAATACTTTCTGCTTTCTCTATTATTTTCCATTTTCTTATAAAAAGCAATGTTTACGGTTCGCTATTCTAATTTTTAACCCCATTTGCGCTAGTATATTTGGGCATTGTTAACGAATTTGTCCGATGCTGTAATAATTGGGCTGCTGAACTGTAGTTTATTTTGAATCAGACCCCTAAATACAAATAATGCTAGAGACATACAATGTATAAAAATAAGACTTGCTGTCATGATTAACCTATATAGTACAAACAGTCGTATTACGAATAATAGACTAACAACCACGAATAATGAATAAGTTGCAACAAATAATAAATAACCGTAAAATTAGTTAAAGGCGTTTCTATTTTTACTTCCATAAAATAAAGACCTGCTTCAAAAGCATGTTATGGTTTAACAAAAAAATAGAAACAATGAAAAAATTAATGATGAGTTTGATGGCCGTTGCGCTGCTATCTACAGTGGCTTCTGCAAAGACAACAGAAAAGGCTCCAAAAGAAAATGTCAATGTTAAAACGACGACTTACCGCCTTCCTAAAACGAACACCCTCGTGAAGGTCACCGAAGAGGTCAAAGAAAGCAAAGGCCAATTAACGCATTGTGTTTTTGTATTGAGTTTTTATGACTATGATACGGCACAATTGGTCGGTACACATACTTCAGACACCTATACGAGTGGCGGTTGTGGATCGTTCTTTAGAGCGTGTAGAGCTTTTTGGGGTGTTTAATGCAGTCGATCGCTCTTGATTTCAACCAGCTGAGAGGCTTCTGCATTTTCACGGTGTTACAAAAGATTAAATCTAAGCGGGGTGAAAACCCCGCTTTTTTTGTTTTGGACTGATGAAAAAAAATGTTATCTTCGATTATTATATTTAATTTATCAGATAAAAAAGTGCGAGCGATCCCTGTTTTTAATGATAACGGAATTTGAAACCGAAGAACTTCAATATGCACACTAGAAATTTTTTACTTCTTCTTAGCTCACTGATATGGCTAAGTTGTACAAAAGATCCCATCGAGCCAAAGGTAGAGCCCCCAGAGGTGGTGCCTACAGATACCACCAAAAATGAACCCACTGTTCCGCCAGATAAGTATGAAATTCGAAAAGTAGAGTTTCAGATGAATAAACTGTTCGCTGATGACTATATTGATGAAAAGGTTTTCCTGGGTGGACTTTGGAGCCTCAAAGATACCCTTGAAGGTCCCCAGCTAGAAAGCCTGGAAGCAAAAGCAAAAAAAGTTAAATTCCATTTTTTGTCTGATAACGATTTCTCTGTAGATATGGGGTTCTTTGAACCCAGCTATGCGAATGGCCTTGCTTATGCCAATAAGTTCGAAAAATCGAAACAGGCGAGCAGCATGAATTTCTCCTCCAGTACTTTTGAAGATTACGCCGAAATACAGGGATTTCTTGGTAATTCGAAGGATGTAAAAAAGGCCCTATCCCTTGTGAGACATGCAGATTCAACGACGATCAGTAAACCCAATAGTACACTTCGGATAGGCAATGTCAATAAGCTTACAATATATATTGATTATACGGAGTATTATGAAGCTTATCCAACATCGGAAGTAGAGGCATTAACCAAAGCCGGCTATTCTCCTTATGTGCTTGCTTCGGTGACTTATGGTACTCATATGATTCTGATGGGAGAAACTGATTCAACACGGGTAAGGCTCAATACAGCGATAGACAAAATATTGGAAAAGAAAGCGCTGGATGACATAGATACCAAAGTCCTGGATTGTAGTAGTCTGCTGATCTACTATCGTGGTGGCGGGAAGAACAGTTTTATTCAGTATCCAAAAGGAGCCCAGGCTATTGGGGCAGCACTCCGCGATATGCTCCTTTATGTGAGTCAGACGGAAAATATCTTTAATTATCCACTTACTTATGACTTCATGAGCCTGAAAGACTATAGTACCTTAAAGTATTATAATATATTCGATATTAGGGTTAAAAAACAAAAGTAAACGAGCGAAAAAACGGCATCGGTTAAATACAAAAACGGCATCTAAATCTAGATGCCGTTTTTGTATTTAACCGACAAGCTGCTGAACTGTGTATTGATATCGCAAAGCTATTCAATACGTAGGGGTATTTTACTTATTCCGTTTCACTGATTTCCTTTAGCCGTTGCAAAGCATCTGGCCAAGCTTCATTAAAGTAATCGATGTATTCGTCGTTTGTATCAACATCCACTTTCAATAATGTTTGTCCCTCGATGGCTGAAAAAGAATAGTTTTCTAACGCTCCTGCCCAATCTTCAACAGTTGGTCCGGATAAAATTTCCTGGCCCTTATCTAAGATGCCAAGGTGGCGAATAGATACATATGAATTTGGAATATATTCAGCAATCTCTGCTACCATTCCGCCTTTTTCACCATTTTCATTGACGCCGGTAAAATGAATTCTTTGTCCCTTTTCCCAAACGCCTTCGAAATCAGAACTCGGATTGAACGCACTGGTCCATTGTTTGTACGTTTCTTTATCGAGCATTGTTTTAAAAACCCGCGACACAGGAGCATCAATCTTAATTTGATAGGTCAATTTCTTCATCTTTCTATTGTTTTGGAAAATTGGGATCGGCTTTTATTTCAGCGATCTGTTTGGTATGACGTGCACAATGTGCAGCAATAAACATCAGGGCTTGGTAACCATCAATTGGACCGGTTGGGGAGTCGCTGACATGATTTCTAAGATCTTCCGCATCAGCTTTTTTGATATAATCAAGTACTGGCTGACGCGCGGCATTGAAATCAGCGAGTGCTGTTTTCACATTTTTATAAATCTCCTCCGGTTGGAGTTCCTTGGGTGCCTGATATTTGTGACTCCTGTCTGTGAGTGCATTCTTGAGATTGTCATCGGTCATCTTGATCTCTTTCCGCCTTTCAGGTTGTGGATCTTGATCCAGGCCTTTTTTTGCCATGTCAAATATCATTCGTTCTGAACGAATGATATGTTCAAGGCATTGACTGATGGACCATTTGTCAGGCGCTGGTTTAAATTGGAGCTGCGCTTCGCTTAAACCCGCAACCTGCTTTTCAAGTTCCGCAGTTGTTTGATTAAAGTATTGTAATAGCGAGTCGGTTCCCACATAATTACGTTTTAAGCTCTGTTTTTTTAATATCAGCGCAATGTTTTCGTTCTTTTGCTCGAGCAATAATCGTGATTTAGCTGACAATGGAGCTAAGGAAGCAGTTGCTATACTTGCAATTGCTATCATGTTCATAATTAGATTCATAGTTTAATACGTATTAAAATCGTAAAAATAAATGTCACTACTTCTTTACAATTATAACACATTTTTGTTTTCTATATCTTTCCATAAGGCAAGAAAAGGTGGGGAGGCCGGCTCCCTAATCAGAAGGTAATAATTCCTTAGATAGTGGCATCAATTGCTGGATAAGGGACGTATTGTATAATAAGTGTTTTTTGTACATTTATTAAAATAAAACCTTATCTTTAACGTAATAACTAACCTACTATTTGAGTTAATCTATGTTAAATCACAATTATACGCGCTATTTTGGACGTTTACCATTAAAACCTTGTGTTTTGGTATGTATCGTATCTTTATTGGGCACAATTGCTGTAGCGCAGCAGACATCGGTATCTAGTCCTGATGGAACTTTGACCGTTAAGTTGGATCTGAAAAATGGCAATCTATTTTATGAGGTTGAACTGGAAGGGAAAACGATGTTGGAAGCTTCTCCGCTTGGGCTTCAAAGCAAGACGATAAATTTAAGTGATAATTTGCATCCAGTAGCAGAAAAAAGAGCTGAAATTTCGACCAATTATAACGAGTCAAAAATCAAACGCAGTCAGGTAGCGTATAAAGCGAATGAATTGCGTTATTTGTTGGAGAATGCTTCAAAGCAACAGATTGAGGTTACTTTCCGTGTTAGCAACAGCAATATAGCATTCCGATATTATGTGCCTCAGGTAGGCGAGCCGGCCAATTTTGCATTAATAAAGGAGGAGAGTGGTTTTAAATTTCCACTCATTACAACAACATTTTTAACAGCCCAAGCTTCCCCGATGATAGGCTGGATGAAAACAAAACCAAGTTATGAAGAGGAGTATCAGGTAGATCAGGCCTTAGGGGTACCTTCGAAGTATGGTGTTGGATATACTTTTCCTGCGCTCTTTCATGTTGGGGATCGTGGATGGGTACTCATTTCGGAAACGGGTGTATCAAGCGCATATTGTGCATCCAAGTTAAGCGAAGGTACGAAGGATGGCCTTTATAGTATTGCTTTCCCGGAAGAAGGGGAGAACAATGGCATTGGACGTGCAGCTCCCACAATTTCATTACCCGGTTATACACCTTGGCGCACACTGACTATCGGGAGCAATCTAAAACCCATTGTGGAGACGACCATTCCTTTTGATGTTGTAGAGCCGCAATATCCGGCGTCGAAGAAATACGAATTCGGACGGGCGACGTGGAGTTGGCTGGAATGGCAGGATGGTAGTATTAATTTTGAAGACCAAAAGAAGTTTATTGATTTGTCAGCTTCAATGGGTTATGAATTTGTATTGATCGACAATTGGTGGGATACAAAGATCGGTCATGAAAAAATTGAACAATTGGTGGCTTATGGAAAGGAGCGGGGTGTAGGTATTTGCCTGTGGTACAATTCGAACGGATTCTGGAACGACGCACCGCAAACACCAAAAAATAAAATGAATACTTCGATCGCACGTAAAGCCGAGATGCAATGGATGCAGCGTGTGGGCATTAAAGGAATCAAAGTTGATTTTTTTGGAGGTGATAAACAGGAAACACTTAAGCTTTACGAAGATATTCTTTCAGATGCAAATGATTATGGGTTAACAGTTATATTTCATGGATGTACTTTACCGCGGGGTTGGGAGCGTATGTATCCGAATTTCGTGGGTAGTGAAGCTGTATTGGCTTCCGAAAACTTGATTTTCACACAACATGCAAATGATACGGAGGCATTTAATGCGACTTTACATCCATTTATTCGCAATGCCGTGGCGGCAATGGATTTTGGTCCGGTTTTGCTGAACAAACGTCATAACCGTGAGAATAACGGTGGTACTATTCGCAAAACGACAGAAACATTTCAATTGGCAACCGCGATTTTATTTCAGACTCCAGTGCAAAATTTTGGATTGACACCCAATAATCTACAGGAAATGCCAACCCATGTGATTGATTTTATGAAACAGGTACCTACAACCTGGGATGAAACAATTTTTATTGATGGTTATCCAGGTAAATATGTTATACTTGCCCGGAGAAAGAGTGATACATGGTATATAGCGGGTATAAATGCCGAGGGCAAAGAAAAGATTGTATCGGTGAATTTGCCCATATTGAGTACGGATGCGGTACAGCTAATCGACGATAACATCGCCCGGGAATCAAAACAGAAACAAATTCGACTTTCCAAAACAAAGACCATCAAATTGACATTGCAACCTGATGGCGCGATTGTTTTAATCGGAAAATAAATAACAGCGCTCTTCTGACGAATTGAATCATTCTTGATAAACTGAATTACTCCAGGCTAAGTGAATCAATCTTGACTAATGGAAACTACCGCACAGATCCATTAGTCAGGACGAAGAGTTCGGATTTCTAGGATCTTGTGGCTTGTAGATCCTGCCCCGGCCTTAATTTTTAGTTCTATTTTGGTTTTACCTGTACCATCAATGGGAAGCTTTATACGTATTGTTTTAATGGTTGGCTTCTCGTCCTTGTCTTCCATTGTGCAGATAGTTTTACCATCGACCACAACCTCAGTTACCCTTGATGAGTTGTCTGCCAGCAATTTGATTGCTATCAGTTGGGTCTCGGGCGTTATTTTCATCACATAACTAAACCAGTCTTTTGTATCGCGCCAGCGTGTATCGCCGAATGCCCCAGCATTGCTATTTTGCTCGTGAAAAAAGTGATCTGATTCCGGCTGTTGCTCTCCAGCGACGACCTTATCGACTGTTTTGGCAGCTAGTGCTAAGCTTTCTATTTCATCACTGTTCATTTTCTCCTGTAACGCCTCTAGTTCCTTTTCTGTTGCTTGAGGCCAATAGATCATATAACGGGAATCATGAATACCGAAAAAGGGTTCTAGTTCCATTTGAATACCTTTTTTTTCCAAATAAAGATCTGAGAGCGTAAAGTGTAAGGGCTTTGATGCTATTGGTTTTACAAGTGTCGGAATATTGTTCGGTTCAGCTTTAAGAATTGGGAGATCACGTAAAGGGATTTGTTTTCCCGATGCAATGTGCCCCATTCGGCTGTCATCGGCCTGAAGTCCCAAAAGATCTTCCTGTCCAGTACGGGCACCCATAACAAGAGGTCCATATAAAATACTATAATAATTGCTTTTATCAGGCAACTGCTCAGTATGTATCCCCATAGGCAATTCAAGACTGACGATATCACCCTTTCGCCATGTACGTTTGATTTGGATATGCTCATTCGTTGAACTGAAATTGTGGTAGGGCTTTCCATTGATCAATACATGCGGAGCTGCGGTCAGCCAGTTGGGTTTACGAATAAACAAGCTGAATGAAGTCGGTTTTTTGGGGTTGATTCGAATGCTTGTGTTGGCTTCTGTCGGAAAGCTCGTTTCTTGAATGACTTCGGTGTTTTTCGCTTTCCAATCCAAGCGTGAAGGAATAAACAAATTGACGAATAAGTCATTGTTGCGTTGTGCATAGATCATTTCACCATATTTGGCGTGGTTTTCCATCCCCGATCCAACGCAGCACCACATACTTGTCTGTGTTTGTGAATAAACGCGATAATGCCCCGGACGGATTTGTGTGAAATAAACTAATCCACCATGTTCGGGATGTTGTGTCGATAAGATGTGGTTGTAAAGAGCACGTTCATAAAAATCGAGGTATTTTCCTTGCGGATCAGTTTGGTAGAGCATTTTTGTGAGCCGTAACATATTGTACGTATTGCAGGTTTCAGGTCCCTCAATGCTATATAACATCTTTGAAAAATCGTCCGTTGGGTTAAAATGCTCACTCACACTATTTCCACCAATAGCAATCGAGCGATGTTCGACAACATTATCCCAAAAGTACCGAACAGCCTCAGCCCATTTTTCGTTGTGGGAAAGGTCAGCGATGCGTTTAAAACCGAGAACTTTTGGAATTTGCGTATTTGCGTGCAATCCTGTTAAATGATCTTTATGCGCTAATAAGGGCTCAAGTATGGATTGATGACTGAATTTACGAGCCAGCTCGAGATAAGTTTGATTTTGGGTAATTGCAGCGACATCAGCAAAGGTTTCGTTCAGTCCACCGTGTTCACTTCGTAACATCTCCTGTATTTGAGCTTCGGAAAGTTGACCAACCAACTTAAGCGCCCAATCAGTCATCTGAATAAGCATGTCTTTCGCAGATTCATTGCCTGTCAACAAGTAGGCATCTCGCAGGCCAGCATAGGTTTTGTGTATATTATATAGCGGTACCCATTTTCCATTCAAGTTAAAGCTACCGGCGTTGATCCGGCCTTGTTGAATCTCTGTCCAACTAATTTTACCCCCAGGTACCCCGCCAATGTATCCGTTTCCATTTGCTTCCTGACAACGTTTCAAGTTGGCCAGCATGTAATCCAGGCGTTCCTTGATGCGAAGATCTCCTGTAGCGGCATACATATGAGCAAGCGCAGATAGATAATGACCTCCGATATGGCCATCTAATCCTGTATTTTCCCAATTGGTATAAGAGTCTTTTTTAAGCGGTAAATTGGCTTCGCGTAAAAATGGAGCCAACAATCGATCCGGGTCCATTTCCAATAAATAAGTGATGTCCAGGTCTTCAGCATGTTTAAAAACTCCAGGTAACAACCTTACATCTCTTAAATCGAAATAATTTAATTGCGGAGTTGTTTGAGCAGATAGCGCCAGACTAAATAAGCTTAAGAGAGCACTGTGCAAAAATTTGTTTTTGAAGATCATATGGACTGAAATTATCATTTGTTATTAACAAGATCTGATGAGCTTGTCTGGTTAGCCGTTATGTATAAAAAAGACCGGTAAATCAAAGATATTAAATGTGTTATTTATTTTAAGTGTTTTTTTTACATTTATCTATACGAGAGAAAAAGGATGGATAGTTTTAAGTTGTATTTACTTGATAATTAGTGTTTTGTTTGTTTTGTACTTAGGGAGGTGAAATGTTGGCCTGCTGGTAAGATCGCAATAAAAAAGCTGATCCGTTTATTTTTAACTATACTTGTATATGAAGAAAGTTAATAGTATTGTTATTTTTTGTGCTTCCAGTTTAGGGAATTCGGCCGTGTATGAAGAGCAAGCCTCCTATGTGGGAAAGGTTTTGGCTGAATATGGTATCCGTTTGGTTTATGGTGGTGGAAGGGTCGGCCTAATGGGGGCTGTTGCGAATGGAGCTCTTGCGCACGGAGGTGAAGTAATAGGTGTGATTCCCGATTTTTTGAATTCGAAAGAAAGAGAGCACACGGGCGTAACAAAACTGATTACTGTTGATACCATGCATGATCGTAAACGAATTATGAATGATTATGCCGAAGGGGTAATCGCACTGCCGGGCGGTTTTGGTACCTTGGAAGAACTTTTTGAAATGATTACATGGGCTCAATTGGGTTTACATAAAAAGCCAGTTGGTTTATTAAATATCAATGGATTTTATAATCATCTAATTCAATTTATTGATCACATGGTCGAAGAGGGGCTTCTTAAGCAGGAAAATAGAGCAATGTTATTGGTCGCTGATACGATTGAAGAGCTGATCGAGAAGATGCAACAGTATGAAGCACCACTGGTTCCAAAATGGATTGAGAAGGATGAAATTTAGGACTTCAATAAATTCTTATGTCATCTTAATCCCGCTCTTATTTCTGACTAATAGCATTCTCATCGCTTTTTAATTTCGATTTAGAGATTTGTAACAGAATTTCTTATTCCTCCATATGTTACAATCTCGGGGTTTTCTAGCCTGTATTTTCATCCTTTCTCCGTTTGGGCTTATTGCTCAAACAGTATCTCAGGATACCATGAAATCGTTCAGAATTGACGAAGTCGAAATTAGTTCGAAGTATTACAAAAGATATAATCCGAAACAACTGTCGGAAGCATTGCGGCTAGAAGCCTCATTGTTAAATATACCACAGCATATTCAAGTGGTGAACAGCGAGATTTTTAGGGATCAAGTGGTACTCAACCTCAATGAAAGTGCTACCCGAAACAGCAGTGGTACATTTCGGGAGGAACTGCATAATGGTATATCTCCAGATATCTATTCGCGTGGCGGCTATATCAGCGCGCAGCGTAATGGCGTTGATATGCGTCCATTGGGAAAAGGGCCTAAGTATCATTTTTTTCAATGATTAATTTTTGAACAACATTTTAGAAGAAATGAACAACAATGAATTGGACTAGAGGTGATATCTTTGTTATGGCTAGATGTTAGAGTTGTTTGATCAGCATAAATACAGCGCTGATCTTCGATTCGGGGGAATCCCTTATATTTTAACCGGCTTTGGGATTCCCCTAATTTAAGCGTGGATAGGAGATATTCTTCTCCCTACACAAAAGGCCCGATCATCCGATCGGGCCTCTTTTTATTTCGTAATTAATGTAATTTACAATCGATTTGCTCGGGCAGTGATTTCCGCAATGTCCACACTTCAATCTCAGATTCTTTTTCTTTTGTTTTCACGCCATCTTTTAACATCGTCATACAGAGAAAGGACATGCTGCAACGACAACTTGAGGTTGTGCATCGATGCTCCTCGATACGTTCGATGTTAATGTCTTTTGCTCCGGACTCTGGTTCTTTGAACATTTGTCCGCCCCCAGCACCACAGCAAAGTTCATTGCTCTTACAACTTATAGGCTTAATGGCAAGGAAAAGGCAGACAGAATTATAAATCTATTGTAATGAGCGATCGAATGACCACTTATGAGATAAAGCAGGTGCTATCTAACGCGACGAGAAAGGTGCTTTTAGGTTTGTTACTTAGTTGAATGCCTGGAAATAAATATCATTTTTTTTCAATGATTAATTTTTGAACAACATTTTAGAAGAAATGAACAACAATGAATTGAACTAGAGGTGATACCTTTGTTATGGCTAGATGTTAGAGTTGTTTGATCAGCATAAATACAGCGCTGATCTTCGATTCGGGGGAATCCCCTATATTTTAACCGGCTTTGGGATTCCCCCAATTTAAGCGTGAACAGGAGATATTCTTCTCCCTACACAAAAGGCCCGATCATACGATCGGGCCTCTTTTATTTCGTAATTAAAGTAATTTACAATTGATTTGCTCGGGCAGTTATTTCGGCAATGTCCAACACCTCAATCTCTGATTCTTTTTCTTTTATTTTTACGCCATCTTTTAACATCGTCATACAGAAAGGACATGCTGCAGCGACAACGTGTGGCTTTGCATCGATGACTTCTTCGATACGTTCGATGTTAATGTCTTTTGCTCCAGGCTCTGGTTCTTTGAACATTTGTCCGCCCCCAGCACCGCAGCAAAGTCCATTGCTCTTACAACGTTTCAGTTCGATCAGCTGGGCATCCAAGCTTTCCAATACTTTTCTCGGTGCCTCATAGACCTCATTTGCACGACCAAGATAACAGGGATCATGATACGTTATCTTCTTTCCTTTGAATACGTTGTTATCCGCTGGTTTTAATTTTCCTTCATCGATCAGGTTTTGGATCAATTGTGTATGATGAATGACCTCATAGTTGCCACCTAGGGATGGATACTCATTTTTCAATGTATTGAAACAGTGTGGGCAAGCCGTTACTATTTTCTTGATTTCATAGCCATTGAGTACTTCGATGTTCATCATGGCCTGCATTTGAAATAGAAATTCGTTTCCACTTCTTTTGGCAGGATCACCCGTACAACTCTCTTCTGTACCTAAGATGGCATATTTTAAACCAACATGTTGTAATATTCTGCAGATATCGCGCGTAATTTTCTGTGCACGTTCGTCAAAACTCCCTGCACAACCTACCCAAAATAGTATATCAGGAGTTTCTCCTTTGGCCAACAGTTCAGCAACTGTGGGAACTTTTAATTCATTTTCCATCATAAAACTATTGTTGTTGAGTCCAATTGGCGCGGTCCAATTGCGCATATTTCCATGGGGCACCATTGTTCTCAATATTTCCAAACATATTGTTAATACTCGCAGGAGCTTGTGATTCTTCCATAACAGCAAAGCGACGAAGTTCAATAATAATATCCAGTGGATTAATATTGACTGGGCATTGTTCTACACATGCATTACAGCTTGTACAGGCCCATAACTCTTCTCGACTGATATACGTGTCAATTAAAGATTTTCCGTCATCCTGAAAGCTTCCATTTGTTTTGATATTCGTACCGACTTCAGTGAGGCGATCCCGTGTATCCATCATAATTTTTCGTGGAGACAGCAGCTTTCCCGTTATATTTGCGGGGCAAGAAGATGTACAACGTCCACATTCAGTACAGGTGTATGCATCCAATAGGCTCTTCCAGGTTAAATCCTGAACATCTTTGGCTCCAAAACGTGCATTTGCATCTGCTGGAGGTGGGGTGAAACTCGGATCAAGCATTGCCTTAACCTCATTGGTCACAGCTGGCATATTGGATAGTTTGCCTTTTGCGTTCAGATTAGAAAAATAGGTGTTCGGAAAAGCCAAAATAATATGAAGATGCTTAGAATAGGGGAGGTAGTTCAAGAAGGCAAGTACACCTAGGATATGAAACCACCAACAAGACCGCTCTATTAAAAATAAGGCCTCCGTCGAAGTTGGAAGGTATGGAAGAAGATGGTGGCTTACTGGAAAGGAACCTACCGATTTAAAATGTGCGAAGCCATAGAGCTGCAATTTAAGATCAGAAGCGTTCATCAGCAGGAAAGCCGACATTAAAAGAATCTCTGTGATTAAAATAATATTTGCATCCGTCTTGGGCCAATGTTTCAATTCTACACTATTTAAGCGAGCTACTTTAGCGATATTTCTCCGAATTAAAAAGATGACACAGGATACCAGTACACCCAGCGCGAGCCATTCAAATGCCCCAATTAGGAAATTATAAAAACTCCCTAAAAATGAAAAGATACGATGTGTACCAAAAAGACCGTCTATGACAATCTCCAACATCTCAATATTGATGATGACAAATCCGAGGTATACAAATAAATGTAGGACTGCGGGGAAAATTCGCTTGAACATTTTCTTTTGTCCAAAGGCGACGAGGAGCATCATTTTCCAACGCTCTGGGGATCTATCCGAACGATCTGCCGGTCTACCCAGCTTGATATTACGATAAATCTGTTGTGCATTTTTGCTAAAAAGGAACAATGCCACAGCGAAACAAACCGCAAATATTAGTTGACCTATCATATGCCTGGATCTTGGTTATAAACAAATATACTATATTATTTTGTTATGCTAACATAGTAAAAATAAATCAAAAATAGAGACCTAAGGTGATAATTTATTGGAAATTTCTAATGGTAAGTATAGGTTGTAATGAAAAACGTCCAAGAAGAAATTATTCTTCTTGGACGTTTTCTCTAGTTATATCTGAGTAGACTATAGCTCAACATCAGAAAATGTCTGTTCTAATATTTTACGCATTGTTTTTTGAATTCGTTCTTTTCCTGCTTCGGTATTTACATCAATACCACAAAAGGTACTTCCGGTAGATTTTGCCTGAAGACTCAAATAATAAATTGAACTGACTAAGATTGCCAATGTTGCTCTAAGGTCGTTTTCGGAGTTTTCGAATTTTGAATCGACATGCTTAAATAGTTCTTCGCCGAGCAATTCTCTTCTGTCGGCTATATTTTTAAGCGCTTTTGTCTTTTCGCCCAGTCCCCAATGAATGACTTTTTGCTTCGTCTTATCCTTCAAAAAGGTGTTAAATTGAGAATTAAGCAATTCTTCTATCAAGGAAACACTGATGGAACCCGGATTTGTGATCATTTGTTCCAATACGCCCTTATCTCCGATTTGCCAAAAATCTTTTTGTGTCAGGTAAGCTTCCACCAGTTGATCGAGACCGCCAAAATAATTCCATATTAATGCTTTGTTCAGTCCACATTCCAAAGCAATATTAGGTCCATTCAATGCATGGTATCCTTTTTTCTGAATTACCTTTCCGACAGCAGCGATCATTCGCGCCTTGGTGCGTTCCTTGTCGCGTATAGGACCGGAAGTTACCTTTCTTTCTTTTTTAGGGTTATCCTCAATTACTTTCTTTTTCATGCGAATAAAATCATTTTAACGACGAAGCTTTCCTGAGTACCTTACATTCGTCAGTTAATGAACAAATTTGGGACCATGAAGTTTTCATTAGGGTAGATATGTTTGTTTTCCGAACCAATATCTACAATTTAGCTGGTAAATGCAAGAAAATCAAGCAGCAGATTTTTATTTACACTATAATTTGACTGATTCGATAAGCTTTTGAGTTTACCTTATTCTTTTGGCTGTAGAACTGGAGCGTATTTGGTGCTGTCGGCGGTGTACGCTGATTGCGATTCACTTACCTTTGGGAAAATAGATAGGCAATAAAAAAGGGATTATCTATATAGGTAATCCCTTTTTTATTGCCTTGTATGCTAGCTTATTTTCTTGCTGGAGCAGCAGCAGGAGCAGCTGTAGCTGAAATACCTAATTTTGTTTTTACAGCAGCAGTTAAATCTTCTCCACCTTGGAAATAAGGAATATTTGTGCTTGAAATATCAAATACATAAGCCATACCTTTTTCTTTAGATACAACATTGACAGCATCGCCAACTTTTCTATGTATAGGTGCAATTAATTCTTCTTCTTTTTTGTTCAAGTCTTCTTGAGCGGCTTGTTGTGCTGTTTGAATACGAGCCTGAATATCTTGTAATTCTTGACCTATTTTGTTGATTTCTGGATCAACAGTTTCTTTATTTGCTTCACTTCTGTTACGCAATTTATCGTTTGCTTCTTTTTGTTTTGTTTGATAAATGGTAACCATATCTTGAATTTCTTTGGTTTTACCATCACTCAATGTCTTCAATTGCCCTTCAGCTGCTTTAAATTCAGATGTAGACTGAATAATTTCAGCAAAATTGATATGACCAATCTTTTGTTGCGCATTTGCGAATTGAGTTGAGAAAAATACTGCCACTAAAGCAACCGCACCCTTTAATAAATTTTTCATGCTTTTCATTTTAATCTAATGAGCCATCTTTATGGCAATCTTTTAGTTTTCTAATTAATTACTACTATTATTATTTGTGTCCACAATGATAATAAACTCCCGCTTAGTTTGCAAGACTCGGATTAGGTTTATATCCTAATTTTGTAATGACATCATTACTTTTATTCAATTTTGGATTGGCATAGAGAAAAGTAGACTCATTGCCCTTGTCCATAATAAAATCAATTCCCTGCGCAGAAGCAACATCTTGGATAGCTTTTGCTACACGATCTTGAATAGGCTTCATCAATTGAGTACGTCTTTTAAAAAGGTCACCTTCAAATCCAAACTTTTGTTTCTGATAGTCTTTTACTTCTTTTTCTCTTGTCACGATTTCATCCTCACGGCGACGACGCATATCTTCATTTAATAAAACCTGGTCCTTTTGATAAGCCTGATATAGTTTTTCAATCTCAGCATATTTCTGATCCACTTCTTCCTGCCATTGCTTAGATAGGTCATCTAACTGTTTCTGTGCAGTCGTATATTCAGGAATATGTTTTAGGATATATTCTGAATCAGCATATGCAAGTTGTTGGGCAAATGTCGCTGTAGCACTCACGACTACAAAAGCTATAACTAACAATATTTTTTTCATATTTCCTGTAAGTTTTTATAGACTATACTTTTTATTATTTAACACTAATTTACCTTATGACTTCGGATTATCCCAAAAGTTTAATTCGAAAAAACCGCTCTACGTAAATTTACGGCTCAAAAATAAGAAAAAAGAAGCAATCTAATAGATATTTCTCGGGTTTAACACTATTTAACTTGTTGACGAATGCTCCAATGCTAGTACCCTGAGTGCTGCCTATGGCCTCTTTTTTTCGATGATCATAACCGCACTCAATATAAGAAAATTTATAAGATATTTCGGGTGATTTCGCATTGAAACAGATCAGGTGGAAATGAAAGAAAATACATGATTTACTGGAAAACAATCTTAAAACAAAAAAGCTATCTACAATTTCTTGCGATAGCTTTTTATTTTATTTCGATATGATTGGATCAACAAAGATTAGAATCCACCCATATTTTGCATGATACTAAATGTAAAGTTTTGTTTCCATGTACTGCTTGGTAAGCCCGGGATAGGGTCGAATGCATGGCCGTAATCTATTCCTAGCATACCGAAGATAGGTAAGAAGATACGGGCACCAACACCTGCAGAACGACGTACTTTAAATGGATTGTATTCTGTGAACTTGTTCCAGGTATTTGCCGCTTCAGCGAAAGCCAATACGTACACTGTTGCCTGATCATTTAACATAACCGGGTGACGTAATTCCATTTGATATTTCGTATAGATTGGACTACCTGAATTTCGTGCCACATTCACATTTTGTGTTCCTTCAGGAATGATTACACCATTTGCATAACCACGTAATGCAACAATTTCAGATCCTTGTAGGTAATCAAACCCTTGCATACCATCCCCACCGACTTTGAAACGCTCGAAAGTCGATATTTCAGTTTTGTTGGAGTATTTACCCAAGAAGCCAAATTGAGCTTGTGCTTTGAAAACAAGTTTACCAACGATTTTTGCGTACCATTGCGAGTCAAATTTCCATTTGTGGTATTCTGTCCAACGGTAACGTTCCTGAGCCGAACCATTTTTATAATCAATGTTGTTGAACAATGAATATGGAGGCGTCAATTGCACCGAGAATTTGATGTTTGAACCTGAAGTAGGATAGATAGGAGCATCGATCGAATTACGGCTAAACTCTTGCGTCAAGTTGATGTTATAGGCAGTACCATTATCAAATAGGAAGTAATTTCCATAGTTCTGAAGCTTATAACGTTGGAATGACAAGGATGTATTTGCCTGGAACCAGTTGTCTGGCCATTGTAAGCGTTTACCCAATGTTGCGGTAATACCAGTCATCCAAATACGGTTCAACTCGGAATCCTTAACAATTTGCTCGCCAGTATAGTAGTTAAAACCACCATATGATGAACTCGAGGTATAGGCGCTCAAACCAAAATAAATTGGTTTTTTACCACCCAACCAAGGCTCGGAGAAAGAGAAACTATACGATTGATAACGTTTACCCGAAGTTTGACCACGGACACTCAACTTTTGTCCATCTCCACGTGGTAGCGGTTTCCAGGAACTTTTGTCAAAGAAATTGCTGGTAGAGAAGTTGTTAAATGTTAAACCCAAGGTTCCGATGATCTGACCGGCACCATAACCACCCGAAAGCTCGACCTGATCCGAAGGTTTTTCAGTAACATTATAAACAATGTCCACTGTACCATCCGCGTAATTTAAATTTGTCGGTACTGGGTTTGTTTTTTGTTCATCAAAATTTCCCAACTGCGCAATTTCACGCACACTGCGCATAATTTGTTCTTTTGAGAATTTTTGACCAGGTTTTGTATAAATAGAACGTAATACAACACGGTCGTTGGTTACATCATTACCTTTAACAATAACGTTATTGATGGTATATTGAGCACCTTCATATACACGTAAATTCAAATCGATTGTATCGTTGTAAATACGCGTTTGTTCAGGGTCTACTGAGAACGTAAGATAACCATCGTTCATATAGATTGAAGAGATGTCATCACTATTTTTTGTAGGACCCATCAATTTTGCTGTTAATTTTTCTTCCGAAAAAACATCACCACGTTTGATACCTAAAATTTTATTCAGTAAGGTGTCCGAATATTTAGCATTACCTGTCCAAACAATATTACCTACATAATATTTAGGACCTTCATAGATGTCAAAGTTAACCAACACATTTTTTTCACCCTCGCGAATAACCGTATCTTTCAGGAGCGTCGCATCACGATAGCCTTTGGCGGCCATTTTCTTGATTAGGTTTTCTTTACCTTCTTTGTATTTTTCTTCCTTGAATTTTCCAGGACCGAAAATACGGTACCACATTTTTTGCTTGATTGGCTTGGCCATTTTTCTCAACTCTTGCTGAGAAAAATGTTCATTCCCTGTAAAAGTCATTTTTTTGACTCTTACCTTATGTTTCTTATCCACATCGGCAATAAGTATTTCATTATTAGCCTGTGCTGAGTCTTTCACCGTTTTTAGAGTGATCTCCGGATATAAAAAAGCTTTTTCTTTTAAGAACCGTTGGATTGTAGCACGTGTGGTGTTCATCAAGTTTTCGTTGACAATCTTACCGGTGTTGCTATTTAAACGTTTGCGAACTTCTTCGGTCTGGCTTTTACTTAGACCATTGATATCAATACGAGTTAAACGAGGACGTTCTACTACACGGATGGTCAAAAATATATTTTCACCTTCAATTTTATCTGCCCATAATTCGACATCATCAAAGAGGCCTTGAGCCATCATATCCTTCACTACTTTTGCAGTCGCCTCACTTGGAACTTCCAAATATTGACCTACTGACAATTTAGAGATCGTAATTAATACATTTTTATCTAAAAATTGTGTTCCAGTTATATCAATAGCACTAATTACATAGTTTTTAGGATTGAGATAGCTGATTTTTTCTGGGTCATTTAAATTAAACGCACCTTTGTCTTGTCCGTAAACAAGCTGCATTGATGAGAGGCCAAAAAATAGTATTACGGGTAGTATACGCTTCATTTATCTATAATTATTGGCGCTAAAGTACACCAATCGTTTGTTAATTTTTGTTAATTAAGAAAATTTAACCAGCTTGCTTTTTTTCAAATCAGTGGTCAAATTTAATAAAATCTTTATAACTGTTCACTTGTTTTTCCAAACCTTCTTTCGCGTTGCTGATAATCGACGATGGATTTAAATAAATCTTCTTTCGTAAACTCAGGCCACATCTTATCTAGGAAGCATAATTCTGAATAGGCAATTTGCCAAAGTAGGAAGTTGCTTATTCTCAATTCTCCGCTGGTACGTATCAGGAGGTCAGGATCGGGTAGGTTTTGTGTATAAAGATTTGCAGCGAATAACTCATCGTTAATTTCGTCTGCATTGAGTTTTCCGTCTTTTACTTGTTGGGCTAGATTTCGAGCGGCGTCCACAATTTCTTGTCGGGAGCTGTAGCTCAAAGCTAATGTCAATGTACAGTGTGTATTTTCTTTCGTTGCTTCAATGGTCTCCTGCAGCTTTCTTTGTGCATTTGAGGGTAATTTGGTGATATCACCAATGACATTCAAGCGGACGCCATTCTCCTGAAAAGTTTTGATTTCTTTTTTAAGGGAACTAACCAATAGTTCCATCAGTGCCATCACTTCAAGTTTAGGTCTATTCCAGTTTTCTGCAGAAAAAGCATAAAGTGTCAGAAATTTAATATTGGCTTTTACACATCCTTCTAATGCTTCTCGTACTGCTTTTACACCATTTTGATGCCCAAATACACGAAGTTTCCCCTTCTGTTTTGCCCAACGGCCATTGCCATCCATGATGATGGCTATATGCTGTGGCAATTTAATAGTATCTATCTGATCTAAAAAACTCATTTTTGCTGTTTTCAATAAAATTAACACCTTAGCCATAAATGCTATTTTGGCGTTTTAAAACCTATTTTTGGTTTCCTGTATTGCTATCAATGATTATTGTTTGTTTAACGTACTTTTCATTGATTAATTATTGCACCTGGATTTCTATTATGGATATTCTTATTCCGTCTTCCTTTATTTCTTCCAAATATCGATTTTTAATTGGAAATTCAGAAGTACAATATGTAGAAAGATTGTTTGAAACATCTTCATCTAGCAGATTATCTCCTTTTCTTCATGCAAAGCGAGGCTGTGCGAAGCTACTGATAGCCTAATAGTTTCTGACATCGATGCCCCAAAGTAATTTTTCACGCAGCGTGCTGAAAAAGCTTTCATGGGGGAGTCTAATGAGATTAATCGTAAATGGAGCCTGTTTAATAGTTAATTTTACAGATGTATCAATGGACTCGTTTTTGGAATCACAGCTAAGGATGTATTGATTGCTTCGACTCTCTATTTCCAATTCAAGGGTAAACTGATTCGAGATGACAATGGGTCTCACATTGAGGTTGTGCGGGGAGATGGGGGTAATGACAAAATTGCCACTTTCCGGCATAATAATAGGTCCGCCGCAACTCAATGAATAGGCTGTGGATCCGGTAGGTGTAGCGATAATTAGTCCATCAGCCCAGTATGAATTCAGTAGTTCGCCATTGATGCGTGCATTGACGGTAATCATGGCCGAGCTGTCATACCGAAATACGGTAATATCATTGAGCGCATAGTGATTGCCTTGAAACAAATTAACCTGTTCAGATTCAACAGAGAGCAATACGCGCTTCTGTATCGTAAAACGCTGGTTCAGTATATCGTCGATGGCATCCTCAAAATCATTTTTATTGATGGAAGCTAAAAAACCGAGGCGTCCAAAGTTTATCCCTGCAATTGGAATTCCAGAGTCTTTAATCAGGGAAACAGCAGATAACATGGTTCCATCTCCGCCCAGACTTAACATAATGTCAATATGGTCTTTGATTTCTTGATATGTATTGTATGTTGAGAAGTTAAAGGCGCATTCAAATTGTGATATCAGAAATTCATGAAATGGATCATAGACCCAGATCTCAATATTTTTATCGACAAGATATTCAAATAAGTGTTTCACATGTGGTATAACAGAGGGTTGAAACTCTCTTCCATATATTGCGATTCTCATATTGTTTTCAATTTATGGGGCAAAGATGAGAAAAAACTAATCCTAATCAAATGTTAATATAATTCATAAGCTGCTGATAACGGTCGGCAGTGTCGTCAAATGCAGCTATGGTATTATGGGTTTCAAGAATTAAATAGTTGTGTCTTAGGAATGAATTCAGTAATGCATTGATGTTTGACTTGTCAACTTTAATGGTAACTTCAATGTTGTCACTTTCCAAATTTATTTTGGTCGCACAATTGAGGATTCTGCAATTGTCACTTTCAACAAGGTGCGCAATCTGTGAAAGTGAAAAATCATGTAGGCCAATTGCCAAAACAATAATAGCCCCAGATTCATTTTGCGATTGAATTGAACTTATTGCCTTTAATATATCTAATTGTGTTGACACACCAATATATTTGTTGTCTTGATCTAAAACAGGAATGATTGTACTATTATACACAGTTATCATCACCAATGCATCGTAGGGGTGTTGATTGAACTTCAGCTGTATGGGGGCTGTATTTATTTTTATGGAAGAAAGGGGAGCATCTTCATCTTCCGCATCCAATAAGATGGTTTCATTAACCAGGCCAATATACTCATCTCCATTTAAAACGACTAATTCTTTACAAAGCATATCCTGAAGCTTTTCGAGCGCCTGTTGTATTGAATCAGCATTTTGGATGCTGAAATCTGCGTTTGAAAGAAATTGACCTATTAGCATATCCAAACTTAATAAAAAAACTATGTGAAAAGAAATTTTACGGGGTGAGATTTCTACCTAATTCTTTGAGCTACTGTAGCGCTTCAGACACGATCTATAAGGAACACATTACATAATTGCAAATAAGTACAATTTTAAAGTTTAAAATTGTACTTTTATTACCATTCTGTTATTATTTTTGTCAGCGAATTGAGAAAGGCTTGAATAGGGCCCATGGTAAAGATATAGTATTTCTAATCGGAAAAATAGGATTGATGATCACAAGCGAGAATAAGAAATTTATTGATATACGTGAAGTTATTCACAAAAAGAATGCGGGGCTTGCTAAATGGATTCCGTCTTTTTTACTAAATTATTTAAAAAGGACAATTCATGAAGATGAGATAAACGATATTATGACGCGCTTTGCGGATCTTCAGGGCCTGGATTTTGTCGATGCCTTGATCAATGATCTGGATGTCAAGGTCAATTTGTATGGCGCAGAAAATATTCCGGTATCTGATCCTGTGATTTTTGCGTCTAATCATCCTTTGGGTGGATTGGATGGTATCGCATTCATGCATGCTATTGGCAAGTACAGACGTGATGTGAAATTTTTGGTTAACGATATCCTTCTCAATATAGGCAATTTGAGACCTTTGTTTGTCGGAGTAAACAAGCTTGGCGGGCAGGGGAAGCAAGCTATTTCCGCTATTGAAGAGGCTTATGGTGCCGATGACGCGCTACTGGTATTTCCTGCAGGTTTGGTTTCCAGAAAACAAAACGATGGCCGTATAGAAGACCTAGAATGGAAGAAAAGTTTTATTAGCAAAGCAAAAAAATATAAAAAAGATATCATTCCGGTCTTGATAGACGGTAAAAACTCTAAGTTTTTTTATAATTTTGCAAGGCTTAGACAGAAATTAGGTCTTAAGGTAAACATTGAAATGTTATATTTACCTGATGAAATGTTTGCCCAACGCGGACATACCGTCAATATTATAGTAGGAAAAAGAATCCCTTATACAGCGTTTGATCAATCAAAAAACGAAAAAACTTGGGCTGAGGAAGTGAAAAGAAGGGTTTATGGATTGGCTCAAGAAAAATAGAATTTATGCAAGAAATTATACCTCCAGTTGATAGAGAATTATTGAAGACCGAATTGAATAAAGAGGTCTTTTTAAGATATACCAACAATGGAAATAACGAGATATATTTAATCAACTATCATAATTCGCCAAATGTCATGCGGGAAATTGGGCGTTTGCGGGAGTTGACTTTTCGTGGAGCAGGCGGAGGTACAGGACTTTCAATTGATATCGATGAAAATGATACATGCGAAGATTGTTACGATCAGCTGATCGCATGGAATCCCGAAGATGAAGAAGTGGTTGCCGGCTACCGTGTCATCAAATGTGCTGACGCTGGAGAGGTAAACGGTGTGCCCAATTTATCAACAGCACATTATTTTCAGTTTTCCGATTTGTTCTCAAAAGAATATTTACCCTATACCATAGAATTGGGGCGCTCTTTTGTTCAACCGAAGTATCAACCCGCAATAGACAATCGAAAAGGAATTTTTTCACTGGATAATCTATGGGATGGCTTAGGAGCCTTGGTAATGCTTAATCCGGAAATTAGATACCTCTTTGGTAAGGTGACCATGTATCCGCATTACAATAAAGATGCCCGAGATATGCTGCTTTATTTTATGGATTATTATTTCCCGGACCATGATAACTTGGTGCTTCCTCTTCCGGAGTTAGAAATAAAGAACGATTACGATCGTTTTATTGGTATTTTTGACGGATTGGATTATAAGGAAGGGTATAAGGTGCTAAACAGTCATGTAAGGGCATTGGGAGAGAATATCCCGCCGTTGATCAATACCTATATGAACCTGTCGCCTACCATGAAATCTTTTGGTACAGCGCGTAATAATGAATTTGGTACAGTGGAGGAAAAAGGTATTTTAATTGTAATCGATGATGTGTATCCGGTGAAGAAGGAACGTCATATGAATACGTTTGAGCGGGATCGTGAATACGGTCACAGAAAGCCCAAACGCGGATAATAAACTAAAAGGGGGATTCAATTTTTGAATCCCCCTTTATTTTGTGAGTACAGCGACCTTGATTAGGCCGGTTTTATACAGGTATAAAGAGCAAAGGCTAAAATAGCGCCCAAGATAGGTCCTAGGATTGGAATCCAGGCATAAGACCAGTCGGAGCTTCCTTTTCCTTTGATCGGCCACAGGGCATGAAATAAGCGCGGTCCAAAATCCCGGGCAGGATTGATGGCATATCCCGTAGTTCCACCTAGCGAGAGGCCGATGGCCCACACTAGAAATGCAATGGGGATAGCACCAAGAGAGCCCATGCCAATAGGAGCTGTTTTTCCGTCGATGGTAACATCTTGACCTGTTATAAAGAAAATAACAAAAATCAAAACAAAGGTTCCAATAATTTCACTTGCCAGATTTGTTGACGTATTTCGAATGTTGGGTATCGTAGCGAATACACCAAGTTTGGTGGTTGGGTCTGCTGTTGCATCGAAATGGTCTTTGTGCATGATGTAGGTTAACATGGCGCCACAGAAACCACCGGCAATTTGTGCGAGAATATAGCCGGGTACTTCCATCCAAGGGAGGCCATGATTAAGAGCGACGGCAATGGTTACCGCAGGATTTAGATGGGCTCCGGTATAGGGGCCGGCAAATACAACACCTACATAGACTGCAAGTGCCCATGCGGTGGTGATTACAATCCATCCTCCATTTTCTCCCTTTGTTCCTTTTAAGATAACGTTGGCCACAACCCCGTTGCCTAAAAGAAGGAGAAGTGTTGTGCCGATAAATTCTGCTAAATAATGGTTCATGCTTGTTGGTTAGTTTTCGGTCCAGTACTGTAATGCTTTGACCCCCTTGGTCCAGAGCTTAATGATCTTTTTTGTTTGCTCTTCTTGCTCTGCTTCAGGTTCAAATATACGATCCTGTGCCCAAAACTTTGATATCTCATCCTCATTTTTCCAGAATCCCACGGCCAGTCCTGCGAGGTATGCTGCCCCCAACGCTGTAGTTTCTGTAATTTTAGGGCGTACAACCTTGCTGTTAAGTACATTGGCCTGAATCTGCATGAGTAGATTATTTGCTGTTGCACCGCCGTCTACACGTAGTTCTTTGATCGGTATGCCACTATCAGCTTCCATTGCTTGCAGTACATCACGTGTCTGGAGGGAGATTGCCTCTAGTGAGGCACGTGCTATATGCCCATTGGTTGTTGCACGCGTCAGGCCAAATAGCGTCCCTTGTGCACGAGCATTCCAGTACGGCGCTCCCAGTCCAGCAAAGGTAGGGATGAATGTGACACCGCCATTATCTTTTTCTGTAAGAGCTAATTGCTCTACGTCCGCCGATTTGTAGATGATGTTGAGATTGTCGCGTAGCCATTGGACCAATGCGCCACCGATAAAGATGCTTCCCTCCAAGGCATATTCTGTTTTCCCGTTAATTTTCCAGGCAACAGTTGTTAAAAGATTGTTCTTTGAACGGATTGGTTTATCACCGATGTTCATTAACATAAAACATCCGGTGCCGTACGTGTTTTTGACCATTCCCTTTTCAATACATTGCTGTCCGAAAAGTGCTGCCTGCTGGTCGCCGGCAATTCCTGCTATCTTGACTTTATGTGCAAAAATGGTTGTCCGGGATTCCCCATATACTGCACTGCTTTCTTTTACTTCGGGCAGCATGGCAGCGGGGATGTCAAATAATTCTAATAGCTCCTTATCCCATTCCATGCTATGGATGTTAAAGAGTAAGGTGCGGGAAGCGTTTGTTACATCCGTGATGTGAGCGTCGCCACGAGTGAGGTTCCAGACGAGCCAAGTATCTATGGTTCCACAGATTAATTCCCCGTTTTGTGCTTTTTCCCGGGCACCCGCCACGTTATCCAGAATCCATTTTATTTTGGTTGCAGAAAAATAAGGATCTAATATCAGGCCTGTTTTTTCCTGGATCAGCTCATGTTTTCCGGAGTTACGTAACTCGTCGCAATAATCTGCTGTGCGTTTATCTTGCCATACAATGGCATTGTAGATGGGTTTTCCTGTTTCTTTGTCCCAAACAACCACAGTTTCGCGTTGATTGGTAATACCAATGGCGGCAATATTTTTGCCGTTTAATCCTGCCTTTGTAGTTGCTTCTGCTGTGACACCTGCCTGCGTTGACCAGATTTCATGTGGATCATGTTCGACCCATCCCGGCTGTGGGAATATTTGTGTAAATTCCTTCTGGGCAATGGAGACTATATTTCTGTCCTTATCAAAAATTATAGCTCTGGAGCTGGTGGTGCCTTGATCCATTGCCAAGATGTATTGTTGTTCCATAATTGAGTAATTGAGTATTGCTGGTTATTTTTTGTATTACTTTAAGATATAATTTTTTGCAACTTTTTGAAAATGCGCTATTTGATCATTTTGCCAGTCTTGATCTTTTTCCAGCTCCTGTGCGAGTATTTTTGCGACTTCAGGAGCAGCTTCAATTGCAGCTTTTGCATCAAGAAATAGTATCCGTACCCGACGGGATAGGACATCTTCCACAGTCCTGGAAAGTTCATTGCGTGCTGCCCAAACAACTTCAGCCTTTTTGAATTCAAGATGTGCTATTAATTTTTCGTTCCATTCGGGATTTTCCTGAGCCAATGCGTTGATAGCTTCTTGGTCGGCGCCATAAATATACATATGATTGCTTCTGTCTGATGTTGGAATGGCGCTATAAATCTTTTGAGTGGCAGACCGACTTTCTTTTTGTGGTAAACAACCAATTTTTATCGCTTTGTCGATGGTATCTTGGCCCATTCGACGGAATGTTGTCCACTTTCCGCCAGTTAAAGTAAGTAATTTGGAGTCGCTGACGATAACCTTGTGGCTTCGTGAAATCTCTTTGGTTTTGTTGGAGTTACCTGTAGGGGCTGCCAGTGGACGGAGACCGGCGAATACGGCCAATGCATCTGCTCTTGTTGGTTGTTTTGTCAAGTAGCGTCCCGCAGTTTTCAGAATAAAATCGATCTCCTGCTCCAAAGCTACCGGTTCAAGGCTATGTTCGTCTATCGGTGTATCTGTTGTTCCCACAATGACTCGATTGTGCCATGGTACCAGGAAAAGGACCCGTCCATCATCCGTTTTTGGAATCATAATGGCATCGTCGCCTGGGAGAAACGACTTGTCAAATACAAGGTGAACCCCTTGGCTGGGGCGTACCATTTGTTTTGCTTCCGGTCTGTCCATTTTTAGGATGTCATCGACAAATATTCCTGTAGCATTGATAACAGCCTTCCCTTGTATGGTGAAAACTTCACCCGTTTCGGTATCATTAGCGATGACACCATTTATTCGTCCATCGCTGTCTTTGGTGAGGTTATTGACTCTTACGTAATTTAGCGCGACGCCGCCCATTTGAATACAGGTTTGCGCAACGTTGAGCGCAAGTCTTGAGTCGTCAAATTGTCCGTCTTGATAAACCACGCCACCATATAACCCTTTAGGTCGCACAGTGCTTATGCGGTTAAGGGTTTCTTCTTTGTTGATATGAATGGATTTTCCCAAACTTAATTTACCTGCCAGCAGGTCATATATTTTCATTCCAATGGTATAGAATGGGCCATCGAACCAGCTGTAGTTGGGGATGATAAAGGATTGATTTTTGACAAGATGGGGAGCGTTTTTTTGAAGTAGACCTCTTTCGTGAAGTGCTTCTTTAACCAGGGAGATGTCGCCCTGAGCCAAGTAGCGTACACCACCGTGAACAAGCTTCGTTGCTTTGCTTGAAGTGCCTTTTGCAAAATCAACCTGCTCCAGCAAAATTGTTTTGAATCCTCGGCTTAAGGCATCTAATGCAACACCTAATCCGCTGGCACCGCCACCTATGACGATAACATCCCATGCGCTCGTCTCTCTTATTTTTTCTATCAGTTTTGACCTTTTGAATTCTTGGTGTTTCATTTTGTTTCGTTTTGGCCTGTTGTGGTGAACCTTCTATATGGGTATTTCAACTTCTTTTATACTAAGTTATGCTATATTTGTTGAATTTTAAAGGAAATTAAATAATATTTATGTTAAGGTAAGGTGTTTGTTTTTGTTTTGTTTTGTTTTTATTTCTGCAAAAGGAAGTCTTTCTAGTTTTTACAAGTGACAGGATATGGCGTATAAACAGTTGTTTTTTTACTTCTCCCCAATGGAGGTGTCTTTAATAATGACTGCATTCTGATCGCCTAAGCTGATGTGTTTACGACTTAATCGCGTTTTTATAAATCCGCTGAAATATGGTCCATTGTGATCTTGGCTGTTTTTTTTCATGGTCAATAGCTATATAATGTTTAACCATTATGTGCTGCTTATGTTTTGGTTTGGGAAAATGATTTTGTAATTTTAGATCACTATTTAATTTATTTATGATGAGAAATATAAGATTATTACTGTGTGGAGCTATCGTGTTTTTTGGGACGGTACTCGTACAGTCCAAAGCGTTCTCACAGCAGATTGCTACAGCTCAGGATGTTTCAAAGCCTTACAATCCAGACGCTAATGCACAGAGTGATATTGATCAACTATTGGTTCAGGCAAAGAAAGAAAAGAAAAATATCATCATCCAGGCTGGTGGGAATTGGTGTGTCTGGTGTTTAAGGTTTAATGATTATATCCATAAAACGGCAAGTGTAGACAAGTTGTTAAAGAGTCATTTCCTCTATTATCACCTCAATTATTCAAAAGAGAATAAAAATGAGGCTGTGTTTCAAAAGTATGCTCCTGAAGGGAATAAACTAGGTTATCCATTTTTTATTGTTTTGGATAGAAATGGAAAAACATTGCATGTACAGGAGAGTGGCAGCCTGGAAAAAGGGAAGGGCTATGATGAAGAAAAAGTGCTTAATTTCTTTAAAGCTTGGGTCGCAAAATAAAAATTACCGACTATAATATTGCTATTCTGCACTAAATTAACAGTAGTGCGTAAATAAAACAAAAGCCCCTTTTAAGGGGCTTTTGTTTTGATGTAATAAATTGGAAGATCGGATAAGGGTTTACTCCCGTAAAATTTAGCATTTCTTTGTACAGCAAGTCGGGAAAGATTGGTGATCAGCATACTAAATTATCCGAATTTCCGCATAGGCTTAATCGGAATTAATAGGTGTTTTATACGCATTCATCCGAATGAGGTCCCTATGAAGTCCCTATTAGGTACGGATAAAGTCCGTGTTATCTTTAAACTTAATTCAAGGATTACCTTTGTTGTTTCCAGTGATGGATGTCGGGTTGTGTCTATGACTTTGGTTTTCGAATTTGATTTAATCCAGATTTTCAGTTATAGGATAGGCTGAAAATAAAAAGGTCTCGTTCCTAAGATCGAGACCTTTTATATGGGCTTAAAACCAATCTTTTTCTACAAGGATATTTTAATCCCGCAGTTAAAAAGAGGCCTTGCTCTTGGTGGGATATCTTATTGATAGCCTAATAATTTCATGACTTGTTTGGAGTTTTGCTCCTCACCAAACACCTCATAGTTGAATGTTTCATCTCTATTGCGGCGTACAAGCACATGTTTAGGTGAAGGAAGTAAGCAGTGGTGGATTCCTCCATATCCGCTTAATACATCTTGATATGCTCCTGTATGAAAGAAGCCCAAGTACTGCACCTTACGGGTCTTCGGCATAAATACCGAGTTCATGTGCGCCTCCTGATTGTAGTAATCCTGTCCATCGCATGTGATTCCACCTAAATTGACGCGTTCATATTCTGAATCCCAGTTATTGATCGGCAATAGAATATATTTTTGGTTCAATGCCCATACATCCGGTAAATTTGTAATAAATGAACCGTCAATCATAAACCAACGTTCGCGATCGTTTTGTTGCTTGCGTCCCAAAACTTTATAGAGAATACCTGATGCTTCAGCAACAGTATATTTGCCAAATTCGGTAATAATATCTGGTTCCATTACCTCATGGTGCGCACAGATTTGTTTGATCCGATTGACAATCTCATTGACCATATATTCGTAATCAAAGTCGTGTACCAGTGAGTCCTTAAATGGCATCCCACCACCGATATCTAGGGTATCTAAATCCGGGTTTACTTTCTTGAATTTACAATATAAAGTAACGTATTTCTCTAATTCGTTCCAGTAATACGGGGTGTCAGAGATGCCTGAATTAATGAAAAAGTGAAGTAACTTTACTTTAAAGTTTGGATTGTCGGCGATCTTGTTGTTATAGAATTCAACAACGTCTTCTTGGCGAATTCCCAGGCGAGATGTATAGAACTGAGAATCTGGTTGTTCTTCAGAAGCAACTCGGATCCCTAAAGCACAGGGCTCATCCAGTTCGATTTCATCATCGTAAAGGTTAAACTCCTCTTTGTTATCCAATACAGGTATAATGTTGGTGTATCCATCATGGATCATGTCAATAATATACTGTTTGTACTGATAGGTTTTGAATCCATTACAGATGACTGTAATGTCTTTTGTTACTGTTCCCTGTCTTTCCAATGAATCAATCATCGGCATGTCAAATGCAGATGAAGTTTCTAAGTGGATATCATTTTTCAAGGCTTCCTCTACGATGTGCTTGAAATGGGATGATTTGGTACAATAACAATATTTGTAAGATCCACGATAATTATGTTTCAGAATTGCGGTCTGAAAGAGGATTTTCGCTTGCTGAATTTTTTTGCTGACGATAGGCAAATAGGTAAAACGTAACGGTGTACCGTACGTTTCTATCATTTCCATTAAATTCAAATCGTGGAAATACAATTCGTCGTCGATGATTTCGAATCCGTCTTGCGGAAAACCAACACTTAAGTCAAGAAATTCCTGATAGCTCTGCATTTTTTATTATTTTTGCAAAGATATACTTTAATGGTGAATACCTAAATAAGGAATGTTATTTATTTCCGATTCACTATCAGGAAGTTGTAAAAATTACAAAATCATTAAATGGCAAATTCTATTCAAAAGCGACTTGTTGAAGTCACTGTACAGGCAGTAAAAGAGCTTTACAATGCAGATATTTTAGAAAATCAAATTGCTTTACAAGCTACCCGAAAGGAGTTTGAAGGACAAATTACAATCGTAACTTTTCCCGTAACGCGCTTTTCGAAATCTTCTCCGGAACAAACCGGAAAGGAAATTGGTGCATATTTGCAACAGCATATCGCTGAAATATCGGATTTCAATGTGATAAAAGGCTTTTTGAATATTGTTCTTTCCGATGCTTACTGGATCACGTTGTTGAATCAGACCATAACGGCGAAGGACTTTGGTATATTTCCTGCGAATGGAAAGAAACTGATGGTTGAATACTCTTCGCCAAATACCAATAAACCCCTGCACTTAGGGCATATTCGTAATAATTTATTAGGATATTCTGTTGCGGAAATCCTAAAAGCTTATGGTTATGATGTAATCAAAGCAAATTTGGTGAACGATCGTGGTATCCATATTTGTAAGTCCATGTTGGCTTGGCAAAAATTTGGTAACGGTGAGACACCCGAGTCTACTGGACTTAAAGGAGACCACCTTGTCGGAAAATATTACGTTGTCTTTGACAAAGCATATAAACAGGAAATCGAGGCATTGAAGGCTGAAGGGCAGACCGAAGATGAGGCAAAGAAAAATGCACCTTTGATGAAGGAAGCACAGGCGATGTTGCAACAATGGGAAGCTGGTAATGAAGAGGTGATCTCACTTTGGAAAACCATGAACAGCTGGGTGTACGCTGGGTTTGAAAAGACCTATAAACAATTAGGCGTCGATTTCGATAAATACTATTATGAATCCAATACGTACTTGTTGGGTAAAGAT
This sequence comes from Sphingobacterium sp. BIGb0116, assembly GCF_024808035.1. Classification (NCBI taxonomy): domain Bacteria; kingdom Pseudomonadati; phylum Bacteroidota; class Sphingobacteriia; order Sphingobacteriales; family Sphingobacteriaceae; genus Sphingobacterium; species Sphingobacterium sp. BIGb0116. The sequence goes on along the minus strand of NZ_JANUDT010000005.1, from coordinate 391,483 downwards.
ATTATCCAGGAAGGTTTAGATAATGGGGTTTTCTTTAAAAAAGAGGATAACTCCGTATGGATTGATCTAACTGCAGAGGGACTGGATCAGAAGCTTGTGCTTCGTGGCGACGGTACTTCTGTCTATATTACACAAGATTTGGGGACAGCACAGTTGAAATATGATGAATTCAAAATGAATGATTCTATTTATGTTGTCGGTAACGAACAGGATTACCATTTCAAGGTATTGTTCTTAATCTTAAAAAAACTTGGTAAAGCTTGGGCTGACGGATTGTTCCATTTATCGTATGGGATGGTCGATCTTCCTTCCGGAAAAATGAAATCACGGGAGGGAACAGTTGTTGATGCGGATGATTTAATGGCTGAAATGCTTAAAACCGCACAGGAACGTACTGAGGAGCTTGGCAAGACTGAAGGATTGGACGAGGAATCAAAAGCCGTTCTTTACGATACGATTGGAATGGGCGCACTTAAATATTTTCTATTGAAAGTGGACCCTAAAAAACGCCTCTTGTTTGATCCAAATGAGTCTGTCGATTTTCAAGGTCATACAGGACCCTTTATTCAATACACACATGCCCGTATCAAATCTGTTTTGAGTAAAGCTGAATTCGATTTTGATAGTGCTGTGTCTGTACCGGCGACGATTTCCTCTTACGAACGTGACTTAATTCAACAGCTGGGTGCATTTCCGGAGATCATTGAAGCTTCTGCGCAAGAGTTCAGTCCTGCACAATTGGCAAATTATATCTATGAGGTAGCTAAGTTTTATAATAAATTCTATCATGAAGAAACCATCTTGAAAGCGGAAGATCATGATGTGAAAAACTTTAGATTGCACCTTTCGGCTTCTGCGGCAAAGGTTATTGCCAAAGGGATGAACTTATTGGGTATTCGAGTACCTGAAAGAATGTAATGCTATGAAGAAAATTCGCGTAGGACTTATTGGTTTTGGAATTTCAGGTCAGGTTTTTCACGCTCCCGTGATGCGTTCGATAGCTGAACTGGATCTTGTTAAAGTGACCGCTCGTAAAGCAGATCAGCAAAGTTTGCTAAAGGAACGCTATCCACTGGCAGAAATTGCTTTATCTGCAGATGATATTTTTAATGATGCAACCATTGATTTAGTCGTGGTTGCAACGTCCAATGAAATGCATTATCCTTTTGCAAAACGTGCTTTGGAATCAGGGAAACACGTTGTTGTAGAAAAGCCCTTTACGAATAGCGTTGAGCAGGCCGATGAGCTTATCGCTCTGGCTAAGGAGAAAAATCTGATCTTGGCACCCTACCATAATTTAAGGTTCAACTCAGACTATCGGACCTTGGAGAAAGTGATCAAAAGTGGGCGGCTGGGACGGATTGTAAATTTGGAATCTAGGTTTGATCGTTTTCGTAATTACTTGCGACCTAATGCATGGCGAGAAGAAAATTTGCCGGGTTCTGGTATATTTTATGACCTAGGACCACATCTCATCGACCAGGCTTTGCAGTTATTTGGAAAGCCGTATGCTGTCTTTGCAGATTTGGCTGTCCAACGGGATCATGCGAAGACCATTGACAATTTCGACTGCCTATTGTACTATGATAACTTACGGGTATCCCTGAAAGGTTCTATGCTTGCAAAAGAACCCACGCCACGTTATCGTGTCTTTGGAATGAACGGAAATTTTGTAAAATATGGTGTCGACCCACAGGAAGCCTTACTGCGTGATGGTAAATTTCCTGATGAGGATCCAACCTGGGGACAAGAAGATCCGAGTCTATACGGCAAGCTTAATATTGTTGAACAGGGGAATGACATTGAAGAAATGATTCCTTCTGAAATAGGTTCCTATCCTGATTTTTATCAGAACGTTGCAGATAGTATATTGGGAAAAACTACCTTGATCGCATCGGCAGAGCAGGCACGGGATGTCATTAAAATTATTGAATTGGGATATCAGAGTCAATTGGAACGAAGAGTTGTTTCTGTTGAAAATACATTGATTGCTTATTAGATTGTTGCTGTGAGTATAATATACGATGCTATTATTATTGGGGGCGGAGCCTGTGGTTTGATGTGTGCAGCCCAAGCAGGGCTTATTGGAAAGAAGACCTTGGTCCTTGAACGAAACGATAAGGTTGGTGCGAAGATCTTGATTTCCGGAGGTGGACGCTGCAATTATACAAATATCGGTAATAGTCCCGCTAATTTCATTTCTGAAAATCCAGATTTTTTACATGGTATATTCAAACAATGGACAGTGGACGATACCATTACATTTTTTGAACAGTATGGTATTGTAGGGCAGGAAAAAACGCTGGGCCAGTTGTTTCCAGAGACCAATAAAGCAAAAGATATCGTTGCTGTATTTTCAAAAATTTTATACGAGACAGGGCAGGATATTGCATTGAATACCTTGATGAAATCTGTAGAAAAAAACGATAATGGCTTTGTGGTAACAGTCGAAAATGCAAAAGGTGAGTCCCGATATCATGCACATAAAGTTGTTATTTCTTCCGGTGGGCTTCCGGTCCAAAAACTCGGTGCTTCGGACTTTGGATTACGCTTAGCCAAACAATTTGGTTTGAATGTAGTCGGTACAGCGCCTGCACTAGTCCCTTTGACAATAACTGGAAAAGATGCTGATTGGTATAGTTCTTTGGCTGGAAATTCGGTGTTCTCGAAAGTTTCTGTTGCCGGAATGTCTTTTGAAGAGAATATTCTCTTTACGCACTGGGGGCTAAGCGGACCTGCAATTCTTCAAATATCAAGTTATTGGAGGCCTGGACAGGAGATTACGATTGATCTACTGCCTAATTTTAATTTAGATAATCTGATTAAACAAGAGCGACAATACGGAGGGAAACGACTTGTTTCACAATTGCTAAACGATTATTTCAGCAGAAAATTGGTCGATGCCCTTGGGAAATTTTTAGCCTTGGATACCAAAATCGCGTCACTTAGTAAAGCTGATGCGAAATTGATTGTCGACACTATCCATCGCTTCAAGGTAAAACCTGCGGGAGATAAGGGGTATGATAAAGCGGAGGTCATGCGTGGAGGAGTTTCAACGGAAGAGCTAAACCCCAAGACCTTAATGTCTAAAAAAGTTGAAGGCCTTTATTTTGGAGGGGAGACTGTTGATATTACGGGATGGCTTGGCGGTTATAATTTCCAATGGGCTTGGGCAAGTGGTTATGCCATCGCCCAAGATATTTAGGCATTTTGGGGGTAGTGAGAGGGGCCAATCTATTCCGGAAAAAATGGGTTAAGCAAGATCATTGATAGAAATATTATTCGATAGAAATATTATTCATTTTGTGAATTTGACGTTTTATCGACAGATTTCTCAGCATAGAGTTGTGTGGCAGCAGCCAAGCGCTGTTTTATTCTCGTTTGTAAATTTCTTGGGGAGAGTACTTTAATGGATTCGCCAAAACCTAAAATTTCTCTTTCCAGTTCAAAGTTAAGTACAACATCAATACGAATTAAGATTGAGCCATCCTCCTTTTTGTCTAAAATCTGCTGTGAAGAATGTAAGGGTTTTGTTGCTACATAAGGTGCATTTTTTGCATTGACTTCCAATATCACCCGGTGGCCGCGGTCCTTTTGTGTCTTCGTTACGCCTATGGTATCCGAAAAGTAACGTTCGAAATCGACGCCTGTATATTCCTTGTATGAATTTTTGCCCATTTCCTCAATGGCATTGATCCGATCAAGCGCTAGTGTCATCAATCCTTCACTCTTTTTATGCTGACCAATTAGAAACCATCGATTACGATATTCTTTTAAGAGATAGGGCGAGAAAACAAGATCCTGCTGTTGTGTTGCTTTGAACGATTGGTAGCTGATCAGGAGTGGTGTTTTTTCACGAATGGCTTGATGCAGTGGACTGATAAAAGTAAGGCCTTTTAGCAGATTGTTGCTTTCCATTTGTATAATAGAAGGTGAATTGTCCTTTTTTGTATGGATGCTATCTTCAAGTCGTGCGACGATATCGCTCATTTCATCAAAGCTGGAGAAACCGCTCACATGCTTAAGTACCTCTACAGCCTCCTTCATTTTTTGCATGTCACCGACAGAAATCGGTGAATTGCTAATGCTATAGTTGGGATCTTCATAGGTGTAGAATTTGCGGTGCAAGACGACAATAGGCGCATTGTAGCCGAGCTTATTGCTACGCATGAGTTGAATATCTCCTTGTATGGTGCGTTTACTTATCCCATTTTTGATTCCTTCAAATTCATAGAGTGCATCGGAAACCTTTTCCATAAGATCTTCCAAGGTCCATTTCCGATGTCGTAAACGAAGACAATGGTCAATCGTTTTATAACGTATAAGAGCTAGTTTATTGAGTGCCATGTTTTTTTTGATAGATTGAAAATACAAAAACTTTCTTTATCTACGCAAGGTAATTGCGTAGATTTTTGTGCCTGTGAAGCAAAATGAATAGTCTTTTCGAAATTGAAAAGAAATTCGGGTTTATCCGAGTAAAATAGCTACTTTTGCGCAGAAGCAAACTGGTTCTATCGCTGCTCTTTTTTGAGAGGAGAGGAAAGTCCGGGCAACATAGAGCAACACGCTTCCTAACGGGAAGGCTGCTATGAAAATAGTAGACAGAAAGTGCCACAGAAAATATACCGCTTTTCGGAGTAAGGGTGAAAACGTAAGGTAAGAGCTTACGGTCTTGTATGGTGACATATATTACGGTAAACCTCGTGTGTTGAAAGACCAAATAGGTTGCGAAATTCGAAGGCTGCTCGTCTTCTTTCAATTTATTGGAATTCGTAATGGGTAGGTTGATTGAGTTTGTCAGCGATGGCAAATCTAGATAAATGATAGAAATTCCACTTCGGTGGTCTACAGAACCCGGCTTACAAGGTTTGCTTCTTTTTCGCTAATTGCTAAAAAAACCTTATATTGAATCCCGTAATTGAAAAAATAGCATAACTCTCGATTTATGAGTACAATTTTAATCATTGATGATGAGCGCGCCATCAGAAGTTCGTTGCGTGATATCTTGGAATATGAAGATTATACGATTTTAGATGTCGACAATGGCCGGGATGGATTAGATATTTTAAAAAAGGAAAAAATAGATCTTGTTCTTTGTGATATCAAGATGAATACGATGGATGGGATGGAAGTTTTGGCGGAAGCACACCAAAGCAGCCCGGATATCCCTTTTATTATGATCTCTGGACATGGTACGATTGAAACAGCTGTTGAAGCAGCGAAAAAAGGAGCATTTGACTTTTTAGAAAAACCGCTGGACCTAAACAGACTATTGATCACGGTTCGTAATGCACTGGATAAAAGTTCCCTAGTCACAGAAACCAAGGTCCTGAAACGAAAAGTTAGCAGCTCGAAAACAAAAGATATACTAGGTGAATCGGGGGCCATCAAACGTATTAAGGAAACAATTGACCGGGTTGCACCAACAGAAGCCCGTGTATTGATTACCGGGGCGAATGGCTCGGGAAAGGAATTGGTTGCACGCTGGTTACATGAAAAGTCAAATCGTGGACAAGGCCCATTGATCGAAGTGAACTGTGCCGCAATACCTTCTGAATTAATCGAATCAGAATTATTCGGGCATGAAAAAGGATCCTTCACGTCGGCTATTAAACAACGTATCGGGAAGTTTGAACAAGCTAGCGGTGGAACATTGTTCTTGGATGAGATCGGAGATATGAGTCTATCCGCGCAAGCTAAAGTGCTAAGGGCATTACAGGAACATAAAATCACGCGAGTTGGGGGCGACAAAGAAATTGACGTCAATGTCAGGGTAGTAGCTGCGACCAATAAGGATTTATTGAAAGAGATAGAAGATGGTAATTTCAGAATGGACTTGTATCACCGTCTATCTGTCATATTGATCCATGTGCCAGCGTTAACTGATCGTGTCGATGACATTCCTCTATTGTCCACAAACTTCTGTGAAGAAATCTGTATGGAATACGGGATACCTGTAAAGGAGATTACTACTGCTGCAATGCGGGAATTGAGTCATCTTCCTTGGACAGGTAATATTCGGGAATTGCGCAATATGATTGAACGTTTAATTATTTTGAGCGACAGGTCGATTACCGATAAAGATGTTGTTGCCTTTGCTAACCCTTCCCGCGAGCCAGTGAATGGTATAGCCCATGAAAAAAGTGCAACGAATTACGGATTAGATATGGACTCCTTTGATTCGTTTCAAGATTATAAAGATCATGCGGAAAAAGAATTTATAAAATATAAATTGGAAAAAAATAATTGGAACGTCTCCAAGACGGCCGATGATTTAGATATTCAACGTAGTCACCTGTATAGTAAAATAGAGAAGTTTGGTCTAAAAAGAGATTAACCGTTTAGTGAAATTTCAGTCTAGCAGCTGTGAGCGAAAATTGCAGTTCACTCGGACAAAGCGATAAAAAAAAGAGATTCGTTATGGAATCTCTTTTTTTTATCGGTAGAGAGGAGACATCCGAAGTTATCGGACTAAGTGTCGTCAACCCCTCAACCGGGTTATAATTCTTGTGTTTTTAAAATTGCTTTTATATTGGCAACTGATATTTCTGTATAATTATTTATATAATCATTACTTGCAGGTAATTCTTCTTTTTTATGGGTTGAAAGTACGGCGACAACTTTCATTTCAGCATTTTTCGCCGCGGTAATACCAGAAAAAGAATCTTCAAAAACAATACAGCGGTCAACAGGAATTTGCAGATTTTCCGCAGATTTTAGGTAAACCTCAGGATGTGGCTTATGTAGTTTTACGTCTTCGCTGCTTAGTGTGGAAGAGAATAGCTGACGTATATTCAATTCATCCAAAATTAAGTCCATATTCTCTCGGGGAGCAGATGTCGCCACAGCAAGCTTAAAACCGTTATTTTTTAATTCCGTTAGAAACTCAATTAAGCCCTTAATAGGAGCAACGTGTTCTTTATAGATAACTCTAAAAAGTTGCTCTTTTTCAAATTCAAGCGTTCGTAGTTCCTCAGGGGATATCGGACGTTGAAAGAAATGCTGCATGATGTAACTGTTATGCTTACCATACATGTGCTGTTCAAATTCCTCTTCTGTAGCCTGTTGCACATTGTGGTTTTTAAAAAAAGCTCTAAAAGCTTCCGCATGGAAAGGGTTGGTGTGGCTTATGACACCGTCCATGTCAAATATCGCTGCGTATTCTGTCATTGAGCTAATATACAATAATTGCCTTGTTTGATCGATTTTACTCATTCATATTCTGGTAAATATTTTCTTCCGACTAGAGAAAGCTGAGATTAAAGCGCCCTTTGTCGCAATTACTTACGTCATTATGAAATTGGAAAAAGTCTTCATAATCATTGGCAGGATAGCTGCCTTCAAAAAGTTCCAATTTTCTGTAGGTGAATAGTTTATTGTCCTTTACTTCTGACCTAAATTCATACTTTCCAAATGGTTTCTCAATAATTTTCTTCTCAGGAGTTATGTTTTTGAGCATATTTTCTGGGAGGGCGATGCTAATGCTATCGATATCAGCGTAACCCCTTTCAATGAAAATATCTTCCGTTCTATTTCTACTTTCTGCAATATTGGAATGTGTATTGAATAAATTAGGCTGGATCAAAAGTTTATTACCATTTTTCACAGCGTAGTTTTTGATAAAAATATTCAGGTTCTCCTCAATAAATGGATTTTCCTCCTTATGTTCAATATAGTTTACCTGATTGAAATTGATATTGTCTATATTATAATATTCCGTGAGAAGTTTATTCTTATCATTATTGCTGGCTAAAAGCACGTCCATATGGTTCTCATATTGGGCTCCATAGAACTTGGTATTTAAGGTGCCCTGGATGCTTCCGTCTTCCGAAAGTTTTAGGTCGGCATAGCGCAGTTGAAGATTGGTTGAGTTAATATATTTCGGCGTATGCATGATAACTCCGCCATTTTCGGTGCAAGCAACGACATCTCTATCGTCGGTAAAGTCGCTAAGAAAACCAAATGGTAGGTTTTGGCTCGTACATTCCAGCCAAGTCGTATCATTTTTGAATGGAATACATAAAATGACGTGATTTCCGTCCTGGGCATTTGCAAAGGTTTTGTGAAAACTTTCTTTGCGTCTGCCTGCTTCGACAATACAGTAATAGGAAGGGATATTGACCGCCGACAACATGCTTCGCATGTAATTCGCCAGTGCTTTACAATCACCATAGCCCAAGCGGTCAACCTCAGAAGCAGGAAATGGTTCTAAGCCTCCAATGCCGATTTGAATACTGATGTAACGTGTGTTTTTTTGTAAATAATTGTATAGAATCTTTGCTTTGTCTTTATCTGAGCTTGCGTCTTTTGTTAATGCTATAAATTTTTGTTTAGACGCTTCCGTCAAATCTTCTTTTTTGTTCAATAGGCTATTGGATACCCATTGGCCAAATTCTTTCCAATCCCCGAAATTTCCAGTCTTACCATAATAAATAAAATTTTTGGGAACGATGAGTACATTTATTCTTTTCAGGTTAGGATTGGGGCTATAAGATTCATCCTTTTTTGCAGCGATCTGTTCAGTATTCCATGTCTTACTTTCAGTCTTGTCATTTTTCTCTTCTTTGATACTTCCTTTATAATTCGTTGTTTCAATTCGGCATTCAGTGCCAATTGGTGCAATAAATTGAAAGCTGCTTTTTTCTACGGATACATTACTTGAGACCTCAGGAGTCCAAGATGGAATGATCAAGTTTTGTTTACTTCTAACTTCGTATTGGTATTCGACGGTATAGGGATAGCTATGATAGTCAGGTACATATAATTTTACCCGAGAATCGGCGAACATCGTACTGTTGTCCACAGCGCTAATATCTTTGAAATCTTTCGTTGCAATTTTCTTTTGCAATATCCCCATTTCATTATAGATGGCTCCCTTAAGGCTCTTAATTTCGCTAGATTTATTATAATAGACCGGAAGTGAAGCATAGCGGTCCCCATTTTTATTGTAAACTGTGATAGCACAGGTTATGGTTGTGATGACCTGTTCGGGAGACTTCATTTCTACCACAGTTTTATCATTGCGTACAGTTGCTACTGCTCTGCTCTTTAATGCACTTGGAATATTGGCGACGTCGTAGTTATCTTGCCCAATTGCGAGGATCGGGAGCAGGAAGTATAGTAAGTTGATGAATACGATTTTCATTTTTTACCGATTAATTTTATGTCTAGCTTTTGTTGTTGAATAATACGTGAATACAATTCTTTGAGGGAAAAATATTCATCGACTGAAAATATAGGTTTGTTAAACGCAAGGCTTTGTAGTATTTCAAGTTGATTGCCATTGACCTGCGTTACATATCTATATTTTGCAGTTGACTCAGGGAGTGCTAATGATGCATTCTGAGGCTTCTCAGCAATTTCATAGCGATCGGGGATTGTCAATTTGACTGAGTATAATGTTTTGGATTTAAAACCCATATCGACTGGATAAGTTCTTTCCTGTGCTTTAAATGGATTGTAGGAAATCCTGTCAATAACATTGGGCGCTAGCAATAATATGTCTTGTTCCATCTGTTTGGAGACATCTACGATGACATCAAATTCCTCTATCAATAGCTGATCAATTTCTTCAAGGTTTTGGATACTTGATTTTGTTAAAGTTACGTTGGGCATTTCTTCGTCCAGTTTTTCCCAGTATTCCTCCAAAGAATTGAATTTGGCGATATGTTGGCGCTTTAAGAAGGCTTTGTTACCCCTGCTACTTATGGTCAGTTTTCCCTTAATTTTAGATTGTTCATCTAAAGCTCCCTCCAATACGTAGCTCACATCGGAAGATTCTTCTACCGTAAGCGGAAACCAATCCGAGTTCTTTTTGGAGTAGATAATTCTTCCCCGTTCATTTAAACATTGTAAAGGCAGTTCTCCAAAAGGTAAATATGAATTGGAGGCATCTAGTTTATATTTTACACCATCTATATTTACGCAGGCGATGACATAGTCGAAGTCAGATAATACGGGAAATAAGGCATTGGGAGTTCCGTTTCGTCGCGTTGAAAGAATAATAGGGTAGGCCTCCAGATCTGCAGTTAATAGCGCGGTTACTAGCGCTAAATTGATGTCGCCAATATTGCCAGTTCGTTTTTCCAATGCTTTTTCAATGCCAGATTCTGCATATTTGCCTAAATAGTTATTCCATTTTATTTGTTTGTTGATATAGTTATATATCTTCTTTGCTTTTTCTAATTTGGTGTCAGTAGGAGAAACAATTGTTGCTAAACTGGCTTTGAATAAGTCTGTTTTTTTTAATTGGCCACCAAAAGCCTTTTCATTCATTAGGTCCGTATCTACGTCTTTCCAGGTTTTGCTAAATGTCTTCTTGCTACCTGTACTCGGATAAAAGATTGATTCAAGCTCATAATAGATAGCAGATTTGAAATTGGTTGGCGAAGTCATGTAGTCCTCTTCAACAAATGCCGGAATGTTCTTCATTGTATAGGTCAATTTTGAACAATCCATTCGCAGTCCATCCAGGAAAATATATTCTTTCAATGCTTCGGCTTTTTGATCGGCAAGTTTGTAAGGACCACGTAAAACTACATTGTAGGCGAAAGAAGCAGGAATAATAGCTATATATTGGCTTTGTATTTTGGGAATATCATCTTGAAATTCCCATGTTTTGAAATTAAATAAATCCTGCTCTAGCGTCCGATAGGACACTTCAATAATAGATCCTTCTTTAATATTCGGAAGGGTGAATTTATTAAGGTCCAGATAGGGCGCGTAATTTTCCCTGAAAACTTTCTTATTTTCAAGTTCCGTTTTCTCGATCCTGCCATTTTCTAAGTTATATGTAACAGCCTTTAGTTCGTCAAAATAGTCACGTATGTAACTTCCGCGTTTATACGAGGGAATTTCAAAATTAGCTTTTTTAAACCCCTCTTTGTTATTGATCCGGATAAGTACATGGTATTCATGTTGAAGTTTTATACGATTATCATAATCATCAACAAAAACAGAACTCCGTCCAAACTCATTGAGCACAATAGCATTGGCATTACTATCCAGGTCTGTTTTCGAGAAATCCGAAATAGAAACTTTACCAAAGTCAAAAGTTTGGGCTATACTATTTGTATAAATAGAAAATATTAAAAATAGCGTTAAAAACTGGCGCATAACTATAGGTGTAATAATTCACGAATATAAGTTTTTAGCCAAAATTAAACGATACTTCAGAATAATTATTTGTCTAGTTGCAAAAGATTATTAATAATTTCGGTGATGTTATCGATATCTTCACCATCTTCCAGCATAGAGAATGCAAGATAGGTGGCGTAGATTTCCGGACTGAATTTTACGTGCTTATCAGCAATAAACCTATCGATCTGTTCTTCATTACATTCAAAATTGATACTCTGTAATTCATTGAAAAGATTGGTTGAAATGGTCTGATGATTTTCACCACAGGCAAATCCTGCAATGATATGGAATAGAAACTTATCGGTTATTTCGTCATCTTCCTTTTTGAACATAGCACGAATATGCTTATAATCGAATTTAGTTTTTGCGCTATTCACAATAGTGTCCCAAATCTGATACTCTGCTTTTGTCTCCATAGCTCGCTTTAAATTTATATTGGTATAACCAATATAGCAAAAATAATTTGATTTTTGGCAAGGATAATGAAACTTATTGGCCTACTCAAAGGAGCTGTAATAAGCGGATTATCTGTCGGTATAAAATTCACCAGATCGTCAGGTAAAGGACGGGATGTCAATCATGATGAATAACTTAGGCTTGTAATAAGGTGAAAACAATCTCTCCTAAGAAGCAGCCTAATATAACGCCAAATAGAATCGACAAAATCACTTTTAACCATACTGGGCTTGTTGCTAAAATTAGTTTCATGCCGCAAAATTGCTTTAAAAATATGCTTGAATGAAGACTTTTCTCTTATTTAAAGCTAGCTGTGGCGATACGATGACATGAATTTTTGGCTTTGTGGTATGATAATTGAAAATTAATATTTGAATTCGATTTTTTTAGTAATTTAAGTCGGAAAATGAAATTGTTGAAATAGCCTGATTTATAATTATGATAACACGAATAGTATTGACAATTGCTCTATTTACTTTAACAAAAGTTGGGCTTGGCCAACAGGTGAATATTGATAAAATTCGAAAAGAATATGCGGAGGCCGTGAAGGATGAGGATCTGTGTGAACATAATTTAGAGGTGCTGACGGAAGGTGCCAAATCACCGACCGAGAAAGTATACCTGGCCGCTTATCAAATACTTTTAGCGAAACATATAGGCAATCCTTTTAAGAAAGTTGGGCAGTTCAAAGAGGGCAAAAAGCATTTGGAAGAAGTGATTAAGGAAAATCCAAATCATATTGAAGCACGGTTTATACGTTGGAGCGTACAGGTGCATGCGCCTTCTTTTTTGGGATATAACAATAATATCCTTGAGGATAAAAATTTCCTTGTTAAAAATCTTTATAAATTACCCAATGAAGAGGCTAAATCAATTATTTATAATTATCTCAAAGGCGCAAATCCCTATCTTAAAGGTGGGCAAGTATTTAGCGCTACAGAGCTGAAGGAGCTAGCCCAATAGGACGTTAAAGGTTGTTAATTTGACAAGACTGTGGGGTATTTTGGCTAGAATATTGCGTATCTTGCTGTATGAATTAATTCAACATCTACAAAAAGAGTATATCATGAAGAATTTAGTTTTTCCAATGACTGTATTAACGGCCAGTTTGTTTGTTATCGGATGTGGTGTCAGCAAAAAGCAATATGCTGGTTTACAGTCCGACTATAGTAAATTACAAACGGAGCACAGTCAATTGACCAAACAATATCAGGATGGACAGCTTCAATTGGCTGAAGGTCGGACACGGATCAAGAGTTTAGAAGATCAGTTGGCTTCCGAAAGGCAAAATAATACGGATCTCCGATCGGCTTATGCTGCTTTGCAGAAATCGCTAGATAACAGTATTAATCAGAATTCACAGGGAAATATTAATATTTCCAAGTTGGTTGATGAAATTAACGCTTCAAATAAATATATTAAGCATCTTGTTGAGACGAAAAACAAATCCGATTCCTTGAATCTGGTATTGACAAATAATTTGACAAGATCGCTTAGCCGCGAGGAATTGCAGGAAGTTGATGTACAGGTATTAAAAGGGGTAGTTTATATCTCACTTGCTGATAATATGCTTTACAAATCCGGTAGCTATGAAATTAATGATAGAGCTGATCAGACATTAAGTAAAATTGCGAAAATTATCCAGGATTATAGAGATTATGAAGTATTGATTGAAGGTAATACCGATACCGATCCAATTTCTAAACCTAATATTCGGAATAACTGGGATTTAAGTACCCTGAGAGCCTCTTCTGTGGTACAGGCTTTACAAAATAAATATGGTGTGGATCCTAAACGCTTAACTGCAGGCGGTAGGGGAGAATATAATCCAATTGCAGATAATACGACCGCGCTAGGTAAGCAACGGAATAGAAGAACGCAGATTATTATCACCCCTAAATTGGATCAATTTATGGAGTTGATTGATAAAGCTCCGGAAGCTACCGAAGTACCATCGGCACAATAGATTTTAATGAGGTAAATAAAAAAATCCTTTCCGTTTTCGGAAAGGATTTTTTTATTATCCAAAGAATTTACTTGGATCAAAACCATGCTCTTTCAACACATCATCTGGTACACCATTCCAGACTCCGGGTTTATTTCCGGCATAGCCAATATCTTTTACACCCATTTCACTCGTGTAAAATCCTGAAGAAGTCAGGTTGCGCATCAATGAAAAGAAGGCAGCACCTTGTTTCATTTCTGGTTTTGCCAAATCAGGGTAGGCGATATCATTCACCAATGCAAGTTGATCTTTTGCGCCGCATTTGATAAATACTGTTCCGTAACGCTTTTTGGATTGGAGGTCGAGCCAACGAAGTCCGCCACGCATAGGGATTTTATTATCAGGCAAATCTTTTACGATAAATTCGATAAAATCGGGTACTCCCGCTTCCGAAGCGCTTCCTGAAATGTTATCCTTAGGAATAATAATATCAGCCAAAACAGTGATTGTAGCCATTTCATGTTCGTCAAAAAACTTTTCGGCGTATAATTGTTCCGTACGTTCGTATTCAAAATCCTGGACTCCAGGTAATTTTTTGCTATTGTCTGCTACTGCATTTTTAGCATCTTTTGAATTGCAAGCTGCGGTTAAAAGACCAGATCCAGCTGCAATTAATCCTAATGCTCTTAAAGATTCTCTTCTATTCATGCTTTTAACCGTTTAATTTTTTCTTTTCTTGAAGTATATATTCTGCTGTCCGCATTGATAAAGCGAGTATTGTCCAGGTCAGATTTTTGTCACCTTGTTGTACAAATGGTCCCGCATCCACGACGTAGAGATTTTTACAATCGTGCGCTTGTCCCCATTTGTTCAAAACGGAGGTTTTAGGGTCATTTCCCATTCTTGTGGTACCACCTTCATGAATAATTTTTCCGGGAGCTTCCAGTCCATACAATGTATCTGCTCCTGGTATTTTAGAAGTAATTACAGCGCCCATTTCGTGCATAATAGACTGAAATGTCTCTTGCATATGTTTGGCTTGTGCTATTTCTTCATTAGCCCATTTGTAGTTGAAACGTAGCACAGGAATTCCGAATTTGTCGACTTTATCGGGGTCAATTTCACAGTAATTGTCTTTTCTTGCCAATGCCGTTCCCCGGCCTGCCATACCTACATTTGCACCATAATAGCTACGGAAATCTTCTTTTAATGTAGTACCATAACCGCCTTTGGCTTTTGACTTCCCATCCGAATTTTTCGCAAGGTCATTTACTTTCGGTACCCAATTCAAAAATCCATAAGAGGGCATATGTAAACCACCACCATATTCGATGTGGTAACCTCTTGGGAAATTCAACTTGGCATTATCTTCCCACCATGGTGAATAAATATGGACACTCCCAACGCCATCCTCATTATAACGCTTCCGGTCAAGTAGTTGTGGTAAAAAGCCCGATAAACTGGCCCCTGTAGAATCGTGGAGATATTTTCCGACTAAACCGCTGCTATTACCAACACCCCCAGGATGCGATTTTGATTTGGAATTTAACATGATCCGCGCGCTTTCACAGGCGCTAGCACCCAAAATAACGGTTTTTCCCTTAACGGTATATTCTTGCAAATCCTTGGTGTTTACATAAGAAACACCAACTGCAATTCCTTCATCATTTGTAATGACTTCTCTTACCATTGCATTGTCTATCACCTTTAGGTTACCCGTTTTCATCGCTGGAATAACCAGACAAGATGAAGAAGAAAAGTCCCCATAAACTTTACATGCACGACCACATTGGCCACAGTAGAAACAGGTACCTCGATCTTTAATATCTTTTGATACTTCGGTTAGCACGGCTCCTCTTCCGGGAATCACTGGAACTCCAGCTTTTTTGGCACCTTTTGCAATATATAATTCGTTTAAGCGTGGCTTAGGTGGTTTCATAAAAATACCATCGGGTTCGTTATGAATACCTTCTGCCGTGCCATATATTCCGATCATTCGATCTACACGGTCATAAAATGGCTTAACCTCTTCATAAGTGATAGGCCATTCGTCCGTTACTCCATCCTTTGGCTTGAAATCGTCAGGTCCCATACGTAATGAAATTCGACCCCAGTGGTTGGTTCTGCCGCCCAGCATACGTGCTCTAAACCATTCAAATTCAGTTCCCGCTACCTTGCTGTAGGGTTCACCTTCGATTTGCCAGCCACCGAAGGCGGCGTCAAAATCCCCGAATGGTCTTGTGGTACCGGCACCTCTTCTTGGAGATTCCCAAGGCCAGCGTAGTTGTAACGAATCTTTTGCTGGGTCATAAAAAGGACCTGCTTCCAGCATCAATACTTTAAGCCCCGCATGTGCAAGTATATAACCTGCCATACCACCACCTGCGCCGGAACCAACTACGATGGCGTCAAATAATTCGGGATTTTCTTTAATTTGATAATCTGACATAATTAAATGAAGTAATTAATTGAGAGGCCTGTGCGATACATTTGCCCTAAGGCTGCTATGTAAATGAGAAGGTTCAATTAATTTAATGGTTATTGTTTCATGTTTAAAATCATCGTGAATATATCGATAAAAATTCGTTTTTTTTAAATTAATTTATCGATTTAGCAGATTTTAAATAAAGAATATGGGATTGTTACAAAAGATACCGTGTTTTATTGAAATTTTAGGTAGTGCAGTCATTCACAACTGCGTTTATTCCGTTGCAACGAAATAAACGCAGTTGTGATTTACAGGTCTTTTAGTTTGATAACTTTGTTGATATGGATTTCCTGTAGAAAGACCGCATCATGTGAAATGACGACTAGTGTACCTTTAAAAAGCTGAATCGCTCGGGTTAGAATCCGGATATTTTGAAGATCTAAATTGTTTGTTGGTTCATCAAGAATAATTAAATCTGGAGACTGTTGCTGAATGGTGAGGCAACATAATATCAGACGCATTTTTTCACCACCACTCAATAGTTGGCAGGGTTTATCCCAATCGTCTTTTCCAAATAAGAACCGATTGAGCCTAATTTTGATCTCATGTTCAGGTAGCGCGTCGCTATTGAATTGCTGGGCCTGCTCGTAAATACTTAGATGCGAAGACAAAATGGAGTATGTTTGATCTAAATATATCGAACGAAATGATTGGCGTTCAATTTTTCCTTGTACAGGTGTCAATTGGCCGAGTAGAAGTCTGACCAATGTCGTTTTACCAGATCCATTCTGTCCTTGTAGTGCGATACGATCTCCACTGAATAATTGAAAGTTGATATTAGCTGGCCAGAGTTCTTGTGAGTCATACTTGAAATTGACATTTTCGACTTTGACCATACTCTTTCCGGTTGGAAAGGCACTGTTTCCTAAATCTATTTTAATCTCATCCAGTGCAGATTGTGAACCTCGGAGTTCCTGTAGATCGGATTTGATATCTCCAATTTTGTCCTGATGCACATTTTTTATCTTGGCGGTACTCTTTTCAGCATTATTGCGCAGTGTATTCATCATGATGCGTGCCACACCTGCCTTTTCCTGTTTTTTTTGACCGCGGTTGTTTAATCTATTTTGGCGTTCGATTGTTTCTCTTTCTTTCTCCTTTGCAATTTTGATCGCCCTTTCCTTGTGGTGAATATCTTGTTTTAACGCATGGCGCTCGGTCTCTTTTTGAGTTTCGTAAAAGGCATAATTCCCCCCATATCGCTTGATGCCCATTGGGGTCATTTCGGCCATGTCATCCAGTAAATTAAGCAGGGTTCTATCGTGGCTGACAATAATCACTGTGTTTTTGCTTGATTGAATCCAATCGTATAGTAGCGTTTTGCTATCCATATCCAAATGGTTGCTGGGTTCATCAAGAAGAATAAGTTCGGATCGGTGAATGTGGATTCCGGCCAATAAGACTTTTGTTTTTTGTCCACCACTAAGGGACGACATCTTCTGTGTCAACTGGATATCGTGCAGATCCCATTGCTCGAAAGCTTCTTGGCAGCGTTCCTCCAAGGTCCAATCATCTTGAAGTCTATTGAAATTTTCTTCAGACGCATCGCCAGCTAATATGGCGTGGAGTGCATTTAATTTTTTGGCAATGCCAAGTGCTTCGGCGACTGTATTATCCTCAAATTGTCCCACAACTTGAGGGACATAATAGGTGCTGGTACTGACTTGTACGCTGCCACTGGAAGGCAATAGTTCTTTGGCAATCAGTCGCAATAAAGTTGATTTACCGACACCATTGTGGCCGATGAGCGCTATTTTCTCTTGCGCATTGATGTGTAGATTTATGTTCCCAAACAATAAATCTTTATTCGGATGTATATAAGAAAGTTGTTGTAATGAAAGCATGTTGAAATTCTTTAAATGTTAGAAAAGACCATTTGGACAGGTATTGTCAATGGATGGTATTTATTTCGTTCTAAAGAATTTTAATCTTACATGCAGTTTTAAGGATGTTGAGAGAAGCAAATATAGCCTTTTTATTTTGATGACGGGAAAGTTTTTGAGGAATAGTCAAATTGTTTATTTTTCTACTATTTGCTTCGGACAAATTGTACTTTTGAAAAAACGAATATTGTGAATAGAGTTCTCCTTATAGATGACGAAGAGAAACTTCGGAAATTGATGGCCAAAATTATTAGCCTGGAAGGTTTTGATGTGATTGAAGCTGCTGATATTAAATCGGGGTTGAAAAAGCTTGAAGTCAGCGATGTGGACGTTGTACTTTGTGATGTCAAACTGCCTGACGGTAATGGGGTAGAAACGGCCAAATTAATTAAAGAGCGGTATCCAATTGTAGAGATTATTCTATTGACAGCATACGGGAATATACCGGACGGTGTTCGGGCGATAAAAAATGGTGCTTTTGAATATATTACCAAAGGAGATGACAATAATCGCATTATACCCCTACTTTATAAAGCCAGTGAAAAGGTTGCATTGGCAAGAAGGGTACAACAGTTAGAAAAGCGATTAGGAGATAAACTTTCTTTCGATAAGATTATTGGAAAATCTAGTGCAATAAAGGCTGCCATTGGCATGGCACAAAAAGTTGCCGTTACAAATACAACGGTCTTGCTCACAGGCGAGACTGGTACCGGTAAGGAGGTTTTTGCACAGGCAATCCATCAGGCGAGTTCCAGGAGAGAGCGTAGTTTTGTGGCCATTAACTGTGCCGCATTTACAAAAGATCTGCTGGAAAACGAGCTGTTTGGGCATAAATCCGGTGCCTTTACCGGTGCTACTAAAGATCAGCGGGGTTTATTTGAAGAAGCACATTTGGGAACTATTTTTCTGGATGAAGTCGGGGAGATGGCTGTGGAACTTCAGGCCAAAATTCTCCGTGTTTTGGAAACGGGCGAGTTTTTAAAAGTAGGTGACTCCAAACCAACGAAAGTGGACGTACGCATCATAGCCGCGACCAACAGAAATCTCGAAACCGAAATTGCATCTGACCATTTCAGGAGTGATCTATTTTATAGGTTGTCCGTTTTCACGATTGAATTGCCACCACTGCGTGAGCGCATTGAAGATATAGCAACTTTGGCACAATACTACGCTGATATCTTTGCTTTAAAATCCAACTTGAAACCCTTGCGGATGACCCCTGAGTTTGTGCTGGCATTGGAAAATAACCTATGGCGGGGAAATATCCGTGAACTGAAAAATGTGATTGAGCGCAGTGTGATTTTGAGCGAGGGCGGCATATTAGGTGTTGAGGGACTTCCTTTCGCTGAACGTGACTATAGAGAAGGGGCAAGCGTCTTATCAAACTTTTCAATGTCCAATATGGAGAGGCAACATATACAACGTGTATTGAAACATACGAATGGAAATAAAGCTGAAGCTGCTCGATTGTTAGAAATCGGCATAGCTACCTTGTATCGAAAAATTGAAGAATATAAAATCCAATGAAACTTAAAGCAAAGCTGACATTCGGGGTAGGATTTTTATTTTTTATGATCTTACTGCTTGCGATAGTAAGTGGGTATTATGTTTATCGATTAAAAAAAGATACCAATAATATTTTAGTCGACAATTATAATACGTTGCATTATTCCAGAAATATGCTGTTGGCCTTGGAAGATCTTCATACGAATGGGAAGAGCATTGCGCTATTTGAACATAATTTAAGACTCCAAAAGCGCAATGTAACTGAGCCTGGAGAACGAGCGGTGACCGAACGTGTAGATCATCACTTTTTGAGTTTAACGAAACAGCTGAAAGATTCTACAATTGCTGCTGACTTACACAAAGATATATTTCAGCTAATGTATCTCAATATGCAGGCAATTGAAAACAAAAATAATATCGCCAATGCAACAGCTGAAAAAGCTATTTTGGCGATCTCCATTGTAGGTGCGATCTGTTTTATGATTGCGTTTGTATTGCTTGTCAATCTCCCCCTGGCCATTGCTGGTCCCATTGTACAATTAACCGATAGTATCAAACAGATTGCTGCTGGGAACTATAAAAGGAGACTTCATTTTAAGCGAAAGGATGAATTTGGAGAAGTGGCGCAATCGTTCAATACAATGGCTCAAAAACTCGAGGAATATACGGAAAGTAAATTGGGTAAGATCTTGCAGCATAAAAAGAGAATTGAAGCGCTTATTGATAATATGCATGATGCCGTTATAGGGATAGATGAGGAAAAAAGAGTGCTTTTTGCAAATGAACCCGCTTGTTTGCTCTCGGGGTTAAAACACGCAGAATTTGAAGGGCAAAAATTAGCGGAAATAGCTTCTTCCAATGATTTGATTCGTAAGCTTCTCGATAGGATCAACGCTTTAAACCAGCAATCCGAGCATCTGGGTTTGGTTCAGATCTTTGCCTATGGAAAAGATAACTACTTTGAATTGGAGGTCATTGACATCAATGTTATACCAACGGGAGAGGAGAGTTCGCAGTTTATTGGACAATTTATTTTGTTGAGGAATGTGACAAGTTTTAAGGAGCGTGATGTCGCAAAAACAAATTTTATTGGAACGGTATCTCATGAACTGAAGACACCAATCGCATCAATACGTATGGGGATCCAATTGCTCGAGAATAAGCGGATTGGGGAGTTAAATGAAGAACAAAAAGACTTGCTTGAAGGAATTGCTGATGATACAGAGCGGCTTCTGAAAATTACGGGGGAACTTTTGGATATTGCACAAGTGGAGAGCGGTACCATTCAGATGAAGCTGAATCCGGCGACAATCGGACCGATTATAGATTATGCCCTTTTAGCCAATCGTTCAATGCTTGACCAAAAGAAAATTCAACTACAGGTTGAACTGGAAGAGGAACTGCCAATGGTTTTTATTGATAACGAGAAGACCGCATGGGTATTGACGAATCTACTGTCCAATGCAATTCGTTATTCCGATGAAGGGGGGGCGATTTGTCTTGCTGTCAAAAGAATGGGCGCCAGGGTGCTTTTGCGTGTTGAAGATCAGGGACAAGGAATCCCGGTACAATATTTAGCGAAGATTTTTGATCGGTATTTCCGTGTTCCAGGGGGTACAAAGGAAGGAACAGGTTTGGGGTTAAGCATAAGCAAGGAATTTATCGAAAGCATGGGGGGAGAGATTGATGTGCAAAGTGTTTTTGGAACTGGAAGTACATTTTTCGTTTACCTTCCTATTGCACCGCTTAAACAATCCACTTAAAAAAAGGAAGAGCTTAATGAAAAGCTCTTCCTTTACGAGGGATTGAAAGATCCTGCAGCTTGCTACGCAGAGGCTGCAGGATCGGCACCCGCTAAAGTTTTATTTCATTGTCATCGATAAGTTTTGCATCACGTGTATTTTTTTGTACTGCGATAGCTGAAAAAATACTCAATGAGAAGGACATTGCATAGAATCCTTTTTCACTTAGGAGCAGATCCGCATTCCATAGGCCTACAGTTAATAGCACGACGGCAGCAATTGTTGCAAACCAGCTTAAACCATAGTACAATTCCGTAACAGCTAGTCCTTCTGCTTTATCTCTTACACTTTTTTGAACGGAGATAACCGCAAATAGCGCAAATAGTAAAATTGTAAAATAATAACCTTTTTCGTTTAATGCCATTGTTGCATTCCATAAGCCTACACAATAGCCAACGGTACCAACCAATAATGCGGTCCATGAGGCTCCGATAAATGCTCCTGTTGGTTTAAATGGATTTCTTTTGTCTAAATTTCTTTCAGCCTTTTTTTCTTCAATCATGTTTTTTAGCGGTTCCATAATTTTCTTGTTTTAGTTTTAATTTGTTGTTGTTTTATGATTCAAATATCGATAGGAACTAATTATTTTAAAACTTGAATTTATAAGAATACTGATGATATAATTTTGTTTAATATATTTGTTTAATTCTAAATTTAAGCTATGGCGGACGCGATATCGGATCTACTATTATTATTGAATAAAGATGATATTAGGGATTTTAAAACCTTTTTGAAACAAAAGAATAAGCGAAATGATGTGAAAAATATCAAGTTACTTGAGATTATAGAAACTGATGATATAAATAAGCTAAAAAAGTTATATGATCCCAGTAAAAACCGGGATGCTTATCACGCATTGAGGAAAAGGCTTCATGATAGTCTTTTGTTTTTCCTTTCAAATAAGGTTTTTGAACGAGACAACAGTGAAGCCCACGAAGCGTTGAGATTATTTGTTGTGGGTCGTTTTCTATTGGAAAGTCAGTTCATTAAGATTGGATTCAAATGCCTTCAACGAGCTGAGGACAAGGCTCTTGTTCTGGAGCAGTTTAGTTTGCTGAACGAAATCTTGCAAATCAGACTACAATATGCACATTTAGATTTGAATGTCAATTTAGAATTGCTTATCGATCGTTTTACCGAAAATCAGCAAAAACTGCAGCAAGAAGCAAAATTTCAGATTGCTTATGCGCTATTGCGCTCAGCATTGCAGGATATTCATTTGAAAGCAAAAATAATTGATATCAATAAGTTGATTTTGAGTGTACTGAGTAAATACAGTATTTCTTTGGATGATCTCTTATCATTTAAATCACTCTATCAACTTCTGTATATTGCAAATGAGTATGCCGCAATACATCAAAACTATACACTGGTTCGTTCTTTTTTAAAAACAGCAGACAATTTTTTGATGAAGTATGATGAACAATCGGCGCATCAGCTATTTTACTATCTTCATATTTTGTATTATCTGGCCAATTTTAATTTGAGGAATGGATTCTTTAACGAGAGCATCGTGTATTTAGAACGCTTGAATAAAGTTTTATCTCAAGGAAATACGGTTTTTCGAGCCCAGTTTCAGCTGCGGTGCCATTTGTTGATGGCATTGAATTTCCATTACCTCGGCGATGGAATAAAAGGTCTTTCCGTGTTGAGGGCGGGGATTAAACAAGCCGCACCAAAATCAAATGAGGTTGATCTTGCAGATCTACAGTTATGTTTGGTAATGTTTTTAACGCAATTTGAAGATAAAACAGCATTGATTGAGCTTCGACAGTTGATTCGAACAGATGCTTGGTACGAGAAGAAAATGGGCATGTTGTGGACGATTCGGAAGAGTCTGCTCGAAATTCTGATCCATATTCAATTCGATCACATCGATTTGGCAACCTTGAAATTAAAAAGCTTTGTCGGTAGGTATAAAAAATACTTGCTGAATGTCAAGGAAAACAGAGTGATTGATTTTGCCAAATTGATAGAGAAATATCTTTTAAATCCAGCAGTTATTCAAGGGAAGTCCTTTCGGGCAGCTGTTCAGGCTATGGCGGAAGACAAAGAAAATAAGGATTTATTTGTTATGGGATTTATTGCTTGGTTGAAAGCTCTTAGTGTATCTCAAAGTCCGTATCAGGTTTTATTGAATTTGATCAAAGAAAATAGCCGGTGATCAATAATAAAGGTGATCAATAATAAATATGTAAGACGATTTGTTTCTTTGAGGAGTCAATCAGGTTCTGTAGTCTTTTGTAGAATTCGACGTTTACCATAGGACAGCCTTCACTGAGACATATTGGATCTACTTGTTCATCGTAAGGCATGCGGTCATATTTGTGTAGAACGATGTTTCTAGCATATGCATTGCTATTGGAGCTATCTAAGCCATATAATTTATATGCTTTTCCAAATTTACCGTTATACGAGCTGCCGATAGCATAACTGCCTAGCGACGTCGCATGAGAGTTATCCGTATTGCTAAATTGCAAAAGATTCTTTTTTCCGGTTTCCGAGCCGGATCCATGCGCCACTAGCCCCTGATCCAGAATCCGATCTGTTTTTAGATCTACGACAAAAAAACGATTTCTTCCCGAGGGTCTTTTCATATCCAAGAGAAAGGATATGTCACTATTATACTTTTTGTTATTTACGATGCATTTTTTTACTTTCTTTATCGCCATCGTATAGCGAAAAGCGTCTGAAGGAGCATTTTCTTCCTTATCAACAACGGCTAAAAGCGTGTTTTTTTGAATGGTTTTGTATGTGATAAGGCCAATCCCAAGGATAATAACCAAAAGAATGATTTTATTCATATAAATAAAGCATATTTCATAAAATAGTTTTATTGAAACTTATGTCTGCTGTTCGAGAGATCTATTCTATTTGTTTATAAAATCGTTCGAAGGTTTTCCAGTATTTATCTTTGTAGATGCTATAATCAATTTGAAGATTGTCCCTGTATTCTTCGATTAATCGATCAATCGTTCGTGAGGCTTTTCGGAATTCTGTACAAGCCAAGTAAATTTCCCTTAGGTTATCGGCAGTTTCTCTGCCGATATTAAGAAACCCAATATCACTTGGAAGACTATCCATTAATTCCTCTTCAAATTTATCCATTAAGTCGTAGTTCTCCTGATCGGGCATGCCATTGGTTGCTGTTCCGTCATAGCTAATCTTTAATGTAACTATCCAAGGGTGAGAAGATTTTCCATCCCAGTCTAATAACGTTGTATTTACGATAGCAAAGATAGGTAAGTCGTTCTCCAGGATGCCTTCAAAAGCAGTGTATGTGTCATCTGCGGCCCGGTGTCTAACGTCGGTATATTTTTCCACAAATTCCTTTTCTCGCCAGATCAAATAGTCTTTTAATTTAAGTAGAGGAATCAGCTCTTCTGTTGCGAGTTCTTTTGAGGTTACATTCAAGTTGTCTATGGCTATGATCGAGTTCAATTCACCAATGTAATTGTCGAGAAATATTTCTATCCCATGGGAAATATTAGCTTTGTTCTCTTCCGTAAAATCGGGGTGAACAATAATAATATCGACTTCATCCGGATGGTATCTATGTTGAATGGGATAAAAAAACATATCCTTGATGTCGAAAGTGAATCCATACATCGTGATTTTGAATTTTTCCATATCCGCAATAGCGGGTTTTAATGCAGTAAATTTCCAATGCGCCAATGCTGGAGCAGAAGCGATCAGATGTTCCACAAACGCAATGTTTTTGATGGCACCATCTGGCGTGACTACAAGTTCTGCAGTGTCATCATCGTACATTCCCGTTAAGAAATACAGTTCCTTGCGAAGAGCGTCGATCTTCGGCGAAAGTTTGCTGAAAAAATTCTGATCAATTTGTTCTCCATTCTTGACGATTTGAAAAAATGCGTGTTCGTTTTTTGTAAACCAATCCCAAAAATCCGCTATACTGTCCTTTTTATTTTCTTTTTTACCAAAAATATTGTTCAAAAATCCCATAATTAATAGCTGTTTGATTGAATCATCAAAGTGCGTATCTGTTTCTTAAAGTGTTTTTTATAACCACAGAGGAGAAAATGATCCGAATAAAATAATCATGAATACCTCTGCTCCTAAATTTAATTATATAATTATAATCCGGCAAGGGAATTTAAGTTTAAAAATAATTGGACAAACAATTGCGTATGGAGTTTGTTAGGATTATTGTTGAATTATAAATTAAAATTGGTCTTATGAAATTTAGCAAATTAACATTTTGTCTATTGGCAACTACAGTTGTGCTTTCCTTTACGGCTTGCAAATCAGGTTTATCTGATGAGAAGTTGGAAGAAAAGATCGAAAATGCACTTACCGGTCGTAAAACCGTGGACGTCGACGTTAAAAAAGGGGAAGTTATCTTAAGTGGTACGGTTGCTTCCGAAGAAGAAAAGCAACAAGTGGAGTCTATTGCTAAAACAGCAGGCGATAAGGACATCAAGTCTATTCAAAACAATATTATCGTTAGCGCCCCAGTGTCGTCGACTCCAGCTCCTATTGAGGTATCCAATAATGATGCGGTGCTTGGAGCAGCAGTGAATACGTTTATGAAGGATTTTCCTACGGTACAGGCAAGTGTAAAGGATGGTGTGATCGCTGTTACAGGTACTTTGGAGCAACCTAAGATAATTACCTTAAAACAAGGTTTGGATAACTTAAATCCCAAGAAAGTGGATCTAAGCGGTATTGTTGTCAAAAAATAAAATAGTGAAATTATGTCATTGCAAGAAAAATATAAGGTTCTTTTAGATACGGCACAATCTTCAGGTGTAAATGACCTGAACTACGCCGAAATGGATGGAGTATTGCAAATTCGTGGTACAGCACCAGCAGCAGATGTGAAAAATAAGCTCTGGGAAATCTATGGTAATATAGATCCTAATTTCCAAACCGGAGATGTGGTCTTAAATGTGGATGTGGCTACGGAAGTGCCCGGAAGCCAGGTGAAAGTTATAACAGAAAATAGCAATTTGAACATTAGAAAAGGCCCTGGTACAGACCAGCCTATCGTGGGAAAAGCAGCTAAAGGAGAAATCATCACGTTGATTAGTAAGGCTAATGATCAATGGTGGTTGGTCAGAACCAAAGATAATGAAGAAGGGTATTGTTATGCACAATATTTAGAGTCTGTTTAGTTCTCGAATGTTATTCGCATGATGGGTACCAGTACCAATTGGCTTTGAAAAAAGGGGAGTTATTGATAAATAACTCCCCTTTTTTCATTTCACGATTAAGCTTGTCTGTTCTGTAATATGGAGGTACTACAGCATCTATCGTATTGGGGAATTATTTGGAAAATCAACCGGATTTTAATTTTTGGTGTAATAATTGTATCATTATGATTGCAACAATTTTATTACATTATGTCGAAATCACGTTTTATCATATCATTATGCTTGTGTTTAGCTGTTCAGTTGGGAGTTGCGCAAGAGTATGTTCGCTTGGACAAAGATAGTTATCAATTGCATTTATCAGAATATCCAAAAGATACAATCCGGGTACTTGAAAAAGGTAAAGAAACGAAGTTGAAACAGGGTAAATATATTCTGCAAAAGAATCAATTTATGGGACTTTCCAATGCATTTATTACGATTAATCAGGATGGCATTGTCGATGGTGATTTTAAAATTGAAAAAGATGGGCGTACCGGTGATGTTATCGTAAGACATGGTGTATTGCAGCAAATGACTGTGAAATCTGCTGCGTTACCAGACTTTCAATACACCATAACGGATAGTTCAAGTGTGCAGCGTAATTTTAAGAACGGGAAAATCAGTCAGGAAAAAACGGTATTCTACCGAGCTGCAAATAGTGGTAAAAAAGTGACAAAAGTCTTCTTTGATAATTACTATACGGTTGAAAATGATTTTGACCATACCCGAGCTGACTATCGATTAGACAATACCTTAATGTACAGCGCCAAATTGAATTGTGGTGGGCAGATACAGGAATCAAAGTCATTTGATACCAATGGTCAATTACTAAAACATACCTATCGGAAAGCTAAAATTGATTACACTGATCTGTATCAGAATAATAATCTCGTTGAGCGGAAATATAACCTTGATAACTGCTTTTACCATGAGTATTTTAAGAATTCATTGTTAGTGCAAAAGGTCGTGGAGAAAAAGGATAAAGGGAATACAGAAAAGTATGTTTATAATGGAGCCGGAAAATTGATAAACAAAAATACCGGCGGATAATTTAAAAATGCATATCGAATCAAGTATGGATGCTAATATTTTTGCATTTTAAAAATATAGCGCTACCTTTGTCAAGCAATGAAGAAAATGAACAACATATTACGTCTTCCATTTTTCTTTAATTATTATCGCCCGATAATCGTTCGGGACCCCTATGCCTATTAAATTAAGAAATTCAAATTATTATTTATAGCTAAGCCCGAACATAACGTTCGGGCTTTTTTTATTTTATATAACACCATGTTAAAAGAGTTAGAAGAAAATATCGAAATTATTTTACCGAAGGAGGGACTTGCGTCGAAGTTGAAGGAGGCCGAAGAAAGGAACCGACCATTGATTATAAAACTTGGTTTTGATCCAACAGCGCCGGATCTTCATTTAGGGCACGCTGTAGTGTTAAAGAAACTACGGCAGTTTCAGCAGCTGGGGCACGAAATCGTGATCCTCGTTGGTAGTTTTACAGCTCGGATCGGCGATCCTACAGGAAAAAATAAAGCCCGTAAACCTTTATGCCAGGATGCGATAGCGCACAATGCGGCAACTTACATTGCGCAACTGTCTAAAATTATTGATGTTTCAAAAGCGAAAGTTGTTTTTAATGGAGACTGGTTGGATCAACTAAATTTTACAGAAGTTATCCAGCTGGTATCGAAAGTCACCGTCGCTCAATTGATGCAGCGGCATGATTTTAATAAGCGTTTTAACGAAAACCAATCAATAGCCATGCATGAATTGCTTTACCCGATATTGCAGGGCTTTGACTCTGTACATGTCAATAGTGATATCGAAATGGGGGGAACGGACCAACTGTTTAATTGCGCGATGGGCCGGCAGCTACAGGAATCTTTTGGACAGGATCCACAGATAGTACTGTGTATGCCCTTGTTGCGCGGGCTGGACGGAAAGGAAAAAATGAGCAAATCATTAAACAATACGATCGGTCTTTTGGATGAACCGAATGAAATGTTTGGTAAAACCATGTCTATTCCTGATCATTTAATTCCAGAATATATTGACTTGACAACTGATTTCAATCAGGAAACCAAACTTTGCATGAAGACCCGTATTGAAATGGGCGAAAATCCAATGGAAATTAAGAAACTTATTGCACATAATCTAGTTGCCCAATACCATGGCGACGAGTTTGCGATGCGTGCGGTTGATTTTTTTGTTAAGCAATTTCAGAGCAAGAAATTAGAAGAAAAGGCTTTTGAGGAGGTGTCGGGGCAAGTATTGCGCGAACAGTTTGGTGAACAGATTAAACTGGTCGATCTATGTCATTTCCTAAAGGGGGCAACAAAGTCAGCGATGCGAAGATTGATTATAGGCGGTGCAGTGCAGATCGACTCAATAAAACAGCTGAATCCGGAGCTGATGCTTGATTTGAATACGTGTTTTAAAATTAAATTAGGTAAAAGAGCTTATTTTAGAGTTATCTAGTAAGGTTTGTGAGGGTATACTTTTTTAATATTTTGCTAAAAATAGTGAAATAACATCGTGGTTCTTTCTTAAACCATAAATAATTTCTACCTTCATATAGGAGTCTCATACTTTATTTTCATACCAATTATAGATGGAAACATATAATAACATTGTTTTGGAGCGGTTGCCCAAACATTTGAAACGCTATGTAGTAGCCCAACGATATGAACGTTACACCGCGCTGGATCAAGCATTGTGGCGTTATGTCATGCGTCAGAATTATTCTTTCTTGAAAGATGTAGCCTATTACCCTTATATTCCGGGATTGAAGAAAGCAGGATTATCCATCGCGACCATCCCGAACCTACAGGACATGAACGATAGTCTAAAATTAATTGGCTGGGGAGCTGTGACTGTGGATGGATTTATTCCGCCGGCTGCTTTTATGGAATTTCAGGCGCACCGCGTACTAGTTATTGCTGCAGACATACGTCAATTGGAACATATCGAATATACACCGGCACCAGATATTATTCACGAATCTTCAGGACATGCACCTATAATCGGTGAGCCAGATTACGCTACATATTTGCAGTACTTTGGGGAGGTTGGTACGAAAGCACTTTCTTCGGGCAAAGATTTTGAACTCTACGAAGCTATTCGCCACCTATCTATTTTAAAAGAACACGCTACAACAACGGCGGCTGAGTTGGCGGAAGCAGAGAAAAATTTGCAGATCATTCAAGATAATATGGGCGAGCCTTCGGAGATGGCATTGTTGAGCAGGTTGCATTGGTGGACTGTGGAATACGGACTTATTGGAGATCTTCATAACCCCAAAATTTATGGAGCTGGTTTACTGTCTTCCATTGGAGAAAGCGCAAGCTGCATGAAGGAAGATGTGCCTAAGTTGGCGTATGGTTTAAATGCAATCGAATATCCTTATGATATTACCAAACCACAACCACAGCTATTTGTTACACCGGATTTTGAACACCTAAAGCTAGTATTGGATAAATTTGCTGATACCATGGCTTTTCGCGTAGGGGGCAAACAGAGCCTTGACAAGGCAATAGACTGTAAAGCTGTTTGCACTGTGGAATATAGTTCTGGTTTGCAGGTGTCGGGCATTTTTAAGTTGGCCAACGCGGATAAAAATCTCTCTTATATTCAAACACAAGGACCTACAGCTTTGGCGGTAGCAGGTAAACAGCTTGAAGGCCACGGTATAATTTATCATAGCGAAGGGTTTGGCTCTCCAGTAGGACACTTGAGCGGTGCAGATCGTAACTTAGCCAATTTTGATGAAGCAACATTGATTCAATATGGTATAGTGGAAGGGCAGCAGTGTTCGTTAAACTTTGCTTCAGGGATTATTGTATCGGGAATTGTTCAAAAGATTGTACGTCAATTTGGCAAGATTGTTTTGATTTCATTTATAGGATGTGAGGTATACCGTAGCGATAGGGAAGAGGTGTATTTTAAACCTGAATGGGGAATATACGATATGGCTGTCGGAGCGGAAATAGTATCTGTATTTGCAGGCGCTGCGGATAAAGATGCCTATGACGCGCTGGAAGAACAGCTGGATCAGGATCTATCTTCAATACCTACCGAAACGGAAGATGTAAAACTAGTGAATTGTCATGCTGCGATACGGAATTTGCGGGACAACGGTTTTGATCAAAAAGTCTGGCTGGAGATTTTCAGTCAATTGGGACCGGAAAATGCAGATCATTGGTTAGGTTTGGTTGAATTATTTGAAATTTCCCAGGCTAATGATGGAGCGGAATTAACTACTCAGGCCGAACAGAGGCTCTTGGAATTTATTATCCTATATCCAAATTTGAAAAAACTGATTGATGATGGATTACGTGTTGCTAAGGAGGAAGATTTAAATAACCACTAAAAAGTGGTTTGCGTGAGATGGACTTCTAACATTAAACGGTAGAAGAAAACATTGAAATTTAAAAAAGAGAGCTATTAGACCTATGTAGAGCTCTCTTTTTTTACTGTCTATTTTAAGCTATGCCTGCAAAAGTATTTGCCAGGCTTGATCAAGTTTGCCCGCATCTAATAGTTGGGCAGCATATTCGTGAACTTTTTGTGTGAACTTTGATGGGCTGTCTTCAAAGTTTAGCTTCAGATAGTTGAAGTACTTATCTTCTTGCTGTGGGTCTTTTAATGTTGGTCGTGTTTCTACGTTAGCCAGCAACCCCAAGTGATTTCCGGTTAATACATTCGAAAATCTAATTTTTTCTGGAAGTTGGTCTATGCCAATTCCCAGGCTACGGAGGGGCTTCGGTACAATAAATAAGTTTTCGTCGGTTACGCGACAATACCAATCACCACCGAGCCGGGCTACCAGATCCAAATCTTTTTGTTGAATGGTATTGTTCTTGCCCAATAAGTGTTTATGGACATGCATATAGAGGATCTCGGCGATAACGAGATTTCCAGCTCCTGGCTCATCGCTTAATGCGACAACCTCTCTGACCCGACATTCCAGCTGGACTGGGGATTCGGCTACACGAGGTGGTGCAACTCGAATAGAGGGGATGGGCGTAAAACCCGACTTATCAAATTCATTTATTTCCTTGCCATATTCGGTACTGGCAAGTGATTGTTGCTGGACCATATCGTAGTTAACAATATTGATGACAACTTCATTAACCTCCTGTATATTATCCAATGTATGTTTGGTACTACCATCACGCATGCGTCGTAATGGAGAGAAAACACAGATTGGCGGCTGATGGGACATCAGGTTAAAATAGCTGAAGGGGCTTAAATTTATGTTTCCATTGCTATCGATCGTGCTTGCAAAGCAAATTGGCCGCGGTGCAACAGCGTACTTAATTAAATTATCTATAATAGCTTTGTCTTTAACAGATTCAAAGGTGATGGTTTCAAAGGAAGCGGTCATATCCGTAGATTTATGAATGGTATAATACAATAGAATTGGAAAGTTTTCCGAGCGCTGTGATTTCTAGTTCAATCTCATCGCCAAGGTCGAGCCATTGGTCTTTATGATTAGGATCCGCTATGCGTGCCGTGCCATTGAGCTCAAGAAAGCAGCCTGTTCCGACTGTCCCAGAACCGATTATATCACCAGGGGAAATTTGTACACCATAGGAAACCCGTTCAATAATTTCTGCAAAAGTCCAGTGCATACTCGCAAAATTACCCGCTGAGACTTGCGTGCCGTTTACTTTACAAGTCATATTGAGCTCATAACAGTCGCCAATATGTCCTGCCGCAGGTTGAACCTTATAAGGTTCCAATTCATCCTTTGTCACCAAGTAAGGTCCAATTGCTGTTGCAAAATCTTTGCCCTTGGCAGGGCCCAAACTCAATTTCATTTCCTCCATTTGAAGTTTTCTGGCACTAAAATCATTCATAATCATATAGCCAGCAATATACTCATCCGCCTGAGCGGCAGGAATATTGATTCCTGGTTTGTTGATGACTATTGCAATTTCTAGTTCAAAATCCAGTTGATTTAAATGTAAGGGCATACATTGAACAGGACCAGGTCCCTGTATGGACTGATGGTTGGAGAAATAGAAAACAGGAAATTCATCAAATTCGGGGATCATATCTAATCCGCGGTTTCTTCTTGAGGTTGCGACATGCTGTCGAAAAGCGTAAGCATCACGAAAAGATGTTGGCTGTGGTACGGGGGCGATAAGTTGGATATCGTCTAGTAGACGATAGGGCCTGTTCATAGCTCCTTGACGCAAAGCTGTTTCAAAGATTTGTAGCTGATTCATGGTATCTTCGCCACCTTTGAGGAAGTCCGACATCGTTGTGGGAAGGTTTTGATCGATGACTGAGCAACTATAAAAGCGGTCGTCTATAACAATGCCCAATTCTTGTTGACCATTTTTAGTGCTAGTGACAATTCTCATATATGAAGTGTTCTATTTGGTTATTCAATGTTGTTAGCATTCGACACAAATATATTGTATAAGATTTGAAAAAAATATTTCTTCTCTTGAAAATAGAAAAATATTCTTACCTTTATTAAAGCATTATAAACTATAAAAAATGATCAATCGTGGTGTACATCGCTTTGCGTCCTCCATGCCCTATGTTGCTTTTAATAAAGCAATCATAGCTGATATCGTTTTTGCACAATACTAATCTTCTCTTTTACTACTTGCCGATAGTTCTATTGGCAATTTGGATATTCATTTAATTTTATAACCGTTTAAATCGTAGAATTATGCCATTTTATGTTAAACAAGGGCAAATTCCAATGCAGCGACATACTGTTTTTAGAAAGCCCGATAACACGCTTTATGCCGAGGAATTAGTATCCACACATGGTTTTTCCAGTCTTTATTCCTTAGTGTACCATTGTCATCCACCCACACTCGTTAAACAAATAAGAGAGCCTTATGATGTGTCTCCCCGGATTGCCCGCGACAAACATCTTAAACATACCAGTCTAAAGGGATTTCAGGTACAGGCAAAAGATGACTATCTCGAAAGCAGGACACCAGTGTTGGTTAATCAGGACTTACATATATCCTTAGCAGCTCCCCGTCGGTCGATGGATGACTATTTTTATAAAAATAGCCAGGCAGATGAGATTGTCTTCATCCATCAGGGGATGGGAAAACTCAAGACTGGATATGGGAGTATCCCCTTCAAGTATGGAGATTATTTGGTAATACCCCGAGGAACGATTTATCAAATGGAATTTGAACAGGAAGATAATCGATTGTTTATTGTTGAATCATTCTCTCCCGTACGTACGCCCAAACGTTATCGCAATGAATTTGGTCAATTGATGGAACATGCGCCCTTTTTTGAGCGGGACATTCGGGTACCTCAAAATTTGGAAACTTTCGATGAACTGGGTGACTTTGAAGTGAAGATCAAGAAGCAAGGGATGATTTATCCATATGTTTATGGGAGCCATCCATTTGATTTTGTTGGTTGGGATGGCTATCATTTTCCATGGGCATTTTCGATTCATGATTTCATGCCGATAACAGGTAAATTGCATCAACCGCCACCCGTTCACCAGACCTTTGAAACAGATAATTTTGTATTATGCAGTTTTTGCCCTCGTATGTATGATTACCATCCTCATTCGATTCCTGCTCCATATAACCATAGTAATGTAGATTCAGATGAAGTCCTATATTATGTGGATGGTGATTTTATGAGTCGAAAATCCGTGGAAAGGGGACAGATCACGTTACATCCAGGTGGTATACCGCATGGACCTCATCCTGGGACGGTGGAAAAAAGCATTGGGCAAGTGAAAACCGAGGAGTTGGCCGTGATGATCGATCCTTTTCGACCATTGATGTTGACCCAAGAAGCACTCGATATAGAAGATCCAGATTATTATAAATCTTGGATGAGTTAGGAAAAATGAAAGAATAACCTTTATATAAATTATGGCAAATACATTTGCAGAAAAGATTGCCCAAGCGCAAGATTTTCTACCTATTAATGGCACAGATTATATTGAATTTTATGTTGGCAATGCCAAACAGGCCGCACATTATTACAAAACAGCTTTTGGTTTCCAGTCGGATGCGTATGCCGGACCTGAGACAGGCGTTCGAGACCGGGTATCTTACGTGTTAAAACAAAATAAAATACGTTTAGTGCTTACCACAGCGTTGAAATCTGACCACCCTATAACAGAACATGTTAAAAAACATGGTGATGGTGTCAAAATATTGGCGCTTTGGGTAGATGATGCACGAAAATCATTTGAAGAAACAACAAATAGAGGGGCGAAAGTCTATCAGGAACCACAACTTCTGAAGGATGAAAATGGAGAAGTTTGGACCGCAGGCATTTATACCTATGGCGAAACGGTCCACATGTTTGTTGAACGCCGCAATTATTCTGGCCCGTTTATGCCAGGATATGAAAAATGGGAAAGCGATTACAATCCAACGGAAACTGGACTGCTTTATGTTGATCATTGTGTGG
Source organism: Sphingobacterium sp. BIGb0116 (assembly GCF_024808035.1). Taxonomy (NCBI): domain Bacteria; kingdom Pseudomonadati; phylum Bacteroidota; class Sphingobacteriia; order Sphingobacteriales; family Sphingobacteriaceae; genus Sphingobacterium; species Sphingobacterium sp. BIGb0116. The sequence goes on along the minus strand of NZ_JANUDT010000005.1, from coordinate 356,669 downwards.
GTAATGTTGGCTGGAATAAGATGAATGAAACCGTAAAATGGTATCAGGATGTGATGGGGTTTGTCAATATTTTATCTTTTGATGACAAGCAAATTAATACAGAATATTCAGCTTTGATGAGTAAAGTGATGAGCAATGGAAATGGTTTTGTTAAGTTTCCGATAAATGAGCCTGCCGAAGGAAAGAAAAAATCGCAGATAGAAGAATACCTTGAATTTTATGAGGGTGAAGGTGTACAGCATGCGGCTCTAGCAACCAAAGATATTGTGGCCACCGTGCGGGAACTTAAAGCAAGGGGGGTAGAATTTTTGGGTGCTCCTCCCGAAGCATATTACGATATGTTGCCCGAACGAGTTGGAAAAATTGATGAAGAGATACGGATCATCCAAGAACTGGGTATTCTAGTTGATCGTGATGAAGAAGGTTATTTGCTACAAATTTTTACAAAACCGGTAGAGGATAGACCGACTTTATTTTATGAAATCATCCAACGTAAGGGGGCACAAAGTTTTGGCGCAGGAAATTTTAAGGCTCTTTTTGAAGCAATAGAACGTGAACAAGAACGCCGAGGAAACTTATAGAAGTATGGAAGGGATGAAGGAATTATTGCGGGCTTTTGAGCATAAAAGTCCGGAAATTGTTTTCGAATGGAAAGATAGTGAAACTGATGCCAGGGGATGGATTGTTATCAATTCCTTACGTGGAGGTGCTGCTGGCGGGGGGACCCGAATGCGGGCTGGATTGGATAGGCATGAGGTAGAATCTTTGGCAAAAACAATGGAGGTCAAATTTACGGTATCTGGCCCTGCAATAGGGGGGGCAAAATCTGGAATTGATTTCGACCCACATGACCCAAGGAAAAATGAAGTTTTAGAACGTTGGTTTAAGGTTGTCACACCGCTATTGAAAAACTATTATGGGACAGGTGGAGATTTGAATATTGATGAAATTCATGATGTAATCCCGTTGACGGAAGAATATGGACTATGGCATCCACAAGAAGGAATTTTGAATGGTCACTTTAAGGTGAATGAAAGCAATCGTATTCATCAAATTGGACAATTGCGTTATGGGGTTTCCAAAGTATTGGAAGATAGCTCCTACAGCCCAGATCTGAAGCGCAAGTACAAAGTGGCAGATATGATCACGGGATATGGCGTGTCAGAGTCAATTCGTCATTATTATGAACTTTTTGGCGAAAATTGCTTTGGGAAGCGAGCGGTAATTCAAGGTTGGGGTAATGTTGCTGCCGCTGCGGCATTTTATCTGTCTAAACTTGGTGTAAAAATAGTTGGTATAATTGATCGAGTCGGCGGACTGATCAATCCGGAAGGATTTGGAGAGGAAGATATTACCCGTTTGTTTTTAGAGCGCAAAGGCAATGAGCTTTGTTCTCCGGATTTGATTTCTTTTGATCAGATACAGAAAGAAATATGGAGCCTGGAAACGGATATTTTTGTGCCTGCTGCGGCCTCCCGCTTAGTGTCAAAGGATCAGATCCAACACATGATAAATCATGGGCTTGAGGTGATCGCTTCAGGTGCCAATGTACCATTTGCAGATCAAGAAATATTTTATGGGCCTGTTATGGAATTCGCAGATCAGCATGTTGCGGTTATACCTGACTTTATTGCCAATTGTGGTATGGCGAGAGTATTTGCTTATTTAATGCAACGTAATATCGAAATTAGTGATGATGCAATTTTTTCTGATGTTTCCAGCGTAATTTTTGAAGCATTAAAGAAAATTAGGTCGGTTTCTTCCAAAAGGACGCATATATCATCGAGAGCATATGAGCTTGCATTGAAACAGTTGGTGGAAACCGATAACGAACAATAAGAGGCTAAATTCTAATTTGCTTTTGCTATAACGCTATAAAAAAAACACTTGAAGCGGGGAACTTCAAGTGTTTTAACTAACCAATTATTAACCTAAATTTATGAATGCTTAAAACATAGCAATACCTATGCCAAAACTTATTTTCTTAGCATGAACATATTGTCATTTTTTTGTTATTAAAATTTCTGCCTGAAATTTGATTTTTTTGAAGTTTTGTTGAAAGATCAAAACGGGGTAGACTAAAAACAAATTTCTTTGTATAGTTTTCAAATACTGGCCCACTTGATGAAATTTTTTGTTTTTTATTTGCCTTAAAGTGCTGATAAACAAAAACTCCCGAAGCGGGGAGCAACAGGAGTTTTCCTAACCAATTATTAACCTAAATTTATGAAAAGTACCTATATAACGTAGTAAGTTCAAAAAATGTTTCAACCGATTATAGTTTTTTTTACTTTTTAACATTTTTTGACTATTTGCTATTGATTTTCAATAAAATGTACTACTATTTATTTTGTTTTCTTTTTAGGGGAAATAAAAAACCTGTTAGCGGGGACTAACAGGTTTTTTATAAACTAACTAAATTATTAACCTAAATTTATGAAACTACAAAATAATATTCAAGAAGGATGCCAATGTGCTGACCCCGTTAGCTGTTTAACGATTTTTAACAGCATCTTTTCGGATAAGAAGGGGAGCCCCTAATTCTCAAGACAATCCAGTTAATTTTCAAACCTTTTGTTGCTCATAAGCGTTTATCTAAACAAAAAGGTCAGCAATCAATGCTGTCTATTTGACGTAAACTGTTTAAAAAAAGGTACATGTCTTTAACATATCGCTATCAATTTGAAAATTACGATAGCCCATTTTGGGCTTTTGCCATTCATGATGGCCATCAGGTCGATGCGCATTTGATGCCCTACATAAATATTGCAGACGAGGAACGATTACGCGAAGAGGATCCTTATACGGCTATTTTGGCCGAATTACCTTGTAATCGATTTGTATCTGGAACCTCCAGGTTTCAACTGGATCTTAATCGAAAACGAGAAGATGCTATTTATCTTACACCAGAGCAATCTTGGGGGATGCGGGTATGGCGAACAGATCTACCCAATGAACTAAAAGATCAGCTGTATGCAGTCTATGATGGCATATATGATGAAATAAGCCAAGCGATTCAGCGCACGATTGATCGTTATGGCTATTTTATCATGTATGATATTCATAGTTATAATATGCGTCGCGGTGGGGCTGAAACCAGTTTGAACAATGCAACCGACCCTCAGATCAATATTGGGACACAACATAATCACAAAAAATGGCGAACGCTGACTGATCAGGTTTTGGAAGCACTACAGACTGGAAAAGATGGACAAGTTTACGACGTCCGTGAGAATGTAAAGTTTAAGGGCGGATTCCTTTCTGCGTATTTGAATGATAAGTTTGGTGATAAAGGCTGTATTTTTTCTATCGAATTTCGGAAAGACTTTATGGACGAATGGACTGGGGAAGTATATCCGCAAAAGCTTCAGGAGTATAAACAACTTCTCTTGCACAGCATTGGAACACTGGAAAATTATTTTGCCTATGAAAGATAATGCGAAACAACTTGCTGGCATTTTAAAAATGATCAAAAATAAGGAGGTTTTCCACGTACAGATTCCGCCAAAAAACAAGCTGGTATTTAATCAAGTTGTTCCTTATCTGTTTTTATACAGACAGTTTTTTAGTCAAGATCCTATGCTGGCAGAGTTGGTTAAATCAGAACCAGCTTATTTTAGGGTAAGAGATCCGCAGATGAATGTTTCTGAATGGATCGCTCCAATCCTCAATCAACTTGTCGAAGAGTTTGGTGCTTGTTTGATTATTGAAGCTTGGGCAGCAGATTCAACACAGGAGGAAGATATTCAAATTCATATTGCGCGGAAAAATGTACAGGCTATCGCTCAGTATCTAGGTAAGCAACTGACAACAGAAGAATCGATTTCCAAAGTGGAGATACTGACAGATTCCAAAACAAATGCAACGCAAAGTTTATCCCCTTCGAGTGTACAGTTGGATAATCTGAACACCAATATATTTTACATGGGGCTGGAGATAAAACCGAAATACCTTTTAGGGGTAGATCAGCAAATTTTACCGATCGATCTGCGTCATTTCCGTGAAGCCATATCCAGGAGTCTGTCGAAAACATTCTTTGAATTCATACGTATACATACCTTATCTAAACCTACGGCATTTAAAATAAGCCAGCCTAAAAAGATGCTTCCTTTAGCTTGGGAGATTGATCAGAAGTTAGCGCGGGAAAGCCAACGATTTGATTTTTTATTATTGGTTACACCAACAAATTCTTACGATGCCTGGCAGCAATTTAAGAAGGGGAATTACCGAAAAACTCCTGTGTTTCGATATAGGCCCATGCCTATTGATCCAGATATTATCAAGAGAAACCTCTATAACTTGCATATCGAAGATTTATTTGATCCTTCCATTGCTTATTTGTTTCGTGATAAACGCAAGGAGCTTGATCAGATGATGACCATGTTGAGTGAGCGGGGAAAAGAAGGATTTTTGTTGGGCAGTATGCAGGTTTTTGGTACTGTCAATGAAAAATTGTTGGAAAAGGCTCAGGCAATTTTGACAATTACGACAACGGATCGAGAAGTGAGAACGAAAGAAGAGGATATTGTCTATGCCGAAGAGTTCGCTAAGCTCGCCCAGGAAGAATTGGATTATCTGAAAAACCAAGATCCAAGCTTTGGCACCACAGTGAGGCTACGGGATGATATTTATGGCGTGATGGTAAATCAAGGCGTACTCAATATAAGTAAGCAGTATAGTTTGCCAAGGAATAGGGTAAAGGCATTGATTCAACATGAGGTCGGTACACATATTGTTACTTACTATAATGGGAAGCAACAGCCGTTCAGTCTCTTTAGATTAGGGGTTCCCGGTTATGAAAAACTTCAGGAAGGCCTCGCTGTACTTGCTGAGTATTTGGTGGGGGGCCTGACAAATAATAGACTACGTATTCTGGCAGGCAGAGTTATCGCTGTCCATCACATGCAGCAGGGCAGTTCATTTATTGATACATTTTCAGTATTGGTAGACAAGTACCAATTTTTGACCGAAACAGCTTTTCAAATGACGATGCGGGTCTATCGAAGTGGTGGGCTTACCAAAGATGCATTATACTTGAGTGGTTTAATCGAATTGACTAATTATATCAAGAGCGGGCGAGATCTATCCCTGTTGACGATGGGTAAAATCCGCGAAGATTATATACCAATCGTTGAAGAACTCATGTTAAAGGGCGTCTTGAAGGCTCCGGTCCTGACACCAAGGTATCTAATGGATCCATACAAGGATGCCTTGTTACATCTCAAAAAAAGTAATGGAATATTTCAAATGATTCAGTAATCAGATATTTTATATGAAGATAGCATTCGTGATCAACCAAACCCATAAAGAAACTGCTCGTTTCACGACGACTGTTTTGGCATTGAAAGCCCATCAAATGGGACATGAAATTTATTATATTGGCTTGGCCGATTTCTACTATGAGTCAGCCCATATTGCCGCCCATGTGCGAAAAGTACTCCCTGATCAGATGCTTACCTCTACCAATAGCCTCATGGAAGTATTGCGCGCAACAGAAAAAACGAAGATGATTTTGGAAGATATGGATGTGGTCTGGCTACGATTTGATCCAGTCCTCGATATGGTTAGCCGACCTTGGGCTGCCGCTTCAGCCCTACAATTTGCCGCTCTCCTAAAAGAAAAAGGTGTATTGGTTATCAATGATCCCGATAGCCTTAGTCGGGCCAGTAATAAGTTATATCTCGAGGGATTTGATGAATCTATTCGACCTAAAACAATTGTAACCCGAAACTATGCCGATGTCATTGAATTTTTTGAACAACAGAATAAACTTATTATTTTGAAACCCTTGAAGGGGTCCGGCGGTAAAAACGTATTTTTAATCAATAAGGATAATCAGCAAAACCTCAAGCAAACTGTAGAAGCTATTGCCCGAGATGGTTATGTGATTGGCCAGGAATATCTTCCGGAAGCTGCCCGCGGTGATATCAGATTCTTTTTACTAAATGGAGAGCCTATTTTGATTAATGGTAAATATGCTGCTGTTCATCGCGTGCAACAAGGGGACGAGATTCGGAGCAATGTGCATCAAGGTGCAAAGACCCAAGCAGCCATTATTTCACCGGAGTTATTGCTTATGGTCGATAAGATCCGGAATAAATTAGTTCAAGACGGAATGTATTTTGTTGGTTTGGATGTGGTAGGAGATCGTATTATGGAAATCAACGTATTTAGTCCGGGTGCATTATGCCAGACGGAAGAAATTGTAAAAGAGGATTTTTCGGCGCTTATTATTGAAAAATTAGCGGAGAAAGTTGCTTTCAGAAAACGAGGTTGATGACAGTTGTATCGATGAAAATTGATGTTGTTGAAATCGCTGCGGGATTGCTAAGCTAATGATTTGCGGTAATTATGAATTTGAAATGAATTACAGGAATTAAATTCTTGTTATTTTTGAAAAAAGAAAAATATGCTGATTATCGATTCTCCATCCCGCAACGCCTATTTTAACATCGCTTCAGAGGAGTATTTATTGGGTAAATTTCCGGAAGAGGATATTTTTTTACTCTATGTAAATGACCCTTCAATTATCGTGGGTAAATTTCAGAATACCTTGGCCGAAATCAATCTTGATTATGTCAACGATCATCAGATTAAGGTTGTGCGACGAATGTCTGGTGGTGGTGCTGTTTATCATGATGCTGGAAACTTAAATTTTTCTTTTCATACCTTATTGGGAAATCATGATTTTATGGATTTTTCGACCTTTACCCAGCCGATTGTACATATTTTGAACAAATTGGATATCCCTGCAAAATTAGAAGGAAGAAATGACCTCCTAGTAGATGGGAAGAAGTTTAGTGGAAATGCCAAGCTTGCAAAAAATGGGAAGATGATTCAACATGGTACGATATTGATTGATTCGCAGATGCAGGTATTAAGTGATGCTTTAAAGGTCAATCCATTGAAGTTTGTAGATAAGGCGGTAAAATCGAATCGCGCACGTGTCACAAATTTAATTGAATATTTACCTGCTGGTTTTACGACTGAAGATTTTAAGGAATTGCTGATTGAAGAAATAAAACTTGAGAATCCGGCGGCCAAAATGATTGAGTTTACCGCTTTGGATATTGAAAATATAGAAAAATTGGTCGAAGAGAAGTATGAAACATGGGATTGGAACTTCGGTTTTTCGCCAAATTATAATTTTAAAAAAGCAATTAAGATCCCCGCGGGATTCATCGAGTTGCATTTGGATGTACATAAAGGATACATTGAAAGGGCTAAAATTTTCGGTGATTTTTTTGCATCCCGATCAATTCATGAACTTGAAAATTTATTGATTGGTGAAAAGCATGAGGTAGGAGAGATTGATACCTTATTGAAATCAATTGATTTGACGACGTATTTTGGTAAAGTTGAACCCGCAGAAATTCTTACCTTGTTTAAATAGAAAATGTAGTATTGCCCGATATGGGTGTTAATTAATAAATATATGCCTTGGAATCCAGATATATACAATCAATTTAAAGATATTCGTTTTAAACCGTTTTATGATTTATCTGAACTAATTACTGCCGATAAAATGGAACATGCAGTCGATTTAGGTTGCGGTACAGGTGAACAGACAGCTATCTTAAGCGAACAATTTTCTCAAGCGACCTTTCTTGGGGTAGATTCTTCTGCGGAAATGCTTTCTAAAAGTCATAAGTTGGAAACGGAACGTCTAAAATTTAGGCAAAGTTCCGTTGAGAACTTCCTTGCAGAGCCAAAAACCTGGGATCTTATATTCAGTAATGCTGCTTTACAATGGCTGGAAGATCATCAGGTTCTTTTTCCTCAGCTTATTTCTAAGCTTAATGTTGGCGGGCAATTGGCGATACAAATGCCTTATCAGCCCGAAAATATACTAAATAAAATTTTATTTGAATTGGCGACGGAAGAACCCTATCGATCCTATTTAAGGGGCTGGAATAGGCCTTCTTCGGTATTGGATATGGATACTTATGCGCAATTGTTATTTGATAATGGCCTGGATCAATTAAACCTTTCTCTTCGTGTATATCCACTCATTGCTGCTGATGCAGACATGCTTTACAATTTTATTGCTGGGTCTGCTTTGATTCCTTACATGGAACAATTGGAGGAAGATAAGAAGTCTGTGTTTGTAACTGAATTTAAAACACGCATCAAAAAACATTTTACTAAATTTCCAGCGATCTATTCTTTCAAGCGCATTTTATTATATGGGCGTAAAAGGTAATTCACATATCGATCAGATCGGACCAATGGGCAGCTGTAATCGTCGCTAGGTCTGTTGGGGCTAAAATAATCTGAAGCCCCCTTTTTCCCGCGCTTACCGAAATCGCTGTCTCCAATTGTGCGGCCTCTTCAATAAAGGTTGGGAACTGTTTTTTCATGCCAATAGGTGAACAGCCACCACGAATATAGCCGGTCACCGTTAAAAGGTCTTTCATCGGGAGCATTTCACAGTTTTTATTCCCAGAGGCCTTCGCTATTTTTTTAAGGTCGAGCTGTGCATTTCCAGGAACTACGGCAACAATATAAGGATCTTTGTTGCCTTTTAAGACCAAGGTCTTATAAAGTCTCTCGGGTGACAGACCTAGGGTTTGGGCGACATGCTCAGCACTGACGTCCTGTTCGTCTACCTCATATGCTCTGAGTTCATACGTTATTTTTGCCGTGTCCAACAGCCGAACAGCATTTGTTTTACTCGACATACCCTAGCCTTGTTTTTTCTTATTAAAATAGGTCGTTATGGCATCTAGCGCGTATGCATTCAAACAGTTGCTTGCTTGCAGACCACCCTTTTGAGCCACCAATACACCATATTGCATATCGTGCAATCCCTCTGTACGATGGGCATCGGGATTGATGGAAAGTAAAACTCCTTTCTCTACTGCATAACGGTGCCATCTCCAATCCAGATCTAATCGTAAAGGATTGGCATTTATCTCAATGACAACGCCATTTGCCGCACAAGCATCGATTACCCGTTTAAAATCTAACGGATATCCGGCTCTGCTTAATAATAGTCTTCCTGTTGGATGGCCTAAGATTGTTGTATACGGATTTTCGATCGCTTTGATTAGTCTTGTTGTGGCTTTGTCTTCGTCCATTTTCAGATTGGAGTGGACGGAGGCGACAACGAAGTCAAACTTAGCCAATACCTCATCGGGATAGTCTAATGAACCGTCACCTAGAATATCGGATTCAATTCCCCTGAAAATTTTGAATGGAGCCAATTTTTCGTTTAATGTAGCAATCTCATTCCATTGTTGTTCCAACCGCTCAATGGAGAGGCCGTTGGCATAGACTGCAGTTCGCGAGTGATCGCATATACCCAAATATTCTAGCCCCAGGACATCTTTACAATGTAATGCCATTTGCTCGAGGCTATGTACGCCGTCACTATAGGTGGAGTGATTGTGGAGTGTTCCCCTGAGATCTTTGTATTGAATCAGCTTTGGCAGTGAATGCGTTTGAGCCTGCACTATTTCATCTAACCCCTCTCGTAATTCGGGTTCAATATAATCTAAACCCAAGTTACGGTAAATGGCCTCTTCACTGGAAAGTGAAGGGAGATCTGGTAGAATATTAAATAGGAGATCGAGATGTGCAGTGGATCCGGTACTAAGAATCAGGTCGCGATAAAAATCATTGATATTGCTACTGAAGACTTTGAAAGTAAACCCCAATTCATCGGTCAGTTCTATGGAGTTTTCTGTTTTTTCCACTAAAGTAAGTCCATCAAGGAATTTTTCGACGTTGTCTATACTTTCCGATATTAAAAGATCTACGGTGCTCAAAACCTCGCATTTTCTTCTGAAATCTCCTGTATATGACAGCAGGGAAGAAGGGAAATGCAATTTCAATTCGTTGAAAAATTTTTCTGCCAGCGGAAGCACTTTCGCATATAAAAACCATCCTTTGTTGGAAATAGAAAACTCAATGGATTTTTTGATGTCTTCCTGCGTTTTAAGACCAAACCCTTTTGCTTCTACGAGACGGTTTTCATTACAGGCGTAAAGTAATTCGCCGACACTTTCAATCTCGAGTTCTTTCCAGATAATTTGAATCTTTTTAGGGCCAAGGCCCTTAATATTTAACATTTCAATAATACCGGCTGGTGTGTTTTCAATAAGCTCCTCAAGCTCTTTGAAAGTTCCTGTAGCAGCGACTTCTTTGGCTTTTTCAGCCGTGCTTTTTCCTATTCCAGGCTGTGCACTCAAATCTTCAAGACTAGCCTCGTCAATACGGAAAGGTAGCTTGTCCAACTTAAAAGAGGCACTTGCAATGGATTTTGTTCGAAAAGGATTTTCGTTGTGAAGCTCCATCAATTGGCTACATAATTTGAAAATTTTTGAGATCGCTTTATTGTCCATCGTATTTGAATTGTTAAGCTACAAATATCTTAAATTTTAGGTCAAAATAACAATTCAAATACGGATATTATAGCGTTAAATAATGTAAAAAAGCTACTTTAAATGCCTGTTTTTCTCTATTTCTTGAAATTAACAACAAAGTGACAAATGCATATGCGCTTAACCAAACATTTTGGCTATGTTTGCCGTTTTTGGGTGTTAAAATTGTGGTTATTTTGTGCATATCTTATAAAAACAACCCTATTAAATAGTAAAATATCATGATAGCAGACATTAGTGACAAAGAAATCAGTGGGCTTTATAAAACAGGTATTATTCAACAAACTGCTTATTGGTCTGCAGTAAAAAAAATGCAAGGTATACAATCCAAGGCATTTAATTTTAAATCCAAACAATCCGATCTGTATGTTGGGATCGACGACGATACCTATTTTATCGGCGATCTATTAATTATCATACAAGCCATAGATCAGGAACATAGCATTGCCTATGTACCTTATGGACCTGAGATTGAACCTTCAGATGAAAACCAGGGCTATTTTTTAGAACAGTTATCGGAGAGTTTACGTTCCCATCTGCCACCAAATTGTATAATGATACGCTATGATCTATCTTGGGAATCACATTGGGCTAAAGAGGATGATTGTTATGACCTTCATGGCAATTGGCTAGGGGTGCCGGAGAAACGTATTCAGGAAATGCGCTTTAATTTTAATACAGAAAACTGGAACTTTCATAAAGCCAATACAGATATACTGCCTTCCAATACTATTTTTATGGATCTTAGAAAGGGTGAGGATATGTTGCTTGGAAATATGAAATCTAAGACTCGATATAATATTAATTTAGCAGAGCGAAAAGGAGTACGTGTGCATTCGCTGGGACTTGAAAGTTTGGAGATTTGGTATGAGCTTTATCGGCAGACAGCTCTTCGAAACAACTTTTTCTTACATGATATAAGCTATTTTAAGATCGTTCTTTCTGCAAGGGCAAGTGATACATTATCTCCCGCAGATGTATATCTTTTAGTAGCCGAAGTGGATAGCAAGCCTTTGGCCGCTATGTTTTTGGTAATTGCGGCAAATCGGGGGACTTATCTATACGGAGCTTCTGCTTCCGAAAATCGTAATTATATGGCGACATACGCTTTGCAATGGCGTGCGATGCAGCTTGCGAAAGAAAAAGGTTGTACAGAATATGATTTCTTTGGAGTATCGCCACACGCAGATCCTTCACACCCTTTATATGGACTTTATCGTTTCAAAACAGGATTTGGTGGTGAAATCTACCACCGTATGGGCTGTTGGGATTATCCCTTGGACAATAGGAAATATCAGTACTATGCTTCAATGGAGTTTAAAAACCAGAGCTATCATTTGAGTTAGAAATTAGAAGACCTCACCCAAGGTGAGTCTAACGCCGCGGTGATTCTTACTGATACCATAGTCGATTCCAATGTTGGTGCCCGAGTTTTTGTTAAACTTAATTCGTGCACCAGCACCAGTGCCGACGTTCCAGTCTTCGAACATGGAATTCTTTGGCCCGTTTAATGTCGTAAAGTTCATAAATGCAACAAATCCAAATAAGCCATTTTGGGTGATATCACGACGATATTCCGTTTCTAAATAGTAAAGTGATTTGCCACGAAAACGGCTGACTGGAAAGCCTCTTCCCGAACTATTGTATGGATCCCATCCTAAATTAGGAAGATCAAGATAGGGCGCTTTACTATTAAATACGGTCCAGAAGAAACTTCTTATGGCAATCATATTTTGGCGGTTTCGGTCTTGGGTAAGCCTATGGTATCGTCTAACTTCAAGAAATAGCGATTTCCAATTCTGATCACTTCCTAAAAATGTCGGATTTACACGGAACTGTAAATTGGCATAGTTACCCGACCAAGTATTGATCGAATTGGCGCGTGTATCGTAAATTAAATTGAAGCTGACTCCTGAAGACATGGTATTGTCTTTTAAATCTGTTCCATAAGGGTAGGAAGTGTAGTCTTCGAGCTTGGTATTGCTCGTAGACTTAATATTCATTCTATAATCCAGGTCATAACCAATTCCCATAAAAAGGCCCCCATGAATTCTTTTTAATGCATGTTGGTATAAACGAAAGTAGGTGTAATCTAAATTAATCTGCTGGTCGCCATGATGCTCTTTGCCAATTCCCCAAGTTTCGTGCGGGTATTTTAGTAGGCGGATATCGCCATCAATCACCCATGCATTCTCTTTTAACCAAATGTAAGAACGGATTGGCAGACCAAATCGTTTGCCAAAATTTGTGTAGGGAGTAAATGTCATTTTGGACATATAGGTATCGGAACGATCTCCTAAATAAAATCCTGCGGTTGTACTTGTAATTAAAGCATGCCCTCCTCCAGGAACATTTGTCGAAAAGGGTAAAAAGGAAAAATAGATTTTCTTTCCTGTACTATCGACAGTTTGGGGTGGCTTGATATTTAATATTTCTTTTCCAATATCAATCAGGTCCCGTTGTTTACTTGTATCAGCGAGATGTTTGGTGGTTTCTATTTCATTGACGGGACGTTGTGCATATGCAGTATCGGCAAGTACAAGTAGAACCATCAAAATAGACCATTTAATATAAAAAAGGTATGCGCTATCGTAGTGTGTCATGAAAGAATGCAATCTAGCAGGAAATAGACAGAATAACAATATTCAAACCAATAATTTATTCATTCTGTCACGTTTTGGCTATAAAGAGAATTGATTGGAAATTTCATTCGCCTAGAAAAAAATATCATTTACCGATTTTAATGTAATGTTAATCTAAATGTAATGAAATCAATATATGAGTTGTCTTAACTTTGAATCAGAAAATAAATAAAAAAAGTACGCAACAAATTTATATAGTAAGCGACAATAAAATAAGAAAATATACTAATACATTATAAAATTGAAAAAGATATGAAAACTTTAGTAAAAACATTTGTAGCAGCGGCAATGATTGCAATCTCTACTTGCTCAATGGCTTCAGTTAAGCCAGAAGAACGCAATTTAATTACTGCTGATTTAGCCATCGATGAATACGTTGGTGCAATGACCGAAGGTCAAGTAGCTAATTTGGACAAGCTTTTTACAGCTGATTTTGACCAAAAAATTTGCGGTAAACAAGATTTGAAACATAGCCGTCATGAGATGATTGAATTTTTGAAAAAACAAAAAGGAATCAAGATGAACTGCAGAACAACAACACAGATCGTTGAAGAATTACCTGATTATGCAATAGCGAAAGTTACGATGCAATTTGATGGTTTTGCGAAAACAGATCTGATCACACTTGTTAAAGAAAACGGAACCTGGAAAATTTCTAAATCTGTAAACTCTTATAAATAAGAATTTGCCGTCAAAACTGGTCGATTAAAAATAAGAAAAGGGTATTTAGAATAGAGTAAGTACCCTTTTTTTGTGGAGCATATCAGATTCGAACTGATCACCTCTTCACTGCCAGCGAAGCGCTCTAGCCAAATGAGCTAATGCCCCAGCTTTATTTGGTGTCGCTAAGATAGTACTTTTTTGGATAAACAAAGCCTCTTTTTTATTTTTCTACATATTTTTCTACGCATGTTATTTAGTCGCTTTTTTTTATGGTGTAAATACTTTAGAATCAAGGATCTGTATGTTTGTCTGTTTCAAGATATTTCAATCCTATTGAAAAACAAGTACGTTTAACGAAGATATCTTAAGACCTACCTACTTACGCTCATCCAGATGTATTATTGTTTTTCTGTAAGAAGAGCTTCGGTTCGCTTTATCTGACCTTTATCTTTCCAGGCATCATGGCCAGGAATAACCATGTTAATTTTAGGATATTTTGCCAATAACCTCGCTAGGGATGGCTTCCAGGATTTTATATCCCCATCTGCCGTAAATCCTAGATCTTGGGCTTCGGAGCTTTTTATAAAACAACCACCATCTAGGATCTTATATTCGGGAAACCAGACAACAACATTGTCCATGGAGTGTCCGGCACCAAAAAAGTTCAAAACAAAAGACTGTCCGCCGACGCTGTAGGTTTTATTGGTGGAAACAAGATGAGTGGCCTGGGCTTTGTGATTTGCCTTTAGCAGGTCGTTCGTCATTTTTGTTGCATAGGTTGGAATTCCAATGCGGTTGTAATAAGCAAAGCCACCTGCCCGGTCTTCGTGCCAGTGTGTCGCGTAAACGGCAATGACGGGTAAATTATGTTTTTGTTTGATACTGTCCAATAAGGGTTGATATTGTGTGGAATCCCATGGTGTATCAAAGAGGATAATGCCTTTTTTCGTAATTAGATATACAGCATTAGCAGCATATTTGGTGCCTCCAAATGTATTAAAGGTCGTGTAAAGATACAGTTGCGGATTTATCTTCTCTATTAAAAGAGGTTTTTCTTGCGCTTGTAGAGATGGAGAAAGACCGAGTAAACCAATGCTCATGCACAAACCAACGAGTTTTGTGCGAATATAGGGTGAAAAAAGTGAGATCATATTTTTGAATGTTATAGCATTAACGTTAGAACAAAATGATTATTATTTTTTCAAGACCTTATTAATACATTTTTTAGGTAGACTGAACAAAGTCTTCGCGATAAGGAGTGAACGAATCGATCAGTTCTCCTTCTTCAAGACATTCACATCCATGAATCAATTGTGAATCAATGATACAAGAGTCGCCTGCAGTTAGGATGCTGTCGACACCATTAATATGGTATCGGAATTTTCCTGCACTAACATAAGAAATCTGTGTGTGGGGGTGTTGATGAAGGGCACCGATGGCTCCTTTTTTAAAACGAACTTTCATGAGCATGAGTTCATCATTAAAAACGAGTATTTTTCGCATAACGCCTTCGCCGAGGTCTGTCCATTGCTGCTCGCTGTCGTGTAAGAATATTTCGCTCATCTAATTATTGATTTATGGATGTTTCGATTGAAAAATGCTCTGTTTTTCAATTATAGCAAATAAATATGAATTTACGGCTAGATCCATTGCTTCTTTTGTAGAATATCAACTTGCTTTGCAAAATTTGATAAAAGATGTGGCGAATTAAAAACCAAAAGACTCAAATAAGTGAAAAAACAGTTATTTTGTGCCTGAGCAATATGTATATTACACGATGAATTATTTCGACGAGCTTATTACTTTATTACAAGAAGAGCAGCAATTTGATCGATTACAACATGAAAATTTGTTGTTGAAAAGTAGTTTGAATGAACGAAGAATGCAAGGTGTCACCTGGTTTCCGATTCAGATAACAGATACGGAGCTTGGAAGAGGAGACTATTTGTCCGTTAATTTAAATCGAACAAATCATTATGAGGTCGAACATAAGTTTCGCTTTGGTATGCCAGTTTGCCTGTTCTCAAATCACGATCCCGACCGAGATCGAATAGAGGGCATCATATCTGCGATCAATAGGGACGGGATGCGAATTTCATTTCGTGTCGATGAACTTCCAGAATGGAGCAGAAGAGGGAAGCTTGGTGTTGATTTGTTATTTGATGAGTATTCCTATCGGGAGATGTTCAATGCATTGGAGAAAGGAAAGGAATTGAGCCGTGATGCAAAGCAAGGTAGTTTTGTGAGAAGATTAATCGGTGAAGAGGTGATTCCAACTGAATCTATTGGAAAATTCTATGAGCATCCCAGTTTAAATACGGGGCAAAATAAAGCGATCCAACAGCTATTGGAAGCAAGTACTGTGGCTCTTTTGCATGGGCCGCCGGGGACAGGGAAAACAACAACATTGGTTCAGGCCGTGAGGGCATTGCTAAAACAATACAACAAGCAAGTATTGGTTGTTGCGCCGAGCAATACGGCCGTTGATCTGTTAACCGAACGTTTAGACGCTGCTGGAGTTGCAGTAACAAGAATAGGAAACCCCGTTAAGGTTTCGGAACATCTTCAAGAATTGACACTCGATGCAAAGATTGATCGACATCCCGCAAATAAGGATATTAAAACACTTCAAAAGCAAGTGCGGACGTATACAGAGATGGCTCAAAAATATAAGCGTAATTTTGGAAAGGCTGAGCGGGAGCAAAGAAAAGCATTGTTTGATGAAGCCCATCGAATCAGAAAAGATGTCGATAAGATTCAGGATTTTATCAGTGCAGATGTTTTGGATAAATCCCAGGTAATCACTGCAACTTTGGTTGGATCGAATCATGAGGTTATTCGCAATCGCAGCTATGAAACAGTCATTATTGATGAGGCCGCACAAGCATTGGAGCCTGCTTGCTGGATACCGATATTAAAGGCACATCGGCTTATTTTGGCCGGTGATCACAATCAATTACCTCCAACAGTAAAATCTAGTAGGGTATCTAACCATGGTCTGAGTCATACATTATTCGAAAAATTGGTGGACCATAATCCGCAATTAGTTTCTTTGTTAGATGTGCAGTATCGCATGAATGAACAAATTATGGAATACCCGTCCGCAGCCTTGTATAATGGTTTGTTGAGAGCAGATAGTACAGTGGCACAGTGGAGCTTAGCAGTGGATACCGAGCCGGTCTTATTTATCGATACAGCGGGAGCGGGGTTTGAAGAAACAGAAAGTGACGGCGCAATTTTCAATCTAGGAGAAGCTCATTTTATTAAAGCCCATCTGAACGACCATATTGGGGCTTGGAAAGCTTCCTTGAGCCTAAATGAAAGCCTGAGCATCGGGGTGATCGCACCTTATCGAAAGCAGGCCACTTTATTGAAGGAGGTATTGGATGGGGAAGACGCGCTACGACCTTTTAATGACTTGATTAAAATACAGACAATAGACAGTTTTCAAGGACAGGAGAAGGATGTTATTTATATCAGTTTGACAAGAAGTAACGCCGAACAGCAGATTGGTTTTTTGTCTGATGTTCGCCGGATGAATGTGGCAATGACGAGGGCTAAGAAGAAACTGCTTGTTATTGGAGATAGTGCTACAATAGGTTCACATCCGTTTTACCGAGAATTTATAGCCTATACCGAGTCGATAGGGCACTATCATAGTGTGTGGGAATGGGATATTTCAGCAATATAACGCGAGATGCCACTTCATAGGAAGTGGCATCTTGCTTTTATTGAAACTTACTGACTAGATTGATTCCTGTAATCTCTCCTTATTAAGAAGTGAATTTCATCCAATCTGTGTTTTCGTCGTAGTTCATAAGTGGTTCGGCATTATTATTATTCGATAATTGGCCTACCAACATATAAATATCCATGCTCACGTGTTGACGTGTTATTTCTGTCATCTTATCATTGAACCCGGCGTTGTTAATTTGTAAAACATACTGAAAACAAATGACGCGGGCGATTATCTTTCCAAGTGTAACCAGTTCGCGCTGTTTCGGCTGTAGCGGAAAGTCAAAATTCAAGATTGATGAGAAAAATGGTGCTGCAAATTCAGTTGAGCTATATTTTTTTAAGAAAGACAATAAGTTGCTTTCTTTGGTTTTGCGCATAAGTTTACCGATCGCTTCAGCAACTTGAGAATAAAGCATTTCATTTGACCCCTCAAAGATTTGAAAAGGTCTACTGTCTATGAGGCCACGACCGGCAACATGGTCTAACCTGTAACCATTTGCACCGGATAATTGCACACATATTTGCGCGGCTTCATGCATTAAGTCTGTCACAAATGCTTTCACACTATTGGCATCTACACCATAGGCTGAAAGGTCATTATGGATAGAACTGATCGAGACACTGTATGAACACATTGCAGAACATAATGTAAATGCAGCCTGTATGCGCGACAACTGAAATTTAACAGCGTCTAATTCATTTAAACTAATACCCGATACACGACGTTCGGAACAATGCTTCATGGCCTCATCCAACATACGTTTTATAAAACCCATGCCCATTCCAGGGAATTGTAATCTACTGCGATGGAGGGTGTCTAACATCAATTTAATTCCTGTACTTTCCGGATTTAGTTTGTGGTCCGTGGGAACATTGATGTCGATGTCGTTCACACCATAAGGAATCGCATAGAGACCAAGGCTATTGTATTTCTTTGTAACAACAATCTTTTGTTCTTCGACGGCGTTCTCTGTGACAAAGAAATCTATATCCCGCACCAGTTCTCCGCTTTCATTTTTCTTGCGTGCTGTCACGAGCCAAAAGTCTGCAGCTCCAGTAAGACCTTGCCAGTGTTTTTCACCTTTTATATAGTACTTATCGTCCTTTTGTTCGTAAGATGTTCGCATATTGAGTGCGTCGCTGCCGTAAGCTTGTTCGGTAATCATTAGTCCCCCCATAGCTTGGTTTTCCAAAAATTGAGGGAATACCTTCTCTTGAAGTAAGGTGTCGCCGTATTTGGCAAAAGGTTCCAAAAATAGCGCAATATTAATCCCGAAGATTAGCGATAAAGATAGTGATTCATAAGAAGCTGCTGCCAGTACACCCAAGCATTCTTTTACATGAAGGCCCCGACCACCGTGGTGTTCTGGAATAGCAACCGACAAGGGTTGCATTTTCATGATCTCTGCTAAAAACTCAGGCGGTAGCCCTCGCGTTAAACTGAGCGAGTTGTAATCATACTCTTTATTAAATAAGCTTGATAGCCTAGTTTTAAAATCCGCAATAAACAAATCGAAATCTTGGGTTATATTGTTGTGTTCTGAAACCTTAAGCATCTTTAAATATGTAATTAAATGATGGAACAATTTATTTGAAACATCGAGAATAAAGTGTACTACCGAACTGAAATTCTCTTTTTGCTTCAATCACTTACACAAAAATAACTGCAATCAATTTGATTCTCTTGTGTACTTCAGTATAAAAGATAGGACAAATCGTGCATATTGAAAACCTAAGTTGCTCTGTTTCGATAAGAAGTAGGAGAAACGCCAACTATTTTTTTGAAAAGCCGTGAGAAATAAGAAGGATCAGAAAAATCCAATTCATAACAGATATCTGCAATGCTTTTAGTGGATTCAAACAATAGAAATTGACTGTGCATAATCAGCACTTCAAGAATGAGTTCCTTCGACGATTTCTTGAATACAGAAAATACGCATCGATTAAGGTAGTTTGTAGATACTGCGAGTTTATCCGCGTAGAATGAAATATTTTTTTGCTTTTTGAAGTTTTTGTGCACAAGCTGTTTGAACATCATAGCAATTTCCTGTCTCCGATTGAGGGCTAGGTTGGATGAAGATAGCTTGATGATTTTTAGAATTGCCGATTTTAATAAATTTTCAAATAGTTCTCGATAAGGTAATTCCGAAAGCAGTTCATTATAAAGCAATCTAAAAAGCTCTTGAAGATCGCTGCTGTCTCGCGCAGTTAAGTTCAGTAAGGGCGAGATATTAAAGATATTCAAAATCTCCTGTTCCCTGAATATGGAAGTCATTGCATTGTCGTTGATCAAAACGCAATGTCCTTTCGCGGATTTATCGACCGACTTTATTGTTGAGATATTGCCGTAATTGCTGATAAGAATTGCCGGAGCTGTTACAACGTATTCCTTAGCTCCAATTTGATGTTTAAAATAACCTTCAGTTATATGAACGAGGAGGTTATAGCCCAAGAAAATAGGTGGGGTAGGGAATTTAATGTAAGGAGCGATTTCACTGAGCTGAAATATCTTGATCGGCGATTGCTGGTAGCGAAGATGCTCCAAACTACCTGTCATAAAACGATCTACAAATTCACCCGCATTTACCTGCTTTTCCATTATCAATTATTATTATAAAAATTTAGTATGCCACAGCTTCTGAATGTCATCTATTGTTTCATGTGTAAATCATGCTCCCAATAATACTCCAAAGGTAGCTGGATAAAACTTGTTTATCAATTTTAACAAATGATTTGCTAAAATAAAGCTTTATCCTTAGTTTAGTTTTTGCAATCGGATAAATAGCCTGATGCTCAGGGGCTATATTTTAATATTATAAACCAAATGAATATGAAACCAGTGCTCATTTTTATATTGACTCTATTCCTGTTCAGAAATGCAACAGCACAGATCTCGTTGAATTATTGTAATGATCGTATACAAACTGGAGCCGAGCAGACCGAGCGTTATCTTCCTTATTTAATGAATAAACGCATTGCAATATTGGGCAATCCATCTACGGTTATTAAAGGGAGACACCTTGTTGATAGTCTACTTGCACGCGGGGTTCAGATTGTGAGAATCTTTGGGCCTGAGCACGGATTTCGAGGCAATGCAAGTAATGGAACTAAAGTGGGGGACGAAATCGATCCGACAACTAAAATTCCTATTGTCTCTTTATATGGGAATAAGAAAAAGCCAACAGCGAAGGATCTAAAAGATATCGATCTGTTTATTTATGATGTGCAGGATATGGGGGTGAGATTTTATACCAACATTAATACCCTTCGGGATATTATGGAAGCCTGCGCAGAAAATGATAAGGAGCTCTTGATCTTAGACCGGCCCAATCCCAATGCCTACCTAATTGATGGTCCTATTTTGGAGACAAAACATAAGTCGGGTATCGGGCAATTCCCAGTTCCTATTGCACATGGGATGACTACAGCTGAATTCGCCCAGATGATCAATGGAGAAGGTTGGATGGATACTAAAAAGAAATGTAAATTGAAGATTATTCCTGTAGCAGATTATGATCATAGTATGCTTTATAAGTTACCAGTCAATCCTTCGCCCAATTTAAATACGGAACAAAGCATACTATTATATCCCAGTACCTGTCTCTTTGAAGGTGTGAAAGTGAATCATGGCAGAGGCACCGATTATCCCTTTGTTGTAATTGGTAGCCCAATCTATAAAGGTATATATGACTTCTCATTTGTCCCCGTCAGTAAAAAAGGGATGAGTGAATCGCCACTGTTTATGAATGAAGAATGTTATGGAATAGACCTGCGTAAATATGATCTGCAGCAGCTTGTAGATAGCAAAAAAATAAACCTATCCTGGATGATAGCGCTTTATCGGAATTCTCCGGAAAAAGACAAGTTTTTTGATCAATCATTTTCGAAACAGATTGGAAGTATCGAAAAGCTCGTGGGCGTAGATTTATTTCGCAAGCAAATCGAAGCCGGTGTTTCGGAAGAAGAAATCCGAAAAAGCTGGGAGCCGGGCATAAGTCATTATAGAAAGACTAGGGAAAAATACCTTATCTATCAATAATATAACCTGAATAAAAGTACATCGATGTTTGGACTAAAATATGATTGGCGCCCAATTATTATCCTATGTATTGCAGTGGGATGTTTTTGTCAATTACGGGCGCAGCACCTGGCTAGAGGCCTAGATCGTCAAAATTATACAGCACAATCCAACATTAGGTTAAATCCCGCGTTGAAATGGAAATTCAAAACAAAGGGAATGCTGTTTTCTTCGCCCGTCGTTTGGCAGGACATCGTTTTTGTCGGGTCTTGCGACAGTAATCTTTACGCATTGAATAAAACGAGCGGTAATATACTTTGGAAGTATAAAACTACAGGTGAAATTCGGTCAACTGTTGCTCTTGATGCCGGAACAGTGTATTTTTTAAGCACTGCTGGCTACTTGTATGCCCTGGATGCCCAAACAGGTCGAAAATTATGGCAGTTTTCAACAGATGGTGAAAAGAGTTATGATGTATGGGACTATTTCCTCTCATCTCCTGCGGTTGCAGATGGTGTAGTCTATTTTGGGTCTGGGGATCATCATGTCTATGCCGTAGATGCTAAATCGGGAAAACTTGTTTGGAAATTCCTAACTGGAGGTATTGTGCATGCAGCCCCAACGCTGACACAAGAGCGTGTTTTCATTGGTAGTTTTGATGGTTATTTTTATTGTTTGAAAAAAGATGGTACCCTTCATTGGAAGTTTAAAACGGTTGGCGAACGTTATTTTCCAAAAGGTGAGATTCAGTTCCATGCAGCAGTCGCCGACAGTACAGTCTATTTTGGTGCTCGTGACTTTAATGTATATGCGCTAAATGCCACGAATGGAAGTGGATTTTGGGTATATCATCAACCGGGAAGCTGGACAAGTGTTCCTAGTATTTTTGACGATAAGCTTGTTGTAACCATGTCGGATTCCTATAGTATACTTGTTTTAAATAGAATGGACGGCGTGAAAATAGTTGAACCTAAAGTACCTTTAAATACATTTAGCAGTGCCTCAATTGCTGGTAATGAGGCTTTTTTTGGAACGCTGGATGGTGTAATTTATAGATTGGATATAAAAAACGGAGAAGTTGTGCCTATTTTTCAAACGGAGTCGAGTAAAAAGAATAGGCAATTGTTTATAAATGATGAAAATATGCTCCGCGCCGATCTGCAACAAAAATATGAGGATAATATTACAAGACTCTTTGCAGACTACCTGCAGATGGGAAGTATCTTTTCAACAATATGGATTGATGGAAATCGGCTTTATTTTAGTTCCGCTGATGGTGCCATCTATGCATTGGAATAGTAAGTACGCGCTATTTACAAATCGTAGCAGGTCTTACTTTCTCAATATTTTTTCCATGGATCTACCTTTGGCCAGTTCATCAATTAACTTATCGAGATAACGAACTTTCTGAACTAGCGGATCTTCAATATCCTCAATGCGATAGCCACAGATTACACCAGAGATCTTTGAAACATTCGGGTTTAAGCAAGGTGCTTGTTTAAAGAAATGTTCAAAGTCGATTTTATCGTCAATCGTTTGCTGTAGGGATACCGGATTATAGCCGGTAAGCCAGAAAATGATTTCGTCAACCTCTTCTTTTGTGCGTCCTTTTCTTTCGGCCTTTTGTATATAAAGCGGGTATACACCAGCAAATGACATGCGATATATTCTTGTATTATCCATTTTTACACATTGATTTTATTAAAGGTATTCATTTTGAATGAAAATAAAAACAAAGGATAGTTGGCTAAATTAAGCAAAAACATCGCTAATTGGTGCTACGTAACTATAGAATTTACTTAGCAATTTCTTTAATAATAATATAAATTATAATTCTATTTTTATGTGATACAAAATTATTGAAAGATTATATATGGATTTGAGGTATATTCGAAATAACATACATATTAAAGAAGAGGATCAACAACGTATCAAAGACTTTCCTGTGCTGATAGGAGGTTGCGGAATAGGAAGTTACATTGCAGAGTGCTTATTGCGTATGGGTTTCGAAAATTTCACAATTGCCGATGGTGATATTGTCGAGTTGTCAAATCTAAATAGACAAAACTATACAAACAAGGATATTGGTGTAAAGAAAGTAATTGCTTTACAGGATCGCTTACAGACAATTAATCCGGAAGCCAAAATAACAGTATTTCCAGAATTTATTGACAAAGATAATCTATTTGATATCGGTATTAACCATAAGGTTGCTATCAATGCGCTGGATTTTTCTTCTGATATTCCTTTTGTTTTTGACCAGTATATGGCAAAAAGAAATATAACGGTAGTACATCCTTATAATTTGGGCTGGGCAGGATTTTTAACAGTTCTTCCACCTGAGGGTCTTAATCTACATTCATTGGAAAAGGCCCACAAGACATTTGAATTAAATGTCGGGAAATTCATTGTGGATAGTTTAAAAACAAAAGGTATAGAAACGAAATGGTTCGAGGAATTTTTGGAAGAATATGGTAAGATTGCGTTGACGTCACCTCCGCCGCAGCTATCCCTAGGTTTATACCTCCTATCTGGCATGGTAAGTCACGTCGTATTCAATTTGGCAACAGCAAAACCTGTGAAATTCTTTCCAGATTCCTATTATTTATCCATGATTCGCTGATTATAATATAAGATAAAGAATCGATTGTTTTATTACACTTTTGTGTAGTAATTTTAATGCTGCGGGAATTTAGGAGGAAAGTGCTTATTTTTATTGCTCTTGAATACCATCTACATGAATTGGACATCTGATAATTATTATTTCACTAAACTTAAAAAGGAAGAACTTTTTGAACTCATTCATTTTTATTTAAGGACGACAGCTGAATATTATAATTTGGATGATTCTCTTAATGAAGAATATACTCATCATTATAAGAATTTATTAGGCGAAGATTTAAGTTTTTTTGATACTTCAATTTATTATGTTCTGCGTGACCGAAAAATGCATAATATCCATGCATCAATTCGCATCACCTATTGGGATAGAGAAACAATATTACCCATTCAAAAATTATTTTCCGTATCAAAAGAAGAGCTTTTGTCGCAAAAAGTAAATCACTATTGGCATATCGGACGATTTATTATTTCGAAGAAGATTGAAGGTCAACGGATCAGCATTTTAAAAAAAATGCTCTTTGATGCATTTTTTCCACCTCATTTTTTGGATAACGGCTTAATCATCGCCGAGTGTGACAAAAAATTGGTTAATACGCTGCTAAAACTTGGCATACCTTCGTATGAGCTTGGCAGTCCAATCATCTATTTATATTCAGAAACCCTGCCTATTTATATTAGAACTGAATGGCTCGATTACTTCATTCAGAAAAATAAAGTCGCTCAATATTGTTTAGCTAATAGTGATGATTCGGATAGCTTTGCTATTAAAGCAAAACATATGGGTTTTAATGATAATAATGGCGGCAAAAATAGAGTATCTAATTAGAATAGAGATAGCTCAATAGCTAATGCTGTTGCTTCAGTAATACTCTTCACCTTTAATTTTGAGAATATTTGCTTTTTGTGAAACTTAATGGTATCAATTGAAACGTATAATTTATCGGCAATTTGTTCCATTGTGAATCCCTGAGCTGAAAAAAGAAGAATATCTTTCTCGCGTGGTTTTAGTTTGACATGAGGAGATTCTACCCAAAGATCAGTATCTAAATTATATTCAAATTGTTTGCCCGCATCGTCAGATTTAAACTTAATATTCCCCGCATTGGCATGTGAAGAAATGGAAACTACACATAGTGCAATCCAGGGGTTTGAAGATTTGTCTAAAAGAATAGGCTTCAGTTTATGGTTTATAAGAAGAGGTTTTCCTTTAGCTTGCTTCAAATGAAAATCATAGGATATTGAATGCGTTAATTTGTCTTCAGTCGGAAGATTTTCGAAAAATTCGAATCCGACTTCATTTATTTTCTTTAACAGCAGTAAGTCTCCTTCAGGTACATTATCCAAATAATGCTGATATCCTTTTTTTTGAACTTCAGAAGGAGTATTTCCACATAAAAATATAGGGTTATCAGACACGAACAGAAAGCTCTTTTTTGAATAATCAATTAAATATATGCTTTGGTAAGTTAATTTGCTGAGAGACTTTGCAAAATTAATATAGGCATCTACAATTTCGTAGTCATCCTTAGTAAAATTATCTTTAACATATACCGGCTTAAAAAAATCTTCAATCTCAACTTTCATATTGTAAACTACAAAAAGGATTTACTCTAGTATCTAAATAATAAATTAGCGTAAATTTTACGCTAATTTGTAAGGCAAAAATAATGACTTAAATTCAAATAAAATATTTAAAATAGCCGTTTGTTAAGTATTTATACGTGTTTTATGTTTTTCTAGAACTAAAAAATGACGTATTTCAACACTTTTTGTCTCTATTTTACTTGATAATAAATGTCCTACACAAATGTGTAGAATATTTATTAGATTATAAATCTAATAGTTTTACTGCTTACCTTTGCCCAATATTGCAATTAAATTATATAAATATAACCTATTGAAATCAATTTCCCAATAATAATTTTTAAATAAATAAGATATTTGACAAAGTTTGGAGCAAATATAATAACAATTCCCGCTAATTTCCTATAAAACTATTTCTCTGAGTAGCTATTCACTGGACTATATTTTGCCCTTTTTTGCAAAATACAGCTCTTTTCCATCTAAGAATCAAAACCTTTCATTTTCCCACGCTTGTGTCAATTAGATTCAGTTTATTTTTTTCTTTTTATATGTATATACATTTTGATTTTATTCGTTTGATATTTGTTTTTTTTGTAGTAATATTGTGCTTAAAGTTTTGCTTTTAAACGTTTTTTGTAGATTATTAATGTATGTACAATGTGATGTGTTTTGTGAATTGTTTCGTATAGTTTACGAGGAA
This sequence comes from Sphingobacterium sp. BIGb0116, assembly GCF_024808035.1. NCBI lineage: Bacteria > Pseudomonadati > Bacteroidota > Sphingobacteriia > Sphingobacteriales > Sphingobacteriaceae > Sphingobacterium > Sphingobacterium sp. BIGb0116. Next base: position 330,317 of record NZ_JANUDT010000005.1, on the reverse strand, counting down.
AGCAACTGATGTAATTAAAAATTATAAAATCTGATACTTATGAAATTACGTTTCTCACTTTCTTTTGCCACCGGTCTGTTGTTCATGTGTGTGCAGTCTGTTGTTGGTCAGGAGCACGCAATTTGGCAATTGGGAAATTCAGACGGTTCAAGCAGCGAATTTGCCTTGTCTCCGAATGGATATAAGAAATTTTTGGAACATGATTTTGGTTATGAAGACAATGCGTTTATCATCGGTCAATCTTCTTTAACAAAGGATTTACCCTATGTATTGCCCGGTCCGGCCAATGAATGGGGGGGGACTGGAGGAACCTCTGGTCTGAGAACACATTTTTTAAATCTATACTATGTGTTAAACAATGGTATAAAAAATGGTCAGTGCACACTCCAGGTTAAATTAGCAAATAGTGACCCTAAAAATAGACCTACGCTACAGATCGCAATCAATGGCAAGCCCTATAATTTTGAGGTGGAGCGGGGAGCAGGAAATGGTGAGCCGCTAGAGAATCCTTTAAAATCTGGAAATTCTACGATAAATATACCATTACCAGCTAATCTCATTAAGAAAGGAGGAAATCAGATTACCATGACTGTCATAAAGGGAGGTTGGGTTGAATTTGATTCCTTTAAACTGCTGGGTTCACAGCAAGTAAAGTTAATAGCTAATCGCTCTGTAATTGTTAAAAATGTACAGCAAGCTGATTTTGAGATCCTAAGTGCAGGGAAACCCGTCCAAAATATGCTGGTTGATCTCTTGAAATTGAAAGATGATGAACAGTTGAAAGTAGTCTTAGATGGAAAGAAAATTTATGAGAAAACACTTGAAAAAGGTACAGCGAAACTTGAAATACCAATGCCTTATGTCGCTAAGGATATATGGAGTAAGTATGAAATTTATAGTAATGGGCAATTAATACAGTCATCAACAATCAAGCGGGGCCCAAAAAGACTAGGTGGAGTTTCAGATTATGTGAACACGATGATGGGTGCAGGACATTCCAGATGGATGATAGCCCCGGGACCGTGGATGCCTTTTGGCATGGTAAAGATAAGTCCAGATAACCAAAATATTGGCTGGCAGGCTGGTTATGAGCCTTCTATCGAATCTATTGGTACTTTTAGCCATATTCACGAATGGACAATGGCTGGATTGGGAACATTTCCGACAGCAGGTCAATTGAAAACTCGGGTCGGAGATCAGTATAGTACAAATTCAGGATATCGATCAGCAATAGATAAAACCAGCGAAAAGGCTCCATTGGGATATTATGCTGTTCATCTCCTTGATCACGATATCGATGTAAAATTGACGGCTGGTACACGTTCCAGCTTTCAACAATATACTTATCATAAGTCGGACACAGGACGTATTATGATTGATCTTAAGGTTAATGGAGAATATGATTATAAAATTAAAGATTTCTCGCTGAAAAAGGTTTCTGACTATAAGGTTGTGGGATACAGTAATCAATTATCTGAAAACGTTTGGTCCACGGATGCAAAACAGGATTATGTCGTATACTTTGTGATGGAGTTTGATAAACCGATAAAAAACTATGGTACATGGCATAATGATAAGATAACAGAACGGACCGATTTGGTCGCCGATAGTGCTCAATTTGCGGGAATGTACGTGGAATTTGATGTGCACAAAGATAAGGCTGTACAACTGCGCACGGGGATTTCCTATGTGAGCTTAGCCAATGCAGAGGAGAATTTAAAAACGGAACTGTCGGAGCCATTCGGATGGTCCATTGATCGGGTCGTGGAAAATCAACATAAAGTTTGGGATGAACTTTTAGGTAGATTGGAGATAAAGTCTTCAGACTATTTTGAAAAAGAGAAATTCTATACCAATATGTATCGCACTTTGGCAAGCCGAAACACATTTAGTGATGTGAATGGTCAATGGAGGTCTTCGGATGAAGTGATACGAACTTTAACCCATAAAGGGGATCTCGCCTTAGGCTGTGATGCTTTCTGGAATACCTTTTGGAATTTAAATCAGTTTTGGAATCTGGTTACACCGGAATGGTCCAGTAAATGGGTTAGATCGCAACTTGCGATGTATGACGCAAATGGCTGGCTGGCGAAAGGGCCGGCTGGAATGGAGTATATACCCGTCATGGTTGCTGAACATGAAATACCGTTAATTGTTGGGGCATACCAGATGGGGATTAGAGACTACGATACCGAAAAGGCATTTGAAGCTGTTAAAAAAATGCAGACAACGAGTCCATTGAAATTTGAAGGTGGTTTTGCGGGTAATAGGGATTTGGATGTCTATTTAAAATATAAGTACGTTCCCTATGATGTGGGGCGGTTTTCAAATTCAATGGAATATAGTTTTGACGATTGGACAGTTGGGCAGTTTGCAAAATCGCTAGGAAAAGAGCAGGAGTATCGCTATTTCAATGATCGCGGAAACTGGTGGAAAAATGCGATAGATGTCAGTAGCGGATATGCTCGGATGAAGGATTCAAAAGGAGAATGGTATAAAGATTTTGACCCTTTTAAATCGGGAGCTAACCATCATTATGTCGAGGGAAATGCATGGCAACTGACTTTTTTTGTGCCACAGGATATTCCTGGACTAGCTAAAATGATCGGCCAGGATGTGTTTTTAAAACGATTGGAATGGGGATTTCCAGAAAGTGAAAAATGGCGCTATAATGGCCCTAATGATCAATATTGGGATTATCCTGTTGTTCAGGGAAATCAGCAATCAATGCATTTTGCCTATATTTTTAATTGGTTGAGTAAGCCCTGGTTGACACAAAAATGGAGCCGCTCCATAGGTGAGCGCTATTATGGCCAAGGGGTTTCGAATGCTTATCTCGGCGATGAAGACCAGGGGCAAATGAGTGCTTGGTATATCATGAATGCTATTGGTTTATTTCAGATAGATGGCGGAACAAGGGTCAAACCAATTTATGAAATAGGAAGCCCACTCTTTGAGGAGGTTAAGATTAGATTGGATGGTAAATATGGAAGAGGTGAACAGTTTATTATCAAAGCGAAAAATGCAAATAAGAAAAATATGTATGTACAACGCGCAACATTAAATGGAAAACCCCTCAATACCTTTTACTTTGATGCTTCTGAACTTCTAAAGGGAGGAGAGCTCGTCTTAGAAATGGGAGCCAGCCCTAATAAGCAATGGGGATTGTACCAATAAAAGATATATTTTATTGCCGCACCATACTTAGGGCGAGTTGAAGTATAGTAAGGATGTGTTAAAGTTTGGTTAAACTAAGAGGTCTGATATAAGAAACTGCCTTCGGACGGCGTTATATCTGTAGTTTCATAATTTAGGTTAATAATTGGTTAGTTAGTAAAAGCCTGAAGTTCCCCACTTCAGGCTTTTGTTGTTATTGGTTATCATAAATCTCTTTGCTTAACATTTTTAGTTTTGCTAAATCCTATTAACAAACGTAAAATCATCGATATAACCACTTATAAGATTTGTAAATCTTTGCGATTATCTGTAGTATTGTAGGTACACGCTAAAATGCGCGGCCTATGGTGTTTGCTTGAATGAAAGCAATTAACAATGTCGTCTATCAAGATTATATGATCAAATCTATTCGTTTTTTACTTTTAGGATTATTTCTTTGGGAGAACGTTTCTGCCCAAAAGCTTCCTACAGACTATGTCAACCCGTTTATCGGTACCAGCAATTATGGAACAACTAATCCGGGAGCTCAGGTTCCCAACGGCTTGATGAATGTTTCTCCGTTTAATGTAATGGGATCATCACTTAATGCATTTGATAAGGATGCAAGATGGTGGTCTACTCCCTATGAACATAGCAACAGTTATTTTACAGGTTTTTCTCATGTTAATTTAAGTGGGGTAGGATGTCCAGACATGGGAAGTCTGTTGTTGATGCCAACCTCAGGGAAATTAGAGGTTGATTATCATCAATACGGAAGTACCTATACGCAGGAGGTTGCCCACCCCGGGTATTATAGCAATGTGTTAAAGAAATACGGTATCAAGACCGAAGTTTCAGCAACAACCCGTGTAGGTGTTTCGAAATTTACTTTTCCAAAAGGACAGGCAAATATCCTGCTTAATTTGGGCGAAGGTTTAACAAATGAAACGGGAGCAACAGTTCGTTATGTAAGTGATACCGAAATAGAAGGATCTAAGTTGTTGGGCTCTTTCTGTTACACGAATAATCAGGCTGTTTACCCAATCTTCTTTGTTATGCGGGTCAATAAAAAACCGTCAAAAAGAGGGTATTGGAAATTCCAGCGTGCCGGAGAAAAGTGGGAAAATGATTGGAATAAAGATGCCGGAAAATATAAAATTTTTACGGACTATACCGATCAGCTTTCCGGCGATGATCTTGGCGCATATTTTAGTTTTGATGTCAAAGAAAATGAAAGCTTAGAAGTACAGCTTGCCGTATCATTTGTGAGCATTGAGAACGCACGTAAAAATCTAAATGCTGAACAAGCAGATTTTAGCTTTGAAAAAACACAAAAGCACGCAGGTTCGCTTTGGAACAATGCATTGTCAAAGATACAGGTAGAAGGCGGTACCGAGGACCAAAAAACAGTGTTCTATACAGCATTATATCATGCTATGATTCATCCAAATATCTTGCAGGATGTAAACGGAGAGTATCCTGCCATGGAAAGTCGGAAGACACTTGTTGCAGATCACAATCGTTACACCGTGTTTTCGCTATGGGATACGTACCGAAATGTTCAGCCTTTAATGTCGCTGGTTTATCCCGATAAGCAGGTGGGTATGATACGTTCCATGATCGATATTTATAAGGAAAGTGGTTGGATGCCCAAATGGGAGTTGTATAGCCGAGAAAGCTATACCATGGATGGCGATCCGGCAGTTCCAGTGATCGTTGACGCATGGATGAAAGGCATTCGGGATTTTGACGTTAATACAGCTTATGAAGCGTTTCTGAAATCGGCAACGACTACGGATTCCACGAATAAAATTAGACCAGACAATGCGGACTATGTGAAGTTTGGGTATGTTCCACTGCGCGATTCATTCGATAATTCGGTATCTCATGCCATTGAATATTATGTTGCAGATTGGAACATAGCCCAATTGGCCGGTTCATTGGGGAAAACCAAAGACGCTCAGATTTTTGCTAAGCGAGCACAGGGATATAAACATTATTATTCTTCGGAGTATGGGACTTTCAGACCTATTCTTCCTAACGGCGAGTTTTTAAGTCCATTTAGCCCATTGATGGGCGCCAATTTTGAACCTAATCATGGTTTCCATGAAGGTAACGCTTGGAACTATAGTTTTGCCATACCATTTGATATACCTGGTTTGGTGAAATTGATGGGCGGAAAGCAAAAATTTGTGGATAGACTGCAGGCAACGTTTGATAAAGGGTATTTTGATGTTACCAACGAACCAGATATGCTGTATCCACATGTGTTTTCAGAAATCAAAGGAGAAGAATGGCGTACCCAAAAGCTGGTCAAAGAAATTTTAGAAAAGCATTTTACGAACAGCCCAGGGGGTATACCGGGAAATGACGATACGGGAACAATGTCTACATGGGCTTTAATGAACATGATTGGAATCTATCCTTTTTGTCCAGGTAGACCTGATTATACAGTTGTAACACCGGTATTCGACAAAGTGACCATCCAACTCGATAAGAAATATTATCCAAACGGGGACAAAGTGACGATAAGACGTCAAAAAGAGGATGCTGGTGATTATATCAAAAAGATCGTTATCGATGGAAAACTATTCAATGGATTTAAAATCAACCATCAGACTTTGGTCAATAGTAAGGATATTCTAATCGTTACTGGAAATAGATAATTAGGCAAACTAAACTGAAAAACTGATCTACACGATGAAATATATTAATTATGCGGTCTGTGCAGGCCTTTTGTCCTTAATTGGTTGCGCTTCACTAAAAAATTCCGATGAGACTTCTTATGCAGGGTATGTAAATCCTTTTATCGGAACGGATTTTACGGGCAATACATATCCTGGAGCACAATCACCTTTTGGGATGGTACAGCTCAGCCCAGATAATGGGCTGCCTGGCTGGGACCGTATTTCCGGATACTTTTATCCTGACAGTACGATTTCCGGATTTAGCCATACACATTTAAGTGGAACCGGGGCTGGCGACTTGTACGACATATCTTTTATGCCGGTTACCTTACCTTATCATGAAGCCGCGGCTCCCTTAGGTATACATTCCAAATTTTCGCATAAAGACGAGAAGGCTCACGCTGGATACTATCAGGTAAAACTTACTGATTATGATATAAATGTAGAGCTGACAGCAACAGCACGCTGCGGTATTCAACGTTATACGTTTCCAAAAGCCGAGTCTGCTGTATTTTTAGACTTAAAGAAAGCAATGAATTGGGATGCTACCACGGATTCACACATCGAAGTGGTTGATTCTGTCACTATTCGTGGTTATCGTTTTTCGGAGGGTTGGGCAAGAGGCCAACGCGTTTATTTTGAAACTCGGTTTTCTAAGCCTTTTATGGCCGTTCATATCGATAGTTCAGCAATATTATCCAGCGCTGATACAACGGCAAAAAGTGCAAAACGAATTGGTACTGCATTCAAAGCACGTTTTGATTTCAAGACAGCAGCTGGAGAACAAGTGACTTTAAGTACGGCCCTTTCGGGTGTAAGTATGGAAGGCGCTTCCAAGAACTTAAAAGTAGAAGTTCCAAAAGATGATTTTGATTATTATTTAAAGGAGGCAGAGCAAAATTGGAATCACGAATTGGGTAGGCTAGCAATCGAGACCAAAGACAAAGAGGAGCAAGTTAAGTTCTATACAGCGTTATATCATTCTATGCTGGCACCGACAATTTTCGGTGATGTTGATGGTGCTTACATGGGGGCTGACCGGAAGGTACATCAGGCCGAAGGTTGGACCAATTATAGTACATTCTCACTTTGGGATACCTATAGGGCTTCGCATCCATTATTTACCTATATCGACCCTAGTCGGGTAAATGATATGATTAAGTCCTTCATTGCCTTTTATGAACAGCACGGTCGATTGCCCGTATGGAATATTTATGGAAGTGAAACGGATATGATGATTGGAAATCATGCCATTCCTGTCATTGTAGATGCATATTTAAAAGGAATCGGTGATTTTGACGCATCAAAAGCATTGGAAGCCTGTGTTGCCACAGTTAATATTGACAACTATCGGGGTATAGGTCTGTATAAAAAACTAGGCTATGTGCCTTATGATGTCAAAGATGAATACAATGCCGAAAACTGGTCCCTATCAAGAACACTTGAATACGCCTATGACGATCATTGCATCGCAATGATGGCCGATAAGATGGGAAAGAAAGAGATTGCGGGAACATTTTTTGCAAGAGCTCAAAATTATAAAAATGTGTATAATCCGGCTACTTCATTTATGCAACCTCGAGATAGCCATGGTAAGTTTATCACCCTATTTGATGCGGAGGAATATAGCGCGCATATCTGTGAAAGTAATGCATGGCAATATTTTTGGTCTGTACAACATGATATCCCTGGATTGATTAAACTCGTTGGTGGACAAGAGCGCTTTGGACAGAAGTTAGATAGCATGTTTACATTTCATCCTTCTGACACCAGCAAACTGCCAATTTTTAGCACAGGAATGATTGGGCAGTATGCGCATGGTAACGAGCCAAGCCATCATGCACTCTATTTATTTAATGCGGTTGGACAGCCTTGGAAAACGCAGCAATATGCGGCAGAGGTAATGAACAAGCTTTACTTGAATACACCTTCGGGATTAAGTGGAAATGATGACTGCGGGCAGATGTCGGCTTGGTATGTATTCAGCTCATTAGGATTTTATCCTGTAGATCCCATAAGTGGAAAATACGAAATCGGTACACCTTTATTTGAAAAAGCTGAATTGAAGTTGTCCAATGGAAAGAAATTTACCGTGAAAGCTAACCATGTCAGTAAATCCAATATTTATATACAAGCCATTACGATCGATGGTAAGCCTCTTGAAACAAGTTATATCACACATGAACAAATTATGTCTGGAGCGACATTGGTGCTAGAAATGGGCGAAAAACCGGGACCGGTATGGTACAAAAATAGATAGGGTCTATAGGTATATGGAGTTTCTTATGTGAAACTCCCAAATAATTAAGAGAAGCCTCCAAATGAATATTTAATTATTTTGGGGGCTTTTTTATTTTGCCGGCAGAATTAAGCTTTTGTAAAAGTATGTCGTGCTACACCATGTTCCATTCGGGAAGAGCGCATAATTTGGGATATCTCCGACTATCGTCCAGCCACATTTTTGATACATAATATAAGCCGGGCTATCGGTTACAGTATCTAGTACCAGTAGTTTCTTATTTAGATCAATGGCTATATTTTCAATGTGTTGAAGTAAATTTTGTGCAATACCCATTCTTCGAAAGTCGGTATGGACTAACATTTTGGCTACATCTGCACGATGTGTCTGATTTGATGGGAGGTCGATTTGCAGTTGAACAGTCCCCGCGATTCGATGCGTAAAGGCATCTCTTGCAATAATCAATATTGTTTTCTGCTGTTTGACCTTGTTCAGTACGTCAGTCCAAAATTTTTTTGCCTGCTCAACTGTTAGATCTTCCATGAAACCTACGGAGGCACCTCCTTGGACAATATTAAAAGTCAGGTCTACTAGTTCAGAAATTAAGTTAATGCTAGATTCTTTGACTTCTTCAATGACAAAATCTGTATGGGAAATAGGTGAGGAACTCATGTGTTTGATTGGGGACGAGATATAGAAAAGGTATTGATCGCGATGTTATGTAAGAAAAGACATTCTGGTAATGATCGGCTTGGCTCTTCTGGTGAGAATCATATTTAAGAATCGTTACTCGTTGCGGGTGAAGGCATAATAGATGACGTATAACCAACCTAGTATTCCATGAATTAAAGCCCAAAGTATAGATTTGTTGCGATCCCATGAGGTGACAACGGCAATCACGGAACCGAGTCCAATACCCGATTGTGTGATCGTCTGTGTCGTTGATTTACTGATCTCTTGACCAAATACGATATCCGCGAGTAAAATAAAGAATACGAATAATGAGAAGTGTTTCATGATGACTTTATTGAGCTCCTCTTATTTTGAGTTCTTCATTGATTTCTTTTATTCTTTTAAAATTCAGAATAACAATGGGAGATAAGGCGAAAGGAATGGCCATCAGTGCACTGAATCCTTTGCTAATTGAGGTATAAATTCCCATGCCTAATAGGATAAAAAGCATGGTTGTGAGCATCCAAGTAATTACCAGAGCAGTTTTTTTGTTGGTTTGAAGCTCTTCGTCAGTCATTCCGTTTAAAGGTCTATTATTCATATTTCGGTGGTTTATAGTCTCTAAGTTCCGTAATTCTTTTTAAGAAACAAAGTTTTCTGCGTTAAATGATGTGTGAATCTTGTTAAATATAGTCTTTTTCTTGTTTTTTTTAAAAAAGGATTAATTAAATGGCAAAAATAGTCGGTTTCGAAGGACCTTTTTCTTAATAATACAGCATAAGGTGATTTTTATGGATTCCGTTTTTTTAAAGAGCAACCTTTTCATCTTTCATGGTAACGAACAGTTTGTGCAAAGTAGGTATAAGCGTATTGTTTTGAGCAAGTAGATTGTGCGGAAAATAACGAATCTTAAAACAAAGACCACGAATATTAAACGAGGCGGAAAGACTGTTTTAAAAAGCTGTTATTTGTAAAAAAAATCAAGAAATGAGAATGCTAGCTTTAATCTTTATGATATTTACCATGTGTTCCTGTAGGGGTAATTTGGAGTCGGGGTACAACGAGAAAATGGCGAAGCTCTTTCATAGCTGTCGAGAAAAAATGGATGAGAGCTATGGAAAATTGCTGGAAGGGGAATATGATGTCGATAAATCAGACTATTCCTATCACATGAAATTGAATGAGGCACGCGCTTTGAGTAGCTACATAAAGGGAATAAAATGCGAAGCCTCTCAATTGAAATACAGTAAAACTGCCGAAAGTTTTCACATCGCTACAGTTGGTTATATGACCGAGATCGTTGATGGATATGGTGTTTTATTAATTAAATATATTGATGAACAGAAAAAGGGGGATCGAAAAAGTCTGTTGCGGGAGATTACTGATGAAAAAGAAAAAATTGCCGCCTTAGCTGAGTCATGTTTAGGATATCAAATAGCCTTCTTGAATCAAGCTGGAATAAAAGTAGATAGTCAAACAGGAAAGTAGTTGAAATATATTTTAATTTTATAAAAATGTTAACACTAAAAAATAAGTGGTATTTGCTTATCATTTTACCTATGATGGCATTGTCCTGTAAGAGCAAAATAGCTGCACATCAGTCAATACCCCCGTATTCATTAGCTGATACTGTGAAACCCGATTGGTATCGCGAATACTATGGTCAGGTTGTGATGATCGACAATGATTTTGTGACTCAGAAAAATGGCAGTTACTTAATAGATCTTCCTTTGCAGATCGTTCCAGATTCCACTTACGTTTTCTTTTTGAGTACTAGAATTCCAGTGGAGTTACTAAAAAGGTCAACTGAATTCTATCCCGATCTTCAACATTTTGTACTGATTGTCCCCGATTGGAGGTATTATGATGAGGTTGCCAAAGAAGCCTCGAAAAACGGAATGTGTATAGAACCTGCGACGACCAATTTTTATTATTCCATAAAAAGAGAGGATGGTGCGGTTAAAGTCGACAGCATCCGGCTTTCTGGTGAAGATAACGCGAGGTTCGATTTTGTTAAACCAATTTCCCCAAAAGACATGCTTACCGTTTATCGAAAAGAAAGTTACGGATCGGTTTGTTGCCCGCGTGACCCCAAATGGGATAACGTCGATAAAGATGAGCTCTTTCTACGTGATTTTGAACACCGCAGTCACCTGAATGTGACCAAAGGGAGGTATGTGCAGATGGAAGGGAAAGAAGGCGAAAAAAGTATCTATTATACCTTACCAGGATTATCTTCAGCACAGCGATTACAATTTTTAGTAGATAAATATGCGCAAAGGATTGTCAATAAAGATATGGAGGCAAGGACGTATTTGCCACAGTTATTTACACCGCAAATTGTCCCTATGGTAACCGAAGGTTTTAACAAAATGAAAGAATTACCATAAAGTTAGCGATACCGCAATTTGGATGTTTCCGGAACAATACGTTGTTTTTTTGATGGAGATAAAGCTATTCTGTTAGCTTTATCTCGAACATTTTATCCCAGTTTTTACCGGTAACAAAGAAAGTGTTTGATCTTTTATTGTAGGCGATACCATTTAATACATCTAAATCCACATGTTGTGTTACATGTTCACGTAATTTAGATAGATCAACTAAAGCTTCCACTGTACCAGTTTTAGGGTCGATCCGTCCAATGACATCCTCCATAAAGAAATTTGCATAGATTTTTCCTTTTACCCATTCCATTTCATTGATTTGATCCACCATGGCTGTGTTCGTTGCTGCACGGATATAGTCCATTTTTGAGAAGTCATTTGGATTTAGCGTATAGATATAATCAGAACCATTGGACATGTATAAGTTTTTACCGTCAGAAGTTAAACCCCAGCCTTCCATTGGCTGAAAGTAAGGAAGTGTCTTAATAACAGAAAGGCTGTTTATATCGTATAGGTAGGCTAGATTATTTTTATAAGTCAATTGATATAATTTTCCATTTAGTACGGTGGCACCTTCGCCAAAAATTGAATCATCCAATTCAATTTTTTTGGTGGGCTGACCCGTTTTAGGATTAACAATGCGAACACTCGATTTACCCTTATTTCCGCTAGGACCAACCCCATTCCCGGTACTTTCGATCAAATTATCCCCGTAAAACTCCAATCCTTGTGTGAAAGCTTTAATATCATGGGGGTAAATATTCACAATGCTATAGCTTAGCAAAAGTGGAGGGGTGGAAGCGAATAGATCTATATTGACTGAATTTTCTTCTCGTTTTCCATTGCTAAATATGACAGCTTTAATAATTTGCTTGCCAAATTTCTCCTGTTTTAATGAGTAATTGAAAGGTTCATTTCCGATTACTTGACCAATCTTTTTATCGTTTATAGCGTAAATAACAGAGTCTATTTTGGACGTTTTTTCGCTACCCATCTTTAAGATCAGATCCTCGCCCTGCGTATAGCTCTGTTTAATGTTGTCAAAGGTAAATGTCGGATTTTTATCGGCATATTCGGGCTGGGAGCTTGAAGTTGTATTGTTACTTTTATTTCCGGTACAACTGCCCAAAATGGTGCCAATTACGAAACAAATGAGGTAAGATTTTTTGTGCATTGAGAGGGTGTGCTTGATTAATTATCCGCTAATAAACTAGAAAACGAGTTGCTTAAAAATAGCTATTACTGTAATACTCGTTTCTCAAACTTAGATAAATTGTTTTTTATATGCAATTCAATTGCTGATCAATACAAAAGATAATTCGTCTGTGAAAGAAAAAAATGAACAATTATATGCTAGCCGATTGTTATAAAGGTATGGAAAAATCATATTTTACTGGAACGAGCGGTATCCTTTTGCCTTACAAGAATAAAAGTTACTATCCTGAGGAGTTTCAGGATAAAAGTCGATTGGCTGTATATAGCTTATTATTTAATTCATTGGAAGTAAACAGTTCTTTTTATAAAATCCCCAGAGAAGAAACCGTCAGAAGATGGTCCGAAGAAACGACCGATAATTTTCGTTTTACGTTTAAACTATGGAAAGGAATTACACATCAAAAAGAACTCAAATTTGATCCACAGGATGTCGCCAGATTTCTATCCGTTATTGACGCTGTCGGCCAAAAGAAAGGGTGTTTGCTCATACAATTACCACCATCTTTTAAATTTGCTTCTATTGGATTGCTTGCTGAATTGCTAGATTGTATTGCTCAGGACAAGAGAAGTGAAGGATGGGCGATCTGTGTAGAATTTAGGCATCCCGTTTGGTATAGGGAAGAAACTTCTGAACTTTTAAAATCATATAATATGAATCTGGTTATTCATGATAAGAATATGCAAGGTATGCGTCTTCAATACGCAGATGCAAATGCAAACATAATCTATATGCGATTCCATGGCCCAAATGGTGACTATAAAGGAAGCTATACGGACGACATATTGTTTGAATACAGCACCTATATTAACGACTGGATTGCAGAGGGAAAAGAAGTCTATACTTATTTTAATAATACAATTGGAGCGGCACTTTCTAATCTGAATACATTAGCCAAGTATATCACAGCGAGCAAAATATTTCCTGCTTAAAAAGTGTCTTTTTTAAAGTGCACTGCCACGGATATATTCAGTTCCCATGTAACCGTCCCAGCCTTCATGTTCACGCATAATCCGCTGATAAGCTGCGGTCAATGCCCCAACCTTCGTAAATAAGGGAATACCTCTCCGGACGCAGTCGTGATCAGCGTAAGTCCCGGCGTTATCGTACCATTGTAGCCACGCAAGTAATTCTTGTCTCTTCATAAGCGTTAATCTATCGAATAGCGTCTTATCTTTTAAGCTCATAAGCTGATAACGCCAATCCTTGCGATGCGATTCCATGGCTAGAATTTTTGGAAGCTGATGCGCTATGATCTGTTTAATAAGAGATTCCATAATTTGAAATTTTAGTTGTTAAAGATGAGTTGTGCATGCGTATTCGAAAAGTCATTATAGCTTCTTTTCATGTGGATGCGCAGGATTTCTTTATGTATATACGCGACAGCCTTTAATTTGGAAAGCTGCTGCACGCCATTTTCAATACATTTGCGATCTGTATAGTTTCCTTTTGGATCATGCCATTGCAGCCAATCAAGGAGTATTTCTCTTTCTAGTTTCTCGAGTCTCTGATGTAAGCCGACTAATTCACTTTCCCGAAGTTGTTCGCGCCAGTCAGACCAGATCGGACCTGACACTATACCTCGCTTCTCTTTAAATTTGTTTTCCATGTTTTACGTCGAATTTGAAGATCTAAAATTTGTTAGATGACTAGCTTACTGATAATAGCATTACCAAGTTTACTTTTCATAAATAGCTCAATTTGTTTCAGCAATTTTGGACTTACTTCGGGAACTCTTTCTAAATCTCGTATAAACCACTTCTGAATAACAGGCGTTTGTTTGGAACTTTGGTCAAATTTAACTAGTTCAGCCCGTGAGGATTTTCCAGCAGGATCGTAATATGACCACAGTACAATGAAAATCGTATTCGGATCTTCATCGGGATAGGGGGTATGAAAGCGAACGATGTCACCTACATGTAAATCCTTATTGTCATATGCTGCGCTGTGTTCCATAAAAAGCGTTGTCTAAAACTGATATTCAAATATACTAAAAATATTAGTATTAAAAATTTTTTGCTAAAAATTTTATACTTTATCTAAGATGCCGTTGTTTTTTATAGTTGGGGGCATGTCTTAGTGATTTGTGCTTTTACTTCGATTTTATTGTTTTTATGGGATTGAATTTCAATGTCTTATCTTGTGGGTAGAAAAGGTAGACAAATATAAAGGGGAACTATTCGAAGGGAATTTTGTTAAGGCTGCGCATGGGGATAATACCTAGGTAAAAAGTAGATGCGTTAGCGTGAGTTTTATGCTTCAGAACTTCACTTGTTGTAACATTCTTCTCAAAATTTCGGTAATTTGACCTTAAAGACATAATATGGCAACTTTACCTTATCAACTCCCTTATTCCATTGTTGGTCTTTAAAGAGCTGTGCACAAGAGAAATAAAGGTATCCATCTCCGCTGATGCCCATAGAATCGGGCCATAGTATTCGGGAGTCCCGTACCAGGGTATTCACATTTCCATCAGGATTTAAATATTTAATACTATAGTCTATTGACGATGTTAGGTAAATATTTCCATCAATGTCTGCTAGTAAGCCATGCGTGATTCCGACTTCTCCTTTGTCTTTCACTTTTGCCTCCAATTCTTGATCCGTCAGCCTTTTGTTTGCTAAAAATTCTGTTGCAATACAATACAGATGGGTTTGATTGATCGGTTTGAAATATAAATATTTAAAGTCGTGACTCAATGCTATGCTATTCACGTTGGAAGAAAAAGGCTTTCCATTTTCATTGCGCATTTCAATTCCATTATAGCTTAATATTACATCAGGATTAGCCAGCGTAAAACGGCTTCCAGTTAAAGCCTTTCTAGTCTGTCCAGTTTTAAGGTCTAAAATAATGATGGCCGCTTGGCCGGGATCGGAGAGATAGGCTAAATTTCGCTTGTGGTCAATGCGCATATCATTTAAACCTGATTTGGTTTTATCAAGGTCGTCGAAACGATAAATATGCTCAATTTTATTTTTTTTTGTATCGATTTTTAACAATTTAAATTGGCCTTGAGTTGATTTTTCATCTTTTCCAAAAATTGATCCGGCCGAAGATGGTTTAGAATCCAATACCCAGAGATTGTCCTCGGTATCGACAAATATATCCTGAACATTTACAAAGTGGGAATTCTCTTTTCCTTTTAAATTCCATTCTTCATTTGGATAAGGAACAGGTTTTCCATTGATGATTTCAGTAAGTGCATACTGATAATTTTTCGCTTGTTTTGGGAAGGAAACAAATAATCGATTGTTGGAGGTAACGCTCACACCGATCGGACGGTACGGACCTAAGGCTGCTGCGACTTCCAGTTTCGAGGCTGTAGTATTATTGACTTGTGCCAGCATAGTGAGAAAAAAGATGTGACAGAATAAAAAACTTAATATGAGCCGTGTTCGCATATTCTTGTTATAATTTAACCTAACTATATTGCTTTTGACTGTTCCCACTAAGTAATAAAGGGGGATTTTTAGCTTCATAGAGAGACCGCGCTCTCATAGAAGAACCTTCTATTCTCAATTATTGTTTGTCCTTTTCTCCAAATAATACTTTTTTACACTGCTCAGCATATCGTACGACTAATGCCGATACGAATCCACTTGGATTTAATTTTCTGAGCGACTAGAAAAGTTGGGATTGGTCTCGGTGATTAAAAAGGGGGGGATTTACGAACAAATTTCTTGCAAGAGCTTTTCAATCTCCTGTGCATGTGTAACTGTCATAAAATGTCCCGCACCCTTAATGATAAAGTTGGGCTTTACATTTTTGATGGGGATAATACGATCGCTACTACCGTGTATATGAATTAAATTGTCCGGAACCGAATTGTTTTTCCATTGTAGAATTTGATGTATTGCCCAGGCTATAAAGATTGGATCTGTATCCTTTAGGATTTGTTTCAGCAGTAAAGAATCTTCTTTGCAGCGTATACCGAAAAAATAATCCGACAGAAAGCTATGGGTCTTGAGCAATGAATTAGGGACAAATACGTTCAGCTTGAGTCTGCCCGCTAATCGATACAGTACGGGTAATTCATACCTTCCTTTGGCCGAAGCTAGCAGAATAACTCGTTGAACAGTTATAATTTTGGCAATTTCCATTGCAAGCATTCCTCCGAAAGAAAGCCCAATGAGTATGGGTTGCTCTGCGGTAATTTTAGTCGATATTCTTTTTGCATAAATAGATAGTGGTTCATTGGAGCTTGGTGTAATCCAATCCAGATAGGTTATATCAAGCGAGCCAAAGTCTATCTTGCTGAATACACGTTGATCTACACCCAAACCGCTGATGACATATATTTTGGTTGCGGTGATTTTCATTTAATCAAGTGTTTGTATCCATTTGTGGAGACAAGTTACTGAATTATCGCTATAAAACAGGGGCAAAAAATTGATTCGAAAATCAATTTTTTGCCCCTGTTTTATACTATTGAATAACGTAATTTTAATCCACCTAATCGCGCGAGCTTACTAAGATAAGCTCGCCAAGCTCTTAGCTTCAAAAGTCGATAATTCGTTGTATTTTTCGGCCTTTACTTTCTTCACCCAATTCGGGTCTTGCAAGATCGCCCTGCCTACAGCTACAAGGTCAAAATCGCCACGTTCATAACGACGGACAAGTTCGTCCAGTGAAGCGGGAGAGGACTTGAACTCAGAATTTGTAAATACTTCACCAAAGTCTTTGTCAAGACCTACAGATCCAACCGTGATTGTGGGCTGTCCTGAGATCTTTTTGAGCCATCCAGCAAAATTTAAGTCACTGCCTTCAAATTCCGGCTCCCAATAACGACGTTGGCTTCCATGAAAAATGTCGACACCGGCATCCGTCAATGGTAGGATCCAATCTTCCATCGCTGCAGGGGTAGGGGCAAGCTTGGCTGTATAGTCCTGCTGTTTCCATTGTGATAAACGTAGAATAATCACAAAATCAGGTCCGACCGCTTTTCGCATTGCTTTAACGACCTCAACAGCGAATTTAGAACGCTCCTTAATTGTTTTTCCACCAAATTCGTCTGTTCTGTGGTTCATCCCTTCCCAGAAAAATTGGTCGATCAGATAACCATGTGCCCCATGGATTTCAAAAGCATCAAAACCGAGGTCTTTTGCAGATTTAGCAGCGTCGGCGTAAGCCTGTATTGTGGCCTCTATATCTGCTAATGTCATTGTATCTGGGCTTTCAAACGCAGCGGGCGGAGTCCATTGCATAGGGGTATAACCAACATGCCATAGTTGAGGGGCTATTTTTCCTCCTTTTTCGTGCACAGCATCGACGATATTTTTCCAGCCGTCCAATGCTTGGTCACCGTAAAAGTTTGGAATATCCTTTAAATTCTTTGATGAAGGTCTTTCAATAACTGTACCTTCCGTCAAAATTAAACCGACATCCCCCGCGGCACGACGCTCGTAATAACCCGCTACAGCGCTGTCGGGAACCCCATCCTTAGAAAATGCTCGCGTCATTGGCGCCATTACAAAGCGGTTTTTGAGTGTTAAATTTTTGTGCTCAAATGGATTAAAAAGTGTTTGTATGCTCATTTTTCTTGTTTTAAATTGTGAATCTTCACAAAGATATTTTAAATAGTGTATATTTGTAACTATTATTGGTATAAACTAGTTACCTTTGCGTAACTATTTTGAATATATTCAAATGAAAAGGACTGAATTTAAAAGTTGTTCCTGCGCCATGCAGCGTTCTATGGCAATTTTAGGTACCCGATGGAAGCCTGTGATTATCTATACTTTGCGCGATCGAAAAGCCCGATTTGGTCAATTGGATGCGCTTATCGAAAACATTTCTCGGAAAGTCCTGACCAGTTCATTAAAAGAATTGGAAGAGGATGGTGTAATTTTGAGAGAAGAGTACAGGGAGCTTCCACCACGTGTAGAGTATTCTTTGACAGAAAAAGGCAAGGCATTAATACCTATTATGTGCCAATTGGCAAAATGGAATGAAGCCTACTATCAAGAGCCTGTGTCAACAGAATTGATCGCGTAGAAATTACAATCTAAATACATAGATCTTGCGTAGCATTTACGCCAATCGCTGCCGGATGGAATAGTATCGTGCAACCGGTTTGGCCTGTACGTTTTCTATCGCTTGCCAGCGCGGGATTGTTGATCACAATAAATGAAATTTTCATATTTATTTAAAATTTAAGTAATATTGAATTGTGAAAAACAAGGTAAACCAAGAATTTAGCAAGCAAGATTTTTTAAAATCTTTTCGAGAGGGCAGAAGGGATGGTTTACAGTTTTTGTACAAAACTTTCTATAGTCCAATGTGCTATTTTTTAGAAAAGATGAACCTCGATAAAGGTACCATCGAAGAAATAGTGCAGGATGTATTTTTAAAGCTTTGGGAGCGCCGGATTGATTTTGATCATGTTGAATCAATCCGTGGTTTTCTCTATACAAGTTGTAGAAACACCGCTTTAAACAGGATTCAACAAGAGAATAGGATTCAACAAAAAACCAATTTTTATACGTCACAAGTTGATCTGGTCGATTTACCGATCAGCCATCAAATGATCTATATGGAAACGCTTCGAACGATCCATGATGCCATTGATACGCTGCCTGAGCAGTGTAAGCAAGTGATGCGTAAGTTGATTGTTGAAGATCTAAGCCCACAGGAAGCAGCAATCTCCTTAGGACTAACCACTAGTACGATCTACAATCAAAAGAAAAGGGGAATTGAACTTTTGAGATTAAGACTCAAGCCTGACCAGTTTTTTTGCCTACTTTTGCTTTTACTCTATTATTAGAAAATTTATACTTCTGATACATAGGTTTTTGTAAAAATATCTACCATCTTTTTAGAGAAACGAAATCAAAATATTGTTTTAAGGATATAGAGCAATATGGAACAAATACCCCAACATATCATTTATTTACTGAGCAAATCCAAGCTGGAAGGATTGCGCGATGACGAAAAATTGCAGTTGGACTTATGGAGGTCCGAAAAGGCTGCAAATAAGGGGCTATGTGATCTTATTGACAACAAAGATCAAATGCAAGCGGATTTAGATGGGATAGCCCGTTATGATTGGGAGGAGTCATTTGCCCTCTTTGAACAAGATTACCTCAATACATCATACACTAAACCTTTTTATAAACGCTTGTGGTCTTACGGTATTGCAGCAGTACTGATTGGATTATTGGTGTTATTTTTTATCCATAATCTTTCGGATATGGTATATCAGGAGACTCCGGATAAAGATATTCAACCCGCTCAAATGACGGGGGTAGTTCGTCTGGGAGATGGACATTCAATTTCGATGGTTCCCGGAGATACTTTATTATCGTTTGCTGCTCCCATGAAAAATAAATCCAGCCAGACGGATAGCTTATTCGCGACAACACCCAAAGGGGGAAAAATGACCATGGTATTACCTGATGGAACCAAAGTATGGATGAATGCCAAAACGCAGTTAGATTACTATGAAGTAGATAGCATGCGAGAAGTTCGTTTAGTGGGAGAGGCTTACTTCGAAGTTGCCAAGAAACATTTGCCGTGGGGAGGTGAGGTCCCAAAACTGAAACCTTTCGTGGTACAAGCAGGGAAGATCAATATCTCCGTATTGGGGACTCATTTTTATGTGAAATCAACCAAGAATCTAGAAGACTTTAGAGCGACATTATACGAAGGTAAAGTTCGGGTTCGACAAGGCGACAGGCAAATTATACTGTTGCCAGGAGAAGAATCTTATATCAAACTTGGTCAGATCGAACGACGGATAATTGATCTCGACCTGCGTAATGCATTGAAAGACGGATATTTTGTGTTCAATTCGGAGACTTTAGGGGTTATTATGGATGAGTTGGCGTCTTGGTATAACGTGGATGTCGTCTATCTCGATAACCAAATAAAATCGGAAAAATTTGAAGCGATGTTGTCGCGTAACAGCAGCCTGAAAGATATCATCAATGTACTGGAGAGTACAAGGAAAATTAAATTTAAATTTAAAGGAAAGACCATTTATGTAGACAAAACAACCTAAATGAAAAGAAGAAACCCTAAACGCTTGCAACATTTAGGGCTTCAGATCAAGTAATTCTAACTGTAACAGAATTTTAATTCTTAACCTAAAACAAATGTATAAAAATTATGCACAACTTGGTCGTGCCCTACACGATCAAACGCAACAAATGAAAAACAGCGATCGCCCAGATATTTGGGGTAGGCCGCAATGGAGGGGAAACATTATGCGCATATCGCTTACAACCATACTAATGTCTTGTTGTCTGCTTCATGTTGGAGCTAAAACGTATGGACAGGACATATCGATACATGAGAAATCAGTGTCGTTGAGAAAGATTTTTTCAGAGATCAATAAGCAGACTGGCTATTCTTATGTATGGGCGGCCACAACTATTGATCCAGATACAAAGGTTAACTTAACTGTTAAAAAAGAATCGTTGGGAAATGCACTTGGGAAGTTATTGGACGATTTGGATCTCGATTTTGAGATCAAGGGGAAGATTATTGTCGTACATGAGAAATCTCAACAAACACAACGTTCGATCGCTAATCAGTTAATGACGGTCAAAGGTTTTATTGTCGATTATAACAACAGACCGCTTCAAGGTGCAACCATTCGTGTTAAAGGTGTTCCAAAAGGGACCGTTACAGATCAAAATGGACATTTTGAAATTAACGGTGTTAGTTCAAATAGCTTTTTGGACATTACAATGGTCGGATTTGCTCCGCTTACGATTGCAGCTAAGTCCGATTTGGGTCCGATCACCTTAAGGGCCCTGGATGAGCAATTGCAGGAAGTGAACATTACGGTCAATACAGGATACCAAAAAATAAGCAAAGAAAGAGCAGCAGGTTCAATTGCGCAGGTCACTGCCAAAGACATGGAAGGACGGCTCCAGCCTAATTTGCTGGACCGGATCGATGGATTGTTGCCAGGACTAAATTTGGTGCGAAATACCTCAAGTCCGCAGAATAATAAAAATAATCTGGGTATCGAGGTTCGCGGACGATCTACAATCAATGCGCAGGCTGCGCCTCTGATCGTCGTTGACGGTATGCCTTTTGAAGGCGATTTAACAGCAATCAATCCCAATGATATCGCTGCTATAACCGTTTTAAAAGATGCGTCGGCAGCCTCTATCTACGGCGTACGTTCCTCCAATGGTGTCATTGTGATCACAACAAAAATAGGCTCCGCAGGTAAAACAAAGATCGACTATAGCAATACACTTTCTTTTAGGGGACTTTCAAGCCGTAGCTATCTTAATCAGATGAGCAGTGCTGAACTGGTCAACTTTCAAAAAGAAATGTTTAATTATCGTTCGGGCGATTATGCTGTTATTGATCCTAGAAAAGCAATGAATGATGTGTATCGGATTTTGTACGATCGTAAAGGTGGCGTGATTTCGGAAGAAGAGATGGAAAAACGTTTGGATGTATACCGAAATCGTGACCGCTTCAGTCAAATGGATAAGTTTCTGAACACTACTCGATTCGATCAGCAACATAACCTCGCTGTTTCGGGAGGCTCCGATCGTTATACCTATCATTATTCCCTCAATTATACCCAACCAGGAGATTATAATAAAGGCCGTGCAACAAATAAGGAACTGGGATTCAGTCTGAAAAATAATTTTAAGTTTACCGATTGGTTTAGTTTACGCGCAAACGTATTAGGGAAAAATCAAAATAGAGAAGGCGATATCGGCTTCAATTTCTACGATAACTATATGGGAGGCAAGGCATCCTATTATCTTCTTGAAAATGAAGACGGTTCTCCGGCTCAATGGTATAATTCAAAATCGCAATTTGAGATTGATCGTTTGAATGCCTTGGGACTGGAAGATGAAACTTATATTCCTTTAAAGCACGTAGCAGCGATTCATGAAAAGTTTTATAATAAATACCTTAATTTAAATTTTGCTGCCAACTTTAAGCTACTTAAAGGGTTGGACTTCGATCTATCCTATCAAAGTGAAAGAACAGAAGGATACAATGGAACTTTAAATCGGAAAAATTCCCAGTCCGTTGTAGGTATGGTCAATGACGCGACCCAAATTGGAAAGGACGGGTCAATCAAGCGCAATATTCCGCAGGGGGGACAATTTGCCGAACAACGTAACGATGTCAACAGCTATACCTTACGTGGTCAATTCAATTATCAATATAACAGTCGGGATAAACATGAAATTATAGCTATTGCAGGTGCTGAGCGCAGGCAAATTAACAATCGTTATACAAATATTTATAAATACGGGTACGATGAAAGCAGTTTAGTCTATAAGGGGATTAATGAAGAGCTTTTTGGTATTCAGATCCAAAATACACAGGCACTTTTTAATAGCTATACTATTTCGAAAAAAGAGACTGGATTTAAGGATCTAGTCGATAGATTTGTTTCCTTCTATGCCAATGGATCTTATACCTATGATCGTAAGTTGACTTTGAGTGGAAGCATCCGGATGGATCAATCTAATTTGTTTGGCACAAATATCAAAAATCAATACAAACCTCTTTGGTCCATAGGCGCTTTATATCATCTGCCAAAAATTGATTGGGAACCATTAGATCGTTGGTCGGTGCGTGCGACTTATGGCGTAAATGGAAATGTGCCAAAGGATAATGGACCATATTTGATTTCAAGGGTGAATAACAATCTGAACTACTTTAACGGTGAAATGCAAGCCTACATTGATTCTCCGCCTAATCCATTGTTGCGATGGGAGCGAACAAAAGTATTCAATGTTGGCTTTGATTTCTCACTATTTAAAGATAGACTTACAGCTACCCTTGATATTTACAATAAGAAAACTTCTGATTTATTGGGGAATACGCCGTTGGATCCAACCTTGGGATGGGATATGGTGTTGCTTAATTATGCGGATATGCAGAATAGAGGGATCGAGTTGGGGCTGAATGGTAAGGTGATTCAACGTGAAAACTTCAGTTGGAACAGCACAATAAATTTTAGCTACAACAAAAACAAGATCACAGACCTCTACGTTGAGCAGAATACACCGTATTACTACTATTATGCTCCTCAAAATCGTGTTGGAATCCCAATGGGTAGTTTATATAGCATAGATTATGCGGGATTAAATGATAAGGGACGACCTTTGGCACGAAAGGCTGATGGTAGTCTGGTCGAGACCACGCAAAAATTGACTGTCGATGATTTAATCTATGAAGGTACAACAGTACCTCCCTACACTGTTTCTTTCAGAAATGGATTTCGATATAAAGATTTGACGCTTTCCTTTATGTTCATTTTCAATGGTGGTCATGTGATGCGGGGAGTTCATCCAGAGTTCCTGAGTAAATACGCGGAGCTTAACTACAATAGTAACTTCGACAAATTATGGTTGAATTATTGGAAGAACCCTGGTGATGAAAGTAACCCTGATATTGCTCCTGCATTTGTTTCTGCTGCTTCAGGCAATATTTCCGATATTTTCAATGCTGCACATAAATTTGTTCAGAAGGCTGACTATATTAAATTGCGCGATATTTCATTATCCTACAACCTGCCTGCACAATGGATTGCACCGACAAAACTTTCTTATGTGCGTCTAACAGGACAGATATTGAATGCATGGCGTTGGGTCGCTAACAAGGATAATCTCGATCCCGAGGTTTGGGCTGGGTATAGTACGGTAACGAGTCCAAGTAGAGGTATACAAGCACCAATAATTTACAATTTAGGTGTATCTGTAGGATTTTAATAAGAAAATATCATGAGAAAAATATATATAGGATTGCTATTCGGTTTATTGACATTGAATAGCTGTAGTAAATATCTGGATATCAAGCCAAAAGGTTTTACAATTCCAGAGAATCTGAATGATTACAAATTGCTGCTAAACGATCAATCTTTAGTAAGAGCTTCCGCTGTTTATCCGAACTATTTAGTAGATAACTTACAGTCCGGAGACCCTCAGGATGTACAATCAGCAGCAAGCTATGACTATTATGACTATGTGAAAAAACAACTCTATAGCTTTGCCCACGGTGCTATATTTGAAGATGGCCAGTATGATCCATACTGGGAATCGGCTTATAGCCATATATTCACTTACAATGTTGTGATTAATAATGTATTGGCAGCAACAGAGGGCTCCGAGGCAGAAAAGAAAAGGGTTTGGGCTGAGGCTAAGGTCGGTCGTGCATTTGAATACCTTAGTCTAGTGAATATCTATGCCGCGCATTATAATCCTGCAAGTGCAACAAAAGATCTAGGGGTACCTTTGGTGCTGAAAGAGGATATCAATCAAAAATATGAGCGCGTGTCTGTTCAGGCGATCTATGATCAGGTAATTAGCGATCTTAATGATGCGCTGCCAAATTTGAGTACAGTGCAGTCAAATAGATTTCAAGCAGTGCGTTCAGTCGGCTTCTCTTTTCTAAGCCGTGTTTACCTCTATCAGGGAAAATACAAAGAGGCCCTTGAGAATGCAAAACAAGCACTTGCTGTCAATAAAACGCTCATCGATTATAGTTTATATACCAATAAGGATAAGACAACTTGGGGACGTGTTTGTTTAAAAACAGATAATTCGGTCCAATTTCCCGACTCCAGAACGAATATGGAGGCCGTATGGTCTCGATTGGGAACAAGTTCCTTAGGTAGCCCCAATGCCGAGTTTTATGCCTCTAAAGAGCTGATTGACACTTATGCCAAAGATTTGCCTGCAGGTGCAAAGGACAAACGTTATGAATTATTTTTCTGTCGCGATCAGGCTTCTTTAGGCGCTACTATTGTAAAATTTCCAGGGCGGGTTCTTTTTGCTCCATACGTCGAATTTAGTACTGGATTTAATACGCCTGAATTGTTTTTGATTGCTGCAGAAGCAGCTGTTCGAACAGGTAATGCGACAGAAGCACTAAGTTTCTTGAATACATTACGAAATAGTCGAATAGAGAATAACAAAGCGTTAACCTCAACGGATCCAAAAGTTATTTTACAGACGGTACTTGACGAAAGACGTCGCGAAATGCCATTTATGGCATCCGATAGGCTGATTGATTTGAAACGACTCGCTATAGCAGACAATTTTAAAAAGTCAATCCAACATCCATTGGCAGGGAAAATTTTCGAAATGGAATCAACGGATGCCCGGATGATACTTCCAGTTCCGCCCAAGGTACTTTCGTTGAATCCCGGAATTCCTCAATACGAACGATAACAAAATTAGATGTAGACCGCTCATCCTAATCAACTTCTATCAGCATAGAAATTGATTAGGATCTTAATAAAAAAAAATGAAAAAGATACTATTGACAGCACTGGCTTTTTCGCAGTCGATGCTATTGCTTGCGCAAGAACATATACAGTTTCAGAAGATCACTTTTGGTCAGGCAAAGGAATTGGCCAAGCAGGAAAATAAGCTGATTTTTCTGGATGGATTTACCTCCTGGTGTGCTCCTTGTAAATGGATGGAAGGGAATGTGTTTTCACAGCCTGAAGTGGCTCGTTATTTTAACAGCAGGTTTATCAATACTAAATTTGACTGTGAGATAGGAGAAGGTGTAGATATTGCTAAATTATACCAAATCAAAAGTTTTCCTACTTATTTATTTTTAGATGGACAGGGGACATTGATCTATAGAACCCAGTCTCGCATGGAAGCTGATCTTTTCCTGAAACAGGCACAGCAAGCTAATGACTCTAATTTTCAGATCCCCAATTTGCGTAAATCGTATGATTTGGGTATGCGGGAGTCGAATTTCCTGATCCGGTATATTAAAGTGATGGAACAAACCGATAATCAAGCAGCAAATGCAGCAAAAAAGGCATTGGACAGTGTGGCTACCGATGAATTCTTGAAGAGCCCAAATGGATGGGAGACCATAAAAATGATGGCACAGAGCCTGGATGATCGCTACGGTAAATTTTTTGAGTCGAACAAAGCTTATTTTAAAAGCATAGCCGCACCAGCAGATTTTGCGAAAAAAGAAGCGCAACTGCTGCGTTATGCCATGTATGGCTATATTAGAGAGCATAAAGTAGATGAATTTAATGCTGGCGTAGCCTATTTTGAAGGGTTAAAAGATCCAGAACAAAAAATTGAAGCAGCATTGTATAAAGTAGAGTGGACCGCAGCACATGGAACCGATAAGGAGTTTGTTGTCCTTACGAATACATTGAGAAAAGGCCTGCTCAAGAATGAAGATGAACGGTTGAGTTTTATTGCCCGCCGCAATGCCAATGCGAAGGGAACTGTTGCAAATCCAGTTATCCTAAAACAATGCTATGTGCTGGCTAAACAGGCCGTTGTATTGAATCCATCAAGTTATTCCAATCAAGGAACATTGGCTGATATTTGTATCGCATTAAATAAAAAGAAAGAAGCCGTCCAAGCGGCAGAAGCTGCGCGTGGCTTGGCTGAACTGGAAACTTCAAAAATTATTAAACTGGCCGATGCTCTTGTGGCGCGTGCTAAAGCACTGTAATTATCAACATGAAAAAAATAGCTACATCGTTATTCTTGGTTTTAAGTTGTCTCGGGACAGTATTGGCTCAAGGACAGCGTTTTCAATTAACAATAAAGGGGAAACAATTTCCCGCAAAATCTAAAGCATTTGTTCGCTACATCGTGGACAGAAAATTGACAATTGACTCTATTAATTTTGGTCCCAATGATGTTATCTATAAAGGGGAAATCATGGAACCAACGCAAGTCATGTTATTTTATTCCAAAGATGGAGCTTCCTTCTTTAATCGCAAAGGTGGACCGATGGAGCGTCTCACATTTTATGTAGACCCTCAGGAACCCAATACGCAAATCACTGTTCAAAGTCCTTTCGAGTCTTCACAGGTACAAGGCGGGAAACTGCAGGTAGCCTATAAGCAGTATCAAGACTATCTAAGCACCTATGAGAAGAAGCTCATGGTTCAGCAATCTAAAAGAGCTGATCTGTATCAAGCAAAAAATCGTGATGAAAATGCACTCAACCAAATTGGGCTAGAAATAGATAAGATCGAAACAGAGCGTAAGAAAGCGCAGCGAAATTTTATAGTCAATAATCCAGACAATTACTTCAGTTTATTGGCCTTACAGGAAGTTGCTGGCTACGATGATAATGTGGTTACCACTGAACCTTTGTTTTTCAATTTGTCATCAAGGTTAAGGCAGACAGCAATCGGGAAAAAATTAGAAGCAGATATTCAACTAGCAAAAAAGCTAGGAATTGGACAGCCAGCTTTAGATTTTGCACAAGTAACTCCTGAAGGTAAAGAGTTAAAACTCTCAGATTTTAAAGGTAAATACCTGCTATTGGATTTTTGGGCGTCATGGTGTGGTCCTTGCCGTGCTGAGAACCCTAATTTGGTTAAAGCCTATCAAAAGTTTAAGGGATCAAAATTTGAGATACTGGGTGTTTCACTAGATAAACCCGGGAAGAAAGATAACTGGATGAAAGCGATTGAACAGGATGGATTAACCTGGCCCCAGGTGTCGGATCTGAATGGCTGGCAAAATCAAGCCGCTCAATTATACGGTATTCAGGCTATCCCGCAAAATTACCTCATCTCTCCCGAAGGTAAGATTGTTGGAATCAACTTAAAAGGAGTAAAGTTGATAGAGAAACTCGAAGAGCTACTTAAATAAATTTTAAGGAGGGGCAAATCGCCCCTCCTTAATTATGAACCTTTAATAGATGCTATCGCTATGGGGTCAGTTTTCTGTTATAGCGCTGCTCTTTGGGGGGCTAAGGTAAGGGCTGCAGCTTATTCGCCATTTCTCTGCTATTCCGTTGCTGTTTCTCTGCTATTCCTCTGCTATTTCTTTGGTGTTTCTCTGCTGTTTCTTCGCTATTCCTTTGGGATTGCTAGGGGGCTGATTCGCTTCTTCTTTGCTATTTCTTTGTCGTTTTATTGGTGTTTTATTGGTGTTTCTTTGCTTTCAAAGCAAAGAAAAGGTAAGCAAAAAGTCAATAATATGCAAAGTAATATGTACTTAGTACATCGGCATAAGTTATGCAGAATGTACAAAAAGGCAAATAGATTTTTAGCGGAATGCCACTAGGAGGAAATTTGTTGCTTAAAGTCTGCTATTTTTTCCTTCAGACTATTGAGGTGTTCAGGACTGATTACGCCATTATCCTGATCAAAATTTTCGTAAAATTTGGGAAGCGAAAATGTTTCTTTAATGATTGCTCCAAACTGCGGGAAAAATTTCTGCGCTTCGGCCATCACATTTCCACCACCATAACCTCCTGGTGAAGTTGTCATAAGCAACATGGGTTTATCCTGGAAAACTTTAACATTTATTCTAGATGCCCAGTCGAATACATTTTTAAATGCTACGCTATAGGAGCGATTATTCTCTGCGAGGGAGCAAATGATCATGTCACTGGAGGCTATATGATCTAGGAAAAGCTGTGCTTCCTGTGGGAACCCATTCTTTTCTAGGTCTACAGAAAAGACAGGCATGTTATAGTCATTCAGGTCGATCAAATTAATCTCGTGCCCCTCGAAGCTTTTGAGTACAAATTTGACCAATTGTTTGTTAATTGATGTGGAAGAATTACTCCCAGCGAATGCAAATATTTTCATGTTTTATCCTTTATGATTATCGGTTGTTTAAATTTAGTCAATTTTATAATGAAAAATCCAATTCAAGAAATAGAAACCACTCACCATTATTTTAATTTCGCGACTCCATTCCGATCCTGAGGTAACACATCGAGTTGCAAGAAAGAAAGGGGGGATAGGTATCAATTGTATTGTTCGCGGAAAAAACTATTTGCGCTGTCTACTTTTAAGGGATTTGTCATAAACCAATTTGTAAAATCAGTCCATTTTTCTTCATTATTTGCTAGCCATTTTTCGAAACGGTCTTCATCTCCTTTCATCAATATCCAATGATTGTATGCTTCACTATAACCTAGATCGATGATTTTCTTTTGATAATTGAATAGAACATTTGGAAATATCTTGTCGTGTTTATTTTTGAAGTAGTTGTTTATGAAGTTGGTCCTTATCGTGTCAAGCGTATTGATATTTATTGAATTTAAACCAATCATTGACAACGCTAATGTCGTCTCGTAAACTCCAATACCAAAAGGTAACTTTATTTGGTTGGGATCGGCTGCTGGCCCTTCGTGGATAAACGCATTTTTACTGAAGCTGACTGAAATTCCAGTGTCGCCTTTAAATTTAATCTGGTTATTGTACTGATTATAAATAAGCTCACTTATTTCGGCTGTTCTTTTGCTATTTCTTTCTAAATTCATAAATATCTCACCGTAAATCATTCCCCAAACTTTTTCATCCGAAATACAGAATAACTTTGATGCCCAATAGTAATTGGAAGAAAATCCCGGATCCACCTGAATACCCTTTTCATAAAAGTCTAATGCCTTTTCCAAATCTCCTTTTACTCTTTGGATTGCCCCCATCTCCAAATAGAGGTGACCTGATTTAGGAAACAATTTTAATCCACTCTCGTAGATGCCCACTGCGCTATCACTTTCGCCAAGCATATCATAGGCATTTCCCAGCAGTTGATATACCCTATCATTAACAGTCTTCTCATTTTTAATGTTTTCCAGGAACTTTATTGTGCTTTTATAATCTTTTTTTAGATAATAGGCATAACCAAGCTCATAAGGGTATGTGATATTGGCTGGATCGAGATTTTGGGCTTCCTTCAGTAATAGGATACTTTCATCCACTTTTCCGCTGTCCATGAGTTGAATGGCTTCCTTTCCCTTTGAAGAAGCTTTTTCACGATTTTTTTCTTGCCCAAAAACGGTTTGCCCAATGAAAAAGAAGAAAACGAAGCTAATATATCCAATATTGTTTTTCATTTTTATTATTGAGTTAAAGGATTGAATTTTTATTTCAGAACGTATTTTTGTAATAATGGAGCTATAGATCTTAAAAAACTAAACCAATTCCGTTCTAAAAATAGCGTATAATGGAATATCGTAATACCGGCCGTCTTTCTTTAGATGTTGTTTTAACAGTGCCTCTTTTTTCATTCCTATTTTTTCCATGACTTTTCCCGATGCTGGATTATGGGGGAAGTAGGTCGCAAAGATTTTGTTAAAGTTTAATTCTTTAAACCCAAAATTAATGATTGCTTTTGCAGCTTCAGTGACATAACCTTTATTCCAGTAAGGAATAGCAATCCAGTATCCCAACTCAGCCTTATCCGAGCCTTCATCATGCAGACCAATAGCTCCGATCAGTTTTTTATCTTTATTTCGAATAGCAAAGGTGAATCCTTTACGATTGACAAATGCTTCTTCCGCTAATTTAAGCCAGTATTCAGCATCCTCCTTTCGGTAGGGATAGGGGATATTTGATGTGAAGTCAGAATAGACCTTGTCTTGCAGATAGTCTACAATCTGTGGAATATCAGTCGGGTCTATTGCGTTAAGAATAAGTCGTTCTGTCTCTAATTGTGGGAAATCTTTCATCTGATTAAGTCTTCAGTATGGCTAAAATGAAATTAGGGGTTATTTAGTTTTTATAAATGTAGGAAAGTTTTATGAGATTCTTTTCCTTATATTTTTTCGGGTGTAATAACTATAAATTCCAGTAATAGTGATTAAGATCAAAGTTATCAATAAGCCTATATATACATTGAAGAACATATGGACCAGTGTAAAACCAATGAGTCCAATTAGGATTTCTAAAAAAGCTTCCTTTATACGGGACGGAGGATTTGAGTTCTCAAGGTATTTGGTATACTCTTCTACAATTGGTCGATCGGTATCGGTCCAATCAAAATGCGATAGTTCTGCCGAGGGGACCCATATTGCTTGGACATATTCTAGCATGGCAACTTCGCCAGAAGAAAAGTTGCAGAGAACTGGATAGCGGCAAAGTGCCGGACTTTTATGGCCTTGTTGCGTCATTTCTAAGGGCCTTCCGACAAGAATATCTATACTTAGCTCCTCCCTGATTTTGAGCGACAGATTTGCTTTCGTTGGCAGGTGGGACTCGGTTATGCGACCAGGAAATTCCCACTTTAAGGCATGTGTCACCGATGGCGGGCGCTGACAAATGAGTACCTTATCGTCCTTCCTTATAATCGCACAAGTCAAATAATGCATAACGGTTAAAAGATAGACATCAGGAACTAGATTCTTTACTTTCAATCTGATGACTTTCAAATAGCTCAATGCGGCCTTCAATAATCAACAAATAAAAGTTTTCAAAACAATCCTGATAGATCTTTTGTTCCAATGATTTTATTTCTTCAAAGAGATGTTCCTTCGCTACTTCAGCGTAACATAGCTCATTTTTTGATGTTGTTATCTTTTCTTGGCAGGGTGTATCGTGAAGTTGTTTGTACAGGTCGCCTAAATCTGAAATGTCTTCACTACGGTGGTAGGAGGGATGAAACCATACCCAAAAGTCTTCTTGATTTTTATAGGGATGAGGTAATAATTGAACAGACGTATTTCTGAATAGATCTCCCGGATGCTTTTTATAACGGAAATGAGTGGCTGTGGTCTTTAAACTATTCATAAAGTTAATTTGTTTGTAGGTTTACAAAAAATAATTAAAGAATAAAGATGTCATCTTAAATATAGGTATTTTTTTTAGTATTAAAAATTTACAGTTGACGTTAGCACTAATTAGATCGCGATAGGATACAGAATACCACAGTCACAAAGCTGCACTTGAGCTGTTCCGCTAAAAAATGTAAATCGTATTCATTTTATGTTATAATCCCCAGAGCATTTTGATGAGAACGGATATTGTGAATACGAATAATCCGATATAGAATATGTTTGTCCCATGTTTTCTGTCATGATCCGAATAGGACAATATCCGTTCGCCATTCGGTAGGCTCTTTTTGGAACTAAACAGCATATACCCGATTGCAATTCCTAAAAGTCCACCTAGAAATGCTGAAATATAGCCGAAAATAACCCAATACTTCTGCTGCGGTTCCGGTTCCCGTAGTTGCATGAGCCGCTTCTGTTTCAAAAGATCAAGCTTTTCCTGATCCATCTCTTTCCCTCTTTTTAATAAAATTTCTCTAGCCAGTGCGTAGTCTAATTTGTTCCATTCATCGGGTTTTTGAAGAATTTCTAAGAGCTCTTCGTCGGAAAACTGATACAGGTAATGGTCGTCTTCAACCAAAGGGAGAGACTGCATTTCCTGCTCTTCTAAAATAGATTCTGCATTTGCGAAATTGGCAGGATCTATTTGAACCTCATATTGATATCCAACCGTGTTTCCGGAAAATGTAATATCCACAGGGGGTACATTATCTGCCAACCGCGTTGTTACACCTTTTTCCGAAAGTAGTTTATGACATTCTTGCGCTTCTTCTAAACTAGAGAACCTTTTTAACACGATATATGTATCCATGTGATCAATTATTTTTTAATCCCTGTATTTATGATCATTTGACAGTCCAATGTTGTATGCAATCTTGGCTATTTGCCCTAACACCGCAAAATCGGACGTGAATGTGTAAATAATGGATTAATTATGTAGTGTCTTTTTTGAATAAAGTTAATAAAGCCGGTTTGATACTTTTCAGCTTAAAGATAGTAAAATCAAATTCTATTTTATAGAAACAACAATAGAATCCCAGCTATAAGATGAAGAAACATTTGATTCATCACATTTTTGGTGGTATTCGTCACATTTTTCTGTTTTATGTTTTCATTTCAATTAATATTGCCTCATCAAAACCAATAACATGAAACTGAAAGACGTAAGAAAAATAGAATTTTGGATGGCAACTATCGTATTTGTTGCTGTTGTTTATGCTTTGCTTGTTGATACAAACAATCGGGATGATAGCGGTATGCATAACTATTTCCTTCACCAAAAAATAAGCTACTCCTATTTCTTTAACTTTTTTGTGCCGAATTTTATCATTGATTTGCTTCTATATGTGATGTTTCTCCTTTTAAATTTTGTCCTTATTCCTTCCCTCATCAACAGAAAACGGGAGCTGCTGAATTATTCATTACTAGCTGCTCTGATCTTGACATCCGGACTGATTTTAGGTGTATGCCGGACCTATAGCCACGCCTACGAATTGAAGGATTATGACAGTATTCAAAGAAGCTATAATAGTATGTTTTTTAAGGCTTTTGCGCAAGCTATTTTATTAACAATTATAATTTCTTTATACACCTGCGCGCAATATCTGATCAGCTATTTGCTTAAAAGCAAGGCAGAAAATCTGACCCTGCAAAAGCAGCTAAAAATGGATTTATCCTTTGGAATAGGTTTCTGGTTTATTGGATTGTTTTTTTTGATTACATCGCGATCCCATTTACAACTTTCGGTATTATGGACTTTGGTCGTATTGTCTGCGGTCGGTATTGTAATCTATTCCTTATACTATTTGTTGCCAAAATTACAGGAAAAACAGAAGAAATTCCGTGATTTCTTCTGGACTATCTTTGCTATTAGCTTGGTTTCAGTCCTGCCATTAAGTGTGCCCGCGTTATTTTTCTTTAATCAGACAAACGAAGTGATCTTTATCGTTGCGATGTTTCATTTACCCACGCAATTATTGGTTAGCACGCCGCTGTCCTGGTTTCTCTTTAAAAAACGTCTAATGCGTCAAAACGAAATAGCCTCCCTACGTACAGAGCTCGGACAGTCGGACGCGAATCTGACCTTTCTAAAATCTCAAATAAATCCACATTTTTTATTTAATGCCTTAAATACATTGTATGGCACTGCATTGCAGGAAAATGCAGAACGGACGGGGGAGGGAATTCAACGCTTGGGTGATATGATGCGGTTTATGCTACATGAAAATACACAAGATAAAATTTCGTTGATGCGTGAAGTTGAATATTTGAATAATTACATCGCCTTACAAACGCTCCGGACTTCAATGTCAGACAAGATTACCCTTATAACCGAAATAGAGGAACAGTTTGAAAATTACCACATTACACCTATGTTGCTTATACCTTTCGTTGAGAATGCATTTAAGCATGGTATAAGCCTTCAGAACTCGTCTTATATTAAAATCTCTTTGCAAGTGCGGGACCAAGTCCTGTTTTTCGATGTGAGCAATAGCATTAATCCAAAAAGTGATAACGATCCCGAAAAACTAAAAAGCGGCGTAGGCTTGGAAAATGTAAGACAACGCCTGTCATTACTGTATCGAGATCGGCATGAATTGATGATACATGAAAATGCCAATGAGTTTTTTGTCCATTTAACATTACATCTTTAGATCAAGATAGTTCCACTATTTTTCAATCCATTATTCACCTGATTTATCGGTTTCTTAATTAACAGCAATGAAAAAAATACTTGTTTTTTTGCTTGTGACCTTGTTTTGTCTAAGCAGTCATGCTCAGTTTAAATTGAGCGGTAAGGTTTGGAATTATGATCCAAACAAGACCTTGGAAATCAATATTCCTCTTGTTTTCGGTTTTTATAAAGAAAATTCGCAACGGATAACCGTTGCCGGCGATGGTACATTTGAGGTCGCGCTGCCAGTAACAGCTCGAAAATCCGCGACACTAATTTACAGCGGTGTATTTCAAACCTTGTTATTAAGCCCCGGTAAGGATCTTATCGCGAATTTAACTGATAGTACGATCGTATTTACATACGGTAGTGCTTTAACAGAAAATAGAACTATTCAGCAAATAAAACTGGATGAAGTGCCGTTTTTATGAAAGCCCCAGCCTTAAACAATCTTGCCAAACGCTCTTTGGCTGAATTGAGACAGCAGCTGTTAATTCCCTTTTTAGCAGATTGCAATCAAACGAATGAAGTGATCCAAACTACTTCATTGCCCAGCCAACTAAAAGGCTATATCTGTGCTGAGCTTTACGCACAAAGAATTAACCATCTGAACGATTTTGCCCGTGTAGCTGAATTGCCAAAGCCGACCTCAGATAGTTTAGTGCTAGAACTGTTTGGAAAAGCATCGATTAATTTACAGGATAACTTTGGAGGCCCCTCTTTCTATTCTTTCCTTGACAATTACCTGCGTTATTTGGAAACGAAAGCATTTGTTAAGATTTGGTCGGAGAAGATCCCTTCAAGCGAGCCGATCCCTTATTTCGGGATAAGCCTAGACAGTGCAAATAGATTAATGAATAGCTATAGTAAAGATTATTGGCGGTTTATTGGTGCTTTAAATAATTTTCCCAAGCCTATCGTAGAAAAATACAATTTTCAGCAACTGGTCAATCTATATCATGACAGGGACTTACCACATTTAAAAGCATTGGCAGGAGCGCATTGGAAGATATTTCCAACGGATAAGCATAGGCCGCTCGTTGAACGCTATATTGCCGATCTTGACTCTCTTTTGATAGCGAATAAACAGAACAAACAGATCCGGTTGATTGAGGATGATCGACCTATTTCATCGATCTACGACCTGATTGCTGAATTGAAGGGAAAAGTGGTCTATTTGGATGTTTGGGGTACCTAGTGTGGTTCTTGTAAATTTGAATTGAAATATACACCTGAACTGAAGAAAAGATACATGGATAAAGATATTGCCTTCGTTTATTTGGATATGGATGAAGACCATCGCGATCAGGACTGGAAAGACTTTATACGTGTCAACAATTTAACCGGAATCCATTTACGTAAAAATAGGAAACAGATTGAGCCCTTTTGGAGGGAATTACTGCTAAATGCAAAAGACAAAGCGGAATATTATCCGCAATATTTTATATTTGATAAAACAGGGAAATTAGTTGTAGAAAAGGCTCTTCGACCAAGTAATGGAAAACAACTGTATGACCAAATAGATCAGATTTTAAATCAATAATTGTTATGATAGCCATCGCGATAGATGATGAACCTGTGGCATTGCAGGTTATTGAACACCATATAGCTAAAGTCTCTTTTATTGAATTAAAAAGTACATTTACGGATGCGTTTATGGCGATTGATTATCTCCAGAAGGAGCAGGTGGACCTTATTTTTTTAGATATAAAAATGCCCGATATTTCAGGCATAGAGTTTCTGCGGAGTTTGAATACTTCGCCAATGGTGATTTTTACGACGGCTTATTCTGAGCATGCGCTATTGAGTTTCGAGCTCGATGCCATCGATTACTTGCTTAAACCATTTTCTATGAGCAGGTTTTTGAAAGCCTGCAACAAGGCGAGCGAATTGTATAGCCTTCGGGCAAAAAAGCTACAGCATAACAAAGACTATCTGTTCGTCAAAGATGGCTATGAACATGTTAAAGTTGAAATTGATCGTATCCAGTATATTGAAGCATCAGGTAATTACACCCAGATACATTTGGGCGATAAATGTGTTAGCTCCAGAATTACCATTAGCGAGCTGCTGGAACTGCTCCCGAAGAACGAATTTGTTCGTTGCCATAGAGCATTTATCGTCGCACGAAGTAAAATGATTAAGTTCGACAAAACCCAAATTTGGGTAGCAGACCGGGTTATTCCCATTGGAACAACGTATACTGAATTGAAATTATATTAATGCTAAATACGCAGTTTTTGATAAGTCAGGGCTGATTAGAAAGTAGGGAAAGGGGCTGCGCTGTCAAAAGGTTAAGGGAGCGTGTTTATGTTTTTAAGATAAATTTAATACTTTTGTAGCAATAGATCATTAGTGTTGTCAATTTTTAAAATTTAAAGTCATGTAATGCATTGTCGATATTTAGGAAGAAAGTAAACAACGGGATTTACCCGATTTGTTTACCATATACCTATGTCTTCAATTTTTTAGTATGGATTTAAATTTTAAAAATGGAATCAACAAAATATGGTCGTACCTATCATTTCCCATTTTCGCCAGGGACAAGCAGCGACGATCGTTTTAATCAACATTATTGGAAGGATATACAATCTTTCCATAAACTGTTATTTACAGAAAAATTAGATGGTGAAAATAATTGCCTTTCACGGCGTGGAGTATTTGCACGATCCCATGCGGCTCCAACCACGTCGCCATGGACGGCTCAGCTTCGGGAGCATTGGTCTAGATTAAATAACGATCTGGATGATTTAGAGTTTTTTGGTGAAAATCTTTATGCTGTGCATTCTATCGAATATGTGCAACTTGAGCACTATTATTATGTTTTTGCTGCTCGAATTAAAGATCAGTGGCTTTCATGGGAAGAAGTTACTTTTTATGCCAGTTTATTTGATTTGCCTACTGTACCTGTTTTAAAACTCGAAATTGTAAAGGATTTGACTGAGTTAGAACTTCGGCGTTCAGTCGAAAATTTGGCCATGCAGTCTTCTATATTTGGATCGGTTGACCCTAAAACTGAAGAAGCATGTACGATGGAGGGCTTGGTCTGCAGGAATGTTGATGCATATGCCGTCAGCGAATTTCAGCACAATGTTTTTAAATATGTTAGAAAAGGACATGTGCAGACCGACGAGCATTGGACAAAATCATGGCGAAGAACAAAAATGATTTGGGAAAGGAGGGATTTCTAATGGAATGGACAATAGCAGTAAATAAGAATTGGTCGGCTTTAGAGAAGCAATTTTCTTGGGTCAGGGATATGGAACAGGTACAACAAGATCCTTTACATCATGCCGAAGGGAATGTCGCGATTCATACTCAAATGGTATTACAGCAGCTGGAAGCATTGCCTGAATACTGGAATCTAGATTACCAAAAGCAGGAGCTCCTCTGGGCTTCCGCTTTATTGCATGATGTAGAGAAGAGATCGACGACAATTGTCGCTGCAGATGGTCGTATCAGCTCTCCAAATCATGCCAAAAGAGGAGCACAGACCGCACGGGAGATTTTATTTCGTGATGTGGAGACCCCTTTTGCATTACGGGAGGAAATTGTCGCATTGGTACGCTATCATGGATTGCCATTGTGGTTGATGGAAAAAGTCGATCCAATGAAGAGCGCCTTGGAGGCGTCACTGAGTGTCAATATGGGCCAACTTAAGTTGTTGTCCGAAGCAGATGCTAAAGGAAGGTACTGTGCCGATTTGGATGCTTTGCTCTACGTATTGGATATGTTCGAACTGTATAGTAAAGAGATTGGCTGCTGGGATGCCTCGCGTTCTTTTTTGTCTGAAAATGCACGATTTACATATTTTAATGGAAACAATAGCTATGTTGATTATGTGCCTTTTGATACATTCAAATCCACGGTGACTGTACTTTCAGGTTTGCCGGGAATGGGCAAAGATTATCAGATTTTAGCAATGAATACCGACCTTCCTGTTATTAGTTTGGATGACATCAGACGCAAATATCGCATTGATCCTACTGATAAAAAGAGAAACGGATGGGTTGTACAGGAAGCAAAAGAGCAGGCAAAAAAATACTTACGCTGTGGACAGGATTTTATCTGGAATGCCACCAACATAACTTCCCAGATGCGAAAACAATTGATCGATCTCTTCGTAAGCTATCAAGCCTATGTGAAATTGTTGTACGTTGAAAAACCCTATAAGATTTGGCGCGCGCAGAATAGCGATAGGGAGTACCCACTGCCGGAAGTTGTCCTGGATAAAATGCTTCATAATTTGGAAGTTCCGCAGTTGACCGAGGCGCATGAGGTTCACTACATTACGGCATAGCGGATGCTTTTAAGTAGGGGATATTTAAGCAGGACTGCGCTGCATCTTCGATTGATTTTGCGAATCAGCCCACTTATATGGATAGGGGGCTGATTTTTTATATAATACCTTTTTTCGGAGAGAGATACAATTTTTAGCTACTTTTTCAATCGCTCTAGCAACTTAGATAAAAGCTCCTTTTCCTTGATATCGATGACATCCATGTCGATCCAAAAAGATGCAGGTTTTGTTGATAGATTGCGGTCAATAAAGCTTAATAAATGAATTAGACGACTTGTTTTTTCTTTTTTTAGCGATGAAAAGTCATTTAATTTTATAAAAATAGAATTTGTCCGATATAAATCAGTAACAAAATAATCGATATCCGTCCAAGGGATTTGCTGCGGCTTCAATACGCTGTTGTTTAGTAATGTATGCTCATCTATCGTGAGTGCGGCCTCTCCTTTTCGATAGCGGTTCAACTGTTGTAGTCGAAGATAAAAAACCGTTGCGGCCACGAGTACCCATATCGTGGAGGCTAGTTTAAAAATAAGATCATAGTATAACCAAGCATACAACCCAATGACTGCTGGAAGAAAACATAGCAGCATGCTGATGATAATTTTTCCTTTGCTAAAATTAATTTTGATCATTGCTTTCTCTTTTTTCAAAAAGTACAAACTCTGCAAAAAATGGAGCCTGCCATTTTCATCATAGCTCCAATCTGTTAATCATATTATTGGAGCACCTGTTATAAAGATAAGGGGTAAAAGCCATTGAAACTATTCCGATTTATGATTCGTGCTTGTTGAATGATTATTCGTATTACTTGAATTTATCTTGCCATCCCTTCCGTATTGAGCTTATTTGAAATGGGACCGCGTGTCTTTTTTTTGATAAAAGGAATGAGTAGCTTTGTTTGTATAATAAATTGGTGGACTGTTGGAAAAACTTAAAGAACATTTAAAGAAATTTATCGATGTCGATCCGATCGAATTAGAAGAAATATTGCTTTACTTTAAGACGAAAACGGTCGCGAAAAAAGAAAATATACTGGAGGAGGGCCAAGTGTGCAGATACCATTTTTTTGTATTGAAAGGTATTCTCCGTAAATTCTTTGTTAATGAAAAGGGAGTCGAACAAACGACTGAATTCGCAATAGAAAATTGGTGGATTACAGACAATATGGCTTTCGAACATAAGCTTATTACGTCATTTTACATTCAGGCAGTAGAGACGTCAGATTTAGTTTATATCAGTCAAGAAAATCAAGAAAAATTGGTTGCTGCATTTCCGATCATGGAGCGTTATTTTCGCTTTGTTTATCAAAGGGCTTATGCAGCTGCGCAAATGCGGGTTAAATATCTATTCTCTAAATCTAAAGAGGAATTCTACCATGATATGCTCCGTAAATATCCTCAGTTTGTACAACGTGTTCCGCAATACTTAATTGCTTCATATCTGGGATTTACTCCAGAATATTTAAGTGAAATCCGTAAAAAAATACTTCCCTGAATCTGCTGCTATAATCTCGTTGCAATTGAAGGCTAGTAGCATTGGTCCGAATCTGCAATGCGAAAGGGGCTAATTTGAAATTGAAGCTTGTGTTCTTTTGCATAGTCTTGTGCCAATTTTTCGAATTTTTCCATTGCCTTTTCCTCAGAAGCAGCAAAACAGTGCAGGTTTAATTCCAAAGGTTTCTCTGAGGTGGCAGGATCGATACGCAATTGTTCAACTTCGGAGAGGACAACGGCAAAAGAAGTTTTACAGATCTCAACTTCTAAATGTGGCCCCATTAATTGAGATGAAATGCTATAATAAGAATCGTTATTTTGGATTTCTTCCTGAAAGGGGTCTAAATAGGTTGTAACAATAGATCGATAACCATATTTAGCATTACCAAAAAAGTGATCAATATATTCCTGTGCTTTTTCATATGTTGAGAAGACACCTTCCAGATTGGTGAATAAATCTGGATCTTCTTTTACTTCTTTTGAAACTACTGTATATACCTTAATGGGGTTGGTTGTCATATTTTGTATGCTACTGTTTGTACATTAAGTAAAAGTAAGTTTTTCTGCAAAAAAACTAATTTAGACTTTTGTCTATGAGCGATTCTAAGATAAAATCCTCGTTTTAAAATAAAAAATTTCCTTTGTTAACTTGTAGCCTGTTTAGAGCAGGTGTTTGTGCTTTAAAGTTGTATATAATTTTCGTATTCTCCAAATTTTTTACTGATTGTTTTTATTTGCTTTTCTAAAATAATACGGATTGAACATATAATCCTATTGTCGAGCTCGCTTTATTACCAACGTATTACCAAGCTCCTCCTGCAAGTAGTCTGGGCGCAGGTTGAGTCTACTTTTTTAGCTGATTTCAATGTGGAGCCACCTTGTTTACACGGTTGGGGCAGGGCGATGTAGGACATGGGCAATAAACCAATTGCCTCTGACGACGAATGATGGAAATCTGTTTTGGCTAACTCATCAGAAATATGGTGTTGTTCCCAAGTCATTTTTTCATTTGACCGGGCATAGAAAATGCATGCGATCTTTGCTTCTCTTGCTGAGGAAAACTTCTCGGTCATTTCGGTCTTGTGTTTAGTTAAGTGTGTGTTATTTGTTTCGTTAAATTTAATTTATTTAAATTTGTTTTAATTTAAAATATAGTGAAATTATAATTGAAAAAGATGTCATTTTTTATCAAAACTATGCTCTTTTGTCTCAATTTATTTTTAAATTTTATTTGCTTTAAAGCCTGTTTAGGGCTTTTTTATGTTCTCATAATGTTGTTTTTGGACTTAAGTAGCACCTGTTCTCTTTCTCTTGTCGGAATCCAGTAATTTGTTTTTTATAGTCATTCAAACGTTTTCGTAAATAAATGGATTAAAAAGGTTTGATTGTGTTTTCTTAATTAATACTATTGTTTTGTGTTGATTAAATAATAACCAATTGATATTAATGACTAAGAGGTCTTATTTTTGGGCTTTTTATAGTTCTATTTATTAACAACCAATAAATCTTAATCTATGAGAAAATTTAATCGTTTGATTTCCGTTAGTTTTTCTTTTTTGTGTATGCTATTGCTGTCTACAGGAATTGTTTATTCACAAGGAACTGGAAAAGAACTAAAGGGTATCGTCAAAACAAATGATGGGCGTTTTTTGGAGAAAGTTACCGTTTTGGTGAAGGGAACTTCAACGGGTACAGTAACAGATAGCTACGGTCGCTTTAGTTTAAAATTGCAGCAAAGTACTGCTAAGGTTACTTTAAGTTTTACCCATACGGGATACTCGTCCAAAGAACTTGAAGTAGAAGTGGGTAAGGAAATAGAGATCACCCTTTCTGAATCTACTGAGAATCTAGATGAAGTCGTCGTTATTGGGTACGGAACTGCCAAACGTAAGGATGTGACAGGCGCAATTGTTTCGGTGCAGACCGAAAAGCTTGAAAAGGAGGCGCCCAGGTCTGTTCAGGATCTATTAAGGGGGAATGCCGCCGGATTGGTGATTGGACAGGGTAATTCGGCTAAGGGTGATGCCGATTTGCTTGTAAGGGGAAAGGGAACATTGAAAGCTGGCAGCAGTCCGCTAAATGTCGTGGATGGTGTTATTTTTGACGGAACATTTGCAGATATTAATCCCAATGATATTCAGTCAATCGATATTTTGAAAGATGCGAGTGCTACTGCTGTGTACGGTGCAAAAGCGGCCAATGGCGTTATCTTAATTACGACAAAAAAAGGTAAAAAAGGAAAGCCAACGATTACATTCAATGGTAATTTTGGAATGGTAGAAAATGGAGGGATGCCTGCAGTGATGAATGCTGATGAGTTTTTGAAATATCGCTATGACTTTGAAGTAGGTCGTAGGACAGCCGACTATCTTAAAGCACACCCCGAAATGTTTGTGGACCCAAGACTGCTCAATGGAACCAATCAGTTGGACTGGTATAATTACGATCAAAAGACCCCCGTTACAAATGTAACAGAGGATCAGTTGATCAGGTCTTGGCTTTCTCGATTGGAGCTAAAGACCCCGGAAATTGAAAATTACATGAACAATAAGATTACAGATTGGCAGGATTTGGTTTTTCAAAAGGGGATCCAGCAGGATTATGCTGTTGCTGTATCGAATAGTAATGAAGTGTCAAATTATTATTTGTCCTTGAATCATGTTGATAGAGAGGGGATTATATCGGGGAATAGATTTAGGAATTTTCGTACTAGATTAAATTTAGAAACAAAGATTACACCCTATTTAAAAGTTGGTGCTAATACTAATTTTGCGGTTCGAAATGAAGGTTTTTTACAGGCGGATTGGAAGCAGTCTGCGGTGATATCTCCTTATGGATCAAATAATATCGATGATCCTACAAGTATTTATCAAAGACTTCCTACTGGAGATGTTACACCGGTAAATCCTTTTTTTGATAATCAATTTAGAGATCGAAAAGATCATTACAATACATTGAATTCCAGTTTGTACGGTGTGATTACTTTGCCTTTTGGTATCGAATTACAATCCAATTTTACGCCTTCGTTTATCTGGCACGAGTA
Organism: Sphingobacterium sp. BIGb0116; assembly: GCF_024808035.1. Classification (NCBI taxonomy): domain Bacteria; kingdom Pseudomonadati; phylum Bacteroidota; class Sphingobacteriia; order Sphingobacteriales; family Sphingobacteriaceae; genus Sphingobacterium; species Sphingobacterium sp. BIGb0116. The sequence continues at coordinate 286,953 of NZ_JANUDT010000005.1, read as the reverse complement.
TTATAACCACGATTCTTCTAAAAATCCCGAGTGGAAGGCAAAGGGTGGAAGTAGTGAACGCTCATTTGAAAAAACATATAATTGGCAGTTAGATAATGTATTGCGTTGGAAGCGGCGTTTTGATGTACATAATTTTGAAGTCACATTGCTTCAAAATGCAGAGAAAGGGCAGTATTGGCGAACCAAGGCCACAGCTTCTCAGTTTGTTCCTTCTGATGTTCTGGGCTGGCATCGTCTGCAGGCTGGGACAATTCCTTTGAACGATAGTGAGGATACTTATCGTACAGGCGACGCACTGATGGGGCGTCTGTTTTATTCCTTCAAAGATCGCTATATGTTGACAGCTTCTGTACGACGTGATGGCTATTCAGCCTTTGGCGCTCAAAATCCAAGAGCAACCTTTCCCGCCCTGGCTTTTGCCTGGGATTTTACAGCGGAGGATTTTATGAAAAATACCAAATCCTGGTTGGATTATGGTAAGCTACGGCTTTCTTGGGGAAGAAATGGAAACCGCGATATTGGAATGTATGAAGCTCTTTCCGACATGACCTCGGGGTTACATCCGTATATTGATGCGAGTGGAAACCTCTATCTTTCATCTCAGCTATACGTGAATAGAATGGCCAATTTGGGCTTGAAATGGGAGAATAAAAGTTCTTACAACGCTGGTTTGGACTTTTCGATCTTCCATGGTCGTCTGAGTGGCGCACTGGATTTTTATACAGCAACAACTCAGGATTTATTGGTAGATCGTGCATTGCCAGAAATTATCGGATTTAACAGTGTTGCCGCCAATCTTGGTGAGCTCTCAAATAAAGGTTTTGATATTACCTTAAATAGTAATATCATGAATAGGGGGGATTTTAGTTGGAATGCGACGGCAATCTTTATGTTGAATCGGAGAAAAATTGTGAAGTTGTATGGTGATATGGTGGATGTAAAAGATAGTGAGGGAAATATCGTCGGCCAAAAGGAAGCGGACGATGTTAAAAATAGATGGTTTATTGGACAGGATCCCGACAGGATATGGGCCTACAAACGAAATGGAATCTGGCAATTAGGGGAAGAAGAAACGGCTGCAAAATACGGCAACCAACCTGGAGATTTTAAATATGTAGATCAAAATGGAGACGGGGTACTAACGGATGCTGACCGCGTGTTTCAGGGGTATACAACACCGCGTTTTAGGTGGTCATTTCGAAATGAATTACGTTATAAAGAGCTGAGCTTTTCTTTCTTTATGTACTCCAATTGGGGACATTTCGCAGAATTCAATCGGGCCGCAAACAATAGTAATTTTGCAGATCGGAGTACGGATTATGCGCTACCGCGATGGACACCAGATAATCCGATCAATGATTATGCCCGAATTGGTTCCAAAAATAACGGGACTAACTACATTAACAAATCTTATATTAGACTGGAAAATATTGTATTATCATATTCCGTTCCTAAAACACTTTTACAGGCATTAAAAATCCAGCAGTTACGTGTGTCGGCATCTGTGAGAAATGTAGCCTATTTGACAAAAGATTGGAGATTCGGTGATCCTGAAGCTTCAGGTGACCCAACTCCTCGTACGTATAATCTTAGTTTAAACCTTACCCTTTAATTTTTAGATCATGAAATTGAAAAAAAATATAATATTTAGTTTATGTATTGGTTCAATGGCTGTTTTTACATTTTCTTGTAGTAAGGATTGGCTTAAACCGAAACCCCTATCTTTCTATGAACCTGATGTTGCACTAGCCGATGCGCAAGGTATGTACTCCGCTTTAACGGCCTGTGAAAGAAATATGCGGCATGAGTTTTTTGGCGATGCTGCACCAATTTTGACCGAGATTATTCAATCTGAAGTAGCCGTAGAGGGTACGACAGATAAAGCTGGTCCACAAATGGATATGGATATTGCACTGCTCCCCGATGCAGATCTCAATAACAACGATAGAACTAAAGTCGGTTGGTATTGGTACGAGGGATTTAAGGGGATAAAATACGCTAATCTTATTATTTCAAGAATAGATGCAGGAACTTTTAAAGATGAAAATGAAAAAAACGCGATTTTAGGAGCTGCTTATTTTCAACGTGCCTATCGTTATTTTAAATTGGTGCACCAGTTCGGTGATGTGCCCTTCATTGACAAAGAGATAAATGAACCGAAATATGATTTCTATAGTTACGATCGTTGGAGCATTCTCGAAAAATTACGGAAAGATATGGAGTTTGCCTACCAATGGGTACCCGAAAAAGTAGATCGTGGGCGTACCTCCAAATCTGCTTGTGGTATATTGTTGATGAAGGTATGCATGGCTTTGGCAGATTTTGATCGGGCAATCGCTATTGGAAAAGAAATTGTCGCTATTCATCCACTTATGAAAAGCAGATTTACGGTGAATAAAAGTAAACCAAATACCAATCTGATGTTTGATCTTCATAGTGTTGAGGCAAAATTAGATGGGGCCAATACCGAAGGTTTAATGTATGTGGTTTCTTATCCTGGAGTTGATGGTTCTGATCGTATCAGAACAATGCGTAATGGCGTTCCTTTCTGGAACAACGGCGGTATAAAAACACCGGACGGAAAAACGGGGACAGGCCTATCATTAGCAGCGGATGAAACTGATCTTTCATTGGATTTAAATAAGAACTATGGTCGTGGTATAGGACGATTGCGTCCAACTTGGTATTTTACAAATCAGATTTGGAGATCAGGGAAAGAAGATAATGATTTGCGGGGGATCTTTAATCGGGATAGTTGGAGAAAGATGGAAGATTTGAAATATAATGAGCCCAACTTAAAAAAGACCGGCAATCCCTGGTATGGAAAAAATCTGGTTAAACCGGCAGGGATGAGTGTTGAGGATTCAATTCGTCTATGGTTTTCTTGGCCGCATTATAAATTATTTGTACCGGATCCATTGCAAACCCAATGGGAGGGCGGGGAAACCCCGTGGTATATTTATCGTTCTGCGGAAGTCTATTTATTGTTGGCAGAAAGTTACTATTGGAAAAATGATCTTGGTCAGGCTGCCATTGCCATTAACGAAGTCCGTCAACGCGCCGGTGCATCCCAGCTGACGGCAGACGAAATCAATATCGGTGAGCTATTAGATGAGCGTGCGCGTGAGTTGTATTATGAAGAAAACAGACATATTGAGCTCGTAAGGATTGCCTATATCTACGCAAGAACCCGAAAACCATGTGAAATTTTTGGTGGTCGTGTTTATGATTTAAAACAGATTAGTGGTCCAGGAGGAACGAATGCGAATATTAAACAAGCTGGAGTTAATTTCTGGTACGATAGAGTTGTTGCTAAAAGTAATTTCTATAACAAAGGGGTCAAACATAAATGGGCCGAATATAAAATTAGTGTGCACCATATCTTATGGCCTGTGCCTGCCAATGCAATTAATACAAATATCAAAGGTGTTATCAATCAAAATATAGGTTATCCGGGAGCCGAGAAAAATAAAACGCCGTTATTGGTTGAAGATAAGTAACAAGTGTTTTCAAACGTTTTCGTAAATAAATCACATCATTTGATTCATTTCACTTATATTAATTAATATCTTGTTTTATTAAGTCAATTGAATCAATAGCCAATAAGTAAATGGGGGCCTATTTGGCTTGAAAGTGAAGTGTAGTATCGTCTCCTGGCTTTCGCTAGTATGGTCTCTAACTTATTATGATTGACGAACCAATGATGAATAAATAAACCGGGTCGATAGACTCAAGATCAAATTTTACAATGAAAAGAAATACACTATTTAAATCTGTTGTGATGGCAGCGATCGTTAGCAATGCTGTATTATCGTATGCCCAGACAGATAAAAGTAATGAGAAAGGTTGGACAAACCTTTTTGATGGAAAAACGCTGAATGGCTGGAAATCCGTCGGAGGAAAAGCTCCCTATTCTATTGAAGGTGATGCTATTGTCGGCAGAATGACAAAAGGTACGCCCAATTCTTTTTTGATCACTGAAAAAGAATATGGTGATTTCATATTGGAACTGGATGTTAAACTTGAAGGTAACGAAACAAACTCAGGTATTCAGACACGGAGCCATCTTGATCCAAAGGCTAACGATGGGCGCGGACGTGTATATGGAAGGCAAGTAGAAATAGACCCCTCTGCCCGTGCATGGACAGGTGGAATCTATGATGAGGCGCGTCGTGGATGGATTTATCCACTCGATTTAAATGAAAATGCTAAAAAAGCCTATAAAGTAGAGGAATTCAATCATATTCGAATTGAAGCCATTGGTGATGAGCTGCGCACTTGGATCAATGATATTCCTGTAGCTTATGTCGTTGACACGATCGATAGAACAGGTTTTATCGGATTACAGGTACATGGTATTCCACCGCAATTAGATGGAAAGAAAGTTTATTTTAAGAATATTAAAATAAAAACAACCGACCTCAAATCAAAAGGTTTTCCGAAAGACCTTTATATCGTTAATCTGAAGCCCAATGATTTGGCAGATGCCGAAAGGAAAAAAGGAGTTAAGCTCTTATTTGACGGTAAAACCAATAAGGGCTGGCGGAGCATACACGGCGATAAATTTCCAGAACGTGGTTGGGAAGTTAAAGATGGGCAAATGACTGTCCTAAAATCCGACGGAGGGGAGTCAACCAATGGCGGTGACATCGTCACAAAAGATAAATACGCCGTGTTTGATCTCTCATTTGAATTTAAGCTTAGTCCGGGAGCGAATAGCGGCGTTAAGTATTTTGTCACTTTAAAAGAAAAATCAAAAGGATCAGCTATTGGTTTGGAATATCAAGTACTGGACGATGCTTTACACCCTGATGCGAAGTTGGGACGAGACGGAAATCGTACATTGGCATCGCTTTACGATCTCATCACATCCAATCGTGACGAGCGTGCACGCAGACCCATCGGTGAGTGGAATAGAGGTAGAGTTGTGGTCACAGCAGATAACAAAGTGGAACATTATTTAAATGGAATTAAGATGTTGTCTTATGAGCGGGGCTCCAAAGCGTTTAAAGATTTGGTTCAGATCAGCAAATATAAAGATTGGGAAAATTTTGGTGAAGCGAAGGAAGGTTCTATTCTTCTCCAAGACCATGGCGATCGGGTTTCATTTCGCAGCATAAAAATCAATACACCCAATTAAGCTTATCTCTTATGAATCATTATTTATCGCGCAGAAGCTTTGTTAAACAGTCTGTTATCGCTGCAGGAGCGGTTATGCTGTCCAATAGTGTATTGGGAAATGTCAATTTGGCCAAACCAAATGAGCGTGTCAACTTAGCTTGTGTAGGCTTAGGAAATAGGGCCGCAGAAATCATTAAAGAGCTGTATAAAACAGGACTCTGTAATATTGTCGCGCTATGTGATGTAGATCTTGGCGCGAAACATACACAGGAAATTTTGGGCTTGTTTCCTGATGCACCTAAGTTTAAGGATTTTAGAGTGATGTTTGACAAAATGGGAAATCAGATCGATGCTGTAAGTGTCGGAACTCCCGATTTCTCGCACTTTGCCATAACAATGCTTGCACTGGACTTGGGTAAACATGTTTACGTGGAAAAACCCATGGCGAGAACATTCCTTGAAGTTGAACTGATGGCAAATAAAGCCCGGAAAAACCCTAAACTTGCTACCCAAATGGGAAATCAGGGGCACTCCGAGGCCAATTACTTTCAATTTAAAGCCTGGAAAGATGCCGGTATTATTAAGGATGTGACGCGCATCGATGCGCACATGAATATGCCGCGTAGATGGCATGGCTGGGATGTGAATATGAAGGGTTTTCCTGCCGCTGAAATGGTGCCCGAAACATTAGATTGGGATCTTTGGCAAATGCAGACCATAGGCCATAATTATAATAAGGATTTTGTGAACGGTCAATGGCGCTGTTGGTATGATTTTGGAATGGGCGCATTGGGTGATTGGGGTGCACATATATTGGATACAGCGCATGAATTTTTAGATTTGGGGCTGCCTACAGAAGTGTCCGCTGTGAAGCTCGATGGGTATAATTCCTATTTTTTCCCCATGTCTTCGACCTTGAAATTTCATTTCCCAAAAAGGAAAAAGATGCCAGCACTAGATATCAATTGGTATGATGGACTGGATAATTTGCCACCTATACCGGAAGGCTACGGTGTATCCGGACTGGATCCTAATATTCCTGCACCAAGTACAGGGAAATTGGAACCCGCCAAATTAAATCCTGGGAAAATTATCTATAGCAAGGATTTGATATTTAAAGGTGGCTCTCATGCTAGTACCTTACAGATTATTCCAGCAGCGAAAGCTAAGGAAATGGAGTCTCGGTTACCGGAAGTGCCAAAATCACCGTCAAACCACTTTGCTAATTTCTTAAAAGGTTGTAAAGGCGAAGAAAAGACCCGCTCGGCTTTTGAAATTGCAGGTCCTCTGAGCCAAGTATTTTGTTTGGGTGTAATTGCACAACGCTTAAACAGCAAGTTGATCTTGAATACACAGACAAAAGAAGTGACGAATGATATGTTTGCCAATGCACTCTTAGCTGGACCTCCACCTGCGAGAGGCTGGGAGCAGTATTATAAGATGTAATGGACCAGTAACTGGGCATAGAAAGTAAAGGGCAATGTGAACATTGCCCTTTTTTTTGAAATGAAAAGTCTTTCCTGAAATGTACGATTTGCTTGCTCTTTATATAAAAGAGCTGGAAAGTCGAAAAAAGCTGATAATCCCAAGCAAATTGAGACAAATCAGCGCTATTTTGATCAGTCCTAGTAGAAAGTAATTCTCCTCCCTTAGGTATATTTGTGATGCAGCAATTCAATTTTTAAACCTTAACGTCATGTATAAAGTATCCCTGCTCTTTATAGGCATTGTAGCATTTATCCTTAATGCCAATGGTCAAAATTTATCAACCCAATCTTTTCAGGCAACCCATCGGTATCTTAAAATTCCAATTAAAAATGGTGCTCCCAAACGTCATGTGGAGGTATGGCTGGGAAACGATAAAGTAAGGTGGTTTGATGTCGAACTGGCAGATAGTACCTATGATTGGATAGCCTATCTTGATATAGGGAAGTGGAAGGGACAGCAGCTTAAGGTGGTGGCAAATACATCAGACAAAGAAGTTCCTTTGTTTAATCCTATTGCACAGAGTGATACCGATGATAACGATAAGGTCTATGCTGAAGATCGAAGGGGACAATTTCATTTTTCGGCCAAGAGAGGTTGGTTGAACGATCCGAATGGTCTGGTCTTTTTTAATGGACAATATCACCTGTTTTTTCAACATAATCCCTATGGAACCAATTGGGGCAATATGCATTGGGGGCATGCCGTGTCCTCCGATCTGTTGCATTGGAAGGAATTGGGAGAGGCTTTATATCCAGACGAATCTGGCGTCATGTTTAGCGGTGGAGCTGTCGTGGATAGTAACAATACCGCTGGTTTTGGAAAAAATGGGGCAACAAGCCCTATGATCCTGTTTTATACCGCTGCGGAGAAATCATGGGGACAGGGATTGGCATACAGCTTGGATGGTCAGAAATTTGAGAAAATGCCAAACCATATTTTGGATAAAATAACAACAGGAAACCGAGATCCAAAAGTAATTTGGCATGCCCCCTCAAAGCAATGGGTTCTTGTACTTTATGTTGAAGAGGAACAGGAACAACACACGATGCAGATTTTTACCTCAAAGGATTTAAAAATATGGACATTTGCGAGCAAAATAAAAGGCGGGCGGGGTAATGACCGTTATTTATTTGAGTGTCCCGAATTCTTTGAATTGGCGGTAGACGGTAACCCGAACAATAAAAAATGGGTTTTGACGGGGGCTAATAGCCAATATGCGATCGGAGAGTTTGATGGAAAATCTTTTCATCCTGAGATCGAGCGCCTGTTTAGTCAATATGGCCGTGATTATTATGCCGCGCAAACTTTTAGCAATGAACCGAAGAAGCGACGCATTGAAATCGGCTGGTGGCGCACACATACAAATCAAGGGAACTCCGCTTTTAATCAATCGATGAGTATTCCAATGGAACTCAAATTGAAAAGTACGGAAAAGGGTATTCGCCTTTTTCGGGTGCCGGTGACAGAATTGCAAAAATTAAGAAAAGAAAAACTCAGCATCAGCCGAAAGAAAATTAGTTCGAACGATTCAAGTTTGTTTCAACATTTTAAGGCTGAGCTTGCTGAATTGGATTTGGTCATCGATCCACAACAAGCCAAAAATATTCAGATCAATGTGAGGGGCTTGGCAATTAATTATAACGTTTCGACGGAAGAGCTCCTTGTTGATAATGTAAGGGCTCAAGTACCGCTGCGAAATAAAAAACTCGCATTGAAGTTGCTTGTAGATCGGACAGGACTCGAGCTTTTTGCGCAAAATGGAGAAGTTTACATGCCCATAAATTATAATTTTGATCGGAATAATTTAACTTATGAACTCGTCACTTTTAATGGTGAAGCCGTATTGGAATCTGCTGACCTCTATGCGCTTGACAGTATATGGTTTAAATAAGACTTTTATGATATAGTGATAATGGAGAGACTGTTTTTGTCAATTCGTTAGGATGATAAAAATAGTGCTGGAAGACTATATTTTTTTGTTCATTTATAAAAAAAAAGGTTTTCAAACGGGGAGAATGAAAACCTTAAATAACCAATTATAAACCTAAATTATGATGATACAAAGGTAAGTGTATTTCCTACACTATGCAAATTTATTTTAAAAAATAATTTAATCTTCTTTAAACAAGCTATTGGAAGTACCTATTTTTATAGGAGTAAACTGTATTTTTTACCGAAAACGGACTGCCCGCTGTATTCTTTTTGCACGCTTTGGCTTGGTGGACTTTAAAAAGCATCAGTTGTAGACAATTAGCTATTTTAGAAACATGGAAAATTTAGAAGTATGGATGCGTGGACCTATTGAAGGGGTTCCTGCTCTTCTCCAACCTGTTGCTCATGCACTCTTGCAGGTTGAAGAAGATGTTTTAAAGTATACTGCACAACTATCTTCAGCACAACTTTGGACAAAACCGGGGGGTAATGCCAGTATAGGTTTTCACCTTCAGCATATTCGTGGGGTAATCGATCGCATGTTTACTTATGCCGAAAACAAATCCTTGTCGGATGAGCAATTTGACGACCTCCATAAGGAAGGTATAGAAAATAGCGATGTGAGCGTAACAGCGCTTGTAGAAAACTTACACCGACAGATTCAGCAATCTGTGCAAAAACTAGCGTTAATTGATCCGGAAACCTTGACGGAAGTGCGTTTTTTGGGTAGAAAACGGATCCCTACGACCTTGATTGGTTTGTTGTTCCACGCTGCCGAGCATGCACAGCGCCATGTTGGCCAATTACTGGTAACGGCACGATGTATCAATTAAAAACAAACTATATTTTTGTCCGCTAGAGGCTATTATTTTTGAACTTGTTGTAACTTTTCTCCCCATTTCCCAAGTTCTTGAATAATTGGTTTGAGTTCATAACCCAGCGCAGTTAGCTCATAGAGTACGCGTGCCGGTACCTCTGCATATACAGTACGTTTTATAATGTTATCCTCTTCCAGCTTTCGCAATTGTAGGGTGAGCATACGTTCAGTGATACCTGGTAAACATCTTTTGATTTCAGAATAACGTAGCGCGCCATTGATGAGATAACAACAAATGGCTAGCGCCCATTGACCGCCAATCACATTAGCGGCAAAGACTTCGGGGCAATTATGCTCAAGTTGCTTTTTATTTGAAAAGTTAGTGGAACTCGTCTTGATTTTAGTCATACGCACATTTTTTATAGTACCTAAATTGGGTTACAGATAGGCCAAAATAGGAATTATGTCGCTATTTTTAAATCACAGTCATGTCGTTTATTAAAATTGCCGCAATGAATTGGCTAGACCTGGTGACTTGTGCATAGATACATAAATAAAAATATGAAAACATTAATAGTCGTTATTCACCCTAATTTTGGGACCTCTCTCGTAAGTAAAAGTTGGGTCAGGGCCTTGGAAAACCACCCAGATTTGTATGAGATCCATCAGTTGCATCAAGTCTATGCTGACGGTAAAATTGATGTCGTGGCAGAACAGCAGATGATGGAGAAATATGATAAAATTGTATTTCAATTCCCCTTTTATTGGTTTAACTGCCCGCCTTTTTTTAAGCAGTGGTTGGATGAGGTGCTTACCTACGGGTGGGCTTACGGTAAAAAAAGTGGGTATAAACTGGAAGGAAAGAAAATCGCATTAGCGATTTCGGCTGGGATTGACGAGAAGGAGTATGGGGTTACGGGTAAGTATAAATATAGCATGGAGCAATTAACAAGTCCTTTTGAAATTACTTTTGACTATGTTAAAGCGAATTATAAAAAGCCTTTCGTCTTTTACGGAATAGAAAAAGAGTCATCCAAAGAATGGATAGCGCAAAGTGTTTCGCAGTATCTGAGTTTTCTGGAGCAGTTATAGTCAGTGAATTCATATGTCAACAAGGCTGCTCTCATGACTTCTTTTCCTGTTGGAGCGCAATACTGTGTTCATATTGATTCCTTGCCGAATTGTTAAGCTAAATATAAACAAATTATAGGATGTGCAATATTTTACACCTGAATTGGGTTGGCATTGGTCGTGATTTCGTAACCAAGCCGCTATGGGACACTGAGTGATTAAATTGTAAATTCGTATACTTGTAGAATTCCGGGAGGAATTCGCAATTTTTATAATCCCGCATAAAAATAAACAGCGTATAATATGCAGATACTTTTAGTAGAGGACGATCGCCGGATTAGCAGCTTTGTGGTGAAAGGTCTGGAAGAAATGGGGCACCAGGTCATTTTAGTTGAATCTGCGGAAGCTGCACGTGAATGGATCAATACAGATTCTTTGGATATTATTGTACTTGATATCATGCTGCCCGGAATTGATGGTATCCAGTTTACGAAGATGGTCAGGTATCGAAAAAATCATATTCCGATATTGATTTTGAGCGCCTTAGGGGAGATTGAAGATAAGGTCGAGGCCTTGGAAAGTGGTGCTGATGACTATCTCGTCAAGCCCTTTTCCTTTAAGGAATTGGTGAGCCGTATCAAAGCCCTTGTACGCCGGGACAATTATAAAAACGCGCCAAAGGACAGTAGCGTAGAAATTCGTGATTTAAAAGTGGATCTTGAACGTTATGAAGTTCATAAGAATGGTAAAAATGTCGATCTCTCTCCCAAAGAATTTAAACTATTTAAGTATCTGATCGAAAATCGGAATAAAACGGTTTCACGTACTGCAATCTTGCAGGCCGTTTGGGGAATCGATTTTGATAACAGCACCAATGTCGTCGATGTGTACGTTTCTTATCTAAGAGGCAAGGTTGATGAGGGGAGCGATACCTCCATTATCAAAACGGTGAAAGGAGTCGGTTATATGCTTACAACGGACTGACAATGAATTTAAAAATTCGGCTTACACTCTTTTCTACGCTGGTATTCACCATTATTTTTGGGCTTGCAACGCTAGTCATCTACTGGATATTTTATAATTCCTCGGAACGACATCTGATCAGTTCCCTCGAAAAAAATGCAAAAATAGCTGGTATTTATTACCTCGAGGCGGATGAGCAGAGCCCACTAAAGCATTTGGAATCTAAAAATCAATATGAAAGCCTGGTCAAACGTGCCATGGTAGCAGTTTATAACGCCGAAGGAAAAGTAAGTTATGGCGGTATGCGTTTTGATAGTCAAATTAATAAGGATTTGCTGAGCCAGCTGAAATCAGACAAAACGATTTATTTTAAAACAGAAGATAGCTTTTATTTTGGTTTGTATTATCCAGATAATCAGGGCGATTTTTTTGTGTTTGTCAAAGAGTCGAGCGCAGATTTTGATCATCAGTTGAATCGTTTGCTCATTACGCTTGTCTTTGTTTTTCTCGTTGCATTGATCAGTATTGCCTTGTTGTCGGTTTGGCTGAGTAAATATGCTTATCTCCCCATTCGTAAAGTGATCCAAGAAATTCAGCATAAGGATTTAAGCACGATTCAGGAGCCCCTGACGACTATAAAAACGAAGGATGAACTACAAGATCTTATTGAGAGTTATAATGCGCTCCTACGTCGGATCAGCGAAAATATGATTATTAGAAAGAATTTTGTCAGTTATGTTTCACACGAGTTTCGAACGCCTTTGGCGGGAATCCTGGGCTCAATGGAGGTCTTCGGTACAAAGGTCAGAAGTGAAGAAGAATATCATGAATTGGCCGAAACCATTACTGAGCATGTGAATTTTCTAAATCAGCTTATTGGTAATTTTCTATTGCTGACCGACGATCAGGCGCTGAAACGTTCACTGGAAACCTTTCGCATAGACGAGATCGTATGGGATCTTGTTCCTAAGTTTTCGAGATCATTTGCCGTGCCCTTGAAAGTCGATATACAGGTCGATGAACCGCGATACTTTAATTTTCGGGGCAATAAGATGCTCGTCAGTCTGTCTATTTCCAATTTAATCGAAAATGCACTGAAATATGCAAATGGGCAGGAAGTTCTTGTCCGAATGACAGGTGTAAATGGCAGGCTGTCTTTGCAAATCATGGACCATGGTATTGGTATCCCACAAGCCGAACTGGAGTCTGTGAAACAGACTTTTTATCGAGGATCAAATGTTGGTAAAGTTAAGGGCAGCGGCATCGGTCTCTCTTTTGCGCAGATTGTATTTAAGGATCAAGGGGTAGACTTTGATATTCGTTCAAATGATCTAGGTACAACGGTATCCCTATTATTTCCTCAATTCTAATCATTTTCTAATCCCTTCTAATCAAACTTTAATTTAACCTAAAGTTGCCTGTAATCCCTGTCATTTAGTTTTGTGGAAATTCAAAATTAAGTGAGAAAACTACGTATTACATTATTTTTACTTCTTGGCCTGAATAGCAAACTATTTTCGCAGGAGGCGGTTGAAAACCGTTTGCGAAAGGCGGAAATCGAGCAGGTATTCCTTGCCCATAACCTGACCTTAATGGCGCAGCGTTTTCATATGCAGCAAGCCGAAGCTGCCGTGCTTCAGGCAAAGTTGTGGCCCAATCCAACGATTTCCATCTCCGAAGTCAATCTTTGGAAAAACCCTTCCAGCGAATCCTTTCCGGCTCTGATCGGAAATTACGGTAAGTACCAGCAGGTGGCGATCGAACTGGAACAGACCATCGAAATGGCTGACAAACGAAAAAAAAGGGTGCAATTGCAGCTTCTCGAAAAAGAAAATGCCCAGCTCCAATTTGAGGAATTGCTGCGGAACCTAAAATATGATCTCCGGAGCCAATGTCTCGAATTGCAGATCCTGCAGGAAAAGGAGAAGTTATACAATAGTCAGGTGGATATCTTTCAGACGTTGGCAAAATCATACCAAAATCAGTGGAAAGAAGGCAATGTAAGTGAGATGGACTATCTCAGGATTCAAAGCGAGTCTATCGCATTTGGTAACAAACTGAATGAAATCCAACAGGAAAAAATCACAAAAATGAATGAGGTTGCGCGCTATCTCGGAGAGAAAGGGACCGCACTCACTATATCAGATACGATCGGCATGCCGCATTTTCTCCAGGGAAAAAAACAAGAATGGAAAATGATGGCGCTCGACAATCGCAGCGACTATAAGATCATCCATAACGAATTGAAGAAAAGTGATGCTCAGCTGAAAATAGAAAAGGCCGAACGTATACCAGATTTGCAGGTCTCCATGAATTACGACCGTGGCGGAAATATCATGCGCGATTTTATAGGGCTGGGGGTTGCTATGGATCTTCCTCTATTTAACCGGAACCAGGGGAATATCAAAATCGCTAAGCTGGAACTTGAGAAAAATAAAGTGGAAATCGAGCAATTTCGTATCGACATCGAACGGGAGATCGACTTCCTTTCGGAGCGGCTCAGCAACCTTGAAACGAGTTTGAAGACAACGGATATCGGCTTTGATGGTAAATTGGACGTAGCGCTAGAACGCTATGTGCGCAATTTCCAACAACGGAGACTGACCATCGTTGAATTTATAGATTTTATCAATAATTATATGGAAAACAAAGAATCAATATTGGAACGCAGGGCGAAATATCTTCAGTATAAGGAGGAACTGATGTACTTGATCGGAAAGGATATTGTCTCATGAAAAGTAATTTTTTATCGCCATTGACACTGCTGTCTATTTGTTTATTGTGGAGCTGTCAGCCGGCGAAAAATGATGAGCAGCCTATTCCAGCTACTAAAGGCTTTTGTCTTAGCGCCGACTTTAAAAACCAAATTAAAATTGATTCGATACAGAAGCGAACGGTATTTGAACAGATCGCTTTAAATGGGGTTATCCAATACGATCAGGATGAACTTGCTGCGTTAAAGAGCCCTATACCCGGTATCGTGCAGTCTGTTTCGGTCAAGATGGGCGATTATGTAGAAAAAGGACAGATTCTGGTATCGCTTAAAGGGACCTCGGTCAATGACTTAGGAAAGGAGCTGCGGGAGCTGGAAAATAGCAAGCGGCTGACGGAGAGTAAATTGCTTAGCCTGCGTAGCCTGCTGAAAGATGGTATGGCTTCCCAGCGGGAGCTGGAAGAGATGGAAAGTGAATTGAAAGCCGTGCAGATTGGAATCCGCCATGTGAAAGCGAACATGAGTTTGCTGAATGGTTCCTCGGAAAATGGTGTGTTTTACATCCGTGCACCCAAAGCTGGCTATATCGTAGATAAAAAGGTGAGTCCTGGTATGACTGTTGGCGATGACGCCGATTTGCTGTCGGTCAGTAAACTGAATGAGGTGTGGGTTTCGGTCAATATCTATGCAAATAATTTACCTTTTGTCAAAAACGGGGCTCCTGTCAAGATTACTACACTGGCTTATAAAGGTGAAACTTTTGACGGTTATATTGATCAGGTCGCCAACTTCTTTGATCCGGAAGAACGTGTGGTCAAAGCGCGCGTAAAGTTGTTGAACAAAGACCTGAGATTGAAGCCGGGCATGAGCGTGGATGTGCTGGTCGAAAAGGCTGTTTCGGGACAGGGAGAGCGTATGCTGGCAATTCCGAAAGATGCTATTATCCTCCATAACAATCAGAATTTCGTTGTACGCTACAAAAATGACTGCGACCTGTCGGTTAAAGCTGTTGATATTGTCGCTGAGAATGAAACATACGCTTTTGTCAAATCTGGTGTAGCCGAGGGAGATCAGGTGCTGACGGAGAATGAGCTGATCGTATTCGATGAACTGATAAATAGATAGGATGAAGAAAGTTGTACAAAATATTGTTTCATTCTCATTGAAACATTCCTTGGTCGTCCTGTTTTTTACGCTGGCATTATTGTTCGGCGGAATATATGCCTACCTCCATACACCGATCGAGGCTTTCCCCGACGTGACCAACACACGGGTCAGGATTATCACACAGTGGCCCGGGCGCAGTGCTGAAGAAATAGAAAAGTTCGTTACACTGCCTGTTACCAAAGAAATGAATACCATTCCAAAGAAAACGGATGTTCGTTCCATCTCCTTGTTTGGGTTATCTGTTGTAACGATTCAATTTGAGGATGGGGTAGCGGATTTTTATGCCCAACAGTATGCGGGTAATAAGATGCGTTCCATTGATTTACCAGAAGGGGCCGAGAGTTCCATCGAACCACCATCTGGTGCTACCGGAGAAATTTTTCGCTATGTAGTGAAAAGTAATCTTCCGATCAAGGAAGTCTCCGCCATTCAGGATTGGGTGATTGAAAGGGAGCTTGTCGGTGTGCCCGGTGTGGCGGATGTCGTCAGCTTTGGGGGAGAGGAAAAGATCTATGAAATAAAGATCAATCCAACAGAGTTGGCCAATTATAACCTGTCGCCACTGGATGTTTATGAAGCCGTATCGCGTTCGAATATCAATGTTGGCGGCGATGTGATCCAAAAAGGAAATCAGGCTTATGTTGTGCGTGGTGTAGGCCTATTGGATAAAATCGATGATATTGGTAATATTTTGATCAAGGTGGTCGGCAATACACCGATTTTAGTCAAGCATGTAGCCGAAATCGAACTGGGGGCAAAGCCACGGCTTGGACAGGTGGGACTCAACCAGGAAGATGATCTTGTCCAGGGAATTGTCATTATGCTCAGGGGAGAAAATCCATCTGCAGTTGTGACAAAGTTAAAAGAAAAAATAGCGGAGCTGAATCAACGTATTTTACCTGCAAATGTCAAGATTGAACCAGTTATTGATCGCACAAAACTGGTAAATAATACCGTGCATACGGTTTCCAAAAACCTGATAGAAGGTGTTCTTCTGGTTTCGATTATTGTCTTTATCTTTTTAAACAATTGGAAGACAACCTTTATCGTTGCATCGGTTATCCCATTGGCCTTCCTATTTGCGATTATTTGTTTGAAAATACAGGGGCTCCCTGCAAATTTGATTTCCATGGGGGCATTGGACTTTGGATTGTTGCTCGAAGGAACGCTCGTCATCGTGGAGACTGTTTTTGTCTCCTTGGAAAAAGAGGCTCATCGGCTCGGGACGGAACGCTTTAATAAAATCTCCAAACTAGGGATCATTAAGAAAAGTGCCGGCTCTGTAGCAGGCTATATCTTTTTTGCCCTACTGATCTTGATTGTCGCATTGACGCCGATTTTCTCTTTTCAAAAGGTGGAAGGAAAGATGTTCTCACCATTGGCCTTTACGCTCGGTTATGCCTTGTTGGGTTCCTTGATCCTGAGTTTGACCTATGTGCCCGCGATGTGTAAATACTTGTTGAAAAAGAATATCAAAGAAGATGAGAATAAGATCACCAAGGTCAGCCGCAATGCCATTTTTAAAGGTTTTAGGAAAGCTTTCGACCATCCAAAATGGACATTGTCGATTTTTATTGCTGCTTTGCTCGTCTGTATTTTCCGGTTTAGCCATTATGGCTCAGAGTTTCTTCCGAAACTGAATGAAGGTGCAATTTATGTCCGCGCAACCTTACCCAATAGTGTCAACCTAGAAGAATCTGTGAAGCTGACCAAAACCATGAAAGCAAAATTGATGAAGCAGTTTGACGAGATTGATTTTATCATGACGCAAACAGGCCGCCCCAATGATGGTACAGATCCAACCGGTTTTTTCAATATTGAATTCAATATTGAATTGAAACCCGAAGGCGAGTGGAAAAGAAAGCTGTCAAAAGAGAAATTGATTGGTCAGATGCGGGATAGTCTACAGACTTTCCCGGGAATAAATTTTGGTTTTAGCCAGCCGATCCAGGATAATGTAGAGGAGTATGTAGCCGGAGTAAAAAGTCCGCTGGTCATCAAAATTTTTGGTGAGAATTTACAAGATTTAGAAAATAAAGCCAATAAGTTTGCCGAATCACTTAAAAAGGTGAACGGTATTACGGACATCAATGTTTTCAAAAATATCGGTTTGCCTGAACTAAGGATTCAGCTCCATGATTCGAAAATGGCCAAATATGGTGTTTCGACCAAGGATGTGCAATCTGTGATCGAGATGACTATTGGCGGGCAATCTGTGACACATTTCTATGAAAACGAGCGCATCTTTGATGTACGTCTCCGCTTCCAAAAATCGTATCGTGACAATCCTGAGAAGATCGGAAATATCATCATTCCCACGATGAATGATCAGAAAGTACCGCTTCGGGAGATCGCAACAATAGATTACCATACCGGTCCGGCATTTATTTACAGAGAGGGCAATTCCCGTTATATCGGTGTTGGCTTCAACATTGAAGGGCGGGATTTGGGAAGTACAATTACAGATGCAAAAAAACAAATAGAAAAAGATGTTAAATTGCCCAAATCTTATAAGGTCGTGTGGGCCGGAGAATTCGAAAGCAAAGAACGGGCTACAAAACAGCTGATGAATGTTGTGCCAATTTCTCTTATTTTGATTTTACTCTTGTTGTATGCCAATTTTGGCAACGTCAAAGATACGTTGATCTCTTCGCTGACACTGGCATTTGCTTTTATAGGCGGTTTTGTATCGCTGTGGGTTACTGGGACGACATTTGGAATTTCGGCGGGTATCGGATTTATTATTCTCTTTGGTGTAGCCACGATTGACGGCATTGTTTTAATAGGGATAATGAAAGAAAATCTGTTGAATAAAATGAGCTTGAAACCCGCTATTTATGAAGCTGTAAAAAGCCGGATCAGACCCATCCTAATGATTGCGTTAATGGGGGCAATGGGGTTATTGCCGGCTGCACTTTCAAACGGAATGGGATCTGAAATCCAAAAACCCTTGGCTATTATGATTGTCGGCGGATTGATTATTTGTATGATTCTATCGTTTTCCGTACTGCCAATCGTTTTTTACTTCTCTTATAAAAAGGAGAGCCGCGATTAGTTACCCATTTTTAATTATTATATACGATACAAAGGTTGCCTGTCAGACAGTGCAACCTTTGTTATTTCTAATCTGCAGCTATACATTCCATAATAGCTGTCAAAATTTTACGCCGATAAACATGTATATATCTTTTACATGCTATTTTTTGTAAATCTTGTTATAAATGTTGAACTTACATTTAAGTTGTTGAAATCAAATTTCAAATTACAAAGCACTAATCTGAAGTTTTGCTGAAATAAGTTATAAATCTGTATTTAAAATTAGAAAGCCATTCTTCCGCTTTTTCATGAGTTGTATTTACTAGAAAAGGTCAATATTAGGTCAGTGTTGATTAATTCATAAGAAGATTGACCTCGCTATTCCAAATAGATTTGTGATAAAGAAATATTAAAATAATACGCTATGGCACAATTTAAATGGGAAGGAATTTATCCTGCAATGTTATCACCATTTGATGAAAATGGAAATTTGGATTTTGATATGTTTGGTAAAAACATTGAAGCACAATTGGATGGAGGCGTTCACGGTTTGATTATCGCTGGATCATTGGGTGAAGCAAGTGTTTTGAGTACGGAAGAAAAGTATGATTTATTGACATATGCGTTGAAGGTTGTTGCTGGGCGTGTACCGGTGTTGTTGAATATTGCAGAAAATACAACTGCTGCAGCGATCAAAGTAGCTCAGACCAGTGAAGAATTAGGCGCAGATGGTTTGATGTTATTGCCACCGATGCGCTATAGAGCTGATGATAGAGAAGCGGTCGCTTATTTTCGTGCTGTTGCACAAAGCACCAAATTGCCAATCTTAATCTATAACAACCCTGTTGACTATAGTACTTATGTATCGCTTGATATGTTTGAGGAACTCTTATTGGAACCAAATATTCAGGCAGTGAAAGAGTCTACACGAGATTTAACAAATATCACGCGTTTGAAAAATCGTTTTGGTGATCGATTAAAGATTATGGCTGGCGTAGATACGTTGGGGCTTGAGTCTTTGATGTTAGGGGCTGATGGTTTAGTTGCTGGACTGGTCGACGCATTTCCAAGAGAAACTGTGGCCATGTACGATCTTGTAAAGGCTGGCGAGTACAGCAAGGCTGTAGAAATATACCGTTGGTTTATGCCTTTATTGGAATTGGATATTCATCCTAAATTGGTCCAATATATTAAATTGGCGGCGACAGCAGAAGGAATTTCAACACCTTATACACGCGCTCCCAGATTGCCATTGATCGGCGAGGAAGAACAACGTGTTAAAAAAATTATTGCAGATTCAATCGCAACTAGACCACAATTATAGGAATGCTTCTGAACTTTCTGGACGAAGGTTCAGAAAATTTCCTTTTTAGGACCGGGTAAAAATAGGCGAAAAGGACCTTCTTATTATATTTAAGGCCGCAAGGAATAAAGATATCAGGAAGGTTTTTATTGATTTTTGAAGATAGATACTTACAATAAAAACAAAAGGAATGGATAGAAACGAAAATGAGATTGATTACGTCGTAAAACAGGCGGAGGCTGGATTTCAGTTTCTTCAAAAAACTGATGTAATTGAACGGGCGGAATTGATGTATGCCATTGCCGCTGAAATTGAGGCATTGGGAGACATCCTGATTGAAACGGCCCATCTGGAAACGGCCCTTCCTTTGGGTAGACTGCAAGGTGAAAAAGCGAGAACGGTCAATCAATGGCGTCGATATGCCGATGCTGTGCGAACTGGTTTATACAGTGAAGCACGGATAGATCGTGACCCAAATGGTCAATTTGATTTACGGAAGTATAATAAAGGGCTTGGTCCTGTTGTGGTTTTTGGCGCAAGCAACTTTCCTTTTGCTTTTTCAACGGCAGGTGGGGATACAGCCAGTGCCATTGGTGCCGGCTGTTCGGTTATCGTAAAAGCACATCCCGCTCATCTTAAAACTTCGCAATTAATGGCTGACGCTATTGATCGGGCGATCTCAAAACAAGGAGCCCCAAGTGGCGTTTTTAATCATGTGCTGTCGGATTCATTTGCTGCTGGACAAGAATTGGTCCGCCACAGATTCGTAAAAGCAGTTGCATTTACAGGTTCTTTCCGTGGTGGGAAAGCTTTATTTGACCTGGGCCAGTCAAGACCTGATCCTATTCCTGTATTTGCCGAAATGGGGAGCGTAAATCCGGTTTTTCTTTTACCGGACTACTTAGGGAACAATCTGGAACCTTTTGCTAAGCAGTATATTGCCTCACTGCTTTTAGGTGTTGGCCAATTTTGTACCAATCCAGGTGTTTTAGTAAGTGTCGGCGGCGAACAACTAGATCGATTTAAAGCGGAGTTGAAGAAGGAACTTCAAGCTGCCGCTACCGGCAAAATGCTGCACGCAGGAATATTGGATAGTTACAACCGTTTAAAAGGGGAAATGGTTCAATACGATGGTGTCAGTATATTGGAAGAAGGGCAGGATAATACAGCGCAAGATTTTGCTCAGGCCCTGCTTGCTGAGGCGGAAGCAAGCCAAGTTTTGGCTAATCCTAAGTTATTGGAAGAGGTTTTTGGACCTTTTGGACTAATTATATCCTGTGCGGACCTCAATGAAATGAAAAATGTAATGGAGCAGCTCGAAGGACAGATAACCATCACTTTTGCGGCATCGGCGCAGGACATCCACGAATGCCAGGCACTCTTTTCAATTGCACAGGACAAATGCGGAAGGCTTTTGTTTCAGGGTATGCCAACTGGGGTTGAAGTACAGTATGCTATGCATCATGGCGGACCCTATCCGGCAACCACAGATGCGCGTTTTACTTCTGTAGGGCCCGATGCGGTAAAGCGCTTTCTTCGCCCCATTAGTTTTCAAAATTGGCCAAATGAATTTTTGCCTAAAGAACTACAAGACGGAAACCCATTACAAATTGACCGCTTGGTCAATCAGCAATGGACTAAAGCATAATAGAAACAAATGACCATATAAACAAGTGATCAGAAATGAAGAAGACTTTTTTTTGTATTGATTCGCATACCTGTGGTTGTCCCGTGCGATTGGTGGCAGGAGGAGCCCCATTATTACAGGGGAATTCCATGATGGAGCGCAGGTTGCATTTTATACGTGAGTACGATTGGATCCGTATGGGATTGATGTTTGAACCAAGAGGGCACGACATGATGAGCGGCAGTATGCTTTATCCGCCCTTTGATCCGCAAAATGATATTGGTGTCCTTTACATTGAAACCAGCGGCTGTCTGCCGATGTGTGGACATGGAACGATCGGTACGGTGACGATTGCCATTGAGGAGGGGCTCGTTCAACCTAAAGTTCCCGGAAAATTAAGGCTGGAAACTCCGGCTGGACTTGTACATATCGATTATGTTCAAGAGGGACCTAAGGTGAAAAGTGTAAAGCTTACGAACGTCAAGTCCTTTTTATATGCTGAAGCCTTAACGGTCGATTGCCCGGATCTAGGCAACATCAGCGTCGATGTTGCTTACGGTGGAAACTTCTACGGCATTATTGATCCGCAGACTAATTTTCAAGATATCAGTTCCTATTCAGCCAGCCAGCTCATTCATTACGGAAAAATAATCCGTCAGCTGCTGAACGAAAAATATTCTTTTGTTCATCCCGAAGATGCTAATATACATGGATTGACTCACATCCAATGGACAGGAGATCCTAAACTCCCCAACTCGTCGGGACGCAATGCGGTACTGGTTGGCGACAATGCATTGGACCGTTCACCATGTGGTACAGGTACATCAGCCCGTATGGCGCAATGGTATGCTAAAGGGAAACTTAAGAAAGGGATGGAGTTTATACATGAAAGTTATATCGGTTCACAATTTACTGGTAAAATTGAGGCTGAAACAACCGTGGATGGCAAACCGGCCATTGTCCCATCCATCGAAGGCTGGGCACGGATAACAGGCTATAATACCATTTTTTTGGATGATGAGGATCCTTATTTTGGCGGTTTTCAGGTGATTTAATAGTTCAGGTGATTTAAAAAATTAATAAGACAAGAGCAACGTGAAAGAAAATAATAGAGGTACGGTTGTCGTCGTTGGTGCAGGAATTGCAGGACTTGCTTCCGCCTATTACCTTGTAAGAGACGGATGGGATGTGAAAATCCTCGAAAAAAATACCTTGGACAATAACTGTTCTTATGGCAATGCAGGCATGATTGTCCCCAGTCATTTTACGCCCTTGGCTGCCCCCGGTATTGTAGCGCAGGGGATAAAGTGGATGTTCAATAGTAAAAGCCCTTTTTATGTACGGCCTTCGCTAAATCCACGAATGATCAATTGGGGATTGAAGTTTTTAAAACATGCTAATCGCTCACACGTAGAACAGCATGCGACTGCAATACGTGATTTGAATCTCTACAGCAGCAGATTATATGATGAATTGGCGCAGGAGGAGGGGTTTGATTTTGAACTGAAGCAGAACGGGATCCTGATGATGTATAAATCCAAGGAAATGCAGCATGAAGAAATTGAATTGGCTCATCGTGCCCAGGATCTTGGACTTGATGTCGATATTCTGGAGGGGAATGCCGTTCAAGAACTGGAGCCTAATCTGAAGCTAGATGTTTTAGGTGCTATACTTTATCGCTGTGACGGAAAATTATATCCACCAAAGTTAATGCGGCAATTGATTCAATATTTGAAAGCCGCAGGCGTAGCTTTTTTCGAAGAAACTGAAGTCAATAAATTTATAACGGTCGGAAGTAAGGTGAAAGAGGCGATCAGCAACAAAGGAAGTTTTCAGGCGGATGCTTTTGTCTTGACTGGTGGCGCTTATTTGCCGCAGCTGACATCAAAGTTGCACGTAAATACACCGCTTATGCCAGGAAAAGGGTATTCTTTTATGTATCAGCCCGAGAAAGAGAATACATTGAATCATGCGGCATTATTATTGGAGGCTCGTGTTGCTGTAACACCCATGAATGGCCAGATCCGATTCAGCGGTACGATGGAATTGGGACCAGCAAATGACAAAATTTATGAAAATCGTGTCCGCGGAATTGTGGAATCCATTCCTAAATATTATCCGGAATTGAAGGTTGATTACCCAAGCGAAAAAATATGGTATGGTTACAGACCCTGCTCGCCTGACGGATTGCCCTATCTGGGAAGATTGAAAAAATTTGATAATGTCCTAGTTGCCGGCGGGGGTGGTATGATGGGCTTGAGCTTGGGCCCTGCCTATGGGAAAGTTGTTGCAGATTTATTGGCAGGACAGAAAATAGAGTCTGAAATCGCTGGTTTTAGGCCTGATCGTTTCGACTGATAAAATTATGATATAAACCAACACCCGAATTATGAATCGTTCTTTTTCTTTTAAAGCTCCCAAAACATTGTTTTATGGACTGCTCTTTCTATTCCCGGTCTCCATGCATGCACAAAAGATGAAATTATACGACCATACAACACCTATAGAGCCTTATATTGTACAATATGGGCATGATGTTGAGGCGATCAACTATTTTTATGGCCCTATGCCCAAAGGCTGGGGCAACCAGCAGGCTGCCGCTTCGCCCGAACAGTTAGCACGTCTTCAACGTTTGGATAACGAATATTTGAACAAGCTGGACAAGTTCCCCTATGAAGAACTCGAAACATCGGGGCAGGTAGATTTTATCTTACTGAAGCGCAAACTAAAAAGTGATCTCCTTTCATTGAAAGAAGATGAGTCGAATTACAACCGGTTATCCGTGTATTTACCTTTCGCACAGCGAATTTTTGCACTTGAAAAGGAACGCCGTAGGGGGAAGCGTCTGGCAGGAGAAGATGTCGCAAAAGAGCTGACGCTGGTTGCCGGTGAAATCGATCGGTCAATAGCTGCGCTGCAGGAAAAGACCAATATTCCTTATTCAGATGTTAACTTTCTGGTTGCCTTATTAAATTCGCTCGACTTAAGGCTTACCAGCACCTTCGATTTCTATAATGGATATGACCCTGAATTTACCTGGTGGGTACCCTCCATATTTCAGCAAGTGAAAAGCAAGCTGTCGGATTATAAGGAGAAATTGGCTGCAAAAAGTGATTGGAAAGTGTTTGATGACGGTAGTCAGATTGCTGGTTGGCCTATCGGGGAAAAAGAGATAAACCGAAGACTCAAAGCAGAAATGATCAGCTATACCGCTGCCGATCTTTTAAAATTGGCTGATCAAGAGTTTAAATGGTGTGAGGCGGAGTTATTGAAAGCGAGCCGTGAAATGGGGTTCGGCGATGACTGGCGGGCTGCACAGGAAAAGGTTAAAAACTCCTACGTACCCATTGGAGAACAGCCGGAGCTCATCATGAGATTGTATAACGATGCACAGCAATTTATTGAACAAAATAAACTCATGACTATTCCTGAGCTGGCAGATGAGACTTGGGGCATGATTATGATGACACCTGAACGGCAGCGGGTCAACCCCTTTTTTACAGGCGGACGGGAAATTAGCATATCCTATCCGACAAACACGATGGATCAGCAGGCGAAACTGATGAGTATGCGTGGCAATAATCCTTATTTCTCCCGTGGCACAGTCCAACATGAATTGATTCCTGGTCATCATCTGCAATATTTTATGAATAGGCGTTACAAGCCTTACCGCGAAGAGGCATTTAACACGCCATTTTGGACGGAAGGATGGACATTGTACTGGGAATTGCTGCTGTATAGCAAGGGATTTGCAAAAACTCCGGAGGAGCGAATCGGGATGTTATTTTGGCGCATGCATCGCTGTGCAAGAATAACCTTTAGTATTAAATTTCATTTAGGTGAGTGGACGCCGCAGCAATGCATCGATTATCTGGTAAACCGCGTGGGATTTGAGTCGGCTAATGCGCACGGTGAAGTAAAGAGATCGTTTGAAGGTTCCTATGATCCTTTATATCAACTGGCCTATCTCGTAGGCGGCTTGCAATTGATGCGCATCAAAGAGGAGGTCGTAGATCAAGGGAAAATGTCATTTGCTGCATTCCACGACCGTGTGATCAAAGAAAATTATCTACCGATGGAAATGTTGAGAGCGATTATCAAGGGCGAAAGGTTAAAGCCCGATTACGAGACAAACTGGAAGTTTTATCATTTTAATAACTAGGTGTTTATGAGTGAGTCGAAACAAACTTTTCAAAAGTCTCTCGGGTTATTGGATGCCACTATGCTGGTGGTTGGAAGTATGATCGGTTCTGGGATTTTTATTGTATCTGCGGATATTGCGCGCAACACGGGGTCTGCAGGCTGGATGATGGTGGTATGGCTGATCTGTGGTTTTATGACATTGACTGCAGCGTTGAGCTATGGTGAATTGAGTGCGATGTTTCCAAAGGCAGGAGGACAATACATCTACCTTCGGGAGGCTTATGGGCCGGTATTGAGTTTTGTATTTGGCTGGACATTTTTTGCCGTTATACAAACTGCGACAATAGCTGCTGTGGGGGTAGCTTTTGCGAAATTTACAGCCTATCTTTTCCCTTTCATGGATGAAGATGTTTACCTGCTAGAATGGTCAGATTATCGGGTATCTGCAGCGCAACTGCTGGCAATTGCCGTCATTATTGTATTAACCTATATTAATTCAAGAGGCGTAAATAGCGGAAAGCGCGTACAGACATCCATCACATTGATCAAGATCGGGAGCCTGCTGCTCTTGTTACTCTTTGGCTTCCTTGCTTTGAAACATGAAGTTTGGACTTGGAACTGGGACAATATATCTCTTTGGTCAATGCGCCGTTTAAATACGGATGGAACGTATGCATCTTATGATGGATTTTCAGCAATGGGCGCTTTTTCTGCGGCTATGGTCGGTGCGCTCTTCAGCAGCGATTCCTGGCACTCATCTTCCGCAGTAGCCGGCGAAATTAAAAATCCACAACGTAATATCGGGTTGAGTCTTGCATTAGGGACTTTACTGGTTACCGTAATCTATCTCCTGACTAATTTGATGTACACCGGCATATTGCCTTTAGAAGCTATGGTC
Organism: Sphingobacterium sp. BIGb0116; assembly: GCF_024808035.1. Lineage (NCBI taxonomy): Bacteria > Pseudomonadati > Bacteroidota > Sphingobacteriia > Sphingobacteriales > Sphingobacteriaceae > Sphingobacterium > Sphingobacterium sp. BIGb0116. Next base: position 260,674 of record NZ_JANUDT010000005.1, on the reverse strand, counting down.
AATGCACCAAAAGATCGTGTAGCCATGAGTGTCGCACAAGAGGTTTTTGGTCCTTTTGGGATTACTATTATAGCTATTATGATCATGATAAGCACCTTTGGTTGTAATAATGGGATTATCCTGGCGGGAGCGAGGGTGTATTATTCTATGGCCAAAGATGGTTTGTTTTTTAAAAGGGCGGGTAAGCTCAATGCGCATGCGGTACCTGCCTGGGCACTCTGGATACAATGTGTCGCTGCGTCAATATGGTGTTTAAGCGGAAAATATGGTGATTTATTGGACATGATTACCTGTGTGGTCGTCATATTTTATGTACTCGCGATTGCGGGTATTATTCGTCTCCGTATCACACGTCCAGATTTGAACAGACCCTATAAGGCATTTGGGTATCCTTTTCTTCCCATTCTTTATATTCTGATGGGACTTGCCTTTATTGGGTTGATGGTTATTTTTAAACCCAACTATACCTGGCCAGGCATTATCATTGCACTATTGGGTATCCCGATCTATTATTTAATCAATCCTAAGCGAAGAAAGTATGAAGTTTCTTAGTACAGCGGTTTTGTTGTTGTCGGCACAGTTTCTGTTTGGTCAAGGAACTTTGGCAGATTATACACGTGCACAAAACCTAAAAAAACAATTGACCAACAAAATTGAAAATCAGCCCGGCCAATTTTATTGGAATGATAAGGGGGATCTCTTTTGGTATGATCGAAATACGTTGCAGGGAAAAGAGTATATTTTGGTCAATCCCCAGGCAAAAACAAAAGAACAGCTGTTTGATCTGACGAAAGTATTTTCGTTAGTGGATGAAAAATTGGGAAAGAAAATCGAAAATCGTGTTATTTCCAATGATCAGATAAAATTGCTGGACGAGGATCAAGTGTCGCTCGATATCGCGGGCTACCTGTGGATCTGGAACCGCCGTTCCTCGCAATTGAGCCAGGGCGCTGCAAGTGGAAAAAAAGATCGAAATACGCGATATTGGGGGCAGCGTGAACAGGGAAATGCCTATGGGGAAGTTGAGTCTCCAGATAAAAAATATGTGGCATTTATCCGCAATAATAATGTATTCCTGGCAAAAAAGGGAAACACAAACGAGGCGCGACAAATTACCTTTGATGGCAACACGGCAAATTATTATAGCAATGATATTCAATGGGCACCAGATAGCCGTAAGCTGGCTACAGTAAAAACTCAAAAAATAGAGACCAGGCAACTGACGCTTATTGAATCTTCTCCGAAAGATCAGCTGCAGCCTAAAATTCAGACACGCGATTACGTGAAGCCCGGAGATGAGCTGGCGCAAAAACTACCCATCTTATATGATCTTGAAAAAGACCGACTGTCGGTGTTTGATGCCGCGCTCATACCAAATCAATTTTACCTTTCGGATCTTTCCTGGCGTGATGACAGCAGAGCATTTACCTTCGAGTATAACAAACGGGGGCATCAAGTCTATGGCGTCATGCAAATGGATGCAAATAGTGGTACCTCGAGTTTTCTGATTCAGGAGCAGAATAAGACCTTTATTGATTATAGCGGCAAGAAATACCGGGAGGATCTGGCCGATGGAAAGGAGATTGTATGGACCTCTGAACGTGATGGTTGGAACCACCTGTATCTCTATGATGGAATTACTGGGAAAATAAAGAACCAGATAACGAAAGGCAACTGGGTTGTTCGGAAAGTTGTGCATGTTGATACTGAAAAACGAACGGTTATTTTCGAAGGCAGCGGAATGAATGCCGCAGAAGATCCCTATTTGGTCCACTATTACGCTATCGGTTTAGACGGAAAGGGCTTAAAACTGCTGACCGAAGAAAATGCAAATCATCAAGCTTTTTTCAATAAAGACTATTCGCAGTTTGTGGATACGTATTCCCGGGTCGATCAGCCGCCAATTTCAGTATTGCGCGACAAAAATGGCCGTCTTATCATGGAGTTGGAGAAAACAAACAGTAGTCTGCTCGAAACTACAGGGTGGCGTGCACCGGAAGTTTTTAAAGCCAGGGGACGTGATGGCGCAACGGATATCTGGGGGATTATTATTCGGCCGACGAATTTTGATCCTGCTAAAAGCTACCCTGTCATCGAATACATTTATGCGGGACCGCATAGTTCTTTCGTACCCAAATCATTTTATAGCAACCCGAGCGGGATGTACGAACTCGCCGAATTGGGCTTTATTGTGGTACAGATCGACGGCATGGGGACCTCAAATCGTTCAAAGGCTTTTCATGATGTCTGTTGGAAAAATCTGAAAGATGCGGGCTTTCCGGATCGAATTGCCTGGATGCAGGCTGCGTCAAAACAATATAAATACATGGATACCGGCAGGGTAGGGATCTATGGCACATCTGCCGGGGGCCAAAGTTCAACCGGCGCGCTGTTATTCCATCCCGAGTTTTACAAAGTTGGCGTTTCCTCCTGTGGCTGTCACGATAACCGAATGGATAAAATATGGTGGAACGAGCAATGGATGGGCTGGCCTGTAGGTCCTGAATATGCGGCTAGCTCCAATATTGAAAATGCTGCTAAGCTGGAAGGAAATCTTTTGCTGATTGTTGGAGAACTTGATGATAATGTGGATCCTTCATCCACTTTCCAATTGGTTGATGCTTTGATCAAAGCGCGTAAGAATCATGATTTTATTATGGTTCCTGGAATGGGGCATTCTTCCGGGGGAGATTATGGTGAACGAAAAAGAAGGGACTATTTTGTAAAACATCTTCTTGGCGTAGATCCGCCTGCCTGGAATCAGTATTGATCTTTCATCAGGACAATAATCCGCTAATGCAGGCCTATTTCCTGTTTTTTCTGAAAGTGTCTGGATCTTATTGGCCAGAAAGGACCTTCGGTATGCTTTTTATTGCTGTTGGTGTCTGCGAAGTCATGAAGGTTTTATTTCAATTGGGAATAGGTATGAAGCGATAAGAGTGGCTCAGAAATACAGCGCCCCGGAAAGTAGCTAACTTTCTGGGGCGCTGTGTTTATTTCATGTTGGTAACATTGAAGCTGTTTTTATTCGACCAATACGCCGACATAATAGTTAAACGTATCAATATCGATATTCTCTTTCGTTAAACCGGTCACTTTAATCGGTCTGAAACGTTGGTCCAACTGGATAAGTTCTCTTTTTTGACCTTTTACGCCAATATGTATGGGCATATGGAAGCCTTTGACTTCGCTGATCCAGCGGCCTAATATTCTGCCTGAAGGATCTTGTTTGATTTCTAGTGTAGGAATGGCAGCATGTTTTACATACTGTTCAAATACTTTTAAAAGGTCTAGACCGGACTGCTGGCTTACGCAGTTGACAACATCATTATAATCGACTTGTTGGTGATAAAACTTGCTGTTTAATCCCCGGAGAATATTCCGCCACTTTTCATCATTGTCGATCATCGTACGGATCATGTTAAGCATAACACCGCCTTTGGGATACATATCCCCAGATCCTTCTTTATTTACGTGGTAGGGGCCCTGGATGGGGCTATCATTTTGGATCCCGCTCCGGATACCATGGGCGTAAGCCTGGCTGGCTTCCTTACCATAGAAATAGTCGATAAATAAGCCTTCGGAATAATTAGTGAAGCTTTCGTGAATCCACATATCGGCCAGATCAGCTGAAGTAATATTGTTGCCAAACCATTCATGACCAGATTCGTGGACCACAATAAAATCCCATTTATGTCCCCAGCCGGTTCCCGACGCATCCCCGCCGCGATAGCCATTCTGGTAATGGTTACCATAGGCGATGGCACTCTGGTGTTCCATGCCGGTATGGTAGGTTTCAACAAGTTTATAGCCATCTTCATAGAAGGGATATGGACCAAACCAATGTTCAAAGGCTTCTAAGGTCTGGTTGGCGTTTTTTTGAAGATGGGCTTTTTTTTCTGCCGTATCGTTTTCGCGCAAAATATAATAGTCTATATCCAATGGTCCTTTTTCACCTTTGTATTTTTCCTTAAAATGAACGTAGTCGCCGATGTTGATGGCGACATTGTAGTTGTTGATTGGATTGGCAACTTTCCAGTGGTATTTGGTGTAACCATCCTTCATCTTTTCTACCTTGACCAAACGTCCATTGGATACATTCATCACCTCTTTTGGGACAGCGATGGAAATCAGCATACTATCCACTTCATCGGATTGATGGTCTTTGTTTGGCCACCAGACACTCGCGCCCATACCCTGGCATGCCGTGGCCACCCATGGCTTTCCATTGCTATCTTTTTTCCAGTCAAAGCCGCCGTCCCAGGGAGCTTTGAGGGCTTCTGTAGGATGGCCTTCGTAATATACCGTAAACTCTTCCTGTATTCCTTTCTTGATAGTCGCAGGAAATTCGACAAAGACAGCATTGTGTTCTCTGGTAAAGGAAAGTTCTTTCCCCTTATATACGACTTTGTCTACTTTGAGATTTGCAAAAAGATCAAATTGCAGGCGATTAAAATCAGTTGTGGCCTTGAAACGGAAAAGGTTTGAACCCGAAATAAACTTATTGTCTATATCTACCTTAACATCCAAATGATAGTATTGGATATCGTAGCAGGTTCGCAGCGGTGACAGGTATCCGCGCAGTGAATCCGCTCTTGTGAATTCATTTTTTTCTTTCATCAGCTGCGCTGCTGATTGCTGTATGCCTGCGGTCAGCAGACAGCAGGTTCCCAATGCATATAATAGTATTCTTTTCATCTGTAAATGATAACTATTCGGTTTATCTTCCACCCGGAGGGCAATGTAATTTTAGATAGTTTGTAAATAATGTTTTTAAATGCTCATGTGTACCTTGTCCCTCGCTGATCGAATGGCTGCGGTTGGGGTAAGACATCAACTGGAACTGCACGTTATTTTTGATCAGTTCATTGATCAGGACTTCTGCATTTTGATAATGCACATTGTCGTCTCCGGTTCCATGGATATAGAGTAAATTACCTTTGATGTTTTTTGCATATTTCAGGGGAGAGCCGTTTTCAAAGTCTGCAAGATTTTCTTGGGGGAGGCCCATGTAGCGTTCTTGGTATACGTTGTCGTAAAGTAACTGATTTGCTACAGCTGCAATAGCAATACCCGTTTTATAGATTTGAGGATATTGTCCCAGTAGGTTAAGCGTGCTTGATCCGCCACCGCTCCAGCCCCAGACGGCCACACGTGAATTGTCGACAAAAGGCCATTTCAGGATTTCTTGTGTTGCTGAAGCCTGGTCGCGAATATTGAGCTGTCCGATATTGCGGTAGATGCTTTTTCGCCACAAGCTGCCTTTAGGAGCAGGGGTTCCGCGATTATCCAAAGAAATATAAATGTAGCCATCCTGCGCCATATTTCCTTTATATAAACTGTTATAACCTGCACCAAAATTGTCTAATACAGTTTGTGATGCTGGTTCGCCGTAGACCATAAAGACGACAGGATACTTTTTATTGGGATCGAAATCAAGTGGTTTTACCATCCAGCCGTCTAACTCAATACCGTCGGTTGTTTTAACTTTAAAAAACTCGGCAATACCATCGCTGACTTTCTTTTCACGCTTAAAATCAAAGTCTACGAGTACTTTGTGTGTCGGTAACTCAATAACGGCATTGTGCTTTAATGTTGCCCGGTTGCTAAAGCTGAAGATGGCAATTTTACCGTCTTTTGAAATATCATAATCGCAGGTGCCTTCGTATGAGGCCGGGGTCAGTCTTTTTGGAATTCCGCCTTTTGTCGATACACTATACAGATACTTCTGCGTTGCATTGCTTGGAGAGGCGGTAAAATAAATCGTTTCATTTTTCGGATCGAAAAAATCAAGATTGATCATATCGTAGTCCGCTTTCATAACCAGCTTCTCGTTGCCCGATAAATCAATCTGATAGATTTTGCGCCAGCCGTCCTTTTCCGAGACCCAGATGAAGGCCTTGCCACCTTGAACCCAGTCCCATCCCGAAGGATCGTTATTGTTCCATCGTGCTTTGATATCAATCCACGAGTCGCTTTGCTCCTGATGTATATTTTGCGCTTTATTATCGGAGAGAGCGACGGTATAGATTTTGCTCTCATTTTGTTTTCTGTTGAGCTGCTCTAGGATAACCTGCTTGCTATCAAGACACCATTCCATGCGGGGAATATAGTGCTGGTTGGGATCTCCCGGGATATTCAGCATGGTATTTTTTCCAGTGGCGATTTCATAGGTCCATATCGAACAGACACTCGGCGATTGTCCAACTTTAGGATACTCCACGGGAATGGTATAGGAGTAGAGGCTATCCGTATTGTTGATCATCAGAAAATTACGGATGTTGCGGGCATCAAGCTTCCAATAAGCAATGGAAGCACCGTCCGGCGACCAGCGGAAACCATCTTTACAGCCAAATTCTTCCTCGTATACCCAGTCGAAAGTACCATTGATTAAACGGTCTGTTCCATCTTTGGTAACGGAAACGATGCTGCCATTAGCGAGATCTTCCACGTAAACATTATGGTCGGCTTTATTAACGTAGGCGACTTTATCTGCTTGTGGGTTAAATTTCGCAAACATCAGTTGTGAGGCCGGGAATTTTTGGCCTAGTTGTTGCAACTGATTGGTCTTCTTGTTGTAAACCCAATAATCGCCTCTTGTATTCTCGCGCCATACTCTTTTACTATTGGTATAGATCAATATAAGCACCTTGTTTTTGGAAATGGAAAAATTTTCGACTTTCAAGGCTGCTGTTGCGCCTTTCGGAATAAGCGATTGCTGTGAAAGGAAGATGGAGCGCACCCCATTTTTGGGGTTGACCATTTCTATTCCTTTGTCGGAAAATTCATAATATTGATCACCATGATCTGTCCAGAGTCGCTGCGCAAAAAGGGAAGCTGGAACCTGAAAAATCAGTATTAGAATAATAAAGATCGACTGTTTAATGCTGTTCATTTGTTTATCTGTTTGAGTTGACCCCAAAAGAATTTAAGTTTACTTTTTGGGTTTATCATTATGTTAGTTGTTCGTTAATTAATCAATCAATTGGATTGTCTTTTAGCTGATAGATCTCCTGGATTTCACGTTCAAGGTATTTTCCTAAACGACGGTATCCATCTGTTTCAATAAGATAATTATCTTCAATACGGACCCCGCCGAAATCGAGATGTTTTTTTAAGAAATCATAATTGATAAAGTCCTTGTGTAAATTTTGCTGTTCCCAAAGCTGCGTTAATTCCGGGATAATATAGATGCCGGGTTCAACGGTAAGCACATTGCCAGCCTCCAATTTCTTACCTAGCCGCAGCGATTTGATTCCAAAAGTCTTGGTATCTTTTGGCTCAGCTTCGGTATAGCCTACATATTGTTCCCCAAGATCTTCCATATCATGCACATCAAGACCGAGCATATGGCCTAGTCCACATTGAAAGAAAAGCGCATGCGCGTGATTCATGACCGCATCTTGTGCGTTGCCTTTCATGAAGCCGGTTTGTATAAGTCCATCTACAAGCGCTTCACAGGCTTTTAAATGTATTTCTTTAAAACGTATTCCGGATGTCAGCAGCTGCTCTGCAGATTTAAACGCATGTAAGACAATCTGGTAAATTTCCTCTTGTAAAGCCGTAAAACGTTTTCCTACGGGAAAGGTTCTGGTCAGATCCGAAGCATAGCCCATGGCCGTTTCTACGCCCGAATCATTGAGCAGGAGATCACCTTCATAAAGTTGGTGAAATTGCATATGATTGTGCAGAATTTCACCTCGTTTTGTGACTATCGGAGGATAGGAGAAGGACGTTCCCTGATCTTGCGCAAAATGTTGCATGGCATTGCTGATCTGATATTCGTAAAGATCAGGTTTTGTCATTCGCATAGCAATGCGGTGCATATCAACAGCAATATCGACGGCTTTCTCTAATTCGATAATTTCTTCGGCCGATTTGATGTTCCGTTGCGCAACGACAGCTTTAATCAAAGCCGCAGAGGGCTGAAGCTGATTTGCGGGACGGCCGGTTAGCTGCTCAAGTAATAATTTATTATGCGACTGATAAGGAGGAAGGTAGTGAATATCTTCCTGTTTTCCTTTGCTAAGGTAGTCGAAGAGTTGATTGAAAGGAAGGACCTTGCTGATACCAGAAAGATCTGCTTTTTCAGCTAAAGTCTGTTGTTGGCCCATCCACACAATATCGTCAATGGTCATTTCATCGCCGAATAGGATGGTCTCGTTTTTCTCAGTGTCAAGTACAGCCGCCAAACGTGGACTTTTGACACCGATATAATATAAAAAGCTACTGTCTTGACGGAAGGGATAGGTATTGTGCTCAAAATTGATTGGATTTTCAATGTTGCCTAACAAAAGAATTTTGCCAGTTGTAAACTTTGATAACAGATTATTTCGGCGATTAAGATATATTTCTTTTTTGAACATAAGTTTGGAAATTAAAGGAAGTACTGTTTTTGTTGTGCTAGAATCATGAATTGTTTGTAATCTGCTTCGGCTTGAAGTAGAATTGTCTACCTAGCGGGTTATTGTCTAATACGAATATCGTAAAATTTATGCATGTCAAAATCATTTATTTAAAGGTCTATCTTTGATAGTGTGGTGTTTGCTGTTGTTACAAATGAATATGCTCGCCATTTTGTCTCTAAAAAGGTCAAACAACGAAATTAAATAAAGTTCAGCCTTTCTGTTGAATAATAATTTGCACAATTTATCAAAGTCTAATTGTATTTTAACCCATTTTTTTACTGCTGGTGAATTTTTATTGTAAATTCTTTGTTTTGGTTTGCATATTTCTTAGGGATTATTAAATATTGTCGAATTCTAAACATATTTTGGTATAGTATTTTTATGTTTTGTTTGCAAGAAGTAATCTTCCATTGTAGTTGTTATATTTATATTACTAAACAGTAAACATAAAACTAAATAAACTATGAAAACGCTTCAATTTAACGTGCCGACAACCCGAGGGCAAAGTTTAACTGTGCAAGAAGATGTTTTGGAAACTTTCTATCCTTATTTTCACCGTCATCAGGAAGCTCAGTTAATGTGGATAAAAAAAGGTAGTGGAATTTTGATTGTTGAAGATACGCTACATCCCTTTAAGGAAAATGATATATTCTTTTTAGGTGCGAATCAACCTCACGTTTTTAAGTCAGCGTCCCAAGACGGTCTTTCCAATGAATCACGTTCTGTTTCTATCTTTTTTGATCCCAATGGTAAGCTGAAATCACTATTTTCTTTGGATGAATTTGAATCGCTGAATCAATTTATCTATAATAACTCCAGAGGATTTAAGGTACCGGAGAGGTATTTTGAGCAGATATCGGAACGGGTTTGTCAATTGAATTCCGCTGATCAGATGGAGAAGTTAATGCACTTTTTCTATTTACTAAGAGCATTGGCAAATATTTCACGGGAGGCAGATGCGCTATGTAACGAGCGGGTAGAAGTGGCCTTTGATACAATGCATGGATCAAACCGCATTAATTTCATTTGTAATTATATTAAGGAGCACTATAAAGACGAAATTACGCTGGAAGATGTTGCTGATCATGCAAATCTTACTCCGCAGGCATTTTGTCGATATTTTAAAAAGCATTGCGGTGTTACTTTTGTGACCTATCTTAACCGGATAAGAGTCAAAGAAGTTTGTAATCAACTAAACGAAGAACACCTAGATAGTGTTTCGTTTATTGCATACAATAGTGGCTTCAATAGCATTACTAATTTTAATCGAGTTTTTAAGCAAATTGTGGGCTGCAATCCAAAGGAATATGTGCAGCAATATAAACAAACACTCTATTCTGTTATTTAGTTCAAGAAATTCCAATGGAGAATTAGATTGTACCGGAATAAGGAATACGAGTAAATAAGTCTAGATTTCTTAATTAATCTCGCTAGCGGCTCGGTTGGCTAGACTTTTAAACTATATGAATTCGGAAGTAAAATTCTGCTAAGAATGGAACGCATATGGCTATTCTTGGCAGAATTTTGCTCTTTTTTTATTTATATATTTTTTTCTTTCTCATCTACCTAAACTTCTTTAAAAGAGATTTATCTTAAGTTTTTTTTGAAGTATCTTGTGAAAAATGCAGATAATTCGCTTTTTTTTTGTCTTTATTTTTGATTCTTTTAAGTTATTGCCAATAAAATTCCAAAAAAATGTAGTAAAATAAATTAGATTAATATGTTTCTGTGGTTTTACTTGTAAATCGGTGTGTGGGGAGTGGATAGGTAGGTTATTGTTGTAAAGATGGGTTTATGTAAAATTTCTTTTTGTTGAGATTTGGATGTTGATTTCAATTATTTAACACTTAGGGTTAATAATTGGGCAATACTGGTCAAAATTCGGTTAACAATGAAAGCGTTGTGCTTATAACTTAGTTATTACAAAAAGCACTATAAACTAATACATCTGAAACTAAACTTATGAACAGAAAAAGTATTGCTATGCTAGCTGCTACCTTCTTGGTAAGCTCGGCAGTATACGCACAGACAGTTTTGAAGGGGAAGGTGGTCGACCAAGACGGGAAACCTATCCCTGGAGTTACAATCACGTTAAGAGATGGAACAGCAACCCAGAGTGGACAAAATGGTGAATTTACGATTAATTATAAGCAGGCAGGGACTTTAAGTGTGTCGGCAGTGGGTTATGACCGTAAAGTAGTAAATTTGACCAATCAGACTTCACTTCAGGTCACACTTTTATCGGATGAGACAAATTTGGACGAAGTTGTTGTAACGGCAATGGGAATCACGAGAGACAAAAAATCCCTAGGGTCAGCGGTTCAAGAGGTAAAAGCTAAGGAACTAACGGATGCTGGTCAATTGAGCTTAACAGGTGCACTTTCTGGAAAAGTTGCAGGGGTACAGGTTAATCAATTTGGTGGTGCTGTGGGGGCCTCCGCTAGGATATCGATTCGTGGTAATTCCTCACTTCTTTCAGATCAACAGCCCTTAATTGTTGTTGATGGTGTACCGATTTCCAATAATGCCGTTCGTTCAGGTGACAATACATATTCTGGTGTAGATTATGGATCCGGTTTAAATGATATTAATCCAGAAGATATCGAAAGTGTTGTTACCTTGAAAGGAGGTTCAGCAGCCCTGTATGGTATGCGAGCTGGTAAAGGTGTTATTTTAATTACGACAAAATCTGGGAAAAGAGCCAAGGATGGTGTTCTTTTGTCGTATGATGGGAATTTTTCAATAGATCGAGCGTCCACTATTCCAAAATACCAGAATCTCTATGGGCAAGGAACCAGGGGTGACGAGTATCATTATAATTCTTTAGGTAGTGGTTTAACCTATCAACAATATGCACAGCAAAACTCTTTCAGTTATAAGGATGGAGCTGGCGGAGGTGTTAATGATGGGTTTGATGAATCATGGGGACCTCGCTTAGACATAGGATTGCAATTACCTCAATTTAATAGCCCTGTGGTTAATGGCGTTCGACAAGCAACACCATGGATATCACATCCCAATAATGTGAGAGAGTTTTTCCAAACAGGTTACTCTCAAAATCATAATCTTTCTTTAATGGCTAAGACGGACAGATCTTCGACTCGTGCGTCTCTGTCTTTTCGTGATCAAAAAGGAACCGTGCCAAACACGGATCAAAAAAAGTATTCTGCTCAATTGAACAATGAGTACAAGATCAACGATAAGTTTTCATATGATATCATGTCCAATTTTACCAGAACAGAAAGTGGTAATTTGATTACACAAGGATATGATGGCGCAAACCCGATGAATGGTTTGATTTGGTTTGGTCGTCAGGTGGATATGCAAGATCTGAAGAAAAATTGGAATGAAAGGGATGCTCAAGGAAATTATACCTATTATAATTGGAATTCTAATTATCATATGAATCCTTTTTATACTATGCATAATTCTTTGAATTCATTGAAGACCAATCGGATTTTTGGAAAATCATCTTTGTATTATCAACCGTATGAATTTTTGAAATTTGAAGGTAGAGTAGGTTTGGATTATTATCATACAGATATCTTTGAAAGCAACTATTATAACTTTGATCATCCATTAGGAAGTTTCAATGAAATTAAAAGCAGTAATTCCGAGTTCAATGCGGACTTCTTGGCCAATTTTAATAAACAATTTGGTGATTTCAATATATTAGCGATAGTAGGTGCCAATTACCGAGATAATCAGTATGAATCAAATAGTTTAGGAGCCAGTGGATTAAATGTTTTAGGTGTTTATACGATTACCAACAAAATAGGAGATGCGGTAACAAATATGGACCATGCACATAATCGTTCCAATTCTATTTATAGTCAGGCTTCGATTGGATGGAAAGACCAGCTTTATCTTGATGCGACGGCACGTAATGATTGGTCTTCAACAATTACAAAATCGTTTTTCTATCCTTCAGCAAGTTTAAGTTGGATTCCAACAACGTCCTTTTCTAATTTAAAGGGAAGCGCGTTATCTTTCTGGAAACTTAGATTGAATGTCGCTAAAGTTGGAAATGCAACAACTCCGTATAGAAATGGGAATTACTACTATGCGCAAGCAAATGCTTTTAACGGTATTGCGCAGATGTATAAAAGTATGACCTATGCAATTAATAATTTGGAGCCTGAGGCAATTTATTCTTGGGAAACTGGTACTGAGATCGGATTTTTAAATGACCGTATTCATGCTGATTTCACTTATTACCATAAGAATGCGAAGAAGCAAATACTTCCTGTAACAACGTCCAATGTGGTCGGGTTTAGTAGTATGGTATTAAATGCTGGTAACATCGAAAGTAAGGGGGTCGAACTGCAATTGAGAGGGGATATCTTAAAAAATGAAAATGGCCTGAATTGGACAACAACCATAAACTATTCAAGAGATCGCAATAAAATTTTGGAATTATATCCGCAATTAAATTTAACAACCTATCAGTTAGGTTGGACTTGGGGTATAGCAAATACTGCAACTGTTGGAGAGGCTTGGGGAGCATTAAGAAGCACTGGATATGACCGTGTGGAAGATGGGGCTATGAAAGGTGCCATTAAGGTTAATGAAAGTGGGTTAGTGATGTCTAAACCGAATCAAATTATTGGTAATGTAACACCAGATTATCTGGCAAGTATGCGTAATGATTTCAGATATAAAGACTTTAGTTTTGGTTTTATGCTAGATTTCCGTAAAGGAGGTGATATCTGGTCACAAACGATGAGCCATGCATATACAACCGGGGTTGCTGAAATCACGGCCGCCAACGGAATACGTGAACGGGCTATTGTCGCTGGAAAAGACGTCATGAGTAATGAGCGGTTTGCAATGTCCGATGGTAAAGGTGGGTGGATTGCCAATACCATTGAAACCAATGCCCAAGATTGGTTCGAATCTGGAGGTATTGCAGAAAGCTACGTGTTTGATGGGTCTTTCCTCAAATTGCGCGAAGCCTATTTGACCTATACGATTCCTTCACATCTTTACAGCAAAATTAAAGGAATTAAACGGGCAAATGTCTCCTTGATTGGATCGAATTTGGCATTGTTATGGGTTCACAAATCAAATACAATGCGTTTAGATCCTGAAACCAGTGGTGTGTCAAGCGATAGCCGCGGTGTTGGTTTCGAACAGGCTACAGTGCCTTCTTCAAGAAGTATTGGATTTAAATTAGGATTTTCATTTTAGTGTAATTAAAAAGTAACTCGTATAGAATTACTCTGGATAAGATAGAAACTATGAAAAGTTTATTTATAAAATTAAGTATACCTGCCTTGGCATCAATGATGTTTTTTTCGGGGTGTACCAAGAGTTTTGATGAGATCAATGTTGATCCAGACGCATTGCCAAATGTACCCCCAGGAAATATGTTGACCAATGTATTAAGAAATACTGCGGAATCCTTTGGAGGGGATGTGGACGGTTATGGAACGTTTGCGGGCTATATTGTGAAAATTCAATATATGGATTATATGTCCGGCTTGATTCCAACGAATAACACCTACGGGAATCGTTGGTATAATTGTTATTATAACAATACCCAGATCAAAGATTTGCTAGCCAAAACCGAAGATAAGGCCGAGGCATTTAAAAACGTGCGGACCATTGGCAGAATTTGGCAGAATTACATGTGGTTTTTATTAACCGAAGGATGGCGTGACGTTCCTTATTCAGAGGCGCTTAAGGGGCTTCCAAGTGAAGGAAGTATTTTGCTCGCAAAATATGATAAACAAGAAGATATCTATCCTGCTATCATGGCTGACCTGAAAAAGATTTCGGATGAAATGGCCGCAGGAATAGGGACTGACGACGTTGGCAATTTCGACGTTATTTATGGCGGGGATATGGCGATGTGGAAAAAATTCTGTAATTCATTGCGATTGAGAATGGCAATCCGTATCTCTGGGGTTTCTTCCAGTTTAGCTAAATCTACAGTAGAAGAAATTGCAGGTAATCCAACTAAATATCCATTAATCGTGAGTAACGATGAAAATTGTTATGTTGATTTTCCTGGTGCATTACCGTATTTTGAACCATGGTATAATTCTGGTATCTATGGAAAGCGAATTGATAACTGGGCATTGTCAGATATTTTTATAGATCATATGGTTGCCACAAATGATCCGCGGATAGCTGCCATCGCTCAGAAGACAGATGCAGATACTTATAAAGGATATCCAAATGGGGCGAAATCGGGACCAGCTGTATTGCGGTCTGTTTCATGGATTGGAGAGAAATATATGGGTGATCCTGCCGGATTTATTCCCTTTTATAAATCTTGTGAAACTTATTATAGTTTGGCTGAGGCAGCAATGTTAGGTTATAATGTGGGTATCACAGCAAAAGATGCTTATGAAAAAGCTGTAAATCTTTCTATGAAGGAAAATGGCGTCTCCCAGACGGGTATAGATGCCTACCTAGCCGGTGCTGGAAAATGGAATAATACGAAAGAACGTATTTGGTGGGATGAATGGGTAGCACTTTTTAAGGAGAATTCTGAAGCTTGGAGTTTGTATCGAAGAACTGGTGTGCCTACAACAAATTACCCTTCGTTGAATTCGGTATATGGTTCAGCGCATAATGACCAACCTTGGCGAGCTCCTTATCCTAATAGCGAATATCAAAATAATAAAGTTAATGTGGAAGCTGCAGCCACTAAAGTGAAAGATTTTGTGTGGGGTGAACAAATGTGGTGGGATAAACGAACAGGAAAATTTTAGTTTCATATGTTTATTTTTATGCAGCGAGGCAACTTCAGTTGTCTCGCTGTTTTTTTTTACCCTTAAATCGTATCAGTAAATCGATATTTTGTTTACTACATTTTGAATTTAAATGTGGGTGTAAGGCAGTTAAAATGTCTTCTTTTTGATACTGATCAATAGTGGATCCCGTTCTATACACTGCAGACCTTTTGCGGAGAACTAACTGGGATTTAACTCCACGACCAAGCTTAAGAATACCAAAGGGATTCTGTAACATGCAAGAATGGGTAGGACTGAAGTAATACGATTTTTCGAAGCGACTATGGATCAAGTAGGTACTAACTTATCTCTTTTAACAGTACTTGTTCAGTGCTCGTTCAGTGCTTGCTCAGTGATGACTCAGTAGAGACTGAATAATTAGTGACTAATTACTGTCTAAACATTGATTGAAAATTGTGATTAGCTATAAGTTGGTATGTGGATGTGACGCTAATTGTATACCCATTCGACTTCTGGAAATAAACTTAAAGACCTTCGGACATGGAAAAAAATAGGCAAAAAAAAAAAGGTTTTCAAACGGGGAGAATGAAAACCTTAAATAACCAATTATAAACCTAAATTATGATACAGCAAAGATAGTGTGTTTATTACACTTTGTCAAGAGTTATTTCAAAAAAAATTAAATCTTTTTGAAAACGATACTTGAATTGTGCCCTCCAAAGCCAAAGGCATTGCTCATTGCGGTTTGAACAACTTTTTCTAAGGGCTGATTGATCACAATGTGAATTCCCTCGGGAATTTCGGGATCGATATTTTCGATATTAATCGTTGCCGGAATTATATTATTGTTGATGGATTTTATGGCAATGATTGCTTCGATAGCGCCTGCTGCCCCAAGTAAATGTCCAGTCATTGATTTTGTAGAACTGACCCATAGATTATTTAAGTTTCCAAAAGCCCGTTGTACGGCTTTAAGTTCGGCGATATCTCCAACTGGCGTTGAAGTCGCGTGGAGATTTAAATAGTCAAGCTCACTGGTATTAATTTTAGCCTCCTCCAAAGCCAGAGACATGGCTTTTGCTGCCGCTATCCCTTCGGGATGGGGTGAGGTCATATGGTAAGCGTCTGCGGTCATCGAAGCTCCGACAAGCTCTGCGTAAATTTTTGCACCTCTTTGCTTGGCATGTTCGTATTCTTCCAAGATGAGAGCTCCGGCTCCCTCACCCATAACAAAACCATCACGATCCCGATCAAAGGGTCTGCTTGCAGTCTGTGGGCTATCATGCCGGCTTGACATGGCTTTCATGGCAGAAAAACCGCCAACGGAAGCCGGGGTAATGGGGGCTTCGGAACCGCCGCTTATAAAGACTTTGGCTTTGCCGAGCCTAATGTAATTAAAAGCATCCATAAAGGCCGTATTGGATGTGGCGCAAGCCGATACGGTAGTGTAATTGATTCCTTTTAAGCCATACTTCATTGAAATCATGCCTGAAGCCATATTGACGATAAGTCTAGGAACAAAGAAAGGGCTGAATCGTGGTTTGTAATCTCCTGTCACGTAGCCTTCTACTTCTTTTTCGAAAGTTTCCATGCCGCCCTGACCAACACCCCAGATGACACCGATATCAAATGGATCTATGGCATCGAGATCTAGTCCCGAATCTTCCATTGCCTGCGCTGCACTGTATAAAGCATATTGCGTAAAGAGATCACTCCGTTTAATCTCATTTCTATCTAAGTATTTTTCAGGTTGAAAGTGTTTAATTTCACTTGCAATCTGTGTTCGAAACAACGAAGCATCAAAACGGCTAATAAGCGTTGTGTGGTTTTCGCCTCGCAAAATGTTATCCCAAAATATGTCTATGTTTTCTCCCAGCGGGTTAATTGTTCCCATGCCAGTTATTACAACTCTTTTCATCTCTTTTTATTTTAATATAAACTTATAAATATACCAATTGGTATTTGTTTTTGTAAAAAAATTAAGCCTTGATCTCCCGATCCACCATTTCCTTCATTTTATCCAATACAATGGCAAGATCTTTTCCTCGGCCGGAAATCTTGGAAAGCAAGATTCCGCCTTCGACCATCGCCATAAAGGTGATGGCATAATTTTCAGCAGAAATATGCTGTTTAAATTCACCGCTGGCAACTCCTTCTTCAAGAATTAGAATTAGCCGCTGTCTCCAAAGGTCAAAAGAACGTCTGACTTTTGGGGTTAAAAAAGATAGCGAATCATCGGCCTCCACGGCCGCATTCATCATGGGACAGCCTCCTGAAGCTGCGATATTTTTGAAATTGTCCTTATAGAAATCTAGAAAAGACAAAAGCTTCTTCAGCGATGTTTTTTGCTGTATAATCTGCTGATTAACAGCTTCTGAAATTTTTCTGCTCTGATAGGTATAGACATGGGTAGCCAGGTCATCCTTGTCCTTGAAATTACCGTAGATACTTCCTTTTGTTAAACCTGTCGCTGTCGTAATGTCCGAGAGTGAAGTTGCAAAGTAGCCTTTTTTATTAAAGATGGGCGCAGTCTTTTCAATGATATATTGTCGTGTCTGTTCTGCTTTTGACATGTAATTCCTGTTCTTTTAATGCAAATATAAAAAATACTTTTTGGTATATTAATAATTTGTGCAGGAATGCCTTAGAAATTGGTTTTATTTCGCCTTTGAAATACGATAGGTACAGCGGGGGGCATTTTCGATGATGTATTCTGTTCTGCAGATACGATATGCTGGACCGATGAGTTGCTGAAAATTATTCAGTTCTGAACGGCAGAATCCCTGACATTCGGTTGCAGCTGCACATATGGGACAATGATTTTCAATGAGCAGATAATCGTCAGCCTCTTTTTTCCATTCTGCCATATAACCTTCCGCCGTTCTTTTTGCGGCAATAACTTCAAGTTTTTTTTCGATGGATTCAATATCCGATAGCGCGTCAGTATATTTTTGATATACTTTAGACTCCCGATCACTGATAAGTAGATCCAAAGCATTCTCGCCAAGCACTTGTTTAATCGACTGCAACAGTTGTACTGTAATGTCGGCGTGACTATCTGGAAATCTTGCCATGCCCTGCGGTGACAGACTGTAATAAGTCGAGGGGCGGCCAATACCTTCACTCCGGGCATTGGAGACAATCAGGTTTTGATTCGCCAGGTTCAATAAATGTTTACGGGCCCCTTCTTTTGTTATAGCCAACTCTGTTGCAATCAAAGCTGCAGTGGCTTCTCGGCGCATTTTTAATAACATTAATATTCGATCAGCTGGATTTTTCTGCATTTGACAATAAAAAAGTTGTTTTATATAACATCAGCAAAGATAGTGTTTTTATTTTTTGTTCTAAAATGTGTTTAAAACACAGGTTTATTCTTTTTAATTTATTTTTATGACTTTAATAAAACAACTATTTGGTTGTTTTATTAAATTTGATTCTCTAGTTTTGACTTATCATAAAAACAATAAAACTATGCACAAATTTCAATTACCCCAGTTAGGATATGCCTATGCGGCGTTTGAGCCATATTTTGATCGCGAGACCATGACGATTCATCATCAAAAGCATCATCAAGCTTATGTTGACAATCTAAATAAGGCATTAGAAGGAACAGCAGGCGAAGCTGACAATCTATTGGATATATTAACAAGCGTAAGTAAATATAGCCCAGCAGTCCGCAATAACGGCGGTGGTCACTTTAACCATACGCTATTTTGGGAAATTTTATCGCCCAATCCAAAAACGGTACCCACAGGGAAGTTAGCCGATGAGATAAACGCTGCCTTTGGTTCTTTGGAAGAGCTCAAAGCCCAGATCAAAAATGCTGGACTAGGGCAGTTTGGTTCGGGCTGGTCTTGGCTGTATGTAAAACATTCCGGCGCCTTAGCTATCGTAGCTACTCCCAATCAGGATAATCCGCTGATGGATACACAATCGATCGGCAGAGGTTTCCCTATTTTGGGGGTCGATGTTTGGGAGCATGCATATTATTTGAAATATCAAAATAAAAGAGCCGATTATTTGGATGCATTTTGGTCGCTTTTGGATTGGTCTATTGTTGAACAAAAATACGATACTGTGATTGCAGGCTTGGTTTGATATGTTTATCAATAAAGTTGAAAACACGGGTATATTGGCTTTAGATCTAATTGATTTTAAGGCCAATCTTGCTATCCTAAGTTTTGATATCAAAACATTGTTGTATCAGGAAGCAATCGTTAAAGAAAAAGAATTCAGAGAATCTTTGGCGGCGGTGGACTGGTCTGCTTTTCGAAATAAGGCGGTTGCCATTAGCTGTTCTGTGGACGCAATTATCCCGCCTTGGGTCTATATGGCCCTGGCGGAAAAACTTCATCCTGTTGCAGCGTATTACGATTTTAAGGCGATGGAGGATTTGGAAATAGACCTATGGATGCAGGCTTTGCAGGCGATGGATTTGTCGAATTTTCAGCAGCAAAAAGTTGTCATACGGGCCCGTCCTAATATTCCGGCGTCACTTTATATGTTAGCGACAGAACGTTTGCTTCCTATTGTCCAGACGTTAATGTATGGTGAGGTTGGTATGCCAAAAGTTATTTTTAAAAAAGGGAAAGTATAATGAAAGCATTAATATTTAATGGCGCCTTAGAAAGAAGGCAAGAATCTACATCGGGAAAATTGTCACACTATTTTTCCGACCAACTGAACCAAAAGGGCGTTGAAAATACTATTTTTAATTTGGCTGATAGCGGAATACCCTTATTTGATTTGAGTCTCAATCGGGTGCCCAATGCGGTCAAGATTATGAATAACTTATTTCTTGAGGCAGATATACATTTTTGGTTGTCTCCGCTTTATCATGGAAGTATTCCCGGTGTCATGAAAAACTGTTTGGATTGGCTTGAAGTCAGTGCTAAAAATAAACCGGCTTACCTGACGGATAAACATATCGGACTGGTTTGTTGGGCCGATGGTGTGCATGCACTACAGGGCATTAATGCAATGGATGCTATCGCGAAGTCGCTCCGCGCCTGGACATTGCCCTTTAGTGTGCCCATCATGAAATCTGCGCTTTTTGAGTCCGACAATCCAAATGTGCTGTCTTCGGCTTACCAATGTAAGCTGGACTTGTTGATCGATATAGCTACGAAAAAGAGTAGTGAATCTCGTTGATAAAAAAGCCTCTCGGTAATTCGAGAGGCTTTTTTATCAACGAGAGATGTTTTAGCCTATATTTAAATAGATTAGCCAAACCCTATATGGAAAATTAATTTCAAAAAAGTAGAAGAATATCTTTAGCAATTCATCGCGGAGATATATCTTTGTTTTTTGGACCCGCCATTTGATTACGCGGTTTTCCGATCTATATTTTCTATTGTCGACTTTGAAGAAGCCTCATCGACGGCAAATTTAGAGGTAGAGAGAAGTCTTTAACCACCATAAGACTTTCTTATTACATATTATGAAACCATTGGCTGAAAAGGCCCCATTTAGTTTAATTGTTTAAATGATTAAGATATTGGATTAATGATGTTTCAGTTGAGAGAGTTAACGAAGATAATTGCCTTTTTTATAGTATACTTTACTGTACATGCTGTAGTTGCACAGAGTTTTTTGCCATTGGATGAAAATAAATATCGATCTGACGCGGAACAATTATTGCTGTCGAGTTCGGAGGACAGTGTGAAAGCAATGCAGCATTTTTATTTGGCAGATTACTATAGATTTAGAGATACAACCAAATTTTGGGATCATATGCAACAGGGGGAGCGGTTAGCCAAACCGTTCCGGAGCTTACAGGCGATGGGGGCACTTTACAAAAGCTTTTATTACGGGCAATTTCTGGATAGTAAAAATGCAGGAGTTGAAGCCCAACGATGTGTAGACCTCCTTGGAAATGCACAAAAGCCTTTTCAGCAGGGGCTTTTGGCCAAAGCTTGGTATAATTTGGGCTTAATTCGATTTCCTAAAAAAGGATTTGCTGATTTTCTGGATATCCTTAACGGGAAGTGTCTGCCTTATGCGAAGGCACATGATCCCATCATGGAAGGTAGTATAAATACGATGATCGGCATGACGTTTATGTCGTCCAATCAGCTTGCAAAAGCCGATGAATACCATCAATTGGCCATAAAACAGCTCGAGCAGCAACCGCCGAGTGCTGCGCTTGTGGTGGCTTATCTCAATACAGTCAGTAATTATTGTTATCAGGTGAAATCCAAAGAAGCAAGAGTACTGTTGGACAAAGTCAAACAGCTCCTGAACGATTACCCGAATTCTTCTCAATTACCCAATTACTATTACAATGAAGCGCTTTATTTTACCACAAAGCAACAAACTGATGAAGCCCTTCGCCTGTTGGATATCGGTTTGGATTGGTCGGTGAAAATGAACAATTGGAAATTATTTCAGATGATGCGGTTCAGAAAGTTTAATGTATATCTCTTGCAGAAAAAGTATGCTGATGCTAAACTGCAGTTGGAGGAAATCGTGAAAAATGGATTATTAACGCGAGATCTCTACAACAGTAAAATTGTGTACAGTCAACTGGCGGGTGTGAATGAGCTTATGGGGAATTATCAGGATGCGCTGAAGATGTCCAATATGGCAAATAAACTATCCGATAGCATTCAGAAGGTCCAATTGCTGGAAAAAATGAATGAGATGGAGACGAAATATAAGACCGTTGAAAAAGAAAAAGAAATTTTGAATCTACGCGCAGAAAAGGACCGTAACCAATTTCGGATTTTTCTCGTTTTGGGTATTGCCGTTTTGCTTTTTTGTATTGTGCTTTTTGTTGCTTTTTTCTATCGAAAACAACGGAAGCTCAATACACAGATTCAGCTCAACCACGAAATTGTGTTGGACAAATTGGAAAAGGAAAAACAGTTGCAAATTTCGGAATCTATGCTCAAGGGGGAGCAGCAGGAGCGTCAGCGTATAGCCCAAGATCTGCATGATAGCATAGGAGGTATGTTAACAGGTCTAAAATTTAAGATTGCCGGCGATGTAGCAAGTGGTACACTCTTGACTGATGAAGTGCCGCAGAAGTTGAACGACATCTTAGGCGAAGTAAGACGGATATCCCATAATCTAATGCCCGAATCGTTGCGTCAGTTTGGATTAATAGCAGCATTGGAGCAATTGTGTATAGCAATGAAAAATAGTCATGTTTCGATCCAATTTGAAAACTATGAACCTGAATTGAATGTGGATTTTCAAAAAGGATTGGCCATATATCGAATTGTTCAAGAGGCTATTTCAAATGCATTAAAGTATGCAAACGCAGATGCAATTATCGTTCAGGTAAGTAAATCGGACGAAGTACTGCATATCCTCGTTGAGGATAATGGCAAAGGCTTTGATTCCGCTGTGTTAAATTATGGATTGGGTTTAAATAATATGGTCAATAGAGTTAAATGGATCAATGGATCAATTGATATTCAGAGTAAGCTTGGATCCGGAACTCAAATCGAAATTGGTGTAACTGTTTAAATAGGCTGAGTCATGAAGATAATTGCAGTGTTAGACGATCATCCTTTATTGTTGGAAGGTGTTGCCTCTTTTCTCAATAATCAGGATGGGTATCTTGTATATCCCTTTTTGGAAGAGATTACGTTAATTGAATTTTTAAAGGTCACGAAAGCGGATCTCCTACTTATGGATATGCAACTGTTGAAGACAAATGGAGTAGATGTCTGTACTCAGGTGAGGAAGCTGTTTCCTATGATTCCTATTGTTGCATTGAGCAATTTGGCCGATGGCAATCTTATTTTTCAGTTTATGCAGGCTGGTGGAAATGGCTATATCTTAAAGGATGTTAGCAACGAAGAATTCCTAGGCTGTGTACAGCTCGGCCTGGACGGCAAAGAAGCAATTTGTGATCGAGCAAAAGAACTTTATCGTGGTGCAATTTCTACGATCAGCAGTCTGCCCAGATTTACACAGCGTGAAAAAGAGATTTTGATTTTGATCTCTAATGGACTTACCACGAACCAAATCGCCGAGCAGTTATTTTTAAGTCCAGTTACTGTTGAAACGCATCGGCGCAATCTCCTGACTAAATTTAAAGTTAAAAATATGATTGAACTTGTACAGCTTGCGATGAAACATAAGTTGTTGGGACTCGAATAGAGACCGCTCTTAGTGTTCACCGTAACCGACGTCATCAAGCTTACCTTTGAAGACCCTAAATTGGATAATAAAATAAGCAACCACCAGAATTGCTGCAAACATAAACCAGCCTAACCCTACTGAAAGACCATATTCATTTGCAGCAGCATTTTGAATCGTCAAGGAAGGATTGATGTCATTCGTTGAAGGCAATAATATAGGGAACATGGAAGCAACGGTCGTGGCAAAGCTCCCCAGTATAAACAGGGATGAAAATAGGAAGCCAATACCATCTTTCTTAAAGGTCTTGATCCAAAACTGTCCAAGTAATCCAACAGCAGCAATCAAAGGAAATATCCACAGCCAATAATGATTTTGAAGATTGTTTAAGGAGATGGGTTTCACATAATGCCATACATAGGCCGATAGTATGACGAGAATAAGTAAGACAAAGTTGAGTTTAAAAACAATATTTTTTAATCTGGTATTTAGTGTGCTGGAAGTTTTCAGAATGACCCAGCCCGCTCCATGGATTGTTAATGTAACGACGGCAACTAAACCTAATATGATGGTGAACCAGTCTATAATGCCTTGATGTTGGGCTAATGGGTCAAATGTCGGGTTCCAAAGTGCTAAGAAGAAATAATGTGGCTCTTGGGTCGATACACCATTTTCTACCATACCTAGGTTTACTCCGCGAACGACATTACCCAGTGCGGCACCGAAGAAAAGTGCCAGCAACAGGCTTGCTAGGCCGAAAGCTTTATCCCATAAAGCCTCCCAAAGACGATGGTGAACCTGCCCCCTGAGTTCAAGACTTATCGCTCTAAAAATAAGCAACCATAATACAAGCATGAGCGGCAAGTAAAATCCACTGAAAGAGGAGGCATAAAGTGTTGGGAAAGCAAAGAATAGGACACCGCCGGAAGCGATGAGCCAGACTTCATTGGCATCCCAAAACGGCCCAATCGCGTTAGTAACAGCTTTTTTCTCCTGTTCGGTTTTAGCAAAGAATAGATGGACAATTCCCGCCCCAAAATCGTACCCATCGAGTACGATATAAATTCCCAGCATGAAAGTTAATACGATAAACCAGAATATTTCCATAGCTAATTAGGTTAATGCAACTGTCGTTTCAGGACCTTTTCTAATGATCTTCAAGACTAACATCAGAAATAACAAACCCAAAAGAATGTATAAACCGACGAAGCCGAGAAAGGTAAATAATGTATTTCCAGAAGATACGGTAGGGGATACACCGTCTACCATGCGCATGAGATTATAAACTAGCCAAGGTTGTCGTCCCAGTTCCGCCGTATACCAGCCTGCAGTGTTCGCGATGTAGGGGAAAGGAATCATAAACATAATGATCCATAACAACCATTTCGTTTGATACAACCTGTTTCGCCAAAGCAGTAGCGCTCCAAGGACCATAATGCCAATGAATATGGTACCCAAACCTACCATGATGTGATAACTGTAATACAGTCCGGGCACGTTCGTTGGATGTAAAGATTGGTCAAATTCATTTAATCCTTTAATTTCTGCATCCCAACGCTGGTAAGTAAGGAAGCTCAATACATTCGGTACGGCTATCTTATTGTCCAATTTTTTGTTTTCCATGTCCGGTTGACCGATCAGAATAATCTCTGATCCGCCTTTCTCAGTTTTGAAAATTCCCTCCATGCCAGCAAAGGCTGCGGGCTGATATTTGACTACGTTTTTGGCTGCAAGATCTCCTGTAGGAAACGCCAGCATAACGGAGGAAATAGCGCCAAAAATAACACCGCTTTTAACGAATATCTTTCCAAATTTACTATGCCTGTCACTTAACAGATAGAAGGCTCCAATAGAAGCAACGAAAAACGAGCTGGTCACCAATGAAGCGGCTTGATTATGTAGATAAGATGGCCATAACCATGGATTACTGAATAATGCACTAAAATTGTTCAGTACAAATTTGCCATTTTCGAGAATCTCATACCCAACAGGATGCTGCATCCAGGAATGCGTGGCGATAATCAGGAAACCACTGGCCCAAGATCCAATAAAGACCATGAGTCCGGATAAAAAATGGAGCTTATGCCCCAGCAACTTTTCTCCAAAAAGAAACATCCCTAGAAATGAAGATTCCAGGAAAAAGGAAAACATACCTTCCATGGCTAAGGTCTGTCCGATAATACCACCGGTAAGTTCAGAAAATTTGGCCCAGTTGGTACCAAACTGAAATTCCATGGGAATGCCTGTTACAACGCCCATGGTGAAATTTAGCGCAAAGATTTTCATCCAAAACTTGGAAGCATGGTTGTAGTCTTCATTTTTTGTTTGCAGAAATTTCCATTTGAAATAGACGATCATTAAGGATAAACCCATGGTCAATTGAGGAAATAAATAATGGAATGTAATTGTAAATGCGAACTGAAGTCGATTATAGAGAATCATATCTTCCATGTAGCCGAAGTTTTGGTTAAAAGACAGTTAAATATAGCCATTTTATTTGCGTATATATCCATGAAACGGTTTTATTTTTTGATAAAATAACTGGTTTTTTATTGTTTTCTGTCTTAAGTGTAAAATCTGAAAATCAACACAAGGCATCCACCGCTGTAATCTCTTTTTTATCTTATCTTCGTCCGAATTTAAGATAATGACGGAAGGGTAGAAGAGCATTAGGGAAATGAAAAAAGTGCTAATTTTGATGGGTGTTTTATTGATCCCCATACTTTTTATTATACTGAATAATACGGGGCGGGGAACAGTCGCTAAAGATAATATTGTGTTTCGGGATAAATTATCTGATTACAATTTATTCAAGGGCAAAATTGCTGATCTTGTTCCAAACGACCAGGGGGTCTCTTATGAATTAGCTTCGGCCCTATTTACAGACTATACCGATAAAAAGCGTGTCATCTTTCTTCCTAAGGGAGGAAAAATGATCGCCTCAGACGATGGTTTGCCCAGCTTCCCCGATGGTACCATCATTGCCAAAACTTTTTTTTATCCCCCGAGAGATGTGGTAGGGGACTCGAGACAACGGCTGCTTGAAACGCGGCTTTTGATTCATAAAGACGGACAGTGGAACGCAGCTACCTATCAATGGAATGCGGCCCAAGATGAAGCTTTTCTGTTGATGGACAGTGCTTCCGTCCACGTCTCCTTTTTGGACAACAAAGGTGTCGAGCGACAAACAAATTATATTATTCCTTCCCGAAAGGATTGTATGGCATGCCATCGACAAGGAAATCAGCTGCTCCCGATAGGTCCGAAGATCAGAAATCTAAACCAGATAATCGTTCACGATCGTGACAGCATCCAGCAACTGGTCCGGTTGACCCAGATGGAGGCTCTTGATCTGAAATCGTTTAAAGTTTCCAATAGTTTACCTGGTTATGAGGATATTGATCAATCGACTGCAAATCGTGCCCGAGCTTATCTCGAGATCAATTGCGCCCATTGTCACAACCCTAAAGGAACGGCTTATATGACCATGCTGGATCTGAGGTATGAAAGCCCGTTGAATGAAACGGGGATTTGGTTAAAACAAGCTAAGATTATTGGACGGATGTCTACATTGGGAGAGATGCATATGCCTCAAAAGGGGACTACTGTACTTCATGATGAAGGAATACTGCTGATTAAAACTTATTTAAAAACACTACAATAGAAGCTTCTTGCTTATCCCTATCGACAATCTTTTAAGCCTGCCAGCTCGCTTTTATAGCCCCGCTGCATATCCTATTTATTTCTTTTAATAAAATCTATAGAATTAGTAGATTATATTAAAATTACTTCTATATTTGTGAGAAGATAACAGGTCGCGAATGAAAACATGTATTACTTTTCAGCGTGGCGAATTAACACATTATTATGGAACATATCAATATTAGTAAAAGCACATTTTTCGTAAGTATTACTGTAAAGTCTTTGAAGGCTAAATCCCCAGATGTAAGAAAGATGCGAATGTGCATATAGGATAATTTCCCTTATCTTTTCTCAAACTGACAGCAGGGGAAGCGCTCGCTTCCCCTGCTGTCTTCAAAATAAAAACAAGTTTTCGATTGGCGTTGGCACTTGTTCGTATTCACCATTAACACTTTATCTATGAAAAATCTTAGGGTACTCCGGTATTCTACCTTGTCGCTATGTTTACTATTATCTGGCGTTGGGCACCAGGTATACGCGCAAACAGATGTTAGACCGATTATCAATGCATCCTTATCAGGATATGTATATGATAGCCAGCTTAAACAACCTCTTGAAGGCGTAACCATTCAACTTGAAGTTGTAAATCACGTTGTTACAACAGATCAAAAAGGTTTTTTTCAAATTGTAACGGGACAGAAATTACCCTTTTCCATTACACTCTCGCGCATTGGTTATAAGAAAAAGACCGTGTTAGTTTCCGAATCTCCCACGAAAATTGAATTGGATCCAGTTACCCAGGACCTTGATGAGGTGGTCGTTGTTGGCTATGGAACACAGAAAAAAATCTCGTTGACCAATTCAATCGCCAGTATTGATGGCGATAAACTGACGAAAAGACCGGTTTCTAATACCCAGCAAGCTTTACAGGGCCTATTGCCGGGGGTAACTGTGCAGGACCTTGGTGGAAAACCAGGACAATCAGCTGCCAATATTCGAGTCAGAGGATTGACTACATTTAATACCAATTCGAGCAGCACCAGTGGATATGATCTCAGCAAGAATAATGCTTTGGTCATCGTGGATGGAATCGAACAACCCTGGTCCAAGTTAAACCCCAATGATATCGCCTCAATTTCAGTCCTGAAGGATGCGGCTTCCACGGCGATATATGGATCACGCGCGACCAACGGTGTAATTATTGTAACCACCAAAAGTGCAAAATCTGGACATGTTGTGATTGATTATAATGGCTATTACGCTTTGCAGAAATCAATTAATAAGCCCAAGCAAATGGATGCCGTATCCTACCTCCAATTGCAACAGGACGCCTACCGTAATGCGGGATTGGCGGTGCCAGCGCGATTTAGCGACGCATCCATTACGGCTTACCAAACGGCAACTGATCGTGAAAAATATCCTTTACCGAATACATGGTTTGACACGCTGTTGAAAACAGCTCCTCAACAAGACCATGCCTTGTCATTCGCTGGTGGAAATGAGATCCTGCGCTCTAGATTGGCGGTTCGTTATAACAAGCAGGATGGTATTATTGAGCATTATGGTGCTGAATTGGCGGATATCCGGCTAAACAACGATTACAAAGCAACCTCTTGGCTTAATTTTACGGGAAGTATAAACTACCGATATAGCAAAGCCGCCGAGCCCGGACGTGATCCGATCAATAACTTTCTCCATGGCTCGATGTGGGTGGTGCCTAAATATGATGATGGTACCTACGGATTAAGTACACAA
Source organism: Sphingobacterium sp. BIGb0116 (assembly GCF_024808035.1). NCBI lineage: Bacteria > Pseudomonadati > Bacteroidota > Sphingobacteriia > Sphingobacteriales > Sphingobacteriaceae > Sphingobacterium > Sphingobacterium sp. BIGb0116. The sequence goes on along the minus strand of NZ_JANUDT010000005.1, from coordinate 232,074 downwards.
GGAAATAATCCTTTAATGTTGATTGAAAAAAGTGGTTTTAAAAAGGTAAATGAAAACTACTTAAGCTCCATTGTTAAAACGGACATTCAATTAGTGAAAAATTTGTTGTTTACTTCCCAATTTGGTGTTAGGGTAAACTTCAACAACAGCAAAACCTTTTTGAACGCTTTTGACAATAAAGACCGAAATACAGGGATAGTAAAGAGCTTTCCGATCAATTCTTTAACCGAAATTCGTGATAATAGCAGCGAGTATACATGGAACAACCTGCTGACCTATCAGTTGACGACTGGGCCAAATCATATCAAGGCATTAGCTGGATATTCACAGATTCACAATTACCAAAATTATCTTACGGCCTATCGCGAACGATTCTACAACAATGACATTACCTCTATTGGGCAGGGCGCTGACGACGCTACAAAGAATAATAGCGGTTATGATGTGCAATATGGCTTGCGCTCTTTTTTTGGTCGGGTAAACTACGATTGGAAGGGCAAGTATCTGCTTGAAGTGAACGGTCGCTATGATGGTTCATCCCGTTTTACGGGAGACAAACAATATGGTTTTTTCCCTTCGGCATCAGCGGGATGGCTCTTATCAAAGGAAGGGTTTTGGGAACCTATCCGAAATTGGTTGAACGAATTCAAGTTGCGTGCTTCCTGGGGAAAGACGGGAAACCAATCTGTCGACTTGTATAGTTATTATTCGGCCTTAGTTGCAGCAGGATATGATTTTGGGGGTAAATCTGTACAGGGTTATCGGCTGGACAGTTATGCCAATCAGCAATTGGGTTGGGAGTCTACGACGCAGTATGACTTGGGTTTGGATGCCGCTTTCCTAAACAATCGCTTGACGTTTACCTTGGATTATTATAACAAGGTAACTGACGATATTTTACTGAATCTGGATATTCCCGCCGTTTTGGGATTAAAACCTTCGCCCCAAAATGCTGGAACGGTACTGAATCGTGGTTGGGAATTTAGTGCAAATTATCAGAAAAGACCAAGCGCTCCTGGGGCTTTTGCGTACCAATTAAATGCAAATTTTAGTATCAACCATAATGAAGTAACAGATCTAAAAGGTACAGGACCCTATATCGCAGGGTCGGATATTGACCCAAGGTATATCATTGCCAAAGGACTCCCTATCAATGCCCTTTGGGGATATAAGACCGACGGTATCTTCCAGTCTGCGGAGGAAATTAAAGCTTATGGTGCTACGTATGCCACCAATACGAAGCCCGGAGATGTGAAATATGTGGATTTGAATGGCGACGGTATAATCAATGCAAATGACATGGCAGCCATCGGGAATTCCTTTCCCAAATATACCTTCGGAATTAATGGGAGTTTCAGTTTTAAAAATTTTGATCTTGATCTCCTTTTTCAAGGGGCGGCGAAAGTCGATACGCGATTGTCAGGTGCTTTGGCGGAGATGGGAAATCAGGAAGGGTTTACACATGAAATATTTACAGGCAATTATTGGACACCGACACATACCGATGCACGCTTTCCGCGTGTGGTCAAATATGATTTGCGTAATGTCGCAACGTCGGACCGTTTAGTGGTCAATGGTTCTTATCTGCGTTTGAAAAATATACAGGTTGGGTATACAATACCCCTAAATGCAATCGGAAAGACAGCAATCAACAAACTACGGGTATACCTATCCGCGACAAATTTATGGACAATTTCAAAATTGAACGAATGGAATTTGGATCCCGAAGCGGAATCTGGTCGAGCAGTATATTATCCGCAAACTGGACTTTATACACTGGGAGTGAATTTGACCCTGTAGTGTGATTGTTACTATACTATTTAATTGAGAACTCATGAATTTTTACAAATATCTATATCAAAAAGGAAACTGGATTTTCAGTTTCGGACTGTTTTCGCTTATGCTGATGGGCTGTGATAAGAATCTGTTGGATGCCGTACCAACTGATCGTCTGTCAGAAAATATATTTTGGAAGAGCCAAGCCGATGCGGAGCTTGCTGTAAATGCGCTCTACAATGATCTTGATGGAGCGGAAATCTTCTATTCAGATGCATTGACGGACATAGCGCATGTCAATCAGCCTTTCGCTGTGGATGCGTATATTGAGCTTGGTACTTATGACGCTTCAAGCTCCCGATTGTACAATATCTGGAGTAGTGCCTATAAAGGAATCGGTGCGGCCAATTACTTTTTGGCGAATGTTGGTAAAATCGAGGGCAGCCGGGATGAAGCACTAATCGCCAGATTTATCGGCGAAGCTCGTGTGTTAAGAGCCTATCAATATATCAAATTGGCCTATTTATTTGGCGGCGTACCTTTGGTAAAAGCGCCGCTGACCCTGGAAGAGGGAAGGGTGGTACAACGCGCTGACCTTAAAGAAATTTACGATTTTATTGACACCGAATTGGAACTGGCTGCGGCAAGTTTGCCTGAAAGCTATTCCAGTAACGATATCGGGCGCATAACCCGTTGGGCCGCATTGGGCCTGAAAGCACGGTCAGATTTATATGCAGGACGATTTGCAGCAGCAGCAAAAGCCGCAAAAACGATTATCGATAGCAAACGATTTGAGCTTTACCCCCTGTATGCAAATCTGTTTACGTATGCGGCTGAAAATAACAAAGAGGTGCTGTTGGATAAGCAATTTCTGGAAAATATATACACGCAAAGTGTTTTTAACCTCTTAGCCCCCTATAGCCAGCAAAATGGGCAGAGTACCTATGTGCCTACCAAAGCTTTGGTAGATAGTTACGAGACTTCCAGTGGGTTGGTAATTACGGATGCCAATAGTGGTTACGATCCCAAAAATCCCAATAAAAATCGCGACCCGCGGCTTGCTTTTTCAATTTTTTTGGATGGCGATCCGCTTCCCAATGGAGCTATTTTTCATCCGGCACCCAATAGTGGGACTGCTGATGCTGTGGGGAGTACCTATATTGCTTCCACAACAGGTTTCAATATAAAGAAATATATCGATAAAAAGGATTTGGCAAACCCCTCAAAAAGTGGGTTGAATATCATGCTACTGCGTTATGCCGAGATATTATTGACCTATGCTGAAGCAAAGATTGAGCTTGGCGAAATTGATGGCAGTGTTTACGATGCCATCAACCAAATTAGAAATTCACGCACTGATGTAAAACTTCCTATAATAAGTAATCAAGTAAATCAAGAGCAACTCCGCCAGTTGGTTCGTCGCGAGCGTACGGTTGAACTGGCATTTGAGGGTTTGCATCTCGCGGATATAAGACGATGGAAAACGGCCGAAAAGGTTGTTCCTGGTAAAGTGTATGGCATCACGTATCAAAATAATAACGGAGAGGCAGTTGTCGTTGAAGCAGCCTCCGAAAGCCGTGTTTTTGATTCTAAAAAGCATTATCTCTGGCCCATTCCACAACGGGAAATTAACCTCAATCCGAATCTAAAACAGAATCCAAATTGGTAAAATTTGTTATCTTGTGACACGATTCCAATTAACTCATACAAATATGATGCGATACACTAAACTTATGACCTCTATGGCTTTATTTTTACTGGTGGCTTTTGCCAATGCCCAGCAAAAAAAGCCTAATATTATCTTGATTCTGACCGATGATCTTGGTTATAGCGACATTGGTTGTTATGGAAGTCCGAATATCTCAACCCCTTTTTTGGACTCGATCGCAAGTAAGGGCGTGAGAGCAACAAATTTTATGGTTTCTACGCCCTCGTGTACACCGTCAAGAGCTTCTTTATTAACCGGAAGATATGCTTCCCTTTATAATCTTCCTGCACCGATCGGTCCAGGCTCCAATTTAGGCTTGCCTGACGATGAGGAAACGATTGCCGAATTATTAAAAAAGGTAGGCTATAGAACTGCGTTAATCGGGAAATGGCATTTAGGGGATAAACAGACTTACCATCATCCTAATCAACAAGGCTTCGATTCTTTTTATGGCATGCTGTATAGCCATGATTATCGCGATCCTTATGTAAAAACAGACTCTGTCATTAAGATCTTTAGGAATCGGAAACCCGAAGTCGTTGCGCCCGATGATTCGGACCTGAGCTCACTTTATCACAAAGAAACAGTGAAGTTTATAGAAGATCAAGATAAAGATCATCCGTTCTTTTTGTACTATGCGCACAATTTTCCGCATCTTCCTTTGGCGTTTGCCAACAAAAAGAACCGATTTGCAGATCAGCAAAATGCAGGCCCACTTGGTGCGGTGATGCAGGAGTTGGATCATAATTTTTCGGAGCTCTGGAAAGCGGTTGAGCGAAAAGGCCTCGCTGATAATACCATTTTGATTTTTTCAAGTGATAATGGCCCTTGGATATCTTATCCATCGCGGATGTCTGACGATCATGCCACAAAAAATTGGCATGTGGGTACTGCAGGTGTCTTCAAAGGTTCGAAAGCCGAAACAACAGAAGGTGGTGTCCGCGTACCTTTCATTGTATATGGCAAAGGCTATGCCCAAGAAGGAAAAGTTATTCGACAGGCAATAAGCAACTTGGATGTGTTACCTACTATCGCCAAATGGACTGGTGCATCATTACCGAAGAAATCGATTGATGGCCAAGCTATCGATTCTTTGTTGAATGGGAAATCGGAAGATTTAAAAACAGCACACAGACCGATTTTTTTGGTGAATTATGGACATGTTGAGGCTGTTCGGTCAGGTGACTGGAAGTATAGGCGGATAGCAGCCGGAGTCAATCAAATTTCGGGCAAACCCTATGATGCTATTGAAGAATTACATAACATTGCCTGGGATCCGAGTGAAAGAACCAATATTTTAAAGGATTATCCAGAAAAAGCGGCGGAATTGCGCGTATTGTTTGAAAGCTTTGATGGGAATATGAAATAGGTAGACATAACGACAGCCTAACATAAACAAGGCGGCCCTTATTTCCTAAGGGCCGCCTTGTTTTTTTATACAGATTCAATAGATTTAAAGCAATTCAAATTCTTTTTCTTTTACATCGCGACTGTTCGGACCAATATAGACTTTGAAATTCCCTGGTTCGGCAACATAATTGAGGTTGTTGTCGAAGAATTTAAGATCGTCTACTTTGATATTAAAGTTTACGGTTTTTTGTTCTCCTTTTTTGAGGAATATTTTTTGAAACCCTTTTAATTCTTTTACGGGGCGAGTAACAGAGCCAACTAAGTCCTGGATATAGAGTTGCACCGCTTCTTCCGCATCATAATTTCCGGTATTACTGATGTCGACACTTGCTTGAAGAGTGCCTTTTTCATCGATTGTGTTGCGGTCAAGACGAATATCACCGTAGGTAAAAGTCGTATAACTTAATCCATAACCAAAAGGGTAGAGCGGGGAATTGCTTACATCCAGGTAATTTGATTTGAATTTTTCAAAATCACCCGAGTTTCCATAAGGTCTACCCGTGTTTTTGTGTGCATAATAGATCGGAATCTGACCAACATTGCGTGGGAAGGTGGCCGTAATCTTACCTGAAGGAACGACGTCCCCAAATAAAACATCGGCTACTGCTTTTCCTGTTTCCGTTCCACCAAACCAAACGTTTAATATCGCGGGCACGTGAGCGTCTTCCCAGGTGAGCGTTAGCGGCCTACCTGTAAACAATACCAGTACAACTGGTTTTCCTGTTGCTAATAGTGCTTTTAACAGATTTTGTTGATTTTTCGGAATATCCAGTTCTGAGCGACTGGAGCTTTCACCTGACATTTCAGACGCTTCACCAAGTGCGGCCACAACGACGTCGGATTGTTGGGCAACTTTCAGGGCATCTGCAATGATCTCTTCTTCTTTTCGGGAATCGCGTGCTATGGTGCGGCCGAACATGGTTGCGTGGTTTTGGTAAATCGGATCCTCCAACAGATTACTTCCGAGATGGGTAAGTATATTTACTTTATTGCCTAACACGACCTTCATTCCCTCCACTAAAGAGGCTGTTTTGTCCAATTCAGCACTGACACTCCAGGTTCCGGGCATATTTGGACCTGAATTGGCTAATGGGCCAATGACAGCAACTGTTCCTGTTTTTTTTAATGGAAGCACTTGGTTTTCGTTTTTCAACAAAACAAATGACTTTGCTGCAATTTCTCTGGCTTTGGCATGATTGGCAGCCGATCCGATCACAGTTTTTGCACGTTTTTCGTCACAATAGCGATAAGGGTCGTCAAATAAGCCTAATTTATACTTGGCTTCCAAAACAAAACGGCAAGCCCTGTCAATATCCGCAATTTTGACTCTTCCAGCATCCAAAGATTTTTTTAGCGTCGTCAGAAATCCTTCACCGACCATATCCATATCAACGCCAGCATTCAGGCTTAAAGCAGAGACCTGCTGGAGATCACCAAGACCGTGTGCCGTTAATTCGTTTACAGCAGTGTAATCGGTTACGACCAATCCTTTAAAGCCCCATTGCTTGCGTAAGACATCAGTCATTAACCATTTGTTTGCCGAGGCAGGGACTCCATTGATATCGTTAAAAGAAGTCATAATACTTCCCGCTCCAGCATCTAAAGCCGCTTTGTAAGGTGGTAAGTATTCATTGTACATGCGATGGAGGCTCATATCGGTGCTGTTGTAGTCACGGCCACCTTCAGCGGCACCATATAAGGCGAAATGTTTGACACAGGCTATCATGGTGTTGTGTGCTGCCAGGTTATCCCCTTGGAAGCCATGGACGATGGCTTCGGCAACCCGAGAGCTTAGATAGGTATCTTCACCTGCACCTTCGGAAATACGGCCCCAGCGTGGATCGCGCGAGATATCTACCATGGGCGAAAATGCCCAATTAATTCCATCGGCGGTCGCTTCTTCGGCTGCTATACGTGCAGATTGTTGAATCAAGTTCATGTCCCAGGTAGCGGCAAGACCTAAAGGAATTGGGAACACCGTACGATACCCGTGAATAACATCCATCCCAAAAATGATGGGTATTTTTAACCGGGATTGCTTGATCGCTATTTCCTGTGTTTTGCGGATTTTCGCAGGTGTACTCATGCTGAAAATCCCACCGATTTGACCATTTTTAATTTTCGCTTCTACACCGGTGGATACTGTGGTTCCAGTTGTCGCTTCACCACCGGTTACCAAGTTAAGTTGACCAATCTTTTCGTCGACAGTCATCTTAGCCATAAGCTGATCAATGAACGTGTCCATTTTCTGATTGGATTGCGCTGGACTTGTATGCCAGGCGAGCAATGCAAGAAGGAAAGTACTTACTACTTTTTTCATCGTATTATTTTTTTGTGCGCATGGATTTTGCTTCCCTCGCTACATGGTAAGTTTATATAAAGCGCTCAAGATGACTCTTGAACCTCTTTGATGGGATGTCCTGTTGTTTTCGTGGAAGGAACCATTCTCAACGTGTGACGGATTGAAAATGATTCCACAGACCACTATTTTAAATAAGGACTTGTAAAACCGAGTTTCTTTAGCCCTTGTTGAATTTCTGGGGCCTGCATAAATAGCTCCCAGATTTTACCTGTTCTATAGTTTTCGATCATGACAATAATAGGCCCCTGATCGATGGCTAGATAACGTTGTGGATACCAATTTGCCGTTTCACTGTAGGCATCATAGTAGCCATATTTACCCCAGACTTTATTGCCGAGTTGTTTGTCTAGGTATTGTGCAAACTGAATGCTTTCATGTGGGGTGTAAGGCATGGATGACAAAGCTGCTGTCGGCGAGATCACGCCAGGGTCGTTGTCTGGGTGATGTGCATCGTAGCCGTTGATGGAATAGCTGGCCGTCCAGCCCCAGCCTTTATCCGAACCATAACCTTTATAACCTTTTGGGTTCAGATCTGCATAGGCCAAATTTATCTTGGCATGGTTGCTTGTCGCTTCCCAATAATCTGCATATTGGTCTTTTAATCCTTTGGGACTCAATCCTAAATAGGAGTAATGTTCCCAGAATAGCGGGCCCACTTCACCTTCTTTGGCATTGTGCTTCAGCACGAGCGGAATATCGTATTTTTTAGCGGAACTTTTAATGGCCCCAGATCTTGCCCAGCCCTCATGATACACTTGGGGGGCAATAGGGTAAGTAGGAGAGGAGGCTGCTAAAATATAGGTAATAAGACATTCGTCGTATCCTCTGACGGGATGATTTTGCTGGAAGTTAAATTTTGGACTCCAATGCCAATAAATAACATTTTGTCCATTTGTGTAATGATTCCAATTGATTTCTTTCCATAGTTTATCTGCCTTTTGAGAAACCAAATGGGCGGAATCACCTTTATCTTTTAGATATTCCCGAATGGCGATTAGGCCTTGGGCTAAGAATGCAGTTTCAACAATGTCGCCGCCATTATCTTTTTCACTGAAGGGTTTCGCTGTACCCAGTTCTCCATCGTACCAATGTGCCCAGGCTCCTTTAAACCGTTCGATTTTGCCTAGATAATCCATGATGTGATCCAGCTTTTGAACACCTTGTTCCTGACTGATAAACCCACGTTCCATGGCGACAATCATACCCATGAGCCCGAAGCCACTACCACCTATGGTCACGACATTGCGATCATTTTGCGGATAAACACCATCCATATGGATGCGTTCCCTGGCGAGACCGGAAGTAGGTTCGGCACCTTCCCAAAAATATTGAAATGTATGTTGCTGAATAGTTGTTAATAGCGAATCTTCATTGATTTTGCTTCCATCGGTTGAATCAATCTTTGAGGGACTGTCTGGACTGCTATTAGTAGCGTTTTGGCACGAACTGCTGAGAATAAGCGCCAAAGCGATACCGCTAAGTGCTGGATATGCTATTCGTTTTCTCATGGATATGTTGTTTAATTCTTGAAAAAATGTTCAAACGACCATAGGTCGTTTGAACGGAGTTATTTTGTATAAATGATTACCAACCGGTATTTTGAGGCATTTCTGGCGTTTGGATACGTTGATTCTCCGGAATTGGAAAAAGCATCATTTTATCCTGGAACGTTTTTCCATTGGCTGCCATGGCAGTTTTTCCCTGTTTTGTACGAATTAAATCAAACCAACGGTCGTGCTCAAAAGCTAATTCAAGGCGTCTTTCTTTCCAGATCAACTGACGGAGCTGTGCTTGGTCGGTTGTCGTTACATTGGCTAATTTTACGCGTGTCCGTACCATATTCAATGCATTCAGCGCTTCGTTGCTATTGCCAGCCTCATTAGCAGCTTCGGCCAGGATAAGATAAATTTCACCCAGACGGAGGTAACGTACGTTCTTATCACCATCTGCAGCTCCTCCATTTGCAGACGAATACGCTTTTTCATTGTACATGGGATTTTCTACACCATTGTCAATAAGACGGCCATCGTACAGGGTTTCACCCCTGAAAATAATCGTTGCATCGCGACGGATATTGTCTTTTTCGGCATTGAAGGCATCCAATAAGTTTTGACTTGGGATATTAAAACCCCAGCCTAAGTTGACCGCTCCTCCACGAGGTGCCTGTACTTGACTATATTGTTGGATACCATGTGCGATAGAGGTACCCCTTGCTTGAAATTCAAATAATGATTCGGGGCCATTTTCCCCCGCTAAACGCCAAATTGTTGCGTAATCCGGTTCGAGACTGTATCCTCCAGATGTGATGACAGTTTTCGCCATATCAGCAGCTTGTTGCCATTTGCTTTGATACAAATAGACTTTTGACATTAATCCTTGTGCAGCACCTTTGGTTGCTCTACCTAAATCTTTTGCAGCATAAGCAGATTTGAGTGGAAGATTGTCGATAGCAAATTGTAAATCAGCTTCAATATAAGCGTAAACTTCAGCTGCGGGTTCTCTTTTTATTAAATCACGTTCTTGAATAGGAACATCGCCCCATCCACGCACAAGATAGAAGTAGTTCAATGCACGTAGAAAACGGGCTTCGGCAATCAATCTGTTTTTATAAGCTTCGTCTGTCAATCCAAATTTTTCTGTGTATGCAATAGCTTGCGTAGCCCGCCCAATAGATTTATACCAACGTGTCCACATGGAAAGAAAGGAACCTGTTGTTGAAGTGTAAGTCAACTCGTCTAAACTTAGTTTATCACCACCGGCATCTGTAGCTGAGCTACCTTTATCCGCATTATCGGAAATCATGTCCGTGATACCGATGTAAGAGAAAGAATAATCCCAATCAGTAAACATTCCATATACACCATTGACAAATTGCTCGGGTGTGTAGATTTCTTCACTGTCTTCGGCTTCAACATATTCTTTAGAAGGTACATCTAAGAAGTTGTTGTCTTTACAGCCTTGCAATGCAATGCCCCCACTAAGAAGAATTGCTATATAAAGTTTGTTAATTTTCATTGTCTTCAAAACTAAGGTGATTAAAATTGCATGTTAAGTCCAAATAAGAAATTACGTGTCGTTGGATAAGCTGAAAGCTCAATACCAGAAGTTAAATTTGGACTACCGTCGCCTGCAAGTTCAGGAGAGAAACCACTATAATTCGTAAATATAAATGGATTCTGTGCAGTAACATATAATCTTAGTTTAGATCTCGAGCTATATAAGTTGTTGAAAGTGTATCCTACGGTGATATTATTGATACGGAAATAAGCGCCCGATTCAAGGAAATAACTGGAAGCCCAATATGCTCTTTCTGCACCAGGATGCTCATTGGTTGAACCTGCGCCAGTCCAGCGATTTTCAAAAGTTGACAACGCGATATTCTCACCCGCATTGGAACGAACACTATTTAAACCATTGTAAACCTTATTGCCTGCAACACCATATCCGGAGACATTAAAATCAATAGCTTTGTAATTAACACCAACATTGATACCATATGTTGAAGTCGGTAAAAATGATCCAAAGAAAACCTTGTCGCGGGAATCGATGACACCATCTTCATTTTGATCCTTGTACTTCAGATAGCCAGGTTTTGCAGCGCCAAACGATGGGTAATTTTTTACATCTTCAGCGTCTTGGAAGACACCATTTGCTTCAAACATCCACCAGCCATAGATCGGTTGTCCGACACGAAGTTGTTTGGTAATCTCCCCATTATTTAAACTACCTCCAGTAGCACGGTCATAGGCAGGAACCACTTCTGTTACTTTGTTTTTGTTGTAGGCATAATTGACGCCAACGGTATAACTGAATTCAGGATTAATGCTTTTGTTCCAATTTAAAGCTACTTCAACTCCTTGATTCAGCACTTTGGCACCATGCGCATAGAAATTTTTCTCTGAAGGAGAAGTGTAAGTTGGCGTTACATCAAGAATAGTATTGGTATTTAGCTTATGATAGTAGTCAATGGATCCTGAAAGCTGATTGTTTAGAAACGCAAAGTCTACGCCAGCGCCTGTTTCTCTGGTTACTTCCCAGGTTAGATTCACGGCAGGAGTACCATAAGCACTACCATAGACCATATTCTGTTCAGGACCGAAAACGTAGTTGTAATTTGAACTTTCTGGATTTGTTAAAATTGTGGATACATTTAACGGGATATCTTGGTTACCTAATTTACCCCAGTTTCCGCGCACTTTCAATAAATTAATCCAGCTGGCATCTTTCATAAAGCTTTCGTTGGTTACCGTCCAGCCCAATCCAACGGAAGGGAAAGTACCCCAATATTTTCCTGTATTACGGAATACGCTTGATCCGTCACGGCGCAAGGTAGCCGTTAAGTAGTATTTGCTATCGTAATTGTATTGTAGTCGACCAAAATAAGACGCTAATGCCCTTGGTGTGTAATAGGTTTGTAAAGAGACAATACCATAATCATTAGTGCCCTTGGCTAAGTTAATATTCCAATACTGCTCTTGTTCAGGCACATTATAGCCAGTTTGGCTATTCATGCTATTAATGTCGTATTTCTCACGTGACATCCCCACAACCGCCTCAATATGATGCTTGTCAAAATTCTTGTTGAAGGTCAAGAAATTCTCGATAGACCAACGGAATTGTTCCAAATTTTCATATTTCAGACTATTGTCTACATAGTCAAGGGCTTTTGGATTGTTTTCCTTTAATTTGATGAAATCAGATTCATTCAATAACGTATTTGCATTTAACCATTGATCTTTTACATTATTAAAAATCCGTTGTTTCGAATAAAATTTATTCCCGCCAATACGCGAATTGATTTTCAGATAATCCGTAATCTTGAATTCTCCCTCAAAACTTCCCTGTAGACGGAGCGTATTTGTTCTTTCATTTTGACGTAAAACCTCATACACTGGATTTCCAATTGAATTTAAGTTTCCGATGGCTTGCCCAGGAGCTGCCTCAATACCGGCAACACCAGTTGTTGTATTTACACGACCTAAACCGTAACGGCCATTATCAAACATCACGGGAGCCAGCGGTGACTGACGATAAGCCGTGGTGAAAGCACTATAGGGCTTGGGGGTTGCGTTTGTTAATGTAAGATTTAAATTTTGGCTGAACTTTAGGCGATTGTTTAAAAATTTATATACGTTGTTATTGCGTATGGTATTTCTTACAAATTTGGAGCCATCAAGAATACCATTTTCGGTATAATTGTTTGCTGATACGAAGTAATCAACTTTCTCAGTTCCGCCAGAAATATTAACGGAATTATTAAATACAGAACCTGTATTTAATAATTCGTCATACCAATCTGTATTATATTTTTGATTCTCTGCTAAACGGTACGATCCATTGGTCGAGGTTAGGTATTCATTGGCAAATGTTCTAAACTGATCAGCATTTGCCATTTTCACACGATTGAGGACATTTTTTATGCCTGCAAAGCTTTCATAATTGATGTTTGTCGTCCCCGTTTTACCTTTCTTCGTGGTCACGATAATAACACCATTTGCAGCCCGAAGACCGTAAATAGATGCAGAGGATGCATCCTTCAAAACATCCATAGATTCAATATCTGATGGGTTGATATTATTAATATCTGTTTGTGCAATTCCGTCGACAATATAGAGTGGATTCCGTCCTGATAATGCCGTTCCTAAGCCCCTGATAATTACATTTGGTGAGGAACCGGGTGCTTCATTTGCAATAATATTGATACCTGCAGCTTTACCTTGGATGGATTGCATTGCCGACATAGCAGGTTGCTTTGTGATATCGGATGATTTCAAGGAGCTGATCGATCCTGTCAGATCCGCTTTCTTTTGTGTACCATAACCGATAACCACAACCTCTTCCAATGCTTGATTTTGATTTTCTAGGAATACATTGAGTTGCGTTTGATTACCAATGTATACGGTTTGTGTGCGATAACCCAGAAAGTTAAAGACCAATGAGTCGGTAGGAGAGGCGTTGATTTGAAATTTCCCCGTTGCGTCGGTTTTTGTAGATACTGCTTTCCCTTTGATACTAATGGTGACGCCAGGCATGGAGATCATGCTTGTGCCATCTTTGACCACTCCTTGTACCGAAGTTTGTCCATAGGCAACCGATACGACCATGGATGTCAAAAATAATGCGGATAGATTCCTCATATCGTTAATTTTTGGTGTTTGTTTAAAATACAGTTGGTTATTTCCCTGAGGCAAATATGTTGATGTAGTACAACTTTGCCAAAGTTTAACATTTTCACATCACTACTACATGAAATTTCAGCTTGCTCAGTCTACCTTTTATTTTATTTTATATTTTTGATAGTCAGTTTTTTAGATTGTTTTTTTTAACGAAATAACACGAGCTTTAGTGTGTTTTATACACTAAAGCTCGTGTGTGGTAATGATGTAGTGTCTGTGATGAGAATTTAACGTTCCATCAGGAATTCAGAGAGGTTTTTGTCTGTTGGAATGCCCAACTTTTTGCGTAATCGATAGCGTCTAATCTCGACACCGCGTGTACTAATGTTAAGTAATGAGGCAATTTCCTTACTCGACATATTGAGCCTTAAGTAGGCGCATAGTTTAAGATCATTGGGGACTAGATCAGGAAACTCTTGTTTCAATTTCTTGAAAAAATTCTCATGTGATTCGTTAAAGCTTCTTTCAAAAATATGCCAGTCACGATCGTCATTATGGGCATCATCGATGAGCTTGTTTATTTTTTTCAATTCATCCGAACTTAGTTTGTTGCCATCTGCATCTTTAAGTTGTTTGAGCTCGTCGTGTAAATTGTTCAACATCTCATTTTTGTAAACGATATTGAGTGCCGCATTGGCCAGTTCTTTATTTTTTAATTGAAGCTGATCTTCTAATTGCTGGTTTTTAAGTTTGATCCAGTCCTTTTCCTTTTGCTCGGTTTCGCGTTCCAAGGCAATCTTTTTCTCTTCTAACCATTTTCGCCGTATTTGAAACTGACGCTTACGCTCCCGCTGAAGACTAAATATATATGCTAAATAGATGAGCGTTATCAGGACTAGTGTATAAAATACCTTTGCCCACCAAGAAAGGTACCATGGATACCGAATAGTAAAGGAAAAAGCTTGAATTTCCGAAACCAAGCCCATATTGTCCTTCGCCCTTATTTTAATTTGAAATTTTCCATAAGGTAGATTCGTGAAATCTTGATAGGCAGTTTCACTCCATTCGGACCAATTGTCCGAGTAACCTTCGAGATAATATTGGTATTGAATCGGTGATGACGAATAAAATGGACTTGAAAAGCTAATTCTAAGATTATTGTCAGATGATGATAGTTTAAACGCTGAATCTGGAATAATAGCCTGTCCTGTTGTCAAGTTGATGAGTTGCGCTATTTGTGGAAGTGGCAACCTATATTTTTGTGATTTATCGGAATGACGATAGATCGCAAATCCATCATCTAAACCGATGAGATAGTATTGGTTTTCAATAGGGAGGATGTTTTCATAGTTATTCATCATTCGATCCTGTAAGGGACTGAGCAGATTGGAGTCAATATGAAGTTTGCCCTTACTGTCAAAATCTACTTTAGCAATTTTTGTCTTCTGAATAAACCAGTAGCTGTTTGTATTGATCGGTATGACCTTATTTGAATTTTTATAGGTGCCTAATGCTGTGTTTAATTCATCGGCATAGCTGAATCTTTTTACAATATTGTCGAATTGGAGAAATCCGCTGTCCGTCGCAAATACAAGATTATTTTCTAATGTGTAAATCCCCGTAAATTGCCTCTTTGAAGCGATACTGTCCTGTTTGGAGGAAAATAAAATATTTGCCTGTTGGAAATTCGCATCAAATCCGAGTAGTTGTATCTGTCCCCAATCGCCAATCCAAAAGGTATGGTTATCTTTTTGCGCCAAAAATCGAACTGGTTCTTTAACGCCCGCGAATTGCTGGACGAACTGAAGGTGTATACCATCGAAGCTAAATTTCGATAGGCCCGTATAGTTGCCTTGAAGAATATTTTTTGTTCCAAAAATAGGCTTGAATATCCAGCCGCCAGTGATCTGTGAAATCTTCTCGAGTCGCCCATTAACCAATTTGAAGGTTCCATCATTATGTCCACAAATCAACTCATCACCAAATAGCGCTAATGTCCAAACCTGACCGTTTGAATTGGGAATCTGGGAGAAATTCAATGAATTGTAATTGGTCAATCCTTTCCATTCACTTGAAAATAATCCCTTATTCGTTCCAAGATAGATTTTCCCCTGATAGATAATTGATGTATAAACCGTACCAATTTTTCCGACAAAATCTGTGTAAAATGATAATGGAGAATTGATTTCAATGCGGTCTATACCATTATCCAGTCCCACCCAGATATTCTTCTGATTGTCCTTGACAATACTAAGTACAGTATTGTTTTGGAGACCATTGTTTTTATTGATATGCTGAATGACCTGGCCATTTTTATTGATGACAATAACACCGTTTTGGATGGTGCCAAAAGCATATTGTCCGTCATAGAGGTATAAGCCATTGTTTATCTGTGATTGGCTCAAGAGCTGGTTTGCCGGAACAGACCAGGGTAAGATGGAACCATCGGCTTTCATCAGGTAAAGGCCATTCCGCGAGGTGGCAATAAGCGAGGTCGTTGCGTCGAAAGGTAAGATAGCAAGTACATTTTTGTCTTTCAAGACGTCTTTTCCTTTTACAGGGATTAATTTATCCTGTTTAAATTCATGCAGACCACTTGGCAGCTGTTCGAAAAATAGCATGTTATTGAGCTGATGTGGAAATAAAAAAGGTTCACCTTTAGCCGTTAGTTGCCGTATACGATTGTTTTCCCAAATATAGGATTTGGAAAATGTATGAAAAAATACCCGTTGGTTCTCAACAATGATTTTCCAGATTTCTTCGTTTGGAAAATAGGTCTTGTCCTGCACAAGTTTAGAGAGACTGTGATAGGTCAAGTTTCCGAAAGGTTTGGAAGTCCAATAGCCAAATTCACCTCTTCCACCTGTGTAAATCTTTCCGTCTTTACCTATTGCAACACTTCGGACTGTTGAGTGATTTGGTAGTGGAAAGATACGCCAGTATTGTCCGTCAAATTGTAACAGCCCCTCGGTATTTGCACTATAAATGCGACCATCTTTATCGACTGCCAAAGACCAGTTCTGATTTCCAGCCTTGTATTGGTCTTTTTTGTATTGTTTTACAAAAGGTGTTCCTGTAGGTATGATTGTCTGGCAATAGCCAGGGTGCATTAAAAAAAATAAAATGCTGCAAAACCAAAAGATATAGACGTTACTATATTTTTTTGTTGTCATCGACTCCCTCACTTTAAACTGATTTTGGGGACAATATATCGATTTTATCGCAGAATTGATAATCTCCCTCGTCGTACGGAGCGCTGGTAGCTCCGGCAGATCTCCATCTTATTTTGGAGCTGAACCGACGGATTGATGGAAGAAAAATTAGAAGAAGCCAGGAGCTTTATTTTTATTTTTTTTAAAAAACCATTTAATCGTGTTGAAAATCAGGAATGAAGCTATTTATTCCACCTATTTGAACAAAAAATACTCCTTTTGCTGTGAACGATTTTTGATATTTGAGTTCATTTACTTCGTTAAATAACCAAATAAACCAAAACAACTATGATAACACCGATAACCAAAACGGTAGGGAAGGGGTTACTTTTATTTTCATTGATGAGCATGTCTGCACCGGTGGTGCTTGCCCAATCGCAAATAAAGATATCCGGAAAAGTAAGCTCCTCAACAGGCGAGCCTCTTGTGGGGGTTACAGTACAGATAAAGGGGGTGAAAAACGGCACTGTAACCGATGGGGCCGGCAATTATCAGATTCTTGCGCGAGATATTGATGTCCTGATATTTTCGCTGGTAGGCAAAGAGAAGGCCGAAGTCCAGGTCAATAAGAAAGATCACATTAATCTCGTTCTCCAGGAGTCCAGTAGTCTGATTGACGAAGTGGTTGTTGTAGGCTATGGTACCCAGAAAAAAAGTAATTTAACCGGTGCTGTTGCTGCTGTCGATGGAAAGGTGCTTAACAAACGTATCGCTACAAATCCAACGCAATTACTTCAAGGTCGCATGCCCGGACTTCGTGTTACCCAAGGATCAGGAGAAGCAGGGAATGAAAATGTGAATCTCCAGGTTCGCGGATTGGGGTCGTATGGGGCTTCTTCTGCGCCATTGGTTATCGTAGATGGTATCCCCGGGAGTTTGGAAAATTTAAATCCTCAAGCAATCGAGAATATCACCTTATTGAAAGATGCTGCCTCAGCCGCTATCTATGGGGCAAGAGCAGCAAATGGTGTTATTCTGGTAACGACAAAACAGGGTAAAGCTGGAAAAACACAACTGAGCTACGATTACAATGTCGGAATTACCAAAGCCTCAGCTCTTCCAGACCTCGTGTATAATTCCGTTGATTACATGAACCTATATAATCAGGCAAATAAAAACTCCGGTGTCACAAATCCAAATGCTTCTTTTAGCCAGGAGATGATTGATGCCTACAAAAATGCAACAGATAAAAAATTATATCCCGATTTTAACTGGTTGGATGCTGTCTTTGGAACAGTCCCGGTACAGACGCACAATTTAAGCTTAAGCGGTGGTGCCGGAGGAACAAATTACAACGTCATACTGGGCTACGTCAATCAGCCTGATATTATGATCGGGACTTCTTTTAAAAAGTATAATCTACAGCTTAACCTAGGCTCTAAAATCAATGAACGGATAAGTTTTGGTTCAAGCATTACCTTGAATTATGGCGATCGGAAATACCCTAGAAATGGTAGTGAAGATCAGTTTTTGTCTACCATTAGTCAATCACCACTTTATGGACCTGTATTACCAGATGGTAGTGGTCGTTATACGTCCAGGGCATATCCTTTTCAGTCCCCAAATAAAAACCCTGTTGCAGTTGCTGAAAATGCATTTACAAGACTGAACAATTATTTTATGCAAGGCAATATTTTTTTAAATGTGAAAATATTGGATGGGCTGGATTGGAAGACTAGCGGCGGATTGACGTATGGCTTTACAAAAAACTATACCAACAAACCTGTGATTAATCAATACATGTGGTTCGCCAAACCCGATGACCTACCCGCCAGACAGCTTGATGTAGGTGGTCAAGGATTAGAAGTAACGGACGACAACAATGTGTACCCGGTGGGCTATACACAACTGACTTACGATAAGTCTTTTGGAAATCATAACATGAAAGTGCTGGCAGGAACCCAGGCAGAATATAATAAAACACAAAAATTGTTCGGAAGTAGGTTGCAGTTTCCCAACAATGATTTGCTTGAGCTTGATGGTGGCGGAGCCGGTCAACAGTCTAATAACGGTGTAACCAATGAATGGTCATTAAGGTCTTACTATGGTCGATTAAACTACGACTACAAAGGCAAGTATCTACTCGAAGGTAATGCACGTTATGATGCGTCTTCACGTTTCCCTGAAAATAGAAAATGGGCATTTTTCCCTTCAATATCCGGAGGTTGGAAAGTTTCGGATGAGACCTTTTATGGGCCGAAATTGAAGACGGTCGTTAATGAACTAAAATTAAGAGCCTCCATTGGAACACTGGGTAATCAGAATATTGGTAACTACCCTTATCAGATTGTTTACAATTCTTCTTTTGCTTATCCTTTTGATGAAACACTCCAACAGGGGGCTCGCCAGGTAGCCATGGCGAATGACCGGATCAAATGGGAGAGTACCAAAGTCCTGGATTTCGGTGTGGACTTCGGGCTATGGAACAACAAATTGACCGCTTCTTTCGATTGGTATAACAAAGTAACATCAGATATTTTATCTGCATCTACGGCTTTCCCTTCTTATATTGGGCTGACTGCACCGACCGTAAATTATGGTGAATTGCGTAACAGAGGTATAGAGCTCGGTCTTCAGTACCGTGATAAAATTGGAGAGGTATCGCTGACCCTCAATGGAAATATTCAGGCCAATCGCAATAAGGTGATGAAATATGGAGCCGAACATATCTCGGGCAATACCATTATCCGGGAAGGTTTACCTTATGGTAGTTTTTATCTTTTGGAGAACACGGGGATATTCCGTTCGAAGGAAGAGGTGGCAGCCTCTCCGGTGCAACAGATTCCAGCACAACCAGGTTATCTGAAATTTGCCGACGTAAATGGCGATAAAGTTGTGGACAATAATGATCGTATTGTCGTGCCGGGCGCTTATCCAGATTTCGATTATTCCTTTAATGCGACGGCTGTATGGAAGAATTTTGATTTTACAGCCTTTTTCTTCGGTTCTCAGGGACAAAAAATATTTGTAAGTGAGTGGGGAATAGTCCCTTTCAGGCAAGGTGGTACATTCACCCGCGACTGGATGGACGCTTGGACTCCAGAAAACCCCAATGCATCGCTTCCAATAGTTGGTGCTGAAAATACCCCTGCTGCAAATAATGTACGGACCGCATCGACTTTCTTTTTAAAAGATGGATCGTTCCTGCGTCTTAAAAATATTCAGGTAGGCTATTCTATTCCACAGAGCACCTTGTCCAAAGCTGGTATTTCTGGCCTTCGCATCTATTTTGCGGCGGATAACCTGGTCACATTCTCCAAGTTCCCCGGTTTAGATCCCGAACGCGGCGTTTCATCAAGCGGTGGTGCAACATCAGGGCGTTATGTGACTCATCCTCAGAATAAAGTATTCGCATTTGGAGCGAGCATCACATTCTAATCTAGTGGTAACTAAAAAAAATTAAAGATGAAAAATAGCGTAAAAAAAACATATCTATACCTAAGCTTAGCTGCCCTAGCTTCACTAGGCAGTTGTACAAAAGATTTTTTAAATAAAAATCCAACGGATAAAATTTCGGAATCAACCTTCTGGAAAACGCAGACTGATGCTGATTTGGCACTATCGGGCTGTTATGAATTTCTTTGCCGAGGATACAATTCGACGTCTTCATCCAATGCACGCGGTGGTTGGGGGGGAGCAAGTATGTTTTGGGATGGGCTTTCAGACGATGCCTTTGTGTCCAGTACCTCCAATAACTTCAATATTATTTCGCGATCCGGAATCTCCTCGACAACCGGCGGAATGCAATCTGAGGGGTATGAGATTTCGTATCAGGCCATTGCGGCATGTAATAAATTGATTGCCAATATTGACCGCATTACAAGCATGAGCCAGCAGGACCGTGACCGATATAAAGCAGAGGCCCGTTTTATCCGCGCCCATTACTACTTTTTGTTGACCAATCTGTACGGTGATGTGCCATTGACTTTAGAGCCTCTGGGTATGGACGATGCGAGTATTCGGCTGGGTAGAACACCTAAAACCAACGTTATCGAAGCGATTTTAGCAGATTTAGATTACGCGAGTGAAAAACTGCCAAATACAGGATATAAGGGACACGCTGTGAGGGGAGCTGCATTAGGCTACAAAACAAAGGTATTATTGACTTCAAAAAAATGGGCCGAGGCAGCTGCAACAGCGAAGATTGTTATGGATGAAAACAAGTTTTCGATCTATCAGGGTGGTTATCGCGATCTGTTCCGAAAACCTGGACAAAATAATAATCCCGAAATCATGTTCTCCGCTCGATTTTTACCCCCCAATATGTATAGCCCAGCAGATATGATGTATTCTTATCTGAAGACAATACAACCGTTGGGGTATCTGGTGGATTCTTATTATGCCATCGATGGAAAAGATATTAAGGAATCGACGGTTTACGATGCTAAAAATCCTTACGAAAATAGAGATCCACGGTTGAAGTCGACAATTATGTACCGCGGTGTATGGCGAGGTACCACAGCATCTTCTGCTTTTGATCCGGTTGCCGAGGGAGTTTTGGGTGGTTTTTTACCGCGAAAGTATATCAACGAATCGAAATGGCCAACAAGTTACGCGACACAAAGCGATCAGGATTGGGTATTCTTACGCTATGCAGATATTTTATTGATGTACGCAGAAGCGAAAAATGAAAGTGCAGGGCCTGATCAGACAGCCGTAGACGCATTGAATAAGGTAAGATCCAGGGCTGATGTGAAAATGCCGCTCGTACAGTTTAGCGGTTCCTTGACAAAAAATGAATTCCGCGATATTATCCGTCATGAACGGAGGATTGAATTGGCTTTGGAAGGTCAACGTTATTTTGACTTGAAACGCTGGGGGATGATTAAAGAGGTGATGGATAAAACCAAGGATCCAGATGGAGCTCCACGATTATTTATGGCAAGAGATACCCTATGGCCTGTGCCTCAATCTGAGGTAGATATGGCCAAAAGTTTAGGTAATGACAATTTTAAACAAACCCCAGGTTTCTAAATTAAGAACTGTGAAAAATTAAGGTATGAAAGCTCTATATAAAATGTTGCTGGCACTTATCCTCATCATGGGAATGAGTAAGGGATTATTGTATGCGCAAGTAAACCGCTTGCCCGATAGTGTGCGCATGAAATGGTGGGAGGAAGCCCGGTTTGGCATGTTTATCCATTGGGGAGTATATGCGCAGTTTGGCGGCGTTTATAAGGGGCACGAACAGGCACGTGGTGGAGCAGAATGGATTATGAACCGCTCTAAAATTCCAGTTGATGAATATCAGGCGATGGCAAAGCAATTTAACCCCACGCAGTATAATGCAGACGAATGGGTACGCATGGCGAAAGATGCCGGGATGAAATACTTGATTATCACGGCCAAACACCACGATGGTTTTGCGCTCTTTGAAACAAAAGCGAGTAAGTGGAATATGGTGGACGCGACGCCCTACGGTAAAGATGTTTTGAAACCTTTGGCCGAAGCCTGCCGAAAATATGGCCTGAAACTTGGCTTTTATTACTCACAGGCACAGGATTGGAATAACCCTGGTGGATCGGCTGCTCGTAAATTAATGCGAGAAGGCTGGCCTAATCCAGATTCAACCCGTATAGATGACTACACACTAGCACATCATGGCCATTGGGATCCCAAACAAGAAACAGCGAGTTTTAGTGACTATATCAAAAATGTATCTGTACCTCAGGTCAAAGAATTGTTGAGTAACTATGGGGATATTGCTGTGCTATGGTGGGATACACCAACCAATATGACCGACGAAGCCGCAAATATGCTTCAGGAGCAATTGGCATTACAACCCAATATTATCACAAATGATCGATTGAAACGGCCTAATTTTCCCGGCGATACCAAAACGCCGGAGCAAAAAATTCCAGATTGGAGTGAACTCGAAGGTAAACATTGGGAAACTTGTATGACCATGAATGGCACTTGGGGCTACCGCACATCCGATCATAAATGGAAATCCGCCGAAACCTTGATCCGCAATCTCGTTGATATTGCTTCCAAAGGTGGAAATTACCTGTTGAACGTTGGTCCAAAACCCGATGGATCCTTTCCACAGGAGAGTATAGAACGTTTGGCTGTAATTGGCAAATGGATGAAAGCCAATAGTGAAGCAGTCTACACGACCAAGAGTAGTCCTTTACAGCCATTTGAATGGGGGAGATGTACCATGAAGGAAGATGGAAAGCGGACTTATTTGTATGTCTCTGTATTTGACTGGCCAAAAAATGGCCTAGTCGAACTTCCGATTGAAAATAAAGTTTTAAAAGCTAGTCTTTTAGCCAATAATCAAGTGTTAAAGGTAAAATCGAATTCCAATGGTATTCAGATTGGCGTACCTGAGCAGGCCATTGATCCTGTTGCTACGGTGATTAAGATCGAAGTAGCAGGAAAATTTAAGCGCGAAAAAGGGCCCGGAGCAAAGAACATGAAAACTGGAGCTTTGGACGAGTAAGGCCGAAGATGAAAAGCAGATACTAAAATAGCATAATGAAGAAAAGTAGATTGAATAGAATAGTTGCGTTGTTGTTGACTTTTGGAGTTGCTCAGCTCCACGCTCAGGAAGTTAAGCGGATTGATCAAGGCTGGGATTTCTTAAAGAGCGATCTGGGAGGAATCTGGGAAGCTGTAAGACCGGTGGGTACCGGTAATCCTGAGTCTGTTCCACTTTGGGAGCAGATAAATCTGCCGCACTGTTATAATGCGCTGGACGCTGTTGATCCAGCTATAAATTATTATCAGGGGCCAAGCTGGTATAGAAAATCGCTGGAGATCGATAATCCCTATTTAAATGGTCACACCCTTCTTCATTTTGAAGGAGCCGGACAAAAGACAGCTGTTTATATCCATACGATTAAAGTTGGGGAGCACGTTGGCGGATACGACGAATGGACTGTGGACATTACAGATGCGGTTGAAAAGTTTAAAGAAACAGCTGCTTTTAAAAAACAGTTTAAGGGCAAAATACCGCTTTCAATTCGTGTGGATAATTCGCGTGATCTCGAAATGATCCCTTCTGATCTGTCTGATTTTAACGTCTATGGAGGTATTTACAGACATCTAAACCTGAAATATGTTCCACAGACAGCTTTGGAGCGTGTGTTTGTTGAGGCGTCAGTAGGGGGCGATGGTAAGCAGGGAGTGGTCAACGTTCGCGGACGGTTGATGCCATTTTCGGCTCAGACAAATTTTGAAGTCGAAACGCAGCTCTATGACCCTGCTGGAAAAATCGTGCAAACCCAGCAACCACAGGTTAATAAGGGAGCATTAAATCTTGAATTTGGACAATTCCTAGTCAAGAAGCCACAGCTTTGGAGTCCTGATCAACCGGCTTTATACCGTTTAGTTACGACAATCAAAAGCAATGGACAAGTATTTAAAGAAGAGAGTGTCTTTGGCTTTAGACATGTAGCGTTTAAAGAAAAAGGTCCTTTTCTGCTGAATGGGAAAAGGCTTTTGCTTCGCGGTACCCATCGTCATGAAGACCATGCCGGCGTTGCTGCAGCAATGACTGACGATCAGATCCTGCAAGAGATGACCCTGATGAAAGATATGGGGGTAAACTTTATACGCTTGGGACATTATCAGCAGAGTCGTAAAGTGCTTGAGGCCTGTGATAGTCTGGGCATTTTGGTTTGGGAAGAGATTCCATGGTGCAGAGGTGGATTAGGTGGAGAGGTCTATCAACTTCAGGGAAAACGGATGTTAACCAATATGATTGAACAGCATTATAATCATCCATCGGTTATTATCTGGGGGCTTGGTAATGAAAATGATTGGCCTGGTGATTTTACGGAGTTTGATCAGGCGAAGATAAGGGCTTATATGAGTGAACTCAATGGTTTAGCCCATCAATTGGACCCGAGCCGGAAAACAGCGATACGACGTTGTGATTTCTGTAAAGATATTGTTGATGTTTATTCACCCTCCATTTGGGCGGGTTGGTATAGAGGTGTTTATACCGACTATAAAACAGCGTCCGAAGAAGAAATGAAAAAGGTAAAACATTTCCTTCATGTAGAGTGGGGCGGGGATAGTCATGCAAGACGACATGCAGAAGACCCTGATCGCGCTTTAGCTAAAATCAAAGGTGATGGCACAACGGATGAACGGGCAGGCGATGCGTCGCTCATTGGTGGTGCAGCACGGGTTTCTAAGGATGGCGATTGGAGTGAAAGCTACATCTGTAATCTCATCGATTGGCACTTAAAGGAACAAGAAACAATGCCTTGGCTCACAGGAACAGCCTATTGGCCATTTAAAGATTTCTCAACTCCGGTACGGCCAGACAATCCTGTTCCTTATGTCAATCAGAAGGGTGTTGTTGAACGGGATTTTACCAAAAAAGAATCTTACTACGTATTCCAGTCGTATTGGACCGCGAAGCCAATGCTGCATATTTATGGCCATACTTGGCCGATTCGTTGGGGTGAAAAAGAGGAGTCGAAAATGATAAAGGTGTATTCCAATGCCAGTGAGGTTGAGCTTTTTGTCAATGGAGAAAGTCAAGGATTAAAGAAAAGGAATAGCCAAGATTTTCCAGCGGCAGGTTTGCGCTGGATGGTAAAACTGAACGAAGGGAACAATCAGATTAAAGCTGTTGCGAAAAACGGACGGGAAATTCTAGTGGATGAAATTGAACAACAATATCAGACAAAAAAGTGGGGTAAACCTGCCAAATTACTTGTCGAACAGATTGCTGCGGAAGGCGAAGTAATCACTGTGCAAGCCCAAATTGTGGATGATACCAATACCCCCTGTCTCGATGCAAAGGATTGGATCTATTTTGGTTCAACCGGCGATGGTCAGTTGATCGTCGATCAAGGCACTTCTACGGGGTCGAAAAAAGTACAGGCCTATAATGGTCGTGCATTGATTAAACTTCGACTGCCTTCGGGGAGAGCAGTGGTATCGGGCCGGATGGAAGGATCAAAGAGTACCTTGTTAACGATAGAAAAATAACACAAGATGTTAAAAGCAACGAATCATTTGAACTTCTTTTTACTGCTCGGCCTCCTGGGGGCGATTGCTCCATGCAGTGCACAAAGCAATTCGCCGCAGCTGAAGCTTTGGTATAATCAGCCGGCTACACTGTGGGAAGAAGCACTGCCGCTTGGAAATGGCACAACAGGAGCGATGGTCTTTGGAGGGCTAAGTAAAGATCGGTTTCAAATTAACGATAATACGCTGTGGTCGGGTGAACCCGATGCTGGCAATAATCCAAACGGCCCGCAGGTCTTACCTCAGGTGCGCCAAGCCATCTTTGCTGGAAAATATGAAGACGCAGCAGTTCTTTGGAAGAAAATGCAAGGACCTTATTCTGCTCGGTATCTACCTATGGGCGATTTATGGTTGGATTTTCATCAGGACGAAAAAAAGGTCAAAGATTATAAACGGGAGCTGGATCTTGAACGAGCGATCAATCAGGTGAGCTATTCGTATCAAGGTGTTCGATACCAAAGGGAAAGTTTTGTCAGCTTTCCGGATAAAGCATTGGTGGTTCGATTGAAAGCGGACAAGAAAAAATCAATTACCTTGGATCTTTCCTTGACCAGTAAGCTCCGATATAGCATTTTGATCCAAGGGGATAATCAACTGACGCTTCAGGGAAAGGCGCCGAGTTTTGTCGCCAATAGGGATTATGAACCCCAACAGGTGGTGTACGATAGTGTTGGCGGAAAAGGGATGACCTTTGCGATACAGGTCAGTGTAAAAACTACCGGTGGTGTGGTAAAAAAAGAACAGGATAAACTTAAAATTATAGGCGCTGATGAGGTGATTTTATTTTTGACAGAAGCGACAAGCTTTAACGGTTTTGATAAGTCTCCGAGTCAGGAAGGTAAAGATGCCACACTGCTCGCAAAAAACCGGATGAATACTGTCTCCAAAAAGAATTTTCACACCTTACTTGCAAACCATCAAAGGGATTATCAAACGCTCTTCAATCGTGTAGCCTTTAAGCTGACCGGTACTTCTGCTCACGATAAATTATCTACAGACCAGCGTGTCATGCAGTTTTCCAAAGGACCGGCCGATTTGGGACTTCTGACGCTGTATTATCATTTTGGACGCTACTTGTTGATTGCCAGTTCCAGACAAGGAGGAAGGCCTGCAAATTTACAGGGGATCTGGAATGATCATGTGCAGCCACCCTGGGGAAGTAATTACACAACCAATATCAATACAGAAATGAATTATTGGCTTGCGGAAAATACCAATCTTGCGGAATGTCATCAGCCTTTGTTTGATTTTATGGATGAGCTGGCGATCAACGGGGCTAAAACAGCATCGATAAATTATCATATCGATAAGGGCTGGGTTGTGCATCATAACTCCGATCTATGGGCCAAAACCTCCCCTCCGGGCGGATATGATTGGGATCCCAAAGGAATGCCACGCTGGTCGGCATGGCCTATGTCAGGTGCCTGGTTGAGCACACATTTATGGGAACACTATCGTTTTACGGGTGACAAAACTTTCTTGAAGGAGAAGGCTTACCCATTGATGAAAGGGGCGGCCCAATTTATGTTGCAATGGCTGATTGCAGATCCCGGAAATAAATATCTCGTGACCAATCCTTCCACTTCACCTGAAAATACAATTAAAATAGCAGGTAAAGAATATCAATTGACCATGGCCTCTACCATGGATATGGCGATCATTCGTGAGCTTTTTACAGCTGTTATTCGTTCATGTACGATATTGGGTGTTGATCCTGAATTTAAATCGGCTCTAGAAGGAGCGAAGGAAAAGCTTTATCCCTATCAGGTTGGCCAATACGGACAATTGCAAGAGTGGTTTAAAGATTGGGATGACCCAAAAGATCAGCATCGGCATATTTCCCACTTATTTGGTTTATACCCGGGCAATCAGATCAGCCTTGCGGAAAACAAGGCTTTGGCTGCGGCCGCTAAGCGTTCATTGCTCTTAAGGGGCGATGTCAGTACCGGCTGGTCGATGGCCTGGAAGACAAATTGGTGGGCGAGGCTTCAGGATGGAAATCATGCCTATAAAATCCTCAAGGATGCCTTAAATTTTATCGATCCTAAATTGGATCGTGCTCAGATGAGCGGTGGTGGAGCCTATCCGAATTTATTTGACGCACACCCACCTTTTCAAATTGACGGTAATTTTGGTGCTACGGCCGGAATGACTGAAATGTTGCTGCAAAGTCACGATGGAGCTGTTCATTTATTGCCGGCTCTACCTGATGAATGGTCTGCTGGGACGATTAAAGGAATTAAGGCCAGGGGAAACTTTACCGTAGACATTGCCTGGAAAAATAACGTATTGACCGAAGCAATGATCGTATCCAATATTGGAGGTGTTTGTCGTTTGCGTACACCTTTACCCGTTAAAGTTGTCGGCATCGAATCAAATCAGGCAGTTGTCACTGACAACACGCTATTATATAAACCGGAACAACTATCGTATACGATCGCTGATCCATCCAAATTGCCGTCGTTAGCAGCTACGAAAACATTCGAAGTTCAATTTGAGACCATAAAAGGGAAGCAGTACCGTATTGTTCCGCTATAAATCAAAATCCAGGAAAAATGAAATCTAAATCAATTGTTCGCATCATGGGCTGTCTTCTTGGGATCGCAATTTCCCCCTTATTTTTGAAGGCAAAAATTAAGGAAGGTGTTTTTGAGCAGGAGATCATCCAGACGCTGCGTCCTGTTATCCTAAAGCAGTCCAAATGGGCGATGAAGCAGAAACCATTGACTGTGACAGCATATAGCGCGGGCCGGAGTGCCGGGGGTATTCATGATTTTTATTCTGAAGGCGATTATTGGTGGCCCGATCCCAAAGATCCAGCTGCGCCCTATATCCAACGGGATGGGATGACTAATCCGGCCAATTTCGTTGAACATCGTAAAGCAATGATCCGCTTTAGCCGAATCGTGGGTGCACTGGCCTCAGCATATCGTTTGAATCCGGATAAAAAATATGTACAACAGGCACTTCGTCATTTAAAGGCTTGGTTCGTTGATGCAGAAACGATGATGAATCCGAATCTTCTTTATGCACAGGCTATACAAGGGCGTTTTACAGGGCGAGGAATAGGCATTATTGATACCATTCATCTGATGGAAGTTGCACAGGGCGTAAAGATATTTGAAAACGACCCCAATTTTCCACAGGCAGCCAAGGATGCCATTCATCGCTGGTTTGCGGCCTATTTACGCTGGCTTACAACGCATCAATATGGAATCGATGAAATGAATGCCGCCAACAACCATGGTACATGTTGGGTGATGCAGGTAGCCGCATTTTCGAGTTTAGTGCAAGACACTGTATTACTCAATACATGTGCATATCGTTATGCGCATGTGCTATTGCCGAATCAAATGGAGGCTAATGGTAGCTTCCCGAGAGAATTACAGCGGACAAAACCTTATGGATACGCGTTGTTTAATCTGGATGCGATGACCATGATCTGCCAGATTTTGTCCAAGACCAATACCCCCCTTTGGCAGTATACATTGTCTGATGGGCGGACCATAAAAACGGGGATTGATTTTATGGTCCCCTATATTGCAGCTAAAGAAAAATGGCCTTATCAGAAAGATGTCATGTATTGGGATCAATGGCCAATTGCACATCCGGCACTTGTCTTTTCGGCAGTGGCTTTCCAGAATAAAGACTATCTGCAGCTTTGGGAAAAGCTTGATCATGCACCCGAACAAGAAGAGGTTATTCGAAATTTACCCATTCGCAACCCAATTATATGGCTTTGATTTTCCTAGCCCCCTTATAAAATAACTTAACCGTTTCACCTTAAAAACCTACAGATAACATGAATGTTAATGCTACGTCTTTGCGAAGATATACCCTCTTTTTGCGCTTTCGAAATTTAAAAAGGCCATCCATTGCCAAAGTACTATTTTTGACTGGAATTTTGTGCGCTTTTCAACATGTTGAGGCACAGAGTACAAAGCAGCTGCAAAAAGCTTGGGGGCTTGCAGATCAACAAGCTCAGCTACTTTATAAAGAATTGCAGCTCTTGAAAAAAAGTGATTCATCCTTGGTATCGCCACGTACGCTTTCCTCAGATAACGAATTGGTTGCCGTGAAAAGGGGGGACTGGACCAGTGGCTTTTTTCCTGGAGTCCTGTGGTATCTCTACGAAAAATCGGGAAAACAAAAATGGAGAGATCTTGCTTCAGAAACGACAAGGTCGATAGAAGCGGAGCAATTTAATGGAAAGACCCATGATATGGGCTTTAAGATCTACTGTAGTGTAGGAAACGGTTATCGGTTAACCGCAAATCCACAATACCGGGAGGTGCTTGTTCAGGCAGCCAAAACGCTGGCAACCCGCTTCAATCCGACAGTCGGCTGTATACGTTCGTGGGATCACAATAGCCACCGCTGGGATTTTCCGGTCATCATCGATAATATGCTCAACCTAGAATTGCTGTTTGAAGCAACCAAACTTACGGGAGATTCTACTTATTATCATATTGCGGTGAGCCACGCCAATACAACGCTAAAAAATCATTTTAGGCCAGATTACAGCACCTATCATGTGATAGACTATAATCCGAAAACAGGAGCTGTGCAGCATAAAAACACCCATCAGGGCTTAAGTGATGAATCCACATGGTCGCGGGGAGAGGCCTGGGCACTGTATGGTTATACGATGTGTTACAGAGAAACAGGAGATCCGAAATATCTGCAGCAAGCCGAAAAAGTTGCGCAGTGGCTGTTTGCACATCCCAATATGCCGAAAGACTTGATCCCTTACTGGGATTTCGATGCGCCTAATATTCCAAATGAACCAAGGGATGTGTCGGCAGCGACAGTCATAGCGTCGGGGCTATTGGAATTAAGCACGTATAGCAACCAAGGGAAAGATTATCGTGCAAAAGCACAGACCATATTGGCGAACCTGATAGATAATTACATGTCGCCGCCAAATAAAAGTAAAGGTTTTATATTATTACACAGTACAGGATCGAAACCTTCCAATACTGAAGTGGATAAACCCTTGAGTTATGCCGATTATTACTTTTTGGAAGCACTGCATCGGCAAGAAGATCTACAGTCCGGAAAAGTTCAATCGGATATGGTCCGGAAAAATCCAGCGGGACAACTGATCTATTTTCCAGATGAACAGGGAAACGTAATCCCCGACTTTAGCCATGTGGGCTATCATCAAGGTGATCAAAAGTTGCCCAATGTTCCTGTTGTGATTACTGTAAAACCCAGCGTAAATGGCGATGATCAACAAATTATACAACAAGCCATCGATGCTGTATCTGCAAAACCACTTGATAAAAACGGTTTTAGAGGTGCTGTTTTGTTAAAAAAAGGTCTGTACAATATACCTGGAAGCCTGGAAATTCATGCCAGCGGTGTCGTGTTGAGAGGGGAGGGTGATGCAATAGGGCAAACCTTGCTTAAAGCCACAGGCCAGCACCAACGCAGCTTATTGAAGATTTCAGGTACAGGCAGCTATACCTTGGACCAGGCTAGAAAACAGTTTGTCAAGGATGGATATGGACCTGTAGGGGCTAAATATGTCCTAATCGATCATGCGAAGGAAAGGAAAGTAGGCGAGCAGGTACTGCTCTCGTATGAGATGAACGACGCCTGGATTGAAGCGCTTCGAATGAACCAAATTGAAAAAAGAGAAGGGACGAAACAATGGACAGCGCGGGAATATAAGCTAAATTTTGAACGTACTATTTTGGCCATTAAAGGTGACTCTGTATTTTTTGATAATCCCTTGGTGATGGCGATTGATCCGAGGTATGGAAAAGTGGCTGTCATTCCTTACACCTTTGACGGACGTATAAGTGAAGTTGGAATCGAAAATATACGTTTCGAATCTGATTTTGTAAGTGATGAGGACGAAAATCACGGTTGGATTGCAATTGATATGGATAAAATAGCGAACGGTTGGGTGCGCAATATCACCGCGCGTTATTTTGGTTATGCAGCGGTGAGCCTTGGCGCTTTTGCCAAACAGATTACAGTAATGAAGTCGCGGTGTCTGGATGGAAAATCTCAAATTACAGGTGGCCGAAGGTATTCATTCAATAATGACGGTCAGCTTAATTTATTTAAAGAACTTTATACCACGGAAGGACGCCATGATTACGTAACAGGGGCTAGGACCCTCGGTCCAAACGTTTTTAGCCTTTCTAGCGCGGAGCGAACACATGCGGATATCGGTCCACATCATCGATGGGCTGTTGGAACCTTATACGATCAAATCGTAACGGATGGTGAAATTAATGTTCAGGACCGGGGTAACTGGGGAAGTGGACACGGCTGGGCTGGGGTGACACAAGTCTTATGGAATTGTACGGTCAAAAGTGCTGCAGTACAACAGCCCTGGGCTTCCGGACAAAATTTTGCCATAGGAGTAAAGGGAGAAAAAGTTGCTGGAAGATTGAAAAATAGAAATGCTGGTTACTGGGAAAATCAAAACAGAATAATGTCGATCGGCTCACTTTATGAGCAACAATTAAAAGATCGATTAAAGTGATTCTTGTTCGTATTTATTCAATGGAATGATTATTTTTATCATCCATTTCAATTATATACCTTATGATGCCATTACGTGTTTTTATGCGCTGTTTTTGCTGTGCGTTAGCTTTAATTTCTGTTTTGCGTGCGCAGGAAAAAAACTATCGTTTTTTACACTTGGATGTCAACGAAGGTTTGTCTCAAGGCAGCGTTTTCGCTATAGCCCAAGATCATTTGGGTTTTATGTGGATCGGTACCCGTGATGGCTTAAATAAATACGACGCCCGAAAGTTTACGATTTATCGCAGTAATCCGCAAGATAGCCTTTCTTTAGAGCACAACTTTATTCAAGCGATTACGGAAGATAACAAAAGGCGGCTTTGGATAGGGACAATGACAGGTCTGAATTTATACAATCGAGAATCAGACAATTTTATCCGTATACCATTACCTACGGTAGAGAGTAGCAGTGGGAAAATGGATGTCAACGTTCACCAGATTTTTCAGGATTCCAACGGCAAGATTTGGATTGCGACAAATATAGGCTTGTACAAGATTAAAGAGGGCCGGCATCCTGAAGCGGAGTTGGTCTTCAATGAGATTACCGTTGAAAGAAGCCAGGGAAAAGAGTACTATCGTAATTTTCGAACCATGTATGAGGATCGCAGAAAGCGATTATGGTTTTGTACTGATGATGCCATTGTACTCATGCAAGCCGCATCGAAAGATGGAAATAGCTTAAAGGTGCTACGGACTTACTTTAAAGAGAAATCGGCAGATAATAAGGTTAATCAACGGTTTCAGGCGGTTTTGGAAGTTAGTCCAGGTATATTTTGGGTAGGTACGAAATATAATGGTATTCGGATTATCAATGAGAATACAGGCGAAATATCCTCGTTAACCGAAGAGGGCAATCATTCAGGTTTGGCCAGTCAAGATGTGCGGTCCTTAAAAAAAACAGATGATGGAAAGATTTGGATTGGAACATTCAATGGCCTATACGTTTATCAAAACGGAAAATTGCTTTTTATCCAGGCAGACGACGGAAATCCCAATAGCTTAAGCAATAATTCCATTCGCCCTATATTTCAAGATAAGCGGGGGTCTATTTGGATTGGGACCTACTTTGGAGGGGTCAATATCTATGACAAGGATATTCCTAATTTTCAGAATTTCACCCATCAATCTAAGCGCAATAGCTTAAGTTACAATGTGGTGAGTGCATTTGTTGAAAATGCTATGGGAGAACTTATGATTGGAACTGAGGGGGGAGGACTGAATTATTTTAATCGGCATACGAATTCGTTTTTTAGTGAACGTCACGATAAAAATAACCTGAATGGATTAAGTCATAATAATGTGAAGTCTATCTGTTTGGATAGGGAAGGGAATTTATGGGTAGGTACTTATGATGGCGGGTTGAATTTAAGGCGAAAGGGGCAGCAAGGCTATGAACATTTTCGTTTCGATCCCAATGTAAGTAACGGCCTGGCAAATAATAACGTGTATGCGATCTTAGAGGATCGCAATGGTGATATTTGGATTGGCACGTTCGGCGGAGGGCTACAGGTACTTCGTAAAAACCAGAAAGCAGGAACTTTCCAGACATTTGATGTTGCCAGAAAGCAGTTGATTTCCAATATGGTGCGCACTTTACTAGAGGATTCAAAAGGTAATCTATGGATTGGTACTTCCAATGGTTTAAATCTAAAATTAGCAGGGACCGATAAATTTGTTTCCTTTCTAAATGACAAGAAAGATTCCCTTTCAATTAGCGGAAATGATATTGTGAGTATCCATGAAGATCGAAAAGGACAGATTTGGATCGGCACCTATATGGGCGGGCTGAATCGCTATCTTCCGGAGAAGAAAGCGTTCAAAAGGTTTAATGAGCGAAACGGATTGCCGATCAACAATGTTTTTGCTATTCTAAGTGATCTGAAAAACAAATTGTGGTTGAGCACAAATACAGGGATTTCTTGTTTCGATCCCCTATCTGGTCATGTACGAACCTATACGAAGATCGATGGTCTTCCCGGTAACGAATATATTCAAAATGCAGCAGCAATGTTGCGGGACGGAAAACTTGCCTTTGGAAGTTTCTCAGGCTTCACCTTATTTAATCCGGATAGTTTAAGTGTCAATAATTACATTCCCCCCATTCAGTTTACGGAGTTGAAATTATTCAATAAAACAGTTCTCCCGGGCCTCGATGGTGTTATTCCTAAAGATATATCCATGATGGATGAATTGATTCTTGATCACAATCAAAATGTTTTTAGTTTGGAATTCAGTGTATTGAATTATGTTCATCCGGAGAAAAATCAATATGCTTATTATCTAAAAGGCTTTGACCAAGACTGGAATTATGTGAGCAATCCCGTGGCTACTTATACCAATTTAGACCCTGGCACTTACGAGCTTTGGGTAAAGGGAGCCAACAACGACGGGGTATGGAACGAAAAGGCAACGGTTTTGAAGATTAAAGTGCTGCCAGCGCCATGGAGGACATGGTGGGCTTATTGCGGCTATTTTCTTCTTTTTGCTGCTGCCAGTTTTTTGGTTATCCGATTTTTCCACGGTAGAAACAAACTGAAACAAGACCTTTTGATTCGGCAAATAGATTCGGAAAAACAGGAGGAGCTTCATGAAGCAAAACTGAATTTCTTTACCAATATCTCCCATGAATTCCGTACGCCATTGTCATTAATTATTGGGCCGTTAAATCAATTAAAAGACGATCGCTCGCTTTCAGCATATGCACAGGAGCACCTCGGTTATGCAACAAGAAATGCGGATCGCTTGATGAATCTGGTTAATCAGCTGCTTGATTTCAGAAAACATGAAGGCGGAAAGATGAAATTGTTTTGCCAAAAGGTTCATGTCGCTACATATTTGGAAAACATTCGCCAGAATTTTTACTTTATTGCCGAGAAAAATAATATTCAGTTTTTCCTGGATAATAAGGTAAGTCCTGATTATGTTGCAGGTCTAGATCCGGAGCAATTTGAAAAAGTCCTTGTCAATTTGATTTATAATGCGTTTAAATTTACGGACAAGGGGGGTAAAATAAAGATACAGGTTGAGCTAGAAGGGGAAGGCGAGTTGGAGAAATTGCTTGTTTCCGTTTGGGATTCCGGGCGTGGGATCCCACCAAAAGATATACCTTTCGTATTTGAACAATTTTATCAGGCCAATGCAAAAGGCCTGTCGGCTACCAGTGGCGGAATAGGTTTGGCACTTTGTCGTTCGATCATACATCTGCACGGCGGAAAACTCACTGTTGAAAGTAATATGGCCCAGGAGCCGGCAGACTTCAATACAGTATTTCGGATCAGCCTGCCCCAGGGGGATGTCCGTATCGAAGAACTCATGGTTTTAGACGGTACTGCAGCGACGGTATGCTCAGACGCAACAGATGCCAATATGCCACATGTGGATGCTATAAAAACAGAAATTGAGCCTTCTGCAGCGGATGAAGATAAGCCAATCATACTTGTTGCCGAGGACAATGTGGAGCTCCGCTGTTTTCTATGTGAAAACTTACGAAAAAAATATATTGTTTTAGAAGCTAATGATGGTATTGAGGCACTGGAATTGGTGCAAGCAAGACAGCCCGATATTATCATTTCAGATGTAACGATGCCCAACTGCGATGGAATCACACTTTTGCAGCAGATTAAAAATGATAGTAGTTCAAATCATATTCCTGTGATTCTTTTGACAGCCCGTACAGCCGATCCTTATATCACAGAGGCGTTTGAAATCGGTACAGATGATTACATTACCAAGCCCTTCAGTATGCCACATCTCATTCAGAAAATTTCAAACATCATACAGACGCGGAAACGATTGGAGGAAAAATTTGTACAGAATTATCTTCTTGGAGCACAGGGAACAGATCTGCCCGAAAGAACTCGTTTCTTGGATCAGGTATTGAAGGTTGTCGAAGAAAATCTGGGCTGTGAAGATTTTGGGGTGCAGGATCTTACAAAAGCCATCGGCGTGAGCCGCTCTGTTTTGTACCGCAAGATTAAGCAGCAAACGGGACTGAATTTGGTTGAATTTATTAATAT
Source organism: Sphingobacterium sp. BIGb0116 (assembly GCF_024808035.1). Lineage (NCBI taxonomy): Bacteria > Pseudomonadati > Bacteroidota > Sphingobacteriia > Sphingobacteriales > Sphingobacteriaceae > Sphingobacterium > Sphingobacterium sp. BIGb0116. The sequence continues at coordinate 195,940 of NZ_JANUDT010000005.1, read as the reverse complement.
GGTACGTCTTAAGAAAGCAGCCTATATTTTGGTGAACGATACTGGTTTGAGTATCAGCGAGGTGGCTTATCAGGTTGGGTTCAATGATCCAAAATATTTTAGCAAAACATTTAAGAAATTCTATAAGGAGAGTCCACGTACCTATGTTGAAAAATTCGGTATCAAGGAAAGCAGCAATTAAGAAAAATAAGCGAAGGTCTCCACGATTTGGTAAGCATCAGCAGCCCTAAAAGCAGCCCGAAGGTTTTTTTGGAGGCAAAAAAAAAGGTTTTCAAACGGGGAGAATGAAAACCTTCAATAACCAATTATAAACCTAAATTATGATGCAACAAATATAGTTGTTTTTAATACTATTTTAAAAATAATTCACCTTTTAAGCTTTATTTTGTAGTTGGTCAGCTACAGGCTGTTGTTACCCTGTCGCTGGAAGAACCGGAGCATAGCTTATACGCTTTTGACCAGCTTACGAATAACGTATAAAATGGTCAATCCCAACAGCGCAAATATGCCATAACCTAATCCAATCTGAAACTGCGAAGAAGGATTTACCAAGCTTACGGTGATGTAACTGAGTGAAGAGGTAAGGAGGTAGGTAATTCCGCCAACTAATCCACCGGCGATACCTGCCGACAATGGAAACCTGCCTAAACAGTAGCTGAAATAATTGTTAAAAATAAACCCTGCAGTACAATGTACGGCAAATGCGAAAAATGTTAATGTATATAGGTTTGACAGGTAAGGTGAAACGATCAGCATACATATAATCAGGCTGATCTGAATAAAATTGGCGATTCTCAACTTTGGAACCAAGGCTCTTTTAATAAGGGCTTTACCAATAAAACCACCACACATCCAAGCTAAGCCCATAATAAGTGAGGTGTAACCGGTTGTAATCGCACTATATCCCAATTGATGTTCAATAAAAAAAGGACCGCTGAGATTGTAGAACATGACGAGACCGTAGGAGATGCCACACATGATTATACCGAACGTAAAATCATTGCTTTTAAGCATCATTTTAAATTCGCCGATCAGGTAGTTGATATGGAGTGGTTTTTTCTGTTTGATTGTTTCGCCAGAAAAGATCAGTTCAAGGATGAAAAGTACGGCACTGTAAACGGCCAGAACCATAAAGTTAGAACGCCAACCAAATTGTGTTTGGAGGTAGCCGCCAATAAAAGGAGCGACAATCGGCCCGATCGACCAGACGATGGTCATAATGCTGAGGTAGTGTTTGCGCTGCTCACCTTCATAGACATCCACAAAATAGGCTCGTTTTGATATGACCACAAATGCCGATAAAATTCCCTGAAGTATACGCATCAGGTAAATAACCCAAATATCTTGCGTGCTTGCTGTGATCCAGAAACTGACAATGAAAAGGAAAAGAGATATGAGGTTGATGCGATATCTTCCCCAAGCGTCAACTAATGCTCCTGTAAAGAACTGAGCAACACCATAGCTGATTAGAAAAAGCGAAAGTGTTAACTGGATTTTGCTTTCGTTCAAGCCAAGCTCCTGGGCCATTTGTGGCATCGACGGAAGATAAATATCGGTGGCAAGTCCTGTAATCGGAACAAGTGCAAATGCTAGTATCGTCGGGATAAAAGATTGCTGTGGTTTAGTGTTTTTTTCCATCCTGTAATTTTTTAAATTTCCCGTCTCTATGGACGTTCATGCTGCCAGCCACTTTTTTCTCTTTGGCCCTGTAAATATGATGTCGACAAAAGTAGCTTCATTGCCTGTTTTGAAAGATATAGAATTCAAACAAATTATTATGAAAATCAAACAGGCTTATTGCGAAAGGCTAAAGGGGGTACACCAGCATGTTTTTTGAAATAATTACTGAAGTTCGCCGGTTCTTCAAAACCTAAGGCATAAGCGATTTCATTGATATTCCAGCTGCTATGGTGAAGGAGTGCCTTTGCTTCCTGTGTGATACGCAGTGCGATGAGTTCTTGCGTGGTTTTTCCTGTATTTTGTTTCAAAGCCCTGTTTAGCGAATTGACATGGATGTTGAGCTGTTGCGCGTAATCCGTTGCATTTTTAAAACGAAGTAAATTTTCGGTGTCAATCGGAAATTGGCGTTCCAATAGTTCTAGGAAAAGATGGGAAATACGCTGATTTGCGTTTTGGTAAGGTGATATACCCTCATTTGGCGCTAGTTTTAACGTTTCTAAAACGAGCAACTGTAACTGATTCCGGATAATTTCATATTTGAACGAAAAATCAGATCGTAGTTCCGTATTCATACGCTGAAAAATGTGATCGAAAAGATGGACCTGCTCATTAGTTAAGAAATAGACTGGGCTACCACTTGGGTTGAAAAAATGACTTTCGAGAATGTTATGGTTATAATGTTTGTCTTCCTGAATGAATTTTTGTGTAAAAAGACAGAACCATCCCTTTTGATCCGGATTGTCTGTTTCCCAAGAGTAGGGGACGAGTGGACTTGAAAATACAAGTGCGGGACGGTCAATAGGGATCCATTGATCGCCATAGTGCAATTGACCCTGGCCGATCATGAGGGATATTTTGAAGTAATCTTTTCTATTGTAAGGTGATTTTAACGGACAATGCTCACGTGAAAATAAGTTAAAATGAGAAATTTGTTCGGGCGAGGAGCCAATTGGGTAATTGGATTCTCGAAATACCCGTTGATAGAAATCAATAATATTTTCGGAAGTTGTCATGATGCAAAGTTATAAAAATCAAACATTTCATGTTGGATACTGTTTCTCTTAGTCGGTCATTGATTCGTAAAATATGAATTGGAACAAAAAGAAAGGTCCCATCACGTCGTTAGCTATGACTAGCCCGGGTGATGAGACCTTATAAAAGGAAGCGACTATAAGGAAGCGACTATTAGGATCTCGATTTTAAAAATTCCTTGACAAATTCATCGTCGTTTAAGTCTGGATAGTCTTTATATACACGATCAATTTCTTCTTGCTGTCCGATGGATAGATTTTCGTCGGGGTTTAGACACCAGATGCCTTTCATCAGACCTTGTCTGCGGAGCACCTCATGTAAGCCTGGTATACAGCCATGGAATGCATTTGCTGGGTCAAAAAAAGCTGCATTACTGTCTGTTACAGCAATCGCTTTGCTCAGGAGATGACTCGCATGGAGGTTGTTGGGGTCCTGTTTGTATGTTTTTATTTCCTGAAGGAGTTCAACAGCTTTTGCCGTCCAAACAGCCCAGTGGCCTAATAGTCCGCCTTTAAATTCTATGGCGACATTTTCTCCAGCTACGGGGAAATTATACACGCTCATCAGATCGTTGACAATATTGTCATCATTGCCCGTGTACATAGCAATTTGATCTCGCCGGCTGGAGTTGGCTATAGCACGCATAACGTCTAATGTCTGGTAGCGGTTGAACGACGCACATTTGATAGCGACGACGTTGTCGATTTCGGCAAACTGCTGCCAAAAGGAATAGGAGAAAATACGGCCACCAACGGCGGGTTGAAGATAGAACCCAAAGACAGGAATAATGGCTGCTATTGCTCTGACTCGATCTAATATGGCATTTTCAGTCCAGCTCTGCAGGCCGCCCATACTCAAAAGTCCGATATCATAACCGTATTTAAGTGCAGTCGTTGCCTCCTGTTCAGCTTGTTCTGTGGCACCGCAGATGCCTGCAATTTTGATAAATGGTCGTTGGAGTTCCGCTTTCTCGACTTCTTCGCTAGCCCATCTCAATACGGTTTCAAAAAGGTTGATCTCGGGGTCACGGATTTCAAATTGGGTTGAATGTACAGCTACGGCGATTCCACCGGCTCCACTGGCTATGTAATATTGAGTCAGGAGCCGTTGATGTGCCTCGTCAATGCTGCGGTCCTCATGTAAGGCAAGGGGGTGTGCCGGAATTACCGTCCCTTCCCAAAGCAACTGTTGTAATTTGTTGTCTAAAGTTTTCATTAGAATTTTCCTTTTCGTTCTTGAAAATGCGTGTCCTTATTCCATAGTTCGCCGCCTTGGGTCAACCATTTGGCTGTAATGTCTATCGCTTCGCGTATGGTTGTTTTCGGATAGCCAAATAAACGATGGCATTCGGACGCATTGTTTAGCAAAGCGGTTCCGGCGGGTTCATTTACAAATATCGGCCTTGTGTTGAAATGCTCAGCAAAACGCTCTGCGATCCATCGTGTAGAAAGGATTTCCGGTCCCGTGACATTCAGTATTTTGGCTGGAGACTGACAGTGCAGTAATGATCTTAAGGCAATTTCGTTGGCATCTCCCTGCCAGATGACGTTGACGTTTTCGGTTGTCAAATCTATCGGGAGCTGCCCTTTGACCGATTTGGCAATTTCTACTAGCACACCGTAGCGAAAATCCACCGCATAATTCAATCGGTAGATCAGGGTAGGTGTACCGTTTTTCTTCGAAAAATACTCGAATATACGCTCTCTCCCCAAACAGGATTGCGCGTATTCGCCGACAGGCTCCGGAGTTCTTTCCTCAGAAACGCCGGCATTGCTTATCGGTACAAATGGAAGTACGTTACCCGAAGAAAAAGCAACAATGTTGGAATCTTGAAAATGAGAAGCCACCATTCCGGGAAGATAGGTATTCATCGCCCAGGTAAAATCTTCATTTCCTGTGGTGCCGAATTTATGTCCTGCGAGGTAAATGACATTCGGAACCTGCGGGATCTTTTTGAGTTCTTCCTCATTCAGTAGGTCACAGGCGATTGTCTTTATGCCTAGATCCTCCAGTTCCTGTTGAAGTTCCTTGGTTGAAAAACGCGAAACACCAATGACCTTTTTGTCTATTCCTGCAGCTTGAATAGCCCGCATGGCTAGTTTTGCCATGCTTGGCCCCATTTTTCCGCCAATACCTAGGAAAAGGATATCGCCTTGTATCTTTTTTATATCTTCAATTAGATCTAATGATGGTGCAAGCAGCTGCTGTTCCAATTCCGCTAAATTGTTATGGTCCATGTCTGAATTATTTGATTAAATTATAGAGATTACTAAAAGCAAGAAAAACGAGTAATATAAGTCCGAGTATAGCCCATAATCGCGTTAAGGGGCTGTTTCTGAGCGCGCCCATAATTTCTTTGTCGTTTGCGATCAGAAAGAGGATAATACCAATAAAGGGAACTAAAAAAATGGTGATGCTTTGCGCAAAAACAATAAGCTCCAAGGGAAGATTTCCGAAGATAAGCGCGATGGCAGATCCAAAAATCATGACCAAAGAAATAAACAGTTTCACTTTAGGGTGATTGAGATCGTTGCCGAAGCCAAAGGTGTCGCCCAGTAACGAACCGCCTAATACGGCATTGCCGATCAAGGAGGAAAAGGATGCACCGAAGAGACCGATAAAAAAGAGATGTGAAGCATAGGTTCCCAAAAGCGGTTCCAGTGCACGGCCCATCTCAGCGGCAGAATTTAACTTGATCCCTTGGGGGTGGAGCGTATTTGCGGCACAGACCATAACGGCTGCACTCATGATGCCAAGAATAATAATGCCTATTCGGCTACCGATTATCTGTCGTTCTGTACGCTGTTTGTTGGCCGATAATTTTCTTCTTGATTGAACAAGATAACTTTGATAAAAGGCACCCACAATTGAAAAGCAAGAAGCCGTAAAAGCAATTATTAAGCCCACTGATGAAGGTGGGATGCTGGGAATAAAGCCTAAGAAAAAGTCCTGTGCAGGTGTCTTTATCATAATGGCTGTGGAAAGAAAAGCAAATAACATCAGGATGATAAGTCCAAGCATAAGCTTTTCCAATAGCGCATAAAAAGACTTGAAGAACAACAGTAGGATGCCGATCACATTAAAAACGATGATCCATATTTTGGGGTTTGTGCCTGTCGCTTCTGAAACGGAAATGGAGACACCTGTCGCATTTCCCGATTGAAAGCAGGTTGCAACGAGGAAGATTCCGAGGCCAATGATGATGGACGTTGTTTTACCAAATTTCTGGCGAATTAAAACAAGTAACGATTCGTCTCTCGCGATACCGATACGTGCCGACATATTGGTGAAAACCATCATAAAAAAGATCGCGACGACGACAACCCATAATAGAGAGAAGCCATAATCTGCACCCATTTTTGATGTGATGGTCATTTTGCTGGGCCCGAAAACCAGGGCGGCGGTAATGATGCCGGGACCCAAGATGGATAGCCAACTTTTCAATAAAGAGGGTTTTGGCTCGAGTTTATTTTCCATGAGATTTATCGTAATGAGGTTAAATGCTGTTGGTTGATTTTAGGGGCAGAATTTCCAAAGTGTGTGCGGATATAATTGCTGATTTCAATGACCTCTTCATTTTTCAGGAATGAAAAAGATGGCATTGCACTTTCGTATTTGACGTTGTTTATTGTTTTGTCTTTCAGTCCATGGAGGATAACCTGCAATAGAGGTGCTGGGTCGCCTTTGACAAGAGATGAATTGGCTAATGGGGGAAAGGTATTTGTAAGTCCCTTTCCATCTGCTTTATGACAAGATGCGCAATAGGCTTCATATAATGCCTGACCACTTTTGGCAGGGGAGTTGGCCGTGTTGGCTGCAAGGGGTTTAATCATTGGTGCAGAGGCTTTATCGGTAATACGGAGACGATAGATCACATCGTCATCGGGTTTTGGAAACCCCTTTTGCGGATTCCAGTCACGGTTGCTTGAACAGAAATAAATGTCTCCATTGGGTAAGGTCAATACGGATCTTAGCCGGCCAAGTTGATCTTTGAATAGGATCTTCTCATCGACGATCTGTTGACCATTGGCGGATAATTTTAGGATACGTAAAGACTGATTTTTTAAAGTCGCGAGCAATAGACTATGTTGCCATTCAGGGATAACATTGGAACTGTAATACGCCATACCGGATGGTGCAACGACTGGAGTCCACGATTTAATGGGCTCCTGTCTTGGGGAGTTTTTGGCAATAGCTTTTTCCTTTTCCGTGTCAATCATACCTTCGATCTGCGGCCAGCCATAATTTTTTAGGGGTTGGATCAGGTTAATTTCATCCTCGATTGCATCGCCATGTTCGGACGTGTAAATTAAGCCTTTTGCATCATGGGTAAGTCCCTGCATGTTCCGAAATCCCCATGCATAGACATAGCTGTTTGCAATTGGATTGTCTTTTGGGATGCTCCCATCGAGATTGAGGCGTAAGATTTTGCCATTTAATGAGGTGCTGTCTTGCGCAAAGGTATCACTTGCTGCATCTCCTGTAGCCCAATACACTTTTTTGTCTATCGAAACAATAACTCTGGAACCGTTATGTCCGGTGTTTCCAGGGATCTGTAAAAGCAATTTTGGGTTTGACAACTTTCCTGCCGTATTATAATCGTAACGATATAAGTTGGAGAAAATGAGACTGTCCTTTTTGCTGGTGTAAGAAAGGTAAAGATAGGCCTGTTGCTGTTCGGGTTGATACAGCGCCATTCCCAATAGTCCCAACGTGCGCTGGTGGTAAACGTCGGTGAGGCTGTCCACCAAAGTAACAGCTTTTGTTTTTGTATCCAGTCTTCGTATACTTCCTCCGATTTCAGAAAACAGAATGGCATCGTTGATCCGGTCATATTGTAAATCCCATGGCACATGGAGTTTTGTAGCTTCTTTTGATAGCGATAGTATGCTGTGCTCCAGTTGGATGTTATTTATTGGCTTACTTTCTCTTTCCGTCTCGGAAGAACAGGAGGATAGTAGCGGGATCAGCGATACAAGCCAAATATAGGTTTGTTTTTTCATATAGGATCTACGGTTATTCCTTTGATTTATTTGGTTAGTCAAATGTAGTTGAATAAAAATAAATATACAAAAAATAAGTAAAATTGTATACAAAAATATTTTATCAGCCTAGGCTAAATACGATTTAGTTTATAATTACACAGCTAAAAGAGCGGTGTTGTGGAATTGTCACGAACTTGTTAGCCAGCCTATTTTTGTAAAAAAGTAAAAAAAATATTGAATTGTATACAAAAAATATATATTATTGTATTCACTATGATAGCGATGGAAATACAATTTAGACCATATTAGGGTCGAGCGTTATGTTTCCTGAAAAAATACCAATAAACTAAAGAGCTTATAAATCATTTATTTAACCACTTTAACCTGAGTATTCATGATACTAAAGCAGATTAAAATCCGGGATGTAATAAACAGGAGTTGCCTTTTGGTGGGGCTACCTTTTATTTCGATGGCTGCATTGGCAAATGTACCTTCTTCCCTTAACAATGGAAAGATTCCGATCTCGGATGTTTTAAACCCTTCGTCGGGTTTAGCTAAATTTCAGCAGCAGCTTGTCGGGCAGGTGCTGGACGCCAAAGGGCAGCCACTGTCCGGTGTAGAAGTGCGTAACCTTAAAAATGCAACTGTTACCGTTACGGATCAAGAAGGTCGTTTTAAATTAACGGGTTCCGTTTCAGATCAGATTCAATTTCGGTTAATCGGTTTTAATACAAAAGTGGTGTCGGGGAAAGATGTGCAGGCTTTGGTGCTTGATACGAGCGAAAATGCACTGGATGAGGTTGTTGTGGTGGGGTATGGTAAGCAGAAAAAAGGCAATTTGACCGGTGCTGTGGCCAGTGTCAATTTTGATCAATCGACCTCGAGTCGGGGTCTTTCCAATGCCTCGCAGGCATTGCAAGGTGTTATTCCTGGTTTGGCCGTAAGTCAAAACTCCGGAATGGCCGGAAATAATGCAGCGGATCTTTTGATCCGGGGATTGGGGACGGTCAACAGTGCTGGACCGCTGATCGTGGTCGATGGAATGCCCGATGTCAATATGAACCGTGTGAATGTGAATGATATTGAAAGTGTGACCGTACTAAAAGATGCTTCTTCGGCTGCAGTATACGGTTCCAGAGCGGCCAATGGGGTTGTATTGATTACGACAAAGTCTGGTAAAAGAAACAGTAGGACGGCTATTTCCTTTAGTGCCAACAAATCGCTGGTGAAACCTACCCGCTCTTTTGATTTTGTCAATAATTATGCGAAAGCAATGACGGCTACTCAAAGGGCGCAGGCCTATAATACGGCCGCATCTGCATTCAATTTTAAGAATGGAACCATCGACGAATGGTTGGCTTTAAGTATGATCGACCCGAGATTATATCCAAGTACCGATTGGTGGGATGTTATTCTCCGTAATGGTCAAAGTGGGAATTATAATGTTTCCATTAATGGGGGGACTGAAAATAATAATTACTATTTGTCTGTCGGTATGCTGGATGAGAAGGGGATACAGATCAATAATGATTTTAAACGTTATAATGCTGCATTTAATTTCGAAACCAAAGTAACCAGTACCATCGGTGTCGGAGTGCGGTTTTCTGGTAACTGGTCTGACTATCGTTATAACTACGAAGACGGTATGACTGCCAACTCGACAAGTGGGATGGATTTGTTTACCTCGCCAGCAGGTATATTGCCTTATGATCCTATTACCGGTTTTTATGGCGGAGCAATGTCTTACAATGAAAGTCCGCAGGCCAATAATATTTATGCAGATTACATGACGCGCAACCAAAACCACATGAATCAAAAGCAGGCTTTGGTGAATGGTTATTTAAACTGGAAGCCATTTAAAGGATTTGAGGCTAAAGTGGATTATGCCCTAAATTATGATACGCGTTTTCAATGGAAGGCAGATATGCCTACAAAATTATATAACATCCGGACAGGATTGTCTATCCGGGATCTTGTGCCGACAAATGATGGGATATATAATACAGATCGGAACAATTACAAAACCCAGCTGAACTTCAAATTGAGTTACGATCATAAGTTTGGCACTAACCATGATTTTTCAGCTTTGGCTGTGTATTCGGAAGAATATTGGAATAATCGTGTTTTAGCAGGCAGTCGCTTAGACCGTTTGCATCCTAGTTTACATGAAATCGATGGCGCTTCTGAAGATGTGCAAAATGTGTCGGGATCATCATCGGCAGAAGGTTTGCGTTCTTATATTGGACGATTAAATTATACAGCCTTCGGAAAGTATATGTTTGAAGGGAACTTCCGGGTAGATGGTTCTTCACGTTTCTTGCCGGGCGATCAATATGGTTTTTTCCCGTCTGCGGCAGTGGGATGGCGGATTTCAGACGAGGTATTTATGTCGGCATTTAAGGAAAAGATCAGGATGAGTTCGGCGAAATTTAGAGCTTCTTATGGTTCATTGGGAAATAATAGTGGTGTAGGATTGTATGAGCAGAAGCAATCTTTGGTCTCTAGTCCTTATTATTTGATTGACAATAGTACAGGAACAGGGTCTGTTGTCAAAGGGTTGATCAATAAGAAACTGATCAACTATGACCTTACCTGGGAAAAGACACGTGTGTTTAATTTGGGTTTGGATCTTGGATTCTTTAAAAATAAACTGACTGCGGAGCTGGATTATTACGAAAGAAAGACGATCGGTATGAACAGGCCTTCGGATGTATCTATGCATCTGACGGGTTTATTCACTGCCCCCCGACGTAATATTGGTGATATGATGAATAAAGGGCTTGAAGCAAATGTTACCTGGAATGACCGAAAGGGAGATGTGGGTTACATGCTGAACTTTAATGTTGGGTATAACAAGAACAAGCTGCTGTCTTGGAATGAGCAGTTGCAAAGAGGTTCGGTATTTATTGATATGCCTTATAATTTTATCTATGCTTTCGAATCGTTAGGCATTGCTCAGTCTTGGCAGGATGTCTATAATGCTGTTCCTCAGGGCGCTTCTCCGGGAGATATTTTGTTGAAAGATGTCAATGGTGATGGCAAATTGGACGCGAATGACCGTGTGGCATATCCAGCTTATCAATTGGGTAGACCAAAGGTGAATTACGGATTCAGAGGTTCGGTGGACTATAAAGGTTTTGATTTCTCTTTCCTGTTGCAGGCTGCCACAGGAAGAAAGGAATTTTGGATGAACAAAGCGAATTCGAACTTTTTAGGAACGGCAAATCAGGCTATTACTGAGGACCAGTGGAATAATATGTGGAGCCTGGACAATCGCGATGCTGATTATCCTAAGTTACTTCCAAGTACATTAGGATCAACGAGCCCGAATGCGTATTTGAGCACATTTTGGCTGCAAAATATGTCTTATTTAAGGGTGAAAAATCTGCAGCTTGGCTATACTTTTAAGAAAGAATTACTGATGAAGCTGGGTATCCAGAAGTTACGTGTATTTGGTTCGGTAGATAATTTAGCGGTATTGACGAGCTTTAAAGGCTTAGATCCGGAGAAAAGTACCTATACCAATGATGCCTATCCGATGACGAAGAGTTTTGTGGTTGGACTGAATGTAGACTTATAATATTTGAACTTATGAAATCGATATATAACATATTGTTTATTTCTTCTTTGCTGCTTCTTGGTTTGTCCGCGTGTCGCAAAGATTTGTTGAATCAGAATCCAACAACAACGCCAAGCTCCGAAACGTTCTGGGTGGACGAAAATGACGCGCTTGCTGCGTTAATGGCGAACTATTCCATATTTAGGCCTTGTTTTGATCGCGACTATCATTTTGATGGACATGGAGATTACCTTAAAATGTACAATACTGGTGCGGCGCCTATTTCATTAACGGTCAATAGTCCGATGAATTATGGCTCCGGTGCATCGGCAATGTATAGAGCATTGTATGGATCTATATTCAGTTCTAACTTTGTGATCGAAAATACCAATGCGCGTTTGTTGCCCGTAGCAAAAACTGATGCTGTAAAACAAACCCTGGAAACTATCGTGGCGGAGGCCAAGTTGTTGCGCGCCATTGCATACTTTAGATTGATTTCCCTATGGGGTGATGTGCCTTATTTTTATAAATCGGCGCCAGCTCCCATAGAGGCTGATACGGTGCGGAGAATGCCTATTGGACAGCTGAAAGATTCTATTATGGCCGATTTGAACTATGCAGTGGACAAATTGCCCAACAAGGGGTCTGCAATTGGTCGTGCCGGTAAGCCTGCTGCATTGGCCTTTCGTGGTAAGTTTCAATTGTACTGGGGGTCGTGGAAGAAAAATGGATGGCCTGAATTGGATGGATTTGTACAATCTGCTGCAGAGGCTAAAACGGCATATACTGCGGCCGCTGCGGATTTTAAACGTGTAATCAATGATTTTGGAATCAAAATGTTTAGAAATGGTGATCCAGGTCAATGGGGTGAATTGGGGAAGGCTGATGTGCTCCCAAATTATTACTATATGTTTATACCTTCTACGGGCAACTTGAGCCAAGATGAGGAAATGGTCATGGTGCTTACCCACGGCGGTGTGGGAACAAAACAAAGTGAGGAGTACCAACGTGTATGGACGGGGCCATTGGTGTCTTTAGGACAGAATCAAGCGATTCCGCGCTATGAATTGGCCGACCGTTACCAATCTACCATTACAGGAGATTTCTTACCAAAGATGGTTCAGCTAGATCCGGTTAAAAATCCTGCAGCACGTACTACGGCAAATTCAGCGGTGAACCCTGAGTCGTACCGTAATCGCGATTATCGCATGAAAGCGACTTTGTTGTGGGATTACGAATTGATTATGAGTATGAGCCCTACGGAGACCACAGGTTATATTCCCTTTGTCTACAAAACTTGGGGAGCTGCGGTGACGGTTAACGGCGTCTCCTATAAAACTTCCTTTACCGATAATACCACAAATCTCTCGGGATTGCAATCGCGTAAATTTGTGCGCAATTATGGTGGCGTGGCGCGTAGTGATGGAAATTACAATTGGCCTTTGATGCGCATTGCTGACGTATACCTGATGTATGCTGAAGCAACCAATGAGATCGGTGGTCCACAGGCGGATGCAATTGATTTGGTTAATAAGGTTAGGCGTCGTGGTAACCTACCTGCGCTTGCTGGAGCTAAAACCTCTTCTCGTGATGCATTTTTTGATGCTATAGAGCAGGAAAGAATTGTTGAGTTGTTTGGCGAAGGGCAGCGTGCGTTTGACTTGAGGAGATGGCGTAAACTGGAAACAGTGTTTGGTAAACCTTATGGTGACGGAAAATGGTTCCAGGATAGTTTTGGAAATAATTGGGAACGCTTTTTCTTCAATGAGTCTGAATTGACTTATCAAAAGTGTTATATCTATCAAATTCCGGAAACAGAACGTTCGCGGAATCCGAATTTAACACAAAATATACCTTGGAAATAATATGGTAACACTTGACTGTAATAAAATGAAATATACATTATTTTTAATCGGTATGCTGTTCGTTAGCTTGTCCGGTTGTAAGGATGATTATCCAATGGATGAGGATGGTTTGTTGATCACGACCAGGTCGGAATGTTATGTCAGTAGTTTTGAACTGTTGGGCGCCGATTTTCAGACGGTACGGACAAAAGCTGCGTTGGTGGATACCGTTGAGCAAACCATAAAAGTGGAGGTGCTCTTTGGTACGGATTTGAAAAATCTATACCCACAGTTTTCATTGGTCACCGATGCGGTGTTAGATCCTAAGATTTTAGGAAAACAAGATTTTTCCAATTTGGATACGCCACGTGAATGGACTGTCGTGTCTGGAAATAGAAAGGTTCGTAAGACGTATAAAGTTTATTTGACAGTACAAAAATAAGTAAGCTGATGAAAACAAATTATTTAAAAATAGGGCTGTTGTCCATCGGATTTGGGCTCTTGTTGTTAGGTTCTTGTAAAGAAGAAGCTTATGAAATTCCAACAGCAAAAGATGGTTTGCAAAACGATATTATTAAGCGCTCTTTAGGGCCAAATGTGGTTGGGGCTACCATAGATTTTGCTTATGCTGCGGCGATTTTGCCAGATCAGGGGAAACTTACATCAATTTCTGTAGAAGCCAGTATTGCGGGCGATGAAGGTACCGTGCTTGAAAACAAATCGTACTACACCAGTAGTACAGGTGCAGATGTGGGTGTTGTTGTTGGCGACCCTGCTACAGTAAATGGGAATAACATGGAGGTGAAATTTACAAAAGATACCTCCGCTTCAACGTTGCGTTATAGCTACAAAATACCGGCAGCAGCAAAAGGTAAATCGGTCACTTTTACGTTCAGGGCGAGGTCCAGTAATGGGCAGGAAATTGCCTTGAAGACCGAAGCTTATGCGATTCGTAATATGGATATGGCTTTGGACTTGATCGGGAAAGACGGCGCGGCCTGCTTTTTTTCTGTGGCCGACCTAAAATGGTATACTGCTACCGAAGCGGCAGCAAACCCGGATAAGATTGATTTGGTCTATCTGTACCGGGCATTGCCAACGGTGACTTATGCACATTCTTTGGTTGCTCCCACGGCGGATGCCAGTTATTTGCCGAGCTTCACCTTACCTGTGGGACTGACAAATAAAACGAAGATCGTGAAGGCTTGGACGGTGCGCGATCAACAGTTGGCGCGATTGCAATACAGTGTATTTGTGGACGATGTGGATTTGAAAGATAAATCGTTCGTAGATGCTCCAGATTTTGCGATTAATTTAAAAGCTGAATCAGGAATATGGCTGCAAACGGCTGATGGTAAATACAATGCTTATGTATTTGTCAATAGCGTAAATAATACTACAAAAGAAATGAAGATCAGTGTAAAAAGGTTGCAAGTAAAATAAAGATATGGGTGCAAGGATATGGCTAAAAGTTAAAGGTACTTTTCTGGGGATCGCTTTTATGGCGACCCTTGGAACGTCCTATGGGCAGCAGGCAAAGGTTACTTCGATAAAAGGAAATGGACAGCGCCTGCAGGTGCAGGTGGATGTTCCGACGGCTGGTGTCTATACCTTGGTTTCTGAAGGTGAGGTTACCGATTTGGATAAAATCAAGGCTGTAGATAAAACAGGTATGATGACGCTGTATGCAATGATTGATGTTCGCGCTGCACGATCGACCAAACGGATCGTATTTGACAGCTTTAAAGGTGCGAAGCAAGATCTTGGTAAATTTTATTTTGAGAAAGGGAAGCAGACGGTCGGTATGCAATTGCCAGCTTATTTTAAGATTAAAGCTGTTTCGATCAATGCCTTTGTGCCTCCGGTTGCGCCAGCTGCAGCAGAAAATTATAAACCAAAGATTGTTCCTCCTGCAGGTCACCCGAGGCTATGGGTTAACAAAGAATCATTGCCGGTCGTTAAGGGGCGGTTGGAAGAAGCGGAGCATCTGGAAGCTTGGGGGAAAGTGAAAACACTTGCGCAACAACCTGTTCAATTTATTTTTGATCCGAATAAGGAAATGTTTTACGATGAAAAGCTCGAGCGTGCTATTGAATCAAAAGCGTTTTATTACCTCATGTCCGGTGACGAAAAAATAGGCAGGGAGGCGGTAAGGCTGGCAGATCAATACTTGACAATGTTGGAGTTCGGGAATGTTTCCTATGGTGATATTACACGTGAGTTGGGACGTGCAATTTACACGGGTGCACTGGTGTATGACTGGTGCTACGCAATATTGGATGTACACGTTAAGACCAGTCTGCATAAAAATATGATGCGTCTGGCTCAAGATATGGAAATTGGCTGGCCTCCCTTTTTTGGTATTGAAAGTATTATCAATGGGCATGGGAATGAGGCACAGGTGTCGCGCGATCTGCTGGCAATGAGTATTGCTTTATATGACGAGGATCCTGTACCTTACAAGTATACTTCGTATTCTATTTTGGAAGAATTGGTGCCCATGCGCAAGTTTGAGTATCAGTCTCCGCGCCATAATCAAGGTGTTGATTACGGTGGCTATCGTTTTGGGTGGGAAATGCATGGAGCCTGGTTGTATTATCGCATGCTCGGTTATCCGGTTTTTGACGATAATATCAAGAATATGCCCTATTATTGGCTGTATATGCGCACGCCTGACGGAAAAATGTTACGCGACGGCGATATGTTCAATGTAAAGTACAACAGCAGTGCTGATTTTTATTGGAAAAATCCACAGACCATGCTGCTTTGTTACGCCTATTCAGGCAATCCGGTAATTAAGGCTGAGTTTTTCAAGCAGGGCGGTTTGCCCGACAATCCAATCTTGTTTCTCCTCTTGGATGATCCAAAATTGAAGCCTGATTTTGACCGTGAGAAAATGCCGTTGACGAAAGATTTTGGACCTATTTTAGGGTCTATGGTTGCCCGGACAGGCTGGAGCGAAGAGAACGGAAGTTCCGATGTGGTTGCAGAAATTAAGGGGGGCGGTTATCATTTCGGCAATCATCAGCATGCCGATGCAGGTGCACTGCAGATTTATCATCATGGTATTCAGGTTGGTGATCTTGGTCTGTATCTTTCGTATGGTTCCCCTTATGATTTTAACTTTAATAAGCGGTCGGTTGCACACAGTATGCTGTTGGTGCGTGATCCTGCGGAACCGCTTTTATTCAGGACCAAAACAAACGATGGTGGGACTCGGTTTAGTCAGCGTTTTCCACGCACGGTGGACGAGGTGTTAAATGATTCCTGGTACCATACCGGAGAGATCAGGGCATCCGCATTTGGTAACGATCCCATTCAGCCGGGCTATAGCTATTTCAATATGGATCTAACGGCGGCATATACTGCTAAAGTAAAATCCTATGCAAAAAGTTTCCTGTTCTTGAATTTGAAGAGAAAGGATGTGCCTGCTGTCATTGTCTTATTGGATGAGCTTAAGACTAATGATAAGAAATTCGAACCCTATTGGCAGATCAATACGCTTGAAAAGCCTGTACCAAGTGAAACAGGTTTTGTGTTGACCAGTAAATTTAAAAACGCAGCCGGTTCTACTTATGTTGATTTGCTGAAGCCACAGTTAAAAGAGTGTGCGGTGAAATTGTATTCGGGTGATTCGACTGCTTTTGTTTTTGGTGATCTTTATCAGGTCAAGTCTCCATGGCCAGAGGCTAGGGGAACACGGATTATGATTTCACCCAAGCAGGAAAGTGATCAGGCTAGTTACGCTTCGGTTTTTCAGATGACGGAGAGTGGTTCTTCAAAATTACCGGTGTATTCAGAGGAAAAAGCAAATTATTATTTGATCAGAGTGGCTGATCGTTTACTGGTGGTGGCCAAACCAAATCAATATCTTGATGAGCCCATTGAATTTGTGGTGCCGGGAGATCAACAGTATGAAGTTGTTGTGGTCGGTTTGAAAGATGGTTTCTGGAATATGAAAAGTTCATTAAAAAATAGTAGCTTTAATATAAATGTCCTGAAAGGGAATCATACAACCAGTTGGAAATCTAAAGCCGAAACTATTTATTTGTCGCCGGGAAGACAGTATGGAGCCCAAGAGGGAAAGATTAATTAAAGAATACATTGTTTAAATTTTTTTAATGATTTTGTATTCTTATTTTTGCATAAAATTGTATACAATATGAAAGAGGATTCGCTTGCCTATAAAGTTTATTTAGAAGTACGTAAGAAAATTTTGTCCAGTCAGCTGTCTGGCGGGGCAAGATTGGTGGAGAGTGCTTGGGCGGATAAGATGGCGGTGAGTAGAGTGGCTGTTCGTGAGGCTTTTATGCGTTTAGCAGGGGAGAGTCTGGTTGAGTTTGGTGAAAAAGGTGGCTGCTTTGTGAAGAAAATGACGGTCGAAGATGTGAAGGATATTCGTGAGCTGCGTGAGCTGTTGGAGATAGGCGCATTAAAGATTCTGTTTTCAAAGAAAAGTAAAGAGCTTATCGAAGATTTGGAACTGATCTGCAACGATTTTTCCGACATGGTCAGTAAAGGCTATTATGGTGGCGCTTGCGAGGCGGATGTTCGTTTTCATGAGCGGATTATTGAGGGAACTTGCAATTCAAGGTTGATTTCTATTTACAAGAATAGTAACATCCCCTTATTCCATATGAAACTCGGGGCTATTATGGGGCAGATGGAAGATTACCTGGATACGGAGAAGGAGCATCGCGCTATTGTTGATGCACTGAAAGCGGATGACTGGAATAAAGCTTATACCACCTTGGTTCATCATTTGGATCGGGGCGAGCAAGAGGCGTTGGAACTGGTTTAATATTTTTTTGGATTTTTATAGCGGGTCTATTGTTTACAATAGACCCTTTTTTGTGCTGTCCGACTGCAACAATTGCCCTTTTTCAGCTTCTGTAATCATTAGTCCCTGAATGCCTTTTGGGTCTAAAGCACAATTCGTTGGATTCTTCCCCGGCGTAGGTATTTTCTCGGTCGTCTTGTTTTTGGTATCAATGGATAGGATATGTTGCGATCCATAAATCGCTGCAAAAAGATAATTGTCGTGCGTGAGGGCTATGCCGTCCGGGCCGATACTACCGCCTGTTTCTGTGAATTTTTCGATGTTTTCCACCTGTTGTGTCAAGCTGTTCCAGTGCATTTTCCAGATCCATTTTGTGCCTGTTTCAGCGACAAAAAGCGTACGGTTGTCTGCTGCAAAGGCCAATCCGTTTGGGTAAAAAAGGCCTGTGTGGATCTTCGTAAGCGCACCATGTTTATGTAGACAGCAGATGTAGCCTGTGCCATCTTCCAGGTCATTTCCCGGGCAGGAGAATAGTAGGTTCCCTTCGGTATCAAAACATAAGTCGTTGGGCATTTTTAATGGCTTTCCTGCGATTTCCGTGACTATTGTCGTACAGGTTTTGTCGAAGGGATCGTAGCAACGGATGCTGTTTTGTTGTGAGTCGCAAAACCATATTATGCCATTTTTATCGATTGCAATTCCGTTGGGATGTCCATTCACAGCTATTCTGCTATACTGATTGTCTTTGTAATAGATCAAGTTTCCTGCTTCTTTCTCCACAAGCCATAGGCCACCCTCCCGGTCGAAAGCGGGGCCTTCTGGAAAAAGAAGTCCTTCAATGAGAATGTTCATTTTTAAATATTTTAAAATTTATTTTAAATGTATACAAAAATATTGTAATTTGGTATACATAAAATAAGATGTATTTAAATACAATTTATTGATGACTGCAACATGTGTGGCGGTGATCGTCCAATTATAACAATAACAAATAGCAAAACTTTTAATAGGCATGCAAGAAAATGAAAAATCAGCCGCGATACTGCGGGAGAATGCAAGATGGATACCTGGTGGAGTGGTATCGTTAAATCGGAAGTCAGATCCGAATATCTGCTTCGTCAAAGGGAATGGTAGTTTGGTCGAAGATATTGATGGGAAAAGCTACATAGATTATCAGGCTGGATTTGCAGCATCCTTTCTGGGGCATAATGATCCTGACGTGAACGCCGCAGTGTTACAGACATTGCAGGAACAGCAGGTATTGATGGGGGCTGGGCCAACGCTACTGGAAGGTGAGTTTGCGGAGCTTTTTTGTCAGTCTGTTCCTTCGGTGGAGAGCGTTCAGATTACAACTACAGGGTCGGAAGCGACTTATCATGCGATCCGTATTGCCCGTGCAGTAACAGGGCGTGATCATGTGATTGTTATGCAGGGGGGCTACAATGGCTGGCATAACGATGTGGCCTGCAATGTGATCAGTCAACGTGCAGATGTTGGCTCATATCAAAGTCCGGGGGAATATCCATTCGATTCATTAAGTGCTGGCATTCCCAAAAATCACAGCGATTTAGTACACATTGTCAACTACAACGATTTGGAAAGTGTGCTGTATGTGGTTCAAAAATATGATGTTGCCTGCATTTTGTTGGAACCTATTCTTCAGAATATCGGTATTGTAAAGCCAAAGGAAGGTTACCTGGAAGGCTTACGCAAGATGGCGGACGAGCATGGATTTCTGTTGATCTTTGATGAAGTGAAAACTGGATTTAGACATGCGCTGGGCGGCTATCAGTCGATCTGTGGTATTCAGCCGGATCTTTCAACTTTCGGAAAGGCGGTTGCAAACGGCTACCCATTGGGTGTTATTGCAGGAAAGAAAAAATATATGGATTACTTTGTAGATCCTGATAAGTCGAAGCGGGTGATGATTGCCGGTACTTTTAATGCTTTTCCATTAACGACTGCAGCGGCAATTGCGACATTGAAAAAATTAGGCAGCTCCGAGCATCGAGTTTATGAGCACGTAGAAGCACTGGGTGCGCGTTTGGAACAGGGATATAACGAAATATTTCCTAAATTAGGCGTACCATTTTATGTCGCACGTCAAGGATCTGCCTTCTGTACATATTTTATGGACCATGCGCCAGTCAATTTTCATGATATTTTGGATAACCACAACTTTGAACTGGATACCCAATATCGTAAAAAGCTTATTAAAGAAGGGATTTTCAATTTCCCGGCACCAATTAAACAAGGAAGTATCTCCTTTGCGCATACGGAGGATGATATAGACAGAACGTTGGAGGCAACTGAACGCGTAATAAAAAGTTTGTAAACCCTAACTATGAAAATAACCGCTATTGAAACCTTTGTGTGCCATGCGCGCATGCGAAATTGGATTTTTGTCAAAATTATTACCGATCAGCCCGGACTTTGGGGCTGGGGCGAAGCCACCTTGGAATGGCATACGCAAAGTGTGGTCGGAGCAATCAAAGATATTTCTCAATTGTTGATCGGTGAAGATCCGCGTCGTATTGAATACCTGTGGCAGATGATGTATAGACAACACTTCTGGCATGGAAACGGGATCGTTCGTGGCACGGCCATCAGTGGTATCGACATCGCCTTATGGGATATTCTAGGTAAAATTCACAATGTCCCTTGTCACGAGTTGTGGGGAGGCCGTGTGCGTGATTATATCCGTTTGTATTGTCATTTAGGTGGAGGTCGCATGGAAGATTTTTATGAGACTGCTCCGGATGATGCCAAGCGATTTGGTGATCTTGCACTGAAAGCTGTTGACGAGGGTTTTACCGCTTTTAAATCGATGGCTGTCCCAGAGACAATGTCTTTGGAAGGTCTTCGTCCAATTAAATATGCTGAAGCTTGCGTGAAGGCGATGCGTGACGCTGTTGGCGACGATATTGATATTATGGTGGATTGCCATGCGCGGCCAAGCCCACGTATGGGGATGCAATTTGCGAAAGCATTGGAGCCTTACGGCCTGTATTTCTTTGAAGAGCCATGCTGGCCAGAGACCATGGAAGATATTGCCTTGATTCAACGGGCAGTGACGACACCTATTGCTTCAGGCGAACGTTTGATCGGAGTGCATGCATTTCGGGATATGCTCGAGAAGCGGGCAGTGAGTGTGATTCAACCTGATATTACCCATTGTGGCGGTCTCTCTGAAGCGCGTAAGATCGCAGCTTTGGCTGATGCTTACCGTGTATCTATGGCGCCACATAACCCTCAGGGACCTGTGAGTACGGCCGCCTCCATTGAGCTGGGATTTGCAACACCATCCTATATTATTTGCGAAAGTGTGCATAAGGACGTTGAATGGCGCCAGGACGTGGTTACCGAAGGGTTTACAGTTCAAGAGAAAGGGCGGATTGTTCTGCCGAATAAGCGTGCTGGTTTGGGTATTGAAATCAATGAAGAAGAGGTAAAGAAGCATCCTTTTCAACAGGAAATATTGCAGCGAACCTTCTATAAAGACGGTAGTGTAGGGGATTGGTAGTCTAAAAATAGCGATAATGGAGGAATATAAGAATAAAGTCGTATTGATCAGTGGGGGACTTGGTGATATCGGAAGGGCTATGGCTGAAGCATTTTTGACCCAGCAGGCAATTGTATGCATCTCGGATCGGTTTGAACCACAGGCGGCGAGAGAGCGATGGTCCTTGTTGGATGACGCTGGAGCGCGTCTGTTTTATGATCAGGTCGATGTAGCGGATGCCAGGCAGGTGGACGCCTGGGTGAAACGCATAAGGCAGGAGTTGGGCGCAATATCCATCTGTATCGCGAATGCCGCATGTGTCACTATTAAAGATTTCAGCACGTTAAGCAACGAGGAATGGAAGAATGAAATGGCCGTTAATCTCGACGGTTCATTCTTCCTGGCGAATGCCTGTGCAAAGTCATTTGTGGAGACTGAGCTTGCGGGCTCGATCATTTTTATGGGTAGCTGGGCTGCACATGCCGTACATCAAAATTTACCAGCCTATAGTGTCTCTAAGGCGGGCTTGCGTATGCTTTGTCAGGCCATGGCTCTTGAATATGCATCACACGGAATTCGTGTCAACGAAATTGCACCAGGCTATGTCAATGCCGGGTTGAGCAAAGTGGTCTGGTCATCAAACGCCGAACTTCAAATGAAAGCAAAGGCTGTGGTGCCACTTGGCCAGATTATAGAAGCTGAAGAGGTTGCTAAACAGGTGCTATGGATCTGTTCGGACAATTGTAAACATATGACTGGTACCGCAATTGTGATGGATGGTGGACTGTCTTTGATTAGACCTTAACGTATGCAACAGAAAGACCTCTTGAAAGAAACGACGGGTAGTTTGTACGGAAGATTTGGACTTAGCCAATGTGATATTACTCCACCGATCGGCATCTATTCCCGTAATTGGGGGGCAGCTGCATTTGACCGGGCAACCGCTGTTCATCAACCTTTGATGATGCATTGTCTATATATGCAATCCTGCGATGGCTTGCCAGCAATCCTGCTAACAGCTGATTTAGGCTGGTGGAAAAATGCCGCTGATGAACAAAATTTGCGATTAGCATTGCTCAGTCATTTTAATCTGGCTGAATCGCAGCTGATTTTTGCGCTATCGCATACCCATGCGGGGCCTAGTATCTGTTCGACAGATGCTGCGGAACCTGGAGGTGAACTGATTTTGCCTTACCTTGAATTCCTCAAACAGCAGGCGATATCTTGTGTTGAAATGGCACAAAATGGGCTATTTAAGGGAAGTCTAACCTGGAACTATGGTGTATGCGATTTGGCCAGCAACCGCGATCTGGAAGTGGATTCTCATTATCTGATTGGTTACAATCCATTGAAAGAAGCAGATACAACCTTGTTGGTCGGACGGTTGTATGATGAAACTGAAAGCTTAAAAGCGGTTATTTGTAATTATGCCTGCCACCCAACCAGCTTTGCTCACGAGAACGATCTGCTCTCGCCCGATTTTGTCGGCGAAATGCGAAATACAGTAGAGCGCTCGTTATCCGTGCCTTGTCTTTTTTTACAGGGCGCATCAGGTGATTTAGCTCCACGGAGACAGTATGTAAAGGATCCAGCACTGGTCGAAGCCAACGGAAAGCAGTTGGGTTATGCTGTTCTCGCGACGCTGGCGCAGGAACAGCATAGTCATAAAAACTGGGTTTTTAAGGAATCCTTGATTTCGGGGGCTCCATTGGCTTGTTGGGGATTTCGGGAACAGACCGCTCCAATCGATTTTAAGCAAAGGGTATTATCCGTCAAAGTGCCTTACAAAAAACTGCCTAGTCCCGAAGCAATTTTGAGTGAATACGAACGCTGTACGGATCGTGTTATGAAAGATCGCCTTTGGCGGAAATATAATACCCGTAAATCCATTGGAGATCAACAGGAAGCTATTATTCCGGTGTGGATCTGGAAAATGGGAGATGCTGTGTTGGTGGCGCAGGCCAATGAAGCCTATTCCCGTTATCAAATCGAAGTGAGAGCCCAATTTCCAGATCATACGATCGTTTTTATCAATATCGCGAATGGCTATGTGGGGTATCTCGCACCGAAGGAGCTTTATGATAAGGATATTTATGCTGTGTGGCAAAGCCCCTATGCCAGCGGCGGTCTTGAAATACTTATTGAACAAACTAAATTAGGAATTCAAACATTATTGACCGATGAAACTCGATTGGATTGATGTCGTTATTTTTGCCGTATATATTATTGGTATAGTGGTATTGGGCTTATACGCTTCGAAAAAAAACTCCGCCTCGAAGCGGGATTATTTTCTTGCGGGTGATAAGCTGCCCTGGTGGATGATTGGCGGAAGTATCATCGCCGCAAATATCAGCAGCCATCATCTCGTTGGCGCTATGGGGGCTGCTTATAGTCGCGGTTTTGTCGCGATTACCCTGGAATGGGGAGCGATTCTAATCGGTTTTAATGCATTATTATGGATCTTTCTCCCTTTTTATATCCGCAACGGTTTCTATACGATTCCTGAATACCTCGAAAAAAGATACGGCAACGCTACCCGCGTGTTGTACGCTATTTTGATCTTGTTTACCTATGTTTTTGTGGAGATTGGGGCCGTTCTTTATTTGGGCGGTCTGTCGCTGCACGCTTTATTCGGCATTCCTATTTTATACAGTATTTTTGGAATGGCAATTTTGACCGGTTTATATACCGTTTTAGGCGGCCTAAAAGCGGTGATATGGACGGAGATGGTACAGCTTGTCATTTTGGTGCTGGGTGGAATAGTGTTAACTTTTGCTACCATTGATGCGGCAGGAGGTTTTCAGTCTGTGGTAGAATCCTCCAAGGATTGGAAAATGTTTTATCCTGCATCTGACCCTGACTTTCCCTGGACCATGTATTTAGGCGGACTGTTGTGTATCAGCGTGTTTTATTGTGCTACGAACCAATTTATTGTGCAGCGCGTATTGGCGGCAAAAAATGAATGGCATGGGCGCATGGGTGTCATCTTTGGTGACTATCTTAAATTTTTGGTTCCCTTGATTATTACTATTCCAGCATTGGTGGCTCCAAAATTCCTGCCGCATCTCGATCAGCCCGATTTACTGTTTGCGACACTCGTGGAAATCTTATTGCCCAAAGGTCTTGTTGGCTTGGTGATGGCAGGGTTAATTTCGGCCATCATGTCCCATATTTCAGGAGCGATCAATTCCTGTACAACGATTCTGACCGTCGATATCTATAGCCAGTATATTAATAAAAATGCAAGTGACTACGAAGCAGTCCGTTTTGGTAAGCGCGCCGGAGTCGCTATTATCGTGCTCGGAATCATGAGTGCGGTTGTACTGATCAGTTATTCGGATAAACCAGTTTTCCTTTATTTGATGAATCTATACGGTCTTTTTACGCCAGGTATTGCAACGATGTTTTTAATGGGGGTGTTTTGGAAAAGAACCACATCGCAGGGTGCTTTGACAGCAGGTTTATTGACAATTCCCCTTTCTTTACTTTTGGAATACACCTTACCTGAAATGCCGTTTTTTAATAGAACAGGTATTGTATTCTGGACTTGTATGATTGCTTGCGCAGTAGTCAGTTTGTTGACACCTGCGGTCTCAGAAGCAAGGTTAAAAAATCTTGTGTTGACGGGCGAGTCTTTTCAGGTGCCGGATCAAGATAAAGCCGCTTACCGTGGATTTCGAAATCCGACCCTATGGTGGATAATTATAACGGTGTTGGTGCTCTATTTTTATGTACGTTATTTTTAGCTTAACTTGTTGAAGTGTTATACTTTTAAAACTTACCCAGATGATCGACCCAATACTGAAAGAATTAAATGCCAAGATAGAGAACATTTTTCCGAAAATCGTTGCAATACGCCGACATATCCATCAGCATCCTGAATTGTCTTTTCAAGAATATGAGACAAGCGCCTATATTCAGCAACAACTCAGTGAGTTGGGTATACCATTTGAGATTGTCGCTCAAACAGGTGTTGTGGCTGTACTGACCGGTCAAAAATCGGCGAGTGATGATATTGTGGTATTACGGGCAGATATTGATGCTTTACCGATAGACGAGCAAAATGATGTGGGATATAAATCGAAGAATAGTGGTGTCATGCATGCTTGTGGCCATGATTTTCATACGGCTAATCTATTGGGGGCAGCGTCTATATTAAATGATTATAAAACGGAGTTTTCCGGTAAAATTGTTTTGCTATTTCAGCCTGCTGAGGAAAAGATTCCTGGCGGAGCGATTCAGGTTTTGGAATCCGGGATTCTGGAATCTTTTGGTGGAACGATTAAAGCTGTGCTGGGTTTACATGTAAGTCCCCGTGTTTCTGTAGGAAAAGTCGGTTTACGTTCCGGGCGATTTATGGCCTCGAGCGACGAGTTCTATTTCACCATTAAGGGACGTGGCGGCCATGCTGCGGAGCCACATCGGGCTGTTGATCCCATTATGATCGGCGCGCAGTTACTCACCACATTACAGCAAGTTGTCAGTCGGAAAGCCAACCCTGATGTACCGTCTGTATTGACCTTTGGTCGTTTTATTGGAGATGGCGCTGCCAATGTTATTCCTGAGGAAGTTAAATTAGCCGGAACATTTCGTACAATGGATGAGGTATGGCGCAAGGAGGCGCTGGAAATGGTTGCTGAAATAGCGGCAACGCTTCCCGTGTCGCTTGGTGCAAAGGTAGAAGTTGAAGTCCGGCATGGTTATCCCGCGCTTTATAATGATCCCGCGTTAACGCAAAAAGTCAAAACAATTATCGCGGAGACGATGGGGAATAGTGTGCCACAAGATCTCGAAATCTGGATGGCAGCGGAGGATTTTGCTTATTATTCTTATCGTTATCCCGCATTGTTTATGTTGATAGGTACAAATAATGACGATTCTACCACACAACATGGCCTTCATAATCCACAGTTCAATCTGGATGAAAAGGCTTTCGAAACATCAATAGCTGTTTTGGTCAATGCAGCTATTTCTCTTTTGAATGAATCAAATGAATAGAAAAAAATTCTTGATGTCCTCCTTTGCATTTGGATTATCCTATGCCGTTAATGCGAATAACACGGTGTTCTCGAGGCATGATAACGTAAAAAAGATTGGGATCATTGGGCTAGACATTACACACGCTGTTGCTTTTACAAGAGCGATTAATACAGCTGCTAGCAATCATCCCTACGGAAAATACAGGGTTGTTGCGGCTTATCCCTATGGAAGCAAAACAATTCCCTTAAGTATCGAGCGTATTCCGAAAATTACAGCGGAAGTGCAACAGCTCGGTGTTTCGATTGTATCAAGTATTGCCGAGCTATTGAAAAAAGTAGACTATGTGTTTTTGGAGACAAATGATGGAAATCTTCATCTGGAGCAGGCACTTCAAGTAATCAAAGCTAAAAAACCTTTATTTATCGATAAACCAATAGCGAATTCCTATAGGGACGCTTTTAAAATTTTTGAAGCGGCAAAAAACTACGGTTGCCCTGTTTTTTCATCAAGCTCCCTGCGTTATATTACCGGTCTTCAGGAGTTGGATAGGACTAAGGTAATAGGCGCAGATGTCTATTGTCCGGCAGTAACGGAACCTTCGCATAAGGATCTGTATTGGTATGGCATCCATGGGGTCGAAATGTTATTTGCATTGATGGGACCGGGATGCCGCTCGGTAAAAACTATTCAGGAACAGGGTACTTCGTTTTATGTTGGGGAGTGGGCGGATGGAAGAATTGCCTCACTTCGGGGTATTCGCGAGGGGAAGGATGATTTTGGTGGAACGGTTTTTTTGAAAGATCAGATTGTCCATTTGGGACAATTTATGGGGTACGGCCCATTGTTGGATAAGATCCTTCCGTTTTTCGAAACGGGTGTAAGTCCGGTTGACGAAATGGAAACCCTGGCAATATGCGCATTTATAGATGCAGCCGAAGAAAGTAAATTTAATGGTGGAAATGCCGTTCAGCTTCAAAAATAGGAGGCGAGCTCGCTTAATAATTACTCGTCACCGTAATCAACAATGGACTATTAAAAATTGAGGCGGGTGATATGACCGTTTCATTCAGCGGAACATTGTTACCATAACGTTCTTTCAGCTTAGTTTTCACTTCGGGGCTGCTTAAATCAAAATCTTTCAGTTTTTCAAGCTTCCCAACTTCGATGCCTACTCCACGCTGGTATATTTTCCAGATCAATTCCGAGCAGTAGATCTTATCGTCTGACCATTCGAATGTCGCGTCGTAATTTTTTCCGAGAAAATCTTTGCCGATTGCTTTCATTTTGGCTAGTTTCGAATTGGTCAGTACCTGGTCAGCATTTTTGAGGCGCTTGACCGCGTAATGCTGCTTTTCGCCACGCTGAATCCAGTGTTCTAACTTAGTTACAGTTACGGGCTGTACGGCTTCCAGTACGTAAGGTTTGCCCTGCTCGTAAAAAATAATCCCACAATGGGAATACGGAGAACGCGTTGCTAATTGGATGGCCTTGCATTGCGGTGAAATAGAAGACTGAAAGATCATATCGCCATCGTTGAACTGGGGTAGTTTTGAATTAGCATTCGATTGCTTGGGAACCACTGGCTTTTTTTGCGCATGAACTGGCAATGTCAGCGCTGCGGTGATCACAAGATAACTAACAAGAGATATCAGGTAAATAAGTGTCTTTTTCATTGTTTTATTTATGATTTACTGAAATAGTTTAATGATTTTCTTTGATTTGCTCCTTTCGGCGAGTTGAAAAGCAGATAATACGTCGGATTCATACTGATATACTTTATCTTTGGCGGCACCTTTCTGCAAAAGATACTCTATGGCTATGTTGTTTTTCATTAAGATCGCTTTTCCTAGTAGTGTACATTGTGTGAAGCTATAATCCGCTTTAACTTCATCTATACCCAGACGGTTCAGACTATTTAAAGAGCTTTTACGGATAAAATCCATGTCGTTTTTTTCTATTGCCGCCTTCAGTATTTCGAAATCATCGACTTGTCTGTTTCTGGTCAGAAATAAGTGATGAAATTGTTTGGCAATAGCATACTGATCCTTTTCTAAAATCCGATGAATGGCATTGCTGCTAAATTCTTCTACCGTGGAAAATCCATGCAGCTGACTAAAAAATAAAAGTATATTTTCAAAAGGGAGCTTGGTTGCTTCCACCTGCATTAGGCCGTCCAAATCGTTCGTGTCGAATAAGTTCTCCATGTGTCTGAGACTGTCCAAAGCGATGAATTGAAATTCAGGTTGATAGTCCGCGAGCCAATTGGAGGATTTGGATATGACAAAGTTGTTATCAGTAACCCTATAGTTGATGGCGGTAGCCGGTTCGGCATAGTTGATTATTGTTATTGTGCTGTCTGATAGTTCATAATATTTTGAACGAAGATGCTCTGCCGTTGCGGTCGGGAAAAGTCTGTTGAGATTGATCTGTATAGCGTATACGCCCATCGTGTCGACAGGCAAATTATAACAAAGCGTCCCTTGGTCCGTAATGTAAAAGGGTAGTCTGTTTCCTGTCTGCTGCTGTGACTGAAAAGAGATCTTGTTTTGATATGCAAACAACGATGTTGCAAGACCGGCTAGTAAGTAAAGAAGGCAAAGACCTGTTTTTAACCCTAAGCGATTCATTGGATAAAATGATAGCATGACTAATCGTGGTATTGTTCTAAAAACTGATTGATCTGATTGGTTAATCCAAACGATTCGGTTTCCAGTAAGTTGATCTCAGCTTGTATCTCAAGTGTAGTCGGCGATAAGATTTGTTTTTGATAGACCTGAATATCCAGTTCCAAAACCGCTAATTGTAATGCTAGAAGCTGTTTGCCTTCTGTTGTATGGAGTTGTAGTTCATTAAAAGCATGTTTTAATCGTTCTAATTCAGCGATTGATTTTTGGACGTCATTTTCATCGGCCTTGCCAAAGTTTGGATAAGCTTCTCCTAATGTACGAAAAGCATCCAGGTATTCTTCCTCCGACATTTCGTAAATATTCGAATATAACATATTGTACGCATCGATGGCGTCATAGGTCTCCGCATCCATTAAGTCTTCGCGATAGTCCTCGACCAATTGTCTGATGTCTTGAGATTCAATCTGTAAAATTGACTCAATATCCTGTTTGATAAGATTGGCTAATTCCATGCTTTATGCTTAAGTAATTCAAATTCTTTGTTAGCACATTGTGGGCTGACAAAGAATTTTGTGACTTTGGTATAGACAAAGATCATGTTTTATCGCAAAATTTCAATCCCTATAATCAGCTAATTTTTATTGAAACTGTCTCTCAGCGGTTTTTTATCACCTGAACATTTCCTATAGGCCTGTGCAGTCAACATTTCCATCACATTTTTCTGTCTTGTAGTACGTGTTTTTCTTTCTACCCGTTAATCAAACAAAGAGCGGGAAGCTGTACTAGCAAACAGGGATCCGAGTGGTATCAAATTTTACTTTTTAACATTGTTTGTTCAGTGCTTGTTCAGTGATCGTTCAGTGCTTGTTCAGTGATGACTCAGTATATACTGTATAATCAATGAATGATCACTGTCTAAGTATTGATTAAAAATTGTTATTAGATACAACTTGGTATGCGTATGTTTCGATCTAATACTTATCTTGATTAGCTATACGCTAATCAGGAAATCAGTTTCATGTTCACTATTTAGAAATGGGGGATGAATTTTGCGTCACGCAGTTTTATTTAAATTATTTAACTTATAGTCAGTATTTTATGTATTGTTTTTTGATTTTATGAGTAAAAAGTACTCAATATATTTTGCAAGCTTAAATTTAATCTTCATATTTGTTGAGTAAAAAGTACTCAATAGTAGAAAGCAAAATTAAAAGCTATGATTGTATTAAATAAGCATCAGATAGTCACAGAGCAATTTCCAAATGGGGAGACAAAAGTGAAAGATTTTGATCAGTTGATCTTAAAGAACAATCTCATTGAATTTACTTATCAGGAGGATGGGGATTTAATCCGCTTGCTTTTTGTCAAAAAGCGATTGGATGAAACCGAAGCTGAAACTTGTCGGTTACTGATCCGTTATATGCCTTATAGCCGTATGGATCGCAAAATTGAAGGTGATTTATTCACATTGAAATATGTGTCGGAGTTTATCAATAGTTTGCAATTTGATACGGTATCTGTTGTCGAACCACATTCCAATGTGACGCTGGAGCTACTGGCGAACAGTGGTGGGCTTTATCCGGCATTGGACTGGTTGCCACAATTAATGGAAAAACTTGATTTTTCGGAATCAGATCGGATTGTTTTCCCGGATAAGGGAGCCGCGGCACGTTACATCAACAGTGGCTATGAAAATAGCTGTGTTTTTGAGAAAAAGCGGAACCCACAAACAGGCCGGATCGAAGGGATGGAACTTAAGGCCGGAGATATTCCGCTCGGCGCAAAATGTATTATTGTCGATGACCTGTGTTCGGCAGGGGGAACATTTCTTTGGGCCGGGAAAATATTGAAAGAAATGGGAGCCAGTGCAGTCTATCTTTTGGTCACACATTGCGAACCCCGAATTTTTAAAGGGAATCTGCTGGATGATGATTCACCGATAACCAACGTCTTTACCACCAATTCTATGATGGATACCAAGCACCCCAAAATAAATTATATCAACTTAACGACTGAAAGCTATGTTTAAATCAATGAGCATGAATCCAATACTTTGGACAGATGGTTATAAATTGTGCCATAAGGATCAATACCCTGCGCATACGCAATGGGTTTATGAGACTTGGACGCCACGCATGTCCCGCATAGAAGGCATTAGTCATGTTGTATTTTTTGGATTACAGGGGGCCTTGGCCGAAATCACGAATTCATTTGATGCAAACTTTTTTGCTCAACCGGAAGAAGAGGTCGTGGCGGCTTACGAAGAGGCAATCGCAGCCGTTTTTGAAAATACAAACGCAAAGTTCGCATCGATGCATGAATCGAAACATATTCGCGACTTACATCGGCTGGGGTACCTTCCAATTAAAGTAAATGCTTTGCCGGAAGGTAGCCTGGTGCCTATTGGCGTGCCAATGTTTACCATTGAAAATACACATCCCAATTTTTTCTGGCTTCCGGGTTATCTGGAAACACAATTATCGGCCTATATCTGGTCACCGATGACAGCAGCGACAATCGCAGATCGCTATAAAAGATTATTGACGGGTTTTGCCGAGAAAACGAGCGACGTCAATAAAGTCTTTACCCAAGCTGGTGATTTTTCCATGCGTGGCATGGGCTCTCCTGAAACGGCTTATCGTACAGCTGGGGGGCATTTATTGAGCTTCGGTGTCTCAGCTACGCTTTCCGTTAGGGAATATCTGAAATCCTACTATCATGCAAAAAGTGATGTGATGATGTACACCCCGTCTACGGAGCACAGTGTGATGTGTTCTTATGGCGAGGATGAAGTGGAAGCATTTCGGCATCTGATCACCAAGGTATACCCAAGTGGAAATATTTCCATCGTATCGGATACCTATGACCTCTGGAATGTAGTTGACAACGTATTGCCGAAACTGAAAGATCTTATTATGGCTAGGGAAGGAAAAGTTGTTATTCGACCCGATAGTGGCGATCCTGTAAAAATTATCTGTGGTGATGTGGCATCTGATCGCAGTACCGTTCGGAAAGGTATCGTCGAACGTTTATTTGAACTTTTTGGCGGTACGACCAACAGCAAGGGATTTAAGGAGCTGGATCCACATATCGGAGTGGTTTATGGCGATTCCATTACGGTGGATAGAGCCGACAAAATATGTCAAGGTCTGCTCGATAAGGGCTTTGCTTCCACCAATACCATATTGGGAATAGGCTCTTATACCTATCAATATGTTACACGCGATACTTTTGGTTTTGCGTTAAAAGGAACTGCCGAAATTGTCAATGGAGAATTTAAAGCAATTCAGAAACGTCCGGCTACAGATACCGGAAACTTTAAGAAGTCACAAAAGGGTATGGTGGCTGTGGTATTCGAAAATGATGAATTTCGTTTAATAGACAACCTGAATCCAAAAACTATAGCTGAACTGGAAAGTAGAAACCTACTCCAAACCTGTTATTTGGACGGTGAATTTACACACACAACGCGTTTTGAAGAAATAAGGAATAGATTGAAAACTGAAACAATTCGAGTATATGGAAAATAGCGTAAACAAACCGTTTTTCATCCAGGATGAAAACGTTGCACAGTATGCACAATTGATGGCATCCTGGATTGCTCAGAAAGTGAAATCTGCAGGCCGTCAGGGACTTGTATTAGGAATGAGCGGTGGTATCGACTGCAGTGTTGTGGCCTGCTTATGCCGTCTGGCACAAGTAGATGTTCACTTGGTCATGATGCCCTATGGCAGCGATATGAATAATAGTAAAAGTCATCATCATGCGATGGAGCTTATTCAGAAGTTTGATTTTCCGTTTCATGTGTTTGACATTCAGTCTGCTGTTGATGCGTTGGCAATTCATCAAGAACAATTTGTCGCAGAAGCCACAGCCGCTAACCGCGCCTTGAGCCTTGCAAATATTCGCCCACGTGTTCGCATGACGTATTTGTATCAATTTGCGCAACTGGGCAGCAGATTTGTTATTGGTACGGGAAATATGGCCGAAGCTACAGTCGGTTATTTTACGAAATGGGGCGACGGCGCCTACGATCTGAATCCGTTGGCAATGGTTACCAAACAGGAAGTATATACCTTGGCAAAATACCTGGGCGTACCCGAATCTATTCAGTATAAAAGTCCGTCTGCAGGCCTTTGGGAAGGACAGACAGATGAAGATGAACTGGGAATGACTTATGCGCAAATCGATGGGTTTATTTTGAAAGGTACATCGGGCAACCCGGTTATAGATGAACTTATTCGTAAACGTATACAACAATCTGCGCACAAGTTTGCAGCAGTGCCTACGTTCAAGGGTTAATTTTAACTAGTTAAGGCAATCGGCTAGTTATGGCAATCGACGCAAGCACTCCATAGCGGCTAACAGGAGACAAAAACTATGCTTTAATGAAGATGATTTTTAACTGGAAGAAAAGTTTAATGGCTTCATCGTTTTGCGTAATAAATGCGGCGTTGAAATAAATATTGATGAAAGAAAATGAATAGCATGATAACACCATTTGATCAGATTGTCGATGTGCAGCATATTGCCAGCGGCAAAAGTGATAATATCCCGGCAATGCTGGCATTGGCAGAAAAGGAGCAGGTCCGGCCTGCAGCTTTGGACGTGAAACGGACGCTGCTTTTGGCAATAGATGTTCAGAACGATTTTATGGAATCTATTGGGAGTCTTGCGGTCAATGGTTCCAAAGCAGATGTTCAGCGTCTAACACAATGGATGTACCATAATTTGGGCTCCCTGACACAAGTGATGTGCAGTCTTGATTGTCATTCGATGATGCAGATTTTCCATGCCGACTGGTGGCTGGATACGGAAGGAAATCATCCGGAGCCATTTACCATCATTCGCTATGCTGATGTCCGCGACGGTATCTGGCGTGCTGTGAATGGCCATACAGCCTTAGCGCTGGATTATCTTCAGCATTTGGAAGCCGAGGGAAAAAAACAATTGTGTATCTGGCCATATCACTGTCTGGAGGGGACCTCTGGCGCACAGCTTGAGAGTCAATTTACGAATATGCTCTATTTTCATAGTGCTGTGCGTCAGGTAAAACCGATCTTGGTTTACAAAGGACAGGATCCGAATACGGAAATGTATGGTATTATTAAAGCCGAATATGATGGTAATAAATTCGTAAACCATGCTGTACTTGAAGCAATACGGGCACACGATGCCATTTATATCGCGGGAGAGGCATCAAGCCATTGCGTATTGGCTTCGGCGGTGCAGATTTTGGAATATTTTGAACATGATCGGTCCATCACCTCCCGTATTACCTTATTGATAGACTGCATGTCGCCAATTGCCGGATTTGAAGAGCAAACCCTCCTGCAGTTTGATGCTTTAAAAGAAAAATATGGGATACAGATCAAATTGTCAACCGAAGTAAATTTGTAGCACATGACTGCCTCTGTAAAAAAATATGTATATGAATATCCGAGGCCTGCGGTAACGGTTGACTGTGTGATCTTCGGCTTTGATAAAAACCAACTTAAGGTATTATTGACCAAACGGGCAATAGAACCTTTCTTGGGAAAATGGGCTTTTCCTGGCGGTTTTATTCAGGAAGAAGAAACCGCCGACGACTGTGCGCTTCGTAAACTGCAGGAGGAGGCCGGTCTAAAGGATATTTTCCTTGAACAGCTTTATACATTTTCAGACTTAGCACGTGATCCGCGCGGAAGAGTGATCAGCATTGCTTATTATGCGCTCGTCAAGCCTGAAACGTATATCTTGGAAGCGGGTGCGGATATTGAAGCTGTAAAATGGTTTGGCATTGATGAAAACAAAGACCTCGCTTTTGACCATAAACAGATCTTGAATACCGCCATCGAAAGGCTCAAAGGGAAAATACGTTATCAGCCGATCGGTTTTGAGCTTCTGCCCGAACAGTTTACCTTGCCCGATTTGCACAATTTGTATGAAACTGTTTTGCAACGGTCAATTGACCGTGGGAATTTTCGAAAAAAAATCCTCAGCATGGGTTTATTGATCGACCACAGCGATAAGCAGAAAGATCGGCGTGCCAGGGCTGCGAAGATTTATAGTTTTGACAGGGTAAAATATAAAGAACTTACTGAATCGGGGTTTTATTTTGAAGTATAAGTAGAACAGGTGGAGCAGGCAGAAATGAAATAATTCGTATAAGGTCATTTATTAATAATCGGGATTGTTTTATTCTCCTGATCTGTTGCTATTCGTGAACAACAACGAAATCAAGCCGGTGCTAACCCTGAAAATCACCACAATCATGTACTTCAAATTGATCGATCAAAGATTTCTGGGTGTAGTATTTTGCGATACGTTTATTCTTTAGCAACAACGAATCCCCTTTGATTTGTAATTCGAAAATAGGCTCTTTCTCTACTCGCTTGAAGATAAATTCATTGTGCTGGGTCTTTATGATTAGGCCTGTGTCGTTGCTGATAGCGGTAAATTCTTTAATCTGATAGATTTCATTGGAATCACAGACATTGACCAAAAGCAGCTGTTTTTTATTTATTTTGATTTCTGCAAGATCACAGGCATAACATATTCCTGAAAATTCGATACCATATTTCTTGAAACTATTTTTGCTCTCCGGCTGAAGAATATCAATCGGATAAAGCTGATTAAAAAGAGCCAAGTCATCATTGGATGTGGATTTCATCGCCTCCTTTTTCTGTAAAGTGTCTATACTGGCGGGGGTACTAACTGCAATGGCTGTTTTTTTAGCCTCATTCTTTTGTTGGCAGCTAAAAAGCAATGCTATACAGGGTAGAAAAATAGTTTTTATAGTGAACTTCATGGTTATTTTAGGTTAGTTGTACTTTTTTGAAATTGGTTATACTTGTTTTTATTCGATCTCGACCCATTTTTTTTCGAAATAGATCGTGCATACCGGTATATCGGTCGAATCGATGAATTTAGCTTGCACAAAATCACCCTTTGTGTCCACATATTTTAGTTTTGAGCCTTTACTGTCTAAGCCAGAGGTATCGTAATATGCACCCAGTTTGAGTTGAAATGGATTGTGTTCCACATCGTTGGTAAAGATAGAAAACAAAAGCAGCTTCTTAGCCTGTGTGTCTGCCCGCTCATAGCCAAAGAAGCGATGGTCTAAACGTATATTGGAATGTAGGCGTATGATGCTGTCTCGAGAAGTTAGGTTTACATAAGCTGTGGTGACTTCATCAGATTCCAGTACACTTTGCGCATTGGCATGGTCAATGCTATCCAGTTTGGCGTGTTTTGGCAATGCGGTGTCTTTTAAGACAGTATCTTTGACTGGCCTTTCCGTCGTTTTTGCGGGTGCTAGGTGTGCTTCCTGTGGCTTTGATTTTTCCTGACAGGCAATTTGCAATGAAAGAAGTATCAATGCGCCGATATAATAACTGTATTTGAAATGATTCATTGTTCTTTCTGTTACAAAATCCAAACCAAAGTTGCCTAAAATAGGCTGAGAAAAAAATCCCTGTTTTCCGCTAAATAAAAAAAATGATAAATACGGTATTTTTACAGCATTCGCATGATTCTTGTCGTATGGAATGGATTACTGCGATACAACGACAAACAGAAAAATTAGCGCATGGGACATCGTATTTATATCTATAATGTAAATCTCAAAACCAAAGAAACATATCCTTCTTATCTGGCCGAATGGAATTATGAAATTCCTATCCTGATGCTACCTTTATTTTCTGCTCATATTCGTTCCAAAGGCTCACAGCTTTATGCAAACAAGGAAGATGGGATCGCACGACTGCGCTATTTTTATGCGTTGTTGGCTGATAGGTATCAATTGCATTATAAAAAAATATATTTTGAGCCTGTCAACCGGATGTTTGAATTTTTGGAAGAGCTACCTTTTGATGCCTTTCAGATCGATGGACGCGATGTTTTTACCATGAATGAAGAAAATGACGCGGAGCAGGCCAAAGATTGGGTGGCGGAAATAAGAATGAAGACCGCTTTGTATGAACAAGCGGTCGAAGAACAGTCCTTAGATCCGCTGGACCCGCTTGTGAAAGAATCTGGTTATACTTCTTTTTTAGATGCTCTTCAAACCGATTGGATTGATTATGGCTTGGGCTTATGGGCAGAAGGGCTTGTGCAGGAGAAAGGAGCAGAGGTTTTCGAAGCGGAAGGAAAACAAGGATTAAAAAATGCCAAAGGTGATATTTTGGTTGAGGCGATTTACGATGAGATATTTGAATTCAATGACCAGGGGATTGCGGTAGTTCAATCAAATGGACAATATGGCTATATCAATGCTAGCGGCGCTGAACTGCTGTCCTGTCAATATAGCGACGCTTTCGATGCCCGGCATATCAATGGGAACAATTACGCTGAAGTAGAAGTGGCAGGAAAACGTGGGGTACTGCATATGGATGCCAAACAGCTGAGTATACCTGCAATCTATGATGAACTCGACTGGATCGCTTATGGTTTTATAAACGCAAGACAAGGGGATAGCCACATTCTCCTTTCGGCTGAAGGACGATTGATTATTTCAGAACCTGTACCCGAGCCGTTTATGTATGATTATAACAAGTTGTTCTATAACCAACAAAAAGGAACGATAAAAAGGAAATATTACCTAATGGACGGTCAGTATTTAGGGACTTTTCTGGAAGGTAGCCTGGAGCCACTAGCCAATCGATATTTTTGGATTAAACCCAATAAGCTACATCCAAAAATTGCCGTCATTCAACCCGATGGTAATATCTTGGATGAAGGAATTGATCGGATTATAGTCTTGGATGGCTATCAAAGTATTGCCTATCTCAAAAATAAAAGATGGCAGATTTACTCGCTTGAACAGGGGGTATTTCGACTGATGGATAGCCGGATAGATAAAGTAGCTGTAGATAGCATACAGCAATACCGTAAAGATATTTTTGTCGTAGGCTGTGCTCAAGGACAGGGGATTTATGATGCTCATCGAGGGGAATGGTTACTTGAACCTGCTATTGACCATCAGAAAATCGAACATTGCTTTTTGGATTTTATGCGCATACACTGTCCTGCGGGAATGCGCTATTTCGATACGAAGCTTAACTTTTGCAGTGAGCATTACGATTATATTTGTTCGCCTTTTCATTATCCAGCACCTGAGGCAATCTCAGGCGAACTCCTGTTGCTTTTTAAGGGAGAGAAGATCTTTCATCTCGACCTAAGTCGGAATGTGATAGAGATACCCGAAACAGCATTCGGGCATTTATATACAGAACGTTATCAGCTACAGGGGCGTGATCAAAGCTATTTTGTGCAATTTTATCAAGCCTGGACGAAACGCACGGGTGATGGATATGAACAGTATTTCGATAATGACACACTGCTTGAAAGGGGGAAGAAGCTCGATGCTGAAGGGAAGGTCCCCGAAGCCATTCGGCTGCTCAAGATAGCGGCCGATCGGGGCAGTGCAGACTGCCAATATTTCCTTGGAAATATATATACAGATGCAGGCTACGATGGAATGGATATCGCAAAGGGAATGTTCTTCTATGAACAGGCAATGGCGCAGAACCATGCTCAGGCATGGAATAACTGGGCCTTTCTATATGCGACAGCGCATGGTGTTGAATTGGATATTTCGAAGGCCTTAAAAGGGTATCAGCAAGCTGTTGCGCTTGGAGAGGCGCAAGCCATGAGCAACTTAGGGAATTGGTATTACGAAGGAGCCTATGTGGAACAGGACTATGCCTTAGCTTTAGATTACTTTAAACAAGCTGAAAAAGCGGGTATCCCCAACGATGCGCAAATGGCAGAAATCTATTATCAAAAACAAGATTACGCGAACTTATTACGTTATTTAAAAAGGGATACCACAAATCAATTTGCCGCTATCTATTATGGGATTTTGTATGAGGAAGGACTGGGTGTTAAACAAAGTTTGCCAAAAGCCATCCGTTACTATGAACAAGCCAATGAAGAAAACGTGTACGCCTATGCTGTCAATCGTTTGCTGCAGCTGTATGCTGCGCATGGAGCTGCAGCAAACGCGGATAAATACGAGTTTTGGTTAAATTTTGCTAAAGAAAATACTGTTGAAATTGATCAATAGTAAGAGAATTATTATCGCATAGAAAATGGCTCATCGCATATATATTTACAATACAGATAAGAAGGATCAAGATTACTTTCCGCATTATTTAGGGGAATGGAATTATGTGATTCCGCCGCTTTTTTTACCCTTATTTGCTGCTAATCCGAAGGCAAAAGGTACCTTAGTTTATTCCGAAAAGGAGCCTGGAATCCGTAAGCTTCGAGCTTTTTATGATTTGCTCATTCATGAATATAGGTTAAATTCAGAAGCGTTGGCCATGGCAGCTATCGGAAAACTGTTCGATTTTTTGGAGGGTTTGCCCTTTGATTACTTCCAACTGAACGCGAGTGATGTATTTAACATGAGCGATGTTAAACATAGTCAACAGGCAAAAGATTTTGCATTTGAAATCTATGAGAAGAATTTGCCCTATGAAAAAGCAATCGAAAAACAGTCCATAGCTGAGTTCGAATCTATTTTGGCACCCGCTGGTTATACTTCTTTTTTAGCGATGCTCGAGCTAGAATGGGGCAACTATGGCTTGGGCTGGTGGAATAGAGAAGCGATTGATAGTCTGGATAATCAATTTTTTGAAGATCAGGGGCTTTGGGGGATACGCAATGCAAAAGGGGAGGTGAAGGTCGAAGCAAGCTATCAGGAAATTGGTGATTTTGACTATGAAGGGATCGCAGTCATAAAGAAAAATGACCTGTTTGGCTATTTGAATAGGGGCGGAGAAGAAACTATTCCCTGTATTTATTCATCGGCAGCGCCAGCCCAATATGGAGTTGGATCAACCGTTGGTAAGGTGAGCTTAGCTAAAAAATACGGATTGATCAACGTCGGGAACGGAGAAATAATCATACCACTTGAATATGATGAACTCGAAGATTTTGCTTACGGTTATTACCAGGGAAAGAAAGATCAGCAATACTACATTATCGACGCCCAAGGTCAGTTCTTTAATGTTGTTGGTACAGACAAACCGTTTGGCATAGATTATGATGGATTTATCTATCAAGATATTCCCGAAAATAAACTGCGTCATTATTATTCCAACAGAGGTATTTTACTTGGTGCTTTTGCCAGTGGTGCACTGAGCGAACTGCTGTTTGATTTTTATGCGGTCAATTTGAATAACAAAAAGAAAAAATCCGTTTTGTCTCCCGATGGAACTATTTTGGTCAAAGATGTTGATATACTCAATGCTGGAAACGGTCGAGGTGCATTATTCTTTGCGGATTCCGGTAGCATTCGTTTGTATAATCTGGAAGCCCGGGCCTATGTACTGCAAGACTTGGTAATGCAATCCGTTAAAGGGGGGACTGATTTCGGTAATGGTGCCTGGGATTGCTATGTCATCGAAACAGCCACCGGTAGTGGTATCTATCAGGCTGCTGAAAAGGCCTGGCTTATCCCGCTCTCAACGCACTATGTGAAGATTGTATATGCTGCTGTGATGGATTATTTTATTCTGAAAGACCATGCGGGAAGATATTACTATTTTGACGCAGTGCAAAGGGCCCTCAGCTCCGCCTATGATTATGTCTGTGCAAGCGTTAATCACTATCAGGATCTGATGTTATTGCAAGGTGACCTCTTGTATAAAAAAGGCTACGATGGTGTGGAAGTAATTCAGGAAGAACAATATGGGCAATTTCTGAAG
This sequence comes from Sphingobacterium sp. BIGb0116, assembly GCF_024808035.1. Lineage (NCBI taxonomy): Bacteria > Pseudomonadati > Bacteroidota > Sphingobacteriia > Sphingobacteriales > Sphingobacteriaceae > Sphingobacterium > Sphingobacterium sp. BIGb0116. Next base: position 155,255 of record NZ_JANUDT010000005.1, on the reverse strand, counting down.
AAGCTGGATCAATTGTCAGGGGAAGATTTTGATGTATGTAGTCGTTTTTTTGAACGATGGAAGACTGCAAAGGGCGATAATTTTGAATCCAGCTATGATAGTTATACCTTGTATCATATGGCCTTAGACTGCTACCGACAGGGCGATGTTGAAAAGGCGATGCGCTATTTTACCTTTTCTGCCGACCAGGGAAATGAAAGCAGCATGCATGAACTTGGGAATATCTTTACGGATACCGATAGCGAAGACAATCGTTTTTTAGATTTGGACAGGGGAATTCAATATTATGAACAGGCCGCCCAAAAAGAATATGCCCCTGCCTGGAATGCAATTGGCTACCTCTTTCAGTATGGAATCGGCTATAACAAAGACTTGAAAAAGTCATTTGACGCTTACATGAAAGGAGCCAAATTGGGGAATGGCTATGCTTTGTCCAATTTAGGTTACTTTTATTCAAGTGGGACCTATGTTGAAGAAGATCTGGAAATAGCCCTCACTTATTATCAGAAAGCGGAATTAAAATTAGTTGAAAACAACAGCAATATAGCCTCTATCTATTACAGTTTGGAAGATTACGATCGTCTATTGGTTTACTTGAAAAGAGATAAGGACAATAGTTATTCCAATATTTATTATGGATTGCTCTATGATCAGGGACTGAAATTTAAAAAGGACAGTAAAAAAGCGATCCACTATTTTGAGCGTGCCAATGATTATGGCGTTTACGAAAGCGCCACAGCTCGCTTATTGGATTATTACAAGAATGATCCTACATTTAGAAATCAGGAAAAATTTGTCCATTGGTTAGGTTTTGCAAAAACCAATGAACTGGATATCGAACAGGATTTATTGCAATGGGATAATCAGTCCGAAGATTCACATGCAAGTTCTTCCTTTTTTAGTAAACTATTTAAAAAGAAAAAGTAAATCATGTTATCATCAGCAAATATAGATTTTAGTGGCATTCTGATCGACTTGATCATGATTGTTTTTTTTGGATTTGGAACGATTTATACATTAACGGTAGGTATTGTTCATTTCGTAAAGAAAAAAACACGAACCGCGGGGTATTATTTTCTGTCGTTTTTTCTGTCGGGCCTTATTGGACTCCTGATTGCAGGATTGCTGGCCTTTTTGTGGGCGATGTCATTGTCGTAAAGTGAAGGCAATAAAGTGAATTTAGCACAATGATCCTTTGACTGCCAGTCAAAAGATCATTGTGCTATGTAATTCCATCAATGGTTTTTGGCGTTGATAATATGCATGAGGTGGTGGTTACAATGCCATGCATACAGGCCTATATTGACCTTTAAAGAAATTAGTCTTTTGGTAACGGGGTGGATAAAACCCCTTTCAAGTTGTTCGGCTGAAAGGCTTTTCAGCAGTATGACCCAACGTTCATGTAGACCTTCAAGCAATTTTACCGAACTTTCTATGGGAATTATTTTGGCGTCGGGAAGTTCGGCCCACAATTTTTCTTCATATAATTTGATGGTTGGATCTTCTTCCGTTAGGGCCAATTTGAACCGGACAAAGCTATTCATATGGCTGTCGGCACAATGGTGAACGACCTGACGTATCGTCCAGCCGTCAGGACGGTAGCGCTTCTCTAGCGCACTGTCCGTAAGGTCGCCGACTTCGGATTTTAACCGAGCCGGAAAATCTGCAATTGTCTTGATCCAGTCATTCAACAGGGAGCTGTCAATTACATCGGGTATCGCGAAACGACCTATGGGGTATCTGAGTTTTTCTAATTCATGTTGCATAACCTAAAATTACTTAAAATAGATGCAAGGTTCCTAATCTTTATGTTCATGTTTTCGATGAATATTTTTTTTCGATAGGTTCTTGTGCAAGCTGTAATTTGGATGCGATAAAGAATTGTGTTAATTTCGGCAAAAATGCTAAGATCAAGATCCTCCCGTTTGTGTGGAGGATCATTGATCTTAGCATATAAAAGCACAAGAAATGAAAAGTCTAAAAGAACTGATTGATACAAGTAATTCGGCGTGGAAGCTGGTTGAGGGCTGGTTGAAGGAAGCGACAAATTCATATGAAGTGCTCCCTCAAAACCCTAAGCGGGCTGATGAGGAACTTTTAAGGGCACAAATTACGACAAAATCTCCGATGGGGGCCATTATTTATCAAAGCGGTGGTATACTGATCGATGGTGGCTGGTTACGGATTTTAGGCTCCGGTTCGCCGCAGCTGAATCGCGGAATTATGGAGTGGAATAAGGGTAAGAGCTTTGACAAGGAAGGCGAAAAAGGAGGATTTCTACTTATAGCTGATGATGTTTTGGGTGGTTATTTTGCCATCAATGCCGGCGCTCTGGGAGATGCAATTGGACAGGTCTATTATTTTGCTCAAGATACCTTGCAATGGGAAAGTTTGGAATGTGGCTATTCGGACTTTGTTTTTTGGGCTTTGAAAGGGGATATCAGACAGTTTTATGAAACATTTAAATGGAAAGACTGGAGTGAAGACGTCAAATCCTTGACTGGTAATCAAGTTTTTTCGTTTTATCCTTTTCTATGGACTGAAGAAGCTCGGGATTTTCGTAAAGTAGATCGCAAGCCAATGGCAATCGATGAGAACTACCACTTTACGATGGAATTTGCAGGCAGACGCTAATCGTTATTTTAATACGACAAACCTTCAGCTTAATGCTTTAATAAGGTGATAGGACAATATGTATATTGTCCTATCACCTTATCGTAGCGGGAAGAATAACCCTGAATAAGATTTAAACGGATTTATTTTGAAGGCTAAAGCTAACTTCATTCAGTTTGATCAGTTGTATTTGTATTCCTTCTGCAAGACCAAGCTGCGTAGCGGCTTCTTTTCCCAGTTTAAGTACATGAAATCCTCTGCCTCGGTAGGTAAAATTGCATTCATATTCTCCGGCATTGATCATAATCCTTAATTTTTGGGATTTAGTGGGAAATAAAGGTTTAAATTCTTTTGTAATCCTTATTTGCGATTTCTTAACATCATCTGCAGTAATCTTGTTGCCCTCTGAAGGAAAAAGCATGTTTGTCGGTAGTGTCTGTACTGTGGAGGCTTGGGACTCGGCTTTTTGCTCCTGAATTTCCTGAACTTTTGGAGACTCATTTTGTATCGGTTCAGAACTTGTTTTATCTTGACGTTGCTTCTCTTGGCGCCCTTTCTTTCTATTGTTTTGATTTGCAGTTTTTCCCGCAGTTTCTGTAGGAGGTACGGAAGGAGTAGAAGGAGTTTTGTGCTCGGTTTCCGCTGCTGTAGCCGGGCTGGTCATTGCTAAAGGCCGTTTAATGATATTGCGGATGTAGTAGTGTTTTATACGCGATTTGTCGGTGTTCCGCTCTTCAATTTCAAAATCTTCCTTGTAGGCTTTAAAAAGGTGGGACATCTTGTCGTATCCGTAATTTCGCGCATCAAAATCAGGTTTCCTTTTATTGAAAAGACTTCCGATTTCGCCTAGGAAAGCCCAGCCATTTTCATCAGCTGTATCATCGACAGTGTCTTTTAAAAGTTCCAGGGTTTCTTCATCCAGTACCGCTATACTTGCCGGGTTGTCAACCGGGGCAGGTTTGGGTTGATTTTGCTGTTTTTTCTTTGTGACTGTTTCCTTCTTTTGATTTTTTTCAAAAATTTCCACATAGATAAACTTGTCACAGGAGGCGATAAAAGGCTTAGGTGTCTTTTTCTCACCTATACCGATTACGAGCTTGCCTGATTCCCGGAGGCGCGTGGCCAAGCGGGTGAAGTCGCTGTCGCTCGATACAATACAAAACCCGTCCACTCTGTCCGAATGCAGAATATCCATGGCGTCAATAATTAATGCGGAATCAGTAGAATTTTTGCCTTGGGTATAACTGTATTGTTGTATGGGGGTAATCGCGTGGGTAAGAAGTTTGTCCTTCCATTTTTCAACATAAGGGTTGGTCCAGTCTCCGTAGATGCGTTTGATGGTTGGAATCCCGTATCTTTTGACTTCATTCAAAATCTCTTCGATCTTTCGATAAGATACATTATCCGCATCGATTAGTATTGCGATTTGCAAATCCCCATGTTCTGCCATATATGTTTAGATTATTTTTTCAATATTTGAACTCTTTTCTATTCGTGTGACCTTTCTGATCTGAATATATTCGTTAAAAATACAGTATTGTTAAAGAATTTCTTGAATTTTTTAGAATTAATTTGAATGCTATTTTTTTAGAACATGCTATCTGCTGCTTTTGTTTGGGTGTAGGGGGGATTTATTACGTTTGTGGAGCGGTGAAATGATTTGAGGGGCGGTGAAAATAAAAAAAGGTTTTCAAACGGGGAGAATGAAAACCTTAAATAACCAATTATAAACCTAAATTATGATGATACAAAGATAGTGTAAATATTACACCTGTGCAAATTTCAATACTATTTTTTTTAAAACGTTCTGAATTTTGTAGCTGTTCAGCTACAAGTTACCTGTAGCTGTGCCGAAACTAGTCCATCATGAAGCTCGAAGGTCTATATTTCATCACAGCATAAAAGCTATTGGTGAACGCTTGCACGCTTTTATAACCGACTTTATATGCAATTTGGGAGATGGTGAATTGTTTTGTGCTAAGAAGTTCCAAACTCTTGATAATGCGGAGTAACTGCTGATATTTTGCAAGTGTCATTCCGGTTTCCTTTTTAAAAAGACGCTCAATAGTTCGGAGCGAAAGATTGGACAACATGGCAATCTCGTCTAATGTGAAGGCTGCTGTGTAATGGTCATGTAGGTGATTTAAGAGGGCTTGAAGTCTATTCTCCTGAGGAAGGGTGATCCCAAGTTGGAGCAATTGTGCGGCGAAATAGGGGAGTTCATGGAGTAAAGCACCCAGGAAAACTTTTTCATGTTCATCTTCTTCAATCAATTTCGACCATTTTTCAGTATATAAAATCATTTCCCGTAACACTTTTGGGGCAGAAAATACCTGCACCTGACTGAAAAACAACTGGTCTTGTGCGCTGTCAAATTGTGGAGTATCAAAAAAAAGCACCATAAGTTTGATGCGCTCAGAGTGGGAGTTGGTCTTATGTAATGCACCAGAGGGAATCCAGGCAACGTGATTTTGGGGGAGTAGATACATTTTTCCTGCGACGGTAAGGTATTGGAAACCCTGTTCGACATAAATCAACTGACCTTTCCGATGATTGTGCAACTCGTTGTCGTGTATCCAGTTTTCTTCAAACCAGACAAAGGTTGATTTCTGGATACGTTCAATTGTCAATGTATGATTTGTTTGATCATGTCGTTTTAAATTAAATTAATGGCAAATTTAATTAAAATTTCAGGTATATCTTTGCAGGCGATCATTACATGTATAGCGCGATTTTATTATGAAAGAAAATATAAAAGTATCCACAGCTGTTTCTTGGACCTGGTTATCCATATTGGTTGTTGTTATGGTCTCAACCAATCTGCGGTCGCCAATTACAGCCGTTGGCCCTGTACTGGGGCAAATCAGTGAAGATTTACAATTAAATAGTTTTCAAAGCAGCCTATTGACGGCAATCCCCCTTTTTATGTTTGCGAGCTGTTCTGTAGCAGTAAGTCGATATTCGCATAAACTGGGCATGCATCGTTTTTTATTGTTTGGTTTAATGCTGTTGAGTGTAGGGATTGTGCTTCGGGTCTGGGGCAATATGCCAACGCTGTTTGTGGGATCTTTTTTAATTGGACTTGGGATCTGTGTGGGCAATGTCGTTACACCTGGCTATATAAAAACCAGTTTTCCAAAGCAGATTGGGCTGATGACAGGGATTTTTGCGGTAGCAATGAATCTGACTGCGGCTTTTGCTTCGGGTTTTAGTTTACGATTGGGTGAATGGACTGGTCTTGGGTGGCAAGGCTCGCTGGGTGTTTGGGTGATTTTAGCCTTGTTATCACTTATTGTTGTTTTTTTTGATGGTTTAGGCCGAAAGAAGGCTCAAGGTATTACTGAAAATAGACAAACAACAAGTGGAATCGGGCATATCTTTAGGTCAAGATTGGCCTGGTATATCAGCCTATTCATGGGTATTCAGTCCCTAATTTACTACAGCTTGATTTCTTGGTTGCCCAAAGTATTGGTGGATTATGGTATGCCAAAGGAGGATACGGGCTGGTTGCTGTTTTTGATCCAAATTGCCATGATTCCCATTATGTTCATTGGACCTATTTTGGCTCATCGGATGAAGGATCAACGTTTAATGGCAACTGCTGTTGCGATAGGCATGCTCGGAAGTATATTTATATTCTGGCATTACAAGCTTCAGGGAATTTATGTTGCCGCCATATTGTTGGGACTTTCCAATGGACTGTCTTTCAGTTTGTCTATTCTCTTCTTTACCCTGCGGGCTAGATCAACGGCAAATGCGATCAAAATATCGGGCATGGCGCAGTCTGTCGGTTATTTCATTGCGGCTTTTGGCCCGCCGGTCTTTGGTAGGCTGCACGAAATAGATGCTACCTGGAATTACTCGTTCTACTTTTTGGCGGGGAGTATCGTACTTTTATTGTTTGCGGGATGGAAGGCCGGCGAAGATAAGTATGTAGCGGAAGATTAAAGATAAGGCTACATCAGGCATAGGTGTTTAGCTGATGTAGCCTTATTCAACTAGCTCTTAAGCGCTAGCTTTCGAATTTACCTGCTAATCTTTGAGGACAGAAAATTCGATGTATGTGGCATTGTTCACATCGTGAAAAATACGTTGGGTAGCTTTGCGGAAATCAGCTTTCGTAGCTGTATAAGGTGCTAAAAACACCTGTGGATTTCGTTCTGCCAGCGGAAACCACGAGTTTTGTACCTGGACCATAATGCGATGTCCTTTTTTGAAGGTATGCGCAACGTCTGGCATTTCAAAATTCACCTTTTCGACCATTCCTGGAGTCAAGGCCTGTGCTTTATCAAAACCATTTCGGTATTTCCCCGCCATGATCTCACCACGTACCATCATTTGATATCCAGCCATTGTTTTTCCTTGATAACTTGCGGCATCATTCGGGTAAACATCAATCAGTTTGACAACATAGTCCGCGTCTGTTCCTGTTGAAGAGACTTTGAGGAAGTTTTTGATTGGGCCTACAATAGTTAAGTCCTCCGTCAACGGTTCTGTTTGATAAACCATGACATCAGGGCGACTAGCTGCGAAACGTTGATCATCTACCATATATTCCCGTGTTCGGTTTTGAATTAACCCACCTTGATGCGGAACAGGTTTATTAGGGTCTGTTACATATTCATCCCAGGAATCTGTACGTTGAACTTTGTCAAATCCAAGTTTCCCCTGCGGTTGGAAGTATAGTTTTTTTGTCTCTACATTTTTTGGTGGCCACTGTTCGAAATGTTTCCATTCGTTGCTTCCTGAGACAAAAATGTTGGCTTCGGAAGGGGCGAAGTTTCCTTCATCTTTTAGGTAATATTTGAAAAACGGTTGTTCAAATTGTTCCTGATAAGTAATACTGGTTTTTTTCTCAAATTGGATATCACCTAGATAGTTTCCTTCTGCACGAACCCAGCCGCCATGATACCAAGGTCCCGCGACTAAAATCGAGTTGTTTTTTTTGCTTTTATCCTCAATCGATTGGTAGGTCTTAAATGTTCCATATGCATCTTCCGCGTCAAAGAAACCACCGACCACCATCACAGCTGGTCTTACCTCCTGTAAAGAATTGGTGATCACACGCGATTTCCAAAAATCATCATAGTCGGGATGTTTAAACAGGTCATTCCAAAATTGTACGGAGTCACCAAAATACTTTTCTTTGAGTTCCCGCGCTGTTCCTGCTTCTGCAAAAAAGTTATATTTATCGGCTTCTTTGATCTGAATTTTGCCCTTAAATTGATCCGGTGTGATGGGTTTTGGACGAGGGACACCAAAGGTTGACATGAATGTAAACGCATCCTGAAGAAACAATACGCCATTATGGTGGAAGTCGTCGCCGATATACCAGTCTGTTACGGGAGCCTGTGGGGAGACTGCCTTCAAGCTAGGGTGTGTTTTGACCAATCCGACGGTAGAATAGAAGCCTGGATAGGAAATCCCATAGAGCCCGGCTTTGCCATTATAGTTTTTGAGATTTTTCTGTAACCATTCAAGCGCATCATAGGTATCCGTACTTTCATCGATTGCTTTTTTATCTTTGCTGTACGTGGTCGGACGTATATCTTCAAAATCACCTTCGCTCATCCACTTGCCACGGACATCCTGGTAAACGAAAATATAGCCTTCATGCATCATTTGGGGGAAGTTTCCCAAGCTTTTTTTGTATTCGTTCTGCCCATAAGGAGAAACTGTGTAGGGTGTTCTATTGAGCAAAACTGGATATTTCTTGGATTTGTCTTTTGGACTGTAGATCGCAGTAAATAATTTTTTCCCATCTCGCATGGGGATTGCTACTTCGGTCTTTTCATAATGATCTCTAACATAAGCCGAGTCGGCAGCTGTTTGAGCATGTAACTGGCTTGCGCTTAAAAGCGCTAAAGTTAGGTACGAAATTGTATTTTTCATTCAGATAATTATTTGTTCAGTACATTCTTTGGTGTAAATTATAATTTTACACTTGGTTTCATTTTTTGCAATGCTATGGATACTCTTATGCACCTTGGGCTCTATGCGATACAGTTAAATTTGTCATCGCGTTATCGTTTGGCAGACTATTTCTCCAGCTACAGTGAGCGGATCAACAGCTGTTGGTTTATAAATTGAACGATAGATCCATTGCCTATATTTAGATTTAAGGCTAAAGTTAGTGCTACTAAAACCATTTTCCAATTTTATTGTCATATTTATAGCGAATAGAAAAAGAAAAATTGACCAATTTTTAAGAAAGAAAAACTTTTTTTGGATGGAATTTGGATTAGTTTTCGAATCTTAATATATTGAGTAAAATTAAGGAGAATTATTTTTGGGGTTAACAACTTTAGCTAAAAACGTTAAATTTCAATCAGATGGATTAGTAGAGCACTAAATAATAATTCATTTTCAGATTATTTCTTTAGGTTTCGAATGGGGTTTGTATTGGTATTTGTCACGATTTTATAAATTAAGTGGGGGGTGGTATGAAATATGTTTTTTTAAGCTAATTTTAAGAATTATTTTATCATAATACATCAATTAAATAACAATTTAAGTATATAGAATTAATATGGGACAACAAGTGAAAGATGCCAATGGAAAATTGGGTATTCTTATTCCGGGATTAGGTGCTGTGGCTACAACATTAATCGCTGGTGTGGCATCTATAAACAAAGGTTTTTCAAAACCAATCGGATCTGTTTCTCAATTGAGCAGAATCCGTCTGGGTAAACGCACTGAGAACAGAAATCCATTAATTAAAGATTTCGTCCCTTTAGCAAAATTGGAAGATGTTGTTTTTGGTGGATGGGACGTATATGAGGATAACGTATACGAGGCTGCATCAAAAGCAGAGGTATTGGAGAAAGGTCAATTGGATGCTGTTAAGGCCGAATTGGAGGCAATCCAACCAATGAAAGCTGTGTTTGACCGTAATTTTGTGAAAAATTTGGACGGAACGCACATCAAATCTGAAAAAACTCGCCGTGAATTGGCAGATGCAGTGCAACGTGATATTCGTGAATTTAAAGAGAAAAACGGATTAGACCGTGTTGTATTGGTATGGTGTGGATCTACTGAGCGTTATATTGAAACAAACGAAGCTTTTTCAACTTTAGCTAAATTAGAGGAAGCATTAGACAATGATGATCAACGTATTCCACCAAGTATGATCTATTGTTATGCGGCATTGAAAGAGGGAGCTCCGTATGTAAATGGTGCACCAAATTTAACATGTGACGTTCCAGCTATTGTGGAGTTGGCGCATCAAAACGGTGTGGCAATTGCAGGTAAAGATTTTAAAACAGGTCAAACATTGATGAAAACAATTGTGGCACCTGGTCTTCAAGCGAGAGCTTTGGGTGTTGAAGGTTGGTTTTCGACGAATATCTTAGGTAACCGGGATGGATTAGTATTAGATGATCCTGAAAATTTCAAAACAAAAGAGGTCTCTAAATTATCGGTATTGGAAGAAATTCTGGATGCGAAAAAGAACCCTGAGTTATACGGTGATCTTTACCATAAAGTACGTATCAACTATTATCCTCCACACGGCGATAATAAAGAATCTTGGGATAACATCGATATCTTCGGTTGGTTGGGTTACAAAATGCAGATTAAGATCAATTTCTTGTGTCGCGATTCAATTTTAGCAGCTCCGGTTGCGTTGGATTTGGCTTTGTTTATTGATTTGGCTCAACGTGCGGGTATGTCAGGTATTCAAGAGTGGTTATCATTTTACTTGAAATCTCCTCAGACAGCTCCGGGATTACCTCCTGAACACGATATCTTCAAACAATTGATGAAATTGCAAAATACATTGCGCCACATTATGGGTGAAGATTTAATCACACATTTGGGATTGGATTATTACCAGGAGCTAGTAGATAGTATTCAATAAACTGCCTTAATAAGAGAGGGGAAACAATTGTTTAAAAACAGTTTTTCCCCTTTTTCTTCAAAATCTTTACGATATTGAAGATTTGTGATATAACCCTCTGTAGACTTTTGCGCTTACGAACGCTGAGATAGTGACGGGGGTTTTGCTTTTTTATAAATGATTTTATTTTGCAATTAAAAGAAATGGAATTTGCAATTATAGCGGCGGGAGAAGGTTCTCGATTGCGAAAAGAGGGATTTAATTTACCGAAACCCTTGCTACCATTACATGGAGTTCCATTAATTGAGCGATTGATTCGCGTGTTTGTTAAAGAAGGGGCGCAAAGAGTTCATGTTATCATCAATAAACAATCTCCGGAGCTGAAATTGTTTTTGGAAAAAACAACGTTTGAATTACCTATTGTGCTAATAGAGGAAGATACTGCAAGTTCATTGCATAGTTTTGCCTTGCTTGTTAAAAATAACCCCGATTGGTCGTCCTGTTGTCTGACAACAACAGATACGGTTTTTAGACCACATGAATTTCATGCCTATTTGGAAGCATTTCAGCAACATCAACATGCAGATGCTTTTATGGCAGTCACACCTTTTGTCGACGATGAGAGTCCGCTCTATGTGAACACAAATTCACAGCTTCGGGTGGAAGCTTTTTTGGATACAGCGACCGCAGAAACGAAGTATGTTTCTGGCGGAATTTATTGCTTCCGAAAAGCAGCTATGGATTGTGCATTAAGCTCCGTTGAAGCAGGTAATTCCAGAATGCGTAATTTTCAGCGTGCTTTATTGGAAAACGATTTACAAGTAGAAGCATTTGTATTTGACAAGGTGGTCGATATTGATCATTTAAAAGATCGTGTCGTCGCAGAACAATTTTTGAGTGAGGAGGTTAGTTAGTAAAATGAGCGATATGATTTCTATTTTAGGCGTAACTCGAAAAAATCGCTTTTCACCCAATCATGTGGGGAATGATGCCGCTATATTTAATGAAGTAGTTTTAAAACTGACTGAAAAAGGTGCTTCGGTGGAGGTGTGTAATGAAGATGAATTTTTGTCTTCACCATCGGTGAAGCAGGATAATATTCTGACTATGGGGAGAACAAAGACTTTAGTTAAAAAGTTGCAATCTCTTCAAAATAATGGGATCAATGTTTTGAATTCAGGATTTGGAATTGAAAATTGCTTTCGGAAAAACATGACCCTTAAGCTTTTGGAAGGTGGAGTTCCTTATCCGAAGAGTATCGTGATCTCTACCGTTGCAGATATTCAATCTATTTTCGAAAAATTGAAAGGAAAGGGTGTATGGATCAAGCGTGGCGATTTTCATGCGATTCATAAGGAAGATGTTACCTTTGCTGCTAGTCTGAAAGAAGCGCAACATATCTTGAATGAATATGCACTTCGTGGGATTAAAGAGGCTGTGATTTCTGAACATCTTGCCGGAGACTTACTCAAGTTTTATGCCGTGCGGGGAACGGATTTCTTCTTTTATTTCTACCCATATGAACACAATCATCACAAATATGATTTGTATGAACAAATTAATGACGAGGTAGTACATTTTCCTTTTGATCTCGACAATCTAAAAGAAGTTGCTAATCGTGCTGCGGAAGTCCTGGATGTACATATCTACGGCGGCGATGTGATTATTGATGCAAATGGAGACTTCCATATTATTGACTTAAATGACTGGCCAAGTTTTGCGCCATGTCGGGCAGAGGCTGCTGAGGCCATTGCTCAAATGGTTTACCATAAATTTACTGAAAAGAACCACAATGCAGAAAGAACAAGTTAATGTAATCGAAGAAGATAATTTGAGTGCATTCGAACAATCTTTAAAATCTAATGATACAGAAGAGCGAATTGATATTTGGTTTTATCGACCTATAGGTTATCGCATCGCGCAAGTCTGTGCCAAAATCGGTATTACACCCAACGCTGTGACAATTATTAGTATTTTCTTTGGTGTTGCGGCGGGTATTTTATTCTATTATCCTGCATTATGGATTAATGTGATTGGCATGCTTTTATTGGTTTTTGCCAATTCTTTAGATAGTGCTGATGGACAGCTGGCAAGAATGACAGACAATAAAAGTCGCTTTGGTCGTATTTTGGATGGTTTTGCTGGAGATTTTTGGTTTGCTTCTATTCATATTGCGATCTGTTTACGCAGTATTAATGAAGGATGGCCACAATGGCTATGGGTATTCTGTGTACTTGCAGGTGTATCGCATATGCTTCAGTCGGCAATGGCTGATTATTATCGTAATGTACATTTGTATTTTATAAAAGGTAAAGCTGGAAGTGAGCTGGACAATACACGTGATTTGAAAGTTGACTATGATGCTTTGTCTTGGCGCAAGAATTTTTTTAGCAAATTTGTGTTGAATGGCTACATGGGCTATACACGTAACCAGGAAAAGCTTTCTCCAAAACTGCAAAAGCTGTTGCATATTGTGAAGAGTCGTTATAAAGATGAATTGCCAAAACAATTGATGGTCGACTTTAGAATTCAAAATAAACCATTGATGAAGTATACAAATATTGTACAGTTCAATACAAGGGTGATTTTCCTATTTGTCTGGTTGTTTATCGGTCAGCCTTGGATTTACTTTTTCTTTGATATGTTTGTCCTAAATCCGATATTGATATATATGTGTAACCGACAAGAAAAAGTAAGTGGTTATTTTGTTGATAAATTAACAAATGATCCAACCTATGGGTAGTAAGGTCTATAAAGTACTCTTTATGCTAATCGGTATAGGTACACTGGCCTATATGATTCATGCAATGGGAATCGATGAGATTTGGAACAACCTCGAAAAAATTGGCTGGTGGTTTTTGCCTGTACTCGGTAGCTGGGCAATACTCTACTGGATGAACGCAATGGCATTTAAGGCAATTATTCAGGAACCCGAATTGCCACAGACGGATGTACCCTTTTGGAAGGTCTTACAATTGACTATATCGGGGTATGCCATTAATTATATAACGCCATTTGTGGCGTTAGGTGGTGAGCCTTATCGTATTATGGAGCTTAAAAACTATGTCGGTGGTTCAAAGGCAGGTTCTTCCGTGCTGTTATACGGTGTCATGCACATCTTGTCGCATATTTTATTCTGGGTCGCTTCTGTTTTTCTAATTCTTTGGTTTGTTCCGGCAAGTACAATGGTTGATGTGGCCTGTGCTGTGATTTTTGTGATGGCTATCATTTGTACTTGGCTATTTACGAAATTTTATAAGAAGGGGATTACAGTTTCACTATTGAAAGCTTTGTCTAAACTACCTTTGGTAGGCAAGAGAGTCGGTAATTTACTGGAGACGAAGTATGAAACGTTGAATGACGTCGATCAGCAGGTGAAAAACCTCTTTCAAAATCGTCGCGATCGTTTCTATACGGCCCTTTTTTGGGAATTTGTAGCACGTGTTGTGGGCTGTTTTGAGATTTATTTTATTGGTTTAGCCTTAGATATTAATATTGATTTTATTGATGCTATGATCATTAGCTCCGGATCTTCCTTATTTGCCAATCTTGTTTTTTTCTTTCCAATGCAATTGGGAACGCGGGAAGGTGGATTAGCAATGGCTGTGATGAGTATAGGATTGCCTGCGAAAGTCGGTATTTTTATGGGTGTTGTGACACGAATTAGGGAAATTGTCTGGATTATGATCGGTTTGGGGTGGATGAGTTTAGTAAAAAAGAAATAACATGAATAAGTTTAATATTAAAGGGATTATTTTTGATTATGGTGGAACCTTAGACACTAACGGGGGCCACTGGGGAGCTGTTATCTGGTCGGGTTATGAAAAATATCAGGTTCCTGTAAATTTGAACGCTTTTCAGGAGGCCTATACCTACGCGGAACGTCAGATGGCTTTACAGCCTATCATTAAACCGCAGTTTAATTTTTTAGAAGTACTTGAAGCAAAGCTCAATGTACAATTTGATTATCTTATTGCTGCAGGGTACGACCTAGATCGGTCATTAGCTCATAAAATAGCCTTTGACGGTTATTCGCTGGCAAAGAATACAGTTGAGCAGGTAAAACCACTGTTAAATTCACTTCATGCAAAATATCCAATTGTCATGGTGTCCAATTTTTATGGTAATTTAAAATCAGTACTTGACGATTTTGGTATCCTGCCATATTTTCAGTCTGTTGTGGAGTCTGCTGTCGTCGGTGTACGCAAACCTGATCCTGCAATCTATGCTTTAGGTGTGACTAAAATAGGTCTTCCTGCGCAAGATGTATTGGTTGTGGGTGATTCCTATAGTAAAGATATGGTACCTGCCAAAGCCGTTGGCTGCCAGACCTTATGGTTGAAAGGGCAGACTTGGGGCGAGGATAAATTGCAAGATACTTCAGCTGCAGACCAACAATTTACAAGTATCTTTGATTTAATCGACTTTGTTTAAATAAAGATTCTGACGAAATTCTTTAGGCGAGATTCCAACATTTCGCTTAAAGAATTTACCAAAAAAGGATTGATCCGAGAAATGCAATTTCACCGCAATTTCTCCGATGGAAAGCCCCTGGCAAAGTAACGATTTTGCTTCCTCCACTAAGACGTTCTGAATAAGTTCTATTGCTGATTTTCCGGTTAGTTCTTTCGTAATTACGGATAGGTGTTTTGCTGTGATACCAAGTTCCATCGCATAAAATTGCACCATGTGTTCTTTATGAAACGACTTTTTTAGGAGCAAATGGAAATTGGCAAGTATCTCTCTTTTCCGAGAGGGAATAGCTGGTGTATTTCGCATATTTTGGCTTCCTAGACGGGCTATTTCGCAAAATAATATTTCCGTTAATGACTTTATAATCTGATTCTTGAAAAGATAGCTAGACCCTTGTCGATCGTAATGAATAAACTGTTTAAATAAGTTGGATAAGTTAGTTGAATCTTGGTTCGATAGCGACCAGATGTAGCTGTCATTTAAGGCAAGAGACTTCTTGGTGACCTCGAAGAAATCCTCCTGGAAATCCAGTTTGAAGCTAAAATCCAGCGTAAAGAAAATCAAATATACCTCACAATCCCAAGATTTGACGACCGAAGAGCCATTAACTCGCGAAGAAGGATTGGTTAACAATAGGTGATTTTGAGCAACTTGTACCCGTTCATTATTAATGATGAAGGAAGTTTCACCTTTTTTTATTAAACAGAGTGAATAGAGCTCACCTTTTGATAAAATGTGCTGTTGCTCGGAACTAAAGACGGGTTTTGATTTGTTGCCTTTAAAATGAAAAACATAAAAGCCCTTGTGTTCGATGGAAGTTTCCATTACAGACATGTTTATTTTACGATAAAATCAAAATAGGTTTTACGATAGGGTTCATCTTGCAAGGTGTAATGCCACCATTCCTTATCATAAGCTTTAAAGCCAAATTTAGCCATCGCTTCTTTTAAGATCTTTCGGTTCTCTTTCTGTTGGGCTGTCAGATTCGCGTACTGATGATGTGAGACTGCCCCGAAAAAATCAAAAGGTCCACCCATGTCAATCTCTTTTTGATCTTTTAAGCTAATGAGCGTTAGATCTACTGTACTGCCCCGGCTGTGGCCCGATTTGGACGCAATAAAGCCTAGATTGAACAAATTCTTCTTATTGATAAGCGGGTAGAATTCTTTTTTTGCGATCGTATCATTGGTGTTTAAGGACCATGTTTTAAAGTTGTCAACAGCACGTTGCGGGCGGTAGGCGTCGAATATTTTCAAGCCAAGACCTTTTTTATTTAAATGGTTCTCGACCTGCTGCAGTGCTAGCGCTGCGCGTTTAGTTAAAATAGCGACTGGTTTTTCATAACCTTGAATCGGCCTTCCGGTGAAGTTGTGACTGCCGAAATAACGCATTTCTAAGCTTATCGTAGGGATAATGTCCTTGACGTATACAAAATCTGAAGGCATGATCTTTTCCTGCCCACGGAGGCAAAGTGTGAAAAGGCTTAAGCCAAATGTAAGACACAAGTTGAATTTCATGGAATGAAGATACAACTTGTGTCTTAATTAATATAATAAAAACGTTGATTCTCGTCTGTATCAATAGGTATAAAACCCAGTTCGGTTTATTGATCAATTTGCGCTCCTATTGATAGACAGGCCACTAATGATCAGCTAATTTTTTTTTCAGGTAATTGTATATTTCTATCTGTGAACGACATGGGGCCTCTTTATTCTCGACGTAATGATTGCTCAGGGAATTATTGAGTATCCGCGCTTTGACATTATCTTTGAGCTGGATCTGAAGCATTTCTTTTAAATCCTCCTTGATTTTTTTGCTTGTTATTTTTACTGCTGCTTCAATACGATGATCCAAGTTTCTTGTCATCCAGTCCGCAGAGGAAATAAATAGCAGCTCTCGGCCAGCATTATAAAAATACATCACACGTGCATGCTCCAAATATTCATCCACGATTGAAATGGCATTCATTTGCAATTTAAACGTTTTTTGATTTGTTGCGCAGTAGATTCCCCGGATAATAAGATCTATTTTGACACCAGCTGTAGCTGCGTCATAGAGCTTTTTAATCATTTCTTTATCGCTGAGTGAATTTACCTTGACAATGATGTATGCTTTTCGGCCAGCCTTTGCTTCGGTAATTTCCTGGTCGATATAGTGTAGAAGTTCTCTACGCATATCCGTTGGGCATATCAAAAGACTTTTGCAATTTTTGATAATTTCAGCCGGATTTGATTTGGGACGTCTCAGGTAATTGAAAACCTTATTTATATCGGCAATAACATCCCTATTACTCGTTAAGAGGCAATAGTCTCCGTATAATTTCGCCGTTTTTTCGTTGATATTTCCTGTGCTGACAAAACCATATTGGATCGTTTTCATCCCAATACGTTTTTTTATCACACATAGTTTTGCATGGATCTTTTTATTTGGAATACCGGTCAGTACTTTAATGCCTTCCAGTTCAAGTTTCTCTTTCCAGTCCAAATTGTTTTCTTCATCAAATCTTGCACGAAGTTCAAGCATCACGGTGACTTCCTTTCCGTTGCGGGCTGCGTTAATCAAGGCATTTGCAATTTTTGAACTCGAGGCTAAGCGGTATGCCGTAATCTGGATCGTTTTTACATCGGGATCCATTGCTGCTTCCCGAAGTAAATCGATGATCGGTCTAAACTCATGATATGGAAAGGAGAGCAACACATCTTTTTTTAATATGGTATCCGTTACACGTTCGTAATTTTGGAAATAAGGATGTGGAAAGGACGTTCGTTCCAAGGGCTGATTGTAGGATTTAAACACATTGGGAAAATCCATGAAGTGTTTGAAGTTGTGTATTTTTTGCCCTGGAATGATGCTGTCTTTTTTTGAAAGGTTAAGTTTCTTGATCAGGAATTCTACCAATTTATGGTCCATCTCTTGATCGAAAATAAACCGGGTAGGTTTACCTTTTCTTCTGTTTTTTACCCCTTTGCTTATCTTCTCAACCAGCGTCGTGTTGATATCATTGTCAATGTCAAATTCGGCGTCTTTTGTTACTTTAAAGACATGTGCATTGAATACATCAAAACCGAAATAGGAAAATATTAATGGAAGATTAAACTTGATAACGTCCTCCAAAAGTATAATATGCTTTTCATCTTTTGGCGAAGGTAATTGTACGAAGCGTCCATTTTGACTGGTAGGGATTTCGATGAGCGCAAATTTGGTTTCATACTGCCATTCCTGTTTTCCCATCGCAATACCCAAGTAAAGGCTCTTATCCCGAATATAGGGCATAGGTCGTACATCGTCCAATATCAAAGGAATGACGTTCGATTCCACCTCATCCTGATAATAATCGCTCACAAACTTTTGTTGTTCGGGGTTCAGTTCCTCACTGGTCTTAATATAGACACTCTGTTTGGCCATATCTTTTTGGATACGATTCCACGTACTGTCAAATTTCTTTTGCTGCTTGATTACCCGGATATTGAGCTCTTCTAATATGAGCTGTGGATCTTCGTAGAAGGATTGGTTGGCACTTTTGTCTTTCAGGTCTATAGCCCGTTTTAGACCTGCAACACGCACACGGAAAAATTCATCGAGGTTATTGGAAAATATACCTAAAAATTTGATTCTTAAGGGTAAAGGGACCGTCTCGTCCGCAGCTTCCTGAAGTACTCTGCCATTAAAGCTCAACCAACTAACGTCTCTAGGAATAAATTTTTTCGCCATAGCTAAATATACGTAAATTTAAAAAGCAAAACTATAGCTCTACAGGGGATAATCGAACTTTTTTGTGTTAAAGAATTATTAAGTTATTTTTTGTTCATGTGTGTAGACCGGAATTTTAAAGGTGCATTTTTACCACTGCTCTTCTTCCCTGGCAATGACCGCTACAAGGTGTTGCACTGCATGGCAAAAAAAATCCCCCAAAGGTCTATTCAGACTTTGAGGGATATGTCATTATGTTTGGTTTCGTCTATTTCTTCTTTCCGTACTTTTTGGAAATTTGAAGAGCTTTGTATTTCGTCGTGTCAAAATGTGGCGTGTCAATTGACAAGCTTGTCGGATAAGGAGCACTTCGATCGAAGAAGTACACTGTTGTTGTACTTCCGTAATCATTAACAGGCATTAAATCAAGACAGGCAGAATAATCCGCATTCAACAGGTCGCCCACAGTAACGGCATAAATGCGTATGATACCACCTTTATTTTGTTCATTTCTGACGAAAGCGACTTCCTTAAAACCTCCAGGTAGATCTTCAATACTTTTCTGATTGAAGCTATCTTTTAAAATAAAACCCAACAGCACTAAAATCGGTATGACCAAAAGCCATAGCCTTTTATTCTTCTTCATTAAAAATACTTAAATTGTAATTGTTATACCTAATAATTTGTAAAACTCTTTTAAAATTGCCTGGTGTCCTGGCCAAGCAGGAGAGGTGACCAAATTGCCGTCTACGACCGCTTGATCCGCAGGGATGTTTTTCCATGTGCCGCCTGCTAGTTCAATGTCGGGACCCACAGCAACATAAGCTGTCAATGTGCGACCTGCGAGTACTTTTGCTGCTGTCAACACTTGGATGCCATGACATATTGCTGCCACAGGTTTATTGTGCTCAAAGAAGTGTCTCGTAATCTCCAAAACACGTTTGTTGAGTCGAATATATTCTGCCGATCGCCCTCCAGCAATATATAGACCGTCATAATCTTCGACATTTACCGCGTCGAAATCTTTATTGATTGCGAAATTATGCCCGCGCAGTTCTTTATAAGTCTGATCACCAGTGAAATCATGCACTGCTGTGGGAACTACATCTCCACTTTTGCGGTCCGGAGCAATTGCATCTACCGTTAATCCTATTGAACCCATTGCTTGAAATGGAACCATTGCTTCGTAATCTTCTACAAAGTCACCTACAAGTAGTAATATTTTTTTTGCCATATCAAAAAACCTCTTTTAATAGGTTTTCAATTTACATATTAAAAGAGGTATTCACAATGATTATTTGTTAATCTTTTGTTAACCTTGCACGGCTAATTTTTCGGCAAGTGCACGTTTTGTTTTACGCACTTTAGCTTCTAATTGACTTCTTAAAGTGGGATCGATAATACCTTTACCTTCTTCAAAGTTTTTGTGGAATTCAGGAAGGGAGAAGGAGTCTAATATATCGGCGCCATCCCAAGTGATTCGGTTTACTGCGGTGTTCAATACCGTGGCACCTCCCATTGGACCAGGGGCAGTAGCCAATAAAAAAACAGGCTTGCCATTGAATAATTTGCGGTTAGGAATACGCGAAACCCAGTCAACAATATTTTTGTAAGCTGTAGTATATGACCCATTGTGTTCGGCCAAAGAAATCAAAAGGAAATCTGCTGCGTCCATTTTAGCTGCAAAGTCATGCGCCAATTGTGGAATGCCCAACTCAACTTCTTTGTCGTAAGAATAGATAGGCATTTCAAAATGGTTTAAGTCTAGCAATTCGATGATATCGTCTGCTTCTTTATAGTATTTGGAAGTACTTGTGACGAACGTTTTGTTGATTGAATTTTTGTTGCTTGTTCCTGCAAATGCTAATATTTTCATCTTTATATCATTAATTTATGAGGTGTTGAATAGGGGCAAAACTACCCTATACTGACCTCGTTTTTACCTTTAGAAAATCATGAATTTCGCATGTTTTCGCTATGTTTTATTTTAAAATCTGGTCAAACTTACGATATAATTGCTGAATAAATGTCAATCAAATGTCTCTGTACGGCGTTCTAGCGTATTTATTGATGTAGATCAATAAAATTGAAACGTTCGTACATACCAAGCAGGCCTGTAAGTCCGCCAGTATGAATAACGAGTACCTGATCTGCGGGGGTAAAGTAGTCCTTTTTGATCAGATCATCTACGGCATAAAGTAATTTGCCGGTATAGGTGGGCTCGATCATGATTCCTGTAGCAGCTATAAAATGCTGCACAAAGGCGAGCAAGTCGGTATTGGATTTTGCATAACCACCAAAATGATAATCAAGATGTAAAATAGGAGGGGTGATGTTGGGGTAAAGTTGATCGACTTCCTGCTGAATAAAGCCCCCATTTTTTAAAACAGGTATGCCGTGTACGCGGGTAAATAGATCTCGTTTTTCTATAGCATTGGCTATTCCAGCTAATGTTGTTCCTGTGCCGCAGGCGGTAAAAATATGCTGGTATTCATGTTGGAGTTCATCAACGAGTTCGGAGCAACCTTTTGCTCCTAGCATGCCGTAACCACCCTCGTGTATATAGAACGTCGTTGGATCCTGACCAAAATAGGTGTTGTATAAATTTTCTTTATCTCGGTAAGATTCGCGGTCGACGTAAATGAGCTGCATCCCAAAAAGGCGGCACATCGCTAAAACAGGGTTGTTAACCCCTTCTTCACCTCGAACAAAAGCGGTTGTTTTAAACTTGAAGGTAGCTCCGGCGCAAGCGGTAGCTAAAAGATGGTTGCTCCATGCTCCACCAAATGTAACAAGATGATTTTTCTGAAGCAGCAGGGCTTCTTCCAGATTATATTTTAATTTTCGCCATTTATTGCCTGAAATAAAAGGATGGATGAGGTCATCGCGCTTAAGTGTTACTTTAATATGCTTCTTCTCCCAGGCTGGGAGGCACAATTCAGTTTCGGGGCTATGGATTTTGAAGGGCAACATAACATTAAATGAAAACAAATTTAACGAAAATTGTTTCATTTGGTTTATTTTTGTAGCATGACAGAACAAATAGGATCGCAAGATCAGGAAGAACAAGAATTATTTGAGCATCTACGTATTGAGGTGGATAAGGGACAAGCATTACTCCGCATTGACAAATACCTGATGAACAGGGTAGAAAATGCTACGCGGAGCAAAATTCAGCATGCTATTGAAGCAGGTTCTGTCATGGTTAACGGTAAGGAGATCAAGGCGAGCTATAAGGTTAGACCTGATGATGTGATTACATTGGTGCTACCTGATCCACCACGGGATAACGAAGTTTATCCTGAAAACATTCCATTGGATATCAAATACGAGGATGACGACGTGCTGATTGTGAATAAAGAGGCGGGAATGGTCGTGCATCCAGGATATAATAATTATACGGGAACCTTGGTAAATGCATTAACTTATCATATACAGCAGCTGCCACAGCTCCCAGGAAACTCCGATCGCCCGGGGTTGGTGCATCGAATCGATAAAGACACTTCCGGACTATTGGTTATTGCTAAAAATGAAAAATCAATGGCCTTTTTGGCAAAACAGTTTTTCGATCACAGCATTACCCGTAAGTATATTGCATTAGTTTGGGGTGATTTAAAGGAGGACGGAACAATTACAGGTTATATTGGACGTCATCTAAAAGACAGACGCATCATGGCGATGTATGATGGTGAAGACAAAGGGCGTTGGTCAGTGACACATTACAGAGTTTTGGAGCGACTGGGCTATGTTACTTTAATAGAATGTCAGTTAGAAACAGGGCGTACACACCAAATTCGTACGCATATGCAATCTATTGGTCATCCGTTATTTAATGATGCAATGTATGGTGGAGATAAGATTTTAAAAGGTACCGTGTTTTCAAAGTACAAGCAGTTTGTGGATAACTGTTTTTCATTACTGCCGCGACAAGCCCTTCATGCGCAAGTATTGGGATTTATCCATCCTTCTACAAAAGAAAATATGTATTTTGAGGTACCATTTCCGGAAGATTTTCGTTTAGCTTTAGAAAAGTGGCGCGGATATGCGGCAAATTCAATGGCTATAGAAAATGATTAAAATTTAGAACAAAATTAAGATGCCAACAAACTATATCAATTTCAATGGAAGTGTAGTGCCGGAAGATCAGGAAATATTTAGCATTGAGAATAGAGGTTTCCGTTATGGGGATGGATTATTCGAAACGATGCTGTATAAGGATGGTGATATCCGCTTTCTAAATTTTCATGTCGAGCGTTTACAGAAAGGAATGGAGTTGATTCATTTGGATGATGCGAACCTGTTCGATGAATTTTTTATTCGTTCGAGATCCGAAGAATTAATCCGTAAAAACAACATGTTGGGGCAGCAGGTTCGTATCCGATTGATCGTGTTTAGATCTGGAGGCGGATTGTATAGTCCAACGAGTAATAAACCTGGTTTTGTTTTGCAGGTGCAGCGCATAGAACCTAATCTTCGCGATAAGAAGGTCGGTTTGATTGTAGGGCTGTACAGTGAATTCAAAAAACCGTATAGCGATCTTTCAAAGATTAAATCTTTAAATGCGCAGATTTATGTGTTGGCTGGCATCTATAAAAAGAAAATGGCTTTTGATGATGTATTGATTCTAAATCAGGAAGGTTATCTATGTGAATCCTTGATTTCAAATATCTTTGTCTATTATGAAAAGGTACTTTATACACCAGCGTTATCCGAAGGATGTATTGAAGGAGTAATGCGCCGGGTGGTTATGGACATGGCACAGGATGAAGGTATAGAGGTTGTTGAGGCACAGATAAGCCCCGAAATCATGAAACGGGCGGATGAGATTTTCTGTACCAATGCTGTACAGGGCGTACAATGGGTAATGGGCTATAAGCAAAAGCGCTATTTCAATAAGATATCGCGGATTTTGCAGGAAAAATTACAACATTGGAACTATGACGTCAGTGATGAACAGGACTAGAATAATTTGATTATACATACAAAAGGTCAGGATTTAATCCTGACCTTTTGTATGTATAATTCGCTCAGCCCATTGCTCAAAGGCATTTTTAAAGCTGCGTAGAAAATCTTTGGTTTTTTGTGATTCAATAGTCCCACTGGGACCAATACATGTTGTTATACTGCCCAAATAAGCTTCGGGTTGCTGCATCGTTAAGATATTGACGAAGACCAGTGATTGACGTAAATGGTGGTTGGCGCCAAAGCCTCCGTAAACTCCCGTTGATGAAGAAATTATTGCGCCAGGTTTACCATCCCATTTATTTTTTCCATAGGGTCTTGAACCCACGTCAATCGCATTTTTTAAAACTGCAGGAATAGAACGATTATACTCTGCAGTAATAAAAAGTACAGCATCCAGGGACGCAACCTCTTTCCGAAATCGCACATAGCTCGGAGGAGGATTTCCTACATCGTCAACATCCTGATTATATAGGGGAAGCTCGCTGATATCGATTATGCGATAGCCAAATTTAGATTCCTCTTGTTCAAGAATAAACTGCGCAATTTTTTTGTTGTAAGATTCCTTTCGTAAGCTACCAACCAATATTCCTACGTTATATATACTCATTGTGATTAGTTCATTAAAGTCTGTATGATCTGAACAACTGATCCTACTAAAAAGTTTGCGGTTTTATTGCTAACTATAATCATATTCAACCTGTTTAAAATGAAGCTCTTATTGTTGTGTTAACAAAAATTAACATTTGAACATTAATCTTTTGCACACTGTTTGTTGTCGTATTGTAAAGAAGAAATTACAAACTAGAGGGAGGAGCTACTTATGAAAAAATTGTTTTACGCGGCGGCGATTATTGCAGGCCTTTTTACAGCGGGAGCTGCACAAGCGCAAGTCAGTATTAGTGTCAATATTGGGAGTCAGCCAAGCTGGGGGCCAGTAGGTTATGATTATGCTCGTTATTATTATATTCCAGAATACAATATGTATTACGATGTACCCGCGAGATGTTACGTTTATTATGATAATGGCGGCTGGATAAGAAGAACAAGTTTACCGAGGAGATACAGACATTACGATTTTTATCGGGCTCATAAAGTGGTTATTAACGATCGCACACCATGGCATCACCACGATCGGTATAGAAGCCGTTATGGCGGTTACCGTGGAAGACAAGTATCTATCCGTGACAACCACCACGGTGGTAGCGGGTATTCATTTGCCAGCGAGCGTAGTGTAAGGCGCGAACATTCATGGGGAGAAAGCCGTCGATACGATAGAGGAAATGGACATGGACGTGGCAATAA
The DNA here is from genome assembly GCF_024808035.1 of Sphingobacterium sp. BIGb0116. NCBI lineage: Bacteria > Pseudomonadati > Bacteroidota > Sphingobacteriia > Sphingobacteriales > Sphingobacteriaceae > Sphingobacterium > Sphingobacterium sp. BIGb0116. Next base: position 130,375 of record NZ_JANUDT010000005.1, on the reverse strand, counting down.
CCAAGGGCATGGAAACGGACATGGGCGTGGTAACGGTCACGGAGGAAGACATAGAGATTAATCGAGTAGTTGAATAACATGATAAAAAAGGAATCTATATAAATATAGGTTCCTTTTTTTTGGCCAGAAATAACACGCTGTTTGCATTCGTAGCTTTGGGTGCTTGCGGAATCATGAAGCTTTTAGTGTACATGCACAATAAATTAAATAACATAACAGCTTGATTAATGAAAAATATATTAATTTTGCGCTACACGGGACTGAGGTCAGCCTATTTTAGGCGATTTTGAGTTTTTGGGAAATAATTGTAATGTGTAAGTTAATTTTTGTGATGAGAAAAGTGGTTAATTCGGGTGTTGTATGGGTAGGGTTAAGTATATCTATTTTTGGATTTTACTCCTGCAATCAAAGTGGGACAAATAAGGTGCAAAATGTGGGAGCTGTTGACTCTATGCCGCCAAAAAAGGATAGTTTGCTTGCTGTGCAAGATTCTATAAGTAAAGTGGATTCGCTGCGTAAAGACACCATTACAAAAATGGAAGAAAATGTGGACTACAAAGGGACTAAAGATACGACAGTATTGTTGACTGATACAGTTTCTCCACGTTATATTTATCTCACTTTTGACGATGGTCCACTGAATGGAAGCCAGCACCTTGATTCCATTGCGACTGCTAAAGGCATCAAAATTAATGCTTTTCTGATTGGCAATCATGACAAAATGAGTAAAAAATTACACAGTTTTACAGAACGTTATAAGAATAATCCTTTAGTGGATTGTTACAACCACAGTTACTGGCATGCGCACAATAAATACAGTACTTTCTATTCGAATCCACAGACGGCTTTTGAAGATTTTGAACTTGCTGAGCAATCACTGGGTTTAACACATAAAATAGTGCGGTTGCCGGGACGAAATATCTGGTATATCGGAGACCGTAAAAAGGTTGATTTGAAAAGTGGGGCTTCGACGGCCGAGTTACTACACCAGAATGGTTATAAAGTAATTGGTTGGGACTGTGAGTGGAAGATTAATGGTGTTACAGGGAAGCCAGACCTATCGGTGAATCAGTTGTATACCCAAATGAAGAATTTACTTCGTAAAGGTACCTCTTATACGAAAAACAATGTTGTGCTATTGACACATGATAATATGTATCAAACGAAAAAAGGACAGCGGTTATTATCGGATTTGATCGATAGTCTCAAACAACATCCAAACTATCGTTTTGAATTTGTGCGGAATTATCCGCAATAGTGACAGCTATCTATCTAAATAGTTAAGGCTTAAACAGGAATGAACACCAGTTTAAGCCTTAATTATTTAGTCGAAAAGTCTATTTTAATTTTGTTTACGGAGATATTTGGTAAGTATAACGATTGTTTGACCTTCAATCTTTCCTTCAATTTGTTCGATATTGTCTGCTACTAGTCGAATATTCTTAACCACGGTGCCTAAAGTCGCTTTTAAGGAGGAACCTTTCACGTCAAGCGTTTTTGTCAGAACAACGGTATCGCCCTCCAACAGTCGTTGCCCGATGCTATCTTCATGAAAAGAAACATAGCCATCATTTTCATGATCTCCAGTTTTCTTAGCTTCCAATAGTGTTTCATCGTCGAGATAGAGGATATCCAGTGCTTCAGACGCCCAGCCTTCATTTTTTAATCGGTTTAACATACGCCAGCATACAATTTGCACCGATGGGTTTTCGGACCACATCGCATTTGGAAGGAATTTCCAGTCGTCTGGATTTAATTGCTCCGTTTTGTTGAGCTGATTGACCAATGTTTCTGAAATCAGTAAAGTATTGTCCAAATTTGATGTTATTTCCGGTGGTAATGTGTAGGCAATTAAAGTAGCATCTTCGCCTGTCAGCTCACATTTCCCGCCAGCTCTCGCTTGTAATTGTTCTTCTAATTTCATGTCAGTTTTTTTGAAAGCCCAAACTTAGCCAAATTTGCTTTGATGTGCAATGACGAATATCACGACTTAGGGAAATAATTCCTGTTTTTACTCTTATAAAGCATTGTTTTTGCTTATGACTTTCATTTGTTTGCTGGTAGATTTATTTATATGATGCGGGCTATGAGGTAAAGTGAAGTAAATTTTTTCTTAAAATAAATTTACTTCATGTAGAACATTGGTACCGAATTTGTGTTTAACCAACATTAGAAAAGATTATTAACTGTAATATAGGAATACTATGAAATGGCAAGGAGGCAAGCAAAGTGGTAATTTTGAGGACCGTCGTGGAATGTCGGGGGGAGGAAAAATTGCTTTAGGAGGAATTGGTGGAATTATTGTTTTGGTCATTGGATTTTTGATGGGTGGAGATCCGATGCAACTCTTACAGCAAGCCCAAAATATGGGGGCGCAAACTGAACAGTCGGGACAGCCGCGTGAGTTAAATCCTGAGGAAAAAAGACTAACTGAATTTTCATTAACTGTACTTCAGAGTACCGAGGATGTTTGGGCAAAGCTGTTTAAAGAGCAGATGCAGAAAAATTATACCCCTACAACACTCGTATTTTACGATGGGGGAACACAAACGGATGGTTGTGGTATGGGGCAGGCTTCTTACGGACCTTTTTATTGTCCGGGTGATCAAAAGATTTATCTGGATCTGAGCTTTAGTAAAGAACTGTCGGATAAATTCGGTGCAAAGGGAGAGTTCGCTATGGCATATGTAATTGCGCATGAAGTTGGACATCATATCCAACAATTGGTGGGATTATTGCCGAAGACCAATCAAGCCCGAGGGAAACTGAGTGAGCGTGAAAATAACAGGATTTCCGTTATGACCGAGCTGCAAGCGGATTTTTATGCTGGTGTATGGGCGCATTACATCAATGAATTAACAGATGTAAAAATTGATTATAATGATATAATGGACGGGATGAAAGCTGCAGCTGCTGTTGGTGATGATAAATTACAGACGGAAGCACAGGGCTATGCTGTTCCTGAATCATTTACACATGGTACATCCGCCCAGCGTATGGAATGGTTTAAAAAAGGATATGACTCAGGGGATATGCGATCGGGCAACACCTTTGAAGATCCGAGTCTGAAATAAGGATCGTAATTCGAATAAAAAAACACCTGGCCGTGCATTAAGACCAGGTGTTTTTTATTGTGGTATAGGCAATTTGCCTTGAGGGAACCAAGCCGTTTGGCAAATGCCGCGCTGATCATGTTAGATCATTACTGAACCAAGAGATTACAACCACGAATATCACTTTGGTCAAAACGTCCCAATATTTCAAAAGATCCATCCTGATATACTTTGCCTAAATCTTGTGTGGCTATAAATGAACACGAGTAGCGATTGGCGAGGTCGATTACATTGATACCGCCAGTTTTATTCAAAGGAATCAGGCTTAAAGGATCATTGGTATCTCGAATCAAGATTTTCATCCATTTGGGAAGATAGAATATTCCCTGACCTGAAGAGTAGCCTTGTGAGAGTAACTCTGTCATGCCATATTCAGAATGGATACCATGGACAGAAAAGGCTTCTTCCAGGAGTTTATGGATTTCCTGTTTCACCATTTCCTTACGCTTACCTTTCATTCCGCCGGTTTCCATAATGATCAGTTCAGGAAATTCAAAGGCATATTGTTCAATGAAGTCGAGTAGGGCATACGTTACGCCAAAGAGGATGGTCTTTGTGCCTTTATTTTTGAGCTTAATAAGTGTATCGTAAAGCTCTTGGTGGTTATAGAGAAAATAATTGCTTTCAGGTTGTTCACTTTGCTTCATGAGATCATCAATCATATAGATCAGCGACGAACCACTTCGCTCTAGGTAGGATGGGAGCAATGCAAGGACGGCGATGTTGCCGAGCGGACCATAGAAACTTTCAAAAATCTTCCGAAAAGTTCGCTCATATATACTCCGGTCAGCGACCAGATGTTTTGAGGTAACCATACCCGTTGTACCCGAACTCGAGAATACAATTTCAGCCTCCATTCCTTCAGCAATAACCTGTTGAGTCTTAAAAAATTCGATGGGCATGAAAGGAATATCCGTATAGTGCTGAATAAGGTCTTTTTCTCGCCCAAGGAGCCTGATATAGTCACGATAAACTTTGCAATGCTGGCTTTGGAATTGGTAGGTATCTAAACAATGCTGATTAAAATCATCCTCTGTTTTAATGTCAAAAAAATCCTTCCAGTTCGTCATAGCATTTAAAAATTTGATAGACAAAATTAACTAAAATTTGGAAAAGAACACCGTTAATTGTGGCGTGCATAGGTGTTTCGTAGAAATAGATCAGGATAGGCCGTGAAATATAACTAGAGAACAGGCTTAGGTCAAGTTAAGAAAACTTAACCTAAGCCTGTTTATTTTATAACATACCACCATCAACAGGAAGAACCTGTCCGGTTACGTATGCTGATAAATCAGATGCTAAATAAAGACATGCATTGGCAACGTCTTCTGGTTCGCCAGCACGTTTCAATGGAATTCCGGCTTCCCATCCAGCCACAACTTTAGGATCCAGTACATCTGTCATTTCGGTACGTATAAAACCTGGAGCAACTACATTTGCACGGATATTACGAGAACCTAATTCTTTAGCGATGGATTTTGTGAACCCAATAATACCAGCTTTCGATGCGGCATAATTTGCCTGACCGGCATTTCCTTGAACTCCAACAACTGAAGACATATTGATAAATGAACCTTTACGGTTTTTCATCATAATTTTCGAAGCAGCTTTTGTAACGTTAAAGACAGATTTTAAGTTGACATTTAATACATCATCCCAATTCTCTTCGGTCATACGCATTAACAAGCCGTCTTTTGTGATACCGGCATTATTTACAACGATATCTAATCCTCCAAAATCGGCAACGATCGCATTGATTAATTGTTCTGCTTCTTCGAATTTTGAAGCGTCAGAGCGATAACCAATCACTTTGGTGCCGAAAGCTTGAAGCTCCTGTTCCAGCGCCTGTCCTTTTTCGACAGAAGAAAGATATGTAAAAGCGACGTTAGCACCATGTTGTGCAAACACTTCCGCAATTTTCCTTCCGATTCCTTTTGATGCTCCTGTTACTAAAGCAATTTTTCCTTCAAGTATTTTCATCTGTATAAGTTATTTGTTCTTCAATTATTCACACTTAGGCATTTATGTCCATTTTCCACGCGCTGTCTTTCTCTCACAGCCCGTCTGTTATTGGAATTCAATACGAAACATGAACTCGTTTCCATTTGGTTTATCTTGGTTATGCCACAGTGCTTGTGTTTTTTCGATGCCGTCGTATTAGCGAATAAATGATCTTGTTTTTTAGCTATTGTGTACACTATTGCCTTTCGATGTTCTGCAAAAATGTTAAAACTATATTATAACACAAAATCTTTCGATAAATAACGGTTTAAAATAGAAAAACATTGTGTGCTGACCTTGTGTTTATCTTGGAGTGGGGGAGTGTTTTCAGGAAACAATTTTAGAATTTTACGGTAAGCGATCGCTCACTTAGGATTATTTTAATAAATCAATGGTATTTTTGAATAAGTGGTTCTAAAAAGTACAGTTTTTTGACAAAAGACTTGGACGTTTACCAAAAACTATATTAAATTTGCATCAATCACAAAAACATGAGCAAAAAATCAAATAAAGAAGTTGACGTTGTTCTGATCGGCGCCGGTATTATGAGTGCTACTTTGGGTACTCTAATCAATGAATTAAGCCCAGACGTTAATATTGAAATTCTTGAGCGTTTGGATGTTGTGGCTGCTGAAAGTTCTGACGCTTGGAATAATGCTGGCACGGGTCACTCTGCCTTATGCGAGTTAAATTATACCCCCGAACAGAAGGATGGTTCTGTAAAGATTGATAAAGCAGTTAAAATTGCTGAGCAATTTGAAGTGTCTAAGCAATTTTGGTCCTACCTCGTTGATAAAGGCATTATTGCCCAACCTGAAAATTTTATCCGTAGTATTCCACACATGAGTGCGGTTTTTGGTGAAAAAGATGCTAAATTCCTAAAGACAAGATGGGAAACATTGACGACCCAAAACTTGTTCAAAGGGATGGAGTATACCGAAGATACGGCATTGTTGAAATCGTGGATTCCATTGATGATGGAAGGACGCGAGGCCGACGAAAAAATCGCTGCAACAAAAATGGATCTGGGTACTGATGTTAATTTTGGGTCGTTGACACGTGATTTGATCGCTAATCTTGAAAATAAAGAAAATATTTCGATCTCCTTAAACCATGAAGTAACCGACATCGAACGTGAAGAAGATGGCCGTTGGGAAGTGGAGGTCAAAGATTTAAAGACAGGAACAAAGAGAGAAATCAAAGCAAAGTTTGTATTTATTGGGGCCGGTGGCCACTCGTTGTTATTGTTGGAAAAATCTGGAATACCGGAAGCGAAAGGCTATGGCGGATTTCCTGTAGGGGGCCAATGGCTACGTTGTGTAAATGAAGAAATCATTAATACACATCATGCGAAGGTATATGGAAAAGCTTCTGTTGGAGCTCCTCCAATGTCTGTACCGCACTTAGATACACGTTATATTGATGGCAAACAAGCGTTATTGTTTGGACCTTATGCAGGTTTTTCAACTAAATTCTTAAAACAAGGTTCTTACTTCGATTTACCCGCTTCTATCAAACTGTCCAATATCCGTCCGATGTTATCAGCCGGACTTGACAACTTACCTTTGACGAAGTATCTTATTACTGAAGTCATGAAGTCACCAAAAGATAAACTAGAGTCTTTAAAACAATTTATGCCTACAGCTAAATTGGAGGATTGGGTTATCGAGAAAGCAGGACAACGTGTTCAGGTCATCAAGAAAGATGAAAAGAAAGGTGGAATTTTAGAATTTGGTACAGAGGTCGTTTCTAGTGCAGATGGTTCTATTGCAGCGCTATTAGGAGCTTCTCCTGGAGCTTCGACCTCAGTTGCTATCATGATCAGCCTGTTGAAGAGATGTTTCCCTGAACGTGCGAAATCAGATGAATACCGTAAAAAACTACGTGAAATGATTCCTTCACACGGGAAATCATTGAACGATGATGCGCAACTATGTAAAGAAACGCGTACGCGTACGCACAAAGCGTTGAAATTGATTGATATAGAATAATCAATTCGACAGAAAATATACTTATGGGGTGCTTGGAATGACCATGGTCATTCTCGGCTGAGATTATACCCAATAAAAGCGATTGTACCTCCTTGTACAATCGCTTTTATATACCTGATCCAGGTAATGCTGGCGTAGGGATTTAATTTCAATAAAAACGTCCGTTTTTCTCCCATAGGTTTATTATGAATTACACGAAATAATAAACAAGGCGATGACTTCTGAAACAATTTTCGAAGCTTTTATAAAACAGATCCAACAGGCCACCATCGCGGAGTGGCTAGGGGTATCCTTTGGTGTTTTACAGGTTTGGTTTTCCCGGCAAAATAAATCGATCAATTACATTTTTGGGATTATTGGTATCTTAATTTCTGTTTACGTATTATTCCATGCGAAACTATATGCAGAAATATTACTACATCTTTATTATTTGATCATGAGCATCTATGGCTGGATCTATTGGAAATATAGTAGTGATGTTGCAGCTCCCATAACGCATTGTGAGCCGAAAGAATGGTGGATAGTAGGGGGAATCTGCGCTCTCGGTTTTCTGTTGTTTTATTTCGGATTGGTACATTTAACGGATTCTGATGTACCACTTTGGGACTCTGCAGTTTCCTGTACAGCTTGGGCAGGGATGTGGTTATTGGCAAAACGGAAGATAGAAAATTGGATATTGTTGAATATCAGTAATCTGATAGCAATTCCTTTACTGATCCATAAAGGGTTATTTCTTTATTCGGGCTTGACTTTGTTTTTATTTGTTATGGCATTTAGTGGATATTTTAATTGGAGGAGAATAATAAGTGAAGAAAGATATGCAACTCAGTAGCGAAGATATTGCTATTCTGAAAGATAATCAAGCTAAGGGAATCCATCAGAAAACATTGTCGGATGGACAACTGAAACTTATTTTTCGTCGGAAATGGTTTAAGATTTGGGTTCCACCTGCATTGGGTGGATTGGGGTTAAGTCTACCTGAAGGGCTCAATTTATTGGCTGATCTGGCTTATTGGGATGGGGGATTAGCTTGGACAGTAACGTTATGCTCAGGAGCAAATCTCTTTGTCGGTTTTATTGATCCGGTTTTAGGAGATCAGATTTTCAAAACGGATCGGGTTTGTTTTGGCGGCAGTGGACAGGCATCAGGTACAGCTACACGTGAAGGTGAACATTATCGGCTCCGCGGTTTTTGGAGATATGCTACCGGTGCTCCTCATTTAACCTATTTTACCTTAAATGCTGCAATTCAGGAGGCAGGAAAACCCGTGTTGGACGAAAAAGGTGAACCACTAATAAAATCATTTTTTGTGGATCGTGACCATGTACTGGTGCATTACGACTGGGATACATTTGGATTGGAGGCTACGGCTTCGCATTCCTTTTCGCTGGAAGACATACTTGTTGATGGTAGGCAGTCTTTTGAGATTGATGCGGCAAAAAGTACACGTAGCGAGCTGTTGTATCAATATCCCTTTATGCCTTTTGCGGAATTGACTTTACTGGCCAACTTTACGGGAATGTATAAGCGCTTTTTGGATTTAATCGAAAAACTATTTGTGTTAAAAAGCAATCAATCCAAATGGGAGAAGACTGAAAGTAAAGAAGCGTTTAGGGTACTCGATGACTTTCAGCAAGATTATGTTAATCGGAGGGAAGCAATAATGAATTTGGCCGCTCGTTCTTGGGTAAATCTTCATGATGGCAATGATAATGCAGCAATTTATGAACAGATAGGGATACAAAGTCGAGATTTTGTGGAATCTATCTTGACAAATACAATAAGACTCTATCCACATACCGGAATTTCGGGGGCCGCCATCGAACATGAAATCAATATAATCTTCCGGAACATTTTTACGGCTTCGCAACACAAGTTATTGCAAAAGAGCTTATAAACAAAAAAGACTATCCTAGGATAGTCTTTTTCGTTTATAAAGTGAAGTGCAGGTAACACGAGATTTCCTATGCAATTCTATCTGTTTGTTTTGTTTGTCTAATCCTTAAAGATAGGAGAAACATTATAAAAATCACATATCTGTATAAATCTAATGTAATGAATACTCTTTCATAATTGTCTTTTATACGTCTGCCTTCTGCTTTTTGAACGGAAAAAAGGAACAATCAAGAGGTTTCGGTCGGGTATAATTTTTCGCATGCTGAGAATCTATATAAATGGAAACATCTTGATTTAACAGTTAGCTGATTCATTTATCGTTATAGGCAGAACGGATTATTTATATTTAAGTATTAACTCATTATAATTATGAATCAAAACTTATGTCAAATACTTTAAAATTAAAAAATGTCATGTCAATAATGTGCATGCTAATTAGCAATTTAGTAAATGGGCAAAAGATAACACATTATGAGGGAAGTGTATATTTAGATTCTCTGAAAATCATTAATGCATCTTTCAAGATTAAATATTTGAATACCGGAACCAATGATATTCAATTCTATATCAATAAAAATTCAGAGATAAGGAGCCTCGATTATGGAAACAAAGCTATAAAATATGAGATATTAGAAGTTATAGAAGACTTAAAAAAGGTTTCCATTCAAAACGGTTTTCCTTCGAAATTTGATCTCTATATTTCCTACTCATACCCGCTGGACAGGATTGAGAACAAGGTATTTGCATATAATCCCAATTGGATCGAATTGAGCCTCTACACAGGTTGGTTTCCGGTCAATATCGAAGATAAGAACTATTCGTATCGACTGGAATTTAGTGTTCCGAAGAATTATGAAATTATTGGTAACGGTGACATCAAAGAAGAAAGCCAGAATACGATAATCGTTAACAACAACAATCACTTTGACATACCTCTTGTCTTATCCAATAGATTCCAGCGTTTCAAATCGTACAATACGAAAATCAAATTTTTCTCGGTACAGCTTTCATCTGAAAAAATAAGAGAAATCAAAGAGTCATCTTCTGCAATGTACAATTTCTATCAAAGTAATTACGGAAACAGTCTTACGGAAAGCTTAGTCATTACCGTAAATCCCTTTGAGCACGATATGTCTTATGCAAGGCGCGGATTCATTTCTTTGTCCTTATTGGATGGATATGGTCTGATTGATAAAAAAGTACTTGCTCATGAGATTGCACATCTGTGGTGGCAGAATGCTAAAACAGGGGTATGGGAAGACTGGCTTAATGAATCTTTTGCCGAATATTCTACATTGAAATGGTTAGAAAAGACATTTTCACCTGAGATCTTTGCAAAACAATTGAGAAAATATGAAGAAGCCTATAAAAAAACGACCAAAATTTCTCAGACAAAGACAGGAGATAGTAACTGGCATTCGGTTGCTTATTATAAAGGGCCTTATATCCTATATCAATTGGAGAAGAATATAGGAGAAGAAAAAATGTTGAAATTTATGAGAATGGTGCACGAAAATAAGATCTCAACGACGGAGAAACTTATTGATGTATTGGTAGGATTTGCTGATGAAAGGGCACTGAATCAATTCAGAAGCGAAATCTATTAAAGAATATATCTCAAATCTTTTATATTGTGGGTCAGATATTACATTGTCAATCTATATAGCCAGTACCGAATCCCTAAAGAGAAATCGAACTCTACAAAGGGGGAAAGAGATGCTGTAAACCTGATTTTTTTAAGTGATTGGTAACCAAAAGGCTAAATAATTTTATTGAAAATTTTGAACACTAAATGGATATGCTTTAATGGTGTTTTTATGTGCATAAAAAAGGAGACAACTTCTATGAAGTGTCTCCTTTTGTGTCCCCGACGAGATTCGAACTCATATCGTCAGAACCGGAATCTGAAATTCTATCCATTGAACTACGGGGACGTGTCGCAAAGATATACTATTTTCTAGATCTTACAAATAATCTTTGCGATAAAATTCAATCTTTTAGCAGACTATTTTTAATGCCTTTTGTCGTCAGCATTTTTATGTTTCACACTCGTCAATTCTCTGTTTTTTTACACTGGGGCTAATGATTTGTATATGAATGCTTAGCATTCGGATGGTAGTACTGTGGGCTACTTACTATTCCCTTTTATCCACCAGATAAATGGGTTTTCTGCTGAGCGGATTATAAATCCGGCTGATCAAAATTTCTTCGCGTTCGAACTCCACATTGGGAATTACGCGCAGTTTCGCCTGAAAACTATCTTTAATTTCTTTTAATAATGCGCTGTTTTGTTGTTTGGAGGATATTAAAATCCGAATGTCGTCTGTACCGACCGCGGTGCTGGAGATCTCGATCTGATAATGTTCAATTGCGGTGTAGCTGGCCAATACATCAAACATAGCCGGGGGAAACAGCGTCGTCCCCTTATACTTAATCATCTGCTGTTTCCGGCCTTCAACAGGGCCTATTCTATAGGAGTTCCGACCACATGTACAAGGGTCAGCATGTCGTCTGACCATATCGCCAGTTTTATAGCGCAAAAGGGGCATAGCCTCTATTCCTAAGGTTGTGACAACTAATTCTCCCAGTTGACCATCGGGTACAGGATGGTCATTATCGTCCAATATTTCGGTAATGATTAATGCTGGATGTTGGTGACCACCGGCAAAAGCTTCACATTCTGTGAATGCTGAGCTCATTTCGGTGGAGGCATAAGTGGAGTAGAGGGCAATATTCCATTTTTCCTGAATTCGTTTTGCCAGTTGGTTGTTCTGCAGTTCAGCAGTTCTGAGATTTTCACCGATACAAATGGCGACCTTTACAGAGCTGCTGTTGTAGTCTATGTTATGTTCTTCGGCATAAGCAATCATTTTGAGCAGGAAGGAGGGGACGACAACAAGAAATTTGGGTTTAAACTGCTGGATTGAATCCCATTGCATTTGTGGTATGCCAGCCCCAATACGAAGGATTCCGGCTCCAATTTTACGGAGTCCAAGAAAGTAAGCTAATCCCGCCATAAAACGACGATCCAGGGTCGTCATAATTTGTACCCGGTCGCCTTTTTTAATACCTACCCGTTGGAAGGAAATCATCTCATTATAAGCGAGACGCTCCAGATCCGCGTCTGTTAATCCAAATACAACAGGTGTCCCCAGTGTACCGGAAGTTGTGGAGAAGTCGACAATCTCCTCTTCGGGGACGCACAGAAAATCCCAGTTAAACTGCTGCAGCTGTTCTTTGGAAGTCGTCGGCAGAAGGGGGAGATCCTGAACACCGCGGATGCGTTGTAAGTCAACTCCTTCACGTTGAAAAAGACTTTTGTAGTAAGTTGAATGTGTATTCAAATAGTTTAACACATATCTTAGCTTTTCATCTTGATAATGGGTTATTTCTTCAAGACTGGCTTGTTCTATCGTTGGGATCATCGATTATCTCCTTTCTTCTCAATTTTATGAATATATGAGGCAATGTTTTTGCGGTCAACCAAAGTGGTCACTTCGCAGGAGTCGGCCTGTTGCAATTGCTTTAGTGCTTCTTCATAGCGCTTTTGCTCAAAATAATACGTTCCTCTCTTGTAATAGACTGCCCAAAACAGGGGATTGAGCTTTTGATATTCCTGCCATTCCGATTCAGTAATTTCTTGGTCAGACTTCAGTTTGTGGTCTATTATTCGATCTCGTTTACGATATTCCTCATAATCGCGGTAGGCTTTACTATTTAAAAACGTATCTTGAGGAATATTCAATGCTGTATTGGCCAATGTAGAAGCTGGTTGATGTGCCTTGTTGTCGAAGATTTTATTTAAATCATAACAGACAAATTCCCCAAGCTGATAGGGGTTGGCTGAGATCCATACAAGGCGTTTTTTTGGTTGGAAAATGACGCCATGATGAGCCAAGAGCTGATTTAAGGCCTTTTCATTGCCATAGCCTATTTCCTTATTTTTTAGTCCATTGCGATCTCTTAGTATAGCCGCAACTTTAGGGGCTGTAAGCTTATCCTGCTGTTGCAACTGCTCTGTCAGCAGTTGGTGTCGATAAACACTGTGGCTTTCTTCAATCTGTTTTTGATTGCGCTTATCGGATTGATAGGTACTGCTCTGAAAATGATTTGTGCATAGCAGGTAATTTGCATTGTCTGATTCAAAAACAGCAAATTTATGTGGCGACATCTCAATTAAGATGGCACGGCCTTCATCTGCAGAACCGATCATAAGTGATTCTGAAATAAAAATAGGATGTTTTTTTGCAATGGCGATGGCTTCCTTAAAATTTCGGGCATATTGGAGTATTTCTCGTGCAACAATAGATATAGGCGTTTTAGCAGCCCAGGGAATAGATGATTTTCCTGCATTGAGTGTGACTGTCAGGCCAGCACTGTTCATACCGGAGACGACACCAATCATGCCTGCCCAGCCCACGGAAAGAAATGAATAACCCGAATCGGGTTTCACAATAGTGATTAATTTGTTCTGACTAAAATCGTCGCCCGCATAAAAGTCAAAATTTCGCCCGATAATAAGTTCGCCATCCGCAGATTTTGGTCCCCATGCCGCTAAGGAAGAACAGCCAACCAAAGCGAGGTCCTGGAAAGCATGACCCAAGTCATGGGCCCCATGAAGAAAAAGATTTCGCTGATAGGGATCCATAAGGGAGTCGTAGCGGGGAGAAGCATACCGTGATAATCCAAAAATCTCTTTTCTATACGCTATCGGGATATATTTATGGATGTTTCGATTATAGACTTTAGTCAATTTCATCATCCATTTCTGCTTGCGCTGAGAAGGGATAAACTCTTGAATTTTAGAAAAGAAAGCCTTCTCTTGATAGGCATAAAGCGATTGTGTCAGTATACCCGTTTTTAATCCGAGTTCCATCGGGTTACCGCTGACGTAGAGTTCCCATAAACCTTGTGCGTTATGAAATAGGAAGTTACTGCCTATGCTGAGATAATTGTCCGTAGAGTCGGTCAACCTTAATGTCGGAATCGTCTGCTGTTCGAATTTAGCTTTTTCTTTCAGGGCGCCATTTAGCGCACAAGAGCTAAATAGTGATGCTATCCAAATCGCCAACCAATACTTTTTCATCATTCTCTTTAAATAGATCATCTTCAAATTCTTTTCCAAGCATCATTAAGCAACAGGAGAAGGCTGTAATTGTAACCCCCAATACACCGTGCATCTTGACATTTTGGCCTGTCAGAAACAAGTTCTTAACTTTTGTCTTCGTGGAAATTAAGCTATTCAACGGATGCTTGTATTCTTTCAAATAGCCATACATATTACCTTCCTCGGCCCCGATAAAATCACGGTAGCTTAATGGACTGGACGTGTGAACAGATCGAGCGGCAGCTTTAATATTCGGAAACAATTGTTGGAGTTCTTCGATAATTTCTGCAGCCTTCGCAGCTTTAAAGGCTTCATACTCTTCACCACGGCTACTTAACTGCTGGATAATGGACCGATTGAAAGTCTCATTCCACTGTTGCACTTCGTCCGCAGTCATATAACACATCACGGTCATCGTGCTACAATAGCGTTGATTTTCGCTGTTACAGCTCATGGAAACGACTAAGGGAGATTGCTCCTGATTATACCAAACGGAAGCGATGTTTTTATAATGGTAAATATTATAATTTTGATAGGGGATATAACCTTCTTTACAAACAATGTAAACGGAAAAAACCGAAGGGCTCAACGGTAAGCCTTGTATACGCTTGACATAAGCTTGCTTTTGAAATCTTTCAGGCAGCATGGCAAAGGTATGCCGGAGATTGATATTCGAAACAAATTCCTTTGCATAAATCAGCTCCTGGTCATCGGTGCGTACTGCTTTGATCAGCTGATCGTCCATTTCTACAGCAATGACTTCTTTATTTTTGATGATGTCACCACCATATTTGCGCAATTGGCGGATCAATAACTTGGCAATTTGGCTACCGCCGTTTACACAACGCCAAGCGGACTGAATATAGGAGTTTATGGTAAGCGCATGTACATAGAGTGGTGTACTTTCTGCTTTGGCAACATAAAGGAAGTTCGAACCGACGAGTACAGCCTTAAGGAGTTCGTTATCGGTCAAATCGTCTAAAAAAGACTTCAATGAAATACCGAGTACAGCCTCATTGAATCCAAAACTTTTGCGGAGATTATACATGGGAAATGAATTACAGATGTCCTGTATCTTCTCACAATATACGGTTAAGGCCTGCTTTTCTTCAGGAAAGTAATGCAGCAATTGCTGCACAAAATTTTCATATCCTTGTGCATGTGGATAATTGATCGGATTTCCATCAAATGAAATTCGATCATATTCATCGATTCCCATGCGTTGGATCGATAGATCCTTCATAATCCCCAAATACTCAAAATATTTATACAGATTTTCACCTTCACCCAAACCACCAATGTAATGTACCCCTGTGTCTAAGATTTCTTTGTCTCGCACAAAAGTCTGCAGATTGCCACCATATTGATTGTTTTTTTCAATGACACATACTTTGCGTCCAAATTTAGCAAGGAGAACTGCGGTAACAAGGCCTCCTAGCCCTGAACCAATGATGACGCTATCGTAGACTTTATCCATTCGTTCTTCTTTTTAATACGCAACTGTATTGATCTTTAAATACTTCTTCAAAACCAATGTAATGCGGCTTTTCTAGGAAATCATAACATACAATAGTATGTATCGAATCGCTGATTTCAACCTTTTCATCGTTACTGCCCCAGATCAGTACATCGAAACGCAATGTGGTTTCGGTCGGCTGATTTAGATAAGTCAATTTACGTTTATGCTTTAGATACGTATTGGCCGCAATAGCACGTTTTTCGGGATCACGGATATAAGTCTCTACCTGTCGCTGCGCCTGTTGCATGGTCAACAAAAAATCAATATGACCAAAATCGTTTCCAATATGCAAAATTTTTGCATTTGCTGCAATGAAATTATTCCAGGTTGTATAAGACTCTTGATGAAGGTCAAAATCATTTAGGCTTAATTTTTCGATTTCCGTTTCTTTATACCGATAGTTTAAGCTTATTTTTTCTCTAAAGTAAGTCGGACCCTCAAATTGCTTTCTGATATCAGCGAACTGTTGTTTGAATAAGCGACTGATCGTTTTACAGCGTGCAGAATAATTGTCCCCAAACTGTTGGTCGGTAGGTCGAATTCTTTCGCCTATGACCGTACTGAGTGTTCCATCATAAATAACAAAATCTCCTTTTGGACAAACATTGGCAGCACCGTGTATATAAATAGGGAGTATATCCAACTGCAGCTGTTCGGCAATATAGAATGCGCCTTTGTGAAATCGTTGTACATCATTTGTTGCCGATCGCGTTCCTTCTGGAAAAATCGCAATCGAATACCCTGCATCGATACGTTGCTTTAAGATGTTTTTCGATTTTTCTAAATCGTCGTCGAGCATTAAAAAGCCTGCACGCCTAACCACACGACCAAAGACCGGTGATTTGTAGACCCATTCGTTCGTAACAAATACGCACTTTGGCAATAAACGCCCAATAAGAAGTGTATCTAATAGCGAATTGTGATTGGCTATAATAATCGCGGGTTTTTTGAAGTCTTCGTCGTGCGCGTTGAATTGCTGTTTCTTGACAAAAGGGTTGGACTTCAATACAGAGTCTCCAAAACGAGACATTACGCGTGTCATCCAAGCTCTATTAGAGATCAAACTAAAGAGAAGGCCTGAAAGCATACTTCCGATGATATAGTAGCTGAACGAAAACGCTGAAATCAAGCGCAGACGCAAACTAAGCGGAGATAAGCCTTGGGAAGGCCTGCGGCGAAATACAAACCTAAAAACGAGCGGGTAAAGAACAAAAGTGTTTAAAACCGCTGCTGTAACACCGAGTAGGGAAACTGCTGAAATGGACCTTAATGCCGGGTGTTTAGCGAAAATTAAGGCACCGATGGCTAAAATTGTCGTTAATACGGCAAGCAGAATAGACGTGCGGTACGTAGGCATTTCATCTTTGCCGGTACTGTATTCTTTTTGTAGGGCTGCGGTCATAAATATGGCAAAGTCTACACCGTGACTGAATACCAGTGTGCAGACAATGGTACTGAAAATATTAAATTCGAGGTGAAACAGGCCCATGAGGCCCCCCGTAACCAAGCCTGTTAACACAATAGGTACCATGCTTATCAATGTCAGCTCGATGCGGCGAAATGACAACCAAAGAATAACAAATATGGCTACAAAGCTATAATTGACCAAGGTGTTGAAGTCATTGACCAGCTGTCCCAAAAAGGTTTCATTCATTTCTTTGCGATCAATGACAACGGTGCTGCCATTATTGAACTGCTTAATCAATTTTTCCCGGTTTCCTTCTGCCGTTTTTACAATGGTATTTGCGGTGAAAAAGCCATCTTTGGAACTGATATACTCGCTTAATATTCCATTGTTGAGTTTCTGATAATCATCCCATGTGACTGTCGAAAATTTTTGATCCAAAAGAGAGAAGAAAGCTTGATAAGCAGTTGGTTTGAAACCAAAAGCAGCGCTCGAACGGATAAGATTCTCCCGGATTTCCGTTTTACGGACATCTGTCCAAAAGGAATTCCACTGGGCAATTTTCGCCTCCTGATCTTTTTTCGATAGGACAATTTCACCAATGGAATTGATAGCGATCATACCTGTATCTTGTTGTAATCTGTTATACAATACAGAATTAGCTGAAAGAACCTTGTCGATATTGTTACCATAGTTTATCAGAAATAGCGACTTGTTTTGCTGTTGTGCTGAATTTTCAAGTTTGTATTCGGCTTCTTGCAGTTCTTTTGGGAAGAAATTTAGTGCAGATAAATCTTTGTTGAATCCGACTTTCCAAAAGGTAAACAAGCTCACTATTAACAATAGGTAGCTGAATATTTGTAAGGGTTTATTCCGTTCAAAACTAAATGCGGAAATCCGATCGATGAGATGGTTTTTATCATCCGAGGTTTTTATATTCGGTTTATAGATATGAGGGATAAGAATCAAAGAGAATATTCCCGAGAATAGGATGGCAATGAACGCAAATATTCCCAAATCTTTTAAGGCCTCCGAATTGACAAAGAGTAGGCAAAGAAAAGAAACGGCTGTAGTGCCCGCACTCATCAAGATTGGCTTAGTGATTTCTTTATAGAGGTGTTTGATATCCTGAGTTTGCTTGAAATGCGTCATGATATGCAGTGCATAGTCAATGGTAATGCCAATTAATACTGCAGCAATGGAGATTGAAATAGCAGATATTGTGCCCCGCAGAAAGTAAAGAAATGCGAGTGCTAGTAAAGCCCCAAAAAGCGAGGGAATAAAGATGATGACCGGAATTTGCACTTTCTTGTAAAAGAGAATCAAAATAAGCATCAATAAACTCATCGAGATAAGGATGGTCGTTTGGATATCTGTTTTGATTTGCTTTGCATTGGCGACAGCAACCAAAGATGATCCGAAGTAGCTAAGTTTTGTTTTTTTTAAGTAGACCTCGTTTAACTCACTTTTCATTTTGTCAAGCCTGTCGACGAAAATCACATTATGCGCTGTTTCCGAGCCTGAATATTTGGGATTAATAAACAATAACAGCTTGCTTGAATCTTTTGTAATAATGTAGCCATTGTAAAGTTGAAAATCGCCGGCAATACTGAGCTTTTGGAATTTTTTAAGCGCCATAAAGCCAATCCCTAGGGGATCTCGTTGTATAAAAGATTTTGCAACGATACTCGTAGGCGAAATTAATGCAGCATAATTGGCTTCAACTACTTGTGCTATGCTATCACTTGGCAGGTGGCTTGCTATGGTTTTGTAATCGTTCTCGTCCAATAATGTCGGCAAATACTGGTAAACAAACAGCATGGTACTTTCCATTTCCGCATCACTAATTTGCCCTTGTATGCTATGATAGTAGGGGGCAAGCGATACGATGCTATCGGAAAAGGAATTAGCCATTTCAACCATATCGTCAATTGAAGCATCTTTTTCCCGTTCAATAATGACACTTATTTTATCCGAAAATTTAAGTTGGGTCAATATTTTGGCAACCTCATTTGTCCGTTCATTTTGAGGTATAATCCGTGTAATATCTTCTTCAAATTTTAGTTTTAGCGCGAAATATCCTGTTGCGACCAAAAAGAGCAGGGCAACTAACCAGGCGATATAAGGTTTCTTCTTGAAAAATAGATAAAGCTGATAAAAATAATGCTGCATATTAACGTCGTTGATTAAACCGCAATAGTGTAAAAGAGGAAAGTCCAAACAGGACTGCAGCCACTAAAGCCAAAGCGAGACTACCCAGTACATATTGTAAAAAATGTTCGGATATAGCTTGAAAATCGATGTGGCTATAATCCAACAAAGGTTTAGCACTGGATATAAATAACTTTCCTGTTTGTATCGATCCCCAAATAATCAATGGGATCATAGGGGGGATACTGACATTTGAAAAGGCAAAACAAAGACCTTTATTAAGCCTAAAGACAGAGGCGAGAAAAATTGATAAAAAAGACTGAAATCCCCACAAGGGGGCAATCCCAATAAACACACCCAATGCAATCGAAATGGATTTAATAAAATCCGAATCGTGTGTTCCTAGAATATCTTCTTTTAGAAAATCCTTAAAGCTTTTTTTTTTGAAACTTCGAAAAGCGTCTCTTGGAAATATATAGAGTAGACTAATCAAAACTAAGAAGGTGTTAAGGATGCTAATTCGTGTGAAGTCCTTAAATGGTCTAAAATGCGAAACTCGCTCTATCGGATCGTAAAGTATCTTGATCGGTACATTCTTCACGGCAATGTCTTTCCATGCTGAGCGTACAATTACTTCAATTTCTAGCTCGAATTTGTTGGTATATAGTTTTTTAGGTATGCGGTCAAGAGGGTAAAGTCTGTATCCTGATTGCGTGTCAGCAAGTTTTATCCCTGTTTCAAACCAAAACCAAAAATTGGAAAACTTATTACCGAAACTGCTTTTTTTGGGTATGCCGGCTTGATCCATTTGGCGCTCACCAATCAATAAAATATTTCCGTCACTTTGGTTGAGTGCGTCTATAAAAGTTGGAATGTCATCGGGAAAATGTTGCCCATCCGAATCGATGGTGATTGCATACTGAAATCCCTGTTTTCTTGCCGTATCAAACCCTATTCGTAAAGCTTTGCCCTTACCTGAATTCTTTTCCAGGTGCAGCACTGTAATGGAAGGGTAATTTGCTAAAATCTCTGCTGTTGCATCCGTCGAACCATCATTGACTACAATAACCTGTGTGGTATTGGCCAAAACCCCATCTAACACTCTTTTTAGCGTTTTAGCATTGTTGTAGGTGGGTATGAGTACACATACAGCTGTAGGAATAACAGATTGGCTGAAGCTTGGCGAATTGATCATGGTTATACAACAGGATAAGTGCGGCAAAAATTGAGTTCCATTTTAAGTGCAAGGGTATCATCGAAAGAACAATTGGCCTTGATCTGTATGGTTTCGGTTTCTTGAACCGCCAATTCCAATGTCAGGATGGGATGAACGGAAGGATCTATAATGGCATAAAAACGAATGTTTTTGGCAGACCGCATTCGGAGTTTTGCCTGCAGTAAATCTTCGGTTATATTTTTTATGATCTGTAACATACATACACCTGGTGTTACTGGTCGCCCCGGAAAATGCCCGTTAAAAATCGGATGATCGGGATGAATACCTATCTCAGTTAAATATTTCCCATCTTCACGTACCTGACTATTGTGTATCGTATAAAAGTCTGTTAAAACCATGTTTCAAACTTAGATAAATTACCTTTTATATGCAATATAATAGCATAGCATAATAAAAGTAATTGAAGAACTTAATATAGCGGAAATACGGCTTTGTTTATTTTTTATATATAGTCTTATGTATCATGTCGCTTAAAATGGAATATTTACAAAATCCATTTTTAGCTTGATACCATGATGTTTTATATTAAAGCTGTCAAGTTTCCCCAGAGAATCTGGTTTGAATTGAATTTCAAAAGCTGTTTTGTACTTGGATGCCATTTCGATTTTGGTTAAGGTGCCTTGGTCATCTATCTTAAGAAAATATCGTTTGCCGTTATAGATACTTAAAAATTGATTGGCTATTGAGTTTTGATAATCAGCTCTATAAGTTGTTTGTGTTAAAGCTCTGAAATCCCTCACTAAGGTGTGAAGGATTATCTTTCTGTCGAGATCTTGCATGACATAATTGACCAAATGTTGGTCTTTGGAAATCGTTATATCAAATAAGGTATTCCCCAGATCAGAGGTAAGTACAATACGATGATCGTCCTGACTGATTCTTTTGGCAACAAACATTCCTGTCATCTCTTTTCCATAAAAGCGAATTGTAGCCCGATATAAGCGCTCTTCATTTAACCTGGCAAAATAGGGGTTTTGAACAAGAGTGTCGATTGCACCATAGTTTTGTTTACCATTTGGGTAGTAAACCTTACATCCTGTCAGAAGAACTAAAAGTAACAGACTAAAAACTGAATAACGCATCGCTGATTGGTTGGTTGATCTGCTTGTTTTTGAAAACTATTTTTGTATAATCTTTAGACGGTTCTATCAACTGGACTTCCGAAACTGTAGATTGTTGATCATTAAAATACAATACGATCGTTTGAATATAAGCCGATAGCTCTTTTGTTTTAGGTGAAAGCTTCGCTATGCGTTGATTTCGATTTTTGTGAAAGGTGATCGTAAAGTCGTCGGCAGCAAAAAGATCTCCACTAATGCTGCCAATAATCATTTTATTGATTTTCTCGAACTTTTTATTGTTGCCAAGGTCGACCTTATTTTTTTTACCTTGATCATTTACCAATACTTTATTGTCTTTAAAAAGAATAGCATATTGGATCGGTGTATTGTATTTCCAAAGCAGCTTGTTTGGATTTTTCAATAACATGGATCCACTGGAGGTAATCTCTTTAGAAAGAAAATCCAAGTGCTTATATTGGACAAAATCTGTTTTTAAGGTTTTTATTTTTTGTGCTTCCGCTACGACGGTTTGTTTAAAACTAATTATTTCAGCGCTTGACATAGCTGTTTCTTGTGCTTTGGTCAGCGCAATGTGAAATACAGAAACAAGGAGTAGAATGAGCTTAGTTTTCATATACTTTTTGATTTAAGAAATCTTCTAAATTTACGGCTTCTAATTTGTTAACCTTTAATGCTATTAATAAACTTTTAACGATATGTACTGTTTTCTCCGATGTATCATGTAAGAGAATGATACTGCCGGGACTTAGTTTTTTTGCAATGCGTGCAAAAATCTGATCTTCAGTTAGACTTAAAGTATCCAAGGAGCGGATGTTCCAACCAATGGATTTCAACTTGCAATCGTGCAATGCTTTTGCAATATGTGGATTGCTGACACCAAATGGAGGCCTGTAAAGCAATACTTTTTTTCCTGTTGCTGTTTCAATGGCATGATTAGCTTCATTTATCTCTGCAACAACTTGTCCGCTTGGCAGAAACCCCATCTTATTGGGATGATTCATGCTATGATTGGCAATGACATGGCCCCTTTCAATAATTTGCTTCGCTATCATGGGATACTTGACTACCTGTGTGCCAATACAAAAAAAGCTGGCTTTTGCTTGATATTGATCCAGTAAGTCTAATATTTCCAAGGTAAAAGGCGTAGGACCGTCATCAAAAGTGATCGCAACTTGCCGCACATTTTTTCTTACGCTTGTTGTCGATTGCATAAAGAAATTTAGGCGGAGATCAAATGCTCCCCAGGAAACTATTCCAACATACAGAATCAGCACAATAATCAAAGGAGAATACAGTTGATCGTTTTTCCAGATGAATACCGTCATCAGAAAAAGGGCAAGACTCACGTATGTTGTGTTTTTAAAATTTAGCATCTCGATAACAGCATTAGACTGTTTTGGTCTCCAAAATTACAAATCAGTACATGTTGAAAAACACCAGTCTTATTTTCAGTTGGACTCTCCATCGATCGAAAGGTTTGATTATCCAATTGCTTTAAAGCCAAATCGAATGCAAATACAATATCTGTGTCAAAGTATCCTACCTGCGATTGATAATTTATTTTAGCTAACTCGTCGAAGGCCTCAGCCTCCATTTCCGATGGGGTTTCCGGCTTTGCCGAACCATAAATGACCAAGTCAAGCTGCTCGGGAGATAGCTTGTTTTTTTTTAGAAATGTAGCTAGTTGAGTTTCTGGCCGTAGCTCTTCTGTTGGATGATAAATTACCATGTCAACCAATTCGCCAAGGGTATGTTGATTCTTTTGATTGGAGAAAATAAAGAAACCGGCACCTTCCGTCTGCGGGATTCCTGTTGTTGTCGGTTGATCTGTTGTATTGGCTATGGTCTCGCTGATGTCGATACTGATGTCTGAAAGTTCGTCAACGGCACCGACCAATAAAGTTTTCCGTTCGTTCAGCACAAGTTGTAGGTAGGCATCAAATACAGTCGATTCAAATGATACACGGCCCTGTGAATAGGTCATATTATAACCTGTATTTTTGATCAAAAGGGCAATTTGACCGGCAACGGTATTGTGCGTCGACTGGATAAATGCAGTCGGTGATAAAAACTCTTCTTGTTGAACAACAATGGACTGTAAGAATTTATCGGAGTCTATTAGACAGCCTTTTCCACTTCCAACGAGGATACCGTCCAGCTCACTGTGATCAATCTGTTGCAGTGCTTCCATAGCACATATAATTCCCATTTTTACAGCTTTGGACATTCGCCTTGCACTGTTGGGCGATAGGATCTTACTGTCTATTTTAGGTAGATCAACCTTGATCCAATTTTCTGGACTATTTGGTAGGCTAAGGTTGTTAACGCATATGCTTGCGGCATTAATATATACTTTATGCATGCGAAAAAATTAAGCTTGAACAATTGCCACCAAATCCAAAGGAATTGCTGAGTACATGCCGGATATACATACGCTGGTGTTCAGCGAGCGGCGGCAACGCAGGCTGTTCCATGATATTTTCAAATCTTAAATTAGCAAAGGCCAGTTGATGCTGAATGGCGAGTAGTGCATATATTGCCTCAATACCAGCTGAAGCTCCCAATGTGTGTCCAGTATATGATTTGGTTGAACTAAAGGGTGGTATCGTATCGTTAAATAATCGCTGTATCGCTGTTGCTTCTGTTCGATCATTATTTTCGGTCGCCGTTCCGTGCGCATTGATGTAATCAATTTCGCTAGGTATCAACTCTGCCATTTTTAGAGCCTCTTGCATAGCGAGATAAGCACCTTCACCGTTATCTGAAGTTGAGGTTTGATGAAAGGCATCATTGGCGTTGCTGAAAGCGTTCAGGTAACCTAATATGGGCTTCTTTGTGTTTTTTAAGGATCTTGTAGATTCAAGTACTAAAAAACCTGCACCTTCACCCAAGTTTAACCCCTTTCTATTGCTGTCAAAGGGGCGATTAAGTTGGTCGGACAGGAGCATTAAGCTGTCAAATCCATTGATTGTAAATTTTGATAGCGCATCCGATCCGCCTACTAAAACCCGATCTGCACGTCCCGAGCGCAAAAGTCGAGCCCCAAAGCCTATGGCATTAGCTGCCGAGGAACATGCTGTACTAATAGCCGTCACATAACCATTTCTGCCCAATATTTTGGCCAATATGGCACTTGAATCCCCAACATCCCGGCGTTGTATGAGTGTGCCGGTCTGTTGTAAATGCGGGAAATGCTGTTCAAAAATATCCATTCCTGCAACGGAAGTCCCCAGAACAATTGGCATATCAGCTGCTGCTGTAATACCAGCCTGAGACATGGCTTCTTTTGCAGCAATTGCGGCAAGTAGGCTGGTTCGGGAACAATAGTGGGGTACTTCAGTACCTAATTTTTCAATTAATGCTTCGTTCGTTAACGACACTTCACCAACAAGCGTGTGATGTTGATGTTTTCCCGAGATATGTTGAAGCGGTTTGATACCATGCTGTTTCTGGAGCAAAGAATGATAGTTTTGCGCGACATTATTTCCAATGGCGGTAATCATGCCCATTCCAGTAACAGCAATAGCATTTTTCATGTTTTATTTCGTTCTATTTTCTGAAATATAGGTTGCCAATGTTTCAATGGATTGAAAAATAGTCTTTCCGATTTTTGGATCAGTGACTTTAATACCATAATCCTTATCCAATAAAACAGTCAGCTCCAATGCATCAATAGAGTCTAGTCCTAGGCCATCTCCAAATAATGGCGCCTGATCTTCAATTTCATCTACAGTGACTTCTTCTAAGTTTAAGGCTTCAATGATTTTCGTTTTTAATTCCGATTTCAACTCTTCCATTCTTTATTGTGTTAGTTGTCTTACGACATTTAAATTATGTGCTACAATGCCTGTTTTTTCCACAAGATACAAAACCAATTTATAGTTTCCTTCCATATAATCGACCCAACCGCATAGTACCTTTTCCACTCTGCTGGAATTTAAGAGGTAATTGCAGTAATTTACTGCAAGTTGACTGTCGAATTGCGCTGAAACAAAAAAGATATTTTCCGTTTGCAGGTTATGCCTAATCGCAATTTCACCCATACAGACATTGGGAAGAGTATATACAAATATAGCAGGACTGGGATAGTACTGCTCCTTGTCTGCGATGGTATTGAGGTGCTTTAAGTCGGTATCAAGGCTACTGTGCCTATTCGACAAGACAATACCGATATTCTTTGTTTTTTCCTCTTTCAATAGTAATTCAGCCCCTAGCCAAGCTAATTTGCTGAGGTTATCCATCTTGAAAAACTTCGGGTAAGTCGTTTCTAGTGAATAGTAAAATGCTTTTGAAAAAGTAGCAAAATCTGAGGATATTGCTGCTGAAATCTGTTCACCATTAACATATACGCCTTGTGTATCGATGCGGCAATGCCTGCTGATTTGATAGTGTTGTTCCATGCTTATCGTAACTCCCTTTCAAATAATATGGCTGTATTTGTACCAGCAAATCCCGATGCTGTTTTTAAGCAGCGAATAAGAGGTTGGGGTTGTTCCAATAGTTCAGTGACAACCGCTAGAGGTAATGAAGTGCCTTGTTTTTGATAGCCTAAACTGGGGAGTAGTACATTATTTCGTAAGCATTCCAAGGAAATAATACTCTCGATGAGCCCAGCGGTTCCCAAGGTATGACCGAAGTACCCTTTTAAGCTATTGATCGGTTTAGTGGCTAATCCGGAATGATGTATGGCCATAGCTTCCATTTCATCGTTGTAAATTGTGGCTGTTCCATGTGCACAAATAAAATCAACAGATTTTGGTTCTAATTTGGCTTCTGCCAATGCAGATGCGATGCTAAGCCTCAGTCCTTCGCCTGTACGCGATGGTCCTGAAATGTGATTTGCGTCGTTGATTGAGGCCTCGCCGGCGATAAAGAATTCTTGATCTGTTAATTGTTGGCCCGTGACATGAATTGCTGCCGCTGCTTCGCCGAGATTTAGGCCCTGTCTAAATTCGTCATAGGGTTTACATACTGTGTTACTTAAGGCCTGAAAAGACTTAAATCCTGAAACGACAAATTCACTGACCAGGTCTCCAGCAACGATAATGGCATCTTTACAATAATCCATCTGTATAAGTCGTTTAGCGGTCGAGATGGCCTGTATACCCGATACACAGGCATTGCTAATGATTATCGGAGGCCGTTTAAAATCAAAAAAATCGGCTATTTTTTGAGCGAGTACCGGTAGGCTTGCTGCAACAATATCGTTTGCTCCGCCTGCGCATTGCGCGATATTGCCCTTGGTTGTTGAGACGATTAATTCAGTCTCTTGTGTAATAACAACTGCTTTGACAAGAGGTACTAATGCGGCTATCATGAGCTTTTCTAGTTTTGAGAATGCCGCATCGAAGGGGAGCTGTGTGTCCTGCAGCAACTTGTTTAAATGCTGATCCAATTGTTCTTCTTCAACAATAGCGGCGTAAACCTCTCTATGCAATTCAGCGAAGTCGGTCAACTTGATTCCTGATTTGCCGCGAATAAGGGCATTCCAGGTGTCTTTCAGATTATTACCTATGGGGGATACACAGTTGTATGGGCCTAAATACACCTTTTTCATTTGCTGACAAAATCAAGCCGATTTTTCCATTGCTGAAAAAAGTCCGGCGTATACAACTGTAAGTTTCCTGAAGAATCTAAAAATACCTGGATCGTTTCACCTAGGCAGACAACCTGATTGTTGTCATTTAGGATGCGGTAACGATAAATAATCTTTGCTGCTTTGGTATCCAATAGGGATGTTTCAATACGCGCATTGTCACCATATTTTAATGGGAGTTTATGTTCGCAGGTACTCTTCACGATCGGTGTTGTATAGCCATGGCCATGAATATCTAGATAGGTCATTCTGTGTTCCATGCCGAAAGATTCTCGGCCATCTTCAAAATAACTGATGTAATGGCCATGCCAAACTATCCCCAACGAATCGACTTCATTGAAACGTATACGTAAGGGGCTTGTCCAAGTAATTTGATTGACTTGTTCAGTTCGTTTATTTTTTGCCATAATCATGAAGAAGCTATTACACTTTTTATTTCAGCTTGAGCGATCTGTCGATCTCCTACAAAGCTTTCTACGGAAACGAGCGTAACCCCCATAAACTCTTGTAGAATCGTTGCTTTGGTCAGCAATTTGTCTCCAACCTGAGGGAAGGAATCTATTGAAATACTTTTTATTGTACCGAGATAACCTATAGGTGCAGTTTGTTGTTTGATATAAAAGCTATAGCCAGTATGTAAAGCAATGGATTGCGCCATGTGTTCAATAATACCCGCTTCCAATAATACACCATCTTCCACAAAAATATTATCTTCTTGAACAGTTAAACCTGCTGCCACTGTCTTTTCGGTGAAATCGTACAGGCAGTCAATCATAACCATCGGAGCACGATGAGGTAATAATTCCTGTAAAAATATGTTATCGACTATTGGAAATGGGGCAGCTGTCATTTGTCTAAAAAAGTTCACCCAAAGGTACTAATTAAAAGATAAAATCATAGGTTTCAAGTGGCGCAAAATTGCTTTTGATCGGTTTTAGTACAGCGCCTCTGCTGTATTTTTTTTTGTTCCTTCGGATAAATAATATAAACAGAACTGTGGATGTTTATTGGGAATAGTCCTTCCAGAAATCGTAGAAGTTAAACCACTGCATTGGATATTTTTTGATCATATAGGTTAGCGACTGACAATAGGTTTGTAGCAAACCCTGAGCGTCACGGTGTTTCACTTCCACTTCACGTGCATAGAGATGATAGTGGAGCTTAGGTTCTTTCATAACATAGACAAAAATAACAGGAACCCTGAGCCTGGAAGCGATTAAAAATGGGCCAGCTGGAAATTGTGTGTTTTTGCCCAGTAAATCTGCCGAAAGAGTTTTTGTGCCTTCTAGATAACGATCACCTGTAAAGACAATTAGTTCATTGTTTGTAAGTGCTTCATTGATGGCAAATACGTGGGAGAGGTCTTCTTGGATAACGATGAATTTTACGGTCGATTTACGCGATACTTTTGCCAAGTATGATTTGATGGCTTGATGTTCGCGGTCCGAAATAACCAGATTAATCTGATTCTCGATATTGATGTCCTCCAGGAAATAAGAGGCGATTTCAAAGTTACCGATATGTGCTGATAACAGGATACCACCATTTTTTTTCTCCAAGGCGGATTTTAAAATCGCAATACCGTCAAATTCATAGCTGAATCTGTTGCGCATCCCCGCAGCTATTGCTGTTTTATCGATCAGGATTTGACCGAAAGTAAAGTAACTCCGGTAAAGTCCAATGAGCGTTGAAGAAAGTGAATATTTTAGTCGATATCTTAGGTAAAAATAGATAGACCGGTTGCTACTCCAAGAAGTCAGGAAATAATAAAAAGCTACAAATACCAGCAGCAGATAAGCTGTACGGATTCCTAGCTTTTGAATACAGAATACAAAAATTCGATATCCTAAGACACTACCCTTCGATTGTCCTTTCCACTGACTCATTGGTAAACATTGACTTAGTTATGAGCTGTCTTACGTTTGATGAGGTCATAAAAATCTTGGAAGGTTTGGATATTTGTGAAATCGGCTTCAACCAATTTGACACCAAAATTGGACTCAATGATAACGACAAGATCGACATAATCCAAACTGTCTAAATTTAATGTATCTTTTAAATTTAGATTCGGTTGGATTAAATCAACATCCACTTCAAACTCATCAACAAGTATTTCGTTAATCTTTTCAGAAATCATTTTTATAAGTTAATCGTTTATTTTTTTAATGACTAATGCAGAGTTTGTTCCCCCAAAGCCAAAAGAATTGGACAAATATAGGTCAAATTCTTTAAATACGGTTTGTTTAACGATATTTAATTTGGCTGAATGTTCGTCCGGATTTTCAAAATTAATGTTTGGAGCCATAAAACCATTTAACATCATGATGTTGGAATAGATGATCTCACTGGCGCCTGCCATCCAACATTCATGGCCTGTCATAGATTTTGTGGAGCTGACAAAAGGTTGGCTTTCACCGAATACCTGCAAAATAGCCTGTGCTTCATTGGCATCGCCTACAGGGGTGGATGTGGCATGTGCGTTGATGTAGGCAATATCGGAGGGTTTAACGCCAGCTTGTTTAATCGCGCGTTCCATGGCCAAGGCCGGTCCTTCGACATTTGGTGTAGAAATATGCCCTCCGTTGGATGAAAATCCATAACCTACGATTTCCGCTAGGATAGGGGCTCCTCTACGTACTGCGGATTCATAACTTTCTATAATTATTGTAGCGGCGCCGCCAGAAGGTACCAATCCGGACCGATCTTTGTCAAAGGGACGTGATACTGTTGTAGCTGGCAGGGTATCATTTCCAAAAACACCTAAACCATCAAAACTTGCCATGGCATATTTATTGATTTCTTGCGCGCCACCACAGATAATCATATCTTGCATGCCACTTTTAATCAGGTTGAATCCAAGTCCCAATGAATGAGATCCGGAGGCACAGGCGGCGGATATCGTCATGTTAATGCCTTTTAAACGGAATATCGTGGAGAGATTCATGGTTACCGTAGAGTTCATTGATTTAAAAATCGCTCCGGAACCTATCAGGCTGGTATCCTTTTTCTCCCGTACAATATCAACAGCTTCAATAATGGCTTTGGAGACCGAATCATTTCCATAGAGAATTCCAATTTCATGTTCATCGAGAAAAGCATCGTCAATGGCTGCATTTTTTAAGGCTTCCATCGTAGCCAAATACGCATATTCTGTTTCTTCGCCAATGGATATTCGCTGACGGCGGTTCAATTCATGTTTTAAATTTGGTTGTGGAACGGCACCGGTTAATGCGGAACGAAATCCAAAAGTTTTTCGTTCTTCATCGAAGATAATCCCTGATTTTCCTTGTTGCAGAGAATCTTTTACTTCTTCCAATGATGTCCCCAAGCAGGAATATATTCCCATCCCCGTGATCACTACTCTTTGCTCCATAGATTTACGAATAAATTCCTCCATTTATATTAATTACTTCCCCCGTAATATAGCCTGCTTTTGAAGAAGCTAAAAAGGTGACGAGGTCTGCGACTTCCTCAGGTTCTCCAAATCTATTGGCCGGAATCAATTTTTTCAGTTCCTTTTCATCCATATCGGCAGTCATGTCACTATGAATAAATCCAGGTGCCACAGCATTGACCGTGATATTCCGTTTGGCAACCTCCTGAGCCAGCGCTTTAGTTGCACCTAGCAAAGCCGCTTTGGCCGCCGAATAGTTGGTTTGACCAGCTGTACCTTTTACACCGGATACTGAAATCATATTGATAATACGGCCATAACGCTGGCGTAACAGTTTCTGTATAAAAAATTGGGTAACATGATAGAATCCATTGACAGTTGTGTTGATTACCGAGGACCAATCTTCTGCTGGCATCCACATAAACAAGCCATCTTTGGCTATACCGGCATTGTTGACGATAACCTCAAGCTGAGCTTCGGGATGGCTCGATTCCCAGGTAGATAAGGCCTTGTCGACGGCGGATTTATCTGCGACGTCGAATTTTAGGAGCGAACCACTACCGCCGTTTGCTTCTATAGCAGCAAGTGTTTCTAATGCTGCAGTTTCATTATGCTGAAAGTTGATCAACACATGATAGCCCAATTCTTGAGCCAGTTTAAGACAAATTGCCCTGCCAATTCCCCTTGATCCTCCTGTAACTAAAGCGCATTTCATCCTACAATATGTATATTAATTTTGAAATAATTCTGCATTATCAAACCATTTGTTTCCTAAAAGGTTTCCTTTGGTATCAATAAATCCCCATTTGCCATTGAGTTTAACTCGCGCTAAACCATCGATAAATCCCTTCTCCTGTTTCTTAAACGTTAGCGCCGCAGTAATCTCATACTGAAAGGGGATGACAACTTTGGCATCTCTATCGATAAAGCCCCATTTGCCTTCTTTTACAGCAGCGAGACCTTCGGGAGAAAAGGAAAGCGCATCCTGATAGGCAGTAGGGATGACCATTTTACCTGTAGTATCAATATATCCCCATTTCCCATTTAATTTCACGGGCGCTAGACCTTCCTGAAAATTTCGCGCATCATCATAAGTTGCAGGTATCACCCATTTGCCATCCGATGCCATAAACCCGATTTTATTTCCTTGCTGAACAAGGACAAAGTCGGGGTTTTCAATATTTTCAATTTTTGAAATACCGGGGAGAGCAATTTCTTTTTGACTAGATACGAGAAACCAGTTGTTCTGTTTTTTTGCCCATACCAATCCAACATTAAAATCGCCGATATCATCATAATTTGGAGCGACGACCTCTTTTCCCTGATTGTCAATGACACCCCATTTTTTATTTTTGGCGACTTTAGCGTAGCCATCCTTAAATGGACGGATGACATCATAAGTTGGTGGAAGC
Organism: Sphingobacterium sp. BIGb0116; assembly: GCF_024808035.1. Taxonomy (NCBI): domain Bacteria; kingdom Pseudomonadati; phylum Bacteroidota; class Sphingobacteriia; order Sphingobacteriales; family Sphingobacteriaceae; genus Sphingobacterium; species Sphingobacterium sp. BIGb0116. Next base: position 98,470 of record NZ_JANUDT010000005.1, on the reverse strand, counting down.
ACAACCTCTTGTTTGTTGTTGATGAGACCGACTAAATTGGTCGCATCACGATAAAAAGCAACACCATCATTGAATTCATAAACCCGCTTGCTAGAGATCGACTTCAATTCCTGCCCGAGAGAGTCGATGTAAAGCCAACCGCTTGCAGATTTCACCATCGCCATTCCCTGACTGAAGGATTTGGCATTGACGTATTGAGGTTGGATAATATAATTCGCATCTTTATCTACAAATCCCCACCTGCTACCATCATAAACAGCAATCTTTCCTTCGGATTGATCTTGAGCATTTTTGAATTGAGGTGTAATCTGAAACGATCCATCTTTATTGATAAATCCGACAAGTCCCTTTTCTTGTACCCGCGCCAATTGTTGCGCAGATGCGAAGGTGCATAATAGTATAAATAATCCGCCGAATGCGAGCCTTTTAATCATGATTTTTATTGATTAAGTATTCTTTTACTTTTTTAATGATCGGATACATCACTTGATCCTCGGCAAAGGCCGGAAACAAATTACGCAGGTCCGTATACCAAGATAGTGTTTCTTTGGCTAACTTTTCCTGACAACTTAAATGGTCAATTGCCTGTGCTAAAGTAATAAATTCTATCGCCAGCACTTCAAAGGAATTTTCGATGACCTGACTGCATGACATTGCTGCATTCGTACCCATGCTCACAATATCTTGGTTGTCATTATTGTTGGGAATGCTATGGATGTAGAGCGAAGTGCTTAGCGCTTGGGATTCCGCTGTTGTGGAAGTTGCCGTAAATTGGACACCCTGCATGCCAAAATTTAGCCCTAATGTGCCTAAATTTACGAAAGGCGGGAAAATCTCATTGATCTTGCTGTTGAGAAGATAATTCAATTGTCTTTCCGCAAGCATTGTCATCTTGGTCATAACCAATTTAAGTTTATCCATTTCCAGTGAAATATAGTCGCCATGAAAATTGCCGCCATGATACACATGTTGATCGTTTAGATCAATGATGGGATTGTCGTTGGCTGAATTTAGTTCATGCTCAAGCACGGTGCCCACATTGTTAATGGTATCCGAAACCGGACCTAATATTTGCGGAACACAACGGACGGAATAATATTCCTGTACTTTGTCTTTGAAAATATCCTCTAGATTTTCACCGGTATATAGGTGCTCCTCGCGTTTTCGAATCAACTTACTGCTTGCAAGGTGACTGCGCATCTTTTTGGCAATAGCTTGTTGTCCAGGATGCTTTTTGCTTTGATTTAACGCTTCTGAAAAATGATCGTCATAAGCTTGAACGATTTCATTGATTGCACAGGCTGCTTTGATGGACCAAGATAAGGCCTTTTGCGCATGGTTCCAGTTTAGTATCCCTATCCCTGTCATGACCGAAGTCCCATTGATCAGTGCCAAGCCTTCACGTAGAACAATCTGAATAGGGGCCAGGCCTTCGGCATCAAAAGCCTGTTTGGTTGGAATTCGTTCATTTTTATACATCACTTCACCCTCACCAATTAATACGAGCGCCAAATGTGCGAGCTGTACGAGATCACCACTAGCACCGACACCACCGTGTGCAAAAATAATTGGATAAATATCGCGGTTGATCAATTCTCTCATCAAAGCAATGGTGGATTTATGGACTCCTGAATAACCGAGGGTTAATGTATTTAAGCGTGCTAAAATCGTGCTTTTTACCTGAAGCGGATCGAGAAGTCGTCCTGTTCCTGAGGCGTGGCTGCGAATTAGGTTGTATTGAAGTTTAGTGCGGTCTTCGTCTTTAATCCGATATTGAGCCATGGGGCCAAAACCGGTATTGACACCATAAATTACTTTGTTTTCAGCAAATTTCTGAAGAAAATTGTGGCTAGCATCTACTTTTTCCCAAATATCGTCATCGATATCCAATTTTTCGTTTCCGTAGGTTATTTGGATAAACTGTTTTAAATCTAAATGGTTGGTGAGTAAGCTCATGATTTATGGGGTAGCAATTTTGAAAAACTCTCGAAATTGTTTTTTTTATTTTATTTTTTGTGAATAGATTTGGCAATTATTAATCAGGCACGAAATTAATATTTTTTTCTTTTAATCAAAGCGTATAATGAACGTTGAACAGGTTGACATTTTGATCATCGGGGCGGGACCTTCCGGTTCGGTTGCTGCTGGGTATTTACAAAAACAGGGGGCAAGGGTAAAGGTTGTCGAAAAAAGCCAGTTTCCGAGAATCGTGGTAGGAGAGAGTCTGATACCGCGCGTGATGGATCATTTTGATGAAGCCGGGCTGTTTGATGCGTTGGATGCACAAGGTTTCGAAAAGAAATTTGGAGCGCGGTTTATACGCGGGAAAGAAGTCTGTATTTTCGATTTTTCAGATAAATTTTCCGAAGGTTGGGATTGGACCTGGCAGATTCCGAGAGCTGATTTTGATCAGGAAATGGCGAATGAGCTTATGCGTAAAGGGGTAGATCTTTCCTTCGGTACAGAAGTAACTGACGTACAATTTGATAGTGCAAAATCGATCACTACGGTATGCGATAGCCAAGGTGTTGAAACAAAAGTAGAGGCAAACTTTCTGATCGATTGTTCAGGTTATGGTCGCGTTTTGCCTCGCATGCTAAATTTGGACCAACCCTCACGTTTAAGCCCTCATTCGGCGATATTCAGCCATGTCAATGACGTTAATCGACCGCTAGGGCAAGAAGGTAGTCTGATTTCTTTTGATATATTGGAAACGCAGGTTTGGTTGTGGGTAATTCCATTTTCCAATGGCAATACTTCTGTTGGAATTGTGGGGCCAACTTCGTTCATCGAAAACCTGGGCGAAGATACCACTACAGCGCTAAATAAGGCTATTCAGCTGTCCGATTACTATGTCAAGCGGTTTGGTGATATCCCTTTTATTTTTGAACCCCGTAAATTGAGTAATTATTCTACAGCGGTGAGCAAAATGTATGGGCCAGGGTATGCCCTGACCGGTAATAGTTCCGAATTCCTGGACCCTGTTTTTTCTTCCGGTGTGTGTTTCGCTACAGAATCTGGTATTTTGGCAGCGAAGTTAGCTTTAAGGCAGATCGAGGGTGAAACAGTGGATTGGCAGTCAGAATTTGAAGACTATATGAAAGATGGGATTGCAGTTTTTACAACATATATACAGGAATGGTATACAGGCAATCTGCAGGAGTTATTTTATCATCAACCCGAAAACCCGGAGGTGAAACGTAGCATTTGTGCAATATTAGCGGGATACGTGTGGGATAAAAACAATCCATTCGTTTTGAAACACGATCGTGTGGTGAAAAATTTGGCGCATCTTATCCGAATGTCCAAGCAGGAAAAATCGATATAGTTAAGATCTGGGGTGATATTGTGTAATAATGGAATGAAGGTAGTCCCTATCGATGTGTGTGTATATTTCGGTCGTGGTAATACTTTCATGACCGAGCATATCTTGTACAGCTCTTAAGTCGGCACCACCTTCCACCAGGTGTGATGCAAAGCTATGTCTAAAGGTATGTGGGCTGATGGTTTTTTGTAAGCCGATTTTTGAGGCAAGTTCCTTAATGATCAAGAAGATCATAACCCGCGATAATGCGGCGCCTCTTCTGTTTAGGAATACAATATCTTCATTTCCGCCCTTAATCTTGATATGTGGTCTGACCGTTTCTAAGTAGATGCGAAGGTGTTTAATGGCGTGTTGGCCAATTGGAATTAGGCGTTCTTTGCTTCCCTTGCCCTCAACTTTGATAAATTCTACATCTAAAAAAAGGTTTGATATTTTGAGGGTGACAAGTTCGGAAACACGGAGACCACATCCGTATAAGATTTCGATGATCGTTTTATTACGTTCACCTTCGGGTGAAGAAAGATCGATTGCCGAGATTAATTGATCGATTTCATGTATGCTCAAAACGCTGGGCAGCTTGCGTGCCAAGCGTGGCGCCTGAAGGAGATCGGTCGGATTGTTGACGAATTCATGCTCGATCATCAAAAAGCTAAAGAAAGTCTTAAGGCCAGATATCAACCTGGATTGTGTGAAGGGCGAAATATTAAATTCCTGCAACCAAGCCAAAAACTCCTGTATATTCTTTCTCGTTACGGTATTTAAAACCAAATGATTGTCTTCACAGTAGATCTGAAATTTGGATACATCATTTAAGTAAGCATCAATTGAATTAATGCTCAAGCCTCTTTCGAACTTTAAGAATTGTTCGAATTCCTTTTTTATATCACTCCAGTTTTCAAAATCCATTTGCAACAAAATTACAATTAACTGTTGTTCTTTTCGAAAGTTATTCTGTATTTTTAGGTGAAATTTTACAGATTATAAGTAACACAAAGAGATGTTCCCTAATGGAGGTACCCGATTCCTCCTTGGATAATGAAAAAAGTATTGATCTGTATTTTACTATTTATCGGGACAATTGATCTCCAGTTCCGTTTACCCTAATATAAAACAATTAGCAAAAATAACTGACTAAAAAAAAGATATTTTTTTGTATGAAATTCATTAAACCACTCGCATTAGCTTTTCTGTTACCGGCTACATTCTATATAGCAGAAGCAAAAAAGCCAACCACGTTAACCGCGGAAGCACGAGCGATTCTATCCCAAGATAGTTTGGCCCTGAATCAAAAATTACCCTTCGACAACGAAGTCATCACGGGGAAACTGAAAAATGGATTTACATACTTCATTCGTAAAAATAGCGAGCCTAAAGGTCGTGTTACCATGTATTTGGGCATGAAGGCCGGCTCTATTCTGGAAAATGAAAAACAGCTTGGTTTGGCACATTTTTTAGAACATATGAACTTCAATGGCCTGAAGCATTTTCCAAAGAATGAATTGGTTAACTATCTCCAGAAAGCGGGCGTTCGATTTGGCTCGGATCTGAATGCCTATACCAGCTTCGATCAGACAGTTTATCAGCTACCAATTCCTTCTGACGATCCTGAACTTTTAAAAAATGGTTTGCAGGTGATGCGCGACTGGGCTCAGGATGCTTTGTTGGATGGCGAAGAAATTGATAAAGAGCGGGGCGTTATCCTTGAAGAAAAACGTGGTGGAAGAGGAGTACAGCAGCGTTTACAAGATCAATACTTTCCGATGTTGCTCAATGGCTCCCTTTACTCCAAACGTTTGCCTATCGGAACTGAACAGATCCTGAAGACATTTCCTTATACAGAAATACGCAAATTCCACCAGGACTGGTATCGCCCAGATTTGCAGGCTCTAATCATTGTTGGGGATATTGATCCTAAGGAAATGGAAGAAAGGGTGAAAGTTTTGTTTTCCGATATGAAAATGCCCAAAAAAGCATTGGAGCGTAAAAAATATCGTGTTGATTTGTTAAACAAGAACCAGTTCTTGGCAATTTCAGATCCGGAACTGCCTTATACCGTCGCGCAGATTTTGATCAAAAGTGAAAAAGAAAAAGTTTCCACCGTAGGAGATTATAGAAACGAGTTGTTGAAGAGTGTTTTCAATCAGATGATCGCAGGTCGTTTTTCTGAATTGATGCAGCAACCGAACCCTCCTTTTATGCAGGCAGGTGGAAGTATCAGCGATTTTGTTGCTAACCTCAATACTTTTTCATTGCTGGTGGTCCCAAAACCGGGCGAGTTAGAATCCGGATTTAAAGCGATGCTAACAGAATTTGAGCGCATTCAAAAATACGGTTTTACACAGACGGAGTTGGATCGTGCCATCGCAGATATGAAAAAAGGTAACGAGATGTCTTTTATCGAGCGTGATAAAAAGAAATCGGATAGTTACGTCAATCGCTATCTGAATTATTTTATTGATGATGAACCCGCTTTAAGTAATGAAAACGCTTATCGTTTGACTAAACAGCTGTTACCAACGTTGAAGCTGTCAGAAGTAAATGGCTTGGTAAAAAAATATTATACTGATCTGAACCGCGATGTTTTGGTTATGGGGCCAGAAAAGGATAAGGCCAGTTTACCGGTTGAGTCTACCGTAATGAGCTGGGTAAAAGCAGTTGAAGAGACTCCTGTGACAGCTTATGAAGATAAAGTTTCCAATCTTCCCTTGCTTTCAAAAGAACCGGTGAAAGGCGCTGTTGTATCGTCAAGAAATATTGACGCCGTTCAAGCGAAAGAATTGACCTTAAGCAATGGCGTTAAAGTGATCTTAAAGCCTACGGACTTTAAAAATGATGAGATACAGATTATGGCGTATAGTCCAGGTGGAACATCAGGCTATAACGATGCAGATTACTTTTCGGCCTCCAATGCATCCTCTTTAATTGATGCAAGCGGCGTTGGACAAATGAACAACGTTGAGCTTACGAAGTATCTTTCGGGAAAAGATGTTTCCATCTCTCCGTACATTTCTGAACGTTACGAAGGTATCTCAGGTAGCACAGATAAAGAAGGATTGAAGAATGCTTTTGAATTGATTTATGGTTATTTTACCGAACCTCGATTGGACGAGGATATTTTCCAGAGTACCATGACCCGGGCAAAAGGATCTTTGGAAAATAGATTGAGCAATCCAAATAATGTATTCTCGGATAAAGTGAAAGAAGTGCTTTATGGCAACAATGTCCGTCGGCAAAACCCAACGGTAGAAACGATCAATAAAATTGATCGGGAGCGTGCTTTGGCAATCTACAGAGAACGATTTGCGGATGCTTCGGATTTTGTGTTTACAATTGTAGGGTCATTTGACGAGAATCAGATCAAGCCTTATTTAGAAACCTATCTTGCCTCATTGCCGGCCCTCAAAAGAGGGGAGAGCTACAAGGATTTAAATATTCTGGAGCCGAGCAAGGGAGAGCGCGTGGTTGTTCATAAGGGAAAAGAAGAAAAGGCAAGTACGCAATTGGCCTACTATGGGGACTATACCTATAATGAAACTGAAAATGTTAATATGGAAGCCTTGGAGAGTGTTTTGACGATCAAATTGCTTGAAAGACTCCGTGAAAAAGAAGGTGGTGTTTATGGAGTGGGCGCTCGGGCAAGTTTTAGTAAGCTTCCAAAAGCGCGTTATGCTTTCTCCATTGGTTTTGGTTCCGCAGTAGATAAGGCTGATGCTTTAATCGCCTCGGCATTGGATGAAGTAAAAAAGATTCAGGAACAGGGCCCCGAAAATGGAGATATTGAGAAGTTCCTAGCAGAACAACAGCGACAAAATGAGTTAAATCTTCGTGAAAATGGCTATTGGCTGAATTATATATCAAGTTCATATCAAAATGATCTTGATCTTACGCGATATACACGAAGAATAGACAATTTGAAGAAGGTAACTTCAAAGTCGGTGCAGGACGTTGCCGGGAAATATTTGAAAAGAGATCGACTTTTTGAATTTATTTTGATGCCGGATTCTAAATAACAGGAGTCTTGGAAAATAGAAAAAGGGTTGCCTGCTCAGTAGGCAACCCTTTTTCTATTGGACAAAAAATTATGGACAAAAAAAATCCCAACCATTTCTGATTGGGATTGCCAAAATGTCTAATAAGTATCTCTTGTTAACCCAAATAGGATTTTAAGATTTTGCTTCTTGAAGTGTGTCTCAAACGCTGAAGAGCTTTATCTTTGATCTGACGAACACGTTCACGTGTCAAATTGAATTTCTCTCCGATTTCCTCTAACGACAATTGGTGATTGGAACCTAAGCCAAAGAAAAGTACGATAATTTCACGTTCTCTTTCTGTCAATGTTGCCAATGATCGTTTGATTTCTTCTGATAGAGATTCATCAATCAAAGAACTGTCTGTGTCTGGATCATGGTTCTCCAAAACGTCCAAAAGTGTGTTTTCTTCACCTTGAACAAAGGGAGCGTCCATAGATACGTGACGGCCAGAGTTGCTTAGGGTATCCGAAACCTTGTCTACTGTGGTTTCAAGGATATCCGCCAATTCTTCTGGAGATGGTTCCCGTTCGTATTCTTGTTCTAGTTTTGAGAAAGCCTTACTGATTTTGCTCAATGAACCGACTTGGTTCAATGGCAGACGTACGATACGCGATTGTTCAGCAATTGCTTGAAGAATAGATTGGCGAATCCACCAAACGGCATAAGAAATGAATTTAAACCCCTTTGTCTCGTCAAAACGTTTAGCTGCTTTAATTAAGCCCAGGTTACCTTCATTGATTAAATCACCTAAGGTTAAACCTTGATTTTGATATTGTTTTGCTACTGATACTACGAAACGAAGGTTGGTTTTAGTCAATTTTTCCAAGGCAACTTGATCGCCCTCGCGGATACGCTGTGCTAATTCTACTTCTTCTTCTGCTGTAATTAAGTCTACTTTACCAATTTCGTGTAAGTATTTGTCCAAAGACTGTGACTCACGATTGGTGATAGATTGTGTAATTTTGAGCTGTCTCATTAATTTTTATTAATTCTCCTCTCTAAGAAATGTTTGCGAAAATACGAAAAATTTTTGAATTATTAATGGAAAATTGATTATCTAGCCACTCATATTTAATGAGTTAGGTTTTTTTGAGTTTCAATTTTTAATCATCAAAAACTATTCCATTTTAATATTTTTTTTCTTCTTATCTGTTGCTGTAATATTCAACTGTTTGATATTTAAAGTGCTAAAGGGTTTAATTTTTTTTTCTTATTCTAGACAATTTAACTCGGTAGTAGCTGATTTATTATGCAATATGCATTCCTCAAATTTATTTTAAAATGATAATTTTATGATAAAACAAAAAGATGGATCTTTTGTTTTATTAGTGACATTAAATAAATTTAAAAGAATAAAAATTATATTATGCCAATCTTAATTCACTTGGATAAAATAATGAAAGAGAAAAAGATGTCGCTTAACCAATTGAGTGACAATGTCGGAATTACCCTTTCCAATCTTTCAATCATCAAGAATCAAAAGGCGAAGGCATTGCGATTAGATACCCTTGAAGCAATATGCAAAGCGCTAGACTGTCAGCCTGGTGATCTGCTGCAATATTATGATGGTGGTGACGAAAAAGGCTAAAATCGATAACCTTTTAAAAAATCGACTACATTCATTCTTTTCTTGCCTTCGAGTTGAAGGTCAGAAATGACAATATAGCCGTCTTGCGCCGCAATTTTTAAGAAACTTTTCTTGTCAGTTTCTATGGTTCCCGGTATTGTAGCTGTATTGACAAGTTCTTTTTCTGTGCTATAGATTTTTAGTACCTTATCATTTAAGAGGGTAAATGCCGCTGGATAGGGGCTTAAACCGCGAATGAAGTTATAAACTTGCGCAGTGGGCTGATCCCAGTTTATTTTACAGTCTTCTTTGAAAATTTTTGGAGCATGTTTGAGCGGCTCCGTTGTGAGAAGAACTTCCTGAGGTTTGGGCTGCAAGGTTCCAGCCTTTAAATGCTGGATGGTTTGCAGCAGAGTTTCTGCTCCGGCCACCATGAGGTTGTCGTGAAGATCACCGGCGTTGTCTGTTTCTTTGATGGCAACTTTTTTCGACAATAAGATGTTTCCTGTATCGATTTCGTGCTGTAGTAAAAATGTCGTTACGCCCGATTCTTTCTCTCCATTGATGATTGCATGATTTATCGGTGCTGCACCCCGGTACTGTGGAAGGAGTGAGGCGTGGACATTGATTGTTCCAAATTTAGGCATATTCCAGACAATTTCAGGAAGCATGCGGAACGCAACCACAACCTGTAGGTCCGCCTGAAAACTTTTCAGCTCATCTAAAAATGCCTCATCACGGAGTTTCACTGGTTGAAGAACTGGGATGTTATGTTGCGTAGCAAATATTTTCACAGCAGATTCATGTATTTTTTGTCCACGTCCTGCAGGTTTGTCCGGTACCGTAACCACAGCGACAACTTGTTCGCCAGACTGAATCAGTGCTTCAAGTGAAGCTACAGCAAAATCGGGAGTACCCATGAAAATAATACGCATAATACTTGTAATTTTTATAAAACCCTTTAAACCAGTACAGGGGCCTCCTCGTTGAATAGCCTACTGAAAAACGCCTAATTATTTGTCATTTCAGTTTTGTAAATAACAAATTTTTATAACTTTGCGAAGTTACATAAATATATTGAAAGCTTGAATTTTCCTTATTTTTTAGCAAATCGGATCGCATTTTCTGGAAAAAGAACGTTCTCAAAATTGATCGTTCGGGTGACTATTGGTGCAATTGCTCTTGCTATTGCAGCGATTATCATATCTATTGCGGTATTGCGTGGATTTAAGGGAGAGATTATCAGTAAGCAACGGAGCTTTTTTGCCGATGTATTGGTTTTACGTTACGACCTGAATAAGTCTTACGAAAATTCACCCATAACACTTACACCGGAGGTTCGTAAGTCCATATTGGCGATTCCCCAAGTCAACTCAATCAGTTCCTTTGCGACCAAGGCCGGGATTATTAATGTCAACGATGAAGTTGAAGGAGTGGTTCTTAAAGGTATTGATTCCTTGTATAATCAGCAGCCCTTTCAACGTATGCTGGTGGAAGGGAGTATGATAGACTTTAAATCGGATAATGCGGATAATCAGATTTTGGTGTCCAAGTATCTCGCAGATCGACTGCTCCTAAAAGTCGGTGACGATTTTATTATGTATTTCGTGCAGGATCCTATACGTAAACGTAAATTTGTCATTAAGGGCATTTTTAATACAGGCTCCGAAGAATTAGATAAGGTCTATGTGATCGGGTCTCTAAATGTCATTCGTAAACTGAGCAACCTCGATGATCATGAAGTAGGGGGCTATGAGATTCGGATTAAAGATTTTAGTCAGCTCGAACAGACAACGAACAAGGTTGAAGATCTGTTGCCTATCGATATGCAGGCAATCAATATCAAGGATCAGGTCCCGGATATTTTTCAATGGCTGGAATTGCTTGATATGAATACCAAAATCATTTTTATACTGATGACGGTCGTTGCTATTATCAATATGATCTCCGCCTTGCTGATCACCATCCTTGAGCGGACTTCAATGATCGGTATCTTAAAGGCATTGGGGTATCACAATGCCGGAATTCGCCGCGTCTTCATGTACAGTGCCTTGTACCTCATCGGTCTGGGATTATTAATCGGTAATCTTATTGGCTTAGGTTTTTACTTTTTTCAGGATTTTACCCATTTCTTTAAATTGGATGAGAAGACCTACTATATCTCCTATGTGGCCGTTCAACTTCAATGGTCTGATGTGATTTTGGTCAATTTGGCTGTCGTGTTTATCGGAATGATCTCATTATTTATTCCGTCAATGCTAATTACCAAGATTAGTCCGATCAAAGCCATTTCTTTTAAGTAACACTACTTTTAGGCCTCGCTTTCTTGAAAAAATCGTATTTTTAGTGCTGTTAACTATTTTTCGAGCTGTATAGAAAAATAAGTATATACATATTACGGCTAGTATACAAGCACTTATGAATAAAACTTTTGAGCATATTTCCCACGCTTTCGAAGCGCCTTTACAAAATCCTGTACTTATATTTTCGCTGGTACTTTTTATTATCCTGTTGTCACCGATCGTACTGCGACCGATTAAGGTTCCGGGTATTATTGGATTGATTATATCTGGCGTTATTATTGGACCACATGGACTCAACTGGTTGGAAAAAAACTCCGCTATCACGCTGTTTTCAACAATAGGCCTGCTCTATATCATGTTTATCGCCGGTTTGGAGTTAGATATGAATGAGTTTAAAAAGACCAAGAATAAGAGTTTACTTTTTGGCTTTTTAACATTTATTGTTCCGATCAGTATTGGCTATCCCGTTTGTCATTTTTTATTGGGCTACGGTGTTTTGCCGAGTTTGTTGATATCAAGCATGTTTGCTACCCATACGCTGGTTTCTTATCCCATCGTAAATAGCTATGGTATTTCTAAAATGGAGGCTGTTGCGATCACGATAGGTGGAACAATCCTGACGGATACGGCCGTGCTGATTATTCTTGCGGTGATTACCGGCGTTTCCCAAGGAAATATTGGCAATGAATTTTGGCTTACCCTAGCGATTTCCTTTGCTATCTTCCTGTTTATCATGTTTGGTGTTATCCCAAGGATCGCAAAATGGTTTTTTGAGCGCTTGGGGAGTGAGAAGACATCCAATTATATCTTCGTTCTCTCTGTTGTGTTTTTTGCTGCATTTTTAGCGGAAATTGCCGGCCTTGAGCCGATTATTGGGGCTTTCGTTGCAGGTCTGGCCCTCAACAAACTGATACCACATTCTTCCGCTTTGATGAACCGAATTGAGTTTATCGGCAATGCGATTTTTATTCCTTTCTTCTTGATATCTGTGGGGATGATTGTCGATGTCAGCGTGATTTTGAAGGGGCCGCAGGCACTTATTATTGCCGGGACACTGACCGTTGTGGCTATCGTCAGTAAATATGTGGCCGCTTGGTTGACGCAGCTCGTTTTTAAATATAGCCGTGGTCAGCGCAATCTGATATTTGGTTTAAGTAGTGCTCATGCTGCTGCAACACTGGCTGTAATCATGGTTGGACATAAAAACGGTATTATCGATGAGAATGTGCTTAATGGTACGATTCTGTTGATTTTGGTTACCTGTATTGTCGCTACAGTGGTTACGGGAAATGCCTCGCGTAAAGTGGTTATGGATGGTGAGCAGGACGAAGAGCATACAGATGTGGTGAAGGAAAAAGATGAAAACATCTTGATATCTATCGCTAACATGGATAATATGGAGCCGATTTTAGATTTTTCAACCTATATTAAAAGTAAGAAATGTTCCTATCCCGTCAATATCGTGTCCGTTGTGAAGGATAATGAACAGGCTCAATTAAACATGTCCAAAGCACGGAAGAACCTGGATAATATGGTCAGGTATGCTTCGGGGAGTGAAACAAACGTTAATATAAGTGCTACAATAGATTTAAACATCGCCAGCGGAGTTGCACGGTCGGCAAAAGAAGTTTCTGCCAATTGTATTGTTTTGGGCTGGCCAAGTGCGGCCAATTTTATGGATAAGTTTGTCGGAGAGAAAACGGAAAGTATTTTAAATAGAACCTCGGCTAATGTGATGTTATGTCATTTTAAAAAGCCTTTTATTTCTAATAAATCCATTGTCGTTTTTGCACCACCCATGTGCGAGGCAGAATTTGGGTTTGAGTATTGGCTGGAGAAGGTTGTTAAACTTGCGCAGGAGTTATCTGTTCCGGTAACATTTGTTGTCGATGAACGCTCTGCTGCCGCCATTAAAGAACATCTTGTTGAGCTGAAAAACTCTGTTCCTGTCACCTTTGAACATTACGATGCCTGGGACAATTTGCAGGGCCTTAAAGCGTTTAAGGAAGAAGATGCGATGTTTATTTTTGTTTCGGCCAGAAATGGAGAAGTTTCCTATCGTGATTCTTTAGATGGGGTAGCAAAGAAATTAGATCGAATTTATGCAAACGAAAATCTTGTTTTAGTGTTTCCTAGTAGAGTGGAAAACGCACACATCGACGAGTATGAAGATGTCGAAGCTGCTCCAATCTTTAGAAAAATTAGCAAAGAAATCGGAAATATGTTTAATAAGGGATAGTAATTGTCCGTTAAAATTGAAGGTTATGTCAAATAAGATTACAATGTCAAGTGAAGGAGCTTTACAGGTTCCAGATTTCCCAACAATTCCTTTTATTATCGGCGACGGTATTGGTCCTGATCTTTGGCATGCGGCAGTGCGTGTTTTTGATCAAGCGGTGGAGAAAGCGTATGATGGAAAACGGAAAATAACGTGGAAGGAGGTGCTGGCAGGTGAAAAAGCTTTTAACGAAACAGGCGAATGGCTACCAAAAGGTACCCTAAATGTACTAAAAGAATACCTTGTTGGAATTAAAGGGCCGCTAACCACGCCAGTAGGCGGCGGGATCCGTTCTTTGAATGTTGCTTTACGTAAGGATTTGGATCTCTACGTATGTCAGCGGCCGACAAAATGGTTTGTGGGCGTCCCTTCGCCAGTCAAACATCCGGAATATGTGGATATGGTGATTTTTCGTGAAAATACGGAGGATATTTATGCTGGAATAGAGTTTCAGGCGGGAACAGCTGAAGCCAACAGGTTTCAGGATTTCTTGCATGATGAGCTTGATATTGATTACAATTTTTCGGCCACAACAGGAGTCGGTGTCAAACTGGTTTCTGAGGAAGGGTCGAAAAGATTGGTCCGTGCAGCGATAGAACATGCTATTCATCACAATTTACCTTCAGTGACGATTGTTCACAAAGGAAATATCATGAAATTTACAGAGGGTGCTTTTAAGATTTGGGGGTATGAGGTTGCTGAAACGGAATTTGCCGACAAAACGTATACCTGGGGACAGTGGGAGCGAACGAAAGCAGAAAAAGGTGCGGAGGTTGCCAACCAGGAACAAAAGGAGGCCTTGGATTCAGGTAAAATTTTGATTAAAGATATTATTGCCGACAATTTTTTACAGCAGATCTTACTTAATCCACGGGATTTTTCTGTTGTGGCAACTTTAAATCTGAACGGTGATTATATTTCTGATGCGCTAGCCGCAATGGTTGGCGGCATAGGGATCGCACCGGGGGCTAATATTAATTTTAAAACAGGGCATGCTGTTTTTGAAGCTACTCATGGCACAGCACCTCGTTTTGCAAATACCAATACCATGAATCCTTCATCGGTTATTTTAAGCGGTGTTATGTTATTCGAATACCTTGGATGGACAGAAGCTGCGGCAGCAATTGTTAAGGCCTTGGGCGAAACAATAATTGCCAAGACCGTGACCGTAGATTTTTACAATTTGATGGATGATGCTACATTAGTCAAAACAAGTGAATTTGCAGATCGAATTATCGAAAAAATATAAGAATTTTATTTTCTGAGATATTAAGCAGAAATTTGAATAAAATTTCTGCTTTTTTTATGGATTACAATCAGCTTCCACCCTTTATAAGGGAATCGAACATTTTTACGGAGAACGAGAAAATTAAGTTGGCTCAGATCGAACGTTTACCCACGCCACAAGAGGTCGATGATATAACTAGTCTCCCTGAAATTTACGAATTGTTAAATGCCTTTATTGGCGATCAATCCGCCCGTAATACCCACCTTCAACTCAAGGCTAAGGAGTATTTACAAGATAATCAGGTAGATATGGCGTGGAAAGTGCTGCTTATTTGATGTTTTTTGCATTGAACTAGGTGTTTGTTGTGCGATCTTTTTATTGAAATCATTTAGAATTTTATAAATTTTCAATAAAAAAACAGATTAGTTGAAAAATATATAATTTTATTTTACCTTTGGTTTTTAAACAACGGATTGCTTAGCTAGGGTTAAAGAATAGCAATCAAACAAACTATAACATCAATGAAACATAATTTTGGAGCAGGTCCATGTATTCTGCCAAAGGAAGTATTTCAACAAGCCTCAGAAGCTGTAATTGATTTTAACAACACCGATTTATCAATTTTAGAGATCTCTCACCGTTCCAAAGAGTTTGAAGCAGTGATAGATGAAGCCACACAATTAGTACGCGAGTTATTGTCAGTACCTCAGGGATACTCGATTCTTTTCCTTCAAGGAGGGGCTAGTTTGCAATTTGCAATGGCGCCGTTGAATCTTTTACCTGAAGGAGGTAAAGCTGCTTATTTGGATACTGGTGTCTGGGCTACAAAAGCATTAAAAGAAGCTAAAAAATTCGGTACAGTAGATGTTGTAGCTTCGTCGATTGATAAAAATTATTCCTACATCCCTAAGGGATATGCCATCCCAACAGATGCTGCATATTTTCATTATACAGCTAACAATACCATTTACGGTACTGAGGTTTTTGATAAGCCTGAAACGGCGTTGCCAGTGGTTGTTGATATGTCTTCTGATATTTTCTCACGTGAGATCAATGTTGCTGACTATGATTTGATCTATGCTGGTGCTCAAAAAAATATGGGCCCTGCAGGTGTTACACTCGTGATTGTTAAAGATGATATCTTAGGTAAATCAGGACGTGTTCTTCCGTCGATGTTGGATTATCAATTGCATATCAATGGTGGTTCAATGTACAATACTCCACCGGTATATTCGATCTTTGTTTCGATGTTAAACCTTCGTTGGTTAAAAGCAAAGGGCGGTGTTTCTGTATTGGAGCAAGAGAATATCATCAAAGCACGTGCTTTATACGATGAAATCGACCGTAACCCACTGTTCAAAGGTACTGCAGCTGTTGAAGATCGTTCACGCATGAATGTTACTTTTGTAATGGATACACCAGAGTTGGAAGCTGAATTTTTGGCTTTGGCAAAAGAGCGTAATTTGATCGGAATCAAAGGTCACCGTTCTGTAGGTGGATTTAGAGCTTCGATTTACAATGCTTTACCATTAAGCAGCGTAAATGCGTTGATTGATGCAATGAAAGAATTTGAGGACACGCATACGGCCTAAGGGACTGTGCATGTTGCTGAAATTTAGTAGTTGACAAACAGATAATTAGTTAGATTAAGAATTATAGAGGTCGTATTGTATTCACCTGGTTGGATCTTCCGATGAGTTGAACGGCACTGATACCTTTAAAAACGAATTATAAAGATGAAAATATTAGCGAATGACGGTATCGATCCACTAGGAAAGAAAATGCTGGAAGATGCAGGTCATAGTGTAGATACAACTCATATTCCACAAGAAGAGCTGCCAGAAAAACTCCTTGCTTATGATGCAATCACGGTACGTAGTGCAACTAAAGTACGTCAGGCCCTGATTGATGGCTGCCCTAACTTGAAAGTTATCGGCCGTGGTGGAGTAGGCATGGATAATATTGATGTAGACTATGCCCGTTCAAAAGGGATTGCTGTTGTCAATACTCCTGCGGCATCTTCTTTATCAGTTGCTGAGCTGGTTTTTGCTCACCTATTGAATGGTGTACGTTTCTTATACGATTCAAATAGAAAAATGCCTGTTGAGGGCAATACAAAATTTGGCGCCCTTAAAAAAGCTTATGGAGCTGGTACTGAGCTTCGTGGTAAAACTATCGGTATCGTTGGATTTGGTCGTATCGGTCGCGAAGTTGCCAAAATCGCCATTGGTCTGGGGATGGATGTGGTTTACACGGATTTGTTCGAAGGACCAAAAACATTAACCATAACACTTTCAGGTGGTATACAAGTTGAGGTACCTATTCAACAAGTGGAGATGGACAACTTATTTAAAGTTTCAGATTTTATCTCTTTACACGTTCCATTTTTGGATAAACCAGCTATCGGAGCTGCAGAGTTCCCATTATTGAAAGATGGTGTTGGCTTAGTTAATGCCTCGAGAGGTGGTGTTATTGATGAATTGGAATTAGTGAAAGCATTGGATTCGGGTAAAGTTGCATTCGCCGGTTTAGATGTATTCGATAATGAACCTACTCCACGCGAGGAGATCTTAAAACATCCAAAAATTTCGTTGACGCCACATATTGGAGCGGCAACCAATGAAGCTCAAGAAAGAATCGGCGAAGAATTGGCCGGTCTACTGATCGAAAACTTGAAGAAGTAATTCTTCCGCATAACATCTAAGATATGCGGCACAAAACTTTCATGATTTTGTGCCGCATTTTTTTTAATATAAATTCATGAATTGCCTATATTGGCACACAGAAATTTAATAATTGTAACTTCAGTATGAAAGTTTTAAAATTTGGTGGTACTTCCGTGGGGAGTGCAGCACGTATCAAAGGGTTGTTGGATATTGTAAACCCTGCTGAACGTCAGATCGTCGTATTGTCCGCGGTTGCTGGAACGACAAATGCTTTGGTTGAAATAGGTCAAGCTTACACAGCAGGTAAGAAGGACGAAGCTAAAGATTTGGTCAAGAAGCATAAGGATAAGTACGAAGACCTCATTAAAGAACTTTTCAGCACTGAACAAGGATATAAAAATGGTAAAGAATTGATCGATTACCATTTTAATCTGATTTCTACCTTAGCCAATGAGTTATTTACACCTATTGAAGAAAAAGTTATTTTGGCGCAAGGAGAATTGATGTCTACTGCTTTATGGCATTTCTATTTGAATGAAATCGGCATAAAATCCGTGTTGTTGCCAGCCCTGGATTTTATGAAAATTGATGAAGATAATGAGCCTATGGTGGAATACATTGGCGAAAAACTAAGTCGTATTTTGGCACAGAGCCCAGGAAATACGTTATTTATCACACAAGGTTTTATTTGCCGAAATTCATTTGGTGAAATCGATAATTTGCGCCGTGGCGGTTCAGATTATACGGCTTCATTGATCGGCGCAGCAATCCGTGCCGAGGAAGTTCAGATCTGGACGGACATCGATGGGATGCACAATAATGATCCTCGTGTTGTCAAAGGAACAACACCGATTGCACATCTAAGCTTTGATGAAGCTGCGGAGCTGGCTTATTTCGGTGCTAAAATTTTACATCCACAATCGGTATTCCCCGCGCAAAAATATAACGTTCCAGTTCGTTTATTGAACACGATGGAGCCCAATGCAAAAGGGACTTTGATCAGTAAGGACGGTGCTCAGAAAGGTTGTATTCGCGCCATTGCCGCGAAAGACGGTATCACGGCAATTCACATCCATTCATCGCGTATGCTACTTGCCTATGGTTTCCTACGTCGTGTTTTTGAAATATTCGAGCGTTATAAAACACCAATCGATATGATCACAACTTCGGAAGTGGCGGTATCGTTGACCATTGATGATACAACCAATTTGGCTGATATTATCAAAGAAGTGGAGGATTTTGGTTCTGTAACAGTAGATGGTGATCAGACCATTGTATGCGTTGTAGGCGATTTTGGTTTGAATAGCCACGGTTATGCTGCTCGCGTACTTGACGCTGTAAAACACCTTCCAGTTCGTATGATTTCTTACGGTGGTTCAGACTTTAATGTGTCGATTCTATTGAATTCAGATCATAAAACAGAAGCATTACGTTCATTGCACAATCGTTTATTTTAAGAAGTAGGTTTTTATATGATAAATACAGGTATCGCGGCGAAGTTTGCAGAGAAAGAAACGCCGTTTTATTATTATGATCTGAATGTGTTAAACAAGACCCTAGAGGCTGCGCATGCTGCGTCCCACAAACGGGGATTTCATGTTCACTATGCATTAAAGGCCAATTTTAATGACGAGTTGTTGAAGGCGATTCAAGAGATCGGCTTTGGTGCGGATTGTGTGAGTGGCAATGAGGTAAAGAAAGCCATTGAATGCGGCTTTGATTCCAAGAAAGTCACTTTTGCGGGAGTTGGTAAATCCGATAAGGAAATCAATTATGCGCTCGATCAAAATATTTTTGCTTTTAATGTGGAATCCATTCAGGAGCTTGAGGTCATCAATGAGCTTGCCTCAAAAAAAGGTGTAAAAGCAAATGTGGCCTTACGGATCAACCCAAATGTGGATGCACACACCCATCATTATATTACAACAGGGCTTGACGAAAACAAATTTGGTGTGCCAAATGCCGATTTGGAAAAATGTGCAGCCGTGCTTAAAAAATGTGAATCTATTGAATTGGTTGGTCTTCATTTTCACGTAGGTTCACAGATTACGGATATGACCGTATTCAAAAGCCTGTGCGTGAAGGTCAATGAATGGAAAAACTGGTTTGAAGAACGCGGTACACAAATTCGTGTATTGAATGTCGGTGGCGGATTGGGGATTGATTATAAAAATCCTGATGGAAATACAATTCCTGATTTTGAAGCTTATTTTGATATTTTCGACCGCTTCCTGGAGCGTACAGCACAGCAAGAAGTGCACTTTGAATTGGGGCGGGCTTTGGTCGCACAATGCGGAAGTCTTGTTAGCCGCGTGTTGTATGTCAAAAATGGTGTCAAGAAAAATTTCTTGGTATTGGATGCTGGAATGACTGAATTAATGCGCCCGGCCTTGTATCAGGCCTATCATAAAATTGAAAATATCAGCGCGACAGACAGCGCCGAATCCATTAACTACGATGTGGTTGGGCCAATCTGTGAATCGTCCGACTGCTTTGGTAAGGAAGTGCCACTTCCCATTTCAAAACGTGGCGACTTAATTGCCATTCGTTCCGCAGGTGCTTATGGCGAAGTGATGGTCTCGCGTTATAACCTACGTGAGGAAATCCGATTTGTGTATAGCAATCAGCTATAAGCTCCCGTTTTTAAAATATTTATTTAAAAGCCAGTCTGTTCTTCAGACTGGCTTTTTGGTTTTAATAATTTTGTCCTATATGCAGAAACTTTTGTTTATCATTTTTTTGATCGTCTTTCGTATACTTGTTTATGCTTATGGCGATTGAATTTCCGGTTACGATAGATTTGTTTGGAAAAACATTTCTCTTACATCCTTTTATGGAAGGATTGGGGATGTTTATTGGTATGCGTTATTATCAGTTGCTCAAATGGAAGGATCAGGAAAGTTTAGGGCATACCAATTCCCTTCTTATTGTTATTGCTGCCGGCCTAGGGGCTTTAATCGGCTCACATGTCATCGGTTCCCTCGAGCGCCCGGCTGAATTGCTCAATGCGACACACAAATGGGCTTACATTTGGGTGAACAATACGATAATCGGTGGTTTGGCAGGAGGTTTGGTTGCCGTGGAAGGGATGAAAAAGATCATGGGTAAAAAAGAAAGTACTGGTGATCGGATGGTCTTTCCCTTGATTAGTGCAATTTCCATTGGTAGGGTAGGTTGTTTTTATACAGGTGTATTCGAGCAGACCTATGGTTTACCCACAACGTCTCCATTGGGGATGTATCTGGGGGATGCCTATAAACGGCATCCGGTAGCGCTGTATGAAATCGTATTTTTACTGCTCTTATTTGTAGGACTCCAACTTTTTAAACGACGATACAATTATCGAAATGGCGTGTTGTTTCAGCTTTTTATGCTTAGTTATTTTAGTTTTCGTTTCCTGCTGGACTTTATCAAGCCACGGGCAATTATACTTTTGGGGCTAAGTACCATACAAATTACGTGCATCGTGGTGATAATTTATTATATTTATTTATTAAAAAATGAACGTTTAATCAAAAAATAGAAATTATGTATTTGCTTGAGGGGTCATTTGGATCGGAAAGTACCGCGATGTTGGGACTTTTTCTACTTACTATAGGTGCTATTGTGATCGGTATTGCACTTTTGGTTATTATTATCGGCTCGATTATTAAAGCTGGAAATAAAGAATCAAAATTCAATGTCAATCCCTGGCTTAAAGTATTGTTGGGCGGAATTGGAGCAATGTTGGCAGGGGGACTTGCCTGTGGACTTACCTTTATGAACTAGAGATCAGCTTTATGCCAGTTAGAAACTATACATACTACGATTACACCATCAGCCTATGTCCAACATGCCTTTCGCGTGTTGGTGCCAAGATTATTATCGAGGATGAACAGGTATTTATGACGAAAAACTGTCCTGATCATGGCTTTTTCAAAACACTGATTGCAACTGATGTTGACTATTATAAGAACATTCGGAATTATAATAAAGCCTCAGAAACACCTTTGAAATTTGATAATGAAGTACATTATGGCTGTCCCTATGATTGTGGCTTATGCGTCGATCATGAACAGCACAGTTGTCTTTCTATCATCGAGGTGACCGACCGCTGTAATTTGACCTGTCCAACATGTTATGCCATGTCCTCGCCCCATTACGGACGACATCGCTCGCTGGAAGAAATTGAACGGATGTTTGACAAAATCGTCGAAAGTGAAGGTGAACCGGATGTGGTTCAGATCAGCGGTGGAGAGCCAACCATACATCCTGATTTTTTTAAGATTTTAGACATTGCGAAGACAAAGCCTATTAAGCATCTCATGCTCAATACGAATGGGATCAGAATTGCCAATGATCCTGGTTTTGCTGAGCAACTCGCGACGTATGCGCCTGAATTTGAAATCTATCTCCAGTTCGATTCCTTTCGCCCATCGGTGCTTGAGAAATTCCGGGGCAAAGATCTTACGGATATCCGAAAAAAGGCCATTGACAAATTAAATGCACTTAATCTAAGTACAACCTTGGTTGTCGTCCTGGAAAAAGGAACCAACGATGATGAAATAGGGGAAATATTGGATTACGCCTTACAACAGCGATGTGTACGGGGGGTAACCTTTCAACCGGTTGAAATTGCCGGTCGAAATGCGGCCGATGCACAGCAACATAAAATGACATTAACGGAGGTACGTCAGGAAATCCTGAATCAATATCCACTATTGGACCCACATGATATTATTCCTGTTCCTTGTAATCCTGATGCTTTGGCGATGGGCTATATACTGAAAATAGGAGCGGAGCGTATACCTTTGACCCGACATATTGATCCTGCTATTTTGTTAAATAGCCAATCGCGCAACACCATTGTATATGAACAGGATAAAGGTGTTCAGATGCAATTGCTGGATATATTTAGCACGGGAATTTCTGTGGATAAGGTAAGGCCAAAAGTAAACCAGTTGCTTTGCTGTTTACCCGAAGTCTGCGCACCTGATCTTGATTACGACAATCTTTTCCGAATTATCATTATGAATTTTATGGATGCCTACGATTTTGACGTTCGTGCAGTCAAAAAATCATGTGTCCATATCGTCAACAAAGACTTGAAATTAATTCCTTTTGAGACGATGAATTTATTTTATCGTGACGATAAAATAAAAAGGCTGGAAGAACTAAAACTATCGGATGCTATTCGATTTTAACAGGAGATAAGTTATTTTTGTCGAAGAAATACCTTTGGTCCTTTCTTTGCAAAATGTAGTGTTCATTGCATTTGGCTACACATTGCCAGGTAAGGAAATCAACAAAATTAGAAGTATGAAATTGGGCATTGTTAAGCGTTTTATTTTTGTCTTAAGTCTCTTGGCTTTTCAGTTGCATGTGTCTGGACAGGATTCAGTTCAGGTTAGAAAAAATCAGAGTAACGATCGAACCGCGGCACATGTTGGCTTCAATAAAAGGTCAGCTGTGGATTCCACACGTGTTGGCAATGACTCCTTACGTAATGACCTGAAGAAGGTCAATTTGACTTTTCTTGCTAATATTCGAACAGGTTCAATGGCGGATTTCGTTGCCCAACTGAATGAGAAATCCAATACGTATACTGCGACCAATACAGGATCGGCCAAAGACAGTATTGCCGCAATTAAAAATAGTATTCACGAAGAAATTAAGCAGCTGAAGTCTATTAAGGGCAGTATCAGTAATTATTCAAACAGTCTTAATGTTACCCAGGATCAGATCAGGAATTTGGTCAACCGTTATGATATTAGTACCAGTAATCATAGTCGAGCATACCAATACCTTGATAATGCTCAGCTCAAGCTGTCGTCAAAAATGGATTCTCTGGAGGCAATCAACCGGACGATAGATGAACTTATCGCCAAGAACCAACGCCATTTGCTGCGTCTGGATGCTGTGCATGAAGTGAAAAATGTAAGTAAAAAGGTCGATTCTACGTCGAGCAAAAGTTCGATCTGGAAAGCGAATACGGCGGCGATTTCAAAGGATGTAATTTTAAACAATATACGGAGTAATTATAGTAACAATACAGCGATAGACAAATATGTTAATCGGACCGATTGGGCGAGCCGTATCCTATTGATTGTATTGGGATTGGGCTATTGCTACTGGATTGTGCGGGTGTCCTATATCCTTCGACAGAATGATCCTGAACATAAACTTGCGATTGACGCTATCGTTGGAAAAACAATTATTTTTCTCTTGACACTGTTGCCTTTTGTAAACTTCTTTACACCAAGTTTCATTCTGCAGGCTTCCCAATTGGTCATTATGTTAATCTTCATGTTTTTGCTAAGGCATCGCATGAGCGGGTTACAGCGTAAAATTGCCATTATCCTCATTGTATTTTACATCCTGGATGTATTTGTCAATATGATCGTAAGCGATGACCTCTTTTTAAGGATCGTTTGTATCGCCTTTAATCTGATTGCACTGGGACTTGTTAGCTACACAAAGCGACGAATCAAAAATGCAGATAGTCCGGGGTATATCAGCAATTTTATTTATGTCGTTTTCGCTATCCTCAATATAACGGCAATTACCTTGAATGTGATTGGCCATGTTGAGCACTCGCGGAGCTTTAGTATTGCCTGTGCTGTTGGTTTAGTCCAATCCTTTACGTTGCAGTATTTTGCAGACATGATTAAGGCTGATGTACGTAATCAGTTTAAAAAAGATCGACTGACTGCAGGATTCTGGATGCGTTTTAACGAACAGCGTACATTGGCTATCATCACCGAAATTCTTCGGATCGTCTGTGTGCTTTTGGCAATTATTGTGTTGGCAAACAACTTACAGTTTATAGAAACACTATTGGCAGCGAGCGAAGTCTTTTTTGGCAAAGTGCGCAGCATTGGAAGCATATCTTTTACACTCGGCAACCTTGTTGTGGCTGTTTTACTGCTTCTGGTGGCCAACTGGTTTCAAAAAAATATCAGTTTGATTGTTCTCGGCGGTGAAGACGGTCAGCTTAGCCAGGTCTATAATCAGAAGATGACCCTATTTCCGCTCTTTCGTTTAGCGATTATTCTGATTGGTTTTTTTATGGCAATCTCTGCCCTGGGAATGAGTTTGGATAAACTTACCGTTGTCATCGGAGCGCTGAGTGTTGGTATCGGTCTGGGCATGCAGAATATCATCAATAATTTTGTATCGGGCATTATTCTGGTTTTTGACAAGCCATTTCGGGTGGGTGACCAAATTGAACTTGCCGACAAAAAAGGGCGGGTCAAAGAAATCGGTATACGTGCCAGTGTCCTAAAAACTGCAGATGGTGCCGATGTTATCATTCCAAATGGCGATTTACTCTCTGGAAGAGTCGTCAATTGGACTTTATCACAGGAATACAGCAAAACAAGCTTTGTACTCCATATCGATCGACAGGCCGATCTGGACAAAGCGAAAGAGTGGATTAAAGATGCGATGATGTCCAGCCCACATTATATACAGGATAGAGATAGCGGGATCAGCATACAGGATATCAGTGCGGAGATGATCTATCTAAGTGTTTACTGCTGGGTAAACGCCGCAGCCAATGCCTCGTCGCTTAAAAACGATGTGCTGCTTGTATTATACAAAAAGTTTGAAGCGGAGGGCCTGAAATTTTATAGTGTCATTCCACCCAAAAATTAGTTTATCAATTGACTTTTTCTGACGAGTATGCATAATGGATTATCGGGAGGGCTTATTATTTAGTCAGATGGGTTCGGAAATATAACGGGCTGAATCCCTTGGCGCGTTTGTAGAAATGGGAAAGATGGCTCTCGTCGGTAAATCCGAGTTCTGCAGCAATTTGTTTCAAGGTATAATCTTTGGATTTAAGTCTGTTCTCGATGAGTTCGATCCGGTAGCTGTTGATATAGGCTCTCAAACTAGTGCCGAAGTTCTTCTTAAAGTAGATTCCAAAATAGGATGGAGCAATATTAAATTTCTGAGCCAGCAGGCTGACCTGAAGTTTTTCGGGCGAAAAAATATAGCGATGAATATAAGCCGAAATCGATCGGTCAACATATAGTTCATGCTGCTGGGGTAAGCGTTGTGTTTCTGATATTTCTTTGTAGAGCCCAAAGATCGCAACGAGTTGGTCAAATAGCCAATCAGAACGCTCGTTGACAGTGGCATTACTATACAGTCGGACAGCTTCCAGGATATGTGAATAAATCAGGCGATGGTGCTCGTCCATATACAGTTTGCGTTCCTTCAATCCTTTATCGTTCATTAGCTCCATAATCCAGGCATAGCGCTTGAGATTACGTTTATTCTGCAGAAAGTAGGTGTCTGTAAATAAAATAAACAAAAAATGGGTCTTTTCTTCAATGTTAAAATAATGCTTGTCTTCCGGACTAATTAAGAACACATCGCCAGGTTCATAATTCAGTTCAAATTTGTTGATCACATGGGTTCCTTTGCCCGAACGAATATAAACAAGCTCATAATAATTTTGCTCGTGTGGAGGCAAATGAAAACTATCCTCAATAAATTCACTGATCCGTAAAGGTTCAAACTGTTTTTTGCGCATTGCTCTCCTGATATATATCTTTAAATGTACATAAAAATAATGTATTTGTACATGTTATTGCCTGCTCTACTATCGCACCTTTGTGTCGTATAAAATGATAAGAAAACATGATTAATTTTATAATGATTGCATTTTGCATCGCAGCGGGGATGTTGTTAAGGCGAACAAATTTAATTCATTCCGAGGCACATAAAGGGATCAATACCTGGATCCTTTATTTTGCCCTGCCGGCGGTGTCTTTCAAATATATTCCGAAGATCGTATGGTCATCACAATTACTGTTTCCCGTGTTTTCGGCAATCCTCGTTTGGGCAGGTAGTTGGTTATTTATGGAAGTATACTGTCGGCGTAAAAATTATAAGCAGCGCTCCCGCAGTAGCTTGGAATTGGCCGCAGGTTACAGCAATACGTCCTTTATAGGCTTTCCATTGATCATCGCCTATTTTGGTGAAGCCCAGTTGCCGATTGCGATTATTTGCGACCAAACTACATTTATTCTACTTTCTACAGCCGGAATCATCAATGCACTAAAAGCGAATGTCCAGGATGGCGAAACCATCGATGTCAAATTTATGCTTCGAAAGCTAATTAGCTTTCCACCCCTGATCGGTTGTATAACAGCCTTAATGCTGTCTCAATTTGTTGACCTTTCAGTTGCCGAGCCTTTTTTTGATAAGTTGGTGGCCACGGTTGGACCATTGGCCTTATTTTCTATTGGTTTACAGTTGAAGTTTGATGGTTGGCGACAACAGATTTCGCAGATCAGTACAGCGATGAGTTATAAATTGATTCTTGCCCCAGCATTGGTATTACTATTTGCATTACTACTTGGTGTGAAGGGAGCTGTTGCGCGGATCAGTATATTTGAAGCAGCTATGCCAACCTTGGTCACTTCGGGGATCATTGCCGAACAATACCATCTGAATACCAAGTTGGTCAATCTGGTTATCGGTTTTAGTATTGTTGTGGGGCTGCTAACAACTGCATTTTGGGATTTTGTTATTCGACTTTTTTTCTCCTAACCTACGGTTGCATTGATTGATTGATTGATTGATTGATTGATTGATTGATTGATTGATTGATTGATTGATTGATTGATTGATTGATTGATTGATTGATTGATTGATTTTGAAAACAGCGTAGGCCTGATTTGGCAGGGATTTGTCTTATCTGAAGTATTGTGTAGGCGTGGGGATGTATTCACTTCGTAACATTTTGATAGTGAATCATCTCATGCGAACAACTTTTTTGCTGTTCAACTGTTATTAGGCTATAACCATCTATAAAAAGGAGGTATATTATGAACCTGATACACAAAATTGAACATTGGGGCGATGCTCATCACCCACAATGGATTGATTACCTAAGAATTGCTTTAGGGGTCGTTATTTTTGCCAAAGGTGTAAGTTTCGTAAATGATAGGGATGTTGTTCAACATATGATTGAACAAAGTAGTTTCCACTTATCATCATGGGGTGCTGTTCACTATGTGGTTTTTACCCATTTGGTGGGAGGGTTGTTCCTAATTTTAGGTTTTCAAACCCGTTTGGCCTCACTACTGCTATTTCCGGTACTGGTAGGGGCTGTATTTTTTGTTAATATCACCCACGGCTTTAGTTATTTGAATTCCGAATTGTGGCTTTCTATAGTCGTATTCTTTTTGCTGATCTTTTTTATGGTCATGGGTTCTGGAAAATACTCCCTAGACCAAATGATGAACAAACCAGGATACAAAAGGGATATCTAAAAGAAAAGCTCCTTCATACATGAAGGAGCTTTTCTTTTTTATTTGCCTTGCTCGTCAATCCATTGGCGGGCATTAACGAATGCTTCAATCCAAGGAGAAACTTCGTCCTGACGACCTTTTGGATAATTTGCCCAATGCCATTGGAACACCGAGCGCTCAATATGTGGCATAGTAGCCAAATGGCGGCCAGTCTTATCGCAAACCATTGCTGTATTATAGTCCGAACCATTTGGGTTATGCGGATATTGCTCATACGCATATTTTGCAACGATATTGTATTGCTCTTCAGCATATGGAAGGTTGAATTTTCCCTCCCCATGTGAGATCCAAACACCCAATGTACTTCCCGCTAGTGTCGATAACATGACGGAATTGTTTTCCTGAACTTTTACAGATACAAAGTTTGACTCGTGTTTTCCGGAAGTATTGTGTAGCATTTTTCCGTGGATTTCATGCTCAGGATTGATCATCTCAAGTTCCATAAATAGCTGACAGCCATTACAGATGCCCACCGAAAGTGTATCCGGACGAGCAAAGAAATCGGTTAAGGCTTTTTTCGCTTTTTCATTGTAAAGGAAAGCTCCAGCCCAACCTTTTGCCGAACCCAATACATCTGAGTTCGAGAAACCACCTACAGCACCGATAAATTGGATGTCTTCCAATGTCTCGCGACCAGCTATCAAATCGGTCATGTGAACATCTTTTACATCAAAACCTGCCAAGAACATGGCGTTAGCCATTTCGCGTTCGGAGTTGGAACCTTTCTCACGAAGGATCGCAGCTTTCGGACGTGGTTTAGTTCCGTCGATTACTGGTTTCTTACCATCAAATTGACTTGGGAAAGTAAAGGCTAGGGGTTGATTTTTATAATTATCGAAACGTTGTTGTGCTGTTCCATTTTTAGATTGCTTTGAATCCAAAAGGAATGACGTTGTAGACCATACATCACGTGTTGCTGCGACATCAAAGCTGAATACCGCTTCTTGATTTTTAATCGTTACCGTATTACCTTCGATCACCTGACCAATTTTAACCGCGTCCACATCAGCTTTCTTGACAATTGCTTCAAAAGCAGCGTCGTCTTTCGCTTGCAGGACAAGTGCAATATTCTCATTAAAGAAGGCTTTTACGCTATCAGATTCATTTAATGCTGAAAGGTCATAGTTGGCGCCTAGATTCACATCGGCAAAGGTCATTTCCAATAAGGTAGTAATCAAGCCCCCCGATCCGACGTCGTGACCAGCTTCGATCTGTCCTTCGTTAATTAATTGCTGTACGGTATTGAATGCTGTTTTGAAATAAGCAGCATCTCGAATGGTCGGTACTTCAGTACCTAATTTATTGATGATCTGCGCAAATGACGAACCGCCTAATTTGAACTGATCTTTTGATAAGTTGATGTAATAGATCGATCCGGCCTTTTTGTTCAGCACAGGTTCTACCACTTTTGTGATATCAGTACAATTTCCTGCGGCAGAAATGATCAATGTGCCTGGGGCAATGACGTTTTCGCCGTTTGGATATTTTTGCTTCATCGACAAAGAATCTTTTCCCGTTGGGATATTGATTCCCAATGCAATGGCAAAATCCGAGCAGGCTTTAACAGCTTGGTATAAGCGGGCATCTTCCCCCTCATTATTGGCCGCCCACATCCAGTTGGCCGATAGGGAGATTCCTGCGAGGCCATTTTTGATTGGCGCAAATACGATGTTGGAAAGCGATTCAGCAATAGCCGTTCTACTTGCCGCCGCCGGATCCACCAAGGCAGCAACAGGGGAGTGACCTATTGTTGTCGCAATACCTTCTTTACCTTTATAGTCAAGTGCCATAACACCGACGTTGTTCAACGCCAATTGCAATGGACCTACACATTGTTGTTTGGCAACACGGCCACCAACACAACGGTCTACTTTATTGGTTAACCAATCTTTCGAAGCAACAGCTTCCAGTTGTAATACTTGGTTTAAGTAGTTTGGAATGTCGGTTGCATCATAAGCAAGATCCGCATAATTGCGAACCACGGTTTTATCGCGCATGAAAGTTTTTGGCGATGAACCAAAGAAATCTTCAAGGGCGTAATCCATTGGTTTTTCACCTGTACTTTTCGATTCGAAAGTAAAGCGGTGGTCGCCAGTGACATCACCTACAGTGTACATTGGTGCACGTTCGCGATCTGCAACACGTTTTAACGTGTCAATATCATCTTCAGCGATCACAAGTCCCATACGTTCTTGCGATTCATTACCGATAATTTCTTTTGCCGATAGTGTAGGATCTCCTACAGGAAGTGCATCCAGGTCAATTAAACCTCCGGTCTCTTCAACAAGTTCAGATAAACAGTTTAAGTGGCCACCTGCACCATGATCATGGATCGAGACAATTGGGTTATGATCGGACTCTACTAAGCCACGAACAGCATTCGCTGCACGTTTTTGCATTTCGGGATTGGAACGTTGAATCGCATTAAGCTCAATTCCAGAACCAAATGCTCCCGTATCTGCAGAAGATACAGCAGCTCCACCCATTCCGATGCGGTAATTTTCACCACCTAGGATAACGACTTTATCACCAGTTTTCGGCGTATGTTTTTTCGCTTGATCTAGTTTTCCATAGCCAACACCACCAGCTTGCATAATGACTTTGTCGTAACCAAGTTTACGGCCATCCTCTTCATGCTCAAAGGTCAATACAGAACCTGTAATGAGGGGCTGACCAAACTTATTACCGAAGTCAGAAGCACCGTTGGAAGCTTTGATCAGGATGTCAACTGGGGTTTGGTATAACCATTGACGTTCTTGCATCGCATTTTCCCATGGGCGAGTTTTGTTGAGTTCCTTTGCCGGCTCAGTTACTGTTCCTGCCTGAAGGTCCAATTTATTTTGTTCCAATCGCGAATAAGCAGTCATATATACGGCTGTACCTGCCAATGGAATCGCTCCTTGGCCGCCGGCCATACGGTCGCGGATTTCACCACCTGACCCAGTAGCAGCCCCCGAAAATGGTTCTACAGTAGTTGGAAAATTGTGTGTTTCCGCTTTTACTGATAAAACCGAATCAAATGCTTTCTCTTCGTAAAAATCAGGTTTGTCGGCAGATTTAGGTGCAAATTGTGTGACACGTGGACCTTTAACAAAGGCAACGTTATCTTTATAAGCAGAAACAATCTCGTTCGGATTGGTTTCAGAAGTCTTTTTGATTAATTTAAATAGGGAAGTGGGCTGCTCTTCGCCATCAATGATAAAGGTACCATTGAAAATCTTGTGTCTACAGTGTTCAGAATTTGCTTGTGAAAAAGCGAATACTTCCGAGTCTGTAAGCAGACGACCCAACTTGGTCGAGAGATTATTGAGGTAGTCGACTTCTTCTGGATTTAGCGCAAGGCCCTCAGATTTATTGTAGGCCTCGATGTCTTCAATTTCCAATATCGGTTCAGGTGTGATGTTGACGGTATACATGTCCTGTGTCAACATACTGAACTTTTGTGAAATCATTGGATCGAAGTCATTGAAATCCGCTGGTACCGGTTGAAATTCTTCTATACGAACAATTCCTGCAATGCCCATATTTTGTGTGATTTCTACGGCATTGGTACTCCAGGGAGTAACCATCGCAGCGCGGGGTCCTACAAAGTAATGGTTAAGGTTTTGGTCGTCTAGTTTTTTGGCGTTGCCGAATAGCCAGTTGAGTTTAGTAATGTCTTCTTGTGATAAAGAGTTTACGCTTTGAACACCATATACAGTGTTCGATGGGTTCTCAAAGAAATGAATCATTATAAATGTTTGTTTTGAACGTTCTTCAAATTAAAGCACAAAGTTACATATTTATTTTGATGGAAATGCTTGAATTTTCATTAAAAAATAGGCTCAGGTTGCGTTTACTGGAAAAGGCCAAAATTGCTGTTTTGTGTAAATATGTGTAAAGTTGTGTTAATTCATGTAAATAAAAGTTATAATTAATAATTGCATTCGTTTCGTTCGGGGAAAGCCCCTACATTCGCAGCATTCATCACCTATGAATAAATATGATTATCCTTGGGAAGGGGTTTATGAACTCCTTCATACGATCTCTTCCTTCGGTATAAATCTAAGGTCCAAATACCTAACTTGGTTCTATCGTATCAACTTTCCAAAAAAGATAAAATCGCTTGCTGCCTAGCTTAATGAAGTCTTTTGAGGAGCCTACCTACTGCATTAAATTCAGACCAACTGTTGATGAAGGGTAAATTGACGTTGGATATAAACTCAAATTTATCTAAGTTTGTGCATCAAATCAAATTCGAGATGAATATTTCATATAATTGGTTAAAACAACACGTTAATATAGATTCGACACCGGAGGAACTATCGCTTATCTTGACAAATACAGGATTGGAAGTAGAAGCTTTGGACGTCGTGCAGAGTATCCCAGGTGGATTGGATGGTTTGGTTGTTGGTGAAGTGAAAACTTGTGAACAGCATCCTAATGCCGATAAATTAAGAGTAACTACCGTTGATGTCGGTGGACCGGAGTTATTGCACATTGTATGTGGCGCACCGAACTGTCGTACAGGATTGAAAGTCATTGTTGCTACAGTGGGCACTACATGTCATCCGCTTACAGGAGAGCCTTTTAAAATTACCAAATCTAAAATTCGTGGTGAAGTTTCCGAAGGTATGTTATGTGGAGAAGATGAAATCGGTTTAGGTACATCCCATGCCGGTATTGTTGAATTACCAGCTGATGTTGCTGTGGGGACCTTAGTGAAAGATCATTTCAATATCCAGGATGATTACCGTTATGAAATTGGTTTAACACCAAATCGTGCAGATGCAGCTTCGCATTTAGGCGTTGCAAGAGATATTGCGGCACATTTTCGTACACAATTGTTAAAAGCAGATGTTTCTGCATTCAAGGCTGCTGAGGCTGAGGGAACGACAGTGGTCGTTGCGGACGCACAGGCGAGCCCACGTTATAGTGGTATCAATATTACTGGTGTTCGCGTTGGCGAATCTCCAGATTGGTTGAAAGAGAAATTAAATGTTATCGGTGTTCGTCCGATCAATAATATTGTCGACGTCACAAATTATATATTACACGATTTAGGTCAGCCACTGCATGCTTTTGATGCTGATAAAATTGCGGGAAATAAAGTCCTTGTTCGTCTTGCGACTGAGGGCGAGAAATTTGTTACCCTGGATGGTGTGGAGCGTACCTTGTCTGCAGAGGACTTGGTGATTGCCGATGCTGAAAAACCGATGTGTATTGCGGGGGTTTTTGGTGGAGCATATTCTGGTGTGTCAGCCGAAACGACCAACGTATTTTTGGAATCGGCTTATTTTAATGCTGTTTCTGTACGGAAGACCTCCAAAAGACATGGTTTAAAAACAGATGCTTCTTTCCGTTTCGAACGTGGTACCGATCCTAATATTACGGTTGAAGCATTGAAGCGCGCTGCTTTATTGATTCAAGAAATTGCAGGTGGAACGATTTCATCTACCCTAAAGGATGAGTATCCTGTTGTGATTAAACCGTTTTCATTTCATGTGAGCTATGCGAATGTGGTTCGTTTGATCGGTCAGGCGATTCCAAATGAAGAAATTAAATCCATTATTGTCGCTCTTGGCATTGAAGTCACTTCAGAAACTGAAACAGGCCTTGATGTGTTGGTGCCGGCGTATCGCGTCGATGTCACACGTGAGGTAGACGTTGTGGAGGAGGTGTTGCGTATTTACGGTTATAACAATATTGAGTTGAAGTCACAAATTAAGGCATCTTTAAATACGGTTGAAAAGCCAGATAAGGAAGTTGTCTTAAATCAATTGGCAGATCTATTGATCGCAAATGGATTTCGTGAGATTCTGTCCAACTCCCTAACAAAGCTGGACTATGCGGATGATAGCGAAACGGCAGTTAAATTGTATAATCCATTGAGTTCGGATTTGGATACGATGCGTCAAAATATGGTGTTTTCTGTTTTGAGTGCGATTGAATATAACCAAAAACGAAGAAACTTCGATCTGAAATTCTTTGAATTCGGTAAGACTTATGCGCTGGATGGTGAAGGCTATAAAGAAACGCAACACCTGGTTTTTGCCATGGCGGGTAAAAATGAAGCTGAGCAATGGAATAGCAAAAAAGATGCGGTCAATTTCTATAACCTTAAAGCAGCCGTAGATACTGTTATCAAAAGGCTGAAAATTGAAGGGATTCAGATACAAGATGCTGCAAGTTCACATTTTGCCTATGGTTTGAACTATATGAAAGGGCAGAAATGTTTGGTTTCATTTGGTGCAATTGCAAACGCAGATTTGAAAAAAGCAGATGTTGAAGGTCAGGTTTTCTTTGCTGATTTTGACTGGGATGTTTTGATGAAAATCATTCGTAAGAATAGCATTCAATATAAAGAAGTTTCCAAATTCCCGGCTGTACGCAGAGATTTGTCGCTCTTGATCGATGAAAATGTGAGCTTCGATAAGCTACAATTTGTTGCTCAAAAGACCGAACGCAAGCTTTTAAAGGAGGTAAATGTGTTTGACGTGTATAAAGGTGATAAAATTCCGGAAGGGAAAAAGTCTTATGCTCTGAGCTTTATCTTGCAGGATGAAGAAAAAACACTTACTGATAAGCAAATTGATGCGATAGTTCAAAAATTAATTGTTAATTTTGAGAAGGAACTAGGCGCGGAAGTGCGTGGTTAATTAGAGATACAACATTAATTGGTAATATTCAATTTTTATTATGGCAACATTGTCTTCACAAATGAATCTGATCGTTGAGAAAACGAAAAATTTAATTCAATTGTGCGAAGTCTTGCAAGAAGAAAATGATTTGCTTAAATTAGAGGTACAATCCTTAAAAGTGGCTTTCGATGCGAGCAACGATAAGAGCAAGCAATTGGAAGAGAGGGTCAAAGCGCTGGCAGTTGCCCGTACGTTAGATTCTGAAACGGATAAGGAAGCAATTAATGAAAAAATACTTGACACAAAACAAAAAATTAACGATTTTGTGCGGGAAATAGACAAGTGTATTAGTTTGTTGAAATAGTTGGGAGAAGTGTTATCGGATTCAAACTAATACAACGTTAAAAAGCTCAAAGAAATGGGAGAGATTTCCATAAAAATAAATATCGCAGATCGTGTTTATCCCCTTCGGGTGGAAAGCGCGGAAGAAGAAGTAATTCGACACGCTGCGAAATTGATAAATGAAAAAGTAAAGGAATTGCAGGAAAACTATACTGTGAGAGATAAGCAGGATTTGTTATCCATGTGTGTATTGCAATTTGCGACGCGTATGCTTAATGCAGAGCGGCAGTCTCAAAACCACGAAGTGGGTTTGGAAAATTCAGTACAGGAACTTGATCAGTTGTTGACGGATTTCTTTAAAAAATAAATTTACGTTCTTTATATTTAGAGCTTAAACGACGAATTTGCCGCAATTAAATTCGGGTTGTCACTATTTTAAACTTAACGCTTCAATATTACAGGCGCAAAAAGATATAGGCCATTTTGCGAAAGCCATCTGGGTCATAATCTAAGCCTAATTATGTAATCACGAAGTTTAATAATACATGAGACCTGTTTAAATTTAATTGCGGTTTTTTTTTGTCATGAAGCCTTGATGCGCTTATCGGGATCGCTACAGAGTTGGCGCATACCAAAGGTAAGGGAGTGGGCTGATTGATGATTTTACTGGAATTTGAACATAATTAATAAAAACAAACATAAATAATACAATTATACATACATGGACATCGCAATTTATAGCATAATTTCTCTGATTGTTGGTGTTGTTATAGGTCGTTATCTATTGGTTCTGTTATTTAAAAAACAAGAGCAGGAAGCCAAGGATAAGGTAAATAGCATACTGAAAGATGCAGAGCAGGAAGGGGAACACATTAAAAAGAAACGCCTGTTAGAGGCCAAAGAAAAGTTCCTTCAATTAAAATCTGAACACGAAAAGGAAGTCAATCAACGTAACAATACCATCAACCAAAAGGAAAATACGTTAAGACAAAAAGAACAGTCAATTAACCAAAAGCTGGAAAACATCAATCGCGATAAGCAAGATGTGGATACCAAGAAAAAGCAATTGGATAAATTGGTTGAACTGAATGAAAAGAAATCTGAAGAAGTAGAAACGCTCAAATTACAACAGATTAAGCAATTGGAAAGTATCGCTGGCGTAACTGCTGACGAAGCAAAAAATCAATTGGTGGACTCGTTGCGCGAAGAAGCCCGCTCACAAGCGATGATTCAAATCAAAGATATTGTGGATGAGGCCAAATTGACGGCAACAAAAGAGGCGAAAAAGGTTGTTATTCAGACTATCCAACGTACTGCTACGGAATCTGCGATCGAAAATACCGTCTCAATTTTCAATATCGAAAATGATGAAATCAAAGGTCGTATTATTGGTCGTGAAGGTCGTAATATTCGTGCATTGGAAGCTGCAACAGGCGTAGAAATCATTGTAGACGATACACCTGAAGCAATTATCCTATCTGGTTTCGATCCTGTACGTCGCGAAATAGCGCGTTTGGCTTTACACCGTTTGGTAACAGATGGTCGTATCCACCCGGCACGTATTGAAGAGGTTGTCGCTAAGACGCGGACGCAAATAGAGGATGAAATCGTTGAAATTGGTGAACGTACCGCAATCGATTTGGGAATCCATGGTTTGCACCCCGAATTGATTCGTATGGTAGGACGTATGCGTTACCGTTCGTCTTACGGACAGAATCTTTTACAACACTCGCGTGAGGTAGCTAATTTTGCAGCAACAATGGCGGCAGAACTGGGCCTGAATGTTAAACATGCGAAACGTGCTGGATTACTACACGATATTGGTAAAGTGCCTGATGATAATCCGGAGTTGCCACACGCTATTTTAGGTATGCAACTTGCAGAGAAATACAAGGAACACCCTGATGTATGTAATGCAATTGGTGCTCACCATGATGAGATCGAAATGACTGCCTTAATATCTCCGGTTGTTCAGGCTTGTGACGCGATCTCTGGTGCACGCCCGGGCGCACGCCGCGAGGTTGTCGAAAGTTATATCAAGCGCCTAAAAGAGTTGGAAGATTTGGCTTTATCGTATCCTGGGGTTGAGAAGACCTTCGCGATACAAGCTGGCCGTGAGCTACGTGTCATCGTTGAGAGTGAGAAGGTGTCTGATGCACAGTCGGAAATACTGGCTGCTGATATCTCTAACCGTATTCAAACGGAAATGACTTATCCAGGGCAAATTAAAGTAACTGTAATTCGTGAGACAAGATCAGTGTCTTACGCAAAATAGATCCTAAGGATCCATCATAAAAAAAGCTCCAAACGAAATGTTTGGAGCTTTTTTTATGCAATTCTACACGTTTCCCACGACTGGATCATTTCAGCCATTCCATTCTCCAAAGGGTTGACTTAAATTGAATCGACTCAAATGACTTGACTTGACTTGAATCGGCTTGACTTGAAGTGCTCGAATTGACTTGACTTAAATTGAATCAAATTTTGGATACCCTTTTTATTATCGGTAATTATTGGAAAAATTCCATCAGATCTGTCACTGTAGCCAATAGATAGGTCGGATCTTCCTGTTCGAGTTCGGCTTGGCTACCATAGCCATACAATACACCAACAGCATCCATGCCTGTTTCTCGGGCACCAATCAGATCATGTTTGCGATCTCCGATCATGAGGCAGTCTTGTGGACTTGTTAGCTTGGCCTGTTCCATGACATATTGGATGACACTGGTTTTGGTCGGTCTGGAATCGTCCAAAGCGCTTCCGCCCGCAAAATCAAAATAGGTATTTATTGCAAAGTGCTGTAATATTTTGTGGGCGAAAATTTCGGGTTTGGAGGTCGCAAGGTAGATGTTGTACCCTTTTGTTTTCAGCAATGCTAAAAGCTCAGGTATGCGATCAAACAGGATATTCTCATACAGCCCTATGGTTGAAAAGCGTTCCCGATATTTTTCTACACAGGCAATTGCTTCGCTTTCCTCAAATCCAAAGGTGTGTATGAAAGAATCTTTAAGGGGTGGGCCGATCAAGGGTTTGAGGCTATTCAGATCTGCTGTATGGATGCCTTTGGATTCCAAGGCATAGGCAATACATTTCGTAATCCCTTCTGCGGGGTCGGTCAGGGTTCCGTCCAGATCGAATAAGATATGTTTGTAAGACTTCATGCTGCAATATTACGGAATAGAATAGGAGTAAGCGAGTTTGTGTACTCTGAAAGCATATAATGACCTGCAGCAGACCAAAAAATAGGGAATATTATCATTTTTAAGGCCTAAGGCATGCCCAATATTTGTTAAATTTGCCGAATGAAACAAAAGAAGAAAGTTCAAGAAGTCGAACCTTTACGCCCCGTAGATAAGTATTTTGCGGAGCTGGATGCTAATTTTCAGGATCCGACCAACCGTCTGATTCAAGCCATCTTTTTACCATTATTGTTTTTTGGTATCATGGGCTGCATCTGGATGATCCCATTTCCACAGTTCGAGTTCTTGGTCAAACTCAATTGGCATACCTTTTTGAATTGGGGGTCTTTCTTCATCGCTATTGTCATTTATTATTATTTAAAGCTGTCTGCAACGTTGTCCTATGCGATATTATTCTCTATCGGGGGCATGAGTTTCTTTATTGTGCAATTGGAATACGCACAAAAGAATGGTGGCCCGGCTGTCATCTGGGTGTGTTTGGGGATCGCATTGCTAGCTATTGTCGCGCTGTTTATCGGTAAGGGAAAGGAAAAGAAGAAAATCACAGGACAGCAGTTTCTACAGTTTTTACTTGTCGGACCGATATGGTTGTGGCATTTTGTCTTTAAAAAATTGAATTTAAGATATTAACTGAGTGGTTTTTAGGTGCTGAGCATACTATTTATGATCGTAGCCTAATCGGGATGCTTGTATATAAAAGGAAAGGGCCAAATTGCTTGCAATTTGGCCCTTTTTATGTTGCTGTAGTTATGCACAGCTGGTTCAGAATACGGCTAGCTTTTGTAATTGAACCATTTGATGATTTCTTTGAGACTTGCTTTTTTACCATAGATCAAAATACCGACACGATAGATGCGGGCAGCAACCCAGGTAACAAATAAGAAGGTCAGTATGAGCAAGGTCAATGAGGTCAGAATCTGCCATAGGGGTACACCAAAAGGTATGCGAACGAGCATAGCGATAGGCGAGGTGAATGGAATAAAGCTTAACCATGTTGCAATCGGTCCATTGGGATCATTGATAATGACGCCAAAAGAAAGAATATAGGTCAATAGCAAAGGCATGGTAATGGGCATTGAAAACTGATTGGCCTCTGTTTCATTGTCGACAGCTGAACCAGCAGCAGCGAAAATAGCACTATACAGCAGATATCCGGCAATAAAAAACAGAAAGAAGAAAATGATGACTTCCGTGAAGTTAAAGCTTTGGATCGAAGTAAGGATAGAAGCAGAATCATTCTGGGCCATTGCTTTTGATACGGTACTCATATTACCCGCTCTAGGTTGGCTTGCGGCAACCTCCTGCATATCCTGAGGATTGACAAATAGGAGCGTTGCCGTGATAAATAGGCCTCCTGTAAGCACTAGCCACATGACAAATTGCGTCAGTCCAACCATACCGATCCCAACAATTTTACCCATCATGAGCTGAAAGGGCTTGACCGAGGAAATAATGACTTCGATGATACGGTTGCTCTTTTCTTCGATAATACCACGCATTACCTGGGCACCATAGAGAAACAGGGATAGGTATACTAAGATAGCCAAAGCGACACCAAGGCCCATTGCAATGGCTGTATTGCTGTTCTTTTCTTCACCGTCTGCTGTTATTTCTTTTGCATCGATGGAGACTTTGGGCTTAATGGACTGGATAATCTGCAGGTCGATTCCCTTGGCTTTATATTCCTTTTCACGGATGATTTCTTCCAACTGTCCACTAATGATCTCCTGTGTGACAAAACTTGTCTTGCCGCCGGTAATCAGTTCGGCTCTTTCACTTGTTAAAATATCTTTTGGAAT
Source organism: Sphingobacterium sp. BIGb0116 (assembly GCF_024808035.1). NCBI lineage: Bacteria > Pseudomonadati > Bacteroidota > Sphingobacteriia > Sphingobacteriales > Sphingobacteriaceae > Sphingobacterium > Sphingobacterium sp. BIGb0116. The sequence goes on along the minus strand of NZ_JANUDT010000005.1, from coordinate 58,804 downwards.
ATATAGGATCGACTTTTTTCCTTCGCTTTGTGTAAGCTGCGCTTTTTGGGCCTGGAGGTCTAATTTGGATACCGTATAACTTACATTTTTATTGCTTTGGAGTTTGTTGGCAAAGTCGCCTTGCTCATCTAAAATAAAGACTTCGGTGTGCGAATCTTTAAAGCTCTTTTTTGTCAGATAAAACATACCTGCATACAGTGCGAAAAAGAACAGGGGCACGGCGAAAGTCATGACAATAAAAGATTTTTTCTTGACCCGTGATAGGTATTCCCTTTGAATGATAAGTAATATTTTATGCATGATCTTGAGATAGGGGTGAGACTTGTGTGACTTTTTGGATGAAAATATCCGCCATGGAGGGAACGATTTCAATGAGTTGATTGAGCTGTATTTGGGGTATATATCGCATTAACACATCATTGATATGATTGTTGTTATTTAGCTGAATTGTAGTGATGTATGTTTTTTCATGCTTTGTTGACGTTATGACCTCAAATAGGGTGTCGTCGGACAGAAGAAAATTATCTTCGTTTGCTGTATATTCCAATTGATAGGTTTGATTTCGGTATTCTTTTTTAATCTCTTGTACAGAGCCATCCAGTATTTTTTTGGATCGGTTGATGAGGGCAATATTATCGCAAAGCTCTTCCACAGTCTCCATGCGGTGTGTGGAGAATATAATGGTCGCACCTTCTTGATTTAAGCGGAGAATCTGCTCTTTTATGATATTGGCATTTACGGGATCAAATCCCGAAAAGGGTTCATCTAAGATAATCAATTCTGGTTGGTGGATGACTGTGGCGACAAATTGTACTTTTTGCTGCATCCCTTTACTGAGATCTTCTATTTTTTTGTCCAACCAGGATGTGATATCCAGGCGCTGGCACCAATCTTGGATGCGTGCTAAGGCTTCTCGCTTGGAAAGTCCCTTAAGTTGTGCCAAATACAACATTTGATCACCGATTTTCATTTTTTTGTACAAACCCCGCTCCTCGGGTAAATAGCCGATTTGAGCAATATGCTGTGGGCCCAATGCTTCGCCATTAAACAGAATTTCGCCGGAATCGGGAGCGGTAATTTGGTTGATAATACGGATCAGGGATGTTTTTCCAGCTCCGTTTGGCCCCAATAGCCCAAAAATTTTACCCTTTGGGATTTGAATGGATACATCGTCCAATGCACGGTGATTGGCGTAATCTTTGGTGACATGATTGATTTCGAGTAACATCTATTTTAAGGTTTAATTTATTCGTTCTTTGGCTTTTTAAGAGCATTCCCTCTTTTTCCAAAGGCTGACGTTTATTTATGTTATTAGTATCTTGTACAGCTGAATTGTTACAGCACCCCTGAAAAATTTTATGCATATTTTCGCTTCGGAATGCGCTTAGTCGTTTGACTAATCGTTTGTAATGAAAGTTAAAAATAATTAGGGACATTTTATTATCCTGCCCATAAAATCGGAAGTGAAGCTTTTTTATGGAATAGAAGGGGTACAAATCTTGTCAAAGGGATTCATTTAACGTACCTTTGTTCCATGGAAGTGAAAAAAGCCGAATTCGTGTGTAGTAACACGAGAGTTGACAAATTACCTGCACCCAATTTGCCGGAGTATGCGTTTATCGGACGTTCAAATGTCGGTAAATCATCGTTGATCAATGCAATGACCAACAAGAAAGGACTTGCCAAGACCTCCCAAAAGCCTGGTAAGACTCAGTTGATCAATCATTTTGTCATCGACGATACATGGTATTTGGTGGATTTGCCAGGTTATGGTTTTGCTAAGGCCTCTAAAACAAGTCGTAATGAATGGGAAAAGTTCATCCGTAGGTATCTTACCCATCGGGACAATTTGCAATGTGTTTTTGTGTTGGTGGATAGCCGTCATGAACCACAAAAGATTGATCTTGATTTTTGCTGTTGGTTGGGCGAATGCGGTTTACCATTTATGTTGGTTTTCACCAAAGCCGATAAGCAATCGACTGTTAAATCCGATGCGAATATTGCGAAATTTAAAAAATCATTGCTCCAATGGTTTGAGGAGGTGCCGCCGATTTTCCTAACGTCAGCGGAGAAGAAAATGGGTCATGAGCCTATTTTAGAAGCTATCGATGAAGTTAATGGCCGATTTGTTCGCCCTGAACTCGACGGAAACGAACAGTTTTAGCTAGATTTTAAGTTCAGATGAAAAAATACTTGTCCTTAGTTTTATTTGCTCATAGTGTATTTGCATTGCCATTTGCCTTTATTGGCTTCTTTTTGGCATTGCACACAACGGACTATGCCTTTTCGTGGAAATTATTGGTTTTGATGCTCGTGTGTATGGTGACGGCCCGTAATGCTGCCATGGCATTCAATCGTTATCTGGATAGAGATATTGATGCCATTAATCCAAGAACGGCCATGCGTGATATTCCTGCTGGAAAAATTTCCGCTAAAAATGCATTGGTTTTTACGCTGGTAAATTGCCTGATTTTTATTGCAGCGACGTATTTTATCAATTCTCTTTGCTTTATGTTGTCGCCCATAGCACTTTTTGTCGTGCTTTTTTACTCCTATACAAAGCGTATAACGCCCTTATGTCATCTTGTATTGGGAGCAGGGCTGGGATTGGCTCCAATAGGCGCATATATGGTTATTACAGGACAATTTGCGACCGTTCCGGTACTTTATGGTTTCGCTGTGTTGACCTGGGTGAGTGGCTTCGATATTATTTACGCTTTGCAGGACGAAGCCTTTGATCGGGCAAATCATCTTAATTCGATACCCGTGTGGTTAGGAACGAAAGGAGCTATGCGCGTTTCGGAATGTCTGCATGTGTTTTCTTTTATATTTATTTTGATACCAGCATTTTTGATGCCGGTAGGTTGGATTTATTATTTAGGTGTGGCCTTTTATGGGGCATTGCTGATTTACCAGCATACCCTGTTTTCATCGACTAATTTAAGTCGGGTCAATCGCGACTTTATGACAACCAATGGTTATGCCTCGGTGATTTTTGCGGTATTTTACCTCTTGGATATCTGGTTGATCAAATAAACGTTTTAGCATAAAATAAGAAAGGCTTTAGGAATTCCTAAAGCCTTTCTTATTTTTGCATCTAAACCAATACACATGCTATGAAGAAAAGTATTCTTTTCACGTCTATTTTATGTTTGTCATTGTCTTCGCAGGCGCAAAAGCTGTCGAATTATGTCATTCAATATAATCAAAGTTTCAATGGGAATACAGCTGCCAATCAAAATGCCATTCTAGTCTATGCCAATGAAAAGGAGACTTTTGTTAGTTCGGCAAAAGAAATGAACGGACAGTTGGCGCCGCCATACGAACGGGTTGTGGTGGAGCGTGCCGGAGGCAATGCCTTACTTAAAATTGCTAAACTCAAAGACGGATCAATCATTCTAACCAAAGATTCGCTCGCGCTTTCGAAGCAAAAATTTAACGCCACAAACGAGACTAAAACAATCTTGGGCTATCCCTGTAAAAAAGTGGAGACGAGCATCAATTCCAATAAAATAGAAGTTTGGTATACCGATAAATTAGGGGTCAAAGGTGCGCCCTCGGAACTTGGTCAGGACCTTGGTCTGGTGCTCGAGGTAATCCGCAATGGGAATACACGTACCTTTGCCACCAAAGTAGAAAAGGTAAAGACTATACCGGATCAACTGAGGCTAAAAGGAAATGAAAAACCTTACGATGAACTTTCCTATAAAGATCTTATCTGGAAGAACCGTTTTATCCAAATACCTGTTTTTCGGAAGGAGAGTATACGTTTTTCGGATGGTGTAAAGTCGGATTCTATTTTGCGTTTTGCTAATGGGACAGTTTTGGTAAAAAAGGTGAAAATCCCAAAAATAAAGACAAGCGACAATGTATTTGTGCAGTTGGTTGAACAATCGAAAGGTGATGCCTATGATCGCACCGGATCAGTTTTTATCATCCCAACCAACAAGGCACAGAGCTTTTTGGATGGTATGATAAATGGTATGGGTACCCTTCCTAAGTATGAAAATGGCAATGGTAAAGCCTATCAAGGGGTTGTAAAAACAACATCCTTTGAGCCTATTGTTGAATTGATGCGTTTCTTTACACCATTTGGTGTTAAGCAGTTTAACTATCTTCAGTTAAAGGATAAGGTTTGGCAAGACTCGGTGCTGTACCGTCAGGACGTAACCGAATTGGCAGGTATGTTGAGCGAGCAGGAGGTGTATGTGGGCGCCTTCATTGGCAACTATGATAAAAATGGACATGAGGTTAGTGTTGAGCTGACGATACATCCGGGCTTCGATGCCGAGTCAAAAGGCAGCCTGAAAAAGACGATGTCTTTGTTTACGACGACCAATGTAATGGAAATGGGCGGTCAGGAGTACGGATCTATGTTTGATAAGGAGAAAGGCCTTACTGTTTCATTTCATTTGGACCAGGATGCTAAAAACGTGCAATTACGCTACATTACCACAGGGCATGGAGGCTGGGGTAACGGTGATGAGTTTGTGCCTAAAGAAAATCGCATTTTCCTAAACGATTCATTGCTCTTTAAATACACCCCTTGGCGCAATGATTGCGGTTCGTATCGTTTGTCGAACCCAGCTTCAGGCAATTTTGCTACAGGGCTGTCTTCATCCGATCTGAGTCGCTCCAATTGGTGTCCGGGTACAGTAACACCACCGATCTATATTGATCTGGGGGATTTAAAAGCTGGAGACCATACGATGCAGGTACAGATCCCACAGGGAGCGCCTGAAGGAACAAGTTTCAGTAGCTGGAATGTGACGGGTACCTTGTTATTCGATTAATTATTTTTTCATTGCTGTCATGTGCAATAGTGTTATCGCACATGGCAGCAATCTTCTCTCGTTTTAGATATTCTCTCGTTTTTAAGACAAAGATTAAAGGGGATAAGCCGTCTCGCTTTTTGTCTCCGATAATACAAAGTAGGTCTGTACGGTGTTTACTTGAGGTAATACAGCCAGTCGATGCCGCAGAAAAATATGATAAGCATCCATATCTTTGGTTGCTATACGTAACATAAAGTCGTAAGAGCCTGCCATTTGGTAGCATTCCATAACCTCGGGAAATTTAGCTACCTCTTTTTCGAATTCATTCAACACTTCAAACGTATGCGCCTTGAGAAAAACCTGGGAAAATGAAATTAACCCAATGCCTATTTTGTGGCGGTCCAAAATTGCCACCGTTTTTTTGATGTAACCCAACCGCTTTAGCTTTCTAACACGTTCATGAACAGCTGCAATAGATTTGTTGAGTTCAAAGGATAGCGCTTTATTACTCATTGAGGCATCTTGCTGTAGGAGACGCAATAATTTTACATCTATTTCATCCAATTCCATAATTTGAATATTTTCGGTACAGCTGTAAAAATACGCTATTGTTCTGAATTATTTATTGTTTTTTATGTCTTTTAATTTAATTTTTATTGAAATTATAGTCATGTGTTGAATATTATCTTGTCAATGGCCAATTTTGCAACAGAATAATCATTTATAAGAAATGGCTGAACAAGAATTATTAAGTGCGTGTTTGTCACCTGCATTGGACAAGAGATTTAAACATCTGTGGCGATTAGTCGGAAATACACCGATGTTGGAACTACAGTATACATACAAAGGTAAACCCGGACGAATTTTCGTAAAATGTGAGAACTACAATCTGACCGGTAGCATTAAGGATAGGATGGCTCTTTATATTTTATATAAAGCGTATATGAATTGTCAGATCCGCCCAAGTGATGTTGTTATTGAAGCTACAAGTGGAAACACGGGGATTGCTTTTTCAGCAATCGGTAAAGCGCTTGGTCATCAAGTAAAGATTATTATGCCCAACTGGCTGAGCAAGGAGCGTACCGATATTATTCGAAGTATGGGAGCCGATATTCAGTTGATAAGCAAAGAAGAAGGTGGATTTTTAGGAAGTATTCGTTTAAGTGAGGAGCTTGCTGCAAAGGGCGGTGTTTTTCTTCCACGGCAATTTGAGAATCAATATAATGCCGAAGCGCATGAGAAAACTACAGGTTACGAGATTGTAAAGCAACTGGAAGAACAGGGCTTAGTAGCTGATGCTTTTGTTGCTGGTGTGGGAACTGGTGGTACGGTAATGGGTGTGGGGAGAAGCTTAAGAAAGGTAAACCCAAATGTCCGTGTACATCCACTGGAACCGGCAGAAAGTCCAACCTTGACTACAGGACATAAAGTAGGTTCACACCGTATTCAGGGAATATCTGATGAATTTATTCCTGCTATTGTGGATTTAGATGAACTCGATACTGTCGTTTGTGCGAATGATGGCGACTCCATTATCATGGCGCAGAAGCTGTCACGTCAATTGGGATTGGCTGTTGGTATCTCTTCCGGAGCAAATGTAATCGGAGCGATTAAATTACAACAGGAGCTGGGTGATGAAGCTGTCGTGGTGACGCTACTTTGTGATGATAACAAAAAATACCTAAGTACTGATTTGGTGAAAGACGAGCCGGTAAAAGAAGGATATCTTTCTACAGACGTTGATTTTTCGGGTTTTCAACCTATTTGCAGATTGGCAAATCCCGTATTTGGAGCCTAAAAAGATTTAGTTTCATATGTTTATAGTTAACTCGGGGAGTCTCTAGCTCCTCGGGTTTCATTTATTCAAAAACCAATATATACCTAAGAATAACACAAAATGAAAGTCAATTTCAAATTATTTATCCTTCTCATGTTGCTGATAGCGCCTGTGGCCATGTTTGCCCAAGCGGATACAACAACAAACAAGTTGGAGGGGCTTGAGTTTACGGATGGTACAATAAGTCCCGATTCACTATCTTTTGAGGAGTCTCCAGATACCGCTGCCGTAAAAGTCGACTCGAACAAGACCACAGTAGCGGTAGTAGCAACAGGTGAAAAAGCTGCTGGTGCAGAAAAGAAATCATTGTGGAGTATCTTTATTGCAGGCCTTATAGGCGGTTTTGCAGCATTATTGATGCCTTGTATTTTTCCGATGTTACCCCTGACTGTGAGTTATTTTACCAAACAGGCGGGGAGTCGTGCCAGTGGTATCAGTAAAGCCCTGTTATATGGATTATTTATTATTGTGATTTATGTAGCCTTGGGGATGATTATCACGATTGCATTCGGATCTGATGCACTCAATGCGCTTTCGACTAACGGCATCTTTAACTTCATTTTCTTTTTGTTGTTGGTTGGATTTGCGGCTTCATTTTTTGGTGCATTTGAAATTACTTTACCAAGCTCCTTCGTCAATAAAATGGATGCCAAATCGGATAAAGGTGGTTTAGTGGGCTTGTTCTTTATGGCCTTCAGCTTGTCATTGGTCTCCTTTTCTTGTACAGGTCCGATTATTGGAACATTATTGGTTGAGGCAGCTTCGAAAGGCGAAAGATTAGGTCCAGCAATTGGGATGTTGGGATTCTCCATTGCCCTGGCCATTCCTTTTGGTTTGTTCGCTATGTTTCCTTCCATGCTTAAATCCTTACCGAAATCGGGTGGTTGGCTGAATAGTGTAAAAGTAGTGTTGGGATTTTTGGAACTTGCTTTAGCTTTGAAATTTTTATCCAATGTCGACTTAGCTTACCACTGGAACTGGTTGGATAGAGAGGTGTTCCTGTCGCTATGGATTGCTATTTTTGCTTTGATGGGTCTATACTTGATTGGCAAGATAAAGTTCTCCCATGACAGTGAACTGAAATTCCTATCTGTTCCCAGAACGATTTTGGCAATTGTTGTTTTTTCTTTTGTGGTCTATATGGTGCCAGGTTTATGGGGAGCGCCTTTAAAATCGATTTCTGCCTTTTTACCACCATCGGCAACACAAGACTTTGATCTTTCTTCGGGTGTAAGTGCTGGTGCTGCTGCACATTCAGACGGAAAGGTGAAAAAATATGCTGAAATTTTTCATGAAAGGGGCACGCCAAAGGGATTCGATCCTTATTATGATTATGAACAGGCATTGGCTACAGCTAAAGAATTAAACAAGCCTGTTTTAATTGATTTTACGGGTTGGAATTGTGTCAATTGTCGTAAAATGGAAGCGAATGTTTGGACAGACCAAGCTGTGGCCAAATTACTAAAAGAAGAGTTTGTTATGGCCGAACTTTTTGTGGATGATAAGACCGAGCTGGCTGCCAACGAACAATTTGTTTCCAAATATAGTGGCAAAAAGATCAATACTATCGGTAAGAAAAACAGTGATTTTCAGGCTGCTACATTCGATAGCAATTCACAACCGCTGTATGTAATTGTTGATCCGACGGGCAAAAAACTGGTGCCTCAGAGCGGTGCCAACTACAATGTAGAAGAGTACAAGGCATTCCTGCAAAGTGGTGTGGATGCATTTAAACATAAAAACTAACCATCGTCATATTCTAATTTTATCCTTCTTGTTATGTGCAAGGGGGATTTTTTTGTTGATAAGACATCGCTTTTTGTGTCTGCAGGGCTAATGCAGAGGGGCTTTCTTCATATTGTCTTCGTATTGTGTTCGTACCAGCTTCGGACGGGGACAATCTTGCAACATATATTGACCAAACCCTGACCAGATATTTCCTGTTCGGGGTCTGTTCAACAACTGTACAGCACCTGTTCAATATCTGTTGCTTGTCCGAAGCAGGTACGAACCTCGTCCGAAGCAGGTCCGAATCTTACCGCGAACCTTATCTGAGGTGAATGTGCCGCCCCTACCAAGTAATCCAGGTTTTCTACCTTCGCGGTCTTCATACCCATCACTACCATCTTATCCACCTATTTATCCTCCAGGTGGCGATGGCGACGGTGGTGGTGGTGGTGGTGCCGATGTTGCGGAAGCATAAGGCAAAAAAAGAAGCCCTGTCATTTGTATGAACAGGGCTTCAAATTATACTATAAATTTATGGAAACTATTAAAAGTCAAATTTGACCCGAGCGCGAATACCCCAAGCTGGTGCATCGACGTGATCAAGATAATTTAGACGTTTTACGTAGTCTACACGTAATATTTTAAAGATGTTGGATAGACCGATACTGGCTTCCATATAAGGTTCTGAACCGAACGTATAGGAGCTTTGTGTGCCATCCGCGTTGTGCTGCCAAGTGAATACCTTTGAACCATAATTCGGGTCGTCAGGATTGTTTTCTTTACGCAGTCCACCATATACCCCCTTGAAACTAAATACTTCGCGTAATTTAAGCTTTTTGATCAACGGAATCTTATTCAACAGAAAACCGTTCATGTAGTATTGTACATTTATTGACGCATTATGATCACTGACAAATTCAAGGAAGTTCATTAAGTTGTATGAATTTAATTGATAAGCATAGGTCTGATTGGCACGATGGATCGTCAAGAAAGGGAATGGTATCTCTTTCCCTGCAATATAATTCCCTTCTGCGGTCACGTCGGCATAGCCAAATTGACTCAAATAAAAGCGCTTGAATGCACCAACATTAAAGTTGTGGTAATTGTATTCACCTTTCGCTAATCCTTTGATTCCAGCGGTATAATTGAACGTGAAGATCGGATATTGATTGAATATAGGTGTCCGGTAAATCTTTCCTTGATAAAACTCTTCATGTGGAGCATATCTGAAATTTACAGACACTTCGGTCGAGTTCAGTTCATTGAACAGTCTACTTTCATTGTTGGCATCGACCATCTGGTAAGTCAGACTTCCAGCAGGTGTTTGTCTGTTGATATTGAAAGCAGCGCCAATAGCCAGGTGATTTAAAAATTCCTTTTTATACTCTAAGCCATAATTTGTCTCATAGATGTAACGGTCATTATCTCCGCGTTTGAAAGATAACAAGAAGTTGTCTTCCTGAATAAATTCCAGTTTTTGTCCCGGAATCTTCGTATCCTTTTTATAAGAGGCCCTGATGTAGTGCATCGGGAAGGAGTATACTGATTTGTTGTTGAACGCATAGGTGCCGCTGAAAAAGTATTTCCACTTTTGATCTTTAAAACCATAGGCAGCATAAGTTTCAGCATAGAAACGCTTGCTTAACGATTCTGTCGTACGTCCGCCGACACGTAAACGGAAACCTTCTACGGGATTAAAGCTATAGAATGTATTGACTGGGCCGATTTCAACTGGGCCAGCTTGTTTGTATCCTGACAGCAATAACGCAGCGATATCCATGAACGAACGGAATGAAGGGATCTTTTGTAATGTATCAATATTATGATAGATGTTCAGTTCGTTTTGCGCAAGGGCAAGCGGACGTTGTGTTTCAAATAAGGATTTTGTCGCTTTCTTATTTTCGACGTTATAGGCAATAACCGTAGACGGACCATCATAGGTACTGTCAGGTTGCTGGATGCCGACCTTGTAATTATTGTAATCCACTGTTCGGCTTCCGCGTATTCCCATGCCTTTTTCTGTTAAAGAAAAATCAATACCCAGGGTGCTTGTTTTTAGGTAGAAGCGACTTTTGCTGTCTTTCTCAAATTTAAGCTGTATCTGAAGGTCACGTACAAAGTTTAGATTAATGTCATCTGCAACAGTCATATTGGCGCCTTGAACAGCGTAGTTGCCGTCTAAAGTAACGTACAGTTGACCTTTGAATAACATGTCTGCCTTGTTGCGTGGAAAGAAGCTTAATTCGACCAACCAAGGTTGTACAGTCTTAATGGTATCCGTAATATAAAACTTATAAAAAGTAGGTGCGGAGTTTGCAATCGGACTTAAAAACTGATTGGTAACCAATGAAATGTTGTTGTCATAAATATCAACTTGTTCGTACAGTTTATTGAAGTAGGCTGTCAAACCATCGTTGTCAATAAATCTAGGGTCAAATTGTGCCCGTTGGTCACCAATGATATACTGTTTGGTTTTGCTTGGATCTTTACGGTAATATACCTTAGACATTTTTTCTTCAATGAACGCTGGCAAAACATATTTGTTGGCTGTTTTAGCCGAGTCGTCCGTTTCAAAAAGAAATTGATAGTTTTTGAATATTTTTTTATTGACAAATTTCTCCGAAAGATTGCTTAGTCCTAAAGACATCTTCTCGTATTGGTCAAATTCAGCATATTGTTGCCCTGAAAGTCTATTTTTTTCCTTATTCTCGATGACTTTTCGGATCAATGCGACAGCAGGATTATCTTTGTTGCTGTATTTTTTCTTTTTGGCCTTGACGACAACTTCTTCCAGCATGTTGTCCTGTTGATCCATCAGAATTTCTTTTGTTTGCGTGGCATCATTGGTAACAAAAGCATCTTTGCTGTCATACCCAATGTAGCTTGCTCTGATTTTCACATAAGATGTTGGAAAGACAAGTTTGTATTCACCATTTGCATTGGTCGATGTTGTGGTTCCAGCAGAAGCCGGGGCGCCAACAACGGCTACGGTAGCATAGGGTATAGGATTCTTGGTCTTTGCATCTCTAACTGTACCGGTTACGGTTTTGTTTTGGGCAAAAGCCATGGACACCGTTAGCACGAGCGTTATCGAAAAAAAGAGTTTAGTTATGAAGGTTGTTGCGTTTATTTTAGCTCTCATTATATTGCTATAATCTTGAAAATTCAAAATTGTTTTCCTGTTTTTACTTTATTTTTGACTTTATAGGTATTAAAATCAAAAATTCAGTGAACAAAGGAAACAAAAAATTAAGAATAATTAAAATTTTATTGTAATGTAATAAAGGAAAGTAATTGAATTACATTTCTGTATAAATAACTGTCTATTAGTTGTTTATGTTAAATTATTGATTTGGGTCAATAAATTTTACATTACATTTTGACTTGGCGATGATTTTCCGTTGCTTTATTTACTGACTTTTGTAACGATATAGTCAGCGCTATCAAAAATCTGGCTCGATTTCGAAGGTCATTTCTTGCTTGGAACGAGGATGAATAAAGGTAATTGAAGCCGCGTGAAGGTGTAATCTATTGGCTTTTCTGCCATAGAGATCATCACCAACGATAGGTGTATTTAGGCCATTTGGATGTACGGCATGCATGCGCAACTGGTGGGTGCGGCCAGTCAAGGGGTAAAACCTGACCCTCGTTTGATTATTCGCTATCGCAATTTTTTCCCATTTTGTCTGCGCTGGTTTGCCATAGGTGTAGCAGACCATTTGCCGGGGTCGATCGTCCAGATCTACGCGAAGTGGGAGGTCGATCAAACCTGATGAGGCTTCGATAATACCATCCAGTAAAGCAATGTATGTTTTTTTGATGGTATGTTGTATAAATTGATCTTGAATAAATTTATGGGCCTCTTTGTTTTTGGCAACAACCAACAAGCCGGATGTAGACATGTCCAGGCGGTGGATAATAATCGGTCCTGCCTTTGGGTAGCGTTGGAGAATACGGTTGTAGACCGAATCCTTTACATATATTCCCGGTACAGACAGAAATTCAGCCGGTTTGTTGATGATAATAATATCCTCATCTTCGTAAATTTGAGGAAGTGCTATATCCAAAGTCGTTTCCTGTTGCATGGGATTGGGATCTACGACTAAGCCTTCGAGCATATACCCTAATATTGGTTCACATTTTTTGCGGCAGGCAGGGTAATAGTTTTTGTGCCTGCGTATTTCAGATGCAGGTGAGCAGCCCCACCAAAATTCGGCCAAAGCAAGGGGTGTTAACTGGTTTTCATAAGCATATTGCAGCAATTTTGGCGCTGCGCATTCCCCCGATCCGGCAGGCGGTGTTGTGCGGTCAAATTCATCGAATATGCCGACTACATTTTTGTGTTGCCCTTTCGCATTGCGAAAATTATATTGTTCGAAAAGCTGTTTTTGAAGATTTCCTGAGCGCATTTTGCGTTCCTCTTTTAGCGCAGTAATCGTCGATAGCAATTGGTGTAAATGGTTACTTCCTGTCTCCAGGGCCAAATGCATTTCATATTGAAAGCGTTGAAGCTGTTGTTTGTCTTTTAAACTCTGGCTCCGCATGTCTTCCATCAATAATTCATACTCCGCATCCGATAAACTGACCTTCAATTTTGTACGGGTTTCTTTTCGTTCCTTCTTTTGAATTCTCAATTTCGATTTTAGTTCATCGAGTGATTTATCCCATCCGTTTTTTAATAGACCAAGATTACGTTGAGCATTTGCTAGCTCTTCACTTGTTTCAAGATTTTCTATTTTTCGGTTCAGTGCATTGAGATGCACCTCTTCGTTTAGAAAAAAACTGTTTTCTTCCAGCATATCGAAGATGGGGGGTACAAAATGTCGGTGTTTGTTGCTCCCGGCCAGTTTTCCCGAAACAGCGGCAAGGTAGCCAAGCTCATTATATTGGTTTTTGACAACCAGAACACCGAACATTTTTCCAATAGCGAGTCCCTCCACGGCGGCGTCTAGGCCAAAATTGTGGGACCAATCGTCTTGGGTTTCGATGTAGTGTTGGAGTTCTTGTGCGGCGGTGACGGCAAGGGGGTGCGGTTCATAGCAAAATGGGAAAGTAAATCGTGTCGGAAGTTCAATAGCTGAAATATCCTGTTTGAATTGATGAAAATATGTATTGTTGTCCATTTTGTCCGCAGCGCTCCCTCAAAATAAAGATGTCCGCAAAAATACAACATTATGTACTTTAAATACTAGCTTGATCGATTTTTGTTTAAAATGTTTCGTGCATAAGGAATGGTCTAGGTTTTAGTGCGGTCAACAAAGATCAAGGTCACTGCAGCTTCGGTATTTTCATTTTTTCAGTATAGCAAACTCTTTGTAGCTATACGAAATGCAATTCAGGTTGGGTACAGTGGGTTGAGGTAATTGTTGTGAATTTGAGTGGCTTTTTATTTGGTTTTTACCGCATTTTTGGGTAAATTTAACTAAGCATTTAAAACATATAGTTAACAAAAGAATATACATATGAAAACTTCAATTGGAATTAAAGATGCGGACTTGAAAAAAGTTGCAAAGTTGCTAAATGTGCTGTTGGCAGATGAACACATTATCTACATGAAAACGCGCAACGCGCATTGGAATGTGGAAGGTGCGGATTTTCATGCTGCTCACTTATTTTTGGAATCACAATACGATGAACTAGCTGAAGTGATCGATGAAGTCGCAGAACGTGTACGTACTTTAGGGCATTATGCGGTAGGTACCTTTGATAAATATTTGAAATTGACTCGTTTAACGGAGTCTACTTCAGAAAAAACCGACAGTCAGTCCTATTATAAGGAATTGTTGGCTGACCATGAATCTATAGCGATGTCAATTCGTGCCGATCTTTCCGTAGTTGAAGGAACAGCGGATAATGGTACGGAGGACTTTTTGGTCGGATTATTAGAAAAGCATGAGAAGATGGCTTGGATGCTTCGTGCGCATTTCATTAAGTAGGCTGTAGAAGTTTATCCACAGGTATTGAAAAAAATTCCGTCTATCCCAATAGGCGGGATTTTTTTTTGTGTTTTGTTGTCAGCGCAGGATTAATTTTCTATCTTAAAGAGGAATTAAGCCTTCAGAAACTTTTTAACATATTACAACTATGCTTGAAGACGACAACCTAAATCAAACCACACTAAATGAGGAGGAAAATGATGGTACTTTGGAGAGTATGCATCATGTGAATAATCCGGTATTGGATTTACCTAAAATTGAAAAGAAATACCTTGAAACCATAGTAGCCCACAATCAAAACGATAAGTCCTATTATTTTTCTGACGGCAAAGCCAAGGTAGAAATTAAGATCGTCACGGACGAGATTGTCAGGGTGCGGCTGGCTCCACAAGGAACTTTTTTGGAGGATTTTTCTTATGCCTTGGCCAAGAAAGATCATCGTGTCAGTATACATCAATGCAAGGAAGAGGCTGACCATTATCTGGTTCATACGAATACAATTTCTTGTAAGATCAATAAGAATGACTTTTTGATTTCTTTTGCTGATCGTTCAGGTAAGCTGTTTAACGCTGATTTGGCACCGATGCACTGGGAAGAAAATCCCGATTTTGGAGGTTACTATGTCTATAGCACAAAAGTGGCCTTTGAAAATGAAGCTTTTTATGGACTTGGGGACAAGGCCACTAAATTGAATCTGAGAGGTAAAAGACTTAAAAACTGGAATTCAGATACCTATGCTTTTGCTTATGATCAGGATCCACTTTACAAAACTATTCCGTTTTATATCGGTTTAAAAGACGGTGAGGCCTACGGCATTTTCTTTGACAATACCTTTAAAACGTATTTTGATTTCGCTGCCGAAGATCCCAGAAAAACAAGCTTTTGGTCCGAAGGTGGGGAACTGCAGTACTACTATATCCACGGTCCGCATATTATCGATGTTATCCGTCGTTATCATACGTTGACAGGTACGCATTACCTGCCGCCGTTGTGGGCAATTGGTTACCACCAGTGTCGCTGGAGCTATTATCCCGAAGCGAATGTCCGGAAGGTTGCTGAGGAGTTTCGGAAGCGACAGATTCCATGTGATGCTATTTACCTTGATATCGATTACATGGAAGGGTACCGCTGTTTTACCTGGAATAAGCAGTATTTCCCCAATCCTAAAAATATGATCAGCGATTTGGCCAATGATGGTTTTAAAACCGTGGTGATGATCGATCCGGGTATTAAGGTTGATGAGAACTACTGGGTGTTCAGGGAAGGGAAAGAAAATAAATATTTTTGTCGTCGAGGGGACGATTATTTTATGGAAGGATTTGTGTGGCCCGGACGTTGTCAATTTCCTGATTTTACCAATCCGGAGGTTCGCCAATGGTGGGGCACATTATACCAGGGGCTTGTGGAAGATGGTGTTGCCGGCTTCTGGAACGATATGAATGAGCCGGCGGTATTTGGTCGCGGAACATTCCCCGACGATGTACGTCACCAATACGACGGCCATCGGGGTTCACATCGCAAGGCACACAATGTTTATGGCATGCAGATGGTCCGTGCCACCTATGATGGCTTAAAGAAATTGTATAAAAATAAGCGCCCATTTACCATTACCCGAGCGGCTTATGCGGGTACACAACGCTATTCTTCAGTTTGGACCGGCGATAATCTGGCGAGTTGGGAACACCTCAAGTTGGGGACCTTGCAATTACAGCGTCTATCGACTTCGGGGATGTCCTTTTGCGGAACGGATATCGGTGGATTTACGGGCGAGCCCGACGGTGAGTTATTTACGCGATGGATGCAATTTGGCGTTTTCTCGCCCTTTATGCGTGTGCATTCTGCCGGCGATACCCGCGATCGCGAGCCCTGGAGTTTTGGGGAGGATTGGGAAAAGATCAATCGGAAATTTATCGAACTCCGGTATAAGTTGTTGCCGTATATCTATACCTGTTTTTGGGAGCAGACCAAGTATGGTTTTCCAATATTACGTCCGATTTCCATGGTCGAGCAGCATATAGCGACCAATTGGCAACGCGAGGAGGAATTCTGTTTTGGGGATAAAATATTGGTGTCCCCAGTATTGCAGCCAGGACAAAAAAGCAAGATTGTCTATCTACCTGAGGGGACTTGGTTCTATTATTTCAATAATGAAATCTACGTGGGCGGTAAGGAACATACCATCGCTACGCCGATTGATGAAATGCCGATTTTCATTCGCGGGGGATCTGTTATCCCTGAATATCCGGTGATGCAATATACTGGTGAAAAGAAAATTGAGGAGCTACAGCTCAATGTTTACTTCGCTGAAGGAGTAACCCGTTCGTATGTGTATTCAGATCATGGCGACACCTTTGCGTATGAACAAGATATCTATCTTGAAAAATGTTTTACGGTTTCAGGGCTCAAAGAATCCTTGTCGATCAAACAAACCAGAGATGGGCTTTTTACGGAGCGATATGAGGAATATAAACTACAGTTGATCGGCCTGCCTTTTCAAGTGAAGAAGGTGAAGACCGATGGTATTGATACAAAAGTACAAGTAGATGAAAAGGGGCGGTATTGGATTAATGTCGCACGAGAATTTGATAACATATTGATAGAAGGTTAAACATGGCCAATGAAGTAATTCCGCATAGTCTCTTTTCTGAATTTGATGTCGCCTTATTCCAGTCGGGTAAGCACTTCAAATTATACGAAAAGTTCGGTTCGCACGAACTGGAAGTCAACGGTGAAAAAGGCGTTTATTTTGCGGTTTGGGCTCCAAATGCAAAATCCGTTTCCGTAACCGGCAACTTCAATTTTTGGGATAAGGAGCATCACGCGCTCTTTGTGCGCTGGGATGGTAGCGGAATCTGGGAAGGGTTTATTCCGGGGCTTGGCAATGGAGAGACATATAAGTATGTTATCCAGACCTATACTGGTGAGCAACTCGAGAAAGGTGATCCTTTTGCCTTTCGGTGGGAAATTGCCCCAAAGACTGCTTCCGTTGTTCATTCGACCTGGTACGAGTGGCAGGATAAGCAATGGATGCAGGAGCGTGCTGTTAAAAATAGGCTGGATCAACCCTGGTCGGTCTATGAGGTACACTTAGGGTCCTGGTCACGGGATCCCGAAAGTCCGGATACTTTGCTCAATTATCGGGAAATAGCCGTGCAGCTCGTTTCTTACGTGAAGGAGATGAATTTCACCCATGTGGAGTTTATGCCTTTAATGGAGCATCCCTATTATCCTTCTTGGGGATATCAGATAACAGGTTATTTTGCGGCGAGTTCGCGTTATGGTTCGGCACAAGATCTCATGTATCTGATTGAGGAGCTGCATGCTGCCGGGATAGGTGTATTGTT
Source organism: Sphingobacterium sp. BIGb0116 (assembly GCF_024808035.1). Classification (NCBI taxonomy): domain Bacteria; kingdom Pseudomonadati; phylum Bacteroidota; class Sphingobacteriia; order Sphingobacteriales; family Sphingobacteriaceae; genus Sphingobacterium; species Sphingobacterium sp. BIGb0116. The sequence continues at coordinate 41,184 of NZ_JANUDT010000005.1, read as the reverse complement.
GGATTGGGTTCCTTCGCATTTTCCAGGTGATGCACATGGACTTTATCGTTTTGATGGCACGAGCTTATACGAGCATGAAGATCCCAGGAAAGGGTTTCATCCCGATTGGCAATCCTATATTTTTAACTATGGGCGAAATGAAGTGCGTTCTTTTTTGATCAGTAATGCATTTTATTGGTTGGATCGTTTTCATATCGATGGACTTCGGGTAGATGCGGTAGCTTCTATGTTGTATTTGGATTATAGTCGAAATGCAGGCGAGTGGATTCCCAATGAATTTGGAGGAAATGAGAATCTCGAAGCGGTACAATTTTTAAAAGAGCTGAATGAAGCCGTTTACGGACATTTTCCAGATGTGCAGACAATCGCCGAAGAATCTACTTCTTGGCCGAGTGTCAGTCGCCCAACGTATGCTGGTGGATTGGGATTCGGAATGAAATGGATGATGGGCTGGATGCATGATACGTTGGATTACTTTAAAGAGGATCCGATTAACCGCAGTTATCATCATGATCGACTCACCTTTGCGACAGTATATGCTTTCCATGAGAATTTTATGCTGCCGTTGTCACATGATGAGGTGGTTTACGGAAAGCAGTCCCTAATTTATAAAATGCCAGGCGATGAATGGCAAAAGTTTGCCAACTTGAGAGCATTGTACCTCTTTATGTATACTTTTTCGGGAACAAAATTGCTGTTTATGGGCGGTGAATTTGGGCAAACTTCGGAGTGGAATGTAAACCAATCGCTTGATTGGCATCTTTTGGAGTTTGCGTCCCATCAGGGTATGAAACAATTTGTAGCCGATCTGAACGCGGTTTATAAAGCTCAACCAAGTCTTTACCAAAAAGCTTTCGATGCTGCAGGTTTCGAATGGATAGATGCAGGTGATCGTGAAAATTCGATTGTGGTCTATTGGCGAAAGGGATTTGACTCCTGGGATGATACGGTTGTTGTACTTAACTTAACGCCTGTTGTTCGGGAACATTTCCGTATTGGTTTACCTTACGCCGGTGAATGGGAAGTGCTGCTGAATTCGGATGATTTGACCTATTTCGGTTCCGGAATACATAATCTGCATATCCATAGTGAGCACCTGCATTGGATGAACCAAGTACAGTCTGCACAACTTCATTTGCCTCCGCTTGGCGGATATATTCTGAAAAGAAAGAGAGCGGTAGAGGAAGTCAATCCAATTAAACAAGGCGAGCGTATCCCTGTATAAAATCTTGTTATTAAATCTCATGCTGTAAAAGAAGAATGAAAGTATTTCACTTGAGTGTAGAATGTTATCCCGTGGCCAAAGTAGGTGGTCTCGCGGATGTCGTGGGAGCGCTGCCCAAATACCAAACCAAGCTGGGGTGGGAGGCGGCGGTTGTCATGCCCTGGTATGATCGTCCTTTTGTTAGGGATCATGCTTTTAGCCTAGTTCATGAAGGTACTTTTTATCAAGGATCTGAATTGCTGAGCTACGGCGTTTATAAGGAAGATCATCAGGTACTCGGTTTTGAGCTCTACTTGATTAAGATTCCAGGGAAACTCGATCGGCAGGAGGTGTATTGTTATCCCGATGAAGGCGAACAGTTTATCGCCTTTCAACATGCTGTATTGGCTTGGTTTAAGGATAAAGCTATAGTACCTGATATTGTGCATTGCCACGACCATCATGTCGGTTTGATGCCTTTTTTGATGAAGTATAGCAATGACTATAATTTTCTTGCCGATGTTAAAACGGTAGCCACCGTGCACAATGGGCAATATCAGGGCTGGACACATTGGAGCAAAGCCATTCTGTTGCCTGCTTTCGATAGCTGGAAATGGGGATTATTGGAGTGGGATGGTTTAATTAACCCGCTTGCGGCCCTAATTAAATGTTGCGATGCTTACACAACGGTCTCTGAAGGCTATCTGGAAGAGCTTTATGTGGAAGCAAATGGCTTACAGCATCTATTTTATGATGAGCGAAATAAATCCATCGGTATTGTCAATGGAATTGACTGGGAAATCTGGGATCCCAAAATTGATTATACCTTGTTCGAAAACTATGATGTTGTACAAGCTTTTTCTGGCAAATTGAAAAATAAGGAGGCTTTGGCGAAGCAGTATAAAATCAATCCAGATCGACCACTGCTTGTTTTTATCGGCCGATTTGCAACAGAAAAAGGAGCGGATTTACTACCGGAGATAATTTTGGATTTGACGGAGAAATATCGCGATAGATTAAGTATATTTATACTGGGTGCCGGAGACCCAGCGATCCAGTCGCGTGTGAAATCGCTCGTCGATGATGGAATTGATAATTTTGATGTGTTCTTTGGTTATGATGAAAATCTTGCCCATTGGCTTTATGCCAGTGCGGATTTTCTTTTAATGCCTTCCCGTGTTGAGCCCTGTGGGCTTAATCAGCTCTATGCGATGAAGTACGGTACATTGCCGATCGTGCATCAGGTGGGGGGATTAAAAGATACGGTAATCGATCTGAAAAATGATGGTTACGGTATAGGTTTTGATAGTTTGACAATCACTGAAATTAGTGCAGCGATTGTTCGGGCTATAAATTTTTACGACAGTAAAAAGCAGTTTGAGGAGAATCAACGTAAAATGATGCAGTTGGATTTTTCTTGGGATAAATCTGCAGCGAAGTATATAAGTCTATATAACCAAATAATGTAATTTGATATGTCACGTCATAATGTAGTAGCTATCGTCTTGGGCGGAGGAAGGGGCTCACGTCTGTATCCATTGACCGATCAACGGTCTAAGCCAGCGGTTCCCATTGCCGGGAAATATCGCTTGGTGGACATTCCCATCTCGAATTGTCTTAATTCGGGTTTTAACAAGATTTTTGTGTTGACACAATTCAATTCTTCGTCACTCAACTCCCACATTAAGAATACCTACAACTTTAGTATTTTTAGTAAGGGCTTTGTTGATATCCTGGCTGCTGAACAGACCAATGATGGCGATAAATGGTTCGAGGGTACGGCAGATGCCGTGCGGCGATCGTTCCGGAAGCTGGCTAGTATTGATTATGACTATGTATTGATTTTATCGGGGGATCAGCTGTATCAAATGGATTTTGATGCCCTGGTTGACTTTCATGTCGAAAACGAAGGCGACCTGACCATTGCGACTATTCCAGTAAACGCCAAAGATGCCACTGGTTTTGGAATACTGAAATCAGATGAAAAGAATCACATTACCTCCTTTATTGAGAAGCCGAATAGCGAGCAGCTGGTGGATTGGAGTTCAGAAGTGAGTGATCATTTAAAGGGTGAGGGTAGGGAATACCTGGCTTCTATGGGTATTTATGTTTTTTCAAAAGGCGTCCTGAAACGTATGCTGGAAGAGAATCGCGGAATGGATTTTGGAAAAGAAATTATTCCCGATGCAATTGATACGAATAGGGTGCTTAGCTATCAATTTGAGGGCTATTGGACAGACATCGGTACCATAGGTTCTTTCTATGAGGCCAACATTGGTTTGACTGATAATATTCCGGCCTTTAATCTGTTTGATAAAAATACGGTTTTCACCCGTCCAAGGATGTTGCCGCCTTCTAAAATTTCGGGTACAACATTAATCAATTCTGTCATTTCGGATGGCTGTATTATCCAAGCGGATAAAGTAGACCGTTCCGTCGTGGGCGTTCGTTCGCGGATTGGTACAGGATCTGTGGTACGCGGTACATATATGATGGGGTCTGACTATTATGAGGATCTCGTCGATATGGAGGATGCAAAGCGGAAAAATATACCTGTGGTTGGGGTTGGAGAACGCTGTTATATTGAGAATGCTATTTTGGATAAAAATTGTCGTATCGGTAACGATGTACGGATCAATGGCGGACCTCATTTGCTGAATGCCAATCATCCCACTTATACCATTTGTGACGGCATAGTTGTTATCAAAAAAAATGCAGTTATTCCAAACGGAACAACAATAGGATTGACAAGCCTATAAAATTTATAGAACAAGGGAGATAATATATTGTTATCATTGCAAGTTATTCTAATGGAAGTATCGCGAAATACGGCTAATCTACAGGCTCAATTTATGGGCAGATAGCAATAATTGTTTCATGGTACTGTCTTTGCTAGCAAAGAGCATTTTAATATAGTGAAATCGTATGCAATTGAGACAGGTTATCTCCCTTTTTTTTATACTGTTTGTCTTTGTAGGTTGTGATACCTCATTGATGGTTCAAGGTAGTGGTGTCTTGCGTGATGCCTCGCGTAGATTTGAACTTCATAACGGCAATCGAACAGTCGTTTACATTCCAATGCGGCATCTGGGTACGCGTGTGTACTATGATCAAATCCAGCGTGCTGTAGATTCTCTTCAACATTCGGGCTATGTTGTTTTTTATGAAAGCATCGCTTATCAGGTGGATAGTGCGGCACAACGTGATCTGTATGACCGCAAATTTAGAAAGCTTACTGGTAATCGGCTAGGGTTGCAGCAATGTATTGAAATACCGGGCGATACCTCCCGGGTTCTTCGGGCGCCCATGTACCGTAAACTGGGGCAGCGAATCATTAGTCAGCCCGATTATTCTTTTTTTCTGGTGAATTATGAAACGGCGGTGAATGCGGATATTCCCAAAAACAAATTGCTTGACGAGTTTGAATACCTGTATGGTACGATCAACCTGGATGATTGTGATTACAAAACACCGCTTCAGGAACCTTACTCCTGCAAACCTATTAAAGCAGCATTAAAAAACAAATTTGATAAAGAATTTGTCATGAAAAAAAGGGAAGAGAACCTGGCTTCGTTAGTTGCTGACGCTCCACAGCAAAAGATTTTAATCTTATTTGGAACCTCACATTTTAAAGGCTTTTTGCGTAATTTGCAGGCTCGGGATCCCAAATGGATACAGATCAAATAATATGCTAGGAAAACTATTCATTATACTGCTTATACCAGTAACCATTTATGTTGTTTATTACCTGTTAAATCGTACGGCCAAAAATAGCAAAGCCATTAAACGTGTATTAAGCGACGAAGGCAAGGAAATTCTAGAAAAAGAAGTTGCCTATTACCGCAATCTGTCCACTGCGGACAAAGCGGAATTTGAAACCCGCTGTTTAAAATTTTTGGATACGGTCAAGATTGAAGGTGTGGGTGTAGCGGTTGAGCTGAAAGATTATATGATGATTGCCGCCAGTGCAATTATTCCAATATTTGCCTTTAAGAAATGGACTTATCCCAATTTGACCAATATTATGGTTTATCCTTCCCAATTCAATACTGCATATGAATTTGAAGGCCATGCTGACCGTAATATTATGGGTATGGTGGGTGAGGGAGCCATGAACGGACAAATGATATTGTCTAAATCGGCACTGGAGTATGGCTTTAAGAATCCAAAAGATGGACAGAATACAGCGATACACGAATTTGTGCACTTGATCGATAAAACCGATGGCACAGTGGATGGCATTCCCACACATTTGATGGATAAAGCTTCAGTCATTCCTTTTATGAATCTGATACGGGAAGAAATTACCAAGATAAAGGAAAATAAATCTGATATTGATGTATATGGCATGACCAATCCAGCTGAGTTTTTTGCGGTTGCGTCTGAATATTTCTTTGAGAACCCCGCGAAATTCAAGACCCATCATGCCGAGCTCTATAAAGCACTTTCTGAAATTTTTGAACAAAGTTAGTTATAGATAAATAAAATTTTAGTATTTTTAAGGCAAACAGAAGTTGTTTGCCTTTTTTCTGCGAGCACCCTGCTCCTGGGCTAGAAAGAAGATCATCGCTTCGCTAAAGTTTTGTTAATTATAACTGTTATGCCTAAAACTACAATTTATTCTTCTATTGCCCTGGCTTGTATGCTATTTTGTGGCAGTAATCCGGGATTTTCCCAGCAGCGTTTTGCTACAGGGACAACATTTACTGAAATGGCCGATCCCACAAAGGATACTTTATCCAACTGGTCGAATGTTAAAGCCGGTCTACATGCTTCGTTTGTATCGATAGACAAACGTTATCCCAAATCTGTTAATCCAAATCTGACAACACAACGTACGGCGACTGTGGATGCCTGGAAAGGTGAGCAAGTATCGGCGCAAGTATTGTTATGGACCAGTGCTGCCGCAGCAGATGTTGCTGTATCGGCAAGTGAATTAAAGTCTACAACAGGCAAGGTGATCGGTAGCGATGCGGTACAAGCACGTTTTGTTCGTTATGTCATGACTGATGAATTTGCAAGTGGTTGTGGCCATCGTAAACCAGAAGATTTTAAAGCTTCTCTGTCGGCAGATATGTTGGATGATCTGAAAAGCTATGACCTTGAAGCTAAGAAAGTCCGTCCTGTATGGATTACAGTAACGGTTCCCAAAGAAGCTGCTGCTGGACAATATAAAACGACAATTTCGGTTAAGCAAAATGGTCAGGTAAAGGAACAGTTACAACTTACGGTCAATGTGCAAAATCATGTGCTGCCACCTGCATCCCAGTGGACTTATCATTTGGATCAATGGCAACACCCTTCTGCTGTGGCTCGCGTCAATAATGTGAAGATGTGGAGCGATGAGCATTTTGAAGCGTTGAAGCCTACTATGAAACAACTTGCAGCTGCAGGGCAAAAAGTGATTACTGCGACTTTAAATAAGGATGCCTGGAACGTACAGACCTATGATCCTTATGCGGATATGATCACCTGGAAGAAGGCAAAAGACGGTTCCTGGACCTACGATTATACTGTTTTTGATCGGTGGGTAAACTTTATGATGGATCTGGGGGTCAACAAACAGATCAATTGCTATTCGCTTTTACCATGGAATAACGAGGTACATTATTTCGATGAGAGCAAAAATGAACTGGTCAATGTTATTGCGAAGCCCGGTACAGCTATATTCGAGGAACTATGGACGCCTTTCTTAAAGGATTTTAGTAAACACATTACCGCAAAGGGCTGGTTAAAGATTACCAATATTGCGATGGATGAAAGAGGCCGGGAGGAAATGGATCCAGCAATAGCATTGTTGGAAAAAGTAGCGCCCGAATTTGGTGTTGCATTTGCAGATAATCATAAAAGCTACCAACGCTATCATAAAAGTACCGATATCAGCGTTGCCGCTGGAGATCCTTTTGATCAGAAAGATCTCATTGAGCGACGTAAAAAAGGGTACATCACGACATTTTATGTTTGTTGTTCGGACGAATTCCCAAATCAATTCACGTTCTCGGATCCAGCAGAATCCACCTATATGGCTTGGTATGCGCTAGCGGCAGGCTTCGATGGAGCATTGCGTTGGGCATTTAACTCCTGGGTCAAAGATCCGCTGCATGATTCAAGGTTCCGTACATGGCCAGCGGGAGACACTTATATTGTTTATCCACAAGGAAGAAGCTCTATCCGTTATGAGCGTATGTTGGAAGGTATTCAAGATTATACCAAAGTCGGCATTCTTAAAGCAAAGTTGGAGAAGTCAAAAGATCAAGCTAACCTAGCGAAGCTAAATGCGAAAATCGCAAAATTGAATACCGCTAAACGCTATGCGGACTGGAATAAAGATCTCAATGATGCGAAGCGTTTTGTCGATGAATTGTCGCGACAAATCAACTAAGGATTTATCAAGTCTATAATTTTAAAAAAGCTGTTTCAATCAATTTGAAACAGCTTTTTTGTTGATTACAATCTTTTTCTATTTTAAGTGCAGCGCACTGTTGGCTGAAATTTTCAGCGCAGTGTGTCCTTGCTCCCCATTGAGGCTATCGTTGTACATTCGATCGGTTTATACGCTTGGGTAATACAGTATTGTTCAGGTAATATCCCAAACCATTACGCTAAATTATTGTTGTTATTAAGTGGCGATAACATAATTTGCATAAGGTCGCTGTCACAAAATCTTAAATTATAGTATAGGTATGAAAAATGTAGCACACCAGATTGTGGGTCTTTTAAAGGATGCGGGAATTCAGCGTATTTATGCCGTAACGGGCGATAGTTTAAATTTTTTCAACGAAGCTGTTCATGCAGATGGAACGATGCAATGGATACATGTAAGACATGAGGAAGTGGGGGCATTTGCCGCAACGGCAGAGGCTGATTTGCACGGGATCGCCTGTTGTGCGGGAAGCAGTGGACCAGGACATGTGCATCTGATCAATGGGGTTTATGAAGCACACAAGACACGGGTACCCATGCTTGTGATCGCATCAACCTGTGCTACATACGAATTTGGAACCGATTATTTTCAAGAAACCAATCCAATCAAATTGTTTGATGATTGTTCTTGCTACAATCAAATGATCACTCGACCAGAGCAGGTGCAACGTATGGTGCAAAATGCATTACAACAGGCTATCTCTAAACGGGATGTGGCGGTTATCGGTTTGCCTGGTGATGTATCAGAAATGGAAGCGGTTCAAATGAATACCTCAACCAAGGTGTTTTTTACCGAGCCGCAAATTAGACCTTCGGAGATGGAAATTGGGCGATTAGCCCAATATATCAATCAAGCAGAAAAGATAACCTTGTTCTGTGGTGTGGGAGCCAAGAAAGCACAGGAGCAAATTGTAGCGTTATCACAAAAGATCCATGCGCCGGTGGGTTATTCATTTAAAGCAAAGTTGGATATTCAACGCGACAATCCCAATGAAATCGGCATGACCGGACTTTTGGGCATGGCGTCGGCATTTCAAAGCATGCACCATTCGGATCTTATTTTACTTTTGGGGACTGATTTTCCTTATAAGGATTTTATACCGACCAACAAAACCATTGTCCAGATTGATATTGAAGGTGAAAAGCTTGGTCGCAGGTCCATCGTAGACTATGGGCTTGTGGGGGATATCGAGCATACTTTAAAAGCGGTATTGCCTTTTGTGGAAGCGCGTTCGGATACAAAATTTCTGGAGAAGCAGCTTGCTTCTTATGCAAAGGTCAAGGAAGATCTCATGACTTATGTGGACGATTCGGGCAGTGAATGCGCGATACAGCCTGAATTTGTTGCGCATACCATTGATCAAAAAGCCAGTGATGATGCGATTTTTCTGCTTGATACCGGGATGTGCTGTGTGTGGGGAGCACGTTATATTAATCAGCGAAAGGATCGTATCATGCTGGGGTCTTTTAACCATGGGTCTATGGCTAATGCCATGCCAATGGCTATTGGAGCGGCATTGACACATCCTGAACGTCAGGTTATTGCTTTTTGTGGTGATGGGGGACTATCCATGTTGTTGGGGGATCTCGCAACAATAAAACAATATAACTTACCGATTAAAATCATCGTCTTTAACAACCGTGCACTTGGTATGGTTAAATTGGAAATGCAGGTATCAGGTCTGAAAGATCAGGAAACCAATATGGTCAATCCAGATTTTGCGATGATCGCTCAAGCGATGGGAATACGCGCATTTACGGTCACTCAGCCCCAAGAAGTGGATGCTGTTATCACTGAAGCTCTTGGTATGACGGACGAGCCTGTCCTGATCGATATATTTACCAATCCCAATGCATTGGCTATGCCGCCCAAGATATCCTTCAGTCAAATGAAAGGGATGACAGAAAGTATGGCAAAATTAATGTTGTCGGGTAATTTCGAAGAAGTATGGGATACCATTAAGTCGAACTATAAACATTTGAAATCGCTTTAATCACTTGTGATATTCGAATTGTTAAACATATTAAAAGCCCCTCGAAGCATAACAGCTGAGGGGCTTGTTTTGTGTTAAAAGTGACTTGAATGTGTGGCTGTCAGACCATAATATGCTGATCAGCGGATAGTCGAAATTTGGAGGAAAATGTTATCTCAACATTGACGTTGAACAAACCAAAGACTTTTAAGTAATTCTTCTTTACAGCGTCTGAGTTTTTCAACTTTGGATTCGGAAGAAATGGTAACTTGCTCTTTAACAATAATAGCCAAGTCTGTTTCAATGGACAATTTTGTGAGTGATGTACATCCACTATCAAATTTCTTAAAGCTTACATCTTTCATACTAATATTGGTTAAGAATTCCTGAATTTTATAGAGTACAATTTACTAATAAAAATTAGCTTTACAATAAGCCCGCAATAATTTTATTGTTACTAAATTGTTTATTTTTAATAGCTTATATCGTGCTAAAATAGTCGAGTGCTATCTAACTTATAAACAATATTTGCTTGCTTTTTGTTTTCTGAATTTTAAATTTTTAAATGTTAGTTATTTAAAACAAAATTTCTTTTGAATTGCTATCTATACTATCAAACAAAAAAACACGATGAGAATAATAAATTTTGGATTTATAGTGTTGCTGTGTTGCGCTGCCTGCCATCAGGAACAAAAAAAACAGGATACTTCGGCGAAACTCGGTGACACTGTTCAAAGTACTCAACCATTGGATACCGGGAGTTTTCTTACAGGAAAGAGTACGTATCAATACCTTAAAAATGGCGATACCATTTCATTATCAATCACTGTTGATGGAGAAAAGGTTCAGGGTGATCTAAGCTATGCCTGGAAGGAAAAAGATCGTAATAAGGGACATATTGATGGTGTATTGAAGGGGGATATTTTAACTGCCGATTATACTTTTTCTTCTGAGGGACAGGAATCCGTCCGCCAGGTAATATTTAAACTATCCAAAGAGCGTGCACTGGAAGGTTATGGTGCGATGGAAGAGAAGGCTGGAAAAATGACTTTTGCCGATCCTAAAAAGATAGCTTTTGATGAGAAATTCGCGTTAGAAAATTTAGCGAAGGGCCAATGAGATCAGCTTGGGAATAAAAATTAAGAGGCCGATCAATAGTGCAGTGATGCTGCTGATCATCACTGCCGCTGCGGCAACATCTTTAATTTTTTTTATGTTTGGATTATCTTCAGGACAGATAAAGTCGGCTATATTTTCCAATGCGGTATTTAACAATTCACAGACAAATACAAAACCAATGGAAAAGAGTACAGCAACCCATTCGTGGGTACTTATGTGAAGCACAAATGACAGGGTAATGGCAATAATGGCCGCTATACAATGCACCCTGAAATTATGTTCTTCCTGCCAGGCTGTTTTTAGCCCACTGAACGCATAGTGAAAACTCTTTAATCTAGCACGAAATGAAAAGTTGTTTTTGGCCATAGTTGTCCTACTATTTTCTGTAAAGATAGCGCTTTCTGCTTATCTTGGCATACTGGATTTTTTATTGTATTTAGTCCGAGCTATTCCTTTGCCATATCCATCTGATCCGCTTTCTTGTTCATCCTTTTTACTTTATGGGGCTTTTATTACAAATGCAGCCTAATTTTGAGTAAATTGCTGTATGATCTATAATTTTGATAAAACGATTGTTCGTCGTGGTACCGATTCGGTCAAATGGAATCAACATGATTATGACGATTTGATTCCACTCTGGGTTGCGGATATGGACTTTCCAGCAGCACAACCTGTTGTGGATGCGCTTGCGCAGCGGGTTCAACATGCTGTATATGGGTATGCTACTATTCCAGCTGCTTTTTACAGCGCGGTTATGAGCTGGTCTTCGCAGCGGCATAAATTTGTACTTCAGCCGGAATGGATACTTCCTGTGATCGGTGTCGTACCGGCGCTTTCGGCTTTGGTTAGCGCATTTACCTCACCCGGTGACAAGGTTTTGGTTCAAGAGCCTGTATATCATTGTTTTTTTTCCTCAATAGAACGCAATCAAGCTGAGGTGGTTTCCAATGACTTGATTTACCGCAATGGTGAGTATGCCATTGATTTTGAAGATTTTGAATATAAAGCTAGTGATCCGAAAGTCAAGTTATTTATTTTATGTAGTCCACATAACCCCGCTGGCCGTGTTTGGACTAGAGCTGAGCTTGAACGTCTCGGTGAAATCTGTTTGCGGCACCAGGTCTTAGTCATTTCGGATGAAATTCATTGCGATCTGGTATTTGAGGGCCATACACATATTCCTTTTGGGAGCATCAGTGCAGCCTTTTTGGCGAATTTGATTACCTGTGTAGCACCGAGTAAAACCTTTAATTTGGCAGGACTCCAGGTCGCTACGGTCTTCGTGGCCGATCCTGAACTCAAAAGGAAAGTGCAGCAGGCTTTCTTAGCCAACGAGATAAGTAGCATAAGCCCTTTTGCCATTACAGGCCTGATCGCTGCGTATGAGTCGGGTGGGGAATGGTTGGATCAAGCTTTAAGCTACATTCGTGCGAATTATGTTTATCTGAAAGGCTTTATGGCTGAATACCTGCCTGCTTTGCATGTGCTTCCTTTGGAGGGTACTTATCTGGTATGGGTAGATTGCGCCGCTTTGGGGATTTCAAGTCGAAAATTGGGGCAGTTCTTATTGGACGAGGCACATGTACAGGTCAATGTCGGTGCGATGTATGGCAAGGGAAGCGACGCCTTTATTCGCCTCAACATTGCTTGTTCAAGGGAAGTCTTGACAACAGGCTTGTTGCGTTTGAAGACTGTTTTCTCCTCTTTACTGCAAGGAGCAAAATAGTATACGAATAGATGCTGCGTTGGTAGATGAATAGGTTCCGATTTACGGAGAGTTCTTCGTTCATAGTATCATGCCGCCGAGCGAAAAGGAAATAGCGTAATGAACAAAAAAATCCGCTGTATCTCTCGATGCAGCGGATTTTTTGAGGTTTGTTTAGACCCTATTAAATACCCATTTCTTTCAGAATGAAATGCGCGTTGTCAATTTTATCGGCAACCCAGAGGACATAACGAATGTCGACTCCGATGGATCTGCTGTAACTCTCGTTCCAAGCGAAATCATTAATTGTTGCGTCATAAGCACGGTCAAAATTTACACCAATTAATTCACCATTGGCATTCATTATTGGAGATCCTGAATTTCCGCCTGTAGTATCCATATCATATAAGATATTGACCGGCACAGATCCCAGATCTTTTTGAAGATAAGGACCAAAATTCTTATTGAGGTAAGCTGTCTTGATTTCTTGCGGGTAGTCAAATTCTGCTAAACCAAGATTTCCTTTTTGAATGATTCCTTCGATTGTCGTGAATGGCTTCATATAAGTTGCATCAGCAGGAGAGTAGCCTTTGATGTGCCCATACGTCAGACGTAAGGTTGAGTTTGCATCAGGAATAAAGTTTTTGGCCTGAAAAATTTCCTTGACGGCAACATAATCGCCCATTAATTTGTTCAGTACCCCTTCACGTCTTTTTTGTTCAGCAGCGAACTGGACAATATCATTGTTCAGCTTACCCTGGAAATCCAATAATTTGTCGTCAAATTTCTGAAGTGCATCGGCATTGGCCAAGACAGTATTTAGTATGTAATTTTGATCGCCAAGTTTACTGTTCTGAATAATCTCGGTTGCAAATTCTTGTGCGGTACCCGTATTAAATTGCAATTTCTGAATGGAAGCCAATTGATTTTTACCTTGGAATGCGATGGCATCTTCCAACATTCTGGAGAAAATACGCTGATCAGCCTGCTTATTGTAGCTTTCGTAGGTTTCTTTAACAGCGATTTTTAATTTTTCGATATTCAGATCGAAAAGCTGCTTGGTAGCTTGGGAAGATTTTTCCTTTGCCAAGTTGGTTTTCAGAACGTTTAGGTCGCGAGCTACTTTCAATAAGCTCGTACTATTGTAAATATTATTGATCCAAAGTTCTTTCAGGGCATCTTGATCACTCAGCTGATAATAGGCGTCAATATCCGTGAGTAGACTTCCATATTTGTTTTTCAGTTCGGGTTTACTTAAGATAAAAGCCGCCAGTGCTTCGTCTTCTTGTTTTTTTGTCGATAGCAAGTCGATTCCTCGTAAACCTTTGAGTTTACCACGATAATTTTTCAATACATTCGCATTACGTTTTATGCGTGTTGCCAAGGACAAGGCGATATCGGTATTGTCTTTTCCTGCTTCCTCCATCTGTTTATTTTGGAAATCATACAGGTTGGATACGTAAGGCAAAAGGTATTCCTGTTGATATTGAATATATTGTGCTGGTCTGTGTCGGAATGTTTTTCCGGGATAACCAAGGATAAAGGTGAAATCATTTTCCCGTACACCATTTGGATTGACTTTAAGGTGTTTTTTGGGCTGGTAAGGAACGTTGTCTTTAGAATAAGGTGCAGATTTTCCGTTTTTGCCGACATAAGCTCTCAGAAAAGAATAATCTCCGGTGTGGCGTGGCCATACCCAGTTGTCTGTCTCGCCACCAAATTCGCCGATGTTTTGACGTGGAATATAAACCAAACGAACGTCTTCGATTGTTTTATAACGGAATAGGACATAACTTTTACCGATAAACATTTCCGATACTTCAGCTTTAATCGTGGGATCTTCTTTTTCCGCTTGTTCAACCAGTTCTTGTTGTTTACGTTTAATCGTATTGATACGCTCTACCGGGTCACTGATGTTGGCGACAGCATTTAATATTTTAGCGGAAACATCCTCATAAGAATCGGTAATTCTTATTTTTAATCCTTTTGCCTCAATTTCCTGTTCTTGATTTTGTGCGACAAAACCGTTTTTTAAGTAATTGTTGATTGCAGTACTGGCAAGTTGAACGGCAGAAAAAGCGCAGTGGTGATTGGTAATGATCAAACCACGGTTTGAGACAAACGACCCTGTACATCCACTGACTTGAACCAGGGCATCCACCAGTCCGACCTGACCGGGATTGTAGATATCTTTCTCACTGATCTTTAACCCAGCTTTCTTCAATCCAGCTCTATTTAATTCGCTCAATGGAAACATTCCTTCATCGGGATTTGCCTTGCTATAAGGACTGTTTGCCATGGTTAAGAATAAAGCTAGTGCAATTGTCGTGCGATTTATAAACTTCATAGGATTTTAACTATCAACTGTTGTAAATCTCCAAATTTAAGAAAAGCATTTTGATGAAATCGATTTTTTATGTGAACTAATGTAACAATAGTGGATATACAGCGCCTTTTTGGCAAGGTATTTATTGTATAATCGGCAGGCCAAATACTCCTGTTGACTTTAATTATAAAGGATTTGACATTGGTTTACGACAGGATTCGTAATTTTGTGCTTTAAAGATAGTAAGATGACCTTAATCCAACTGGAATATATTGTAGCTGTTGATACCTACCGAAGTTTTGTTGCAGCTGCAGAAAAATGTTTTGTCACGCAACCGACGTTGAGCATGCAAATACAAAAACTTGAAGAGTCTTTAGGGGCAAAAATCTTCGACCGGAGCCGTCAGCCTGTTGTTCCTACAGAAATCGGCGAGAAAATTATTCTTCAAGCTCGATTGGTATTGACGGAAAGCCGAAAGATCAATGAGATTGTACAAGATAAAAAAGGGGAAATTGAGGGTACACTAAGGGTCGGTGTTATCCCGACAATCGCACCTTATTTACTTCCGAATGTGCTGACCACATTTATGGAGAAATATCCGAAACTACAATTGCAGATATGGGAATATACGACAGAACGGATTGTGCATGAATTGAAGGTCGGACTTTTGGACTGTGGTGTGCTATCTACTCCCTTAAATGATCCCGGGATTTTGGAATCACCCTTATTTTACGAGAATTTTGTTGCCTATATTTCAGCCAATAGTCCACTGTTTCCAAAAAAGATACTGAGTGGTGATGATATTGCCGATGATAAACTTTGGTTGCTCAATGAAGGACATTGTATGCGCGGGCAGGTGCTTAATATTTGTCATCACAAACATAATCAAGATCTTACAGGGCGATTTGAGTATAATACGGGTAGTGTAGAGACCCTAAAACGTATGGTAGATATCAACGACGGAATCACGATATTGCCTGAGTTGTCGATTTGGGATTATTCCGATGAACAATTGGATAGGATCCGTTATTTCAAATCACCGGAACCAGTACGGGAGATATCATTGGTGACGACGCAAAATTATGTAAAGAGACATGCAATTCAGGCCTTAGAAAAAGAAATATTGGCCGTAGTACCCGATAAATTCAAAACAAAAAAGAAAAAGGAAGTGTTGAGCTTTCAATAGGACGATATGAGAAACCTCAAAAGACGTTTTTTTAAAAAAATAGACCAGATCAATCAATGGCGAATGAAGAAAGTTTCTAACCGGAACTTTATCATTATACTCGCGTTTTTGGTTGGAATTGTTGGTGGTATTATGGCATCTGTGCTAAAAAGATTAACCCATTTTATTGCAACGACTATACAGGATGATATCGATTGGAAAGTAAAATACTCGGTTTACTTGATTTTTCCATTGATCGGGATTCTGCTCAGCGTGTTTTTTGTTCGCAAATTTTTGAAAGGGAAGAAGATGGAGCACGGGATTACCCCGATTATTTATGCCATCAGTCGGAAAGGCAGCCGATTGGATCCCAGCAATATTTATTCTCAGGTGGTGACCTCGGCTATTACCGTTGGCTTTGGCGGGTCCTGTGGTTTGGAAGCTCCTGTTGCTTTGGGTGGTTCTTCTATCGGTTCTAATATCGCCCGTTTCTTTGGACTGCAGTATAAGGAAGTTACCATGTTATTGGCTTGTGGTGCAGCTGCAGGAATTTCAGGCGCCTTCAACAGCCCTTTGGCAGGAATGATTTTTGCTATCGAGATCTTGCTTCCCGAATTTTCAATTCCAGTGTTCATTCCTTTGCTGATCTCATCGGCATTGGCTTCTGTTGTCTCTCGGGTGCTTTATAATGAACCCTTATTCAGTACGTTCAATTCCGATTGGCAAGTTTCGGCATTGCTGTTTTATTTGCTATTAGCTGTGCTGATTGGGCTTTATACGATTTATTTTGCACGTGTTTCCAGGAGTGTAGGGAAATGGTTTTCTAAGATTAAGAATCCCTATAATAAAGTGTGGGTCAGTGGTATTGCCTTAGGTCTGATGATTTTTGTATTCCCAGCGCTGTATGGTGAGGGCTATATTACCATTCAGCAGATTCTCAATGGTCAGTTTAACTCGATTGTTAAGAACAGCTTGTTCGCAGACTACAAGGATATGGGATTAGTAGTCCTGGGCTATACGATATTGACTTTATTTGGAAAATCCCTTGCTGCGTTATTTACATTAAATGGCGGTGGAAATGGTGGGGTATTTGGGCCAAGTTTAGTGATGGGAGGTCTGTTGGGCTTTGCATTTTCTTATGGTGTAAACTTGACGGGAATTGCCGAGTTAAATGTACCAAATTTTGTGGTAGCGGGGATGGCCGGTGCGTTGAGCGGCATTATGCACGCGCCGTTGACGGGCATATTTTTGATTGCAGAAGTGACCGGAGGTTATACTTTGATGGTTCCATTGATGCTGGTTTGTTCCATTTCCTATTTGATTAATCGGTCGGTTTTAAAGCATTCCATTTACACCAAGGTATTGGCGGAGTCTGGTGATCTGATTTCTTATGAAGACAAGGATCGATCCGTGTTAAGTATGATGCGGATAAAATATGTATTGGAAACTAATTTTGTGATCTTACGCCCTGACGAAACACCAAAAGGTCGACAAACCGACATCATCCATAGTAAACGTAATATCTTTCCGGTGGTGGATTACGAAGGGAAATTTATGGGGCTTCTTTATAGCGAGTTTCTATTTTCGGTATTATTGGGCGAAGTGGATGGGGGAGATACGACCTTTGAAAAATTAGCCCAGAAGCCAAATGATACGGTAGGAATCAATGAAAACATGGAAATCGTGATGGCTAAAATGAATAAGGACGACACGTGGATACTTCCAGTTTTAGGGGATGAAAATAAATATATGGGCTTTGTTTCCAAATCGAGTGTATTCAACAAATATCGCGCGTTACTGATACGTCAGGGGCATTATTTGGAATAAATCGAGTACACATTGTTAGAACTCGAAATGAAGCGTGTTCGGATAGGCTTCCTTGGGTTGGCTTTAAACCCAAGGAAGCACAGCAAATTTTTTAACCGCGTAAAGCCATTATCTTTGTGACATATTTTCCGATAATATCAAACTCCAAGTTGACTGTGCTACCCACTTCAACTTGTTGCAAGTTGGTATGCTCTAGTGTATAGGGAATGATAGCAACGGAAAACTGATCGTCTTTAGAGTCTACTACGGTCAAGCTGATACCATTTACGGTAATGGATCCTTTTTCTACGGTGATATTTTGTTTGGAAACATCATATTGAAAGGTAAAAATAAAACTACCATTTTCATCTTTCTTTTGGATACAACGCGCAGTCTGATCCACATGTCCCTGGACGATATGTCCATCAAATCTTCCGCCTGCCAAAGTACAACGTTCCAGATTGATCAGGTCGCCCACCTTTAATTGAGCGAGATTTGTCTTCTGTAGGGTTTCATCAATTGCCGTAACTTTATGTAGATCATTGTTCAATCCCACAACGGTAAGGCAAACGCCATTATGGCTTACACTCTGGTCTATTTTAAGTTCATTGGAAATAGCAGAACTGACGTAAAAATGGATATTGCTTTTTTCCTGTTCGATATTTTCTATTTTTCCTAGGGTTTCTATGATTCCAGTAAACATGATATTTTTTTTGATTTATTCCAAAGTTACTAAATAATTAAATGAAATATCGCTGTTTAGATAGCACAAATACTGTCGCGATAAATCATGCCTATGCAAATTGAAACTAAACTTGATATTCAAGCCAATTGGATCGCTAAAAGGAGCTTTAAAAAGGGTAACCCCTAATTTCGAGCCTGTCTATTGAGCCAATTGAGTCTATAAAGAAAAGATTAATTGATAAAATGATGCAATGAGGTGACAGATCATTCTATAGTAAATTTAAATAATGCAATGGTTAAATACTGTGGTTGGGACTAGCTGAGCGAAGCTACCAAAAAAATAGCCTGTTGAAAAATGCAAAAAGATTGTAGTGTACATTGTACACTTACTATTCCTTTTGTGATTGCTGTGCTAAAACAAATTTATGGGAGTTGAAAAAAAATATAACAAAATTTTTGTTTATATCATTTGAACCACTATCTTTGTCCTAGGTTTAGGTTGATTGCCTCTTACAAAGAGGTATTTATAAAAGCTTAGCAGGTCGCCCGACCGAATGCTAAGCTTTTTTTTTTGATCATTTTTTTTTGATTATTATTTCCATAAACGCTTAATAGCGAGGTGTTTACTTTCTTTTATAAAATTCTGGGATGGGGATGCGGGCTGTGTGGTAGCCGTTAACTTTTGAAGGCATACCATGCTGTCAGCATTAGTATGGTGAGATATTCAAATTTTTTCGATTTGAAACGTTCTTTTAAGGCATGTAATGCTTTGGATCTCGCATAATAGATGGTTGATGCGGTTGTGTTCAATGTTTCGCAAATTTCATCTGTATTCAAGCCTTCCAAAAAACTGAGCTTGCAGATCTGAGCTTGTTGTTTGGGAAGCAAATTGATTTCAGCAAGTAACAACTCGGTGAGTTCTGTTCGGAATATCTTCTTGAGTACATCTTCATCTGGAACCGACATATGCTGAAGAATATCGAGCTCCTCTTTCCGTATTTTGAATTGAGTAGTTCTTTGCATATCGATACAGGCATTTTTAGTAGCGATAAAAAGAAAGGCTTTAAGGCTTTCATAATTCTCTACCTTTTGTCTATTATTCCAGAGTTTAACAAAAACATCTGAGACAATTTCCTCGGCATCGGTTTTGTTACGGAGGTAGGAAAAGGCAAAATAGCGTAAAGAATGACCAAAATGATCCATAAAAAAGCATAAAGCCATTTCATCACCTTCTTTCAGTGTATTGATGTATGATTCTATTTGCCGCATACTTGGTTATTGATCGTTTTACGTTGGCCGTCGGAATATGTTATATTCCTGTGTGGTCAATACGTCATTCAATAGGTAAATTCACATAAGAGCCCCGCTATGGATTGCTTGGCTAAATTACATAAAAAACTTGGGTTGCCATGATTCAATCCGGACAACCCAAGTTTTTTAAGATTAAAAAATTAAGAAAGAAATCGATTTATTTTTTAATCATCTTATTCGCTACAATCTCCCATTCCTGTATATGAGCAGGCTGGTGTTCATTATTGACAATTTCATCGAAATGCTGCAGCATTTGTGGGTGCTGTACCGCGATATCTTTTTCTTCCCAAGGGTCTGTTGTTAAATCATATAATTGCCATTTTGCTTTGGGGTTTTTCTTCAGATCGAGTTTGACTGCCTTCCAGCGTCCTTCGCGTATGGCGATCTGGCCGCCCTTTTCTGGATATTCGAAATAAAGATATTGATGTTTTTGTTGGTTCTTTTCACCCAGCCAGGTTGGAAGGAGGGAGAGCCCATTGCTGTGGCCGGGGCTTTGTTGAACCAGCTGAGCGAAGGTAGCCATGAGATCGTACTGGGCCGAAATCAAGTCTGTTTCGGAATTCGCTTTGATGCGGTTGGGCCACCTGACAATTAACGGAACTTTGATACCGCCTTCAAAAACATCCATTTTCAATCCTCTAAGTGAATCGACACTGCGAAAAAAACGATAATCTATACCCCCATTAAAACCAGTTCCGTTGTCACTGGAGAACAAAATAATGGTATTGTCATCTATTCCCAATGATTTGATATGCTTCATAATCGTGCCGACCTGGTCATCCAGATAGGTGATCATACCGGCATAGGTTGCTCTTGGATAGGGGGTAGCCGTATAGCCGTCCTGTCCGTAATAAGGTTTATCATGGAAGAGGTCCTTATATTTATCTACATATTCCTGGGGAACTTGTAGTGATAAGTGCGGCAATGTATAAGGAAGGTATAAGAAAAAAGGTTTGTGTTGGTTTTTGTCGATAAAAGCCAGTGCTTTCTCTGTCATTAGTTCAGGTGCATATTCCTTACCGTCAAACTGTTTGAATTCCTCCGCCGTGGCCTTACTGGAATCCAAAGGAGAATGGACAAATTTTTCCTTGTTTTGAAGGGGATATTTTGTTTCATTTTCCCAAAGATGTGTTGGGTAGTAATTGTGTGCCTGTTTTTGGTCCAGGTAACCAAAGAAATAGTCAAATCCCTGTTTATTGGGGCTTCCGGTGGAATTATTCATCCCAAGTCCCCACTTTCCAATGGCAGCGGTCTGATAACCAGCTTTTTTAAATAGGTGAGCCATGGTATATGTTCCTTCAGGTAGTGGCATCTGGCCACCCTCGAGGCTATCTGCGAAACCGCCCAATTCATAATTTCCACGAATATAAGATTGGCCACCATGCTTGCCTGTTAATAACATGCAACGGGCTGGGGCGCATACTGGAGTACTTGTATAGTGGTTTATAAAGCGTAAACCTTCATGTGCCAGCTGTTGGATATGTGGTGTTTTGATCAATCGTTGTCCATAGGGCTCAGTTTCGGCATAACCTAAATCGTCCGCATAAAAAAATATAATATTGGGCAATTTATGCTGCTTTTTCTTTTGTTGTGCAAAAAGAGTCCCCCATCCGAGGAGGATGAGGGAGAGTCCAACTTTTAGTTTCATTTTTTACGTTCTCCTTCCAATAATTGCTTGAGTTCAGCGACCTTTTCTGGATATTTTGAAGCCACATTATTCTTTTCGCCGATATCATTTTTAAGATCGTATAACTGATCTTCCGGAAGACTTCCTGTTTCTGTATCGGTTAATTTCATGTAGGGGGAACCTTTGCTTGGCGCAATATATTTCCATTCGTCCTTTACGATGGCAAGTGTCTGTGCATGCTGAACCATACTGCTACGTCCCTTATTATCTTGACCGGTTAAGGTTTTCAAGAGCGGCGCGCTGTCTTTTGCTTCATCTGCTTTTAGTGGAACATCCAATAATTGGGCACTTGTTGCCAAGAGATCTATTTGGCTGATCAATGCATTGGAAACTTTTCCCTGTGCAACGCCCTTGCCGCTTACGATAAAGGGCACCCGAGTTCCGCCTTCGAAGATGCTATATTTGCCACCGCGTAGTGGACCTGCGGGTAAATGGCCATTTTGCTGGGCCACAGCGCCATCCATATAGCCGTCGTCGAGAACGGGGCCGTTGTCGCTGCTGAAAATTATAATCGTGTTTTTGTCAAGTCCCAAAAGTTGCAATTGCTGTTGAATTTGTCCGACGGTCCAATCCAATTGAAGAATTGCATCGCCGCGGTAGCCGAGTTTGCTTTTACCTTTAAATTGTGTTGCAGGCATACGTGGGACGTGTGGTTCTGTCAAGCAGAAGTAGAGAAAGAACGGTTTGTTTTGATGTTGCGAAATAAAGTCCTGGGCTTTGTGAAGAAATGTTGTGGAAACTTCTTCATCTACCCATCTGGCACGTGTTCCACCGCTCATGTAACCGATTCTTCCGATACCGTTGACAATAGTTTGATTATGTCCCTGGCCAGGTGAAGAATGCATTTTGAGCAGTTCGGGATGCTCTTTTCCTGTGGGGTCGTTACCTATTTTCTTTTCATAGTCGACCAGGATTGGATCAGTGGCCTCTGCAGCCACGACCTGATCATTTTCAAGGAACACCGTTGGGACGCGATCTGCTGTTGCAGGAAAAATGAATGAATAGTCAAAACCTACATCATTAGGTCCGGGTTTGATGGGGGCATTCCAGTCTTTTTGGACCTGATTTCCGAGTCCCATATGCCATTTGCCAACAATGGCAGTAGCGTAGCCCGCATGTTTAAATACTTTGGGTAAGGTGATTTTATCAGTAGGAACGATTAGCTTGGCATCCCCGGGCAGAATGCCTGTTCCTTCCTGACGCCATGGATACGTTCCGGTCATCAATGCAAAACGGGAAGGGGTACAGGTTGCCGAAGTACTATGAGCATTGGTAAATCGTACGCCACTTTGGGCGAGCTTATCCAGGTTGGGGGTTTCGATCTGTTTGGCACCATAGCTGCTTAAATCACCAAAACCAAGGTCGTCAGCATAAATATAGATCACATTTGGTTTACTAGCCTTTTGGGCAAAACTAACCGTGGGGAGCGCTGCGAAAAGGCTCGAGGAGAGTAATAACGTTAGTGATAGTGGCTTCTTCATATACGTTAAGTTTTGTTTAAAGGGTATCGTTTGACAATTGACGATACCCAAGATACTATTTTAAATTTGGATTGATATTAACTTCATTTTGTGGAATTGGCCAATGTTCATCTTGGCCAGCCCGGAAGGACTTGCTGGTCACATACCATCGGCTATAAGGGTCTTTACTTCCACCGGATTTTATACGAAGATTTTTCGCATTTGGAAATGGAGCGCCATAAAAGTCACCTTTCAGTACATCCTTTGCGATACCCCAACGTAGTAAATCCCAATAACGTAGTCCTTCCAATGCGAGTTCAATACGTCTTTCGTTGCGTAACGTCGTACGCAAGGAGGTACTACTTTGGACGTTAATGGCTGGCATATTAACGCTGCTTCTTTTTCTGACAGCGTTGATGGTTTTGTCCAGTAGGTCGCTGGTAATAGGATCTCCATTTTCGAGTTTGGCTTCAAGGTAACTCAGGAGAACTTCGGCGTAGCGTACAATAGGAACGTCGGCTCCAGAGTTTTGTAAGTTTCCACTAAACCCTTCGTCGTTGAACTTGCGTAATCCGTAGCCCGTACGTGTGGCCTGTTTTGTGGTTGTCAATTGGTCGATAGATAGGGTGGAGTCGGGGTGAGACGTATATTTAAGGTTTTTGAAACGGTCACCATTCGTTATCACCGTGAAGGCTAAACGCGGATCCCGGTTTTTGCTGATGTCTTGCGCATTATACCGCGCATCATCGTACGAAAATGCCGTTCCATCGGTGAAACCATAGCTTTCTACAAGACTACCGAGCGGGCAGTGAAGATGCCAGCCGCCTGCGATTGCCGGAAAATTGTGCTGAAACATACCGTTTCCG
Source organism: Sphingobacterium sp. BIGb0116 (assembly GCF_024808035.1). NCBI lineage: Bacteria > Pseudomonadati > Bacteroidota > Sphingobacteriia > Sphingobacteriales > Sphingobacteriaceae > Sphingobacterium > Sphingobacterium sp. BIGb0116. The sequence continues at coordinate 17,455 of NZ_JANUDT010000005.1, read as the reverse complement.
GCAAGATCAACCAAGTACTGCGTGGCAAAAATAATCTCTTTGCTCGTTTCGTTGGTTCCATTAAACAAGCCTGAATAGTTAGGATCTATGCTATTTTCATTGGCATTGATGATCTGCTCATAGCTTTTGATAGCGTCGGCGTAAGATTTTTCTGCCAGTTGGATGCGTCCAAGGAAAGCGAGGGCTGCCTGTTTACTTGCGCGGCCCCGTTCTGCGGTAGTCAATTTGCCATAACTAGGTAAGTCGTTTGCTGCTTCCTGCAATTCACGCGCGACAAATGTAACCAATTCCTGTTTTTTCGCTTTGGAAACCTGATTTGCTTCACTGGGTGTTAAAGTTTTGGTAACTAAAGGGGCATCACCCCAGTATTGGGACAGGTAGAAATATTGGCAAGCACGAATAAACCGAGCTTCTGCTTTAAAGCGTGCGAGTAGATCTGCTGAAATGGGAGCCTTGTCAATATTTTCAAGGAAAAAATTTGTGCGGGCAATTCTTTTGTAGGAAAGTGTCCAGTAATTTCCGAGAACGCTATTATTGCTCGTTAAGGTACCATCGGATAGTTTATTGAAAACGGAATTATCTCCACGTCTATCGTAGGCATTGTCCGAAGCAAATTCCAGGTAAAGCAGACCGTTATAGGACCACCAATCTGTGGGGCTGAATTCGGCGAGGGAGTTCATTTGGATTTCACCTTTATATAGGCCCGTCAAAGCCAATTTTGCATTGGTTTCATTTGTCCAAAAGGTTTCGTTGGCAAATTTATCCAGTGGGTTGGTTTCCAGTTGCTTTTTGCAACTGGTACTCAGGCTTGATGCGAAGAGAATGCATAAGGCCAATTTTATAGGTTTGTATGAGATGTGTATCATGGTTTTTTATCGATTGGTTAGAAACTAAGGTTAACCCCAAATGTAAAATTGCGCATAATAGGGTAGTAGGCTCCGCTTGAATTGATTTCGGGATCCCAACCTTTTCTATAGCTGCTTTTCGTGAATAGGTTTTCGGCATTTGCGTAAACCCTTAGACCCGACAATTTCCATTTGTTAAGGATATGCTTAGGAATGGTATAGCCCAATTGGATGTTCTTGAATCGTAGGTAGCTCGCATCCAGTAACCAGTAGTCTGATAGCAGGGTATTTGGTGTGCCGGTATTCGGCAATTGTTCAATTCTTGGATATATGGCATTTCGATCGGGATTGGCTGCAGTCCATCTGCCGTCAGCTTGCCAGCGTTGGATATTGCCGTTTTGTGTCAACGCAAATCCAGCATAATTGTCCAATAAGCCTTTAACACCGCTTACACCTTGAAGAAGTATTCCTAAGTCAAATCCTTTGTAGTTCATCCCGATATTCATCCCGTAGGTGTATTTGGGGATACGTGATCCAATCACAGTCCGGTCGTACGTAGCGTCTACTTTTCCATCAGGTACACCGTCGGGGCCACTGATGTCCTTGTATCGGATATCACCCGGTTGCGGTTTGGGGTTGATGCTGGTTTGATTGGCATAGCTTGCAATATCGGCTGCGTCAACAAACAAGCCATCGGCCTGGTAGCCGTAGTAGGCTTGGATGGGGTAACCGATAAACAGAGTTGAACCATTTCCTACTAAGCCATTCGGTTGATTGATATTGCCGACACCCAAATCGACGATCCTATTTTTGACCGTAGAGAAGTTTAGATTTACGTTGTAAGAAAAATCATTTAATTTTTTTTGATGCCCTAACGTAAATTCCCATCCTGTATTTCGTAGTTTCCCAGAGTTTTGTAGGCCGACGTCAAAACCTAGCACATTCGAAACACTGGAACCTGGGCTCACCAAAATATCGTAAGTGTATCGGTTGTAATAGGTACTGCTGAATGTCAGTAAATTTTTAAATAAAGCCACTTCCACGCCCGCATCTGCCGTTCGGGTCGATTCCCAGCGTAGCGTAGGGTCAACAATTGTGGTTCGAGCTACGCCTGGAGATATTGCGTTACCAAATGGGTAATTATAACCGGTATTTAAAATATTTTGATAGGGGTAATTTCCGATATTTTGGTTACCGAGAACCCCATAAGAACCTTTCAGTTTCAGCTCGTCTATCCAACTATAATGGTCTTTTATAAACGATTCTTCGCTCAGTAGCCAACCTACTGCAATCGAAGGGAAGGTCGCATATTTTTTATTCGTTGGAAAGCGGGAAGATCCATCATATCGAACAACACCTTCGACAAGGTATTTCTTGGCATAGTTATATTGTACGCGTGCAAATAACGATTCCAATGCCCACTCAGTAGCAGTACCAGTGTTTTGTTGCCCATCTGGTGAACCTACATTTAACTCGGTAAGATCATTGCTGGGAAAATTCTGGCGGTAAGCACTTAAACCTTCGCTGTAGCCTTTCTCGAAAGAATAACCGCCCAATATTTTCAAGGAATGTTCCCCGATCGTTTTGTTATAGTCTGCTAAGGCCTGAAAAGTTTTATATGTTTCATAAGGAGCAGTTTGATTGAGGCTGGAAGGTCCGAGCGTAATGGAATTGTTGATCCGTTGTGAGGCTCTAAAAAGTTTTGTGCGGCCATTCGTCTGCGTATAGCCTCCGATAGCGGACAAGGTCAGATCTGAAATCGGTTTCCAGTCAAGTCTTGCGTTTCCTGAGATATTAGACACTTTTTCTTTGTAGAAGGATTCGCTCTCCAGGAAAGATACAGGTGTCCCCTTCAAGTTATTCCCTGCGCCCCAGTCGCCATTGCTCAGGCGTATAGGGTATATGGCTGGATAGCGAATCACTTGAGAAATAATATCCGTCATGCGGGAGAAGTCAAGCGTTGCTGGTGCTGCGGGTTCGTCTGTTTCGGTCTGAATTGCCGCTACCCGCGTTGTTAATTTGAGCTTGTCATTGAGGTTTGATATGAAATTGAGACGGACATTGTATTTGTCAAAATTGTTTTTGATGACAATACCTTTTTGATTGAGAAAGCCAGCAGATAAGGTGTATTGTATTTTATCTGTGGTATTGGATATATTTAAGTTGTGGCCTGTTTGCGCCGCTTGGGACTTGAATGAACTGGTCAAGTAATTACTATTTGGGTAGTTGTCCGGATCCGAGCCATCTTTAAATTTTTGGATCTCCTCTGCGGTGTAGCCTCCGCCGCCACTTGTGGTTTCATTGAGCAAGGAAGCGTACTCCCAAGAGTTGACAAATTCGGGGAACGCTGTTGGTTTCTGGATACCGTAATAGCCATTGTAATTGACCGTTAATTTTCCACCTGTTGCCCCGGTTTTTGTTGTAACTAGAATAACGCCGTTGGCGGCTCTAGCTCCGTATATGGCTGCCGAAGAGGCGTCTTTCAGTACCGATATCCATGCAACATCATTTGGATCGATATCATTGAAGGAATTGGTGGGTATACCGTCGACTAAAATAAGTGCGTCGGTACTTGCGCCGAACGAACCCACACCACGGATCTGTATGGTATTGTTTGCTGCTCCAGGCTGACCAGATCGTTGTATAACGGTCACACCGGGCATTTGACCTGTAAGGGCCTGAGCAAGCTGGGGAACCGAGCGTTTTGCTAGTTGTTTCCCATCAACTTGCGAAACCGAACCGATTAATTCTTTCTTTTTTGTCGTACCGTATCCTACGACGACGACTTCTTCCAAAGCATCGACCTGTTGGCTAAGTTCAATATTCAGGTAAAGCTGGTTGGATAATGGGATTTCTTTGGTTTGGTAGCCGATCATTTTAATTACGAGTACGGCATTATTATTTGCTTCGATCTGAAAGTTACCACTTTCATCTGTGGTGGTTGCCCTTGTCGAACCTTTTATTATAATCGTCGCGCCTTGGAGTATTGTTCCTTTGCTATCGTGAACATTTCCTTTGAATGTGCGGGTTTGTTGTACTAACGTGTAGTTATTTGGAAGCTCATAAGTCGGATAATTTGTTTTTAACTTCGTTACGACAAGCATATTATCCTGAAAACTCCAATCGACAGGTTGGTCTTTTAAGAGAACCTGTATGGCTTTTTCTAAAGGCATATTACGAACCTGCGCCTCAATTTTAATGTCGGCAAGTTCTTTACCATTCAACAGAAAGGGGACGCCACTCTGTTTTTGGATGGTACGTAATACCTGCACCAAAGACATTTTTTTGGCGTTAATAGTAATTGATTGTGCGTAGCTAGCTGCCGACAGCTTAACAACACATGCAAGGGTAAAAAAGGCACTAAGCTTCATTTTGGTCTTCCATTGCTTGGGTATGTTCACAGCAATTCGATTTCTATGAACAAGAAAATTAAAATTCATAAATTTGTTGAATTAGGGATATAATCTATTATTAAACTGATTGGGTAAATCGGTCAAAAATGGAGATCGCTATTATGGCCGATTAATGTTCGTAGCATTGGTCGGCTTTTTTAGTATCTCGTTTGGTCTCGTTAGGTTGGTTTTCTCATAATTGTTGTTTTTGGGTTATTTTATGGATAATTGGTTAGTTTGAAACAAAGAGTTTACGAATTCCATTTTCTTGGATCAATTCAAATTTAATATGGCTACGCTCCAGGATCTTTAGGACTGCCGCGAGACTTTTCGTGCGTTTAATCTCGCCATATAAAAGTGTTTCTTTTATCGGTTGCGTGTAGATGATTTGCAGGTCATACCATTGGCCGATCAGTTGTAGAGCAGTATGAAGGTCCGTTTCATTAAAATAGAATTTATTGTCGAGCCATGCGATGTAATTAGCGGGATCGACCACTTTTTTAGATAGTTGACCCGAAGCTAAGAGCGCTTGCTGATTGGGCTTGAGCTGTAATGTTTGCCCTTGCGCCGATAGATTGATACTTCCCTCCACAAGCGTTGTACTACTTTGGGATTTCGAATAGGTGTTTACGTTGAATTCAGTACCCGTGACTTCAATTTGTTGCCCGTTGGAAAGGACATGGAAGGGCACCTTTTTATTTTTTGCAATTTTAAAATAGGCTTCGCCGTCCACTTCAACAACACGTTTGTTTTTTGCAAAATGAAGTGGGTATTTAAGTGTTGTTTTTGCATTGAGCGTAATCTCCGATCCATCTTCCAATTGGAGTTGCAGCATTGTGCCTGCGGGGGTATTGACTGTGGCCATCAGATCTCCTTTTAAAGATGCGTTTTGAAGGATAGTACCGTCTTCGTAGGTTAAATTGTCTCCTGAAACCAAGGCTCCTTTCTGACTCGATACCTGGAGCACTTTGCCGTTCGAAAGCCGTATTTCTGCCTGGTTGCTCTGTGCTTCTACGTCATTTAAGACGATTCGATTACTGACTGGTGCAACTTGTTTCCTAACCATGAAATACATCAAACCTCCTAAGATTATGCTTATTAAAGCTGCAGCGTAGGGAAGCAAGCGTTTCATATTTCTGATGGGGGATGATTTTACCGCAGTGGTCCGAATTGTTTCTAGGGTCTTTGCTTTTAACCTTTCGTTCCAATCCATTGCATCTGAAGCCTGAAGCTCGTTCCATTGATTTAAGTCGTTTATCAAATCATTGCTATCCAGGAGGTCTTCAAAAAAAATACGGTGTTCTGCTGATTCATCCAACCATAACTTTAAATCAGCCTTTTCATCGGACGTTAAGTTGTCGCCAATGTACTTTATGATTAGTTGTTTGATATCATCAGTCAATCTCATGGTGTATAATTTTAGATAGATACGTAACAGGAAGGATAAACCTTAGTAAAAAAATGAAAAAATAATCAGGGGTAGCGTGCCGACAAATATTAAGGTCCAAGCGTCCAATATCGTCAATACCACGTCCAATATTACTTTGACATTTATCTTTCAAGGATTAATTTGCACCTTTAAAAAGATTATTGTCTTTATTAAAGCTTGATGTTAGTGGGATTTTTCAGCTGTAACTTGTAAAAGGTCGGCGTTGAAATCAGTTTTGGAATTGCAGCTCCCCGTAGGAACTGGTCGAAATTTATTAAAGGGAAATAGGAGGGAACGAGGAGTTCAGGCCTATTCGCCGCTTTGTTTATTTATTTTAAAATATTGTGCTGATGAAAAGAAAGCTAAGTTTTATTTTCTTGCGAGTTATAGGGTTTAGTGTATTGACGACCTTTGTCCTTACAGCTATACTTCAGGCAAATAATGAGGCGGCAAAAAGAGCACGGTGTTACATGCCCTTATTTACTGAATTGCTGCTTTCATTCGTGGCACTCTGTATTGCGATTGGTACGATGTCTATTTTTCTAAATCTAAATAAGCAATTCAGAAGCAGTAGGCTCGCACGGGCACTATCCTTTGTTTTATTGCCCGCCGCAGTTAGCCTATTGTTTTCGTCCTTTCTGATCCAAACTGGTGGAGCATCCAACTTATTTGAAATGCTCCACATGGCTGCAACCATAGTTCCGGTATGGGGGCTGATCTTATGGCAATATAATAGATTTAATCATTGGCTGGCTACTACGACTTACCAACATTAATTATAATGACGGCCATTAAAATCAGGAGTATGCCAAACCATTGGAATCCTGAAACAACTTCCTGTAGAACCAACATGGCAGATAAGGTAGAAACGGGAATTTCTAAACTGGAAATAATATTTCCCATCGCTATGCCGGTTTTTGGGATTCCTTTTGTAAATAGTAAGGGTGGAAGAATAGTTCCAAAAATGGCAATCAATAATCCCCAAGGTAATGCATTAGGTTGCATATACCGAATAATATCAATGTTCCAAAATGCTACGATGAGCAGCAGTCCGCCTAAGACCAAGAATTGGCTACGTATCGGACTCGGTAACTCTTTCTCCACTGTGCTTGAAGCATAAATTGCCAACGCATAACTTATTCCCGCTCCGAAACCCAGTATTATTCCTCTGTAATCAAGGTTATTATTGTTTTGGAATAGATTGGTTGCTAAGGTCGTGCCGAGCAAAACAATAATAACTCCTGTTATCTTGCCTTTTGACGGAAACTTTTTAAACAGCACTGCTTCTGCAACCAAACTTATCCAAATGGATTGCATCAGTAAAATAATTCCAGCGGATACGGGGATATATTGGATGGAGAGATAGTAAAGTGTTGTTGTTAGACCAAGGGAAATGCCCCAGACCATCAGTTTAATTTTTGATGAAAATTTGATGGCGTTATGTTCTTCTGCATTACGCTTTGACAACAGATTAAAGGACAACAAAAAGAGAAAACCAAACATAAACTGCAGAAAGGTCAACAAACTTGTATGTATCCCTAAATGGTTTGCATATTTCACAATTGTTGCGAGCAGTCCATAACTACATGCGCCTGCAGCAACATAGAGCGTCGATTTATAGTCCTTCATGTTGAAAGTAGTTTTGAAATAAAGCCAATTGTTGTGATAGTGATTTGCTCCAATAAGCAGTATCGTGTCCTCCTTTTGATTCGATGTAAAGATGCTCGATATTTTTGTCGGTCAGATGCTTGTGGAATGTACGGTTCATTGCCAGCATTTGTAGGTCCTCGGTCCCACAATCGAGGATATAGCGTTGTTTATTGTGCTTCATTTTATCTTCGTTGCTGTAGATGCGGTCTACATCGTTCAGATTTTTATAATCGCCCAATACCTTGTCTACCTGATATTGCTGGTAGGCTTGTCCGAAGCGGTCGAAATCAATAGCACCGCATGAACTTCCGACGATCGAAAATGTCTGTGGATAGGCTATGCCGATGTGCAATGCTCCGTAGCCACCCATGCTCCAGCCCAGTATTCCGCGCGCATCTCGGTTTTGTTTCGTCGGGTAGTGATGATCGATGTAACTTACTAGCTCATTTCCGATAAAAGTGGTGTACTGTGCATGTGGATCGATGGGACTATCTACGTACCAAGAATTGAAATTTCCATCTGGTAGTACATAGATCGTCTGAAATGTTTTTGCTTTTTGGATTAAGTCCGGAATGTCTTCTTGCACTGTACGGGTCGGGTTGCCGCTATAACCATGGAGAATATAAACTGTTTTATAATTGATCCCGTCTTGCATGTCGGGTGTAATTATAATGGTTTCAATGTTTTTGTCCATTTTGGCACTATGGATTTTTGTCTTAACGACTTTTTGCGCCGCCAGTGGTAGGCTAAGGGCAGAAAATAGGAGTGTGTATACTGTTTTCATAGCTTAAAATTTTGTCTTTATAAGGCAAAATTCAACAGTATAATCTTTAAAAACGTGTACACATGTTGATGGAATTATTCTTTTAATTCCTTACGGATACGGCTTAATTGCGTGGGAGTTACACCAAGATAGGAGGCGATATGATGCTGCTTGAGGCGTTTGAAAAGCACCTGATTCTTAACAAGTTCAAGATAACGTTCCTTTGCAGATTCCCACTTGAGCTCGATTTCAAGTGGTTCTTTTTTGACCACCCAATTCTTTTCAAGGTAGGCTATCTGAAAGAGCGCCAAATCATGCTTTGTGCGGACAAGCTCACGGAAAGCCTTGGCTGAATATTGAATTAGCTCCACATCTTCGAGTGCAATGATGTTGAAGGTGCTCGGTTTTTCTTCAATGATGGCGGCGGTGGAAGCGCAAAAGCTATTTTCTTCAAAAAACATTTTGTAGATGGTATCACCATCAGGATCTAATTTATAATAACCTAATAATCCTTTGCATATAAAATAATAGTACTTAGCATATTCTCCAGCACGTAGAATATGTTCATTTTTTTTGAACTGCTTCACCTGAAAGATAGTTTTCAAAATTTCTGTCGTAGCTGGGCTAAGCGCAGCATAAGTATTCATTTCGAAGAGGAGTTTTTCTATCATCGTTGCTCCATGTTTTCTTTTTTATCAATACCGAGTCATGTAATACCGAATTGCAAAGCTAAGGAAAAAAGAATTTATGCAATTGGACAATGCCATGTATAAGCATTATTCGTCTGAAAACAGGAGTAAAATCATTACAAGGTATTTACGACTTGTTGGAGAATAAAATCTAGCTGTCGATCAAATTTTGTGTTTAAGTCTTTTGGTTGTAATGCTATTTCAACATCTGGTTTTATGCCTTTTGGATCACTCCTAAAATTCGGCGTCTTCATTTTATACTGGAAAGTAGGTATCCAAACTAATGTTTTCGAATATGGTAAGGCAAAAGCCTGTCCACCTGCATTACTGTAGTTACTTCCCTGGCTATATTCACCATAGAATTTTCCAATTTTATATTCCCGCATTAGGGATAATAAATGCCCTGTGGTTGAAAAACATCCACCATTTATCAAAACACTAATTCGTCCGGTATAAAAATTCGTTTTATTTTCTTGTTTTTTAAACCACCAATAATCATCAGGACTATTGGTCGATGTGTAGCAGTTTAGTCCGTATTTATTCTTCGTTTCTTCTAAGTCTATTTCTTCGATATTATCAGGAAACTGTGCATAGTGTTTCCAAGCTTTTACGCTGTTGTATTTGGCTGCAACATAGTCAAAATAATCATAGGGCACATTGACCAGATACGAAAATAAGTAATTGGCTATTTCTGCGGCGCCGCCACCGTTGTCACGTAAGTCAATAACTAGATTTTTTATTTTTAAACTGTCAACTTTTGCGAAAAAAGCATCTAGTTGACTTTGTGCAATTTTTCTGTCAGCTTCGTTGTAGCCATTTTCAAAAGAATGAAATCTGAGTATGGCGACATTATTTGATTTGAAGTCTGTCGTTAGTGGTTGAATATTTTCGGTACTGGCTTTAGTGAACGCATCAAAAGTAATCCCAGGAAAAATCGCTTTCTTGACATGTCCATTTTCCTCCATATATTCAATTTCGAATGTCTGAGATGGGTTATAAATAAAATAATAAAAGGGGAAATTTTTAAACCTTGTGTTTAATCCAGTCTCATTATTTCCTTCCAGATGGATATAGTTTTTAATTTCTTTAACAACCGAATGGATGTTCTTCCCGTTGATTTTCAGAATCTGTAAGCCGGAATAGTTGCTGTTTTCTACGACAGACTTATCAAAATAGTATTGATCTTTAATTTTATAGATACTGAATGGGAAAACCAATCTCTCTTTTAGTAATGCTAAAATTTTATTTCTGTCAACTGCAGTATGACCATCTTTAACCTTTGCCATTAATGTAGCGGTCAATTTATAGTATTCTATGATTGACAAATCATGCTTGATGGAGTTTTTTAGATCAAAATAAGTTTTGTCAAATTCTTTCTTCGAGGTAAACATAAACTCTCCAGGATGAATGCTATTCATCAAGTTATATAGCGTAGTAAATTCGGCGGTAATACTGTCTTTTTTTAGGGTTTTGTCAAACAAAAAGTTGTTTTGCGCAAAGCTGAAATTTATTTTAAAAAATAGGAGTAGAAATAATACTTTAAAATTCATAATTGATTAGTTATTAAGTCTCGCAGTTGACCGACCTGCTGGCGATTAATGGAAAAAATATAGACGCCGTGTAGACTAAGTTGTACAAAATGTTCAATTTCAAATCATACGCGCCAATACTTTTTCAGCTTGTCCAAACTTAAAGAAAAAAAATAGTACGAAGGGCATTGATGTGTACATATTTTATGCTTTTTTGGGGTACAGATGAAAACTTATTAGGATTTCATTCCGACGGTTCTTTTTTACTACCCATTTCTTTTCGAGATAAACAATCTGAAAGAGCGCTAAATCGTGCCGGATCATCATTACACTCACGGAAAGGTTTGACTGAATTCGGAATCAACTCTACATCGTCGAGTGCAATGATGTTGAATGCGCTCGATTTTTTTTTGGTGATGGCGGCGGTGAAAGCACAAAAGCTATTTTCTTCAAAAAAGACTTTGTAGATGGTATTGCCATCAGCGTCCAGTTTAGAATGACTTAATATTCCATTGCATATAAAATAATAGTGCTTGGCATATTTCCCAGCACGTAGTTGAGTAAAGGATTTTTACCGACTACAGCCTCTAAACCCCGCAGTGTCGAATTGCGCAAGATTCGGATTTTTTAAATTTTTAAGTATATAGATATTTGTATTATAAATATTTTATGCTATGAAAGTTAAAAATTGTTTAACAAGCGATATTGAAGATATAATGGCACTTTATAATGCCGCCAGAGATTTGCAAATGCAGCGGAAAATGGTCGTTTGGCCTTTCTTTGAATATTCATATCTAAAAAAGGAAATAGACGAGAGCCGTCAATGGAAAATCGTTATAGACCATATAATAGCATGCAATTGGACCATCACCTTCGAAGATAAGGAGATTTGGGGCGAAAAAGATAAAAACGATGCTATTTATATTCACCGTATCTGTACGAATCCAAAATTGAGGGGAAATAGATATATCGATGAAATCGTAGACTGGGCAAAAGAATATGCAAAGAACCTTGGAAAACGTTTTGTCCGCCTTGACACTTTGGGAAATAACACAAAATTGATTCAACATTATACTTCGGCAGGTTTTAGTTTCTTAGGAATGGTTAAATTGACTGAAACAAACAATTTGCCGGCTCATTATCAAAACGAGAGAAATTGCTGTCGCTTTGAATTAGATCTGCAAATTAGGAATTGATTCCTGAATCACTATTTATATCACTCAAATATTTATATTTGAGTGATATAAATAGTGATGCCATTAACGATGTTCTCTCCACTAACCATACTGAATACTATTGCGAGTATCTCTGCTTTAGTTCATTCACCTAGACTGCAAGCCTTAGCCAAAATGGATAGGGGTGCAATTGTGCTAAAAACAGGGCAAAAAGTAACGAATTTATTTAAGCAGCATCTTCTTGTTAAAATAACTATTCAACAAAAAGATGGCAAAGTCTTCAGATCATCTGTTTATCCCGCGATTTATATCGTTATCACAATAGCAGGCATCTCAAAGAGGGGAGGGCAGTATGAGCTTTGCTGAAAAAATTCTTTTCTTTATTAGTTTGTTGGGAGCATTTAACGCGTTCATTTTAGGCGTTTATTTTATCTTCTTTACAGCTAAGAAATATTTGCCTAATTACCTTTTAGGTGGATTGTTGATGGTACTGAGTATTCGGATTGGCAAATCGGTTATTTATTTTTTTGACGCCAATTTACCACGGACATTTCTTCAAATCGGGTTAACCGCATGCCTTTTTATCGGACCTTTTTTGTATTTCTTCATAAAATCTGAAATCAGAAAGATTAAAAGATTACCTCGCCTGTGGTTATGGCAACTTGTCGCCTGGTTTGTATTGATTGTTGTAATCGGTGTTATTTACCCTTACCAATATTTTGCGCCTTTATGGTGGCATTACATCATCCCTCTTATTTATTTTCAATGGGGGATTTATATTGTTTTTTCAGTCTTTTTACTGATGCCAATAATAAAAAGGGCGTTTGGTAAAGAAGAAATAAAAGTTTTTGAAAAATGGATATTGACTATATGTGGTGGGGTATTGCTACTTTTTGTATCCTACGTTTGGGCATTTTTTAATATTACCAAGGGCAGCTATATCCATGCCGCTATTTTCTTCTCTTTGATTATTTATCTCGTCATATTTACGTTGCTTTATCGAAAAAAAACGAACGACCTCTCTTCTTTCTCTTTGCAGAAATATGTAGACAAAAAAATAGATACTGAGGAGGTAAAGCAAATAATAGGGAAGTTAACACTGGTAATGATTGAAAAGGAGCTTTTTAAAAATCCAAACTTGAAGATATCAGAGTTGGCAAAAGCAATCAATATTTCCACTCATCAACTTTCACAGATTCTAAATGAAAGTATTGATAAGAATTTTACCCTTTTTGTGAACGAGTATAGAATAAATGAGGCCTGCAAACTATTGTTAAGTAATCCAAGCCTCACGGTTGAAGCTGTGGCGGATGAAGTCGGGTTCAATGCAAAATCAACTTTCTTTGCCGCGTTTAAAAAGATACAGGGTATAACTCCCAGTGTTTATCAGAAATTAAATACTCCAGAATTATAAAATCGTAGTACCGCATTTAGGTTATAAGACCCTAATCATAAAAGTAAGGTGCAAATTTGAGCGTCAAATAAAAATTTTATTACTTATCAAAACACTTTTATGAAAAATGTAATTCTGACTCTCTTGTTAATTGTCGTTATTTTTTTTTCCGCATTTTCTCAAAATCAGCCGACAGAAAGACAGCTAATAGAAAAGACAATAGAGCTTTATTTCGATGGTTGGGCAACCGGAGATAGTACTAAATTAGAACAGGCTATGCATTCTTCCTGTCATTTAAAGAACTATAACAATGGTAAATTTGTGGAGTTTACCAGAGATCAATACCTCAGTTTATTCAAACCTCATGAGCGCAACAAAAATTTAAAAACGCGCATAGTGGCGATGGATATTACCAACAATATGGGGAGCGCAAAAGTTGAAATCAGCACGGAGAGAGATTTGTATACAGACTATTTTAATCTGATGAAAACCAACGAGGGCTGGTTTATTGCCGATAAAGTTTCGACACGAACACCCCATAAAATAGTGGATGTAAACGCTATTCTACCGAAAAAGGAAACCATCATAGAAGGTTTAAAACGGCCGTGGAGTATTGCTTTTATGTCGGAGAATGAAGTGTTGATATCAGAGAAAGAAGGCCATCTTGTGAAGACTAATCTTTTGACCAAAGAAAAGACTAGGATACAAGGTTATCCAACCGATCTGGAGAATAGCATCGCTGGTTTTGGGGACAATACCGGGAAATTTGAAATATTGTTAGATCCCGATTTTAATACAAATAAGTATGTTTACTTATCGTATGTCGCCAAAAAGTCAGCGAGCAGAACGACAAAAATTATAAGAGCAGTGCTGAAAGACGACTCCTTACAGCAAATTAAAGTCCTTTTTGTCGCTGAGCCTTATACGAAAGAGCGGTATCACTACGGTGGTGGAATGGTGTTTGGGAACGATGGTAAACTCTATTTTACCATTGGCGAAAGATTGTTTTCTGAGCAGGACGAACCAATTATTCCTATTGCTCAAAATATCGAAGATAAAAGAGGGAAAATCTATCGAATTAATTCTGATGGAACTATCCCAAAGGATAATCTGGATTTTGGAAGTAAGGCGACTCCTGGATTATATGCGATAGGAATTAGGGCGGCGCAAGGAATAACGCTTGATAGAACTCATAACAAAATATGGTTTACCGAACACGGTACGCATCAGGGAGACGAAATTAATGTGCTCCATGCAAAAGCAAATTACGGTTGGCCAATGAAAACGACTGGGAAGTATCGTTTTGCGGAGTTTGCACCCAAAGCTATCCCCAATAATGTCTATACGGACCCTGTATGGTACTGGTTACACACTGTTGCACCGACAGGGTTACATTTTTATTCGGGAAGTGAGTTTGCAGCTTGGTCGGGAAACTTACTTGTGGGCGGATTATCGAAAGGTAGTTTATGGCGAATGGTTATCGAAGGGGAGTATGTACAACGTGTTGAAGAATTATTTACTGATGATAGAGTAAGGATACGAAAAGTGACACAAAGCCCCATGGGTAAATTATATATTCTTACGGATGAAATTGATGGTAAGTTAATCAGAGTAAGAAATGCAGCTTTCTAAGCGGAAGCGAGTTATTGCGAATATTCCCACCGAAAGAAATTGCTAAATAAAATACGCAGATTTCTTATATAACATCAAGGAGGAAAAGGGGCTTACGGCAGATACATATAAAAAAATCGTCCGGGCGATTTATAGTGACAGGTGTTGCTAATGTGTCTGCCGTATTTATAACCGGCTTTATACCGACATTGAGGTTTTTACTGTGAGGTGTCATTTCTCCTACGGATGCTATCGTTGCTACAACTGCTTTTGAAGAGATTGAAGGCTCCGAACAAAATGCTTGCTATTCTTTTTGGATGTAGTACTCGGTTCCATTCAGACCGACATATATTTCCTTGTCGAGGTCACCGCGATAGCCAATAAACAGCGGATACTGCTGTTCACGTAATGGATTATTATAAAGCTCCTCAATATTCGCATACTTTGCTTTTACAATGATTTGATTGGTCTCACTATTTTTTATTCCCTTTAGTAAAGTGTTCTCACTGGTAAAATCTACGTAAGGTATTTCTTTTCTTTTGGGGCGGAAAATCAATTTAACTCCTTCCTCAATCAACTCCTTATTTTTTATGCGAAATTCCTGAATGGATTGCTCTTCCGGAAATATTTGTTTTCCGCTCTGGTTGTCTTTGATGTGTTGAAAGAGTGTGTTTTGATCTATGCTGTCGCTAAAATAAACAGTTGAATTTTTGTACAGATAAATTGTTGTTTCACCTGTTTTAAAATCTGCGGCATTGTATTTATATACTCGTGTTCCCTTTTTATCGATACGGTAGCGTTCGCCATTGAATAGTACCCAAGCATAGTCTTCTGTTCCATATTTAATGATCTCAGGATTATTTACATGGAAAAGTTGGAAATTGTAATCAGCTTCGAATAGTTCTGCTTTTTCAAAAAGTGCCTTTATTTTAACGTTTAGTGATTTGTCACAGTAACCATAAAAGCTGTTCTGCATAAGTGTCGGAATTAAATCAGGATACACCAAATCCGTTGAAGCTAATTTATCTTGGGCTGGCGAAGGTATACTTAAGAGGGTTAGAAGAAGTAAAACAAAATTTTTCATCCGTTGTGCTATTTAATGTGCATAACAAAACTATCAAATTAGATCTGTTAAAAAATCAATGAAAATAGTGATTTTTAATCGGGGAATATTAGTGCCAATTCACCGTTAAAAATTAATCCAAATTTTCTATCTTTGTGGTCTGTTATACTATATCTAACATATTATCTGGTCTTACTCGAAAGACAACTCTAAAACAGAGTGATTAATGCATTGAAATCTTGTGGTTTTTAATGCACAGATAATCCTATCGACATATTTCTTAATCTTAAACAAAACAAACGATTGTCAAATCGATTGCATTATCACTTTTGCAGTGTATTCAACATTTCAAAATGTGGTGACACGATGAATAAAAATGAATAGTAAACAGTTAATAAGTAGAGATATAGAGCTATTTTACAATAGAGCATCCGAAGAAACTCGACTTGACAAAGGAATGGGCGTATTTGAATTTGAAAGAATTAAATCACTCGTAGAAAAATATATACCAACTTCATCTTCAAAAATAATAGATATTGGTGGTGGTACGGGAAAGTATTCGGAATGGCTTGCTAAAAAAGGACATCAAGTTCATTTGGTAGAGCCAGTTGCAAAACATATACAAATAGCCCAAAACAGAGCGAATAGATTAAAGAACAAGTTTTTTGTACATTTAGGAGAAGCTCGAAAATTGGAATTTCCAGATAATTATGCAGACCTAATAATACTACACGGCCCTCTTTATCATCTTCAAAAAAAGGAGGATAGAGATTTAGCCATTTGCGAAGCTAAACGTATTTTAAAGAATGATGGGATTATTTTGAGTTTTGCCATCAATTATACGGCATCAACATTGGTTGGTCTTTTAAACGGCTTAATTCACAAAAAGCCATTTTTTGAAATGTGCAAAGAAGAACTAATAAGGGGGATGCACAATCCGCCCGATGATTTCCCTTGGCTTTTAGCAGAAGCATTTTATCATAAGCCACAACAGCTAAAAGATGAATTTATAAATCAAGGCTTAACCTATCTAAATACTTATGCGGTTGAGGGTATGGCATGGTTGGATAAAGAATACTTTACCAATATGCTGAATAACAAAAAACGAAGAACATTAATGGAACTTATTCAAGTTACTGAAAACGACAGCTATCTTTTACCCTTTAGTCCACACATGATGATAGCTGTGCAAAAAAAATATAATTATGGAAAATAAAGAAAAATATTACAGAGCATTAATAGAAAATGACGGTCAACTCAATGAAATTGACCTCGGGGAAAAAATAGGACTTAATGAAGATGAAACAAACGAAATAATTGTACAGCTTCTATCTGAACATAAAATTGAATATGCAGAAAACAGAGCGTGTAATTACAGTCTAATGAAAAGGGTAAGAAAGAAAAATAACAGCAGGTAATGAGAGCTAAATTTTACAATCAGACATTGTCTAAACTGGAAACGGCAATCAACGAATTGGAAATTGAAACCGATTGCTCCGTACAACGGATGGAGGCTGTTATACACTTTATCCTTGAAGCACAGCGCTGAGCCTCCATTGGACCGAACCCGGCCGACCTTTCTTTCGAATCCTAATAGTCTTAAAACAAGAAAAGCTAATCTTGCGATTAGCTTTTTTCAGTGATCCCGCTGGGATTGGCTCAGCCCCTCATTTCCCAAGCACAGCCCTGAGCCTCCATTGGATCGAACCCGGCCGACCCTTCTTTCGAATCCTAATAGCTTTAAAACAAGAAAAGCTAATCTTGCGATTAGCTTTTCTTTTGTGATCCCGCTGGGATTGGCTCAACCCCTCATTTCCCAAACACAGCCCTGAGCCTCCATTGGATCGAACCCGGCCGACCCTTCTTTCGAATCCTAATAGCTTTAAAACAAGAAAAGCTAATCTTGCGATTAGCTT
>NZ_JANUDT010000004.1:0-474189 GCF_024808035.1 Sphingobacterium sp. BIGb0116 | reverse complement strand
AGCCGATGGTATTGCCGTAACAGGTGGGAGAGTAGGTCGGTGCCTTTTTTTACACGGAAGCCCTTGCTGGAAACAGTCAAGGGCTTCTTTCGTTTGGATACTTTTCCCGGTCGTCGATGAGCATTGTCCATCGGCAGCTGTTGCGCAACTCTCATTGTCCTCAGTGGTATGGAGCATCCTTGTAGCCAAGGGGAATTGTAATCCAGTGGACAGCAATCCTACAGCCTTCACTGACCGTGTCAAACCTTATTGCTTTTTACGAGTGTCCTATAGCCGTATATCGGTAAGTACAGCAAGGACTACTCGTAATTATTGGGGGAATATCCTGTCCTGCTACTATCCTTATCAAGCTATATTGTTTTTCATCTGTATCGTATTGCTGTATATCAATGGCCTTGCAGTAGCTACTTGTAATAAGCAGTTGTATATGCTATCCGACTGTTGGGAAGTATACAGGTAGTGGTTACAGATATAGCTCTCAGAATTACATGCTATACAGCTATTCTATACTATTATTAAGCTTTATCGGCAAATACCCCTGTCCCAGCTGCTATCTCGATAGCTTACAGATGGGAGGAAATCTCCCTTTCTAGGTATATCATTCGTATTTCTACGAGATATTATCTAATTTAGTTGTTATTGCATTATATGATGATAAAAGTAAAACAGGTATTGGTTTTTGGTTTTTTAATCGTATTCTTTTTGAAGAATAATCGATTAAATGCGCAAAATAAATCTTTAGATGATGGTGTGCTACGAATATTGGCCATCGGTAATAGTTTCTCGGAAGATGCTATCGAACAGAATTTATATGAATTGGCGAAAGCCGGCAAGAAAAAGATAGTGATCGGCAATCTCTATATTGGGGGAGCTCCTTTAAGTTTACATGTAAGTAACGCAAAAGAAGATAAGCCGGCTTATCGCTACCGCAAAATAAATCTTGACGGGCAAATGTCCGAGAAAGCGAATGAGCGCTTATCTGAAGCGCTTATCGATGAGGCTTGGGATTATATTAGCTTTCAGCAAGCAAGTCCGCTATCAGGAGATTATGATTCGTATGCGAAGGATCTACCGCCTTTATATGATTATGTGACAAAACATATTCTATTTCCTGAAACTAAGTATATATTGCATCAAACTTGGGCATATCAGAACGGTTCATCGCATGAAGGTTTTGTTCGCTATAACCGTAGCCAAGATAGTATGTATAGGGCTATTGCCAATACTTCGCAAGAGGTGTTTAACTGGGGTAATTTCGATCTTTTGATTCCTTCGGGTACAGCTGTTCAAAATGCGCGTTCGAGTTTTGTGGGGGATCATTTTACGCGTGATGGCTATCACCTAAATCTGAACTACGGACGTTTCGTTGCTGCCTGCACCTGGTATGAGGCATTATTCCATGAAAATGTACTGAACAATACATTTTTGCCGCTCAAGGTAACCTATGTAGAGGGAGAGATTGCGCGAGCGGCAGCACATAAGGCTGTGGAATTCCCCTATACTGTTACCGTATTAAAAGATTTTCAATTAATGAATTAGTATTTATATGAGTATCAAAAGGAGCTATTTGATCGAATTGGATCACGAAACAAAAAATACCAAACGTATTCTAGAACGGATACCGGACGATAAATTGGATTGGCGCCCACACGAAAAATCGATGAGTTTGGGCGAATTGGCCGCTCATGTTGTCGAGTTATATAACTGGGTACACAAGGCAATACCAAAGGACGTATTTTGATTTTAAAGTAGATTATAAGCCTCTCAAGGTATCCTCAGTAGAAGAGTTGAAAACAATCCTCACTCTTGGACTGGAAGAGAACAAGGCAACACTAGAGGATATGGCCGAATCGGATTGGTTTAATGAATGGGTGCTTAAAGCTGGGGACCATGAGATTGCCCGTTTGCCACGAGCTGGAGCGATACGTTTTATTGTCAATAATCATATTGTTCATCATCGTGGTCAGTTGACTGTTTATTTGCGATTATTGGATATTGCTGTACCGGGCTTATATGGACCATCGGCAGACGAAGCAATGTCTAGTTAATGTTGTCATCTAATTATTAGGTATAAAAAAAGGGAATCAAATTTGATTCCCTTTTTTTATATGCTCGATGGTCTAATTATTTAGCCAATTCTTCTGCGATTGCTTTTCCAATTTCAGCTGGAGATTCAACAACACGAATACCACACTCACGCATGATTTTCATTTTTGCAGCAGCAGTGTCATCTGCACCACCTACAATTGCACCAGCGTGTCCCATACGACGTCCTGGAGGCGCTGTTTGACCTGCGATAAATCCAACAACAGGTTTAGTACCGTGTTCCTTGATCCAACGAGCAGCTTCAGCTTCCATTCCGCCACCAATTTCACCGATCATGATGATCGCTTCAGTTTCAGGGTCATTCATTAATAATTCAACAGCTTCTTTCGTTGTTGTACCAATGATAGGGTCACCACCAATTCCGATTGCTGTTGTGATGCCTAATCCTGCTTTTACAGTTTGATCTACGGCTTCGTAAGTTAAAGTTCCTGATTTAGAAACAACACCCACATTACCTTTTTTGAAGATAAATCCTGGCATGATACCGATTTTAGCTTCGTCTGCAGTGATGATACCTGGGCAGTTAGGACCGATCAAACGAGAGTTTTTGTCGCTCAAGTAAGATTTTACTTGGATCATGTCTTTTGTTGGGATACCTTCTGTAATACAAACAATCACTTCGATACCAGCAGCGGCAGCTTCCATGATCGCATCTGCAGCAAATGCTGGAGGTACAAAAATAATAGAAACATTAGCTCCTGTAGTGTCAACTGCATCTTGCACAGTATTGAATACAGGACGGTCTAAGTGTTGTTGACCACCTTTACCAGGAGTAACACCACCAACTACATTTGTTCCGTACTCAATCATTTGAGTAGCATGGTAAGTACCTTCGTTTCCAGTGAAACCTTGAACGATTACTTTTGAATCTTTATTAACTAATACACTCATTTCTTCTTTAAATTTTGCACACAAATCTACTATTTTGCTTTCTAAAATGGAAGCAATGTGAATAGGAATGTGACCTTTATTGATAAATTTTTAATTGAAATTGCGTTTTTGGATAAAATCCCAAAGAATAATGCCAATTGCGACAGATACATTTAAGGAATGTTTAGTCCCGTATTGGGGGATTTCGATGCAGGTATCAATTTTTTCCATGACATTCTCATCGACTCCATTGACCTCATTTCCAAAAATCAACGCATACTTTTTGTCATTTTCTGGTTCAAACTGATGTAACATAACACTATCATCTGCTTGCTCGATGGCAATAATGACATACCCTTCTATCCGAAGCTGATCAACAACAGCTGTGGTATCTTTGTGGTATTCCCAAGCGACCGATTGGGTTGCCCCGAGGGCCGTCTTTTCGATTTCGCGATGGGGAGGTGTGCCGGTAATGCCACACAAGTGTATTTTTTCAATAGCAAATCCGTCTGCAGTACGGAAGGCCGAGCCCACATTATGCATGCTCCGTACATTGTCCATAACGATTGTGATAGGAGTTTTTTCTTGTTTTTTAAACGATTCAACATCTGTACGTTGAAGTTCATCCATCGATAATTTTTGCATGTCGCAAATATACTAAACCTAAAAAATAAAATAGATTTTGAATATTGAAAATAAGGTGTTATTTTTGCAGTCCGAATTACAAGAAAAAATTGAATAAAAATTAGCTAAAAAAAATGGCAAATCATAAATCAGCGATCAAAAGAATTAGAGCAAACGCTACTAAACGTTTAAGAAACCGTTACCAAGCAAAAACTACACGTAACGCAATCAAAAAATTACGTCACACTACTTCTGCAGAAGAAGCAAAAACATTGTTACCACGCGTAATTTCTATGCTTGATCGTTTGGCAAAGAAAAATGTGATCCACAAGAAAAAAGCTTCTAACAACAAATCTAAGTTAACAAAATTTGTTAACGGTTTAGCGTAAGCTTTTCGTACAGATATAGAGGGGTACAGCTCGCTGTATCCCTTTTCTTTATGTTATATACTTTGGATTTCTCTTTCCAAGCGAATGGTAAATAAAAAAGCATCGGATATCGATGCTTTTTTATTTTAAAACTGACCTACATTGTATTTATTGCTGCAAATTTGGAAGTAACTCAGCGATGATCTTTTTCAATTTGTTGGGATCTTTCATGTAAGGTTCTAAATCGTAAAGTTCCACCTTTTTGAAATCAATGGGATGACTCTCACTCTGAAGTGAAATAGTTCCCTTATTTAAAAGCTGACCATCTTTTTTCACTTTAGGATCGAAACCACTTACATTGCCGCCACCAATTTGGGGTTTATTATACTGTAATACGACCTTGTTTTCAAGGATATGCTGCACAAGAGAGTCTCCCAAGACCAAAAAATCAGCAGTTACCCACTGATCTCCAGCATAGGTTTTTGATGTTGAGCTAATGCAATGCGGTGTGAATAGCTTATTGTCGATCACAACGTTTGTGCCTGGTGTACAAAGGTTACTTGTGGTCCGTTCGTCCTTGCCATTTCCACCCAACAGTTGCCCTTCTATAGATATCGGAAAGTCTTGATCCACACCCATAGTATTAGGATTCTGTCCATGTAGCATGGCTCCGCTATTACGCCAAGCCCAACCTTCGCCACCATTTACCTGTTCACCGACAAATCTGTAAGTGACACGCAACAAATAAGCAGAGAATTCTTTATTGTAGAAGAGATGGCCATACTGAAAATTGAAATTATCATAACCATCATATCTTACCTTGAGTAAACCGTCTTCTACACGAAATGTATTTTTGTAATTATCCCCAACTTTGTGGTTTCTGATTTTTGGGGTCCAGTTCTTCAAATCTTTCCCATTGAATAACTGAATGGGTTTGGGTTTCTTATCTTGAGATTTGGCAAATAAAGAAGTGCTAAGCAATAAAATTCCAGCACTATAAATGATATGTTTGAATTTCATCCTGAATTAGGTTTATTGACCTAAATTAGGTAAACATTTTTAAATAAGCAATTCTTTTTGTTTGACATATTCGCTTGGACGGATACCGACGACCTTATTGAATGTGTTACTAAACGTGGGGAGGCTATTGTATCCAACTTTGAGTGCAACTTCATTTACACTTAGTTTTTCGTCTAAAAGGAGCTTAAGAGCGGTTAGCATTCTGAGGATCGTGTAGTACTGGATAAAAGACATATTTAATTCTTTTTGAAATAGTCTGGCTAATGTACGTTCACTAATGTTAAATAATCCGGCAAGTTTTTTAAAGCTGACATTTTCCTCTATATTCTCTTCGAGGTAAGTGACGATATCCTTTAATTTCTGATGATTAGGATAAGGCAAGGCCAATGGAAGCTCATGTAGCGATAATTCCGGCAGGATAAGCTTAAATGCTGTAGCGATACTATATTTAGGTTCTTCGACCGGAAATATATTGCCATTCCAGCGGTTGGTAAACATAATCAGCTCTATCAAAAGATCATTTACTGGATAAATCCCCATTTTACTGTAGAAGGGTGCATCATTATTGGCTTTGGGAAAGTACAGATTACGCATAACGACCTCAGGGGTACTTGGATGAATACTATGTTTTATGCCAGCAGGAATCCACAAATAATGACGGGCAGGTAGAAAATATGATTTTTCCTCTGTTTTAACAAATACGACACCACCTTCTGTATATAAAAATTGGTCCTTATCGTGGCAGTGTTCGGAAATATGATTCTCTGCAATAATAGCGTGGTGACAGTAAATGCTATCTTCAAATGAGTCTACTTCCGTCATATAATAGCGGTTGACATATTTAGCATCTGTCGTTATATCTTGTGTATTCATTTTAACCTATAATACTATACCACAAAGGTAAGACTTTTTTACTATACCCCACCTTTACTTCTTGAAAGTGAGTGTATGCTTACGTTAAAATGGCAATTAATCGACCGGAGAGTTAGTCTTTACTTACTTTGATTTTATCTTTATTATTGTAAGTTGTTTGTTATCAGTGTGATATATATTATCGATCAGTGTGATATAAAATATTTTTTTATTGTGATTTGTTGTATATTTTTGATTTGTAGTGAGTTGTGACTTTTTAGTCTCGTTTGGATAATTTTGTGTCGAATGGTAATAAATATGCAGGTGAAAAAAATGCTAAAATTGTTTGGTTAAGAGGTTGGAAAATATAACAAAGAACTTTTCCAATAAGGGAAATATATAGGTTTCAATTTCTTAAGTTTACAATAATGGAATAAAATCAAACTATAACAATATGGCTTACGAAAGAATAAAAGTTCAAAGCTTACATAATAAAGTGATTACAGCGGAAGAAGCTGCTAAACTATTTCAAAACGGAATGGTCGTTGGGTCGAGTGGTTTTACTAAGGCTGGAGACAGTAAGGTTGTGTTACCTGCCTTGGCTGAACGTGCAAAAGTGGATCCATTGAAAATAACCTTGATTACCGGGGCTTCGTTGGGACATGGAACGGATGGTAAATTGGCGGAAGCGGGAGCACTATCTAAGCGGATGCCTTTTCAGGTAGACCGTATTTTACGTAATAAAATTAATGCTGGAGATGTGCTGTTTATTGATCAGCATCTAAGCGAAACAGCCGAATTGCTGCACAATAAGAATTTGCCTCAGGTGGATATTGCTGTTTTGGAAGTAGCAGCAATAGAATCAGACGGAAGTATTGTTCCAACGACTTCTGTGGGAAATTCGGCTACTTTTGCTGCATTGGCTAAGCAGGTTATTTTGGAGGTAAATACTGCGATACCGATGACTATTAAAGGGATACATGATATTTACCAAGCGGAAGATTACCCTCGCCGTAATGTTATTCCAATTGTAGCTCCAGAAAATAAAATTGGGCGTAAAACTATTCCTTTGGACGCAAGCAAGGTGGTGGGAATTGTGTTTACGAATGAGCTTGATAGCCCAGCCGATATTGCTGAACCGGATACCAAAACTACAGCGATAGCGAAGCATATTTTACAGTTTTTCGAAAATGAAGTAGAGTTAGGTCATTTGTCAGAAAGCTTGATGCCTCTCCAAGCGGGTATTGGAAAAGTAGCTAACGCTGTTCTGACCGGATTTATACATAGTAAGTTCCGTAATCTAACGATGTTTTCTGAAGTGTTGCAAGATAGTACCTTTGACCTTATCGATGCTGGAAAACTGGATTTTGCTTCTGCTTCTTCAATTACTGTTTCGGAAGAGTGTTATTCAAGAGTGTTCGATCATTTGGATCGATACCGTGATAAAATTGTATTGCGGCCACAGAACATTTCCAATACACCTGGACTGATCAAACGTTTGGGGATTATAGCAATTAATACAGCTATAGAGTTTGATATTTATGGAAACGTAAATTCTACCCATACGTCGGGAACAAATATCATGAACGGTATCGGTGGATCGGGTGACTTTGCACGCAATGCTTACTTGAGCATCTTTGTTACACAGGCAGCCTCTAAAGGGGATGCAATTTCTCATATTGTTCCTATGGTTTCTCATGTAGATCATACCGAACATGATGTCGATATTTTGGTAACAGATTATGGTTTGGCAGATTTGCGTGGTTTAGCGCCTCGTGAGCGAGCGAAAGTAATTATTGAGAACTGCGTACATCCCGATTATAAGGAGCAGCTATCAGACTATTATAACCGCGCTTGTGAAAGGGGAGGGCATACACCACATTTGCTAGAAGAGGCTTTTAGCTGGCATATTAATCTTCGTGAAAAAGGAACAATGAAAAAAGACCAATAACCGAGGGCGCGGTTACATATGGACTAAAGGTATAAAGAAAGGCGCGGTTTAATTGTAGACTTCGCCTTTCTTGATGTATAACTATCGCAAAGAAAATCACGCATTCATTTCATTGGTTATGATGAACCATTGTGGCTTCCTACTGGATCTGTTTAGCCCCCAATTTGTGGCGAATGAGACCAATGGTAATTTTTGTCCGAAACCATTGTTTAGTTTCTGGCGATTCAATTACTTTACTGTAGCAAGCAACTAGCTTAGGGTGAAACTTTGCGATTGTTTTGGCCCCCAGCCAATTCCTTTCTTCACGTGGAAATCTGTCTTATTGGATAGTGAAACCAACAGCTTCAACAAAATGTCTACGTATGTGGCTGGTAGTCCCTTTTTTACAGCATAGTGCGTAGCTACACCAATGGTACGGACAATCCATTTATCAGGATGATGAGCTAATTCTTCTAATAATGGTATTGCTTTTTTAGGTGAAGTCAACAGCGCATGACCAAGTACGCGTTCGCCGATGATATCACATACGTACCATTGATTGCCCATGGTTATATAGGTGCAGGCTTTATGGATAGATTCTTCAAAGTGTTCGGTGAGACGTTGCTGAAGAATTATTCCCGTTAAAACATAACTTCCCATTTCTGTTGTGGCAATGAGACGATCTGTCAAGTGTAATTGCTCGGCCTCAGGCACGAATAGCATAATTTCCCTGGCCGCGAACTCCAGAAGTGGAAATCGTACTTTCTTTTTCAGTAAACACTCTTGTAAGCTTAATATAAGGCATTCAATACCGGATTGCTGCCCTTGCTGTTTCGCCGCTGCGACAATTTCTCGGATCTGTACTTTACTGGTAATTTGGTCCATGGCGTTGCTCCAATCCCTATTGTTGATCTTTATAAATATTCCAATAATTAAAGTCTGTCATTGGGGCATCCGTTATTCCAATAGCCCGGCCCATTGTAACGATCTGTCCCCTGTGATATGTTCCGTGAAGGATCAGCTGTTGTATGTATTCATATTTCGTGAAGTCGCATTGAAACCATGGTGATTCCACTTTGATATTTTTTTCAAGATCCAACTCAGATAGCTTGTGTATATAATCCACAAGTTGAACTGAACTTCTTCTTAGTGCTTCAAATATTTCTTCTTTTGTGGTTCGCTTTTTTTCAAAATCAAAATCATTGCTTTCTGCAATGTGGCTCCACCAATATTCCTGTGTCTGCAAGATGTGGTTTAAAGTTTTCAAAATGGTCGGGAAGCTTGAAGGTACCTCTTGGTTAAGTTGGTCATCCGATTTATCAGCCAGCCAATTGATGTATTTATTAACGACCCAGTTGTTATACTCTGCGCTTTTTGTGATTAAGGTCTTTAAACTCATAATTTCAATCTATAGTATGGTTTTTAATGATATTTTTACTAAATATAAATCCTTTTTGGAAAGAATTTATATTAAATTTCATAGCAGATAGACTGTTTGATAAGCTGCTTTGGAAGTTTTTATTTTTTATAAAATTGTGACAGGTATAGACCTGTACGCTAAGCGTAACTTATTTGAAATAAATAAAAAGTGTTGTTCATATTTTTTATATTTATTTTGCAATAGCAGAATGGTTTAGCATTTGCCGAATGCGCGTGAGATACCAATAGAATATTTGACAGCCGCTTGAGCTTGTTGGATTAACCAATTATATAAATATGATAAAAGCAACGCATTGTATTCTTTCTCTAATAGCCATGTTGTTTATGAACATGGGAAACGCCCAAGTTAATTATTTACAGGAGTCCAAAAAGGATTTTGATGAACGAATGCATTGGTTTAGGGAAGCAAAATATGGAATGTTTATTCATTTTGGACTTTATAGTCAACTTGGAGGGATGTATAAAGGGAATTCAACTAAAGGATATGCCGAGTGGATACAATCGGAAATGAATATTCCGAAGGCAGCCTATTCGGAACTGATCAACACATGGAACCCTAAGGACTTCAATGCGGATCGTATTGTTCAATTGGCTAAGGATGCCGGAATGAAGTATATTGTCCTGACGACCAAACACCATGAGGGGTTTTGTCTGTGGGATTCCCCCTATACAGATTATGATATAGCTTCGACGCCAATGAAAGGAAGAGATCTCGTGCGGGAGCTGTCCACAGCTTGTAGGAAAGCTGGGATTAGATTTGGTACCTACTACAGTATTATCGATTGGCATCACGATTCGCAATATGTCGATCCCAATGGTAAAGGAGATTGGGGCCAGATCCTCATTAAGCCAGAACAGAAAGCCGCTTATATTCAATACATGAAAAATCAATTGAAAGAATTGGTTGTTAAGTATGATACTGACATCCTGTGGTTTGATGGGGACTGGGTGAATTGGTGGGATATGGCCGCAGGAGAAGATCTTTATCAATATCTACGCAAATTGAAGCCCTCTCTTATCATTAATAACCGCGTAGCAAAGCGTGATCAATTTAAGCGAGATTTTGGAACGCCTGAACAAGAACATCCTGGAGCGTTACTGGATTACGATTGGGAAGCCTGTTATACCCTGAACAATTCTTGGGGATATAAAAAATCAGATAATAATTGGAAATCTCCTACAGAAGTAAATACTAAGCTACGGGAGATAAATGAAAAAGGTGGAAATTTGTTGCTCAATATTGGACCTGATGCTGACGGAAATGTGCCGGTTGCTAGTAAAGATATTTTGTTGAAAGCAGCCGCAGAGCGCAAAAAGAACTAATCTAAGCAATATTAGCTGTTTATTGAATCATGGTAAATGTTTTTGGAAAAAAGAGTGTTATTTAATCTTACTTATCAACAAATATGAAAACAAAGATCATTTTAGTTATGGTTTTGATAACCATGCTGTTGGGGTTTCAGTGCAATGCAAAGGCAGATCCACCTTTTCATAAAAAGGGGATGATCAAGGTATCGATCTTTTATCGCAATGGACCTGGAAAGACATTTGATTGGGATTATTATCTCCCTAAACATATTGCGCTTGTCAAAAAAGTTTACGGTAAAGCACTGAAAGGCGTAACCATTGATAAAGGGTTTTCGGGACGTAGCTCAGCAGAAGGTCCGATCTATTTGGCCATTTGCCATTTGTATTTTGATTCTGTTGCGGCCTATCAGGATCCTTTAAAAGAAAATGGGAAAAAGTTTGCCGAAGATTTCCCAAAGTATACGAATATTACGCCAGAGGTACAGATCAGTGAAGTGATTCAATAGACCGTTCGTTAATTCGCCGAAATACTATTGTTTTGTGAAATATTAACCTGATCGAATGAAACACGAACTGATAAAGTCGTTTGTGCATAGCAAACGACTTTATTTTTATGGTCTTATAGACCTAACTATATAGCGGGTTTATAGTCGATGTAATCTAGCTAAAACTATATGAACGATTAAAATTATGAAGATATCTTGTATGCTATTTCCAAAATTATTATTTATTGGCCTTACCGGTGTCACTTCGCTTAGCGTGCGTGGGCAACAGTCTGGCTCGGTCAAACGTATTTATGTCAGTACAAAAGGAAGTGATAGAAACCAAGGAACTAAGGGAAGTCCCTATGCCACAGCTGAGGCCGCACTGCGATCAGTAGAAAAACAGAAACAAGGGAAAAATACACCGGGCATCGAAATCATCTTTATGGCAGGCACCTATCAACTGGATAAACCGATTGAATTGTCTGCTGGGATATCGGGTACAAGAAGGCAACCCTTGCGGATTAAAGCCGAGGATGGAGCACAAGTTACACTGAGTGGTGCCAAATCGCTTAACCTCAAATGGAAACAGGGCGATCATGGTATTTGGGAGGCTAAGGTCCCAAGAGGAGTAAACGTCCAAAGTTTATATGCTAATGATAAGCATCTTGTCCGGGCACGTTATCCAAACTACGATCCCACTGTCTTGCCATTTCAAGGCTATGCTGCAGATGCATTAAGTCCCGAACGTGTCGCAACATGGAAAAACCCTAAGGGGGGAATTGTACATGCTTTGCATGCTGGTCGCTGGGGAGGATTCCATTATAAGATTACCGGAAAAGATGGCTTATCAACAGTTACACTTGAAGGTGGACAGCAAAATAATCGTCCCAGCAAAATGCACGAGACCTATCGCTTTGTAGAAAATATCTTTGAAGAACTCGATACCTTTCAGGAGTGGTATTTGGATGAGGAGAAAGCACTATTATATTATATGCCTGCTAAAGGAGTTGATCCCAACCAGCTAAAGTTTGTAGCACCACAATTGGAAAATCTAATCCATCTTTCAGGTTCATCTTCCAGCCCAGTGCATGATATTGAGGTTAGTGGCCTTCGCTTCATGTATACTGCTCCTACCTTTATGAAAACAAGCGAACCGCTCTTACGTAGTGATTGGACGATCGATCGACAGGGAGCGGTAAAGATTGAAGGTGCGGAAAACTGTATTTTCCGCGCGAATGATTTTATCGCTTTGGGCGGCAATGCAATATTTGTTAATAATTACAATCGCGGGGTCAAAATCGAAGGCAACCGGATTGAACAGATCGGTGCAGGAGCGATTAATTTTGTAGGAGATCCAGCGGCGGTACGCTCACCGGAATTTCGATATGAAAAATTTGTTCCGTTTGCCCAAATGGATACCATCAAAGGGCCAAAAACCGATAATTATCCTATGGATTGTGAGGCGAGTGACAATCTGATTCATAACATTGGATTGATCGAAAAACAAGTCGCCGGTGTACAGGTCTCCATGGCTGAATCTTTACGAATTTTGCACAATACCATTTACGATGTGCCTCGAGCAGGTATTAATGTAGGTGATGGTACTTGGGGCGGTCATGAGATAGCTTACAATGATGTTTTTAATACAGTCCTGGAAACCAGCGATCATGGAGCCTTCAACTCATGGGGTCGCGACCGATTTTGGCATCCTAATCGAAAGGAGATGGATGAACTGACGGAGAAACATCCCAATTTAATATTGCTGGATGCAGTCAAAACAACCAAAATTCATGATAATAGATTTCGCTGTGATCACGGTTGGGATATTGATTTGGACGACGGATCTTCCAACTATGAAATTTACAACAATCTTTGTTTAAGTGGGGGACTAAAACTAAGAGAAGGATTTTATCGCAAAGTGTATAACAACGTGATGATCAACAATGGTTTTCATCCGCATGTCTGGTTTCAGAATAGTCACGATGTATTCCGTAATAATATTGTGATGGAGTCCCATCAGGATATACAGGTCAAGTATTGGGGGGAAGAGGTAGACCATAATATCTACGGGAGGCAGGATGACCTAGACAAAGATCGGGCGAAAGGCATAGAAAAACATGGTCGTGTTATTCAATTGAACTTTACGGATCCTGCACATGGTGATTTCCGATTGAAGAACTGGAACGATCAAGATTTTAAAAATTTTGACATGCTGCATTTCGGGGTTATGAGTAAAAGACTTAAAACTCTTGCCGCTAGTCCTGAAATACCTCAGTTGATCCAATCCGAAGCAAAGGAACAGGGGAGCAGATGGGCCTGGAAGTCGGGCTTATTTAAATCAGTGGAGACTTTGGGAGAGCAGTCGGCTGCGGGCCTACCCTCGATAAACGGCGTGCTGCTACTCCAGTTGGATGAAAAAGGCAATCTTTATAAAAGCGGTTTGCGTGTCGGTGATGTTGTACTGAATTACCAGGGCGAGAAAATAAATCAATTAATAGACTTGCAACAAGCGATTAAAAAGCATGTACACGCAGACCAGCCGAAGGTGTTAATTTTTAGAAACCAACAGCAGCAGGAATTAACGCTGCAGCTGTAGCAAATTTTCTATAGGCAGATTGAAATATAGTATTGTACTTTGGCTTGTTGACACGCGATATCACTATTGTGGGGATTTAACAGTAAACCAATGCAGTTTTGATAGATCGATCATCTTATGACGATGCTTAGCTTTTGTTTATAATTTTTATTTCCATTGGGACTATTGAGCATCTTGGTCGTCATTATAACAGTGTGTTATCATTTAATGGAGTAGACACATGATATTAAATTCTTATTCGTATTAATTGATGTATAAGGCTGTACAGCACCCACGTGCTGGCAGCCTTATTGATTTAACTGTGCAATGGATTTACCCACAGGTGATCGCCGAACGATGAGCGTGGAAGTGAAGGTACAACAGCGGTATGACAATGAGGAGGGGCTTTGTCGGTATGGGATGGTTGAAACAAGTTTCTTAAACTGGTTTAAGTTTGGACTGTTTTTGTTCTCTTAAATTTGATTTATATCGTTTACACCATATTTATATAATTTATACCATGTATAATCAACTTTTTGTACGTATAGCTGTATCGACAGCATTTTTGTCTGCTGTTGCAGATCGTTTTGGGGTGTGGGGGGCACCGGGGGCATCACATGTTTCCTGGGGAAATTGGGCCAATTTTGTAGCCTATTCAAATACCCTTAATTTTTTTGTGCCCGAATCTTTCGGCAATATACTTGCTATCGGTGCAACATTATTAGAGGTTGTTTTAGCAATCCTACTGCTGATCGGCTATAAGTTGCGTTTTACTGCATTTGTTGCCGGGATTCTACTGATCAGCTTTGCGATAGTGATGACCCTCTCGTTAGGAATTAAATCGACGTTCGATTATTCAGTCTGGGTAGGAGCGGCTGCCTGTTTTCTACTGCGTACTGCCGATAACTTTCCCATTAGCATAGACCGCTATATTGAACTTCGAAAAAAGTAAATGGATAGATGATCTTCTCATTTTAGGAATAGATCTCAAAAATATAAAAATGCCGTTAAACGAGTTTGTTTAAGGGCATTTTTAGGATTACATTTCCTTTAAGTTTACCTCTTTCTTTTCACCGTCTTTGTCGATGGTAACGTGTTTCTCAACATTGGCTTTGTCGACATAAGATGATCTTGCCGTACCGTAATTTGTCGTGGAACCTGTATAACCCCAATAGTTATAATAATTGGTGTAGCCTGATACATAGGAATAGTTGTAAGAATTGGTGAAATCGAAGCTCGCCATAATCACGTATGCACCTGGCATGAGATCTGCAAATTCGAAACGCCCCTCATCATCATACACTTTTGCTTTTTTAACAGCATAGCCAAAATCAGGGTCTAATGGAACTTCCTGGACCTTTTTCTGTTTTCGGATCTTTTTATTGACTTCCAGCCATTCTTCGTAATAAGCAGAGTTGGCGAATAGCGTAATTTCTGTCCCTTTTGGAGCATATTGCTTTTTGGCAGTATTCACGAGCCCGCCAAGTTTTTTTCCGGAGCTAGATCGTGCGTAAGCCGTCCCGATAATAACACTGCTCCCCTGAGAAACCTGCTGGGCAGCCTGTTCTTTGTTGAATCTATTTTTAATAGGTTGATAGTCCAGTTCTTCGTTTACGGTAATTTCCCACTTTCCGTTTCCCATGGACATTTCCCTTTGCCATAATCGGCGATCTTTCTTATCGATGACATAATTGTAGATGGCTCCGGTACTTTCTTCTAAAAGTGTAACCAGCCAACTGTCGTGCTTACCTGTTTTTGGGGAACCATAACTGTAGCTTTTTACTTCCTTGATGGTATAGTCTTCGACAAAAATGTTGGAATCACTATTGTAATAAAATTGCGGGATGCGCGCTTTATACCCTAGATCTAAAGGTAGAGTTGAAATCAGATGATCTGTCCAGTTAAAATCTACAAAAGGTCTAGTTGGCTGTAAGTCGATCTTTTTTTCCTTTTTAGTTTTCTTCGAATAATAATTACCTGTAATTGTTTCTGCAAAGTTGAGGTTTACTTTTGTTTCCTTGCCATCGCTCGAGTAGCTGATGGACCGAAGTGTTTTTGCGTCGGCAATCGTCGTGCGGATCGAAGTCCAGGCATTGTCTTTCGGAACATAGGTATTGGTTAAGGTCAGCTGATTGTTGGCCGCTACGATATCGTAGGTCAATGATCCTTGTTTGTCCCAGGTATTATCTTTAACATAATATACCGTATACAGTGATTTCTCCGGTTTTATATAGTTGGTATTGATATCGCTGCTACCAGGGGTGACGGTCTTTTGACATAATCCTACGGCCGGAAGTAAGCCTACTCCCAAAACAAAGGCATATAATTTCATATATGTGAACTATAGTTAATGAAAAACAAGTTGTTTTCTTGTTCGATTTATTTATCTAAGGTAATAAAAAAGTTTTTTATTTTTTGCTGGGGATAGCCTCGTCGAATAGGCTTATGCTATAGCGGGAATTTGACGTCGTACCCTTTTGGAGCTTGTTCGAATATTGATGATATAAAGATGAAAAAAATAAAACGGAGGTATTTCTACCTCCGTCGTCATGCTCTTTTGAGCACCAGTGATGATTAGAAAACAATCTTTGCGATGACGATCAATAGTTATCTTCCGCTTCTTTTTCTTTGTCAATGATAGAAGAGCGCATCCGGTAGACATTCATTTCACCTAGATGGGTGTAACTTTTTCCGCCGTTTTTAAGGATCATTAGCTGGACATGATTGCTTTAAAAATAAACTATAGTAGAATTTGTCGTTTTTTAAACCCGAATTCAATCCTTAATTATATTCTGGAAAATGCTGATGTTTATTTTTAACTTGATTTTAGATTATATCAATATCTATAAGAAGAGTTGGTACATTAAATTTTGGATAATCTAAACAACATTCTGGTTTATAGGTGAGTAATCGTGAGGAGTAGACATAACGCAATAAGAGGAATTGTATTCCTCTTATTGTATTCCGAAGAATTCTGCTATTTATTTTTTATTTACAGATTTTACTTCTACTTCGGGTTTCATTTTTAGGACGATCTTTGCGGGCGTTTCCTCCTTAACTTGAATATCTTTTTGATCTTGATTTGAACTGACATTGGCGGAAAGATTGATCCGCTTTGGTTGACGCAGTTGAATATCTTCGACCCTTACTTCCTCAATTTTAGGTGCTACTTGCACTTCTTCAATTATCGCCGAAGTTTTTTTTGATGGAGTAGATTTTTTTTGAGGTTCCGCAAATTTGACCTGTTCAACACTTACTTCCTCGATTACTTTGGGTGATTTTTGAGGTGGGGCAGGTTTTTTTCGAGGTTCCGGGAAACGTACATTACCTTCCTGTTGGGAAGAAGACCTACGCTGGGATATCATTGGCGGAGCCATTTCCTTTGTCGGTGATTTAGGAGATCTTCCACTAGTTTTAGGAGCGTCCGGTTGCTTTGATGCAGGCGGCGTTATTGCGGTGTTGGCAGCTGCTGCTTTTTTTGTCGTGGTCGGCGTTGTTTTCTGTGCCTCCACATGTGTTGAAAACAACGTAGATATCGCTACTGTCAGTAATAAAGTAAGCCCGGGCATTAGCAAGAGTTTACTTCGGGTTGTTCTTTTTTGTAACATAATTAATCGTTTTTTTGTTGTTAAAAAATTAAAATTACTGGCCGGTAATGTGTTTATATCAGGGGTGGACATGCTCCACTCGATAATCAAATGTTGGTATCTTAACTTTTCATGAATCTTGACTACGGCATCGTCTGCAAGGTATTCATGGGTTTGTCGGATCGATTTTTGAATGAGATAAATGAAGGGATTGAACCACAAAAATATACCCAAAATCTGCATAAAAAGTATATCCATCGAATGGCGTTGATTGGAATGGGCCCGTTCGTGCGTTATAATTGACTGATCAATACCGCGCTGTTGGTAGGCCTCTTTGGGAACATAAATTTTTTGAAAAAAGGAAAATGGTGTTTTTAAGCCATGTATGCAATAAATGGACTGTTCATCGGTTGGTGTGGCACTTCGGATATAATAAAGGAATTTGCGGTATAACCATACCTGTTTCAGAAGTAATGCAATAGTGACAATTACATAAATCAGCAGAGCGCCATCGTACCAATCGACGTGATAATTATTGAAGAGTGCTGAATCTGTTGCGGGCTGTTTAATGATCGGCCCCGCAGGGGTAACATCACTGTTTCTGTCGTTCAGTAAGTTGAAAATATCAAATGGGACAACGATCTGCACCAATGGAATGACGACAGATAGGGGGATAATCCCGAGTAAATAAAAACGGTTGAATATCAGTAGTTTTTGGTTGCGTAGTATTGACCAATAAATAAGATAGAGTAAACCCGAACAGGCTATCAGTTTTCCAATATATAGCATCATGTCTCTTTGTTTTTAATTTCGGAATCAATTATATTTTTCAGTTCCTCCAATTGCTCTTTGCTCAGCTGAGATTGTTTAGTGAAAAAAGAAGCAAATTTTAATGCTGAATTGTCGAAGTAGGTTTCTACGATATCATTTACATGTGCTAAGTAATAGTTGTCTTTATCAATTAGTGGATAATACTCTCTCGAATTTCCATAAAGCACATAAGATATCGCCCCCTTTTCAGTCATTCTCTTCAATAATGTAGCAACAGTTGTTGGCGCTGGTTTAGGTTCAGAATACGCTTCCATAAGATCTTTCATAAAAGCTTTTTTCATGTCCCAGATGTAGCCCATCAATTGTTCTTCCGTAGCTGATAATTTATTCATACTACAAATATAGAATATATTCTACATTGTGTAGAATTAAAATATGTTAAATAATTTATGTTGTTTTATTTGATTGATTTATAGGTGTTTATTTTTTTTAGTTCTGGTAATGAGGATAGTTTTCACCCTAAAATTAGTTGCTGTTCCCGGATATAACCGATAAGTTTATACAAATAATAGGGGAACTGAATATGTCAGTATATTGTTTTAACTAAAGGATCTGTCGTTGGATTTTGAAGTACTTCGATCCTAGGTTTAGGTGATTTGATCGGGACTAAATGGTATAAATAAAACAAAATGGAATGTATCGCTATTATATATGATGTTGGGTACGTAGTGAGAGACCGTTTAGAAAAACTTTGGATAAATAATGGCAAAACTTTTTTTAGTCCGGCACGGACAGTCGCAATGGAATTTGGAAAATCGCTTTACGGGATGGCAAGATGTTGATATTACTGAATTGGGACAACAGGAAGCTCGGCAGGCAGGACTGGCTCTGGCAAATGAACCAATTGATATAGCGTATACGTCGACACTTATAAGAGCGCAGCATACGTTAAGTATTATTTTGCATGAAATGGGCGATCCTCCCATCCCCATTGTTATAGACGCTGCTTTGAATGAACGAGGTTATGGAAAGCTTGAGGGCTTGAATAAGGCCGAAACAGCCGAAAAATATGGTTCTGAACAAGTGCATATTTGGCGCAGATCTTTTGATGTGCCTCCGCCTGGAGGTGAGAGCCTGAAAGATACATACGAACGTGTTATTCCATATTATGAACGTTTTATAGCACCCAAACTGAAAGAAGGTAAAAATGTACTCGTTGTTGCGCACGGCAATAGCCTGAGGGCGCTGATTATGTTTTTGGAACATCTTTCTCCGGAGCAGATATTGGAACGGGAGATTGCTACCGGGCAACCAATCAAGTATCAAATTGAAGAATAAACGCCCAATTTTTACAAATTGATAGTTGAACTGTAGAGACTAATAATTTATCGTATTTCTATAGATTCTCCGGGTTTAGCATTTTAAATATTTACTTATTTTTGTTAGTTGTTTCTAATATTTTTTTTCTTAATAAAGAGAAATAACAGTAGATTTCATTTCAAAAAATAACATTTGGATCTCATTCTCTCCTAGTTTAGGCGATAGGGCGTACAAGTAGTGTTGCGGTGACTTTGCTGCTTAGCACTTCCGTTGGCCTGTCTTTGTATTCCACTGTGATGCTAGCATCAAACGGTTCTATTGATTTGATTGTTAAAGTCGTACCGAGCTCGAGATTTTTCGCTGTCAAATATTGTAAAAGCTCCTTTGAAGATGGCTGAACCGCCATTAATGTAACTATATCACCTACTTTACAACTATTTAGAAACACATAGTTTTCCAAAGGCATAACCCCATTAGAATCGGGAATTGGCGACCCGTGGGGATCCACAGTCGGATAACCCAATAACTCATCCATTTTACTGAAAAATTCGGGCGAATGGATATGCTCAATCTGTTCAGCAATCTGATGGACTTCATCCCAGGCAAACCCCATTTTATCAACCAGATACATTTCAGTAAGTCGATGTTTCCGGATAATAAGGGCGGCTTCTTTCTTTCCTTCTTCAGTTAACCGCAATGGTTTATAGCTTTCATAATGAACGAAACCTTTGTCGGCTAGTTTTTTCATCATACTATTTACTGTGGGCATCTTGATGTCGAGCCTTTTACTTATTTCATTGACATTCGCATCACCCTTTAGGTAAGTGAGGTTATACAATGCTTTTAAGTAATTCTCTTCGGTCTGTGAAATCATAAGACAAATTTATTAAATATTAGCCGTGTCTAATAATTATGTTATAATTATTTTGTTAGCCTAATCTAACTTGTTAGATTTGCTAATCTAAATTTATAAATATAAAAAAGCAAAACATGATGAAAGGGTACAGTGCTCATTTGACAATAGCCATGGTGCTTACAGGATTTATTTCCTTTGGACAGACAGGTAAGATTACTGGTAAGGTTTACGATAAGAATGGTGTGCCGTTAGGAGCAGCATCCGTTGTTATTCCAAAATTACAGATAGGTACCAAGTCGAACAATTCGGGAAGGTATATCGTTGAAAGTATCCCCCATGGTACCTGGGAAGTGGAAGTAAAACACATTGGATTTAAGGAATTCCGTGATTCAGTAAAAGTCGGTCCAGGGGTATTGACCAAAGATATTCAGTTAGATGGGGCTGAACTTTTACTGGATGAAATTGTGGTAACGGGTACCAAAACATTTAAAAGGAAAACAGAGAGTCCTGTAATGGTAAATATTTTGGATAGCAAGACTTTGGACAATCTACAAGTGTGTAACCTTTCGGAGGGTTTGAAGTTTCAACCCGGATTGCGCGTAGAAACAGACTGTCAGACCTGTAACTATACGCAATTGCGGATGAATGGACTTCAGGGTGGTTATTCACAGATTCTGATTAACGGTCGGCCAATTTTCAGTCCGTTGATGGGACTTTATGGCATGGAGCAACTACCGGTCAATATGATTGAAAAAATTGAAGTCGTTCGCGGAGGCGGCTCCTCATTGTATGGTTCAAGCGCAATTGGCGGAACGGTGAATGTGATTACAAAGCTCCCACGGGCAAACAGCTATGAAATCAATTCTTTCTATCAGCGTATAGGTGGGGGGACAAATGATTTTAACCTCGGGGGCAATGCAACATTAGTCAACGAGAAGGGGAATGCCGGAACTTCATTCTTCTTCAACAAGCGGGATCGTGGTTTCTATGATGCAAATGGTGATAATTTTTCTGAAATGCCCAAAATTGAAAATACCTCTTTAGGAATTAATTCATTCTATCAGTTTTCGGATAATCAAAAATTAGAAGTCTCCTTAAGCAACCTGAATGAATATCGTTTCGGTGGTGAAATGACCGATAAACCTGCGTATTTAACACTGCAGTCAGAAGAGCGGCATCATAAAATTTGGATGGGAAGCACTGATTATCAGATTAACTTCAATCAAGATAAATCGGCATTGATCGTCTATACTGCTTTTCAAAATACCAATAGAAAACATTATACCGGCGTATTTCCAGATGATCCTGAGGCGATTGAAAATCATCTTAAGCATCCACCTTATGGGGATTCTAAAACAACAACACTTCAGGGAGGTTTTCAATTGAATCATGAGATCCGCAATTTCTTTAGTGGTCGTAATGTATTGACCATTGGATCGGAGTATGTTTCTGACAAAGTTTATGACGAAATTCCGAGTTATAATTATCTCGTGGATCAGCATACCAAAGATTGGGGAAGCTTCTTTCAAAGTGATTGGGATTTGGCGACTAAGTTTAATGTATTGTCGGGTGTTCGGGTTGACAAACATAATTTATTGCATAAAGTTG
Organism: Sphingobacterium sp. BIGb0116; assembly: GCF_024808035.1. NCBI lineage: Bacteria > Pseudomonadati > Bacteroidota > Sphingobacteriia > Sphingobacteriales > Sphingobacteriaceae > Sphingobacterium > Sphingobacterium sp. BIGb0116. The sequence continues at coordinate 452,469 of NZ_JANUDT010000004.1, read as the reverse complement.
TTGTCAGTCCGCGAATAGCACTCCTTTATAAATATGCCCCAACAACACAATTTCGATTAAGCTATGGAACCGGCTTTAGAGCGCCACAGGCATTTGACACCGACCTGCATATCGCATTTGCTGGTGGCGGCGTATCGCGTGTACAGTTATCTGCTGATTTAAGGGAGGAGCGTTCAAAAAGCCTGAGTGGTTCGATAAACTACGACAAAGCAACTGAAACGTGGATAGCAGGCTTCACCCTGGAAGGATTTTATACGCACCTGAATAATGCATTTGTACTTGAGGAAATCGGTGCAGATAATTTTGGGAAGATTTTTGAAAAGCGAAATGGAAACAACGCAACAGTAGCCGGAGGAACATTGGAATTACGTGTAAATTATGCTAAGAAGATTCAGTTGGAAACTGGATTGACAGTGCAGCAAAGCAAGTATGATAGTCCGGTGTCGTATTTGGAAGGAGTAGCTCCAATTCGATCATTTTTGCGGACACCCAACGAATATGGTTTTGCCAACCTCAATATTACAGGAAGTAAACCCTGGACAATCAATTTAAACTATGTTTATACGGGAAATATGCGTATTGCCCATGTCGGGGGAGCAGATAATTTTCCTGACGATCAAATGGTACGGACAAGAGCCTTTTCGGAGCTCAATAGTAAAGTAGCTTATGCATTTAACTTACCTAAATACAAAAATGTCATTGAGCTTTATGCAGGGGTAAAAAATATTTTTAATGCGTATCAAACTGATTTTGATACCGGGAAAAATCGCGATAGCAATTACATTTATGGCCCCAACATGCCAAGGACATACTTTGTCGGTGTAAAGATAAAAACACCTTAATGGTGAAAACAAAAAATCCTGCCACACCGATGATGAGCAGGATTTTTGTTATTTGTATTCGCGTTATGCTATTTCAAAACGAATTTAAATCCTAAAGAAAAACGCGATGGCTCGAAATTAGAACCATGAGAAAGATTCCACCAAGGTTTCCAGTCGAAATGCATGGCCAATGGCGCAGAAGGTATTTTGAACTCTAGACCCAAAGCTGGACGGATCGCAAAATCAGTATGTGTTTTTCCATCTTTCCAATGGTAGTCGTCATACCAGTCGTCGTGCCATTTACCATAATCAATAAATGATACTTGTGGACCAACACCAATGTACCATGAAAGACCTCGAGATCCAGGAATACGTTTGTTGTATGAATAATCCACGCCGATAACAGTAATATTGTCTCCAAATAATACTTGTGCATTTCCAGCGTCATTTCCACCAAAATTGTGTTTTATCTGTGGACCGAATAATGTTTGACCATCGCCGACATCTATTCCAAGACCAATGGCTGTCCGATACGGAGTTTGTGCGTTTGCTTGCTGATGAGCAACAAATAGTAGCGTAAAAAGTGTTAGAAAAGGTAGAATTACTTTTTTCATGATAATTTAAAAAAATATAAGTTGTGTGTTTCCGATTAGAAAGCTTTCGTTGTTCAAACAAATAGTTTGCCAAAGATTTTTTTTAATGTTTTGATAAACAATAAATGATTTGTAACTACTTCTCTTTTAGTGCTTTTTTTTTGTAGATAATCTAAAAATAACCTCAACTATATACATAATAGTCATATTCTATTTGCGAGGAGTCTGCTTTTCCGAATAAACAACCTGTGATTGGTCTGTTTTTTATTGCTGGACTGTTTTAACAGTAAACAAAATAGAGAAGATGGAGTCAAGATACTTTGATGAAAAGAAAACGGAGCCCCTTAAAAAAGTGCAGTAAAGACAATTTTGTCGCGAATAAACCTGAATAAGATCGCATACTTCTTTTATTTAAAAATCAATTTGTCTATGTTTGGCGTAACATGTTAAGTCTGTATGTATTTGACTTTTAACAGTGTTAGGTTTACATCTTGATATATTTTTCAATTTTCAAACATTTAAATAAAATGTTTGAAAATTGAAAAATATATTACTAACTTTATTTTAGATGAACAAAAAGGAACAGGTCAAAGAAAGAATTGGACAGGCGGCCATGGAATGTTTCGAGCGTTATGGATTGGAAAAAACAACCTTGGAAGACATTGCTAAAACTGTGGGATTGAACAAAACGTCTCTTTATTATTATTACAAGAACAAAGAGGATATTTTTATTGAAGTAGCAATACGAGAAGGACAATCTTTTATCGATACATTACAAAAAAGTACATTGAAAAAGAAGGGAGTGGAGAATCAGATTTCTTTTTATTTAGAATCGAGATTGAACTATTATACCAATGTGCTAAATATGAATAGGGTGTCTGTCGAATCACTTGATAAGATTTTACCTCGTTTTTTTGAACTATATGATGCAATGATGGTGCAAGAGAAAGCTTTTCTTACTAAGCTTCTCACGCAGGCCATTGCACATGAAAAATTGGATCTAACAGATCCTGAAAATATAGCTTCTGTACTTATAAATTTTGCTAATGCATTGAAACATAGTACAGAGCAGCAGGCGATACTGAAGCGGCAGGTTGAAATTGACTATGCACAAAGTCTTCGGGATACCAAATTTCTAGTCAGCCTAATTTTTAGAGGGCTCAGAATATAATTCTCGATTGTCCATTTTTGGAGAATCATGGCGGGTAAGGTGAAGCATTGAAGCGATAATAATACGCTAACCAATATAAACATGAAAAAAATTGCCTTATTAATCCAGATTCTCTGTATCTGTGTGCCATTTAGTTTGTCTGCACAACAGATCATCAATGGGCAGGTCAGCAATAGCTCAACATCCGAGCCGGCCTATGCAGTTTCGATCCACGTAAAAAACGGAAAGGAAGGTACTTTCACGGATGATCGAGGGCGTTTTCAGCTGAAAACAAATAGACCACTACCCATTACGCTGTATATTTCCGCTATCGGGTATGAATCGAAAGAAGTTTTGGTGAATAACCTGTCATCTCCATTGCATATTTCTTTGAATTTATCGCCCATTTTGGGACAGGAAGTTGTTGTTTCTGCAAGTAGAACTGTACAAAGTAAACTATCCGCGCCAGTAACAATTGAGCAAATGAGCAGCAAAGACATTCGTAATGCTGCACAATTAAATTACATGGATATGCTTCAAGGCTTGAGAGGAGTCGATGTTACCGTATCCAGTATTGGTTTTACCAGTGTTACAACGCGTGGGTTCAATACCAGTGGGAACACCAACTTTACTCAGATCGTAGACGGGATGGATAATCAGGCGCCAGGACTGAATTTTCCGCTCGGATCGGTCATCGGGCTAACTCAACTTGATGTCGATAATATAGAGGTGCTGTCTGGAGCATCTTCAGCCTTGTATGGGTCAAGGGGATTGAATGGTACGATGGTTGCCACAGGTAAAAATCCGTTTAAATATCAAGGATTAAGTGTGTTGGTGACTCAAGGTGTCAACCATATCAATCATAAAAAGAACAATGATCCTGTGCCTACGTCACCCTATTATGATTGGGCTATACGCTATGCAAAACAAATGGGGAATAAAATTGCTTTCAAGATCAATGGTCAGTATACACAGGCAAAAGATTGGGTAGCGAACGATGAAACCAACAAAAACGGTCCTGGGACAGCGCTGACAGATCCAAACTATAATGGGGTTAACCTGTATGGAGGAGCGACTTCGACAGATATTAATCCCTTTTTGGAAGGTGCACTTCAGGGAAATCCGGAATTGGCCCCCCTAATCGAGCCCCTACTGAAAAATCCAAATTATGTTGCCCGGACTGGATACCCCGAATATGGCTATCTCGATAATAGAGCCAAGCTCTTTAAAATCAATGGTGAATTCCGTTACAAGGTTTCCACCACTATTGAAGCCATCGCTTCAGCCACTTTTGGTACAGGTAATATTGTGTATACCAACGATACGCGTTATCAGCTGAAAGGATTTAAAGTAGGGCAATATCGGCTGGAGCTTCGTGGGGATAAATGGTTTTTCAGAACGTATACGACCCAAGAAAATTCGGGGAGGACACTGGTTGCAGGGCCGACAGCACAATATATCAATGAATCTTGGAAAACAAGTTACGATGGCGAGACAGGTGGTTGGTATCCTGAATATACTGCCGGTCTCTTAAATGCACTTGTTTCAGGTACTTCGCTCACAGACGCTCATCTAGCGGCACGCACGTTAGCCGATCAAGGACGTGCCGAACTCGGAACACCGCTGTTCAATAGACTTAAAGATAGTATCAGCAATACACCAATATCGCAGGGTGGAACGCTGTTTTTGGACCGTAGCAAATTGTACAATGCCGAAGCACAGTATAATTTCTCAGATCTCGTAAAATTTATGCAGGTGATTGCAGGTGTCAATTGGCGTTTGTACAATCTAAATTCAAAAAATACACTATTCCCGGATAAGGATAAGCCGATTCATGTAAAAGAGTACAGTGCTTACCTGCAACTCGCCAAAAAAGTATTGGATGATCGCCTTAATATTGCCACTTCATTCCGTTACGATAAGAATACGTTGTTTGCTCAGCCAAAGTTAACTTCAAGAGCATCACTGGTGTTTGATTTGTTTCATCAGAATTATTTACGCCTTTCTTATCAGAATGCGTATAGTTTCCCCTCTAATATACAAGCCTTACAAAATACCTTAAACGGTTATAATAGCTATTCCTCCGGCGGTTCATCGCTGTTGTTGATCGATAATTATCAATTTGATCGCTATCCTCCTTACACCTTGGAAAGCGTGCAAAAGTTTCAGCAATCGAACGATCCAACCGTACTTCAGAAATTTAAATTTGATGATATTAAGCCGCAGTCGGTTAATGCTTTCGAACTGGGCTATGCAGCTATGTTGGGCAAGCGGGTGATGATCGATGTGTTGGGGTATTTTTCAACTTGGAAGAATTTTATTGGCTATGCCAATGTTGCCAATACTCCTGGAAGCGATGATTACAATGCTTTTAAAGATCATGCGACCTATGTTCAGTATAATATCGCTTTTAATGGCGGAGAGACCGTAAATACCTATGGATATGCCGCGAGTATTAGTTTGGATCTAGGCCGGAATTTTGTGACCAAGGCCAATTGTTATTCTGACTACCTAAAAAATAAGAACAATAGTCAAATTAACAATTTCAATACACCACATTATCACTTTAATCTTGAATTCGCGAATAGTGGCTTTGGGAAAAAACAGGTTTGGTCTTTTAGTACTTCCTTACGTTATAAACCGGGGTACTATTATGTCGTGTCTGGAGGACTTGCCGCAGGTCAAGTGCCAAGCTCAGCGGTGATCGATGCGCAAGTGAGCTATAAATTTGTTAAGGCTCGATCCGGAATTCGTATTGGGGGGACCAATATCACAAACAAGTATTATTCGACAGGAATTGCTAATCCACGTATAGGGGCAGTGTATTATGTCACTTATGCTTATAATATTTTCTAATCAAAAACTAAATAAATCAGAACATGAAAAGATATTTAAAACAATTGATTGGTATTGCGGTCACAGCTTCCTTCCTGTACAGCTGTGCCGACCAATCGAAAGACAGTTACAAAGTCCTTACGTTTACTCCTGGACAAGAAGAGGCTATTGAAGAAGCTTTCCTTTCCATTAAAGATAGCACCAATATCGTGCTAAAAGCTGGAAAATACTCCTTCGATAATCTGAGTATTGCGCAAGTAAATCATATTAAGATTGAAGGCGAGGGCTATGATAAGACAATTATTGATTTTTCCAGTCAGACACAGGGAGGAGAGGGAATCCGGGTTACTGATGTGAAAGGTTTAGCGATTGGGAATATGACCATTCGTGATTCAAAAGGAGATCTATTGAAGATAAACAATAGCCAAGACGTTGTCATTTCAAATCTTCATAGTATATGGAGCTCGGCCGATTCTACAAGTGGCGGATATGGGATTTATCCTGTGCTCTGTAAAAATGTGCTTGTTGAGAATTGTTATGCCGAAGGGGCTTCAGATGCAGGTATCTATGTTGGACAGACAAAAGGTGTCATTGTGCGGAAATGCAAAGCAGCGAAAAATGTGGCAGGTTGTGAAATTGAAAATACAACAGATGCTGAAGTTTACGACAATGAATTCTATGGAAATACAGCCGGATTTCTGATTTTTGATCTGCCTGAACTTTCACAGCGTGGTGGAAGGGTAAAGGCATATCGCAATAAAATCTATGATAATAATTTTAAAAATTTTGCCAAAGGTGGGAGTTTCGGAACTTTTTGGGGAGTAGGGAATGCATCTCCGGGAAGTGGTATCATTATTCTTTCTACATCAAATATTGAAATTTACGATAATGTTATCGAACAAAACAATACGTCTGCGATTACGATTGCTTCAGGTTTTGCTGTGGATGAAAAAGCTGCGGAACGCATCAATGCAAATTATTCCCCAATACCCACACATGTTAAAATTTATAGAAATACCATTAAGATGGGGGATAAATTCCCGCAAGCAGCTTATGAGCATCGTATCGGTCAATTGATTATTGCTACTGAAGCCCAGTTGAATAGCGTTGAGCCGGATAGGAAAAATAAGCGGGTTCCTGCCATATTGTATGATGGTATTACCAGTAATGTGATCACGAATGGTCATACTCAAAACCCGGATTCCATCTGTATCAATCAGCCGGGTGAGAATATGTTTGTATCGGCAGATTTTAGTCACGCAGGTCAACCGGCGAAGTGGAAACCCTCAAGTAATGTACAACCTTTTCAATGCAAATAACAGTGAAACCAACAAAATTTCCCTTCGTCTGTATCGGAATATTGAGTGTGATCCTGCTTTTGCTGCAACAGAGCTGTCGGCAGGGGCAAAAGAAATCATCAGATCATAGGGCTGTCTCTTTTGAATTTAGAGAACGACTGTCCGAATACGGCTTTTTTACTGGAAAACTAAACCAATTAGTGGCAAGAGCTGATATCTTGGGCTACGATCTGAGCACGCCCCTATTTTCTGATTATGCTGTTAAAGACCGCTTTATTGTCTTGCCAAAAGGAGGGAAAATAGGCTACACAGCGCATGGTCCGTTAGATTTTCCCGACTCAACCATTATTATAAAGAATTTCTCCTACATAAATGAACAAAGGCAAAAAGTGTTGATAGAGACGCGCTTACTGGTGAAGGATCCAGCTGATCATGCCTGGAAAGTGATGAATTATCTGTGGAATGATGGGCAGACCGATGCTATTAAACATATTCGCGGTGCTAAACTACCGATTACATTGATAGATAATGCGGGCAATAAGCATACGACAAACTATATGGTACCCAACACCAACGATTGCAAGCGCTGTCATAACAATAGCTCCAAACTGATGCCCATAGGTCCAAAAGCCCGAAACCTCAATTTTGTGCAATTAGGTGATTCGATCAACCAACTAGCCAAATGGCTTTCCCTTGGCCGGGTGTCCAATATGCCCGATCTAAAGAAAGTACCGCAATTGCCTATATGGACTGATGAAAACAAATTCAGTTTGGAACAACGGGCAAGAGCCTATTTAGATGTGAATTGTGCGCATTGCCATACCAAAGGGGGAGACGCTTATAATACGGGGCTTTTCCTGGATTATGATGTGAAAATTCCTTCCCACCTTGGTATTGGTAAAGCTCCTGTTTCAGCTGGAGGTGGAGCAGGTGGCTTGGATTTTGATGTGGTTCCCGGAGATGCCAAGCATTCTATCCTGCTTTATCGGATGAACAGTGTGGAACCCGGTACAGCGATGCCGGAGTTGGCCAGAAGTATAATACATAAAGAAGGTGTGGATCTGATTCGCCAATGGATCAATAATATGCCATCAAAAAAATAATAATATTGATCTTCAATTGGTATGAACAAAGAGACGTTAACGGATCAGATAGGTTTAATATTTGAACAGCAGCAGCTTTTTAAATATGAATTACGGTCTAGCAGTGCACAGGAGCGTATAAAGAAACTCTACAAGCTAAGGGCGCTTATTGAAAGTCATGAGGATTTAATCTATGCGGCGCTCGAAAAAGATTTACGGAAGTCACGAAGTGAAGCCGCCATAAGCGAAGTATTGTTTATTTACGGTGAAATAGCATTTGCAATACGACATTTACGAAAATGGATGAAGCCTAAACAGGTTGGCCGCTCGATGACCAATTTTTTTGCTAAAAGTACAATTACCTACCAACCTAAGGGTACGGCGCTCATTATATCGCCTTGGAACTACCCTTTTCAGCTCACAATGAGTCCTTTGATTTCAGCTATTGCAGCGGGCAATTGTGTGATTTTAAAGCCCTCAGAACATAGTTCATTCACGTCTGCAGTTATTGGGGAGATCTTGACCAAAGGATTTGACCAACGGGAAGTGGCCTGTATTGAAGGTGAACAGCGTGTTTCCGAAGCGCTATTGGAGCTTCCCTTTGATCATATTTTCTTCACCGGGAGTCCAGCAGTAGGTAAACTTGTTATGCAGGCTGCCTCCCGCAATCTCAGTTCTGTAACCTTGGAGCTTGGTGGAAAATCACCCGTTATATTAGATGAGACTGCAGATTTGGAAATGACTGCCCATAAAGTTGCTTGGGGAAAATTAATCAATGCAGGGCAAACCTGCATTGCGCCAGATTATGTTCTTTTGCCTAAAGATAAACGGGATGAATTTGTAGACTATTATCTAAAGGCGATTAAAAGTATGTTTTTTACGGAAGATGGGCAGCTGGATCGAACAGTTTATGCAAAGATCATTAACCAAAAGCACGCTAATCGTCTTGTTTCATTAATCGCGAATGCAACAGCAGGTGGGGCAAAACTGTGCGAAGGTGGACAATTAGCGGATGATCTGACATTAAGTCCGGCATTGTTGATCGATGTGAAGGCCGACAACAGTATTATGCAAGAAGAAATATTTGGTCCTATACTTCCCATAGTAACCTATGAAGACCTACAAGAGGCTCTAGCACTCATTAATCGCGCTGAAAAGCCTTTAGCTTTATATATATTTAGCAATAACAAGTCTAATATTCAATATATCCTGAAACAGGTGTCCTCAGGAGGTGCTTGTGTGAATGATGTTTTGATTCATGTTTCCAACCCTCATTTGCCTTTTGGTGGTGTCAATGGCAGTGGCATGGGCAGTTGTCATGGGCAGTTTGGCTTTAAGGCATTTTCACACGAAAGGGCTGTCATGTTTCAATCTAAATTTTCAGTTTCTACGTTGATCTATCCACCCTATGCTAAAAAGAGCAAAGTTTTTAAATTATTGAAAAGATGGATTTAGTCAATTGAAACCACGCTCAAGTAAAGAAAGCTGCCCGTTCTTCGTTACAAGTGATCTGGGATGGCTCTAGCTGAAATGTTGTTACTCGTCAGTCGTTTGACCCGCAACAGGAGTTCTTCCGGGCTAAACGGCTTCACCATAAAATCTGAAGCGCCAAGGTCAAAAGCTTCAATGACGACTTCCTCTTGTCCCATGTTGGAAAGTACAATAACGGGGATTTTTTTCTCGAGCTTTTTTATGGAAGAAAGTACTTCTATCCCCGAAGCAAATGGCATCATAATGTCGGTAATGATCAGATCTAGATCCATTGTATTGAGCTTTTCAATTGCATCTTTTCCATTGGTGGTAGTGATAACCTCGTGACCTGCCTTGATCAGTTTGTATTGAACTGTCCGTAATATCAACTCATTATCTTCTGCAATTAAGATGACCATCTTGTTTTTATTATTAATATACTATTATGGAGGCCACAACAAGTTTAGATGCTATTCCATATCTAACGATAGGTACAGAAATATTTTAACAATATGTTTAGTTTCCAGCTTCTCTTTGTGTTTTACATAATCTGAAAACATAGGTAGCAAAGAAGGACTTCAATAGCAAGAAGCTGTCTTGGCATTATTGGAAAAATGATCGTAAAATTGCTTTTGGCTAATATAAAATTCAAAGTCCCCAAATGAATTTCTGCGCAAATATATCATTGTAATAGAAATATTCAATAAAAGAAAAGTATTAGAAGGTAAATTTTATGCTAATATGTTGCTTATAAGTCATGTAGCCTTTCTTTTTTACAAAAAGTAAAAGCTGTAAATAAAAGATTGTAACATAATGTTACATGTGAAGGAGATGATCGTCGACAGATGATTTAACCCCTGGATACAAGAATTATTCATTATATTTAGGTAACCTAGTTCATTCGATATGTCATATAATATTCCCGATAATCTGAAAGGTCTTTCCGTAGCTGAGGTTAATGCCTCTCGCGCTAAATATGGTTGGAATCAATTGAGCGATAATCACAAGAATACATGGTTTGAACTGCTTGTGGATATTTTGAAGGAGCCTATGCTGATTCTGTTGATTATCATCTCGATGATTTATGTTTTTGTGAGGAATTACGGAGAGGCTGTATTTATGTTTGTCGCTATTGTTGCTGTTACGGCAATTTCTTTTTATCAGGATAATCGTAGCAAAAAAGCTCTGGAGGAATTGGAAAAGCTGAATGAACCATTAAGCACCGTGATTCGAAATGGGAAGGTTAGTGAAATTCCAACACATGAGATTGTTGTGGGGGATCTCTGTATTACAGAGGAAGGTCGAATTATAAACGCTGATGGTCGTATTCTACATAGTAACGATTTTTCTGTCAATGAATCTTCGTTGACGGGGGAGAGTTTTTCCGTCTTTAAGGACAGTAAATCCGAAGATAACCTGGTCTACGGCGGGACGGTTACGGTCTCAGGCCTGGCCGTGTTTGAAGTTACTGAAATCGGTAAAGAGACCCGCGTTGGAAAAATAGGTGAATCGATAAAAAATATCAAGGAAGAAATTTCACCATTGCAGGTGCAAATCCAAAAGTTTGTAAAAGCAATGGCCATTGTCGGTATCCTAATTTTTTTAATCGTATGTCTATACAGTTTTATTGACAGTGGTAATTTAGTGGCGAGCTTGCTCAATGGACTTACTTTGGCCATGTCTGTATTGCCGGAGGAGATTCCTGTTGCGTTTACGACTTTTATGGCGCTTGGCGCGTGGAAACTCATGCGGGAGGGGATTATAATCAAAAGAAGCAGTATTGTTGAAACTTTGGGTAGTACAACGGTGATTTGCACAGATAAGACCGGGACCATTACAGAGAATTCCATGCAATTGAAATACCTCTATAATTATGCTACGGATTCATCTTATGATCAGGAAAGGTTTGATGAACCCGATTTAAGAGAGCTTATCGATTATGCGATGTGGAGCAGTGAGCCTGTGCCTTTTGACCCCATGGAAATTACGTTGCATAAAATATATGAAAAAACGCAAAATCAGGACCTCAGAAAGGAGTATGCATTATTTCATGAATATCCTTTAGATGGTAAACCGCCGATGATGACCCATCTTTTCGAAAATACAGGAAAAGATCGGATTATTGCTGCCAAAGGGGCACCGGAGGCTATACTTAGCGTATCGAAGCTGCCCGATAATGAGAAAGATAAAATTAGGGCTATTGTTAAATCCTATGGAGAGCAGGGCTTTCGTCTATTGGGTGTGGGGAAAGCGAAATTCGAAGGCAATAATTTCCCCGCGAAGCAACAGGATTTTGAGTTCCAATTTTTAGGGTTGACCGTATTTTATGATCCACCCAAAAAAGGTATCCAGGAAGTGTTTCAAGATATTTATGATGCCGGGATTAAAGTCAAAGTAATTACTGGCGACAATGCCGATACGACTAAAGCAATAGCGGCTCAAGCCGGAATTCGTATTTTGTCTCCGCCGATCAATGGCAGTGAAATAGTCAATAGGTCCGATGCTGAAATTATGGCGATAGCGGAGCAAACAACTTTATTTACCAGAATGTTTCCGGATGCTAAATTGGCTATTGTAAATGCCCTTAAAAAGAAAGGCGAGGTTGTGGCGATGCTTGGCGATGGGGTAAACGATGGCCCAGCATTAAAAGCAGCCCATATCGGCGTTGCTATGGGCAATAAAGGTACTGAAATAGCAAAATCAGCCGCGGCGTTGATTATCACAAATGACGATCTACAAAAGTTAATCATTGGTATCGCAGCCGGAAGAAGGATTTACGCAAACATCAAGAAGGCGGTTCAATACATCATTTCTATTCATATCCCCATTATTTTGACCGTATCACTACCTTTGTTTTTAGGCTGGGTATTTCCGCAGATTTTTAGCCCTGTGCATGTGATCTTCCTCGAATTGGTCATGGGGCCCACCTGCTCGATTGTATATGAAAATGAACCTATTGAAAAGGATACGATGAAGCGACCTCCTAGAGCTATGGGCGACACTTTTTTGAGTATAAATGAGCTCGGAATAAGCATTGTTCAAGGCCTGATAATCACTATAGGGATTCTATTTGTTTATCAGTTTACTGTTCAGCAGGGGGGAACTGAGGAAAAAACGAGGGCTATGGTTTTCACTACTTTAATCTTTGCCAATATTTTGCTGAGTTATGCCAACCGATCTTTCCACTATAGTATCCTTGAAAGTTTTAAAAACCGAAACTTGCTGCTCGTGGGTATTTCGATCGCTGTGCTTCTATTTTTAGTCGTGATATTATACGTTGCTCCTGTCGCCCAATTTTTTGCTGTAACAGCCCTGAGCGGATATGAATTGGGGATAGCGCTCTCCGTGGCTGCAGCATCCGTGTTATGGTTTGAGGTCTATAAATTGATCGGGAGAATTGTACGTGCTAAAAAAGATTGAAGGGACTAGATGGAGATAATCCAAGCATTAAACGAATAGAATTAGGCACAAGTCCAGGAATCTTACTGAATAAATTTCGAAGTAATTCCTCTTTTCTTGATGTAGAAATTCAGCGCTCGCCCTGCCTCTGTAGGTCGATCTGTACTTAATATATCTGCACCGCGATCAATAAATCCGGCATAAACTTGAAAGCCTTTTTTGTCGGCCTGTCTGTCTAAGTTTCCCAGTGTACCCAATATGCACATGATTCCATGGTCATGTAGTACTTTGGTCAATGCTGGGTCTGCTTCACGGGTTCCGACGAAGGCTAACAAGCGATTGTCGGGGATATCTTTTTCATTTAGACGAGCAAGGTCATCCAGATTATTGACCGAGGCCGAAACCATGATGTCGCTAGCCAGACTGTGAACTTTGGCCGCCTGGTTGGCACTATACGTGATGATGACTACGCTAGATTCTGCCCTTTGTTTACGAATAGCATTGATAACGGCTTCATAAGGGACATCATTTTTAATGTCTAAGGTGAAGATTACCTTTCCTTTTCCCCAAGAAAGTGCTTCTTCCAGCGTGGGGATCCTATATGGCGTTATCTTTTTGTTATTGTCCAATAGACGAAGCTTTTTGAGCTCAGCCAAACTGCTGGCATTCACAGGCCCTCTGCCGGTGGTTGTTCGGTTTAGCGTATTGTCATGCATTAATATCAGCGCTGAGTCTTTACTGATGCGAACATCACATTCAACAAGGACAGGCTGCAAGCTCGCATTATAGGAAAACGTTTCGATTGCATTTTCGGGGTATCCAGATGCGGGGCCACCACGATGCAAACTGACCAATGGATAACGATTATCGTCATAGGTCAAAAACTGATATAATTCCTCCACATTTTGGAGCTGTATACGTTTACCCACTGGCAAGCCATCCGTATTGGCTCCGTTACGAAAGCAACTGCTTACGATAAAGCAGATCAATAAAAGGAAGTAGCGGCGTATACGTATATTCATTGTCTATCTATTGTGCTGATTAATCAGATCGGCTAGTGCCTCGACACTGGTATTTAATTGGTCGACTGTCAGATGGGCCTGCGTATAATAAGGTTCTCTTTCGATTAACTTCTCTTCAATAAATAGCCGTAGTTCCTCAGGTGATTTTCCGATTAGAATGGGCCTTTTGTGTAGTTTAGATTGAGAAAGACGGTCAAAAAGTGCTTTGGGTGACATCTGTAAATAGATGGCATATCCATTCGCCCTGATCCATTCCATGTTGTCAAAGAAACAGGGGGCACCACCACCGGTAGATATTACGGCAGCATTCTCAGAAAATTTACGCAATTGCTCGCGTTCTAATGCCCGGAATGCGTCTTCACCATGTTGATTAAAATATTCGGTAATGCTCATGCCAATTTGTTTTACGATCTCCTCATCTGTGTCGATAAAAGGGAGTTCGAGTTTGGTGGCAAGTTTTTTACCCAGGGTAGTTTTTCCACTTCCCATATAACCAATCAAAAATATAGGTTTAGGCATAGGTACTATTTGTCTTTACTTAGAAATTTATCTTCAATGGTTTTGGCATCCGGAAAATTATTATAGTGCCATTTTCCGACGACGTTGCCTCCTTTTAGGAGGAGTACACCAGGATTTGCCCTGACCATGCTTTTCAGAGGAATGAGATCGGCATAGAATATCTCCGCAATTAATTGCATTTTATCACTCAGGTATTGGGCATCTTTGGATGCTGAAGCAGTCAATAGAACAATACGAAGCCCATTATAATCTTTTGTTAATTGGATGGCTGCCTGATTGATCTTTTGGATAGCATCAATGTTGGTCGAAGAAAGATCCTTTGCAACGATAACAAGATTGTAATACGGATTAGCGATGATTTCTTGCGTATGGTCTGCTCCGTCGGCATCCGTAATCAAGAGATCAGGAATAGGAATATCATATCCCTTTTTGACCAATTTACTCTCAGGTTCACCTATAATTTCCCACGATTCATCTTCCCATAGCTTGTCAGCCATATAGACCTTGTCATTGACCTTTTTTGTTTCACCCGTCTTTTTGTTTTTCATGGTATAGATTTGCTCAAACAAATCGCCTTGTTTGCCTTCAGGAAGCACCATTAATGAAGGTAAGTTGTTGCCAACTTTGTAGGGTAAGAAATCAATAAACGGGAGGTAGTTTACGGTATAGATACCAATACCTAAAGAGATAACCGCTGTAATCACAGTAGCAACGAATTGATTGCCTGATCCTTTGATAATTGATCGTAATTGCTTTCGGTTAAAAAATATAATAAGGATCAACGCCAAGAGCACCAGATCTTTAGAAAATGATTGCCAAGGTGTAAGTGGAATGGCATCCCCAAAACAGCCACAAGAGGTCACAACCTCAAAAAATGCCGAATAGAAGGTTAGAAAAGTGAAAAATAGAATCAGTAGTAGCAGGCCCCAGGCAACGGTATTTGCATAGACACCCAGTAATAACAGTGCTCCTAACAAAATTTCAAAACCACAGATCACTACAGCAATGGCAGTAGCGTATTCATTAAAAGCTGTGAGATGAAAGACCTCAAAGTATTCCTGAAGCTTATAGCCAAACCCTGTCGGGTCATTTGCTTTAATAAAACCTGAGAATATGAAAAGAAGTCCCGTGAAAATCCGGCAAAATCCTAAAAGATAATTTGTTTTGGTACGCTGCTGTGTAACTGTCATAATCCGATTATTGTTGTGCGATTCCTAATTTAATTAATGCGAAAACTGCGTAATTGAGCATATCTTGATAGTTGGCATGGATGCCTTCAGAAACCAGGGTTTGCCCATCATTATCTTCAATTTGTTTGACGCGGTGTATTTTCATTAAGATCAGATCTGTCATGGAAGAAACACGCATATCGCGCCATGCCTCACCGTAATCGTGGTTTTTGGCAAGCATGAGATCTCTGGTCTCGGTAACCTTTTCTGTATATTTCTGATTTACAAAGGTTGGATCCAAATTTTCTTCACCATCTTCACCCAAATCAATCTGAATCATGGCCATGACACAGTAATTGATAATACCGATATATTCGTCAACAATTCCTTCGCCTACTTTGGAAACCTTTTTGATTTCTAGCGTGCGTATACGTTGTGCTTTAATGTAAATCTGATCCGTAATGGAAGATAGGCGCATAATCCGCCATGCCGTTCCATAATCTTTTGTTTTTTTAATAAATAAATCCTGACAATGTTTGATAACACTGTTATATTCCTGAATGGTATCCATATCGTTGATTGAAGAAACTTGATGAGACAAGTTGTGATTACACTACAAATATAATTAGAAAATAATACTTCCAACGGTCAAATGAATGTACAATTTGTGCTTTATTGCTAAAATATAAACAATAATTTTGGATATTACCACAATTAAAAGTTCGCAGGGGCTAGGGGCAACAGCATCGTGCAAGTGCATGGCGTGAATTTCTTGTTTCCTATATCCCCAAACGTTTAAATATGGGTAACTTTAGATAAGTTTGATCAGTTTGCAAGGTGTATTGCCAACTTTGAAGATAGTAAAAATATAAATTCATGGATTTTCAACAACCTGTTATTAGAGAAGTAGAGATCATCCGATATGTTCAGCCATTTCGGGAAGGAGGGTCTTTACCCGCATTAGTCGATGCCGATGACGGCTTTAGTTATGTTATAAAATTTAGAGGGGCAGGTCAGGGACGAAAAGCATTGGTCGCGGAATTGATCGGTGGAGAGCTAGCAAGATTGCTCAAATTAAGAGTTCCCGAAATTGTATTTGCGGAGTTGGACGAATCCTTTGGCCGTACAGAACCCGATGAAGAAATTCAGGATCTGCTCAAATTTAGTGTGGGCAAAAACCTGGGACTTCATTTTCTGAGTGGAGCCATCACATTTGACGCGAATGTCGATGCTATCGGCGCGGAGGAAGCATCGAAAATTGTTTGGTTGGATTCACTCTTGATGAATGTAGACCGTACTGTGCGGAATACAAATATGCTGATATGGCATAAAGAACTTTGGTTGATAGATCACGGCGCTTCTTTATATTTTCATCACAGTTGGGATAATTGGGAAGAACAATCCCTAAAACCATTTGTTCAGATTAAAGATCACGTACTGCTCAAAAATGCAAGTATGGTGGAAAAAATAGATCAGGAATACCGTTCCGTTTTTACGGAGGCGGTATTTCGCGGAATATTGGCGGTGGTACCCGATGAATGGCTGGAAGATGCCGAACGTGAGCTCTCTGCTGCCGATGCGCGCGAAGTGTATGTTTCTTTCCTGAAACGGCGTATAGCCAATTCATCCATTTTTGTAAAACAAATAGAAGATGCCAGAAAAGACCGTATATGAGTATGCTGTGGTACGTTTGATACCACGGGTGGAGCGAGAGGAATTTATCAATGTAGGCGTAGCTCTTTATTGTCGTAAGTATCGTTTTGCGAAGATGGTTTATCTTGTCAATGAACAGAAGGTACGGTCTCTTTGCCGGGATATCGAATTGGAATTGATCGAAAATCATCTTTCATCTTTCCAACGAATCTGCCACGGCGAAAAAGATGCCGGCAAACTTGCTGCACTGGATATCACCGAACGCTTTCGATGGCTGACCGCAAAGCGGAGTACCCTGATTCAATGTTCGGCATCACATCCCGGATTATGTGAGGACCCCGAAGCAACATTGAAGGAGCTGTTTGAGCGTCTGGTTCTGTAAATTAAAAGATGTGCTCCCTTGATCAGGGGACAATACGTGATGGTCAAAGGGGCTAAGTTTTGATAATAAGGCTTAATCTATCAATATTGTATAGTATATTTGTTTTAATAAACTAGTGAAGATGCATGATTTTTATCAACATATCTATGAACAGCAACTTGCTGTTCTAGAAATGCCTTCTAACAAGAAGATCTGCGGCTGGGCTATCCGAATTGTGGATGTGCTCTTCCCCGAACGAAATTCTAGCGAGATGAAATCGGTCGATGATGTGAAGCTCGCTTTTGAACAATTTGAATTGGAGCTCGAGCAGCTCTTGAGCAAATCCAAAGCTTGTCAAAGTTGTAATCATTCGGAAGTAGCGCACAAATTTTTTGAACGGATTCCACAGCTTTATGAATTGATGTGCTGGGATGCGGATGCCTTGATGGATGGGGATCCAGCAGCACAGAATAAAAGAGAAGTCGTACGTACTTATCCCGGTTTCTTTGCCATCTGTATCTTCCGGATGGCCAATGAACTGCATCGCTTGGGTGTTCCTTTGATACCGCGTATATTGACGGAACATGCCCATTCCAAAACAGGTATTGATATCCATCCCGGAGCAACGATAGGCCATCATCTGCATATTGATCATGGCACCGGATTAGTCATCGGTGAAACCTGCACCATTGGTAATTACGTGAAGCTTTATCAGGGTGTAACCTTGGGCGCGCTGAGTGTTGATAAGGTGTTTTCCAATGTAAAACGCCACCCGACAATCGGTGATCATGTCATTATCTATTCAGGGGCCACCATCCTCGGCGGTGAAACACACATCGGCCATCATTCGGTCATTGGCGGGAATGTTTGGTTGACAAGTTCTGTAGAGCCTTACACCACCGTATATCATCAGGCCACCTCAAAATTTATAGATTCGAAACCAATAATATAGATACCATGGGAAATATCATAGATACCATAGGAAATACGCCTTTAGTCGAGATAACACAATTTCATACAAATCCCAAGGTGCGGATATTTGCGAAAATGGAGGGGAATAATCCTGCTGGTTCAGTGAAAGATCGTGCGGCACTAAATATGATTCGCTCGGCGATGGAACGCGGTGACATTACAAAAGATAGCAAATTGATTGAGGCAACGAGTGGAAATACCGGAATCGCATTGGCTATGATTGCAGGTATATATGGACTTAACCTTGAGCTTGTAATGCCGGCTTCTTCAACACGGGAGCGAACACTTACGATGGAGGCTTATGGCGCTAAAGTCACCTTATTGGAATCCATGGAAATATGCCGCGATTATGCAGAAGAAAAGGCCGAAAAAGAAGGTTATTTTATATTGAATCAATTTGCAAATCCGGATAATTACGAAGCACATATTAAGACAACGGGACCTGAGATCTGGCGTGATACCGAAGGAAAGATTACACATTTTGTAAGCGCTATGGGCACTACAGGTACAATTATGGGAAACTCCATCTATCTGAAGGAGAAAAATGCAGCTATTCAGATTGTAGGTTGCCAGCCTACTCCGGAATCCTCGATACCAGGTATACGGCGTTGGCCCGAAGCGTATCTGCCCAAGATTTTTGATCCGAGCAGGGTAGATCGTGTCATCGATATATCCCAACAGGAAGCAACCGAGTTTGCGCGGGAGCTTGTCAAGCGCGAAGGTGTTTTTGCCGGAATGAGTACCGGCGGAGCTTTTGCCGGAGCACTTAAAATTGCAAATGAAATCGAAGCAGGCCTTATTGTCTTTATTGCCTGTGACCGAGGTGATCGTTATTTGAGTTCTGACCTTTTCGGCTAAGAACCCATACGAACAATACCAAGCCCACTACGGATCTTCGCTTATTTTTAGCAATCTTTAGTGGGCTTTTCAATGTTTAAGCATCGGCGCCAAAGGTTAGTAGATTGCTGTCGGGATCTAAAATCGAAAACTCACGCTGACCCCAAGGCTTAATCTCAAGTTTACCATTGGGATGAATCTCAACGTTATTTTCTTTAAAAGATTCATACAGACAATCAATATCGTCTGTGCGTATATAAACCATACCATAATTTTCTTCGGGTGGAAGTTCTTGGAATTCAAAAAAATGAATTTCAATATCATCTTTCTTCAACATCAGATACCCTTCATAGTCGGCAGTGCCACATAATGAAAATCCAAGTTTATGTAGATAAAAATCCTTTGTGATGGTTTTGTTGCGCATGGGCAGTTTGGGATGAATGGCTGTCAGTTTCATCGGTATATAATTATTAAGTCGAGTTTAATCCATCTGTTTAGTAACCTATTTGAAATATAATCATTTATCGTAGTATTTTAATGTTCTACCATAAGGATTATTTCGTTTTTATAGCGTATTCTTTAGCTATTTTGACTAAAATGTAGTTGTTTGTTATAACCAATTGTTATGACTCATTTATAATTGTGTCTTTTATAATAATTGAGAGTTATTCAATTTTGTACCAAATCAATGTATCATTGTCATGGACAAAAAAATAAATACGACAATTCGTTATAAACAGTTGCTCAATCGAAAAGTTTCCGTTCGGGAAATCATTTTTATGCTCTTATTTGTATTGTGTCTTACGCCATTCGTTTCAGCTCCGCTTGCCTTACTTTTGGGCATTATTGTAGCACAATGGATCGGTCATCCTTTTCTGGCAGTCAATCACAGGGCGACACAGATTTTGTTGCAAATTTCTGTTGTTGGACTTGGCTTTGGAATGAATATCGATACGGCTATCCAAACGGGTAAGCAAGGGTTTGTGTTAACAGTTATTTCTATTCTCGGAACATTATCATTGGGCTATCTATTGGGTAGGTTACTCAAGTTGGAAAAGGTAACCGCTTATTTGATTTCTGTCGGCACTGCCATTTGTGGTGGAAGTGCCATTGCGGCGGTTTCACCGACGATAAAAGCCAATGAGAAGCAAGTCAGTGTGGCGCTAGGGACCATATTTGTACTGAATGCCATTGCTTTATTTGTATTTCCTGTTGTCGGTCATTTGCTTGATCTCAGCCAGACGCAATTTGGCTTATGGTGTGCTGTTGCTATACAGGATACCAGTTCTGTCGTTGGTGCAGCGAGTAAGTATGGTAATGAAGCACTACAGGTCGCGACAACCGTAAAATTAACTAGAGCTTTATGGATTATTCCGATCGCCTGTTTAAGTGCTGTAGCATTCAAGACCAAAGGGACGAGCATTAAAATACCCTATTTTATTGGTCTATTTGTATTGGCGGTTATCTTAACAAGTTATATCCCTTTTTTTCAGCATATAGGAGGCTATGTCGTCCATATTTCAAAGATGGGGCTTACCTTAACTTTGTTTTTAATTGGAGCAAGCTTGTCTAGGGAGGTTTTGTTGGCAGTAGGTTTTAAAGCAATACTACAGGGGGTAGTGCTGTGGTTGGGATTATCAATACCGGTACTTGTCTATATCTATTTTTGTCTTTAAGCATTTAACGTATACTTCAGCATAATCATATCTTTCAACAGCTGACCATTTTCATAAATAGGCAGCTCATAATTTTCGATGAAAAAATCTTTACGGATGGCGTATTTAACAAAGCCATTTCGTTCATAAAAACGAATTTGAGCCAGACCACAATCTGCAGTACCTACAATCAGGTTCGGGTATTGCTGGTAGTTCTCCTTGATAAAATCAAGCAGTTGACTTCCGAGCCCCATACTTTGAAACTCTGTTGATACGGCGATGTTTTTAATTTCTAATGTATCCGTATTGACCGGATATAAACAGAAAACAGCGATAGGTTTTTCCGTTTCATAGACAACATAAACCATCGATTCATAGAGGTATTTGTCGATTGCATGAATGGTTTCGTCTGCTAAAAGCAACAAATCATAAGGATAATCCTTATGATTTGTAATAAGTTTTATTTGAAAGCTATTGCGCATGTATAAGAATTCGCTAATGGCCTATAGTCTAATGTTGGAATTAATTGAAATGATATAAAAAGATAACATCACCCACGTAAGCCGGTTTTGCACTGTCTTTGATTTTCAATGTAGCTTCAATGGTAACTTTAACAACCCCTCTCAAATTGACCACCGATTTTACTTGTGTATGTAGCTGTACAGCATTGTCAACCAAAACGGGTTGTGCAAAACGTAGGTTTTCAATCCCATAATTGATTTCCATTTTGACATTTCTTACTTCAGCAATTTGTTTCCATAAATAAGGAATGAGAGACAAGGTCAGATAGCCATGGGCAATAGTTGATTTGAAAGGACTATCCGTTTTGGCCTTTTCGCTATCTAAATGAATCCATTGGTGATCAAGTGTTGCATCCGCAAATTGATTAATTTGTTTTTGATCAATAACATGCCATTGGGATTCGCCTAATGATTTTCCTTCAAAGGCTTTATACTCTTCATAATTGTTAATTATTGTCATATGTAATCTTTTTATCGCATTTTGTTGGTATCGTTCCCCGCTTTTAATGGAGAAGGGAAGATAAATTAGTGGCTAAATATAACTATACTTTTAAGAATCCTAAGCATATCCTTTATTTAAAAGATGATTGCATGAAAAGACAAGCTAAGTTCGTTCATCATTCATACGATTACCCGAGTTGTGTCGTTGCATAGGTGTTTTCAACGTAGGATCTAAAATTTTCGAGCATGGCTTGCCATCCATTACGTTGCATATCAATTGGATTTTCCGTTTCTGCATCAAAAATTATCGTGATATCCGTAGCAGACTTTTTTGCATTGAAGTTGACTTCAACATGACGGCCATCAGGCATAACATAGGCTATTTTTTTAAAGGGGTCAAGCGCGGTATAGCTGCCTTCAAAATCGAAGCCCATGGATCCATCTTTTGCCTCCATGCGGTTTTTGAACTTTCCGCCAATGCGTAAATCATTGATTGAGCTTGTACAGTGCCAATCATCTGAAGCATGGTTCCATTGCATGATATCTTCGGCTGAGTTATACGCATTCCAGATCGTTTCTACGCGTACGTTGATATGGGTTTCAATCTTTATCTGTTCCATATAATGTATGATGTTTTCTAAGTTAATAACAGGAAAATTTGGGTTTTGTTATATCTATCGCCAGATAATTATCAATATAAAATAAAAAGTGTAAAGTTGAAACTTATTTTAGCTCAACCAAATAGTTTTGATTGAGTTTTGTTAACTTTAAGCTATTTAACACTTAAATACGATTTATATGTCCTCCAAATTGCTTGTTATCTTCTTTTTTCTGTTTTCACCGAGTTTGATTTTTGCGCAGCAATATAAAACGACAACCGACGTTGCCTATTGTAAACCTGATGAACCAGATTCTTATAAGAAAGAACGTTGTAAATTGGATATCTATATCCCGACTGATCGTAAAAATTTTGCTACCATCGTATGGTTTCATGGAGGTGGACTAGAGGAGGGAAATAAATTTATTCCACTTGAACTTAAAGAGAAAGGTGTAGCGGTTGTAGCGGTAAATTATCGGCTAAGCCCCAAAGCGAAATCGCCGAGCTATATTGAAGATGCTGCTGAGGCTGTTGCATGGACATTTTCACATATTGCCAGCTATGGTGGAGACCCCTCAAAAATTTATGTGTCGGGGCATTCTGCAGGCGGATACCTGGCTTTAATGGTTGGTTTGGATAAACATTACCTTCAAAAATTTGGTGTTGATGCAAATAATATAAAAGGGCTGGCGCCGATTAGTGGGCAAACAAATACGCATTATACAATTAAAAAGGAACGTGGTCAATCTATGGTGATCCCCCAGATTGACCAGTTTGCACCACTTTCTTTTGCCCGGAAGGATGCACCGCCAATTCTCCTGATCACCGGCGATCAACAATTGGAAATGGCCGCACGGTTTGAGGAAAACGCACATTTGGCAGCGATCTTAAAACAGGTTGGGCATACCAAAACCTCGTTGTACCAACTGCAGGGTTTTGATCATGGAGGAGTGTATGCACCCGGTTGCCTATTGATGCTTAACTGGATCAAAGGACTCGAAAAATAGTTTTTATGTGGTCAGGCCGAGAATCGGAAATACATCAAATCAAAATATTATAAACAAAATAAGAAATATTACAATTGTACATTCGTAAATTCTACCGAAATTTACCTCCAAAGTAGCACATCTCTACTTTTCAAATTTAATCCGTTATGTGGGCAAAACGCAATATCGTATTTGTAATCTGTATGCTGGGGCTTTTTTTAGCACCAAATAGGTTATTTGCCTGCCACGAACCGTCCGAAAAGCCAAAACAGGAAGAAAAATCCTGTTGTCTTGATGAAAGACAACATATAAAAGACGTCGGAACAGAAGATTGTTGTAAAGATGAAAGAGCTGAATCGCCACAATCTGATCACCATGGGGATGACTGTGGTAAACATTGTGGCGAAAAATCATGCCGCACCTCCCTGCAATGTAATCCTATTGTTTCAGTGATCGAAGCTCAGCTTATTTTACCCTTACATGCTGATGCATTAAACGCTTATGCGCGTTATAAACAACCTTATTGCGCAGATGCCTATTTTTCCATTTGGCAACCTCCTCAGATCGCTTAATGTTAGACTGATAGCCTATGCTATGTCTTTTTGGATCGGTTTCTCTATCCAAAACCCTGTTTATTTAGCTTATGAAAATCCCTTTGAATCTATCGGATTCAATACGCAAATACAGTAAATCGCTGTAGAAGGGTTTTTTCGTCAGTATTCTTTTATATACTACATATCATAATCATGAGATTAATTTCATTACTTGGTTTGGTAATCCCTGTATTACTATCCACCCAACATACACATGCACAAATTAAAAATGCAAAGACAGCTACTGTAAAGATTTTTGGAAATACTCCGGCTGTTAAAACGATCATTGAAAAAGAAGGCAAGGACGGACAATTTGCTAAAGTTGACTGGAATCAGACAACCAAGCTAGCAGTTGTTACCTACGACTCTTCAAAAACAAGCGCGGATGAGGTCCTTAAGCGTATTGCATTGGCGGGGTTCGACAATGAAAAATTTCTGGCTCCAGATGATGCTTATATTCAATTGGCAAAAGCTGAACAATATGAACGAATCTTAAAACCCGCATTAAAAAATGGTACTGAACATCAGGTTGATCATACGAACCATGGCCAGGGCGTACAAACAACAATTCAACCTTCGGCGAATACAAAATCAGCCGATGAAAAGACCGCGTTTGCGCTGTTGACAAATCCTTATTTTGCGTAAAGGATGCTTTGGTGAAGACAGATGCGGTGGCGGCTGCAGCTCAGGCAGAGGCATTTCAAGCAGCAATCAAAGCTGTCGATATGAATAAACTTAGCCATGATGAACATACCGTATGGATGAAGGTTATGAATAAGCTGGCAACCGATGCGGCAGGTATAACTAAAAATAAAGATGTGGCTAAGCAACGTGTGGCTTTTGCATCTCTTTCAAATACGTTGTATGAGCTTCTGAAGGTGAGTAAAGTGGATGGACCTATTTATTATCAGCATTGCCCCATGTTTAATGAAGGCAAGGGAGCGCATTGGTTAAGTAAGGAGAATGCCGTGAAAAACCCATTCTTTGGTGCACAAATGATCAGTTGTGGAAGTACAGTAGAAACGTTAAACTAATCGGCTGCGTTATGAATTATTTCCTAGCTATCCTATCGGTTGTTGTGTTGTCTTTAACGGCCTGTAGTGGTTCACAAACGAATACCAAAGCTGAAGATCGAATAGTTTCGACTGATCCTGCTATCAATTTGCCTGTACAGTCCGTTCAATACAAGGTGGGCGATCTTGTGCCTACAGCACAAGTTTGCATGGTGAATGATGCTTTTATGGGGAAAAAACAATTGCTGGTCAGACACGAGGGTAAGGATTATTATGGCTGCTGTGAAATGTGTAAAAAGCGCATACCCCAAGAAGCTGTGGTACGTGTAGCCATCGATCCTTTTTCAAAAAGAGAAGTAGATAAGGCGACGGCTTCCATCGCAATTACCGGCGATCAGGGTGAAGTTTCCTATTTTGAAAACGAAGCAAACTATCGAAATTACATTAAAAATCTAAACCTATAAATACACTTAATTATGAAAAAGTTTATGCCAATTGTGGCGACGGCTTTGATATTCGTTGCATGCAACAATTCAACATCGAAAAATACACATGCAGATCATATGGTCGCTGTTGCCGAGGATACCGCGACGATAGCTGTAGACAATGGCAAAGGCGATACCGCTTTGACTAAAGAAGAGGCGGCCGGCGTAAGTAATACCGCTGCAAAAATAGAATCATCCACTGAGAAAGTTAATCTAAAAACAGCAAGTAATCCTTTTGCAGGCTTATACAGTGCCTATTTCGAACTGAAAGATGCATTGGTTAAGGATAATGGAGCGGCTGCACAGGCAGCTGCGAAAGGAATCCAGGCTGCCATTGAAAAAGTTAATAGCGAACAATTGGATGCTGTTCAAGGAAAACTTTGGAAGGAATATCAACGAAAATTGGCTTTCGATACAGAACATATCGCTGGAATTAAGGAAAATGAACATCAGCGGGAGCACTTTGTGACCCTTTCCAAAAATATGTATGTGTTGATGAAATCTGTCAAACCTGAAATTACGGTCTATTATCAACACTGCCCTATGTATCGTGATGGAAAAGAAGCCAATTGGTTGAGCACACAAAAGAAAATTGAAAATCCTTATCTAGGTCAATCAATGCCCACCTGTGGATCTATCGTAGAAACAATACATTAAAACAATGAAAAGCTTATTCGAAGGACTGCCCAGTTTACATCCGCTATTGGTGCATTTTCCGATTGTACTCTTGTTGATGGCGTTGATCAGTCATATTGGTGCCTTATTGTTAAAAAAACATCGACGTCCTTTCACTGTACTGACTTTTGGATTGTTGTTATTGGGAACACTTGGAGCGCTTGCTGCAATTCAGACCGCAACCCATATTTCAGGCGATGCCGATGAAGGAGCCTTTGCGGTTTTTGAGATCCATCAACGTTTTGCCTGGATCAGCTTTTGGCTTGCAAGTAGTACAACAGTCCTGCATTTTGTTGGTTTGCGGAAAGATACAGGTGCTTGGATAAACTATTTGATATTGATTTTGTTGATAAGTTTATCGGTGACACAATTTATCACAGGACATCACGGGGCTAGACTGGTCTACCAATATGGCGTAGGACCGATGGGAAATGGAATACTAATCAATTAAATGAATGAACATGCGTAAAAAGAGTAATATATTAACGGTTGTTTTACTATTGATGACACAACTGACAGTGCTGGCCCAGAAAGTGGTTCGTCATGACCTTTATGTACGGGATACCATTGTCAATTATGCCGGCAAATCAAAACGGGCAATCGCTGTAAACGGACAGATTCCGATGCCTACCCTGACTTTTACTGAAGGAGATACGGCGGAAATTGTTGTTCACAATGAGTTAAAGGAGAGTACGTCGCTACATTGGCATGGTATTTTTCTGCCGAACAAAGAAGACGGTGTGCCACACCTGACGCAGGAACCTATAAAGCCGAATTCGACTTATACCTATCGTTTTCCGATAATCCAGCACGGTACACACTGGTATCATTCGCATTCCGGCCTGCAGGAACAGATCGGTATGTATGGTAGTCTTATTCTCAACAAGCGAGCAGATGATAAGACTTTCCGGAAAGGAATTGATGATTTACCCACGATTCCGGTCATATTGAGTGAATGGACAAATTATAACCCCAATAACATTCAGCGGATGTTACACACGGCCAACGATTGGGCCGCGATAAAAAAAGGGGCTACACAATCGTACGTTGAAGCTATTAAAGAAGGGAAGTTTAAGACGAAAGTTACGAATGAATGGAAACGTCAGCTGGCAATGGATGTCAGTGATGTGTATTATGATAAGGTCTTGATGAACGGGGCTCATTCCACGGATTTAAAATCGGTGAATGGTAAAGCTTTGAAAGCAGGAGATAAAGTGCGTTTACGAATTTCCAATGGCGGTGCTTCGTCTTATTTTTGGCTGCGCTATGCAGGTGGCAAAATTACCGTTGTTGCCAATGATGGGAATGATGTGGTACCGGTGGAGGTCGATCGATTAATGATTGCCGTATCGGAGACTTATGATGTCGTTGTAACAATCCCAAATGAAGGTACAGCTTACGAATTTATGGCAACAACAGAAGATCGAACGCAATCTGCGAGTTATTTTGTCGGAAATGGCATCAAACAGTTGATTTCTCCACTTCCCCGCCTTAAATATTTTGAAGGCATGAAGATGATGAACGATATGATGAAGATGAATGGGGACCTTAATGATATGGGCATGAAGATGAGCTTGAATCAGATGGATATGAATGTGGTGATGTATCCCGAAATTACAGGTGATGGAAAGAAAAAGGAAGATCACAGTAAACATAGCGGTATGGATCATGGACAAATGAAGATGGAAGAAGATCCAAATCGTTATAATGCTAATGCATTGGGCGATATTGTAACGCTAAACTATGCGATGTTGGAATCTCCCCAGGCGACGGAACTGCCTAAAGAAGCGCCGATACGAGATCTTAAATTTACGCTTACGGGAAATATGAGTCGTTATGTATGGAGCATGGACAATAAAATTCTCTCTGAAACGGATAAGATACCTGTAAAAAAGGGTGAGGTATTGCGCATTACCATCTATAATAATTCGATGATGCGTCATCCAATACATCTGCATGGCTTTGACTTTAGACTGTTGAATGGAAAAGGATCAAAAGCGCCATTGAAAAATGTGGTTGATATCATGCCGATGGAAACGGATACGATCGAATTCTTAGCAAATGAAGAAGGGGACTGGTTTTTTCATTGCCATATTCTGTATCATATGATGGCTGGGATGAACCGCGTGTTTGCTGTGGACGATTATAAAAATCCCAATCTTCCAGACAAAGCCAAAGCCTATAAGGAATTGCAAATGGAAAGTAATATGACCCATTTTATGGCGCAAAATGATTTTGCGACCAATGGAAATGACGGTCAGGCCATGTTTCAGAATGCGCGTTGGCAGCTTGGTTCCGAATGGCGATTAGGGTATAACGATATGCATGGCTATGAGGTGGAAACCCACCTGGGTAGATACTTTGGGAAGATGCAATGGTTTATGCCATTTGTAGGTTTTGATTATCGTTATCGCCGTATGGGGGAGGATGAACATGAGAAAAATATTTTTGGACAGGCCAATAAAAAAGATAGTCGCAAAGCCTTAAGTCTGGGTTTTATGTATACTTTACCCATGTTGGTCAATTTTCAGGCGGAGGTGTATCACGATGGTATTGTCAGATTGCAGCTGATGCGAGAAGATATTCCGATCGCTAGAAGAATCCGTGGTGATTTTATGGTTAACTCGGACCTTGAATATATGGCGGGACTAAATTATGTCATCACCAAAAATATGGCTTTTAGAACGCATTATGATAGTGATATGGGCTTTGGTGTGGGCTTGTCATTAAATTATTAAAGCGTAGATCTTATTTGAGTTAGGGGGCTTTGCAATGCAAAGTCCCCTTTTCTTTTGCCATTAAAAGAGAGGATAAATGGAGGACACCTTCTGAGATAATACTGATTTTATTGGGACTTCATTGGGAATTAAATCGGACTTTAGACGCTTTTATCCGAATGAGGTCCCTATAAGGTCCGTATAAGGTCCCTATAAACTCCCCATTATTTATTCCTTTCTTCTTCACGGTGCTGCCTGTAAAAAAGAGGATAGGTTCGATTCTTCTTGCGCAATGGCGATCCTGTTTTTGGTAGCGGGAAATAAAGAAAAACCCCAGAAATCATTGATTCCTGGGGTTTTATTTTAGTGTGAATTTATGACGACTAAAGTTTTTGATCGCTTAAATCATCCATTTAAATATGCTGGCTCCCCAAGAGAAACCGGCACCAAAGGCGGTTAACATGACTAAATCACCGGTATTTAATTTTTTAATATTTTGCCAGATACATAGTGGAATCGTGGCAGCAATGGTATTTCCTAGGTATTCGATATTACTTAACGCTCTATCTTGTGGTATATTAAGACTACGCCCAACGGCATCAATGATGCGCTGATTAGCCTGATGTGGGATTAACCAATTGATATCTTCAATCTGTAGGTTGTTGCGTTGCAAAACCGTATTACAGGCATCGCTCATAGACTGAACAGCATGTCTAAATACAGTTTTACCATCTTGTTTCAGGAATCTGTTGTCGTTAACAGGAAGATTGCTGTCGATTGGATACAAAGAACCGCCGGCTTCAATTTTTAAAAATTCTTTTCCCGCTCCATTGCTACATAGATAGGCATCCATAATTCCACCTTCTAAAGATGGCTCAAGCCATATCACTCCAGCGCCATCACCAAAAAGAATATTGGTTGATCGGTCTTTTAAATCGACATAAGTACTGATGTTGTCGGCTCCGACTACGAGTACATTTTTATAACGTCCAGTCTCAACGAGAGCAGAAGCCATATCTAAGGCATATAAAAATCCAGAGCACGCAGCATTGACATCAAAAGCCCAAACATTGGTAAGACCTAATTTTTCTAAAATGATATTTGCTGTTGCCGGCATAGGCATATCAGGTGTAGAAGTCGCCACAATTAGGGCATCTACATCGTTCAGATTTTTATGATATTGTGTTGCCAAATCTTGTATAGCTTTTACAGCCATGTCTGATGTGGCAAGATTTTCTTCTAAAATTCTCCGCTCCTTAATACCTGTGCGTTTGATAATCCACTCATCGGATGTATCGCAAAACTGCTCCAAATCTGTATTCGATCTTTTATTCGGTGGAATATATCCGCCAATACCAGTTATTGCTGCATATGGCCTGCTGGGTATTCTCTCAGTCATAAATTAATGTACTCTATTCTCTCTCTTATTATATAGCTATCCTATTAGGAATTACTCGTGTGTCTTTTGCGCCGTAAAACTACGGTTAATTTATGCGATTAATAAGTGAAAAAGTTGATTTTTGACAAAATAATTACGTTTTATCAGCATTTTTAACTGTTTTTTACGTATTACCTATACTAATCTTTTAATCGGTCTTTATGAGGCGGAATTAAATATTGAATGTACTTGTTTTTTCAGAATTTTAATCTAATGAAGTCCGTCCGAATTGGAAAATAGTCTAGTTGCTTTTTGTGTTTCAAACCATTAAGTGGAGAGTTTTGCCTGTTCCAAAAGTTCAGCCAAAATGACTATTCCTTCTTCGATCAATTCATCTGATAAGGATCCGTAGCCAAGCCGTATTCCGCCAAAAACATTTTCTCTGCTGTAGTTTTCGGGATGCGGTATATGTACTGATCTTTCCTTTAATTTTTGGAATAAAAATGCCCAGTCGATTTGATGTTTAAAAGATAGCCAAACCGCCAATCCCCCTTGTGGAGAAGTGTAGTTCACATGATCCTGCAGATGTTTGTCCAATTGGGCGATCATAAAATCACGTTTCCTTTTGTAAAGCTGTGTTGCTTTTCGGATATGTCTACGGATTGTTCCATCCTGAATGAGTTCCAGTACAGCTTGCTCCATAATATTGTCACCTTGGATATCGATGATATAGCGAAGTTCGGTAATCTGCTGGAGCAAATGCTCGTTTCTCGTCGCAAGATAACCGATACGGAGTGCTGGTGCGACAACTTTGCTCAGCGTACCAATGTAAACTGTATTGATCAGCTCCTGTTGTGAAGCGAGCGGGTAATAGGGAGCTTGTTCAAAATGAAATTCGTAGTCGTAATCATCCTCGATGATCGTGAAGTTATATTGGTTGGATAATGCTATTAATTGTGATCTCCGTTCTTTGCTTAATGTGACGGTGGTTGGATACTGTCGATGTGGGGTAAGGTACAGCGCCTTAATATTGCTCTTTTTCAATAAATGAGGCAGCAGTTCTTCAACGAGAAGACCATCGGCATCGACAGGAATAGGAATCAATTTCGCGCCGGCTTTTTCAAAGATCTTCCAGGCTGAATGGTATCCAGGGGACTCTACAAAGATATAATCATCGTGCTGTAATAGGCATTGGGCGACCAAGTACATGGCCATTTGGCTTCCACGACTGATGCATAGCTTGTTTTTATCGATGTGCATGTTGCGTTCGATGTTGAGCATATTGGCGATTTCTTCACGAAAATCTAGATGACCTCGGGGATCGGCATATCCCATCATTTTCCAACGTGCGCTACGTTTAAAAATTTGGCGATAGGCCCGTCCGAGCTGTTCTACCGGGGCAATCTTACTGTCTGGATTACCGTCATCGAATATAATGCGTGTTGGAGGCTGATGATCAGATAATTCGATCTTTTGTGCAACATATAGGTTCGAGCCATAAGGTAATTGGGCCGCTACAAATATACCTCTACGTGCTTGACTAACCAGCCAGCCTTCACTCAACAGCAACTGTATGGCATCAATTACCGTGTTTCGGTTTAATTTTAGTTGGGCTGCAAGAGATCTGCTACTCGGTAAGGCCGTTCCCTTCGGCAATCTACCAGATTGAATATCAGCAGCAATGTTATCCGCTATTTGGATGTAAATCGCTTTTGAAGAGGATCTGTCAATATCTATCGTTAAATTCCAAGGTCTAAGCATGAGGCTGTTGTATCGGGTAATTGTTCAAATATACAATTGTTCTGCAGGATTAAAATACATTCGATAGATGGCGCATGAGCAGTGCTGCGCTATTCTATTTAAGATGAGTTATTTTGTTTATTGCCTGTGTCGGCTGGACTAGTAATAAATAACCATCTTGGACTAGGAATGAAAGGGGATTTAAGTGGATTTTTGAGTTTTACTAATTCTAAGTCATTCATGAAACCATTTCCCGTTTTTGAGAAAGTTGATATTGCGATCGAACGAGCCCTTGGTTGCTTTGTCTATGATAAACAGCAGCAGGCCTATCTAGATCTCTATGGTGGTCATGCCGTTATTTCTGTTGGGCATAGTCATCCGCATGTTGTTGAGCAAACTATACAACAGATGAACAAGATCGGATTTTATTCAAATGCAGTTACAAACGATCTTCAGGATCGTTTGGCCGAACGCTTAGGCAGTGCCTGTGGTTATCCGACGTATGCTATTTTTTACAGTAATTCGGGAGCTGAAGCAAATGAAAATGCACTGAAGTTAGCTTCGTTCCATACGGGAAGGAGGAAAGTATTGGCGATGTCCAATGCGTTTCATGGGAGAACCTCAGCTGCGGTTGCGGCAACGGATATCCAGTCAATTCGTGCACCATTAAATGAAAGTGAACAATTTGTCTTTACACCTTTCAATGAGATCTCCAGTTTGAAAAAACAATTGGAAACGGAAGAATATTGTGCGGTCATTATTGAACCTATTCAAGGTGTCGGGGGAATTCATCGGGCAAGTACTAGTTTCTTACAGGAAGTAAGAGCAATTTGCACGAAAACTGGGACCATGCTTATTTTGGATGAAATTCAATGCGGGTATGGGCGCACGGGACTTTTCTTTGCACATCAGCATGCTGGGATAGAAGCCGATCTAATTACGGTGGCCAAAGGGATTGCAAATGGGCTGCCGATGGGGGCAACAATTATTTCGCCTAAGATAAAGCCGGTCATAGGGCAATTGGGTACTACTTTTGGTGGTAGTCATGTGATCTGCGCGGCAGCTCTGGCTGTACTTGATGTAATTCAAAAGGAGCAATTGATTGATAATGCCGCAGCTGTAGGTGAATTTTTGTTGACAGAATTAAGAAAAATTCATGGCGTGAGTGAAGTTAGGGGGCAAGGTTTGATGATTGGCGTAGAGTTTGAAAACGATATTCGACATCTGCGGGATGTACTTCTGTTTTCTGAAAAGATTTTTACAGGATATGCAGGACGCTATACCCTCCGTCTATTACCGCCGCTGTGTTTTACCATAAATCATGCGGAGACTTTTTTGAAGAGCCTACGGAAGCTTGTGCTCAAAGAGAAACTAGCCTATGATGTTTCGGGATATTGATTAGCCTCTCTATTGATTTTGTGCAAAGTTTTAATGAAGGATTCTCCAAATTAGCTGTCGCGCTTTGATAAATGTCGTAAAAGAAGTAATTTCACATCTAGCGTATTTAATCAGTAATAGCTTATAATACATTTCATGACAACAACAAAATGTTTGCCTACAGCGGGTTTAGTGAGTATTAAGGAAGATAAATTATTATTAGCGTATAGCAACAATAGAAAGGCATGGTATCTGCCGGGTGGAAAGATTGATGCGGGGGAGGAAGCTCTGCAGTCCCTTCGTCGCGAGATTTTAGAGGAGCTAAATATCAATCTGGATCCGGATAAAATATCCTATTATTGCCATGTTACAGCCCCGGCATACGGGCTTGTGCCGGAGGTTATCATGGAACAAGATTGTTTTCTGTATCCATTAACAGAGCAGATCGAACCCAGTAATGAGATTGGCGCCGTTCGTTATTTTTCACACCAAGAGTACCAGGAAGAACCTATCCAGGTCATTGGCGTTTTGCATGTGTTTGACAAGTTGAAGGCTGACGGATTGATTTAAAAACCCTGTCGCTACTAGATTCCGTAGCCTTCATTGAGACAGCTTATACCTTTTGTGTCTTTTAAAGGAATAATTTTCTGGCTTTTGGTATCCATGCGCCATGCCTTGACGATTTTGTCGAAATATTCTTTGCTTTCATCGACCCGGCTAATGGCTATAATTTCACTGTTTGGTTTGTCACCTTGCTTGCAGTTGCATAAGCTGAGCTGCTCGTTGGACTTCAGTTTTTGGATATTGATGGTATCCAAAATCTTGTATTTGACTTTACCTTTGCTATCATCGGGTAACAATTCCTCTAAAATACAAACACCATTTTTGGCATTTGTAAAATAGCCGGCAGCAAAGCGATAGTCCCCATGTGCATTCTTGTCGGTTTCAATAAGTGCGCCAGTTGCGTAGGTATAAGATTTTAATTCAGCAATTTCATTGATCTCACGGAATACTTTCCCATATAAGGGATTTTTCTGATCGTTAACGGTATTGAAACTGGACCAACTGCAGATGGATAGAACCGCAATGGGTATAATTAGTATGTATCTCATAGTTTTCAACAATTAAAAACGTTATTAAGTTAACAAATCTTTCTGTTAACTTAATAACGTTTTTAATTCAGCACTATTGTGTCGACTGAATTTACTAAAACTAATTGCGCGTTTATTTAGCCTGTGTTTCTTGCACCTTTTGAGATTCTTTATATACTTTACTGTCCTCGTCATCCATGTCCATGTCGAGATCCTCTTCTTTGTATTTTCCCATTTTTAAGTGAAAGTTATCTGGAGTGCCCGTAATTCGCATAGGTATCCCAAAGATTCCAAAAGGAGGTAAGCCCAGTCTAAAACCTAGGTTCATACGTCCGTCTAAAGTCACTTGACCTTCAAAGCGAGGCCTGAATCCCATCATTCTCATTTTCGTGCGTTCGATGGTCATCACATTATTTTTGATGTGGGATTTAATAACAACTTTTTTTACTTCGCCATCCTTCAATTTTTCCTTGGAGGTAGATTGACTAATTCCATTGAGTAGTTTGAAGCCTCTGAACTTAATCTGATTTAGCGTTAAGGATCCCTCGCCGACGATAGAAGGCATTACTGGTTGCATATTGCCATTCAATAGGCCACCCAATTTGTAATCCAATGAAACAAGGCCATAAGCATTTTTAGCAGAGCTAACCATTTCTCTGAACATCGGTATCTCTTTGTAAGCGCGTTGAATATCAAAGCTGTCGGCTTTCACAGCATAATCAAAACTTGCGCGACGTGGATTTATGGGACGATAACTTCCGTTCATATCTACTTTCAGTCCCGCGAGTTCAAAGTTTGTCTTATTCAGTGTCATCTTACCTTCTTTTACCTGTAGGTCCCCTTTGAAATCTTTGATATTCATTTTGTTATATGATATGGCGTTGACAAGCCCTAAGACCTGAACGTCCAAATTTTTGGGGAGAAGAACCACACCGCTTTCGGAGGAGCTTGCTGTTGTAGACGAACTAGGGGCGGCAAAAACCATAAAATCATCCACATTGATTTTCTTGCTGCTGAGTGTAAATTGACCTTTTAACGGTGCTTGACTACTTGTTGCATAATTAATAATATTGTTGAGGTATCCTTTGATGGAAATATTATTCTTAGCATAGGCAACCAGGAATTTATCGAAATTCATTTTCTCCTGATTAAAACTGAAGTTCCCACTTCTAATTGCAATAGGCTGTGGAAGCATGTCGGACTGAACTTGGATATTTCCAATACTTAACCGGCCGCTATTTTGGAGTCGGTTATAATGACCATTGGTGGCATCGCTCTGTAAGCCTTTTAAACTGAAATCTGTATAGATAAAGCCATCGACATTGGTGCCATCCAATGCAAAGAGTTTATAAATAGGGCCGAGATTGAGCTTACCCTTGGACTGTATGTTGTATTTAATGTTATTGAAGTTCTTGAGGTCTGCATTCAAGAAAAAAGGTTCACCTGCAAATGTAAATGATACCGGTAGAATTTTGATATTCAGATCTCGAAGTGAACCTTTTTCGCTATTGACAAAAGCTTCGACCTGAATATTTTCCATCGGGATAGGATAATCATTTGACTTGATTAACCCATTCTTCATCACGATGGACGTATTGGTTTCGGGAAAAATGTTTCGTTTGAGATCCACATAACCTTTTGCTATGAGGTTGACATCCACCAATCCTGCCAATTCGACTTGTTTAATTGGGTAGAAATTTTTGATATCTGCTAAATTAAATAATGCCTTTAAATCCGAATTGACTGCAATTTTATTAAAATCTGTTATTGAAATAAATCCTTTTATATAGTTGTTAAGTGCCTGAACAGAAATGTCATGGATTGCTATTGATGCACTTTTTAACTGGCCATCGGGATCCTTTGCTTCCAGACGATAAGCAATTTTGTCCAATCCTTGTGGGAGGTTAGCCAATTTGAATTTACCATCTACGAGTGTATTTTTGATATCAAAAGTAGGAATGGATGCGACGTATTCCTGTTCGCGTTTTTGAAGTCCTACCTTACGAATAGCTTTGGCGTATGTTCCGTCGATTTTTGCGTCAAGATTCCATTTCCCACCGAAAGAAAAATCGGGAAACTGTAGCGAGGCATGGAGTTTATCGAGATTAAGATCACTTTTTATGTTGGCATGCACGGTTACAGGGTGTAAACCCGCAATGTTGCCCTGTGCATTGAAATAGCCTGAAGCAACTTTAAAGTCAAATTGTTTAAGATCAATTTGTAGCGAGTCCGGATTCAGTGCCGGCAAGTCTATCCGTAATTTTGCGTTCCAGTCTGTTAGCGGATTGGTGGATTGTTTATACGCGAGAAAGCCATTGTTGACCATGAGCCCAAGTGAAAGATTAGGCATTTTGTTGTTGTCGACAATATAATCACCTTCTAGATTAACAAAAACCTCAGATGTACCTTTCACGGAGAGGTCCTTGATCCAAGAAGCATAGCTATTTGGGACTAATGAAAGTAATTCGGCCAGGGTACTTTCCTGTGATTTTAATTTAAAATCAAGGTGATATCCATGGGATATAAATGACAGGAGCCCTCTGAATCGAACCGGTAGCTGGTTAATCTTGATATCGTTTCGTTCAAATACGAATGACAAGTTGTTGGTATTGATACGTGTAAGTAAATTGGCATCAATTGATTTTCGGTCCACATATAGTTCGTTGTCAAAAGAGAAGGAGAAAGATGCAATTTTTGCCCGTGTATTTAAGTCAAATATATTTGACATGAGATCCCCTTTGCCTTCATATTCCAAATCCTTTGCTTCTATCTTAAGCGGAATAGAGCGGTCTTCGTAATGTAGATTGGTTTTTTCCAGTTTAATCAGTTGGAAGGCTAAAGCACTGCTTTCGGAATTGTCTTGTGTTTTTGTGGAATCAGCGGGGCTAGATTTATAAATATTGTAATTGGCATTACCCAGGGAGTCTACCAGGATGTTGATCTTTCCGCTGTTCACGATAAATTTATCGATGACAATTTTGGATTTGAGCAGGCTCATCAAATCCACACCAAAACTTACTTTCTTTGCGGCAATTAGTGTATCGTTCTTAAAAGGTTCGGCACCTTTTAAGAAGACATCATCCATCGACGCTGTCAGCAGTGGAAACTGGTCAAAGAAGGTTAATCTCACTTTAGCGTAGTTTAACTCGCCCTTGATATGTTCGTTTACCAGTGATTTGACCTTGCTATTGACTTCATTTTCGAATATATAAGGGATGGATAATATGCTGATAACGAGTAAGACTATGATGCTTGCAAAAACGATAGCGATACGTTTCACAACCTTTATAAATGTAGCTTTTGACACTTTGTAATTTTTTGTGGTTACAAAAGTCAGAAAATTATTATTAATCTCAGTTATATGATGCATTTATTTTGAAAAGAGCTTGGATTATGTCGTTTTTCATTGACAAAAGGCTGGGTTAGAGCCTTTCTTATGAACTTGTTTGCTAAAGCTTTGAAAATTTTGATGTATTTTTGCGCCGTGAAATTTCGATTTAAAAATGCCGAACAGAAAAATAGTATTATCCTGATTGTCTGTTTGTTGTTGTTGCTGCTGGTAGGAGGGGGATTGCTCGGTGTTATCCATCATAAAGTTGATCGTCTTAAGAAAAGAATCTTGATCGATTTTGCGGATGAGAATATGTTTCTTGTCAAAAAGCAATTGGAATTGCTACAGCAGGATCTGTACCTTTCTGAAAAAAAAATATTGGAACAACCCACTTTTGATCCAAAGGAAAGTGGTGATTCCTTATTGGTCATTATCCCGGTTGGTCAACCTGATTATATGAGCCATAGGATGCTAACATTGTTACGGACACGAACAATAAATCATCGGTTATATCATATCTATATGGATATCGAAAAGCTGAATGCTTATTTTGCTAAGCTCAATTTCGGAAGGCGGGCTTATTTTGAGATCTATGATGACCGCGGCATCTGTGTGTATTCTCCTGATAATCGAAAGTGGGGAAAGAGAAATACTGCCGCTGTGTCAAAACAGGGGCAAATTGTTCAGTCAGATTTTCTGCAGCTGGACGTGATGGTTAATTCCTATCCCTGTAACATTCTGTTTGTTGGTGGCGAAATCAAGGTGTATGTTCTCTTGTTGAGTATCGAAGAGGAAATTCAGGAATTGTTGACCTATAGTATCTTGCTCGGTGTAGGGTTGATGTTGGTGGCGATGGTATTGATCTATTTTAATGTTATGGAGCGACGCAAGATTCAACAATTGAAATTGCTGGCCCTGAAGCAGGAAAATGAATATACGCAGATGCGTCTTGTACAATTGCGACAACAGATCAATCCACATTTTCTCTTCAATACATTTGGGTCGCTTCAGTACCTGATCGGAAAAGACGATGAACTGGCTAAGTCTTTTATTGGAAAGATGACCAAGGTTTATCGTAAAATGTTGCGTACAGATGAGGCAGAATGGTCTACACTAGGGGAGGAACTGGAATTGGCCAAAGCCTATTTCTTTTTGCAGCAGGTGCGGTTCGGCGCGGCATTGCAGGATATGGATATAAATATTCCAAGAGAATTATTAGAACAGAAAATTCCACGTTTGGGTTTGCAAATGCTGATTGAGAATGCAATAAAGCATACACGCATTTCGAAAGAGAATCCGCTTACTATTCGTTTAATCTATATACCCGAAACCAACCTGCTGGAGGTTAGCAACAACTGGCAGCCTAGACAGGGAGCAGAGCTTGAAGGTGAGGGGTACGG
Source organism: Sphingobacterium sp. BIGb0116 (assembly GCF_024808035.1). Taxonomy (NCBI): domain Bacteria; kingdom Pseudomonadati; phylum Bacteroidota; class Sphingobacteriia; order Sphingobacteriales; family Sphingobacteriaceae; genus Sphingobacterium; species Sphingobacterium sp. BIGb0116. The sequence continues at coordinate 413,287 of NZ_JANUDT010000004.1, read as the reverse complement.
GCTCAATTATTTGTCATCCATCTATAGTTACTATGCCATGGCAGGTTTTCATTTCGGGATAGCGTCGGGGCAATTTATTGTGCGATTACCACTCGCATAATGCTGTATATGAATAATGAAATTGGAGGTGTCTACGTATTCATGTTTTTATAGTGCGTGTTCATCACTCTGAATTGCGTGTTCATCCCTTTATGTATTATTCTGTACAATATTTTTAACAAATTTGGCTCTTAATCCAGCGGTTTTAGTTTGTGATTAGCCTAATCTTATCCCATAAAATGCCAAGGTCTTTATAAAGTGCAACTTATGATTGACCTCCATGGAATAGATGCAATTACTTTCTGATTCAAAATCCGAAGCTAAAACAGGCTTAGGATCAACAATGGATATTCGGTTGATGTTACGTCGTCACCAGTGAAAAACAAATAGAATGCCACGAGCTCATTTATGCCTTTGAAAGCGAGCTCAAAAATAATTATTTGATGAAAAACACTTATACTAAGCTAGCCATTGGTCTTTTATTTTCGGCGGGTCTAATGCAATCTTGTTCATTATTGCAAACAGTAGGTTTAAGAAAAAAAGAGACGGTTACTTCTGCCAAAGATTCTACGGCAAAGAAAGATTCTACAGCTGCATACGACAAATTGTTGAAAGATGCGCGTGTGGATAGTGGAATGTTTACTGTGATCCGTAAAGAAAACAACTACTACTTTGAAATTCCATTGAAAAAGATGGGGCAAGATATATTGTTGATCCAAAAACTATCTTCTGTACCGTTGGCCTTGAATGAGGCTGGGGTAAACAAAGGGATGAATTATGAAAATAAGGTCATTCGTTTTACCCATCGTAAGGAGAAAAAAGAAGTGTGGGTTTCGGAGATTAAACCGCAGGTCGAAGTACCTAAGGGTGATGCGATTGCGGCTTCAGTTTATGATAACTACCGTCCTTCTTATATCGAATCTTTTAAGATTGAAAGCTATTCAAAAGATTCAAGTGCCGTGGTGATCAAAGTCAATAAAGTATTTGACGGTTCAGAAAAAAGCTTTACGGATGTGTTTACGTCTTTGGGTTTGGGAACTTCACCTAAAACGAGTATATCTACCGTTGAAGACATTAAATCCTATGCGAATAATATCGTTGTGAAGTCTGTATTCTCTACCAAGGTGACTGAAGGTAATGAATCTGTGCCGGTTTCTTTAGAAATTACAAGTAACCTTTACGAATTGCCTGAAAATCCTATGGTTGCGCGGTTTGCAGATCCAAGAGTAGGTTTCTTTACTTCACCACGTTGGTATTTTAATGATAAACAACAGGAACTGGATAAGAAAAATCTGGTCAATCGCTGGCGCTTAGAACCGCGTGACGAAGATAAAGCGCGGTATCTGAAAGGGGAGTTGGTCGAACCAAAGAAACCGATTGTCTTTTATTTAGATCCGGCGACACCAAAACAGTGGCGACAAGCGATCATCGATGGAGTTCATGATTGGCAGGTTGCCTTTGAAGCTGCTGGTTTCAAAAATGCAATTCTGGCCAAACAACAGCCGGATAGTGTCAAATTTGATCCCGATGATGCCAATGTATCCTCGATCGTTTATGCCGCATCTGCTCAGGCTAATGCCATGGGACCTTCAGTGGTCGATCCGCGCTCGGGGGAGATCCTTGAAGCCGATGTGATCTGGTGGCACAACGTCATGACGATTTTAAATAGCTGGATGCGTATACAAACAGGTATAGTAGATACATCGGTACGATCCAATGTGTTTTCGGATGAAAAAATGGCACATGCCATTCGCTTTGTTTCTTCCCATGAAATTGGCCATACTTTGGGTCTTATGCATAACATGGGCTCCTCGGCAAGTTTTCCTGTTGATTCATTGCGTAGCAAAAGCTTCACCGCCAAAATGGGGGGGACTGCTCCTTCAATTATGGATTACGCTCGTTTCAATTATGTGGCACAACCCGAAGATGGTGTGGAACAGATTACTCCCGTGATCGGTGCTTACGACAAGTATGCCATTGGCTGGGCTTACCGTTGGTATGGCAAAACGCAACCTTGGGATGAAATTCCTTTGTTGAGAAAGGAAATTGACAGCCATGTACATGATCCTATTTACCATTACGGTGAACAGCAAGATTCTAAAAATATCGTTGATCCGCGGGCTCAATCGGAAGATCTTGGTGACGACGCGATGAAAGCTGGTGAATATGGCATGCTGAATCTGCGTCGTATGATGCCTAATATTATCAACTGGACCACTAATGTAGGTGATGATTACTACCGTGCCGGTAAATTATATATGGGTGTAGTCGGACAATGGTACGCGTATGCTGACCATGTCTTAAATAATATTGGGGGTATATACCTGGAAAATGCTGTTTTGGGCGATCAAAAAGATGCCTATAGTCCAGTACCAAAAGACAAACAAGTACGTGCTTTGGAATACCTCAAGAAGAATGTCTTTTACATGCCTGAGTGGTTGTTCGTCCCAGAGCTGATGGCAAAAACTTTTCCATTGAAAGATTCACCAATAGGACCATTTGAGTATGCTCCTTATAACTTACAACGTGAATTTCAGTATGCCATGTTGTATAAACTGGTCAACGATGAACGTTTGCTGCGTATGGTTGAGATGGAAAATCTTTTTGGAAGTAGAAAAGCATGGAGTGCACCTGAGTTTCTAACTTCTGTACGTCAGACGATCTTTGCTAAAACCATCAGTGGACAATCGTTGGATCTTAAAACACGGATGCTACAACAAAACTATGTGGATGTTCTGATGGTATCTACAAACAAATCCATGGAGAAATTAAATGCGAAGAAACTGGCAGGCATTGAGCAACTGGTTGAAGCGACACAACCTGATCTATGTTTACATCCGCAACATGCATCCTCTTCACAAACGGGACTTCGGAATGTACATGTCACTGGCATGATACGTACTTCCGATATGTTGACCTATAAACGTGCTGAACTATATGAGATTTACCAGTTGTTGAAACAAAAGCAGCGGACAGGTGACGCGACTACAAAATCGCATTACATGGATCTTTTACTACGTATTGCAAATACCTTAGAATTAAACTAATATATTAACATCTACCAAAATGAATAAGTTTTTAATACCGTTGACCTTCATGTGTGTGCACGTTGCGCATGCGCAGGAATCCAGGGAACTGAAAGGAAAGGTTTTGGATGCGGTCACGTTAAAACCGGTCGTGGGGGCGACGGTTGTCGTTGAAAGTTCGGCAGTAGCAGAAGATATCGGTGTACCTAATCAGGTGCAGCAGTCGGCATTGGGTTCATTGACCGATGCGGCTGGTGAATTTCGCTTAAAAGTGCCTAGTAATTTAAAATATGTAACGATTAGCTATGTCGGGTACCAGCGTATTCAGGTGCCGGTATTCCAGGATCATAAAACAATCCTGCTGCAACCAAGTGGTGAATCCTTGGATGAGGTGATCGTAACAGGTTATACGGATATCAAAAAGCGTAAGAATACGACGGCTTACAATAAAATCAATGTAGCAGACATCAAACAGACGGGGGTTGCATCGATCGATGAAATGCTTGCTGGTCAGGTAGCAGGTTTGCAGCTGAGTAATTTTAATGGTGGACCTAACAGTGCACCACAGATCCGTATTCGTGGTACTGTATCACTCAATGGCACACAAGACCCCTTATGGGTGATTGACGGACTGCCGATTGAAGGTACGGCAATGCCAAACCGAATAGAGAAAGATGATCTTAATAGCTTGACAAATCTTCCTATTGCAGGCATTAATCCCGATGATATCGCCGATATTACCGTTTTAAAAGATGCTGCGGCGACTTCAATTTATGGTGCCCGGGCCGCAAATGGGGTCATTGTGATTACCACAAAAAGAGGTAAATCTGGTCCCGCAAAATTGCAGGTGTCAGCAAATACCTTTGTGACGCAACGTCCGGATTTCGGTAAACTCAATCTGATGGATGCCAATGAAAAAGTGGATTTTGAGTTATTGATGGCCAATCGTACGGATCTCAATTATCGTACGGATAAGGGCGCTGTTATGCGGATCCTAAATAAAGCAAATGCATTGGATGCTTATCGCACCGGTGGTTTAGCAGCTTTGTCACCAGAAGTGCAGCAGTCGATCAGTCAATTGCGCACGCAACAAACGAATTGGGGGAATGAATTATACCGTCAGGCGGTCAATCAACAGTATTCCGCATCTATTTCAGGCGGTAATGATGGGCATCGCTATTATTTGTCAACAGGTTTGTACGATGAAAAAGGTGCTACAAAAGCGGTAGATCTTCGTCGTTATTCATTGACATTAAATAACGATTTTACAATCAACGATCGGTTTAAAGCTGGTATTAATGTATTAGGATCAGTTTCGAATAGACAAAATCCGATTCAGGATCGGGATGCTTTCACGAACCCAAGTTATTATGTGCGTTCGGTTAATCCATATCTTTCAGTTTATGATCAATCTGGGAAATTTAACTATGATCCAGATATCGAGGGCTTTGAAAGAGATACTTATATCCCATTTAACGCAATTGAAGAGCGTGATAATACCAAATACACGTTAACAAATAAAGCACTGAAAGCAATCAGTTATTTGGAATACGCTATTTTACCACAGTTATCCTTGAGAACAGAGCTTGGTTTGCAATTTGATGAAAATAAAACTGAAAAATTTGCAGATCAGGAAAGTTATAACACCCGAAAATTGCGTGCTGCGACCCGCTACTACGATACCGCCAGCAAGACAAATAAGTATTTTTTGCCTACTGGTGGGACAATAGAAAATTCCAATAATAGCGTTTTCCAATACAATTGGAAAACTTATTTAAAGTACAACAAAACCTGGAACGATCGTCATGAGCTGGAATTGATGGGAGGAACAGAACTGAGACGGAGCAAGAGTGAAATCGTAACAACGAAGGGTTTCGGGTACAATCCGGCAACATTGACGACGCAAAGTATTGTTTTTCCAAATAGTACCTACCAAAATGATTCAAGGTTTGTACAGTATAAAAAAGGATTTGTAGAAAGCTCATATGCCTCATTCTATGGGAATGCGACCTATACATTTGATCGGAAATACAATGTATATGCAAGTATTCGACAAGATGGTTCTAATATGTTTGGTGTTGATCCCAAATATCGTTTTCTACCGATTTGGTCTGTTTCGGGATCGTGGAATGTGCTAGAGGAAGAGTTTATTAAAGGGAAAACTGCTTTGTCTGATCTCCGAGTGCGCGCGTCTTACGGTACGCAAGGAAATATTGATCGCAATACTTATCCTTTTATTGTTGGTTCTTATAATAACATTACAATGTTGCCAGGTAATAATGAAGGAACTGTATTTGTTGATATGCCTGCTAATGATAAACTTCGTTGGGAAAAGACCCAATCTTATAATGCTGGGATTGATTTAGGCCTATGGAAAAACAGATTAAATATTACGGTTGATTATTATAACAGAAAGAGTACCGACTTAATCGATTATAGCTCAATACCTTTGGAAAACGGTTTCCAAAACGTAAAAGTTAATTGGGCCTCAGCAAGAAACCAAGGCGTGGAATTGACGATATCAAGCCGTCAGATCCAAACGGATAAATTCTCCTGGTCAACGGACTTTAATATTGCACACAATAGTAATAAATTATTAAAAGTACTCGCTGATCCAAAAGCTTATGCGCTTGAAACACAGGAAGGGCGTCCAATTAATGGCCTATACGTATTGGAAACGGCTGGTTTGGATAAAGATGGGGTGATGCAGTTCAGAAATCAGGATGGATCCGTTTCGAGCTTTGAGCAGTTTTTTGGATTATATGATCCATGGGCGGAGTTTTTGCCAGGTTATATTTCACAAACCGATATGACCGCTGCAGAATACCGTTCTAAATTTAAATACAAGGGTAGTAAAGATCCGAAGTTTATCGGCGGAATGACCAACCGTTTCCGTTATGCTAACTTTGATCTCGCGATTTCTGCTGTGTTTAATTTGGAGCGTTGGGTAAGTCGTACACCGACTTATAATCCGGCTCTGGTAGACCGTGGTCAGAATTATACAACAGATCTTTTGAAGGCACTGCAAGAGGGTGGTAATATGCCTGCTTTGGGAAGCATAAGTTCTGAATTCAATGATCGCTGGATGGCCTATGCTTGGTTGGAAAGCAATGATCCAATTAAATCATTCAATCTCTATGATATCTGGGCAAAGAAAATGAGCTATGTCCGCATCAATAGCATTCGTTTAGGTTATACACTCCCTGCTGCACTAAGTAAAAAAATTGGTACAAGCAATTTACGCGTGAATGTAGAAGGACGTAACCTATTTGTCTTTGGAGCAAATTATGACGGATATTTTGATCCTGAAACTTACGGTAATTATTATGCACAACCGATCAGCAAGTCTTTTGCCTTCGGTCTGTCAGCGAGTTTTTAATTCTTTTAATTGATTTATAACATGAAAAAGATAGTTTATTTTGGAATGATCATGGCAGCAAGTGCATTGACTTCCTGCGATAAATATTTAGATATAAAACCGGTAGGGACGGTTATTCCTACTTCGGAAAGTGATTTTAGAGGTTTAATGACAAGTAGTTATGCAAACTTTCCTGCACATAAGTCCTATTTGTCCTTGCGTACAGATGAGCTATTGTTGGATGAAAGTTCGACTGATGCCGCTAGAACCAAAGATATTTATCTTTGGAACGATCAAAATCCTGATCCGACAACAATTGCTTATCCCTATCTGACATTTTATAGTAGTATTTTTTATACCAATCAGGTCATTAGTACAATCGATGAAAAGTTGGCTAGCAATGCAGCAGTGGACCAAATCAAAGGAGAAGCTTACCTAATGCGTGCTTATGCTCATTTTGAGTTATTAAATCTCTACAGCGAGGTCTATTCGGCGAGTAATGCAGGGCTTCGGGGCGTTCCTTTATCGACAAAGATTGACCTGGAACAACGTTTTGTACCTGCGACCATTGGAGAGTCTTATGTGCAGATCCTGGCTGATATGGAAAAAGGGACAGCGTTACTGACTGTGGATGATCAGACAAAAGGTGTTAATTACCGCTTTAGCAAACGCGCTGCTTTTGCAATGGCCTCACGCGTTCACCTATACGGTGGTGAGTGGCAAGAAGCAATTGATGCCGCTAAAAAAGCTTTGGTTATAAATGACAAATTGGTTGATCTCAATGCTGCTGGAAGCCTACTTCCGAATGATTTTGAATCCGCAGAGATGATTATGGCTTTGGAAAAAGTATCTGTTCCTGGAGTACGTACAAGTTCCTTTATTTCACCGGCCTTGTTAGACAGTTATTTAACAGGCGATTTGAGAAAAGGTCGTTACTTCCAAAAAAGTGGAGGCAATTATGTATCCCTCAAAGGTGGGGACAACCGTTTTAATGTGAGTTTTAGAAATGCTGATCTTTATTTGACGTTGGCCGAATGTTATGTTCGTCTGGGAAATACTGCAGAGGCATTAAAATATCTGTCTGCTTTAAAGAAAAATAGATTCACAGCAGATGCCTATGCCAAAGAAACTAAGGCTGACGCAGGTTTGTCAACAGCACAGTTACTGGATGCGGTTTTACTGGAGCGCAAGCGTGAACTGGCGCTAGAGGGATTACGCTGGTATGATCTAAAACGGACGACACGCCCTGCGATCACGCACAGTAGTTTCGGCAGAACGGTAACCCTGCAGCAGAACGATCCACGTTATGTGATTCGCTATCCACAGGAAGCAATCAATAATAATCCCGATCTGTTAAAATAATTGATTTTTTTAAATCCTATATATATTAATCCATTTTCTTTTTAGGAAATGGATTTTTTATTACATTCAACCCATGGGATGGAAAATACTGATTGTCGAAGACGAAGACTGGGCTTTTGTAGGTTTAAAGGAGATGTTGACTGCGCTCTACGGAGAAAGCGAACTGATCTTTACCAATGCAAAAGAGGTTCAGGAAGCGGTGATGACGATCAATAGAAATCAATTCGATCTGATTTTTATGGATATCCACCTGATGGATGGGCTGAGCTTTGAAATTTTTAAGCAGGTATCTATCGATGTGCCGCTGATTTTTACGACTGCTTACGAACAATATGCATTGGAAGCCTTCCAAAATAAGGGGTATGCCTATCTGTTAAAACCTTTCGACAGCGACGAGTTGGCTGAGGTCATGAAACGTATCGAACCGCTACTGCCCAAAGTAGAGCCTCGGCTCAAACAGCGTTTTCTAGTGAAATATGGTAATTTTTTAAAGTCGCTGGCCATTGCTGATATTGCTTATTTTATGGCAGAAGACAAAGAGCTGTATGCTGTAGAAAAAGGATCTGGAATTGCATATATTATTGAAGATACCATCACTCATCTCGTTACACAGGTAGATCCAACAGTTTTTTTTCAGATCAATCGTAAATTTCTTGTCCGAATAGATGCGATTCAATCCATGTTAAAAATTAGTCGAAATAGAATCAAATTAGAGTTAATACCCTCAACTCCAGCGGGAATTGTAGTCATTGTTAGTGAGGAACGATCTCCGAAGTTTCAAAAATGGCTTGATCAATAATAGTGAGTTAGCTTACTAAATAACTTTTAAAAGCTTATTTTTTAATTTTAAATATTTCATTTATAGTGTTTTGTGTTTTTATATAACAAAATCTATTGAATTAATAGATTTTGTTATATATTTGCATTCCAATAAAAACTACTTATTCGGTAGATTTTATTGGAATGCAAGGAGCCACTGTGTTTTTTGTATTTAATCACACTTAACTTATTTAGTAAAGCATTCTTACGATGTACGCAAAACTTAAATACTTTCCTATTGCTGCGATAGCATTATCAGGTGTCAATATGAACAGGTTGTATGCTCAGCAGCGGGCTATACAAGGAAAAGTTGTTGATGCCAATACCGGTCACCTACTTCCTGGAGTAAATGTTCGCGTTTCGGGGCAAAATCAAGGAACCTTAACGAATTCAAAAGGAGAGTTTACAATCAATGTCACAGGTGACGTATTACCGGTATTGGAATTTTCCTTTGTAGGTTATGAATCTCAACAGCTAAAAGCAACAAGTACAAACTTAACATTGTCCTTGAAACCCTCCAGTACAGATCTGGAAGAGGTGGTGGTCGTGGCTTACGGTACTGCCAAACGTACAAACATAACGGGATCGGTCAGTACGGTGAGCAGTAAAGCTATTGAAAATAGACAGGTATCAAATATTACAAAGGCCCTGGAGGGACAGGTACCGGGCTTACAGTCTGTAGCGTCCTCGGGACAGCCAGGTACTGAAGCAGCCATACGTATTAGGGGTATCGGCTCCATTAATGCCTCCAGTTCACCTCTCATCGTGTTGGATGGTAGTCCTTATGCAGGGGATATTAACTCCATCAATCCGAATGACATTCAGTCTATCTCTGTTTTAAAAGATGCAGCATCAAGTGCACTTTACGGCTCCAGAGGGGCGAATGGTGTGATTATTATTACAACTAAGTCCGGTGTGTCTTCCGACAACACCAAGATTAATCTCAATTTTACACAGGGCTATTCAACCCGTGCAGTTCGTGACTATGATCAGGTATCGACCGATGAATATTTTCAGCTCTATTGGGAAGCTTTGAGAAACAAAAACCTGTCAAATGGCCTTACAGCAGAGCAAGCGGCGTCCAACGCAAGTAAGACCGTATTGACAGATTTAAATATCAATCCGTATGGCAGTCAATACCCGCAGCCGGTCGGAGTAGACGGTAAGTTAGTTGCCGGCGCGAAGACACTATGGGATGATCCATGGACCGACGTATTGCAACGTACGGGAGTGCGTACACAAGCAGACCTAGGGTTTAGCGGTGGTAGTGCCAAAAGCACCTATTATATTTCGGGTGGTTATCTGAACGATCAGGGGATAGCGATTGAATCTGGATTTAAACGGTACAACCTACGTGCAAATCTTGACAGCAAAGTGAAATCCTGGTTAAATGTCGGTCTCAATATAGGTGGTAGCAGTACACAACAAAAATATCCGCAGTCTGAGGACAGCAATACGGCAAACATTATAAATTTTACGAGGCTGGTGCCATCTTTTTATCCATACTATGAGCGCAATGCAGATGGTTCATTTGTGCTTGATGGAGCCGGAAATAAGATTTACGATTTTGGAGAATATCGTCCAAGTGGTGCAATACCGCGTAATAATCTAGCTGCTTCTCTTCCTTTGGACAGAAATGATATCCGTCGGGAAAATCTATCTGCCCGGACTTATCTAGAAGTGTTGTTTTCCAAAAATTTAAAATTTAAGTCGACATATAATGTTGATTATATCAACGGGAATACACACGACTATACCAATCCTTTGCTGGGAGACGGTGTGAATACGGGCGGGTATGTTTATCGTTCAAATGTGCGTACAGTAGCACAGACCTGGAACAATCTATTGACTTATGAGAAGCAGTTTGGCTTACATTACCTCAATGTATTGGCCGGCCAGGAATACTATGATTTTAACAGTAGTAATATCAACGGTAGCAGACAGCAATTTGTGCTCCCTTACTTTGATGAACCTGCTGCTGCATCACAACTCAATAACTTCACGGGATCAAGTGCTGGGTATAGGCTATTGAGTTTCTTGGGAAGAGCGGAGTATAACTATGATAACAAGTATTATTTATCGACTTCGTTACGTACCGATGGTTCGTCGCGCTTTTCGCCAGCAAAACGTTGGGGAACATTCTGGTCTGTGGGTGGATCATGGAAGCTGAAACAGGAAGAATTTTTGAAGGATAATACAACAATTAATCAGCTGACGGTAAGAGCAAGTTATGGTGGACAAGGAAACGATAATTTAGGTACCTATTATGCTTATAAAGGACTTTATACCATTGCAAATAGTTTGGGTAAAGGCGGAACGTATACCGGTAGGTTGGCTACGCCAGATCTAAAATGGGAGTCGAACCTCAATTTGAACGTAGGTGTCGATGTATCTGCATTTGAAAACCGGGTTTCATTGAGTGTGGAGTACTTTAACCGTCGGAGTAAGGATTTGCTGTTTACCATGCCGATGGCTTATTCAACAGGCTATACGGGCTATGATGCAAATATTGGAGCGCTGAAAAATACAGGTGTCGACGTGGATATTCGTACTGTCCCGGTTCGAAATGAAAATTTTAAATGGAATTTAGACGTCAATCTTTCACATTACAAAAACAAGATTACAGCTTTGCCAAAAGATAACAAACCGATCATTACAGGGAATAAACTCTTGCGTGTAGGCGGAAGTATCTATGATTTTTATCTGCCGGAATGGGCTGGAGTAAATCCAGATAACGGTCTCCCACAATGGTATACCGCTGATAAGGACGGTAATAAAACAGGTGAAAAAACTTCGGAATACAGTAAGGCCGGTAATTTTATTGCCGGGACTTCATTGCCAGATCTTGTCGGTGGGGTTCAAAACAGTTTCACTTACAAAAATTTTGATTTGTCTGCTTTGTTGAGTTTTAGTTTGGGTGGACAGATATTAGATAACGATTATATTCAGCTTATGCATAGCGGTAATAATCCGGGACGTGCTTGGTCCAAGGAGATCCTCGAGCGTTGGACGCCTGAGCATACGCAGACCGATGTGCCTAAATTGACAACTGATAATTTGAATTGGACCTCTTCGTCCACACGTTTTCTTTACAGTGGCACTTATGCACGCCTTAAAAATGTGAGTTTGGGCTATAGATTACCGTCGGATTTATTGAAGAGGATAGGTGTAGAAAAACTTCGTGTCTTTGCAACTGCCGAAAATCTATTGACATTTTATGGTCATCAAGGAATGGATCCAGAGCAGACGGTGAATGGAGCGACTTATTTTCGCTATCCGGCAATGCGAACAATCTCTGGTGGTATTCAGCTTGTTTTTTAATGCCTTATTGTTAATCTGAGAATTTAAATGAAAATCATGAAACTAAAAATTGTATATATCATATTGGCGCTCTCCCTAGTGAATGCATCATGTAAGGATGCGCTTGAGTTGGATCCGACCACTTCTGTGCCGGAAGGTGAGGTGTTTAAAAATACCGACAATGTTGCTACGGTGATCAACGGTACCTGGAAGTATTTAAATGATACCTATTTTACTTATGCCAATCCAGGTTATACGGCGGTAATGCGTACAAGTGATGCAATGGGAAGTGATGTTGCGGTGACGACCAAATACGGTTATCGCGATGCATACGCATTTACCGAATTAACAAACAATCGTTCTAATCGCGTTAATTCTTTTTGGATAATGCTGTATAAAGTGATCGATAATATGAATAATGTGATCGCGAAAGTGGATGGAGCTGAGGGATCTGTCGAAACCAAAAATGTATTGAAAGGAAGAGCGAAAGCATTGCGCGCGTTTTCTTATCTAAACCTGGCGACTTTTTACCAGTTCAGTTATCTGAAAGATAAAAATGCCAAGTCTGTTCCGATCTATACCGAACCAAGTACATTGTCGACTGAAGGAAAATCAAGGTCAACACAGGCAGAAGTGTATGAACTTATCTTGAAAGATCTCAAAGACAGTGAAAGCTTGTTGGCTTCTGCTGGCAGAGCGGATAAATACGAAATCAATGCGGATGTCGTGTATGGTCTGCTTGCGAGAACCTATTTGCAGGTAGGCGAATGGAAGCTAGCTGCGGAATATGCTGAAAAAGCAGCTCAGAAGTATAATTTAATGACTCCGTCAGATTATCAGGCCGGTTTTAATGATCTTGGAAATAGTGAGTGGATTTGGGGACATCAGCAGACTAACGAGCAAAATGTGGCAAGTTATACATTTCATTATTTGGATGTGTCGTCAGCTGGATCTTATTACTATAGTTTTATGGCCGATCCTTATTTTAAAGATTTATTCGATACCAGTGATGTGCGTTACGCTTTATTTGAATGGGATAATTTACCTGGTCGGGAAGGTTTCCTACGGTATAAGAAGTTTAAGTTTAAGTCCAATTTAATTGGAGATATTGTATACATGCGTGCTTCTGAAATGGTTTTGATAGCGGCTGAAGGTTATGCAAGAGCTGGTGAAAACGATAAAGCGGTAGCAGCGCTGAATAAATTACGGACGGCTAGAAACGCTAAGCTGTTTTCAGGAAATGATAATGGACAATTAATTGCTTCCATTCTTATTGAAAGACGCAAGGAACTTTGGGGTGAAGGATTTGCTTTGTCGGATATTCTTCGGACTCAGGGAAAGGTTGTGCGTAAATCCTATCTTGATGCTGAGGGAAAACCTATTCAAGTAGAAATTGTGGGTGCAGACGGTAAGCCTAAGCTGGTTAATGGTCAAGGGCACCGGGTTATTAAATTTCCTAATGGTTCTAATTTTGTAGAAAACAGTTCTTATTATTTGTTTGCTATACCATACGAAGAGACGGTGCGAAATCCGAATCTTTAGTATGTTAGTTGTTGGTTTGTTATTGAAGAAATCCGGTGCACTTCTGTGTATCGGATTTTCTTTTTTTCTTGCGCGACTTTCTTTTTTGGCTGTGTGCTTTGCTTCCTTCTGTTGAAGAATGCTTCCTTTTTTTAGTGTTGCGCTGTTTGCGCTGCTTGGCGTTGGGATCTTCTCGTTTTAAAGATTGTCGTCTTTTTGTCTTGTATGTTGTTTTTTTCAGATGGTGTATCGCATTCGTATAAATTGCACAAGAGATGGTGTCGGTAAATAGGGGAAAGGCTAGTTTTCCACATTATGTTAATAACGCTGTTGAAAACCTGTTTAAAAGAAAAATACAGTTATTAACAGTACTTATTAACATTATGTTGATAACCTTTCTTTTTCTTCTTTTTGCTTTTGTTCATCCAGATGATATATCCTGTGATGGGCAAGGAAGCACAAAAGAGACTAGCTAGGCAAGCGATAATTTTTGTTGTGAGTCCACCGATGCCACCGGTATGAATATCATAGTTAAGTGCACCGAGCTTATCCCCATACTGCAATTCGTTGCTGGATTTGACTGCCGTAAGACTGCTGTCTTCTTTATTATAATAAAGCCAATCAAATACACCGCTTCGTTTTTCATGATGTCTCACCTGTATATCCATTGCTGTTTCGGTTTCTTTTTTTAGTCGGATCGACATCATTTCAGCATCCGGATAATTTGTCAAGGCATACCGCAGCGCATTGTCCTGAAATTTCTTTTCCACAGCGGGCAAGGGTATAGGGGAGCTGCGTGTGGAAGAAGCTGTTGGCGACTGCAATAAATTGAATGTTGCGATATAGGTCTTTTTAAAATCCGGAAAAGCAAAAGCAAGTCCCGTAATGGCAAAAATCAATCCGATAAATAAACTGTAAAATCCGATGACATTGTGGAGGTCGTGGTTCAGTCGTTTCCATTTTACTTTGGTATCTAACCAAAAACTGCGCTTGAGATTCTTGCCCTTCCATTTTTTTGGCCACCAAAGAACAATGCCACTAAGTAAGATAAGGACAAAAATGGCCGTTGACCAGGCGACGATAGGATGGCCATATTGCTTGCCCAAGAGGAGGTTTAGGTGAAGCTGAAGCACCAGTTGAAAGAATTCTGTTTTTGAATTTTCTACTTGCTGTACTTGACCAGTATATGGATTGATGAAAACGCGTTTGTAATAGCGGTAATAATTCCAATGACCAAATGCTTTTTCATCCGTTTTTATGGCACGAAATACCCAGGTACGATTCTTCGAAGGATAGAGATCAACCCGCGTGATTTTTTGATTTTTTTTGAGGCTTTTCTGTGCGCTGTAAAGAAGTGTGCTTAAAGGTAGCGGAGTTTTTGAGTGGTTGGTTGTGTCGGAGATAAAATATTTTTCAGGATAAGCCCAGAGCTTGAGCTCATCCTGAAAGGTGTATATGCTGCCTGTCAGGCTTAGGATGAATACCACAAATCCGGTGATGATTCCGAGCCATTTATGCAACCAAAGAATGACAGTTTTAAACATATTAGAATTTGTAGTTGATGTTAAAAGAGGCCAGCATACCTTGTCCTTTGACGTATTCCTCATTTAAGGCACGATATTGACTGACAACAGGGTAATAGTTTTTATTGAATAAGTTTTCTACTCCCATGCCGATAGACCATTGTTTGTTTACTTGGTAGTTTCCATTTAAGTTAAATAGGTCAACGGTCTTAACGTGGCCTTCGCTGTTTTTGTATACGCCTTTATCGTTTGGAAGAAAGCGATCCCGGGATCCGGTATGCACCCAAAAAAGCTGAAAGGTTAAGGGTTTGATCGGAGTATAGTAGATGTATCCCGTTGCTTTGTCTGGCGAGATACGTGAACCATTGAGGTAGGATTTTGATCCATCGTCTTTTTTTGATTTTCCTTCCACATAAGCATAGGTTCCACCGATGGTCAATTGAGGCGAAATATTAGCGCTTAATGCAATTTCGTACCCATACACATCTTCTGGAAGGCGTTGTGGCATCAGGTAACCGCCAATGTCCACCAGTTCAACGCCCATTTTGGAAGTACTGTAGTAATAAGATGCTGATAGCTGGAAAATGCTGTAATTGCTTGAGAATCCGATTTCGTAATTATTGGTGATAATAGGATCAGTTTTTAGGCTATCTAGATCGTTATCTGTTGCCCGACGCACAATACGGCCGAGTTCATTGATCGCGAAACCTTGTGAGAAACTAACGAAGGGATTAAAGATCGCGAATTTGTTGTAACGCAAACCTGCATTGAAGGTCGCTCCTTTGTAGGGGATATCGCCTCCTTTTACGGCAATACTTCCTTCGTTGTTGGGGCCTGTAGCAATGGTATTGAAATCCTTTATTTTGACTGTTGCATTTTCATAGCGCACACCGCCTTTAAAGATTAAATTTTCTAGGAAATCAATTTTTACTTGGGCGTATGGAGCAACGTTTAACATGTTCATATAGGGAATATAGACCCTGCCGTCGGTCAGATTTTGATCTGTTACATCATTTAGTAAATCTACACCATAGGTGATATCTGCATTTGAACCCAATACCTGAAAAGGTGTGTTTAAGTTAACACGTAAGCCTTTTTTCTCCGAATTGATCTGTGTTTGTCCCGGGCCATACCATGCAGAAGCTTTCTCGACATAACGGTTCATGGATCGAAATGTATTGTAGTATGCAGAAGCAGTTAAAGATGTCGACGCGAATAGATTACTTTTAGTATAGGTCAACATGGCATTGTGGTTATATGGAGTTCCAGCAGGTTTACCTGGATCTTCGCCTTTCACGCCTATCGTTGGCGTTTGACCATATACACCTGTTTGGCTGATGTATCTATTGTGTTGGTTACTTCGGTAGAAGTTGTACACTGCTGTGATATTGGAGCTACTATCAATACGGTAGCCAGCTTTTAGGAATGCGTTATATTGATAGGTGTTTGAAAGACCATCAGTCTGACCAAGGGGGATACCGTCACCATCTCGTTGCAGACCAACATAATCGGCGGATCCACTGACGGTATAATTCCATTTATTTTTTTGTCCGTATAAGGTTTGTCCTATGCGATAGCCCATTGTGCCGGCGCTATGAACTGGATTGAATGTAGTTCTAACACTTGTGATCCCTTGTATCGGAGCTGCGTCTTTCGATGGATTGCGTGTAATGTAGTTGATAATACCGCCGGCTGAGCCATTTCCATAGATGGATGTAGCACCTTTGATAACCTCAACCCGTTCGATGACACTCGGGTCAATGGTCCGAAGATCGCGTTGTCCATTCATCAAAGGCGTTGATTGTGGAATACCGTCGATCAAAACAAGCACAGATCTCCCACGAAGTGTTTGTCCGGAATTTGTCGCTTTATTGGTCGATGTTCCAAGACCGGGAACGGTATTCCCTAAAATTGTTGAAAGATTGGTGCTGATTTGGCTTTGGGCCTCAATTTCTTTTGTGGTCAAGATCGTTACTGAAGAAGGGACAGTGGAGATGCTTTCCGGCTTACGTCCTGCTGTTACGATAATCTCATCTAACACTTGGGTAGAATTAAGCTGAACTGACAATGGACGTTGAACGGTATCTAAATTGACCATTTTTTCAACCGTTGAAAAGCCTGTGTATGATACCCGCAATTGAATCGGATTATTCGAAGGTCTTTTGGCAAAAATGAATTGTCCAAGTTGATTAGAATAGCCGACGCTTTTTCCGTCAACTTTGATATTCGCTTGGCTTAATGGTTTATTGTCTCTGTCTTTTACGATAAGGGATAATTCTTGTGCATGTAGCTGAGCACTTAATAGCAAAAGAATTCCACTGCTGAACATCATATATCGTGTTCTGTTTTTCATGGTAATTTATTTAGATCAAATATAAATTAATGCGCAAATATAGTTTATTTTATAGTTGTGCCAACAGCTATATTATATTT
This sequence comes from Sphingobacterium sp. BIGb0116, assembly GCF_024808035.1. NCBI lineage: Bacteria > Pseudomonadati > Bacteroidota > Sphingobacteriia > Sphingobacteriales > Sphingobacteriaceae > Sphingobacterium > Sphingobacterium sp. BIGb0116. The sequence goes on along the minus strand of NZ_JANUDT010000004.1, from coordinate 395,906 downwards.
TTTTTTGATTTTTAGAGGTGGTATACAGTGATTTTCAGGAGGATTTGATATTGCAGTAAAAGTTTGATTCCTTAAGTTTATGTTTATACGTGGATTGGTGGTTGATATGAATTGAATGTTTTGTTAACGATTTATTGATCTTGGTTGATTAATTTAGGCTGTTATTTTTTGTGGCTCAAGCTTATATATTTGAACGTAATTATAAATTAATGAGTAGAACATTTTTCGCTTTTTTTCTTTTTGTTTCGTCGTACTCAGTAGTCGTCGGACAAAAAATCCATTCACTTGAGTTTGCTTCTCCAAAGGCGATGCGTGATTATTTTACCTATGCTAAAGATAAAAAAATTGTAAGTGGTCATCGGGGAACGATGGAGGCTGGACTTCCTGAAAATTCGATTGCGGCATTTGAAGCCGTATTACGAAAGACACCGGCCATTTTTGAAATAGATCCGCGTTATACCCAGGATAGTGTTGCTATTTTGATGCACGATGCGATATTGGAGCGAACAACAAATGGAAAAGGAAAAGTATCTGACTATACTTGGGATGAATTGCGTAAGCTGAAATTAAAGGATCAGGCTGGAAATATTACCCGGTATGGTATTAACACACTTGAAGAAGTCATTCAATGGGCAAAAGGTAAAGCCATTCTGAACTTAGATAAGAAAGACTTGCCTTTGGCGGCTACAGCAGCAGTTCTCAAAAAATACAATGCCTACAGTTGGGTGTGGGTTACGGTACATAATACTGAACAGGCAGCGTTTTATTTGGCGCAGAATCCAGAACAGTATATGTCCATGCATATCAAAGATCAGGCTGCATTGGAAAAATTTAAATCCTCTGGATTACCCTACGACCGTATGATAGTCTATATTGGGCCAGAACTGAGAGATTCCAATCTGAAGATGTATCAATTCTTCAACAACAAAGGCGTGATGTGCATGATTTCAGCTGCGTCTACCTACGATAAGCTGAAGACAAAGGCAGAACGCGCCGAAAAGTATGGGGCCATATTTGCGGAAGGAGCCTCCATTCTTGAGTCCGATCTCCCTATGGAAGTTGGTGAAGTAATCGGTTCGTTTTGACGGATTATTATCAATCCAAATCGATATTGTCATCTAAAAATTTAAGATACTTAGGCGATTCATCTTCGAAAATGTCTCTTCCTTCCATCATATAGGCGCGGAGAAGATATTCCTGGGCAGACTCGCTATTATTGTCTTCCAAATAGCACTGTCCTAAGCGCAGCATGATAAAAGGGTTTTCGTAGGCATTTTCGATAATGTTCTGTTTTGCCTTTTCAAAATGGGTGAGGGCATTGCCAAAATCGTCCAGTAAGAAAAAGGCATCTCCTATGGAAGCTTCGAGCCAAAGACTTTCCGCATGAACATGTTGTGGACTAGGAACTAGATCAAGTGCTTCGGTCCACACCCGGATCGCCGCCTGATAGTTGCCTTCATCACATTGGATGTTTCCTTCCTCGCTAAGTTGGTCTATTCTGTCTAATGTTTGATCGTCCATAAAATTTTATTCTTTAGAGTGCTATACGAAGATAAGAAATCTACAGAAAAAAGCGGAAAAATAACTTCTTCCGCTTTTTTAAAATTGTTTTAACCTACATTTATTCTACATCAAACCACAATTTGGTTAACAATGTATTGCTGCCCTGACGTGCGATTGCTTCCTTATAGCTCGTTCCGTTGAGTGATTGTTCGGTTCCGGGATACAGAAACCGCAAAGGAATTTTGCCGTTTAAAGCCCCGGCCTTCGCAGGTGTTAATTGCGGATAATCTAACCGACGCCATTCTGCAAAGGCCTCTAAGCCCTGTCCGTACAAGGCAATCCACTTTTGTTCCCCAATGGATTTTTTGTAGCGGTTGGAATCGAACTTAATGGCTGTCTGGCTGAGGTAGCTAACGATTTGGTCATTGCTAATGTTGTATTGTTCCAAAGAAGCACGGATTGCCTTTTGGTAATAATCTGCTGCATCACCTGTGATAAATCCTCTGCTGACTGCTTCGGACAAACCAAAAAGTGTTTCCGAAAAGCTTAAGATTACTGCTGGAGCATGTGGATCTCTAAAATAGATACCCGGTCTTGAAGTGCGAGCGAAGCCTAAGTTACTAGCGTCACTTGCCGTTAAACCATTTGGTACTCCGATATATTTTTCTGGCGTTGAGGTAGTGGTCGTATCGGCATAAATACCCAAACGCGGATCGTTGAGTGAACGTAGTTTGTCGACAATTGTCTTACTGACTCTATAGTCCTCCCGTGCTTCAAACGATGCACTGACCGGATTGCGATAGGGTGCGTCGCGGTAGATAAGCTGTGCATTGTCTGCATTTGAGGTCAAATATCCACTTCCCTCTGCGGCAATCTCCTGTAATGTTGTTTTGGAGAGATTTGGTAATCGATCTGCGATACGTAAAGCAATGCGTAGACGAAGTGCATTTGTAAAACGCTTCCATTGCGCGATGCTACCATTATAAATAATGTCTCCTTCAATATTTTTTCCACTCGGATTTAATAAAGCCTGAGCACTTTTCAGATCGTTTAATAAGCCTGTGTATACTTTCTCTTGCGTATCGTAATGCGGTGTAAGATAGACGTCAATGTTTCCGGCTTCTGTATAAGGTATTTCACCGTAAGCGTCTGTGAGTAACGAAAATACCCAAGATTGTAGGACGATTTCCACCCCCTTATAGTTGTCATTTCCTGTGTTTTCCGCCAGTTTTTGAATGATTTTCAATTGACTTATGCTTTTCGAATACCAAGTGGACCAACCCTCGTTAAAATCATTATTTGTAAAGATGTAACGGTCGGGATCAGTATATTGTATTCTCGCCCAATGTTGAACAAATAAAAGGCTAGACGCGAGGTTGTTACTTATACCCCAATAGCTATCTGTTGTCGTCTTAATTGTACTGGTTAGCAGGTAGGCAGGCTGAGGAGTTTCCGCTTCATTCTGATTTTGGTTTACTTTTGCCAACTCGTCTTTACAGGACGTCGTTAGACCTAGTAAGAGAAAAAGTCCTGCTATATGTTTGCTATTTATTTTCATTTTCTAATCGTTATTTGTTTATCAATTATCTGTTATCAACTGTGCTTGTGCTCATATTTGCTTTGTTGATGTTGATTGCCAGTTATTTGTATAAATCCGTAAGTTTTGTTCTATTTTTAATTCGATTGTTCCATTTTCTTAAAACTTCAGGTTCAAATTGAAACCAAAGCTTCTCGTAGTGGGCAATTGCAAACTTTCCAAACCTTGGGCATTTCCTGTATTAAAAGCTGTTTCCGGATCAATATTGGGGGCATTCTTATGAATAATCCACAAATTACGACCTACTAAAGAGAAAGATGCTCCCTGAAAACCAATTTTGGAAATCCAGCGATTAGGTAATTGGTAGCCTAATTTTACTTCGCGTAATTTGACATAAGACGCATCGAATACATTTGCTTCATTGGTTCTGTATAACGTTTTATAATATTGTTGTGCCGAAACAACTTTTGTGTTTTCTGAGCCATCTGCATTAACACCATCTGCAATAATACCGTCATCGTATGTTATACCGTTCACGGTATAGCTTAAGCCACCATGTTCAGCATCTCTTCCAGGAAGGGTAGAGGCTAATACCCCTGTGCCTGTACCTGTGGCATTCGTGCCAGAATACAGTTTTCCACCATGTTTGATGTCGATCAAAAAGCTCAGATCAAAATCTTTGTAACGGAATTGATTGGTAATTCCACCTAACCAGTTCGGTGTAAATTTTCCAAAATAATGGTTGACAGGGTCAGTAGCAGGTGTCCCATCTGCATTGACAATAATACGTCCAGCTTCATTTCTTAAAAATCCGGTTCCGTAGAGAGTTCCATAAGGTTTTCCAACTGCAGCCAAAACCTGCACCGTTCCCGAAGAACCGATCGTATAGCTTTGTAGTAACCCAGCATCGTCTAATTCTACCACTTTACTTTTATTTGTAGCAAAATTTACATTGATGTCCCATTGAAAATCCTGTTTCTTTATCGGGGTAACTCCAAGTTGAATTTCCAACCCTTTATTGTTGATTTTTCCGGCGTTGACAAGTTGTTTTTTGTAACCAGTTGAAGGGCTCACATCGACGCTTAGGATTTGATTGATACTATTGATATTATATAAACTTAGATCCAAACGTACCCGACTTTTGAGGAATGCCAACTCGGTACCTAATTCAGTAGAGGTTGTTGTTTCCGGTTTTAAATCTGGATTTTTCTTGATGTCATTGACTGATAATTGTGGACTATTTCCGTAAGGAGCACTAAAAAGATAAGAATCGATCAAGTTGAACGGATCGGTATCTTTACCTACTTTAGACCATCCTCCACGTAATTTCCAAAAAGAGAGTACATTGCTTTGAATGGAGAAAGCATCTGTCAGTACGATACTTGCGTTTGCTGATGGGTAGAAATAAGATAGATTGTCAACTGGTAGGGTTGAAGACCAATCATTACGTGCCGTCAAATTCAAAAAGGCATAATTTTTATAACCCAATTGCGCGGAAGAAAAAATGCTGTAGGCTTTCAACGGACTATATTCACCTGTTGAAATCAAAGCATCTCTCGAGTTTGCCAGTGTATATACATCTGGCACTGCCAAACGCGGTGCCTTCTGGTTATTCCTTTGTCGGGACTGGCTTCGTATGTTTCCGCCCCCTAGGATATCCAATGTGAAGTCATTGGAAAGGGGACGGTTATAATTCAGCGTAAACTCTGTGTTATTTTCATTTACTGTGTATGCGTCCTCTTCGTAAGATCCATACGGCGTACCATTCGTGCCATATGCGATCCTAATTTTGCGACGATCCGTATAATAATCGTTACCCGTACGGAAGTTTGCCGTCAAATACTTATTGATTTTATAGTTTAAACCAATATTGCCAAAAATGCGGTCGCGTTGCTGCTGAACCGTATTCTCTTCCGCAATGAAATAAGGGTTGCTATAATAACTATTGTTCCAATTGACTAGACTGCCGTTAGCATCTCGATAATTTTTTAGACGCGAAACATCCACTTGTCTTCCAAACCACGTAAATTGTAACATGTAACCATTAGAACGGAAACCACCTACACCAGGTAAATTACCAGAATTCGTACGCACATAGTTTGCATTGGCAGTAAGCGTTAGATCATCTGTGATTTTATAACGGGTATTGATATTGAAATTATTTTTTTCAATGGAAGAATTGGGAATAATCCCCGTTTGATTGCTGTTATTATAGGAGAAACGGTAATCAATCTTCTCAGTCGCATCGGCAATTGAAATGCCATTATTTAAGGTTCTTCCCGTGCCAAAGAAACTCCTGACGTTATCCGGGTGTGCTACGAATGGCACGGCTTCACCATTGGAATAAAACTGAGGAATCAGTCTGCCGTCCATCTTTGGGCCCCAGCTTTCGTCCACACCATCATTGATACCCCCGCCCTTGCCATCTACATAGCTGAATTTTCCATCGGCACCCTGTCCAAAAACATTTTGATAATCGGGTAAAACGGAGAGTCGTTCGATTGTATTATTTGAATTGATGTTTATTCCAAGTCCTTTGCGTTTTTTTCCAGATTTTGTCGTAATCAAAATTACCCCAGCAGCAGCCCTTGAACCATATAATGCAGCAGCATTGGGCCCCTTTAGTACACTGATCGATTCAATATCTTCACTGTTGATGTCTGAGATTGCATTGGCATAATCCCGATTACCGCTCGTACCCAACTGGGAATTATCAACGGGGGTTCCGTCGATCACAAATAGTGGCTGATTATTTCCTGCAATTGATGTTTCTCCACGGATAATAATCCGGGAAGACCCCATATTACCTTGACTATTTGTGACTTGAACACCTGCAACCTTTCCAGCAAGTGAGTTGACTAAATTACTTTCTTTTGCTTCGGAAAGATCCTTTCCTTTCAGCTCCTGAATAGAATATCCCAATGTCTTTTTTTCTTTCGAGATATTCAATGCCGTCACAACAACTTCGTCCAGTTGAGAAGTTGTTGGCAGAAGTTGAACCGTGGTGAAACCTGTGGTATTGGTTTGAACAGTCTTAGTTTCAAAGCCAATATATTGAATGCTGATGTTAAGTGAGCTTCCGGTCGAAGGGAACTCAAATAGTCCATTTGCATCTGTTTGAACCTGTTTTTTACTGTTTGTTTCGGTAACTGTAGCCCCTTGAATAGGATTGTTATTGTTGTCGACTACCTTTCCTTTTATAGTGGTTTGTGCGTATAGTGCGCCAGTACTAAGACAAAGCGCGGCCATTACGACAAAATTTATGTTGTTTTTTGCCATACTAATTATAATAGTGAGTTTATTGTTTGAGTTGGGTTATAGGAGATATTTGAAATTTACCTGTAAAAACATCCCCTTAGGACATTCGTTTTTTAAGGATATTATCTGTATGTTGTTTCATGTGTTAAAAAATGTTAATGCAAATATATAAAATCTACCTGATAACTATACTTTGTTTTTTTGTTTTTTGTAATTTTTGAGTCAGAATGATGAGATGCCATCGTTATAGGAAAGGAGTAGCTGAGTTATCAAGTTTTTTTTCCGGAACGCCTTCTTGTGTTATTTGCAATATGTTGCCTATCAGTATATTGATTGATAGGTGCGAATCGTAAACGACAACGCACGGATTGTAAATCCTCGTATTTTCGAATAAGAAAGGGCAATGTTCTTGTGTCTCCATGATAGTAAATTAAAACGTTAAAACGATGATTATTTTTGGCACAAGAACAAAAGTTTTAGCTAATAAATCGCAATCGGCAATCGGAAACTGCGATTATTGTGGCACAGTTCAATCCCTTTTTGCCTACAGGCAAATTAAATATTTCCATGTTTTTTGGATACCCATATTTCCCTATAGTTCGGAGGTCATTACCATTTGCAATCATTGCAAAAAGTTGAGTTACCAACGTGAAATCAACCCACAAACACTTCAGGCCATATCTTCGGGAGCTATCCGTAAAACACCTTTTGGATATTTTGCGGGCTTAGTTCTGATTGGGCTTTTTGTATCTGCTATTGTTATAGCAGGAATTTACGGTGTAAAAAAGAACGAAAAATACCTGAAAGATCCAAAGGTTGGTGATGTGTATGAGGTTTCCTATACAAAAGATGGAAAAACGATGCGTACGCTTTACCGTATCGCCAATTTAACGACCGACTCTGTTACCTTTGACCTAAACGATTATGAAGCGGATAGCCGAAAGGGTCTACGCAAATTGCGCGAGCAACATGCAGATAGCTATTCTGAAAAGCAACGTTTATCACGTACTGAACTTGAAGAAATGAAAAGTAAGATATCGAATATTGAAAGATTGTAATGATCATTTTTATTGTTGTTATAAACAAGCTTCAGCTCTTTACCTGATCTATTTCTTTATTTTGATAATATTAAATTTATGGATGTAGCCCAACATAAAATATTGTTTCAATGTAAGTGAATTCCCAAAATATGTTACGTTGCCTTGACTGCCCCAATAATTTTGGGTATTCTGATTCAATATGTCAAAACCGGTCAGTTTTAGCTGTGAATTATTTTTAAAGGTATAATAGACTGACGCATTTAAGATATGGTAGTTTTTTCTGCCGCTTAATCCGCTGGCCCGGTTATCTAAGGAGTATGTTGATTCCAGCGAAAATCCGTGGATCGGATTAATATTCAATCCTGCACCAATTTTACGGATTGAATAGGTCGATTCAATAAAGTCGGGGTTATCTTTTACCGAATTTATGTTCTTGTTCCAAGAATAGGTATACTGTGGTGATATCGTCACTAGGTTTTTCCACGTCGCGGAAAATTGTTGGCTGGCATTGATCCCTATATTGGTCCCTTTATTATCAACATCATTGATGGAACTATAATTTTCATAGGTATAGATATTGTTGTTTTGCGATAGATAGAATGACCAATTTTTACTGGCTTTTAGGTTGTATCTCAGGTAAGTATAGGTACTATAGTTATATTTTGAGCCAGCGAGAAACATCTGGGTGGTCATTTGTCCTGTATTGTTGTTTCGCCAGCTACGGGACCCGATGCTGTTATTGACATAATTGATATTTCCATTTACATTAAACTGCAATTTCGAGGTATACTTATAGTATGATATACTGACATTCTGTTTTTCGATATTGTTGAATATAAAGGATGTCTTTCGTGTATATAACGGATTTAAATCCAAGACGAGCTGCTGAATTCCATAGAGCTCGGGGGACTCGAGATCTTTATACCAGCCGAGGTTTAGATCTTTATAACGGATATTAATATTGGGCAACCAGTAGCCTAAAGATGATTTCTCGACAGAGTTGATTTTAAGTAAATCAAAATGATTTGCCTTTACTTGATAGGCTGTTCCAAATTTTACGTTAAAATCTTTGGTAGGTCTCCAGTAAAATATAATACCCGTAATATAATCCTGGTATTTGTAACGATAGCTATTTTCATAAGGAGCTGCATGCATTTCTCCAGTGCTGTCGCGGTTGATATATACACTTTCCTGTGGCCCTTGGCGGTTAGTAACATAGGTGAAGTAGTAGTCAAAGTTTAGTTTTTTAATTATTTTATTATAATAGGCTGCACTGAAATATAGGTTGTTGGAATTATTTTGTGTTCGGTTTTTATACCATAAACTAGTCCGCGGCTTAGCTGTGTCATATATATAGGTGTTTTGGAAGGAGGTATCGGTCTTTTCATTTGTATTGATGGAAATCGTATTTCTAAAAGATACGATATGATTTTTATTGAGTTGTTTTTCGATATAGAATCCATGTGAATAGTTCAGGGTATTTTCCTTATTTCCGCCCGTACCTGTTGCGTCATTTAGTTTTTTGAGATCCGTATAGGAGCGGTTCATTCCGAAGGTTGAATTGTTTTTTGAATTGATACCCAAATTCGGTGTAAATTCAAAATAGGCTGTTGTATCCATGCGATGTCGGAGGAGGGTTTTTAGATTATGCCCTATAGATTTCTCCTGTTGCTGGTAATCGGATGCTGAATATTGTTTTTCCTGATCGTATAAAGAGATTTGATTGCCGATATTTTGATTTTCGGCTTTATTATATTTCAGCATGTACATGATGTTCAACTTGGTCTTCTTTCCCCAGTCATTGTTGAGATTAAAGCCCAAGCCAATATCGTTGGCCTTACCCGAATAGTTCCTACCTCCAAAATTATCAAATCCATAATTTTCGGCACGTCCAAGTCCAGCTTCTTGGTTCAATTCATTGTAATCAAAACTTTGGCGGTTAATGTTATTTCCAAAACCGAGGAAACTCAGCTGTAGTGTGTCCTTAAATGTATTGAATAAACCACCGGCCTCATACCTGCTCCTTGTACCTGCACTACCATAAAGTTTACCAAAACTGGCCTTGAGAAAATCTTTCTTAAATTTTAGGTTAATCGTAATCGGCAGTTTATCTTCGTCTTCGTTATCTTTTTTTGTTTCGCCCTTATCACGGTACACCTGTACTGTTTTGATAAGAGAAGCATCCAAATTTCGTGTGGCAATACGTACGTCACTCGAAAAGAAATCCTTGTCGTTTACTTTTACTTTTGAAACTTCCTTTCCTTGATAGTAAATAGAACCATCCATATTGACTTGCAGACCAGGTAGTTCTTTGAGCAATTCCTCGACGTTGGCATTGGGGCGAGTCTTAAAGAAATTAGTATTGTATTCTAAGGTGTCTTTATTCATCCGTACGGGGGGAACAATATTGACGACTACTTCATCGAGGCTTTTCGAGTCGAGCTTTAAGTGAGCGAAATCATAATTTTCTCCTTTAGGTATAGTAAATTCCTTACGAAAAGGATTTGCATTGACATGTGAAATAAAAAGCGTTAATGCGGTCCCTGTGGGAATTTTAACAAATTCAAATTTACCTTTTGTGTCAGTAAGGAGGTAGGAAACTACGGAAGAGTCTTTTGAATTGAGAATCGTTACAGTTGCTTTTTCTAATGGTTCCGCATTTTGAGAAAATACCGTCCCGAGAACTTTTCCCTTCGATTGACCTAGAGCTATATTTGTAGTGAGTAATAAAATTAAAAATAAGTAAATTTTCATAAAATTAATTACGTATATCTTGGCTATATTGGTGATTAAGATGATTTTATGTAAATCATTTTAATACTATATTAAAGAAATGAAAATTATACTATAAATGAAAATTTATTTATAAGACAATCGATTGCGGATTCTATTTATTACAATTTTTTTAAGATTATGTGTCTGCAAAACAACCTATTTACAATGAGCCTATTGGACTTAACTATATGGACAGCATTTCAATAAACATCTTGAAGAAACGTATAGCAATAAAAAAAGGGCATCCAATAGATCGGATACCCTGATGGCATAATTAGTCGATGTTGATTTTGTAAATAGCTTCTGCTTCTTTGTCATCAAATTGACGCATTTGTGTGATCAGTTTCTTTTTCATCAGTTTGACGACGCTTTGATAGGCAGGATCTTTGTAGACATTATGGAGTTCATTGGGGTCCTTTTGAAGGTCAAAGAGTTCCCAATTTTCGATTCGTTTATAATAGCGGATCAATTTATAACGGTCATCACGAACACCAAAATGGGGGCTCACGGCATGTTCTCCATTTTCAAAATAATGATAGAAAAGATCTTTTCGATGTTCCTCTTTGTTATTTTTCAGGACATGTACAAAAGATTCACCTTGCATGTCTTTCGGTTTTTTGATAGCAGCTAACTCCAATAACGTGGGAGCGATATCAGCGTTGACAATTTTAGCGTTTATGGTTGAGTTTGCGCGTAATAGGGCTGGGTACCGCATGACCATTGGGGTACGAAAAGATTCCTCATACATCCAACGTTTGTCGAACCAACCATGCTCACCCATATAAAAACCTTGGTCTGAAAGATAGATTACAATTGTATTTTCACTGAGTGATTTTTGATCCAGATAATCTAGTACTTTTCCTATATTGCGGTCCATAGATTGGGCAGTATTGAGATAATCAATCATATAACGTCTGAACTTCCATTCTGCAAGTTGCTTGCCCGTCAAATTACCTTGCTTTAGTTGTTCATAAATGGGCCGGTAATAGGCGATATAGCTATCCTTTTGAGCTTGGTCCATCCGCTTGAAGTTACCGTCAGCCATCATGTCTTCCAACGAATTGAACATTTTGAGATCGTAGCCCATTTTCATGTCCTTGTCAATGGACATTTCCTGCAATGCTGCTGCCGACCTACTTTGGTAATTGTCGTAGAAAGTAGCGGGTAAGGTGAAATTTACAGTATCGTAGGTGCCGAAGTCCTTTGGATCTGGCATCCAGGTACGGTGTGTGGCTTTATGACCGATGACTAGACAAAATGGCTTATCAGCGTCTACCGTATCGAGCCAATCAATAGCTTTTTCGGTTACGATATCAGATACATATCCTTCAGTGCGTTTGCGACCCTCTTTGCTGATAAAATCTGGATTAAAATAGGTTCCCTGCCCAACAAGAATGTCATAATAGTTGAAACCCTGCAGTTTGTCTCCTAAGTGAATTTTACCCACCCAAGCGGTATTGTAACCTACGTTTTGGAGCTGTTTTACAAAAAGATCCTGACTAAAGTCGAATTCAGAAGTTTCATTGTCTTTGAATCCATTTTTATGGCTGTATTTACCCGTTAATAATGTCGCTCTGGATGGCCCGCAGATGGAATTGTTGACGAAGGCATTTTTAAATAGCGCACCCTGAGCAGCGATGCGGTCTATTTGTGGTGTTTTCCCATATTTCGAACCATAGGCACCAATTGCTTGATAGGCATGATCATCGGAAATAATGATGATGATATTAGGCTTTTTTTGTGCAGAAGCATTTTTATAGAGAAGTGTTGCGATTACGGCAAATAAAAAGATCCTGAGTTTCATTGTGTTTTTGGTTTAAATTGAATGTATCAAGCTTTTTTAAGCTATGCTATTTGAAAATAGTGTAAATTTCACGATGGTGATAACGCTGACTAAGATAATGATTATTATGTATTACATAAAATAATTAAGTGATTGAATTTACTTTTTCATATCATTGTCTCTATGTATTTTTGAAGCGGATTAAAATGAAAATAAAAGGGAGATAAGATCTTTTTTTATACTACAATTATGGGATTTAAGTTATTATTTAAGGGTATACTTTTAGGAGCTTTAGTAGGTGCTTGGAGTCTAAAAGCGTTGTGTCAAGAGGCAAAATCGCCAATAATGGGTTGGAGCAGCTGGAATAGCTTTCGGATCCATATTAATGAAAAGTTGATTCGGGAGCAGGCAGATGCCATGGTCGCGACTGGCTTGTACGATGCGGGATACAGTTATATCAATGTGGATGACGGGTATTTCGGGGGGCGTGACCAAGCGGGAAAACTTTACGAAGACCGTTCAAAATTTCCTGGTGGAATGCGGACGCTAGCTGATTACATTCATTCCAAGGGTTTAAAAGCTGGATTGTATTCGGAAGGTGGAAAAAATACCTGTGGTTCTATCTGGGACAAAGATCTAAAAGGCATCGGGGTAGGAATGTATGGCCATGAAGACCAAGATGCACAGTTATTTTTTAAAGAGTGGAATTTTGATTTCATCAAAGTGGATTGGTGTGGTGGATTGGAAATGAAACTGGATGATCGCGAGCAATATACAAAGATTATAACAGCAGTGAGGAAGGTTCGTCGAGATGTAGGCTTTAATCTTTGCCGCTGGCAATTTCCCGGGGAATGGGCAATTAAACAAGTGGATTCGTGGCGTATTTCACAAGATATACAACCAAATTTTGCTTCAGTGTTGCATATTATTGATCTCAATCGTAATCTTTATCCTTATAGCTCTCCAGGTCATTATAACGATATGGATATGCTTCAAGTGGGCAATGGAATGACTCATGAAGAAGATAAAACACATTTTTCAATGTGGTGTATGTTAAATTCACCCTTGATGGCCGGAAATGATCTGCGTAAAATTTCAAAAGAGACACTCGCTATATTGACGAACAAAGAAATGATCGCGCTTAATCAGGATAAGGCTTTTAAGCAAGCACAAGCTGTGTTTAAAGCGGGTGAGGTAGAAGTATGGAAAAAAGACCTGGCAGATCCAAAGCGTAAAGCACTTGCAATACTTAATAGATCAGACAAGGAAACGATGTTTAAACTGGATACTAAAGCGCTGAATTTGTCTCCAAAAAATCGCGTCAGAGATTTATGGCTTCATCGCGATGAAGGAAACCTTGGTAAGAATACAAAATTCATTCTTCCTCCACACGGAATCATTGTACTGTTGCTGTCTGAATAACAAAGTGTCAAACTATACGATAACCAAATAAAAGGATCAAGTGGAGACCCTTTAAAGAAAAAGCCCAATCATATGATTGGGCTTTTTTATAGTGTTATGAATCGATCTCGTAAAAGGGATTATCCAACAGATTTCTTATATAAAAATAGTCGCTGATAATGATTGTCAAGATGCTTGCGCATGGCATTTCGAAAAACCTCGGCATTGCCCACCTTTAATATATCAACTAGGCCTCGGTGTGAGATGAAGCTTTTCGATGAACTGGGACTAGTTAGTAAGCCGCTGCTATGGACATATTGAAAAACAGGTAACAGCATGTTCTGGAAGTCTTTGAGAATTGTATTTCCTGTGATTTCATAGAGCTTACCGTGAAAGGCAATTTCAGTTTCAATGTCGAAAATTGTATTATCGGCATCTATAGGTTCCTTAGCAACGATCGCTTCCAGCTCCTCAATGTCTTTTTCCTGTATATGTTCAAAAAGGATATCCGCCATACCCACCTCCAGTACCATGCGCATTTCAAAAAGATCCTGTAAGGTCTTGTTTTCCATGATAGTAGGATAAAGTGATTTGCGTAGGGGTTTTATAAGATCTGGACTTGTTAAAACAGCTCCGCGATGTTTTTTTGATTCGATCAATCCAACCATACGCAACCGCAACATGGCTTCGCGAACTACTGTACGACTTACACCAAGGGTTTCGGCCAATTCAATTTCCTTAGGTAAAGCATCTCCAACCTTTAAGCCTTGATTGACAAAAAGATTGATGATTTCTTTTTCCGCACGATCTACTAGTGAAGAGGTATCAATTGTATTAAGATGTTCTATCAGCGAAGAATTCGGTTCCATATATATTACATATAACGCATTAGGCGCATTAAGACAAAGATAATTAATAAAAGTGATTAATATGTTATACATAATTTGATTAAAATTTGTTTTTTACATTTTGTTATTTATATATTTGTATATATGTAATACTTAATACAAATCAATATGTATTCAAACCTAAAATTACGAACCCTTCTCACCCTATCCGTTTTGATGGGTAATATGCTCTTAGCGCAGGCGCAAGATCATGCGGTGCGGGGAAAAATTACCGATGCAAAGACAGGGGAATTGCTAGGCAATGTGACTGTAAAAATCAAAGGATCCAACCAATCTTTGCAGACAAATACCGATGGGACTTTCTCAATCAGTACTAATCCCAATACTATTTTAGTGATCACGTCTACAGGGTATAGACCATATGAAGTAAAAGTTGGGCAATTAAATCAACTGGATATCAAACTCGAGTCCAAGGTTGAGCAAATGGATGAAGTTGTGGTGGTGGGATATGGAAAAATGAAAAAGTCGAATTTAACGGGATCTGTAAGTAGCTTGGATAAAAAAGTGCTTGAAACTGGAGTTCGTTCGAATCCAGCTTCTGCTTTGGCGGGTACGATACCGGGTATTCGAGTCCAGCAAACTTCAGGGAGACCGGGAGCAGTACCCACAGTTGTGCTTCGAGGTGGAACTACTTATGGCGGCGGTGGTACACCATTGGTCATTGTTGATGGGTTGATTAGAAATGGATTTAATGACATTAATCAAAATGATATCGAATCGATAGATGTCTTAAAGGATGCTTCTGCTACAGCTATTTATGGTGCTAGAGCTGCAAACGGTGTGATATTGATTACCACAAAAAGGGGAAAAGAAGGTGTTTCCAATATTACATTGTCGTCTAAAATTGGTGTCAATAAATTGAACAACCCTTTTGATTTCCTGAGTGCCAGAGATTATTTAAACTGGAGTAGAAAAGGTGTTCAGGTATCGGGGCAATATCAATCGTCCCAGTTGAATCAATTGACGAGTGTGGGGCCCTTTGGTACGGGGAATAAATATAAGGATGATAAGGGAAATATCTTAGATGGCAATCTTACGAGCAATGCAGTGTGGAGTACCATGTTGCTTGATGATACCAATCGTGAATTGTTGCAACAGGGATGGCAGACTATGATTGATCCTGTAACAGGAAAAGAACTAATTTTTAAGGATTTTGACTATGCTAAATACGCACTTCGTGATGCTAGTTTGACGCAAGATTACAATATCGCATTGCAAGGTGGGAACGATAAAGGTAAATATTATGGAAGCGTGGGGAAATATAATGAGAAAGGGATGCCAATCAATACTTTTTATGATCGTACAACTTTTGTATTGAATGGTGAATATAAAGTTAAGCCTTGGCTACATTCATTATCAGGTGTGAATTTCGCGTATACAAAATGGCGTGACGCTATTAACGGAGAAGGAAACTATATGACGCGGGCATTGGGGGCTCCTCCAACAATGCGTGGTACGAACGCCAATGGTGATCTACTCGTTGGTCGTGATTATCAAGATGGGAATCCTGTGGTAAATGACGATAAGTTCATTCGTAAAAACCTAAATCAGAAGCTTACGCTTACCCAAGCTTTTACAATTAATTTTTTAGAGAACCTTAGCTTACATGTAAGTGGTAACTGGTTTTTCAACCAATCTACTTCGGAGTCCTTTAATAGAGACTATCTAGCCAGCCCAGGAAATTATGTTCGCACAAGAAATTCCTCGGCTTCCTATGATAAAATATATAATCAAACCTATAATGCCGTTTTAAATTACAGAACTGAAATCGCGAGTTCGCATCATATCGACGCTATGTTGGGTTCTGAATTTTTTGATACTTATAACAATGGATTTACAGCGGCTGGAAGTGGGGCTCCCACAGACGACTTTATGGATCTTGGATTAACGAGTCCAGATGCCAATAAAAGAAGTATCGATTCATACCATGATCGACAACGTATCATGTCCTATTTTGGACGCGTAAACTATGACTATAAAGAAAAATACCTTTTGACATTGACTGCACGTAGAGATGGTTATTCGACATTGCTAAATAATCGATGGGGAACCTTTCCTGGAGTTTCAATCGGTTGGGCACTACATCATGAAGATTTCTTGAAGGATTATTTAGGGACTGATAAAATTGTAAATACGTTAAAATTACGCGCTAGTTATGGGGGAAATGGTAATGTCAGTGGAATCGGATCTTATACACTTCAAGGTTCATATGGCACAAACAAGTATGATGGGCAAGTGGGGTACACAATGTCTACGCTTTCAATTCCAAACCTCAAATGGGAAAGTCTGATTACAAAAGAAGTAGGACTTGAATCCAGAATCTTAAATAAGATTGATTTGAGTCTTGCCTATTATCATCGAACAACTAAAGATAAGATCGCAAGCCTATCATTACCAGCTTCAGCCGGTTTTACCACAATTACGACCAACAATGGCGATATGCAGAATCAGGGAGTCGAGATTGGGGTGAATTATCAAATTCTACGGAGAAAAGACTGGGATTTGAGCTTTAACTGGAATACGGCCTACAATAAAAACAAAATCTTAAAACTACCATTTAATGGTGTTGAAAATAACAGGCAAGGCGGTTTACAGGTTTATGATCCAAAATCCAAAGAACTCGTTTGGGTAGGGGGTAATCAGGAGGGACAAGACCCGAATGTTGCTTATGCTTATGAAGCCATCGGGATCATTCGGACAAAAGAACAGTTGGATAGCTATGCCTTGCAATTGAAGGATCTGATCGGTGCACGTACATTGGTACATCCTGATGTCTATAATGCGATGTCCAGCAGTGAGAAGAATTTATACTATCCATTAGCTTTAGGCGATGTTATGTGGAAGGATGTAAATGGGGATGGTATAATCAATTCTTATGATAGGGTGTATATGGGAAATACAGTACCGAGATGGACGGGCGGTTTTGGGGCTGCTTTACGCTGGAAGAATATTAGTTTGAGTACCCGTTTTGATTATGCATTGGGATATGTTGCTTATGATGGACCGAGAGCTTGGTTTCTTGGAATGATGCAGGGAACATTCAATACGACAACAAGTGTATTTGATACATGGACACCTGAAAATCCAAATGCAAAATATCCGACTTATTATTGGGCTGATCAATTATTTAAAAATAACACCAGTCGGGAAAGTAGTATGTTTTATAATAAGGGGAATTATCTGGCATTTAGAGAGATCAATGTGTTTTATCGATTGCCAAAATCCATTGCTAACCGATTAAAAATGGAAGATTTAAGCATCTCCGCGACAGGCCAAAATTTACACTATTGGTCAAAAAATACGTTGTTCTCCCCTGAAAGTGGAAGTGTTGGACAAAATGGCGGTGGGTACCCTCTTCCTAAAACATTTATACTTGGGCTTCAATTAACATTTTAATTCCAAATTATGAAAAAGATATTTATATATATAGGTCTTGTAGTTTTTCTGTTTTCTTCTTGTAAAGAAATTGACCTAGACCTTAGTCCCGAGGATTACTTTGCCAGTGGGAGTTTCTGGAAAAGCAATGAGCAGGTCGCTGGAGCCATGCTGGGGCTTCATACTCAATTGCGTGGACAACAGCAAAACCTATGGAATTTGGGTGAACTGCGTGGGGGAACCTTAAGAGATGGTACCAGTTTTACAGGAACAGCATCATTGAACTCAGCAGGGATAATTACACAGGATATTCGTGAAAGTTCTCCTGGCATATCGGGCTGGGCTGGATTGTACGCGCCAATTTTTCAGGTTAATAATTTTATTTATCAGGTAGAGAAAGCTGATTATTTGACAGATGTGCAAAAGGGCTATTATTTGGGGCAAGCCTTCGGACTACGTGCTTTTTATTATTTCTATCTGTTTAGAACCTATGGCCGGGTGCCTTTGGTGACAGAACCACAAGCCGCAATTAATACCCCGACCTCAGCGGAAGAGGCATACAAAGCGCGAACCGAAACGGAAAAAGAAACCTTAGACTTTATCAAATCGGAAGTTGATAAATCGGAAAAATCGTTTTCAGGAAATTATGAGACTAAAAATCAAAAAGCACAATGGTCTTTGGCGGCAACAAAAATGTTGAAAACAGAGGTGTACTTATGGTCGGCCAAAGTTGATATGGATGGAAAGACCCCAGAGAATAGTCTTACGGAATTAAAACTCGCGAAAGCCGCAATAGAAGAAGTAATTCCTAAATATACGCTCGTCAGCAATTTTGCAGAAGCCTTTAAATCTGCCAGTGTACCAGCGATGAAAGGTAATTCTGAGATGATCTTTGTACTTCGTTACCTAAATGGAGAAGCAACTTCATTTTTCAGTAATTTCATTTATGCAGCAAGTGATGATATTACTGGTTATGTAGATGATAATGGACAGGCAATTCCAAAAGATCCTCTTCAGACCGGGTCTACAGGTTTGATCCGTTATGAGTATAAAATGGATCTCTATAGATTGTATGAAAAAGCTGATACAAGGGCAAATGCAACATTTCTGAATTTTAATAAAGGAAATACATCTGCAGTAGTATTTAGAAAATTCTTGGGAACTTTGATAGACGGTGTTCGTAACTATTCCGATGATTATCCTGTTTATCGCTTATCCGAAGCTTATCTATTGTTGGCGGAAATTAAGAATAAATTGGGCGAGGATCCAACTGCTGAAATCATGGCTGTGCGTAACCGCGCCTATGCTGGAAAAGCGCCTTTGTTTATAAATGGCAGTTTTGAGGCAAACGAATTAGCGATCCTCTATGAACGTACGAAAGAATTTGTGTCCGAGGGCAAGCGATGGTTCGATTTGCGACGCATGCAGGATGTCACTGGAAAGCCTTTGTTATTTCGTAAAGATTTAAACTTAGTCGGCGTATTGAACAACATTGATGGTCAGAAGCATAAAATCTTATGGCCAATAGACTTGGGGACACTTACTGCAGATCCTAAATTAAATGATCAGCAAAATCCGGGTTACAAGGGAACCTAAAAACGAATATCCTGTCTCAACGCTATTCGAGGGTCTGAGGCAGGATATTGTTAACTATTTATATAAAATACCATATGCTAAATCAAAAAATCTCAGGATTAATTGCAGCGCCATTTACTCCTTTCGATGAAAACGGAGAATTGAATCTTGAGCTGATTCCGCAATACTATGCGATGTTAAAGCGCAACCGGGTAACGGGTGCCTTTATTTGTGGCTCTACCGGAGAAGGGGTGTCGTTGACTTTTGAGGAAAAAGTTGCGGTGATGACAGCTTGGGCCAGATTAACAAAAGAGGATAATGCATTTACACTCATGATGCTTCTGGGCGGGACGAATATCAAAGAATGCCAACAATTGGCTAGGCTGGCCGAGCATGCAGGGGTAGATGTCGTGTCATTTACTTCACCATCTTATTTCAAACCTGCCAATGTGGATCAATTGGCAAAATGTTGCGTCGAAATTGCAAGTGCTGCGCCGAATACGGCTTTCTATTATTATCATATCCCGGTATTGACTGGTGGAAATTTCCAGATGATCGACCTGCTGAAGCAGATTGATGGCATAATACCCAATTTTAAGGGAATCAAATATACGCACGAAGATTTTATGGATTTTCTAAGCTGCCTGAATTATGCAGATCGCAAGTATGATATGTTATGGGGAAGAGATGAGAATATGCTGTCCGCTTTAGTATTGGGTAACAAAGGAGCTGTCGGCAGTACCTATAACTACGCTGCACCTTTATATCTTGAGCTTATCGAGGCTTATGATCGGGGAGATCTTGAAAAAGCTAATGCTTTGCAGCAGCAATCTATCGATATGATCACATTGTTAGGGAAGTATGGTGGTATTTCAGTCGGGAAATCGTATATGAAATTGATTGGCCTTGACTGCGGAACATTTAGACTGCCCGTGAAAAATATGTCGGCAGAGCAATTTGAACTCTTTAAGAGTGATGTGAACAAACTTAATTTTCAGAAGTTTTGTGCACAGTAAAATAGATCTCCCTCTCGAGATGAGTATCATGTGTGCTTACATTGAGAGGGAGATTACAAGGTAGACTGTAGGTTCGAGAATAAATAGATATGACAAAACAACATTGGATGGGAGTTATCGTGGGAATACTGTTTACAGGTGCTGTTCATGCACAGGTTGGTCGATTGGAATGGCATAAAGGCATTACGTTGCCAGCTATGCAAGATGGAAAGGCGCATATTGGTATGGCAGGACCAATAGCTGGTGTCACAGGCAATTGTTTCCTGGTTGCCGGCGGAGCGAATTTTCCACATTTACCACCTTGGAAAGGTGGGGCGAAAGAGATCCAAAAAGATGTTTTTATTTACCGAAAAAAAGAGGGACGACTGAGTTTAATAGCCCAGGATAGTCTTCCTATGGCGGTTGCTTATGCAGCCAGCCTGAGTCTACCTGATGGATTGCTGGTTATCGGTGGAGAGACTCCTGATGGAAAGACAGCCGTTTGTAGACTGATTAAATATGATGGCTCTACCAAAAAAATTACGGTGTCAGACTTTCCGAATCTCCCATTTCCGTTGGCTAATATGGGAGCGGTAGTTCATGGAAATAAACTTTTCATTGCCGGTGGTGAAATGCCTGATGCTGTATCGGATCAAGTGTTGAAATTGGATCTAGCGCATCTTGAAAAAGGATGGGTTTGTGTTGGAAAATTACCCTATGCAGTCTCCCATTTGCAATTGTTGTCTGATAGTCAAAATGGCCTGTATCTACTTGGTGGAAGAAAGGCTCATCCAGAGAGCCCTTCAACGTTATATCATGAACTGTGGTGCTCAGCCGATGATGGTAGTACTTGGTCCAAACAGGCGGACATTCCTTTTCCTGCTGCGGCAGGAACAGCTTGTGTATTGCCCGACCAAGGAATATGGTTGCTGAGTGCGGATCGGGGCAATACCTTCCATCAGGTGGAAGCGCTAATCTTTGATGCTAAAAAGGAAACAAATCCATCGCAGCGACAGAAATTGATTGATACCAAGAATAAATTGCAAATCAATCATCCCGGTTTCGGCAGAGCAGTATGGCGTTATGATCTGAAATCGGGGAAATGGAAGCGGATGGGGGATCTGCCCTCGAATGGACCTGTAACCACGACAGCCGTTGTTTGGGGCGACATGATCATCTTGCCCAGTGGCGAAATTAAGGCGGGCGTTCGTACTCCGGAGATTTTAGTAGCCACATTTTCTAAGAAATAGGATTGAAAAAATAAGATATAAAAAACTCAATATAAACCTGATAAACTTGAAATGATCTCTTCTTTACGACATAAATCTTTTTACCCATGGCTCGTTGTAGCCCTCCTTTGGGGGGTAGCCCTGCTGAATTATATGGATCGACAGATGCTATCAACTATGCGTGAAGCCATGCAGGTCGATATTCCACAGCTGCAGCGTGCCGAGACTTTTGGTGTATTGATGGCCGTTTTTCTTTACATCTATGGTATCATGAGTCCTATAGCCGGTATCGTTGCCGATCGCAGCAATAGAAAATGGCTGATTGTAGGCAGTCTTTTTGTTTGGTCGGCCGTAACGTATGGCATGGGGATGGCACACGATTACGCAACGCTATTGGCTTTACGGGCAATTATGGGATTTAGTGAAGCATTGTATATCCCAACAGCTCTTTCGCTGATCGCCGATTACCATACCGGAAAAAATCGATCGTTAGCCATTGGGCTACATATGACAGGGCTCTATACAGGTCAGGCCTTGGGCGGTTTTGGTGCCACATTGGCCGCTTCAAAAGGATGGCATACCGCTTTTCATTGGTTTGGAATTATCGGAATATGTTATGCGGTCCTATTAGCGATCTTGCTTGTGGAAAAAAAACATGAGCCATCCCTTGAGGAGCCTGCTTCGGAAGGGCGATTGTCTCTTCCCAAAAGTTTACTGCTGCTATTTTCCAATGTGGCGTTTTGGATTCTATTATTTTATTTTGCGGCTCCAAGCTTACCCGGCTGGGCCATCAAAAATTGGTTGCCAACCTTGTTTGCCGATAGCCTGAATATTCCAATGGCCAAAGCTGGTCCATTGTCTACCATCACAATCGCGATCTCATCCTTTATTGGGGTTATTGTCGGCGGAATACTGAGTGACAAATGGGTACAAAAAAATATCCGTGGCCGCATCTATACCAGTGCAATTGGGCTTGGACTAACCATACCAGCTTTATTGTTTTTAGGATTAGGTCAGACTTTACCTGCGGTGGTCGGAGCCGCAGTCTGTTTTGGAATTGGCTTTGGCATATTCGATGCCAACAATATGCCTATCCTATGTCAGGTTGTTCCTAAAAAATTGCGCGCAACCGCTTATGGTTTTATGAATATGGTGGGCGTGTTTGCTGGAGCCGTTATCACGCAATGGTTAGGGAAATTTAAAGATGAAGGTCATTTTGGTTTAGGCTTTGCATTATTAGGGGGCGCCGTACTATTGGCGTTACTCTTGCAACTACTGTTTCTCAAACCTAAAACAACGGAGAAGTAATCGCTTTTATATCCTGAATGAATAGATGATGAAAATGAAATCCTTAATTAGCACGCTGCATACCTATATTTCAAAAAAAGTAGGCCTACTTTTAGGTTTGATTGTCTCTATCTCCATTTCAGTGGGACAACCCCGCACAAAAGTAGCTTGTATAGGTAATTCCGTAACCTTTGGTTATGGGCTCGGCCATCCTGCTCAGGATTCTTATCCGAGCCAGCTTCAAGCGTTGCTGGGCCAGCGGTTTGAAGTGAGGAATTTTGGCCATTCAGGGGCTACACTTTTACGTAAGGGGCATAGACCTTATTATAAAACGGAAGAATACAGGAAAGCCTTGGATTATAAACCTGATGTTGCCATTATACACCTGGGACTCAATGATACTGATCCGAGAAACTGGCCAAATTATAAGAACTCCTTTGCATCAGATTACGCGACTCTGATTGACTCCATACGATCCGTTAATCCCAAAGTACAAATTTACATCTGTCGATTGACTCCTATTTTTAGTGGTCATCCGCGCTTCTTATCCGGGACACGCGATTGGTACGATCAAATTCAGGCGCTTATACCGCAGATAGCAAAAAATAACCAAGTGGGACTGATCGATCTGAACAGCCCACTGCGGTATCGGATTGATCTTTTTGACGATTACTTGCATCCGAATAAGCAAGGAGCTGCATTGATTGCTGAGCAGGTCATGCATGTATTGATCCCTGTTCTCCAAGATTTGCAAGTGGCCGAAACCATCGGTTCGGATATGGTGCTCCAGCGTAATTGGGAAAATAGCATCTATGGTAAAGGTACTGCCGCCGATGAGATCACTGTTGCATTTAATAAGAAAAACTATAAGACCCAAGTCAATCCCGAAGGCTCCTGGGCAATAAAGTTGCCTAAAATGGAAGCCGGAGGACCTTATGAGATAACAGTGAGTTCGGGCAAGCAGAAAATAGTGTTGAAAAATATTCTTTTTGGCGATGTATACCTTGCTTCGGGGCAATCAAATATGGCTTTTCAACTTCGTGGAGCCATAAAGGGCGAAGAGCTAATCAACGATGCACCGCACTTAAAGAATGTGCGCCTTTTTAAATGCCGCAACCTTGTGGAGACCAATGCTGTTGCATGGGATACCGCGACCTTAAGGAAAGTAAACGATTTGTCCTTTTTCAGCGGTGCCTGGCGGCAGGCTACCGGGGCGGAGGCCGCGCAATTCTCAGCTGTTGCTTATTCATTTGCCCAGCAGATCGCCAACGAACAGCATATTCCTATTGGCATTATTGATCTATCGGTAGGTGGGTCTAATACCGAATCATGGATTGATCGAAAATCATTGGAATACGACGATCTTCTTGCCTCTTATATTCACAACTGGCAAAAATCAGATTTCCTGCAGGATTTCTGCCGTGAGCGCGCCAGTCAAAATCTAGCAGTTTCAAAGGTAAAAAATCAACGCCATCCGTATCAACCAGCTTACAATTTTGAAGCGGGTGTCAGCAAATGGTTGAGCACAGGATTGAAAGGTATACTGTGGTATCAAGGTGAGAGCAATGCGCATAATATAGAACTTCACGAACGTCTTTTTAAAACATTGGTTTCTTCCTGGCGGAAGAGTTTTCACCAAGATCTACCTTTTTTCTTTGTTCAGCTCACAAGTATAGATAGACCTTCATGGGGTGATTTTAGAAACTCACAACGCTTACTGGAGAAAGCCATTGCTGGTACATACATGGCCGTAACGATCGATGTAGGTGATTCTTTAGATGTACATCCCCGTGAAAAGATTGTGGTAGGTCGACGGTTGGCAAATTTAGTGCGTAAACATGTGTATGGTGTGGAATTGAATGCAGATCATCCTAATCTGGTCAGGTATGCGCTTCGCGATGATAAGTTGTTATTGACATTTGATCATTGTATAAAATTAATAACCCCGGGGAATGCGCCTGTGAAAGGTTTTCAGGTAATGGACAATAAGGGGGAAATTTCTGATGTAAATGCAAATATCCTATCGGGCAATATCGTCGAAATCGTTAAGCCGAATTTCCAAATCACCAAAATACTGTATGGATATGAACCTTTTAGCCGGGCAAATCTTCAAAATGAAATTGGAACGCCAGTGTCCACTTTTGATTTGACGATCAACTAAACATAAGACGATCAGATAAATAGAAATAAATTGACACAAAAACTAGAACAGATGAAACAGACAAGTATAAAAGATACCGCAAATATAATAGACACTGATTACTTGAAGGAGTTGGAAGCTTTTTATCGTGATCAGCTTTTAAAAGACACTGTACCATTTTGGTTTCCACGATCGATTGACCATGAATGTGGCGGCTACCTATTTATGCGTGATCATGATGGGGCTTTGATTGATACAGATAAAGCCGTGTGGATACAGGGAAGGGCATGCTGGTTGCTGGCCACACTTTACAATACAGTTGAGCAAAAAGAAGAATGGCTGGAAGGGGCCCGGATAGGCTATGAATTTTTGAAGAAACATTGTTTTGATGCAAACGGCAAAATGTATTTTCATGTAGACCGCATAGGTAACCCAATTCGTATGCGTCGTTATTTCTTTTCGGAGACTTTTGCGGCAATCGCCTTTGCAGCCTATGCAAAAGCGACGGGAGATGCCGGTATTGCTGTAGAAGCACGTGAGCTGTTTGGAATTTGTATGGCTTATGCACAGGGAGAAAGATTGGTGGAACCAAAGTACCAACAGACCAGGCCAATGAAAGGGATCGGTGTGCCGATGATTATGATCAATACCGCACAGCAAATTCGCGAAACAATTGGAGATCCACGCTGTGATTTCGTTATCAGTGATTTTATCGCGCAGATTGAACGTGATTTTGTAAAAGATGACATACGTTGTGTGATGGAACAAGTTGGTCCTGAAGGTGAAATTGTTGATCATATTGACGGGCGTACACTCAATCCCGGACATGCCATCGAAGGAGCTTGGTTTATCTTGCATGAAGCGAAATATCGGGCGAACGATCCGCATCTGATTGACCTGGGCTGTCGTATGTTGGATTATATGTGGGAGCGCGGCTGGGATACAGAATATGGTGGTATACTATATTTTCGAGATGTCTATGGAAAGCCGGTACAAGAATATTGGCAAGATATGAAGTTTTGGTGGCCACAGAATGAAACGATTATAGCAACATTACTCGCTTACCTAATGACGGGAAATGAGAAATATAAAAGTT
The DNA here is from genome assembly GCF_024808035.1 of Sphingobacterium sp. BIGb0116. Classification (NCBI taxonomy): domain Bacteria; kingdom Pseudomonadati; phylum Bacteroidota; class Sphingobacteriia; order Sphingobacteriales; family Sphingobacteriaceae; genus Sphingobacterium; species Sphingobacterium sp. BIGb0116. The sequence continues at coordinate 370,004 of NZ_JANUDT010000004.1, read as the reverse complement.
GGCATCAGCAGATCAATCAGTATGCCTATGATCATTTTCATGATAAAATCAATGGTGAGTGGTATGGGTATCTGCATCGTGATGGGAAGATTGCGCAAACGGCAAAAGGTAATTTATTTAAAGGACCTTTCCATCTCCCTCGTCAAGAGTGGTATTGTATGCAAATACTACAGGAATTTAACACGATTAAGGGATAACATGATGCGACAAACTGTAGCGACAACTAAGTTCATCCAAAGGCTGATGATGATTGTCATGATGATCTCTCCGCTATATGGTATGTCCGAAAAAATCAGACCTTTGCTTCCCATGCCGCAGTCTGTCGCCTGGAAAACCGGGTATTACCAGGTCAAACATATTGTGTGTGTACGCACCAAAGGAGAAGTGTCAACTACAGATAGACAGACTTTGACAGCACTGCTAAGCGATTGGGATGTAAGGCGGATAGACTTCGATAGCAAAGAAAATATAGCTATAACGATTAGTTGCAATAAAGAAATGAAACTTCCCTCGTCTTCTTTGGAAGGCTATCGCATCGTTATAGATAAAAGGGGAGTAAACATTGAAGCCCGAGCGGGTAAAGGGGTTTTCTATGCCCTGCAAACTTTGCGTCAACTGGGAGGCAGCGATGGTAAGTTGCCGTATTGCGACATTACAGATTATCCATCTTTTCGTTGGCGTGGCTACTTGGTAGACGTGGGAAGAAATTTTCAGTCTATGCAGGTGTTGAAGCAGCAGATCGATCAGATGGGGCGCTATAAATTGAATGTCTTTCACTTTCATTTCACCGAGGATATTGCTTGGCGACTGATCAGTAAAAAATATCCCGGTTTGACCGACTCGGCAAATATGGAGCGTTGGAAGGGAAAGTATTATACAGTCGACGATATGCAGCAGCTGATCCGGTATTGTCGTGATCGCCATATTCAGCTCGTACCCGAAATTGATATGCCGGGGCATTCCGCAGCATTTCGCCGTTATTTTAAAACCGATATGCAGAGCGATAGTGGCATAGCGATCATCAAAGAACTGGTGAAGGAATTTGCGACCACCTATCCCGGATTACCTTATCTGCATATTGGGGGGGATGAGGTGAAAATTCACAATCAAGCATTTTTGCCGATGATGACAAAATGGACGGAGGATTTAGATCTAAAAACCATCGGCTGGGAGCCTGGTGGTAATTTGCAGCCACACACAATCCGTCAGCTTTGGATGGGTGGGCCACAGGCTATTACCAATGACTCACCTTTTGAAGTGATTGACTCAAAGCATTTGTATATCAATCATATGGATCCTTTGGAAACAGTGACGACCTTGTTCTATAGGGAATTGGGTGGTCAATCGTCAGAAAATGAAAAGTTAATGGGTGCGACGTTATGTTCCTGGCCCGATCGTGCAGTCCATCATGAGCGCGATGTATTCCATCAGAACGCAGTTTACCCTGCTTTGCTAACTTTTGCGGAACGAAGCTGGCGAGGAGGAGGAGATTTTGAATGGCGTAGTAATATCAAAACGGATGTAAAGGGATTAACGCAATTTGCTGAATTTGAAAAGCGTTTGCTCCAACATAAAAGATTGTATTTTAAAGATCTTATTTTTCCGTATTACGCACAAAGTGGGCAAAAATGGATGTTGTATGGGCCTGTGGAAAATAAAGGTGATCTGAGCATGGTCTTAAAAAATGAAGCGACAGGAAAATTTACCGCTTTAAAAAAGATCGGTGAGTTTTATGGTGGAACTATCGTTTTACGCCATTGGTGGGCTGATCTGGTAAAAGGAGCTATTGATCGGCCGCTTGAAAATAGCACCGTATATGCTGTGAGCAAAGTATGGAGTGAAAAAGGGGGAAACCAAAGTTTTTGGATCGGTTTTAACGACCTCTCCCGTTCATATGCCAGTGATTCACCAAATTTGGGGACCTGGGACGATAGAATGAGTAAGATTTGGGTAAACGGACGTGAAGTGCTTCCACCGAATTGGCAACATGCTGGCCAAAAAGGAAATTTGGAGCTCCCATTGGTTGATGAAGGTTACAGCTACCGAAGTCCAAGCATTGTTCTGCTGGAGAAAGGCTGGAATACAGTTGTGCTGAAACTTCCTGTGGGGAAATTAAAAGGGAAAGATTGGCAAAATCCACTAAAATGGATGTTTACTTGCCTACCGATTGAAAAGGAGTAATAAATAACCGATCGCATTGTATTAACATAGATGAATTTTTTAAATAGAAGTAACAATAAAACTTATATAGATATGAAGAAATTAGGGACAATGTTGGTATTTGCACTGTTGGCAGGAATTTGTCACGCTCAGGAAGTGAATGTATTTGTTTCAGGCGAAGATGGCTATAAAAGCTACCGCATACCTGCTATTGTAAAGGATAAAAGCGGACAGTTAATTGCTTTTGCAGAAGGTAGGGTGGATCATGCCGGCGATTTTGGTAATGTAGATATTGTTTATAAAATCAGTCAAGATAATGGAAAAACATGGGGCCCATTGCAAGTTGCTGTTGACAATGATAATTTGCAGGTCGGAAATCCAGCTCCGGTAGTGGATCTATTGGATCCCGCATATCCTAAAGGACGCCTGTTTCTTTTTTATAATACGGGTAATAATCATGAGGGAGAAGTCCGCAAAGGAAATGGTTTGCGAGAATGTTGGTCAATTAGTTCGACCGACGGTGGTAGGACGTGGTCTAATCCAGAAAACATAACGCTTGAGACGCATCGTCCCAATCAACCATCCGTAAATGCACAATATATTTTTAAGGAAGATTGGCGGACTTACGCAAATACACCCGGACATGCTTTACAGTTTGATTCTGGTAAGTTTAAAGGACGTATTTATATTCCTGCTAACCATTCTGAAGGAAATCCGAAAGAAAATGGCAAGGACTATTTTGCGCATTCGTATTACTCGGACGATCATGGAAAGACATTCAAGATAGGATCAAGTGTGAAATTTGAGGGATCAAATGAAACAATGGCCGCACAGATCTCTAACACAGGACTGTATATGAATTCCCGTAATCAACAAGGTAATATAAAATCGAGGATTGTCTCCTATTCCAGTGATGGTGGTGTCAATTGGGATACAACCTATTATGATAAAAATCTGCCCGATCCGGTCAACCAGGGTTCAGTGCTTTCCTGGCAAAAGAAAGGAAAATATATATTGGCCGTGTGTAATGCTGCATCAACCAATAGAAGAGACAATCTAACCGTTCGATTAAGTAAAGATCAGGGCAAAACATGGTATTTTAATCAGGTAGTTGCCAAAGCGCCGGAGGGTGTAAAAGGGGATTATGCTGCTTATTCCGATTTAGTACTTTTAAATAAAAATAATCTCGGCGTTTTATTTGAAAAAGAAAATTACAGCAAAATTGTCTTTTTGCCCATAAATTTTAAATGATCGGGCACATCGTATTATTGAAATAATCCGCATTTTCTTTCATTTCTTCCTTTTGGTTAAAGCAGGAAGGAATGAAAGAAAAAAATGAATCTTCGATTATTATGCGGCTTGCTCCACAAGCTGTTAAATAACGATATAAACTTAAATAAAACCAATAATCCAAAACTAAATGAGAAAAACCAAATTTTGGCTGGTGCTGAGCCTAATCGCAACCAGCCTGTCTATTTTTGCCTGCAAAAAGGCCTCGACAGCAACAAAAAATCCGATTCCGGAAGAAAGTAAGGCGAAGGCCTCGACTAAGCTATTAAATGCGACTACCGTAGCGACAACAGACTACGAATTGATTTGGTCGGATGAGTTTAATAGTAGTGGGGGATTTGATTCCACAAAATGGTCTTATGCTGACAGGGGCACTGTCGCATGGAATAAGTATATGACCTCCTTGCCGGCTTATGCCTCCCAAGATGGGAGCAATCTCGTATTGCGTATGGATAATGCTGTTGTAGCCGGAGATCCTGTTGCCTATCATGCGGGAGGAGTTAAATCGATGGGAAAATTTAGTATGACTTATGGAAAAGTTGAAGTGAGGGCTAAATTTACACAGGGAAGAGGTTCATGGCCTGCTATTTGGATGATGCCCGAACCAGCTACAGCGTACGGCGGCTGGCCTAGCTGTGGTGAAATTGACATTATGGAGCATGTCAACAACGAAAGTGTGATGTACCATACGATCCATAATGGCTCAGTTACCAATGCAAATGGTGGGAGCACAGCATCGAAATCTGCTACCTATAATACGACAGATTACAACCTATATACGATGATCTGGAGTCCAAACGACATTCGATTCTACGTCAACAATGTATTGCAGTATACCTACGCAAGAGTTTCCGGTGGGGGGACGCAGCAATGGCCATTTGATGTTCCTTTTTATCTGATTCTAAATCAGGCCGGTGGAGCGGGATGGCCAGGGGCGATCACAAATGCTGACTTACCCTTTAGTATGCAGGTGGATTATGTACGTGTGTATAAACTGCCTTTATTTAGCAATGGCGATTTCGAAAACGGTGTCATCTATCCATGGACAACATGGGGCGGTGGAGCATCGGTTGTTTCTACCGATGCCCGGACAGGAACCAAATGCATCCGCGAAACAGGCGGAGAGACATCCATTGAACAATACCTGACTGGTTTAACGCCGAATACGACTTATCGGTTCGGTGGCTACGCCAAAGTGTCTGCAGCTGGCCAGTCGGTCAGTATCGGTGTCAAAAATTATGGGGGAACTGCAGTCAATGCGACTATAGGTACGACCAGCTACTCCAATAATTCGGTAACTTTTACAACTGGAGCCAATAATACTACTGCTACGGTCTATTTCTATAAACCCTTGAGCGGTACGGTGTATGGTGATGATTTCTATTTGGAAAAATTGTAAAACACCGTAATTGAAAGAGCAGCGATTTAGTTCAACCGCTGCTCTTTTAGCCATACTGCGTGATGACGGGGCTTCGGTCCTCAGCGAGGATGTCGATATAAGTTCATAACTACCTAATGAAAAATGTAAGATAATGCCAAATAAAGGCCATGAATCTTTACATTAGTTAACCGTAGTATCCCCTTATTTCTTCAATACAAGAGTATGTCCATTTTGGTAGAGTGTCATTTTGTTTTCGCTACGTTCGAAAACTATTTTTACGCCAAATTGCGGTTGGACGAGCGTGTTTCTATCCTTGGGTTTCAGTTGAAATGCCGGCTGACCGACAACTTGCCCCAGCACCTTGTTGCCTTCTTTGGTAATATTTATCTGGATAGGAGGCTGCTCGCTTTTATATTCGCCAACGAGACTTAAAATTTCTTCCTCTGTCAATTGTATTTCCGCAAGATCAGGAAGTGGAAAAGGTTTTTTATAAAGTTCGCCAAGGCTGAACTTTAATATTTCATTATTATTATAATTGTTGGCATTGCTAATGATAGCGACATTATAATTACCATCCTCAAAATGACCAGCTACGGAGGAGTATCCATCTATACCACCTGTGTGGCCAAAGCCTATATGTTCATAGAATGGCAATTGGAATAAACCCAGTCCATAGCCCTGATCTATTTTTTTCATCTCTTCCAGGCTTGCAGCATTGATTATTTTATGGCTAAATAAACCATTGAAAAATTTGCCTAGATCTGCCGGAGTTGACCAAACTGCTCCGGCTCCAAGCGGAACAGAATTGTCCGTGTGTGGTTCAAGGGTCCATTCGTGAGTGAATCGATAAGATTCGCTAACATCCCAGCTGTTATTTTGTGGACGGCCAAAGGTTGTCTCTTGCAAGTTTAATGGCTTACAGATGTATTCTTTCAATAAAAAAGCATAGTCTTTTTTCCAAACTTTGTCTAAGATATAGGTAAGTAGGATGTAGTTTGAATTACTATATGCATGTTTACTGCTGGGAGCAAAGTCGACTCCGCCTTTGACGATACGTTCAACAAGTTCTTTCTCTGTCTGTGGTTTAGTATTCCATGTCAAATAATCGTTGTCATCCGTGATATTGTGTAATCCGCTGCTATGATTTAACAATTGGTGAACGGTGATTTTTCCAGCGTCTGGAATATCTTTAAAGAATGCAGATATTGGTTCGTCTAACTTCAGTTTTCCGAGCTCAACTGTTTTTAGTACAAGTGTTGCTGTGAAAGTTTTGGAGATTGAACCTATTCCATAACGCGTATTTATGTTCGCTTTCTTTTTCTGCGCCAGGTCTGCATATCCAATTGCTTTTTGATAGAGTAATTGATCGCCTTTGCTGATCGCAATACTGCCCATCCAGACATTATTTTTATCCATGACGGCCATCAGGCTGTCCATGCGAACAGGTGTGAATTCCTGGGCTTTGAGAATAGGGCTTGATAGGGTTCCTAAGAGGAACAATAACACTGTGGTTCTTTTCATAATTTATGGGGAATAGATTTTTTGAGTTTCAAAATTAACGTGGAGGAATAGTAAAGTCCACTGATGACAAATAGAAAGGCCGGAATGAAATAATTGCCCAATTGTTCGTAGCGCAGGGCTTCTTCGTGCTGTAAAATAAGTTTGCCGAATATGAAAAACTTGTTGGGCGCATAGAAAAATCCGACTCCCTGAGGATCAATAAACTTGGCCACGACTAGAAAGACGGCGATGAGCATAAGGGTATAGATGATATAATAAATCATGTTTACGATCCCTTGTGTGAGCATGATAGGTACCCGTAATAAGGATACGGATTTACGAGGAGATTCTATTGACGGGGCAATGGACGTTGACAAAATCATTTCCTTGATAAAAGTCTCCGGTAACCCGAGTTTATCTAAGATTTCTTGGAGCTGACTAGGCATGGCGTCATGGATTAACTGTGGGGGAAGCTGCTGTTGCAATGCCTCAAATATGTGGCTATTGATTTCACATAATATATCCTGTCTTTGCTCCAAGGCTAATTTTTTTACAAGAGCCGTTGCTGTTGACATGTAGTCATGATATAGCTGAGCTGAGGATCTATTTGTAAAGGGTATCTGGTTATAATGCATGCGTCAAAGTGGTTAAATGTTGGTTTAAGCTTGTCCAATACGTTCTCATCTCTAAGAAAGTACTTTGGCCTTCCTTTGTTATTTTGTAATATTTTCTTGGAATCCCAGCTTCCTGAGGTACCCAGTTCGATTCGACCAATCCTTCGTTTTTTAAACGGATCAATAAGGGGTATAAAGTTCCTTCAGCAATATCAATGGCCGTTTTCTTCTTGACCTCCTGGATAAGATCGTAGCCATAGTATTCCTGATCATAGGCAAGAATACCTAATACAACAAAAGAAAGACTTCCTTTTTTTAGCTGTGAAATCCATTTGTCAATAAATTCTTTGTTCATGGAAGTAAATATATAACAAAATACATAGTAATACAATGTATTGTTTTAAATTTTTAATATACCTTTTAGTGAAGGAAAGTATCCTAATTAAAAAAAGATGGGGAAGTGGATTTGATGTTACTTTGATTGAGTTTTTTCTAAAAAAAAAACACTTGAAGTGGGGAACTTCAAGTGTTTAACCTAACCAATTATTAACCTAAATTTATGAAAAGTATACTTTCTCAAGTATAACAAACTATGTTCAATATCTGTGCCATTCTATTTGTTAGTTTTATAATATTTTTCTTTGTGTTATTTTTGTTACGTATTATCTCCGGATTTGGTTGATGTTATATCTTATTTGGTAATATTTTTATGTTTTTAAAGATATTCAACAGCCTAAAAAGTGCTGAGTTAATTTTATATACTATTTTTGACTACTTTATTACCCAAATTGTCCTTTTGTGTATATAAAAGAAAACAGCGGCTGTCCGAAAATAGGGTAATTGTAGTTATGGAGCGTAATATTTGAAGAGGTCTTTCCACTCATCATCCAAATTACCTTTGTATACGTTTTGTTTGGCACGACGATACCAATATTCTGCATTCCATTGATCGCCTTCTTTGCGATGTAAATAAGCATGAACATGTGCTGCGTCAGTTCCGCCCAATTGATCGATCAGGTCATGCGCGGTTTTCCAATTTCCTTTTAGATCATACCAAAGTGACTTTTGTACCGCTGTCCAATGCTGAAGCGGAGCTTCAAGAGATTGAAATTCTTCTATTGTCATATTTTATTCTGTTATTTCTTTGCTCCAGATTTCATAAATATCGTCTCCTTTCGAACTTTTTCCTTTATGATGCCATGCGCCATTCAGGATTTCACCATCAAAGGCCAGTTCTTGCCCAACTCTATTATTGTCTCTCGAAAAGAACTGTATTTTTTCAGTATACCGATTATTAGTGTACTGATAGTCACCTCCGCCTGTACCATAGAAACCTTTTTGAGCAGGATTAATCGCTACCCATTGAAAATATCCATCAACCAATATTTTGATTGTTTTACGATCTGCTTTGGGAATATCTTGCATTTTGCCTTCTTGCTGGCGACCAGTGATCCGCCAAAGTGCATCAAGGTCTTGTGGAACTTTTTTCTGCTTGATATAGAGATGGTAGCTATCGGCAGTTTTTAGTCGAAGGGAGTCTGCATCAATCCGATAAGGTAATTGGGTTGTTTTGCCAATGGCAGCCGAATCCTGTGAGTTATACTCGACAGCGATAGTGATCAGATTATGCTTCTTATCAAGTGCGCCGCCCCAGGTATGCTGAAAACGTTTTCTGACGTCATCGTAACTTATAAATGAAATATAATGGTCTTTAACGAGCATTAAATGTTTATTGATGCCATCCTGGTACAGGTAGGCCCCGTCGTGAAGTTGCTGCTGTGCCTGGATTTTAGAAAAATAGATTCCAAAAAACAGAAAGAATAGGAGGGTACAATTTTTCATAACGGGTCTAAACTTGTTTCCCTTAAAGATACAAAATAAAACAGCGACACGGACGACGAACATTGGATTTAATCGAATCAAAAAAAGCTGACCAAGCGATGCCTTGCCTCCAAAAAGTTAGACACTTTTCTTGGCAGTTCAGCGAACGGTCAGCTTTTTTGATTCGGAGCTAAATGTATCTATTTGAACTTACTCGCCAATGCAGCGAGCTTGCTGGCCATATCCGTTTGTGGTTCGGCCTGCTTTTTAAAATCATTTTTTTTGTTTTTGGGTAGCGCAGGCTTCTCATCTGTTTTCATTGACAATGCTATGCGACTACGTTTTTCGTCTACTTCTGTTACCGTTACCATGACGTGTTGCTGTACTTTGACGACTTCATGCGGATCGGATATATAGCGATTAGATAATTGGCTTAGGTGTACCAAGCCATCTTGATGTACGCCAATATCAACAAAGGCTCCGAAATTCGTAATATTGGTTACGATTCCCGGCAGTTTCATGCCAACCCGTAAGTCGCCAATACTGTTGACTCCATCCGTGAATGAGAATGCTTCGAATTTTTCCCTTGGATCTAATCCAGGTTTTGCTAATTCATGAAGAATATCATTCAATGTCGGTAATCCAACTTCCTCTGAGATATAATTTTTCAAAGGAATAGATTTTCTCAGGTCAGCGTCAGTTAGTAGGTCTTCTACTTTTTTGCCGAGGTCTTTAGCCATTTGCTCAACTAAAGTATAGCGCTCAGGATGCACAGCCGACGAATCGAGTGGATTGGCAGCATGTCGGATGCGTAGAAAGCCTGCTGCCTGTTCGAATGCTTTATCGCCAAGACGGGGAACTTTCTTTAGCTCGCGTCTGGAGGCGAAAGGACCGTTTTCATTTCTATATTTTATAATCTGTTGTGCTAGGGAAGGACCTAATCCAGATACATAGGCTAAAATTTGTTTGGAGGCAGTATTCAGTTCAACACCGACAGCATTTACACAGCTGATAACAGTGTCGTCCAGAGAAGTTTGGAGTTTATTTTGATCAACATCATGCTGATACTGTCCGACACCGATCGATTTTGGATCAATCTTAACCAGCTCAGCCAAGGGATCCATTAATCGTCTACCAATAGATACTGCACCACGTACCGTAACATCTTGATCTGGAAATTCTTCACGTGCAGTTTCGGAAGCCGAATAAATAGAGGCTCCACTTTCATTGACCATAACGATAGTAACGTTATTTAATCCGAGTTTCCGTACAAATTCTTCCGTTTCGCGACCAGCGGTTCCATTGCCGATTGCGATGGCTTGGATATCGTATTTCGAGACTAAATACTGAATTGTTTTTTTTGCTTCTGCTAGTCCATTGGCACCCGTATGCGGAAAGATAGCCGTATTTTCTTTGAGCTGTCCTTGTTCATCCAGAACAACCGTTTTACAGCCTGTACGAAATCCTGGGTCGATCGCAAGTAGCCTTTTCTGCCCTAGTGGAGCGGCTAGAAGTAATTGGCGAACATTGTCGGCAAAAACTTTGATGGCTTCTTCATCGGCTTTTTGACGTGTCAATACACGAATTTCCGTCTCCATGGAAGGTTTTAACAGACGCTTGTAGCTATCGACCAAGGCGAGTTTTACCTGAGCTGCGGCATCGTTGGCCCCCTTAACATAGATGGATTCGATACGGGGTAGAATTTCTTCTTCATTGATCGCTATATCTAAGTAGAGCAACTCTTCTTTTTCCCCACGGCGCATGGCCAGCACACGATGGGAAGGTGCATCCTTCAAAGATTCAGACCATTCGTAATAATCTTTATATTTTAGGGCGGCTTCTTCTTTTCCAGGAACTACTTTTGAAACAAATGCGCTTTTTTCGAGGAATATCGCTCTCGATTTGGCTCTCACTGTCGCATCTTCGGCAATGACCTCTGCAATGATATCGCGGGCACCTGCTAGTGCCTCCTCTGTATTTTTTACGCCTTTTTCTTCATCTATTAGACTGTCGGCAAGAGCGAGGAAATCGCCTGTTTCTTGCGCCAAAATAAGATCCGCTAAAGGTTGCAGACCTTTTTCACGTGCCACACTGGCGCGAGTTTTACGCTTAGGTTTGTAAGGCAAATAGATATCTTCAAGACTGGCCATGGTTTCGGCATTCAAAAGCTGCTGTTCAAGCTCCGCTGTCAATTTTCCCTGATCGTTGATAGATTTAAGAACAGCTTCTTTACGTTTATCTAAATCGCGCAGCTGCTGGAAACGATCTCTGATATTGGTGATTTGAACTTCGTCCAAACTACCAGTCATTTCCTTGCGGTAGCGTGAGATAAACGGAACGGTAGCGCCTTCGTCTAATAGTGCTATAGTCGTGCGAACCTGTTTTTCGCTAATAGAAAGCTCGTTAGCAATAGTAATTTCGTGTGTTGATAAGCTCATTGTCGGTTTAATCTTAAAAAGTAGAGCTGTTGAATCACCATTCAACAGCTCTAAGTATATCTAATTATAAACTAAAGTAGTAAAATTAAGCAGGTTTATTGGTATTGTCCTGCTCAGGAACTTTTTTATCTTCTACCTCGTTGTTTTTAGTTTCAGCAAAATGATCGTTATACCCGTACGTGATGTGAGATGGCTCTTCGCCGTAATCGGGTTGTTTATGTGGATTATGTTCAACGACACCGGCAGGTGTTGTGAATTCATATTTTTTCTTGGGCTGCTCTGTTTCTGAACCTTCTACGGTTTCCTGTGGTTTAACCTCTTCTTCGTGTGCTGCTTGAGCCTTCTCTTCAGCTAAACGCACATCATTAGGAACAGCTTCTTCTTTTATTTCTGTTTTAACGTTTATGTCTTTCTCGAAATTATTGATTTGATCTGAAATTTCACGTTTGATACCTTCTGATGCATCTTTGAACTCACGTATTCCTCTTCCCAAACCTCTCGCCAATTCAGGAAGTTTTTTGCCTCCAAAAAGTAACAAGATTGCAAACACAATTAAGATCATCTCTTGTGTTCCGATGTTTAGAAATGCTATTACTGGATTGTACATACTCTTTTTCCTCTTCTTTTGATTACTAACTAGATGCTAAGGTACATTTATATTTCTATAGTTCTTAGACCCAAAAGTAAATTTAAGATAATTTTAAGGTATTTGAAACATAAAAATTACTTAACAAAGTGCGGTTATTTGATGGGTGTAAATTGTTATATTTTTGCTAAATATTTTTTAATATGACGATAGGGTAGTAATATCTTCGTATTTTTGTGGCTATTTTTTTAGGGAAATCGATTATGTTGGGAAATTTTAAAACATTTAAACCGTATTACAAAAGTACGATGGTATTGGCGGGGCCCGTGGTGATCTCACAATTGGGACATACACTGGTGCATACCGCAGATAGTGTGATTGTTGGACATTTTGCAGGAACCATTCCATTGGCCGCAGTTTCGTTGGTACATGCTGTTTTTATGGTTGTTATGGTCATCGGGTTGGGAATTGCTTATGGTATCACGCCGTTGATTGCGCAGGAGAATGGCCGTGATAATAAAAAAGAATGTGCCATATTGTTGTCCAATAGCTTTTGGTTAAATATTATCGCAGGACTCTTGTTGTTCGCTTTAGTTTACTTTGGTTCGATGTTAGCTATCGATCACCTCAACCAAGATCCGGCTGTGGTGAAGGAGGCAAAGCCTTATTTACTTATTCTGAGTTTATCGATGCTTCCGTTGATGGTATTTAGCACATTTAAGCAATTTGCCGAAGGCTTGGGGTTTACAAAGCAAGCCATGAATGTAACTATTTGGGGGAATGTACTGAACATTATTTTGGCGATCATCTTTGTCAAAGGGATGTTTGGCATTAGTCCTATGGGGGTCAAGGGTGTCGGATACAGTACATTGATCGACCGTGTGTTAATGATGTCTGTGATGATGACTTATGTATTGCGATCGCAGAAATTTAAAGAATATATTCAATACTTTAAGGTGACATTGATAGATCGGCAAAGATTACTTAAGATAATACGGATCGGGGCACCCGTGGCTATGCAATATGTATTTGAAATTGGGGCTTTTGCGGGGGCTTCCCTATTGGCCGGTACGATAAGTGCTACAGCACAAGCTTCTCATCAAGTAGCCATCCAGCTGGCCGCGATGACGTATATGATGGCGAGTGGTATTGCTGCTGCTGCAACAATCAAGGTGGGGAATAGTTATGGTAATAGAAACCTTTTTCGCCTCGAACGATTTGCCATCACTTCGTATCAATTGGTGTTGATCTTTATGGTGATTACAGCGTCTTTGTTCGCGTTGTTGAATAATTATTTACCTTATATCTTTACCTCAGATCATGCCGTGGTGATTATTGCTTCTCAGCTGTTGATTATTGCGGGACTTTTCCAATTGTTTGATGGTACGCAAGTTGTCGGTCTGGGTGTGTTACGTGGTATGGGGGATGTGAATATTCCAACCATTATCACATTTATTGCTTACTGGATTATAGGGCTACCAAGCGGCTACCTCATGGGAGTGGTATTTAACTGGGGTATCAAGGGGATTTGGTATGGGCTGACATTAGGCTTGTTAACCTCTTCACTTTTACTTTATCTGCGGTTTCAATTGGTGATCAAGAAGAAGAAAATACAATTCGAACAAAGTATGTTTAAGTAACAAAAAATATATTTTAAATAATAAAAAAGGCTCGGTTATAAAAATGCCCCAAAAAGTTAGACACTTATTTGGGGCATTTTTATTATTTATCGATTTTGATTGTTAGATCACTCTATTGCTATCCCAATTTTCCAGGTAGTCCGCCACACGTTTTAAGAAGGTACCTCCGAGGGCACCATCGATTGCACGGTGGTCGTAAGAAAGTGAAAGATACATCATATGTCTAATACCAATCATATCACCATACTCTGTTTCTATGACTGCTGGTTTTTTCGTAATTGTACCTACAGCCAAGATTGCAGCTTGCGGTTGGTTAATGATAGGAGTTCCCATAATATTGCCAAAAGCGCCGATATTGGTGAATGTAAATGTGCCATCTTGTGTGTCGTCAGGCTTTAATTTATTTGCCCGAGACCGTTGTGCGAGGTCGTTGACACTTTTACTCAAGCCTACTAAGCTTAATTGATCTGCATTTTTGATAACAGGAACGATGAGATTGCCATTAGGCAATGCTGCCGCCATACCAATATTGATGTTTTTCTTCTTGATGATATTGTAACCGTCGATCGAGATATTGACCAATGGAAAATCTTTGAGCGCCTTGCTAATAGCCTCGATAAACAAAGGGGTGAACGTAATGTTTTCTCCTTCGCGTTTTTTATAGGCATCTTTAACTTTATTGCGCCACAAAACTAAATTGGTTACATCTGCCTCAACAAAAGAACATACATGGGGAGAGGTTTGTACACTTTTGACCATATGGTCTGCAATCAACCTTCGCATGCGGTCCATTTCAATGATTTCATCACTGCCATTGGCAACAGTATGAACATGCGATGGAGCTGTGGAGGTTATTTTCGGAGATTCCGTAGCCGTGTTCGTGTGCTCTACCGGAATAGACTTTGTAGGTGCTGAGGATGAATCTCGGTGTGTTACATAAGTTAAAATATCCTCCTTAGTCACTCTTCCCTCTGCTCCAGTGCCCTGGATACGATCAAGTTCATCTTGGGACAATCCTTCGTGCCGTGCGATATTCTTTACTAAAGGTGAATAGAAACGAAGGGTATTTTCGTAGGGAGAAGACGAAATTTCAGCTGCTACATTTGTCAGCTGGTCTACACCAGGGATATTTAACTCTATGATCTCTTCGGGAGCTGTCGCTGAAGGAGCTGTATTTTCTTGTGCTTGAATCGCAGGTTCTTCATTTTCGCCCTCAATTTCTATAATTGCAACGACTTCACCAACTTGGACAGTCTGGTCTACGGTATAGCAATGCTCTTTTAAAACACCTTTTACAGGGGAAGGTACCTCTGAATCAACTTTGTCCGTTGCGATTTCCAATAAAGTGTCATCTTCATCAATCAGGTCACCAGGTTGTTTTAACCATTTTGTGATTGTTGCCTCGGATACACTTTCTCCCATTTTTGGGAGCAAGAGTTTATATAAAGCCATATTTTTTAGCAATCTCGTTATAGAAAAACGAAGTTAAATAAATTGTGGTTTACTTTCAACAATTTAAAATATTATTCCTTAAATAACGTGTTTTTTGAAATATTATTTTACTTTATTGTGTATCTTGTTCTTGTTCTTTTACAAGCAACTTCCACAAAAGTAATAAAGCATTCATACGGGTACGTTCGATGTTGATCAGTCTTTCGTTATTAAACTGAAACTTCTTGGTTAAAACTTCTTTTTTTCCCGCAACAGCCACCCAGATAGTGCCAACTGGTTTCTCAATTGTTCCACCACCTGGCCCCGCTATCCCAGTTGTCGCAATAGCATAATCCGACGAAAATGCCTTTTTTGAACCGGAAGCCATTTCGATAGCAGTCTGCTCACTTACTGCGCCATATTGGATCAGTGTTTCTTCTTTGACGTTCAACAATTGTTGTTTTAAAGCGTTGGAGTAAGGGATAGTACCACCAAGGAATATAGCGCTGCTTCCCGCTACTGCGGTTATTGAAGCGGCAAGGCTACCACCTGTACAGCTTTCTGCGGTAGTCAATGTAGCACCTCGGCGGCCAAGCTCTTTAATTAAATAAGGTTCGATGCTGGTATCATAATCTGCAATGACATATTGTTGTAAACGATGGAGTAGCTTTGTTTTAAATAGGGCAACCTGGAGCGTAATGTCAGATTTATTCCTGCTTTTACCAGAGAGTCTCAATCGGATAAAGGCCAAGGTTGGTAGATAGGCCAATTTTATGCTTGAAGGAAGTTCTGATTCAATATCCTTTATTTCTTCTGCCAAATACGATTCTCCGATTCCGCCTACCAAAATTGTCTCATGACAGATAAATAAGTCAGGATCCTGTTTGGCTAATAAAGGCAACACATGTTTTTCCATCAGAAATTTCATCTCAAATGGCACTCCAGGCATAAAAATAAACTTCTTTTGGTTCTGGCGTACCAACATGCCAGGTGCAGTACCATAGTCGTTAAATAGGACTTCACAATTTGCCAAAACATCGGCCTGCTGCAGATTGATGTCGAGCATTTTTAGATTGCGCGATTCAAATATGTTGGTCACGTGCCGAAGTACATGCTCATCCCGTATCAAGGTGGTTCCAAAATACGCTGCGGCAGTTTTTTTTGTCACATCATCTTTCGTCGGGCCCAGACCTCCGGTGATTAAAATAAGATCTGCTCGAGCTGAGGCCTCTTTCAATGTCGTTGAAATAGCCTCTTCGGTATCTGGGATCGATGTCATTTGAACGATATCGACTTCGAATTGGAGCAGTTGCTTGGCAATCCAGCCTGAATTGGTATCAATGATCTGCCCGATGAGGATCTCATCGCCTATGGTAATAATCTCTGCTTTCATCTTTAAAATAATTATGCAACCACCTCCCTACTTTGAAAAATGCATCTGTGGAGGATAGTGTTGGATTTTCTTAATCTTTTGGTGTTAAAATATCCATGCGCTAGCGCCTAAAAAATGAAAATTCAATACCAAAAGATTCAGGATATAAACTTACATAAAATTGCGGCTCAACGAAATGGTAAAAATGTATTTGATGGAAGAAGTTTTTTGAAAAAAACTGAGGGTTCTGCTGACCAATACGCGTATAGCATTTCAAAAAAAAAGCAGTTATTTTAAAAATAACTGCCTCCTGAACTGGCTCTTTTTGTAAGCTTAAGATCTTGTAAGATCGATGCCTTTGCACGAATGGTGACGTTATAGCTTCGGAACCGCCCAAAAGGCATCCAGCCAAATGACATATCCCAACAATGCAGATCTCGATAGATATTGAAAGAGGTCATGACCACTTCCTTCTGTTTGAAATCGTATCCCGATTGAAAGGTGACTTTCCATTTTGGTGTAACACTGAAGTCGCCATGTAAATTCAATGTGCTTGTGATCTGGCTCTGCATTCTTCGTGTACTGGAGTTGAACGATTTTGCCATATTGAAACTGAACGATGCCGCAAGGTTCCATGGGATATTAAAGTCCACAAATGCGTTTGGATCTGAGCTGATTCGAGCCAAGGCCTGTGCTTGCTCAGGAGTCATGCCTGCTCCAGACATTTCTTTTCTTAAAGAATCGATATTGTTATTACGTGATTTCGCAGCCTTAGGATTCAGACTATAGTCAAAGGAAAGACCAAAGTTTGTCAGACGAGCAAGGCTACCGTCTTTAATGGCATAGCGATTGACGCGGACACCATTTTCATTGACCGAATAGGGATCAAATGTACCGTTGAAGTTTACATTCATCTTTTGGTCGAAAAAAGCTGTACGGCCAGAGAAAGTAATTGGGGACAACTTCAGCGAGTCGGCAACAAAGTTGTAATTTCCGCTGAACGTCAGACCTTGAAGAATAGGGATTTTCTTTAAGCCACCATCTGTGGTATCGGATTTACTTTTGACCTTTGCTTCGATGTTATTGTCAATGGAAAAACCTATCCCTGCAGATTTTCCTGCAGAAGGAGATCCGTAGACACCCTGACTAAAGATTGAGTATACATTTCTGTTTCCATATTGATCGTTATATTGCTGATAGAAACCATATCTTGGATCCGAAAAATCGGGTCTATAGTTCAGGTTGATCGACGGTGTGACGACGTGTCTGATCTGCTGAAGGTTACCGATTTTCGGATAATAATTACCATAAACCTTGGTCGAAAGTCCGGTCGAAACAGAATAATCGTATGCACGATTGAATCCCTGAACGGTATCGATACGTTGTTTATAACCTGCGGCAGTATTGTCGATGCTTTGTCGTGTACTTTGCAAATACCAACGTTCGGTATAGTTTACACTGGTGTTGAACTGAAAATATTTAAAAGCATTGAGTGATAAACTGATTGGAATATTGTGTTGGAAGCCATTTTGGAATTTCTTGAACCCTCCTGGTTTAAATAACAATGTATCAATGGTGCTTACCGAGTTTTGTGCTTGGAAACTATAACCGACATTGATTCGTTGATACCATTTTTGTTCACCGACACGGTCTTTGCTGTCAAATGGATTGAAAGAGGATACGTTTAAGCTGATATTTGGTAAACTCATCTGTATACTGCGCGTAGCCATATCCTGATTATGCGTTAAGCTGGCCGTGAGGTTTACCTTGCCATCGGCAAATACTTTTCCATAACTGATGGACGATCCCATACGGTTACGTGCAAGATTTTCATAGGTGTTTTGTGTACTTCCTGTTCCGGTATTTTGAAAGAAAGAACTTGTACCAAAGTTAACACTTGCTGAGAAAGATGTTCCTGGATTGGCTTCCTGGCGCTGGGTATGGTTCCAAGTGACATTAAAATCCTTATTGGAGCCATAATTAGATGTTCCTTCAATACCCGTTTTTGTATTGGCGTAACGGATATTAAAACCACCGTTAAATTTATAGTTGACGGTATAGCGCGTATTGATGGAAGCTTCCCATGAACCTTTTGAATACAAGGAACCTCTAATCTCACTATCCCAATAATCGTTGAAGGCCAAATACCAACCTATATCCCGCATCGAAAATCCTCTGGTATAATCTTCCCCAAAAGATGGGAAGAGAAATCCAGATGCTCTTTTATCTGGTTTTGGGAAAAATGCAAATGGAAATGCCACGGGCATAGGCACACCCATCACCACAAGATAAGCCGGACCAGAAATAATCTGGTTTTTAGTAACAATTCCTTTGGTGATATGAATGCCAAAATGGGTATGCGGATAGGGTAGATTACAGGTACTATATAATCCCTTGTATATCGACATTTCGTCGTAGATATTCTTTCGCACAATATTGGCCTGGATAAATCCACCATCAACTTCGGTCATAATACCATAGGTATTTCCCTCTTGTTTCTCGTAATCGTAATAGAGTGAGTCTACCGTTTTCGGTGATTCACCATTTCCCATAATGACGATCGGACGCCCCACATACTTCCCCGTTTTGTCATAGATCCCCGAAGCAAAAATCTTTTTCTTGTTTCGGTCCAGACGGATATAATCGGCAGAAAGTTCAAAATCTTGATACTTTACCTTCGCTCCGCGATAAAGGTGACTGATATTCTTGGCAACTTCAGATTTCTGCGAGTCAACCGCAATAATACTCACTTCGGCCTGTAAGCCACTTCCTTTTTTCTTGGTCGTATCGCTTACAGATTTGGTCGTATCTACAGTTTTGGATTTACTCGTATCTTGCGATTTATTGGTCGCCGAAATAGGATCTTTACCTTGAAGTCCGTTCTGTTTTAATGGAATATTACTTTGAGCAAAGCTAGAATTGCTCATTGCAAGAATGATAAATAGTGTTAAAATGTTGATTAACGACTTCAAAATTAAAGACAAATGTTATTTTTGTGAAATAATGTTAAACTTTGAGAGACAAAATTAGTCAAAAAAGCAATAGAAAATATGTTAAATATCGTTATCTATTAAAGAAATAATATAGACTCATTTTGATTCGTTTATAGTAGAGCAAATAATTATTCAATGAAATCAGATTTAAGAATTAGAAAATGGTGTAGCGTTGTGTTTGCTACTTTGGGATTTTTTTTATTGAATTCTTTCAAATTAAACAATGGACAGCCCGAGCCTCCAGACTATCAAATAAGGACAATTGTAATTGACGCTGGCCACGGTGGTAAAGATACCGGAGCACAGGGAAGACGATCTTTAGAAAAAAATGTAGCCTTGGATGTTGCTTTAAAATTGGGAAAGCAGATTCAGAAAGATATTCCAGGTATCAAGATCATCTACACAAGAACGACCGATGAATTTGTTGAGCTTTATAAACGGATCCGTTTAGCGAATGCCAATAAGGCAGACTTATTTATTTCGATACACTGTAATTCAAGTGGCGCTAGTGCACATGGTACCGAAACACTGGTTTCTGGTTCGCATCGTTTGGGACAGCAGGATGCTGCAGTTCGTGAAAATGCTTCATTGTTATTGGAATCAAACTATAAAGAGAATTACCAGGGATTTGATCCAAAAGATCCTGAAAGTGCGATCATCTTCTCCTTGATGAAAAACCGATTCCGTGAAAAAAGTATTCGTCTGGCGCAGATGATCGAAGGCGAGTATGTGAAAGCAGGTCGATACAGTAGAGGGTTCTGGGAGAAAGGTTTAGCTGTACTAGCAGAAGCAGGTATGCCTGCTGTATTGACAGAAATTGGCTTTATTAGTAATAGAGAAGAAGAGAGCTATCTATTGTCCGATGAAGGACAACAGGAGATTGTTGATAATTTGGTTTCAGCTCTAAAAATTTATAAAAATTCTGTAGAACGCTAAACAGATTTGCTTTTATGCTGTTTTAAACTTAAATTAATGATCATTACTAAATAGATTATTTGTGAAAATTTCAAACGAGACAAAAGTCGGCATATTAGCAACAGTTGCAATAGTTTTATTATTTATAGGATATAGCTTTCTAAAAGGAAATGATGTTTTTAGTAGCGATAATACTTTTTATACGACCTATACGGCTGTAGATGGTTTAACTCCCTCCAAGCCTGTCCTAGTCAACGGCTATCAGATTGGGCGTGTTTCAAAAATGATTTTACAAGCAGATGGGAAGATCAAAACCGAGTTCAAGATCCATTCTCATTACGATATACCAAAAAATACAGTAGCGAGAATTTCTAGTACAGATTTATTGGGCGGTAAAGCGATTGTTTTCGAAATGGGCAATAGTAAGGAATTGGCAAAGGATGGTGATTTTTTAGCTTCAGGTGTTCAACCGAATATTATGGATAAGGTCGAACCCATTCAAAAAAGGATCGAAACCATTACTATTAAACTAGACTCGACGCTATCAGTCGTTAATAGTGTCTTAGACAAACAGTTTCAGGACGACTTTAAAAAGAGTATCCATAGTATCTCCACTTCTTTGAAAAATGTGGAAGGCATTACCAAAGACGTCGAAGGTCTGGTCGGGGATGAAAAAGGAAGGCTCAATAGAATCATGGCTAATCTGGAATCAATCACTTCCAATTTTTCACAAAATGGTGAGAAAATCAATGCGATTATGTCTAATCTGAATAATGTTACCGATAAGGCTGCTCGATTGGATTTTGAACATACCATGAACAAAGTAAATGCTGCAGTCAATGATTTTCAGGAGATCACAGGAAAAATTAATAGTGGTAAGGGATCTATCGGTTTATTGCTCAATGACGAAGCTTTATATAATAATCTCAATAATGCTTCAAAGGAAATGGATAATTTGATGAAGGACGTTAAAGAGAAACCTGGGAAATATATCAAACTTTCCATCTTTGGGAAAAAAGGCGAGAAATAGATTTTAGAAATCAGATCCAATGATATACATAAAAAGCCTGCATATAGCAGGCTTTTTTGTTTTCATAAGATAACCTTTGGACGTTGGAATTTGTCGGCGGTCCAATACCTTAAATTTGCTCCCTTGGTCTATGCTTTACCGACCAGTACTTTCCTGTAACCAAGTTTATACGATGTTCTAAATTAGCAGCGTTTTAACTGCCTTTTTACAGGGTATAACAGGGGGTTAATAGGGGTAGACCCCTGTTGACCCCCTGTTATACCCCTGTTAACCCCCTGTAAAACCCTAGTAAAACCCTAGTAAAACTAGAACTTGATATTAATCGTTGGTTAATAGGAGCATGATACGGTCAATTATGAGTTGAAATAGAAACGCCACTCCATGAGTGGCGTTTCTAATCTGCTAAATTCAGCACTTTACGAGCGACTTTATTAGTCGCGAAAGTAGATGATCTTCCAATCCGATTTCACCTTACTTTCTATAAGGTTTCTTTAAGCCAGGTAAAGAATTCTCTTTGCCAAACCTGTGCGTTTTGTCCGGACAGAACCCAGTGATTTTCATCCGGTAGGTAGACCAAACGGCTCTTAATTTTTTTGAGCTGGGCCAATTGGAATGCCGCCAGTCCTTGTCCGATTGGAACACGATAATCTTTTCCACCCTGAAAGATCAAAATTGGTGTGTGCCAATTATTTGCTTTTTCAATCGGGTTGAATGCGGTATAGGATTTCTCATTTTTGCTATCCCAGTACGCTCCGCCCAGTTCGTGGTTGGCGAAAAAGAGTTCTTCTGTGGTACCATACCAGCTTCTCATGTCGAATAAACCATTGTGCGCGATGAAAGTTTTGAAACGGTTTTGATGCACGCCAGCTAGCTGATAAACAGAGTATCCACCATAACTAGCTCCAATCGCCGCGCGGCGTGTTGTATCTACATAAGATTCTTTGGAGATATCGTCTATGGCTGTTAAGTAATCACGGATTGGCTGACCGCCCCAGTCTTGGGAAATAGCTTCATTCCATTTTACCCCCCAGCCAGGCATACCTCTACGGTTTGGGGCGATGACAATATAACCTTGTGATGCAATCAATTGTAAATTCCAACGGAACGAGTAAAATTGTGTCAGAGCGGATTGAGGGCCGCCTTCACAGTAAAGTATGGTTGGATATTTTTTTGCAGGGTCAAAGTTTGGCGGATAGATTACCCATGAAAAAAGATCTGCTCCATCGGATGCCTTTGTAATACGCTTCTCAATTTTGTTTTCGCTGATGCTCGCATATTTTGCATCGTTGACTTTGGTGACCGGAGTTAAAGATTTGGTTTTTAGATCAAAGCTGAAGATTTCTGTTGCACGGGTAAACTTTGTCGAGCTAACGATTAATTTGTCCGCTACTTGGCCTACAATACCGGTGATGTCAAAGTCACCTTCAGAAATTTGGTGTATTTTTGGTAAACTTTTAGCTTTGATATTGGTCGGTACTTCCAGTTCAAATAGTTGAACTGTACCTTTCGTAGCAGCTGTAAAATAGATTTTGCGATTGTAACTGCTCCAGATAAAACTATTGACCGTACCATCCCAATGTGCTGTTAGATTTAAACGAATTGAGCTGTTTTTGTCAAATAGCATGATGTCATTTTTGTCCGATTCATAACCATCGGTCTTCATGCTGAGCCAGGTTAGGCTTTTTCCATCGGGAGAGTAGGTTGGAGTTGTATCATACCCATTCATGCCTTCTGTCAGGTTAGAAGTCGTTCCGGTAGCGATATCATAGCGATAAATATCGGTATTGGTACTGACGGCATAGTCTGTTCCGAATTTCTTTTTACAGACATACAGCACTGCTTTGCTATCTGGAGACCATGCAAAATCTTCGGCGCCACCAAATGGTGCCTGAGGGCTATAGAAGGCTTGGTCCTTCAATAGGTCTACCGGCTCACCAACTTTACCGTCAATAAAACTCGCCACAAAAGGATGACTGAACTTACCATCATTGAAGGTATCCCAGTGCCTATAATCTAAGTTGTCATAGATATAAGCTTCTGACTTTGGCAATTCGGGGTATTTATCTGTACTGTGGTATTTTTTTACCAGAACGGACTGGCTGAAGAGTATTTGCTTACCATCGGGCGAAAATTTGACATTTTCTAAGGCGATATCGCCATTTGTCAATTGAAGTGCTTCGCCCTTAGATAGGTTCTTCTTCCATAACTGCCCCTTTAACAAATAAATTACGTCGCCGTTGGGTTCGATCTGAACGACTGTTTCACCGCCTTTTTGGTCGGTGAACTGATGGTTGGTGCCATTGGCCAGTGAAATCGTATATAGATTTTTTTCACTTGAATTGCTTTCCAAATTATAATTGGAAACACCATATACCAATGTTTTGCCATCTGCAGAAAGTCCTTCGGCCGAAACACGACCAAGATCCCAAAGTGTACTTGGGTTGATCGGTTGTGGCGATTCCGACACTAATTTAAAATTGCTTTTTCCACCTTTGCTTTCTTGCGCATTGCTTAGGTTGCACGCCATAATCGCTAATGTAAGTATTGTAAGTTTTTTCATCTGTTTAAACATATCTATGCCGCTGAAAAATTTCTTCGCAAGTTACAGAATTTGGTCATAAATGCTAAGGCAAGTAAAAAAATAGCCATCTCTTTCATTTAGAAATGGCTTATGAGAATTGTAAATCCCTATTTTTTAAGTAATATCTGAATCAATACCCAATAAAGTCGAAGATGTTGTCTATTGATCCACATGGCTATTGTCAAATTGATACCAGTTTATTTTTGTTGAAACGCGCATCAAAATCGCCAAAATGATAAAGATGCCAATTGTTCCAGCGACAAGGGAATAATCCCGAAGTTGCATGAGGATATAGATAAAGAGATAAAATAAAGCCAGAATTGAACTGAGCAACAGCGCCGATTTCTGGTCTTTGGTAATAGATTTAATAAAACTGCCAATCAGCATAACTGTCGCCACGGAAGCGGTTAAATAAGCTAGATTAAATCCAATATGCTCGGATAGCGCGAGTAGCAATGTGTAAAAAAGAACCATCGCTGCTCCAATTAGAATATATTGAATGATATGGATCCGTTTTTTCTTGATCACCTCGGTGAATAGGAGCGAAGTAAAGGTCAGGAGAATGACTAAAATACCATATTTGGCAACCCGTGTTGTTTTTTGATAGTTGTTGATATCTGGTAAGAAGTTAATTGTAATCATGTCCGTGTTATCCAATAGGTTATTTGCAGAGGCAAGTGTAGTAGTGGCGGTTTGAGCCGCTTTGTGCTCATTGCCCTCATTTCCATTTTCGAGGTTGTTATCGAACTGATAGATTGAACGAGCATCGCCAGTCCATTGTTGTGGTAACTTCCGACTGAAAGATGGGATTTCCCATGAAGCGGAAAAATTGGATGTTTCGGTATTACGTTTGCTCGGTAAAAATGCACCAGTGAAACTTGGATTAGCCCAGTTACCCTTAGCCTGGATGTTTGTCTGGTCACCAAGAGGGAGAAAATTCAATGATTTGGATCCTTTTAGATTTAGTTTTATCTTGAAACGATTGTCCGTTTTCTGCGGATCCAAAGATACCGGACAGACTAAATTTTGAGTAAATAATTTGAGATTATTAAAGTCTGGATCGAAAGTTAACTCGTTTCCATCCCAATTCAAGGATGGGCGCTTGCCTAAGCCTTTAAAATCCTGGATACCGAAAATAAGCTTGCTGCCTTTCCAGTCAATTTGCTCATGAGGGATCTCGAGTTTTTCTAGGGATATTTTGTCAAAAGAACCTTCTAATGTTATGTTGCTGTTGTAAACTACCGCATTATAAATACCTCTAGAGAGATGTTGTGGTGTTACATCTGTTGCGATATTGGAAGTTTTGGGTAAGACAAATATCCATTTCAGCTCTTCTCTAAGGTTAGATTTTTCGGCTTTTTCGGTAGACAGTGGGATAGTCTCGCGATAGGGGATGGCGAGAACAGGGCTTGAAATAACCTGATCCTTTCCCCAATTTAATGTAATTCCATCGGATACTTCCTGTTCGCGGTTTTTCCGCTCTTCAATCAAATCGCTGATTAAGGCTAGCGGAATAAGTAGTATGAGGGAAAGAAAGAAAATGACAAATAGCTTTAGGACAGTAGAATTACTGATTTTCTCAAAAAATGAGGATTGCTCTGTCGGAGGTAAATTGTTGTAGTTCATGGTTTTAGCGGTTTAAGTTTAGCTGAATGTTTTTGCTGTATAAGGCAATTTGAAGCTCCGTTAATTGCCAGTGAAGGATTTCTTTAAATTCTAAATGATGAAAACTTTGGAGCGATCGCCCCTTTTGAAAATGTTTTTTGTAATAACCGAAGTATTCAGGAAATAAGGTGCCGCCAATAAAAATCATTGCCATGAGATACAGGCTTATCTTTCCATTACCAAGCAAAAGGAATTGCATGGCAATTTCATCTTGTATCTCTGTTCCGGTTTCAGTCAGGATATGAAAGACATCGTGATTTTCCAGTTTGGGCATGACATCGAAACCTTTACTTTCATAAAAGAGCCCCAAATTATGGCCGATGCTTCCAATGGGGTAGGTCATGAAATCTGCTTTAGAGATTCCCCAGGCTTTTTTGTTCCATTTAAAGATGTTTGCATACACTTTGGAGGACCAATTGTAGAGGTGCAGCATCAGTTTCAGTCTAATTCCTTTCATTTAATTATGTTTTAAAAGTACTTTGGTTTTCAAAGTGAATAGATAAAAAAATTATTTGTATTGCTGTTTTATTAAATTTTCAAGTGCAATAAGATGGTTTTCAAAGGCTTTAAGTCCTTTTGTCGTTCTTTTGTATCTGGTGTTCGGCTTCCGGTCAACAAAGCTTTTTTCGACAATAATGTATTCCTCTTTTTCCAATGTTTTTAGGTTGGAAGCAAGGTTACCATCGGTTACATCCAACAATTCTTTCAATGAATTAAAATCATATTCTTCATTGGCAGCGAGAACACTCATAATTTGGAGGCGAACTCTGTTTTCAAATATTTTGTCATATAAGGAAAGATCTAATTTCACGATTCGTACTTTTTGTAAACGATAAAACCATAGATGATGTGTAGCACACCAAATCCCAATCCCCACAATAGTAATCCGTTGTCCGGGAAACATATACCAATCAAACCCAGACAGATTTCCAGTATACCCAAGCCTTTTGCTTCGGCAAAGGTATAGATACTACCCGCAGTCAGTGCCAGTCCATAAAAGATCAGCAGCATAGCAGCAATCAGCTGGTAGTAGCCTTGGACAAAAAACAACAAGGATATCATGCCACCTGTTAGTAAAGGGATTGAAACTGCAAATAAAAGAGATTTGCTTGTAATGTTCCAAATCGACTGCTTATTTTTTCTCGCCTTTTTACGTGCCATTAGCCAGCCGGTCACTAGGGATGATAACAGGACGATCAGCGCAATCATTAAAAACAGTAGGGGCTCATTCAGATTTTTGCCCAATAGTAGAGCGATGCTTTCGGGTTGATGTATAATATAGTATCCCAATAGCGTTCCGACCAAAGCATAACAGCCCATGAGTACACCTGATAATCCGCTTATTGAAACAAATTTGGACGATTTTTCCATTAATGATCTGATCTGCCCAAGTTCTCTAAATAAATCTTTCTGTTCCATAAAAGTACTTTGATATTCAAAGTAAATGAATAATAATGAATTATGCAAGGGGTTGGGAGAATATTGAAAAAAAATAAAAAAAAGAGTAGAAAATACTTGCAGGATATAGGTTTGGTTTCTATCTTTGTGGCATCAAAAGAAATCCTAATGCGGAAGTGGCGTAATTGGTAGCCGCACCAGACTTAGGATCTGGCGCCGCGAGGCGTGGGGGTTCGAGTCCCTTCTTCCGCACTTGATGTCCTCCCGAACTTAAAACCTCGGGAGGATTTTTTTATGAATGCGATATAGCTAAAAAGAGTATGAATATTTCACACGAGAATGTAGATGCAATCAATGCGGTAGTCAACGTCGCATTAGCACCTGAAGATTATAATCCTCAAGTCGACAAAGAGATTAAAGCGCAAGCTAAAAAAGCAAAATTACCAGGGTTCCGTCCAGGTCAAGTTCCAGTGGGACATATCAGACGTACTTATGGTAAATCTATTTTATTTGATGAGATCAATAAATTAGTGAATGAGAAAATCACCAATTATATTGCTGAAAATAAATTAGAAGTTTTAGGTCAACCACTTCCTTTGGAAGATGATGCACAATACAGCTGGGATTATAAAGACAATTTCAACTTCAAATATGAAATTGGTCTTGCTCCTGCTTTTGAATTACCTTTTACCGCTGAGACTGAATTTACTTCGTACGAAATCAAAGCTGATGAAGAGACATTGGCAGATCGTATCAAGAACTTGCGTCGTAGCTATGGAAAAATGACTAATCCAGAAGTATCTGAAGAAGGTGATGTATTGTATGCAACATTGAAACAAGATAAAGAGGAAGGTCTAGAAAAAACAACTTCTATCCGTACAGATATCGTAGAAGATGCTAAGATTAAAAAATCATTAGTTGGTCTTAAAAAAGACGATGTTGTTAAGATTGATGTTAAAAAAGCATTCAAAACTGAAGATTTAGCACGTATCTTAGGTATCACTGAGGAAGAAGCAACTGCTTTAGACGTCACTAAATTTGAATTGACTGTTAAGAATATCAACCGCTTAGAAGAAGCTGATCTTAACCAAGAATTTTTCGATAAATTATTCGCGGAAGGTGAAGTAACAGAAGAAGCTCAATTCACAGAAAAAGTGAAAGAAGAAGTTGAGAATTTATTCAAACAAAATTCAGATCAAAGATTACGTAATGATATGTATACTTTTGGTATGGAGAAGGTTGATGTATCTTTCCCTGAAGAATTCTTGAAAAGATGGTTGAAAGCAACTAACCCAAGCATTTCTGAAGAAGAATTGAACGAAGGTTTTGCTGATTTCTTGAATAACTTGAAATGGACAATTATCGAAAATCGCGTTGTTACTGAAAATGGTCTTGAAGTTAAATATGATGAAGTTATCAATTTAGCAAAAGAACGTATCTACGCGCAAATTAAGATGTACAACATCAACGAAGAGCCTTCTGATGAGCAGTTGAACCAATTTGCAATTCAATTGTTGCAAGATAGAGAACAAGGTAATCGTTTGTTCGAAGAAGCTAAAGCTTTAAAAGTATTTGATCACTTGAAAGGTTTAGTGAAATTGAATGCTAGTGACATTGAATACAAAGAATTCGAGAAATTAGCATAAGCGATTTTTAAAATAAAAAGAAAGTCCCTTCAATCTATTTGGAGGGACTTTTTTATTTTCAGCGCAGTGTGGTCGCAGCTTTTACACTATTCTTTTTTTTGTTGTTCATATCATCCAAAGATCGCCTGTGTCGGCCGTTATATGGAGCTGAAAAAAAGCTCTGCTGGTGGAATCGAAGCGGACTCCCAGAATAGGGACAATGCGGTTGGAATAGGAGTTGGGCTGCCAGAATTGAAAGAGGTCTGCTGGAGTTGGAAGAGGCCTGTTGAAATAGCAAAGGGACTATTCCGAAAGGTCAATTGACCTTGCTTTTCTTTGTTTCAGCAGGAGCTGTCGTAGTCGTCTTCTTGCCAAAAGGGAATAGCCTTTTCAAGAACTCCGAGAAGGTGTTGAATTCCTGCCGATAGAGTAATCCGAAAGCACTAATATATTCGCCGTCATTGGGGCTAAGAAGAAAGTTACGTGTATTTAGGCGATTGGAAGCACGTAGGACCAAACGTCCGTCTTTTCTTAAATAAAACATAGCCTCGGCATCGGTTGAGACCCGATCTGAAAATACATTCAAATCCGTTAGAGCCTGACTTCTACGGTCGGAGATACCTCCTGTCAAAACAAGCCTGTCGTTGAATAGACGCAGTGAGGCAGATGCATCATTTAAAGATTTGATATTAATATCAAAGAAATTGATGTTTAGCGATTGGGCTATGATGTTGTTGATTTGGTTGAATGCTATTTCTGTGCCTGCGGATAGCAAGGTGTTATTTACTTCTTTACCGAAGTCTGTCTGTGTACCAGGTGTAAAACTTCGTCTCACGATTAGGCTAAGCGCTTGTTGATTGACATTGTTGGCATCTGAAAAGTATCCTTGCAGTTCATCCTTAACCCCGGGGTTTTGTGGAAAGTTGATATCAAACGTGATTTCCGGCTGACTTAACTGCCCTTTTAGGATCATGTCGGCCTGTGCCAATACACGCTCGGGATTTTCTTCCCGGCCTGCTGCATTATACAAAGGCGCTAAGCTTGTTCTTTGTTGATAGATGGCATTGATATTGATATTCGCTTCGGTTGGGTTTCCTGCCCATCGCACTGTTCCGCCCTCTTTGAGATCAAAAATCTTGTTGATATAGTCTTGGGCAGTGAAATTGAATTTTCCACTGTTTATGATAAAATCCCCAAACATTTCAAAATCCCCCAATGAAGATATCCGCATGTTGAGATTGCTATTTCCCCTTCCTGATAATTCGCCCATACTGGAGAATAGATTTATTTCTGCATTCGGGTTGATCAAGAGGTCCATATTCATCGTCAGACCGTTGAAATCTCGTTTTTTAGTGTTTTTCTTCGTTTTGGTCGAGTCTTTCTCAATAAAGTAGATAAAGTCGGTATCTGAGATTGTACTGGCACTATTGAAGGGAATATTGATAATCGTATTTTCTTCGGATTTAGCACGGATATTGATGTTCATGGCCGAAGTTAGTCCTTTAAACTGAAAGGTGCCTGAAGCGTAAGCAGTGCCATAATATACATTATTGTCCTTTATTGTGGTATTTAATACCATGAAATTCTTGGTTTCGGCAGTTACATCGATATCGGGATCACTCAATTTGTTGAGATCTACAACGCCATCAATGGTTGCTACATTGTTTTTGGGATCGTATACTTTTAGCCCTGTGAGAAAAATTCGGTTATTGGTAACCGCAATTTCGTCGGAAAGGCGGTATGGCGTTTTTAGGTAATTGATGACCATCGAAGCGTTATCCAATTTTCCAGAACCCGTAATTTTGGGATTCAGGATGTCTCCTTCAATAGCAAGATCTGCAGTGACCTTGCCCTGCATATTGGATACTAAGCTTCGTAAAAATGGCTGAAAAACAAATACATCTGTATTTTCCAGTTTAGCTTTCAGATTAAGCTTATTGTTTTCGCTTAGGTGGTTATAGGAACCTTGTAACTGAATTAATTTATTTCCTTCCTCTATCTTGCTGTCTAGTTTAACCAATTGATTTTCGGGATCGTAGTTGGCATTCAGTGCTAATGAGCCGATCGGAATATTGTTATACAGGATAGGAGATGTTTTTATATTGGCGACAATAAAGGGTGCTTTGAATACGGAATTAACTTCAATATTTCCATTTAAATTTCCGGAGAGATTGATGCCATGGGGTTTGGTGATCCCATTTAAGGATGTAAGATTAAAGTCCTGAAATTTGAGATTGATCTGATCACTGACTTCGTTGGACAGGATGCCATCGATATGAACTTTTTGTTCGTCGTGACTCAGTGTTAGTTTTTCAAAGTACCATTTTCCTTTCGATATTTTCAATTGTGCATCATTATTGACAAGCCATCGCTCTCTATTGATTAAGATATTCGATGGATAGAAATTGATATAGGCAGGTTTGGCATGGGCAAAGCGTATGACGCCATTAAGATCCAGACTATTGCTTGCTTCAAGTTCCGACATTTTGATGTTGAATTGTAAACTATCGTTTGCCAAGGTGTTTGAAATATTGACGTTTTTAATATAGGTACTGTCGGTAAAATTTATGCGATCGATGGAGGTCTGCAATTCCATATTCTTCAAGTTGGCATTTTGATCGACAATCAGGTGAGTTAGCCGAATGCCATTGTACTTGAATTCGGGTGCGTAAAAATTAAAACTGGCCGTTTGTTTTTCACTTTCAAATTTTGCATTGAGCGTTGCACCGCTGTCTAACGCAATGTCCTTTCGAAAGAATGTTGCGATCGGCTTAAAAGAAGTTATATTAATATTCAGGTCAAAGTCCTGGCGATTAAAAATGTTGTTTTCAAACCCGATTGCCGGAGCGTAGCGCATGGCTAAAGCTTTAAAATAAGGAACAATTGTATTGAGGTCTATTCTTCCTTTGAGATCAATGTGTCCGATAGCCGACTGCAAGGTTAGGGAGCGTGCATTTTCATCTCCTTCAGCAAGGAAATTGATGTTGCGGATGACGAATTGGCCCTTAGAGGAAGTGAAATTGACACTGTCTGATTTAAATTCGCCGGTAATATTATTGATGTTGTCCCCAATTAAACTGGTGTGGAATTTCGTGTTAATAATGTTGATGGAATCCCCTTGAAAGAAGTTGAGTTTTTTTAGATTGGCTTGTTGGATATCAGCATCCAGGTGATAGTTGGGTTTGACAGACCAATCGATATCTGTGGTAAACTGTAGTTTTAAATTTGGATCATATATTTGCCCTGAAGCAAGAATTAACTGTTTCTCTGTATTTCCTTCAATTTGT
Source organism: Sphingobacterium sp. BIGb0116 (assembly GCF_024808035.1). Lineage (NCBI taxonomy): Bacteria > Pseudomonadati > Bacteroidota > Sphingobacteriia > Sphingobacteriales > Sphingobacteriaceae > Sphingobacterium > Sphingobacterium sp. BIGb0116. The sequence continues at coordinate 338,277 of NZ_JANUDT010000004.1, read as the reverse complement.
ATACGTTGATAACTGTAATTCTTGTAATTGAAATTACTAAGATCTCCTTTTATCTTTAGGCTCATTTTCTTAGGATCGGTACCTGTTCCGTCAACCTGTAAATTGAAGCCTGTTGCTCCCAGATCTTTTAATTTTGTTATCGTACCTACATCGAATTTTTTAGATTGAAAATTGCCCGCATATTTTATTTCCTTCTGGATATCCAGTAAGGCATCAGCCTCAACATTACCGATCGCAGTCGTGAAAACTCCCTTTGTCTTAAATTTATTGTATAATCCATTTAGGCTGCCTTTGAATGAAAATTTGTCGAAGATCTGGACAATTTCAGGGAGTTTGAAATTTTTTAGATTTCCGAGATCTGTAATAACTGCATTTAAGTCTTTGTGCTCAGAAGAAATTGCTATGCTGGGAACAATAAATTTAGTTTTGTCGATATCTGGTAGACCGATAATCTGGAGGTCGCCTGCTAAACTAGTTTTTTTTCCAATTGTTAAATCGACCTGTGATGCGTTGATGGAAGATACAGTTCCTTCTAGATTTGCCCGCTTGATATTGACGTCAAATTTGACTTGGTGCATAGGCGAGGAAAAGAAAGCAATATCCTCGGAGTGAATACGGGAGTCCCGTGCAAGAAGTTTTACATGAACTTTATTGATGAAGTCCGAAAAATCGTCAAAGTTGTTGTAGCTAAGTTTGATGTAATTTTTGAATGTAGAACGGTTGGTGGCTAGCATAAGCTCACTGAGCTCGATACTTGTATTGCTTACCTTCGTTTGGGCAAGAAGGCCCTTGATCTCTAAACCCTTCTTTTCGCGAAGATTGAATGTCTTGATGTTCGCTGAAATTTGATTAGAATCGATTTTTATCTTATCAAAATGGGCGTTAAGTTTGGAAATCCCTAAATCTCCAAAATCGACGACTTTATTGTAATGTTTACGTCTATGGTTAACATAGTTAAACGCATTGTTCTTAATAACAAGTTCCTTTAAATCGAAGATGATTTTTTTTGAACTTTTCTTTTTCTTTTTCTTAGGTGGGTTGAAATAACGAATTAAAAATGAGATGTTTGAGCTGTCCTGAAATTGCTCAAAAGTAGCTTGGGTACCCTCAATGGTTAGTTTGTTGATCACAATCTTGTTCAGTTCAATGAACTGAGAAAGGTTGACGTTGGCTTCTAACCTTCCTGATTTTAATATTTCTTTTCCCTGTGGACTATAGAGTTGAAAATCTTCTACTACAATAGATTTAAAAGGTTTGAAATAGATACTTTTGAGGCTTATTTTGGTGTTTAGTTCGTTGGATAAATAGTCGACAGCTTTTTGGGCAACATAATTTTGTACCGGTTTCAACTGTAGGGATAACGCCAATGCAAGCAGTATAATGAATATACTACCAAGGACTATTGACACTATTTTAATTATTTTTTTGATACTTTTGTATTAAAATTTATTACCTCAAGCTATGGCTATTATTTTAGGGATTGAATCCTCTTGTGATGAAACCTCCGCTTCTATCTGTATTAACGGTGAAATACGTTCAAATGTTATTGCAACTCAGGCAATCCACGCAAAATATGGTGGAGTGATTCCCGAGCTCGCTTCACGTGCTCATCAACAAAATATTATTCCAACGGTGGAAGAAGCCATTCGCCAAGCAAAAGTAAGCAAAAATCAAATAGATGCAGTGAGTTTTACGCGGGGACCTGGATTATTAGGTGCACTTTTGGTGGGAACATCTTTTGCCAAATCATTTGCACTCGCACAGAATATCCCTTTAATTGATATAAACCATATGCAGGCGCATATTCTGGCTCATTTTATTGAGGATCCGAAGCCTAGTTTTCCGTTTTTATGTCTTACTGTTTCTGGTGGTCATACGCAAATTGTGTTGGTAAAGGATTATTTTGAAATGGAACTTTTGGGAGAAACATTGGATGACGCTGCAGGGGAGGCTTTTGATAAAACAGCTAAAATCCTGAATCTTCCTTATCCTGGTGGACCGCTTATTGATAAATTTGCAAAAGAAGGTAATCCGGCAGCTTATCGGCTTCCTGAACCCCAGATCCCTGGTTTAAATTTCAGCTTTTCAGGATTGAAAACCGCGATATTATATTTGGTTCAAGATCAATTGAAACAGAACCCGGATTTTCTGACCCACAATATGGCCGACTTATGTGCTAGTGTACAATCGCGTATTGTATCCATCCTGTTGAATAAACTAAAGAAAGCGGCAAAGGAGACAGGGGTAAAGGATATTGCCATCGCAGGCGGCGTTTCGGCTAATTCTGGCCTGAGACAAAGCTTAATTGAAATGGGTGAGAAATACAATTGGAGGGTGTTTATTCCAAAATTTGAATACTGCACCGACAATGCCGCGATGATTGCTATTGCAGGTTATCACAAATTTTTAAAGAAAGATTTCGTAGGACAGGACGTCGCTCCTATGGCTAGGATGCATCTGTAGTTAATACGGGTATTTGAGTTTCCCCGGGCACTATCCTTTTGTACTGGGGAAACTTAAAATGGTTTATTTTATAAGGGGGAACTGTACCCATAGGCCTGTGCCGTAGAGGTAAATAAGTTTTTCTTTGGCTGGTAAAAGTTCAGTTCATAACCCTCAGCACCCCAAAAGATACTGATAAAACTAATTCCTTGCTCAGAACGTAATACTGTTAGTATCTGAAAAGCCTCGTTGTCAAACTGACCGCCATCATCAACACGCCAAGTGCTGATATCATCGTATAAAGCCGGGAAATCCAAATTGATCAGCTGTTCATCCTTTGCGTAGGAAAATACAGCTAAAGCAGAGTCTTGTTGATTTTCAAACACAGTAAGATTAAACTCGGACTGATCACTGAGGATGGCAACTGTTGTACTTTTATTAATCTTCCTATTGTATTTCTTCTCAAGCTGCTCCCTAATTTCTGGAGAAGTTTCTTTTTGAATTTTTGTAAACTTCTCAATTTTATACTGGTCTATAAAAGCTTTATTGACAAGCATACCAAATTCGCCAGATTTAATCGCATCGCTAATTTTAAATAATGAACCTTCGCTATTTGCGAAGTTCTGAGCGGTCTGTCTTCCGTTACTCTCTTTATTATCCATTTTATTTTGAACAAATTCAAGCGGACTGACCTGATTTTCCACAATGACATAATTATATTTTTCGGGACCCTCCATTGCTTGATCCATAGGAAGAGCGATTAGTGAGTCCTTTTGCTGGTTTAAAAAACCAAAATATGGCGAAATTGTCTCTTCCTTATTTTCATGCTTAATTGCAGTCTTGGATTGATTTTGATTGTTACCACAAGCATATAATGTAAGTAGAAAAATAGCTGAAAAAAGTGACTTCATAAGTATTTTGAATTTTTTTGTGAAATATAAGGCTTTCCCTCATCATAATGAAAAGATTTAAACTTTAATGTTATGATGAACTCTAAATTGAATATCTACCGCAAAGAATGGCTGGACGTTATTTTTGCGGGTCGCAACAAAATGTACGGTGCTTATGAGTTGCGAAATCTCTCTGATAAAGCAACAAATGTGGGTTTGGGAATTGTTGTTTCTTTTGCAGTTTTGCTGATCGCAGGATCCTATGCATATAATAAATATTTTAAGCAAACTGTTCCGGCCGTGATTTATACGGTACAAGATATTGGGCCCGACATGCTGGAAGAAATTCAAAAGAAGGTAGAGGAAAAAGAGGAGGTTCCTGAAGAACCTGTCATGATGCAGGAGAAAGCCCCGCAGCAGGTTGCCCAAGATGTGTCCAAATTTGATTTGGTTAGAATGCCCGATATAAAAGTGGCCAAAGCAAATCAAGTTACGGAAGAACTTGTGAGTCAGGATGAGTTGAAAAATCCCAATACAATGACCTCAAGGATCACATTGAAGGCAAGTCCATCGGGTACATATATTGCGCGTGGTGAATTTGGTTCTTCAAAAAGGGATGGTGATATTACAGGTTCTAAAGATGGTTCATTATCCGGAGGTGGAACTGATGATAATTCTAACAATACATTTACATCAGTAGAAATTATGCCAACACCTGTAGGGGGACTACCTGCGTTTATGAAGTGGATCGCCGAGAATTATAACTTTCCACAACAGGCTTTGGATCAAGGGGTATCTGGTGTTATAGAGGTTTCTTTTGTCGTTGAAAAAGATGGGTCACTAACAGATATTGCTGTTAAACGTGATATGAAATTTGGTACGGGAGATGCTGCGATAAACTTATTGAAGAAAGCGAAAAAATGGAAACCTGGAGTACAAAATGGACTTAAAGTGCGTGTAGCGTATACATTACCGATCCGTTTAAGTGCTGTCTCACAATAAATGCTTCTTAACTTTATTTAACAGATCATCAATTAAACTTTCGATAGCCGAGAAGACTCTTACTGATAAATAAGTTGAAAAAGGGTACTTATTAAAAAGAATGATTGTTGGTTTTATAAAAAATAAAGAAATGAAAAAGTTGATGTTAAGTTTGGCGTTATCTGGATTGATGTTAGCCGGTTTCGCTCAAGAAAAAAAAGATGTTAAACCAGAAATGAAAGAAATGCAAACTTCCGTGCATAAACATAAAATGGGAAGAATGCACGATGGTTTTAAAAATAAAACTCCAGAGGAAGTTGCTAAGATGAAAACTGATCGCATGGATCAAAAATTGAAATTTACAGATAAACAGCGTAAAGATATCTATGCCTTTAATTTGAAGCAAGCAAAAGACCATCAAAAAATGGCTGCCGAACATCAGGAACATCGATCAAAAATGAAAAAGCAACGTGTGGCAGAACATGAAAAAATGATGGGAATGTTAACTCCAGAGCAACAAAAAACGTTAAAGGATTCCTACGCTGAAAATCGTAAAATGCACAAAGAACATTGGAAAAAAGACAGACAGCTAAAAAGAAAGGACTTAAAAAAAGGTGAAGTAACTAAAACAAATGATGCAGAGGTAAAAGCATCATAAAAATTAAACAAGGATAGTTTTCATATTAAATATTGGTGAGTGTTAGTAGAGGAGGGAACCATTGGTTCCCTCTTTCTTATTATGTAAGCTCATCCTTATTACCTAAGCTCGTCATTTATTCGAAGTGTTTTGTCTAGCTCAAGGTTACATGATTGCAAAATGCTTCGGTACTCCCATTAGGATACGCTTATTTGATAAACCTTCTTGTTATTGAATTACTATCCATCAGCTTGGTGATCAGAAAACTTAAGCTAAAACCTAGGAGCGCTATGGAGAGGATTTTCAGTGTGGCTGGAAGATTAGGAATAGTCAAGAAGATGTCTGTCAATGCTTGAACAATGATAAAATGCGCTAAGTAAATACCAAACGTGGCTGATGAAAGGCGTTTTATCCATTTAGATTCGGGTATCTTCAGTTTTTGAACGACAAGAAAAATAGAAATGGTCATCAACGCTACGTTGATATTACAGAAATACCAAATAACCTCGAGATTGGCATAATTCCCAGGATAGTACTTCTGGGTCACCAAAAAGCCAAAAAATGTGGCTAGAAATCCAACGATAAATAAAGGTAAGGCAATCGCTATGGTCTTGGTGATAGACCATTGAAAAGGATAGTTGACCAAATAATAAGCTAGCACAATATAGCCCAGAAAACCTGAAAAATAATAGAAGGTGCCAAATTCATTCCAGTTACAGACACCCCAGATTCCCATCTGCTCATAGTTGCCAGCATATCCCAATGTTGGAGCAATCATTTTTATGTATGGAATGAGGAGTGTGACCATCCAGAACGCAAGAAAATATTGAATGTCTTTTTTTGTTGCCTGATTCAACCAGCTGCCAATGATAGGTATGATTAGGTATAGACCAATTAACATGTACATATACCAAAGGGGGGTAGTATCGTAGTTAAAATTAAATATTGCTGTATAAATTTTTGTAATTGTTGCCTGCATCGTAAAATTATTCATATCGATCAAAGCACTGGGACTACTTTTAATAAAGTTCAGGTATACAAAAAAAGCTATTGGCAATACAATTGACCAAAAGATCAGTGGGACAATTATTCTTCCGATTCTCTTTTTATAAAATGTGGCCAGATCGGTTTTGACAGGAAATAGGAGTATACCTGACATCATTGCAAATAAGGGGACACAGGCGCGAACAATACTTCCCCAGAACACACCTTGGTGGAAGGTGCTGCTGTTGTCAAATGTTCCGACAAAGGCGTCGCAGCTATGGGATATGAGTACCATGAAGCAGGCAAGAATACGTAAGAAATCAATCCAGGGAAGATAAGTTTTTGTATTTTCAGAAGTCATTTGTAATGAGGTTTGGGAGCGAAGCTAACAAAAAAAGTGGCATTAGTTTGATCGACTAATGCCACTTTTTTGTTATTCTTTATTTTTTTGATGTTCTTTCCATTGTTTGGAGAAAGATTTGTCAGCCAATTTGGGTAGTTCCCGTTGATCTCCCCAGGTTTTCTGAAAGAGTTTTTTGAGAAAGAAATTTTTGAATTTCCCACCAAAGAAATCGATCAGTTTTCTGCGCATTATCCCGTAGGTGAACCATTGCCAGACTTTTTGTTCTGTTTTTGTTGCCAGACCTTGATCAACTGAATCTTTTCTGTTGACGAGAAGCATGCGCTGTATGTCAATACCAACGGGGCAGACCTCTGTACATTTTCCACAGAGTGTGGAAGCGTAGCTTAGGTGTTTAAATTCCTTCATGCCATTCAAATGTGGCGATATGAGCGATCCAATTGGGCCTTGATATGTCGTTTCATAGGTATGTCCACCGATGTTCTGATAGATTGGACATACATTCAGACAGGCGCCACAACGGATGCAGTATAAACCTTGACGTTGTTCTTTTTGCGCTAAGAGCTTGCTGCGGCCATTGTCAAGCAGTATAACATACATTTCTTCGGGGCCATCTGATTCATAAGGCTGTTTCGGCCCAGTGAGTAGTGTGTTGTATACCGTTAGATTTTGGCCCGTGCCATGTGTGGATAGGAGTGGCCAAAAGACTTCTAAATCTTGTAGGTTGGGAATGATTTTTTCTATTCCAACAACGGCAATATGTGTTTTGGGGAAGGTCGATGTCAATCGGGCGTTTCCTTCATTTTCGGTAATTGCTATACTTCCAGTTTCAGCAATTAAGAAATTGGCTCCAGTAATTCCAACTTCTGCCGATAGGTAGCGATCTCGAAGTAATTCACGGGCCTTCATTGTAAGCTGTTCCGCAGATGCATCTAGCGGTGTGTCAAATTTCTCGTGAAAAAGCTTGGCAATATCTTCCAGGCTCAAATGCATGGCCGGCGTAACAAAATGATAAGGTTTTTGATCCAGAAGCTGAATGATATACTCGCCAAGATCAGTTTCTATGGCTTCAATATTTTTGGAGGCCAGAAAATGATTAAGCTCGATCTCTTCTGTCGCCATCGATTTTGACTTTACTACAGATTTTGCTTTTTTACGCGCAATGATCGAATAGATTTCGTCCAAGGCTTCCGTAGCGTCATTGGCCCAGATTACTTTTCCGCCTCTAGCCGTGAAGTTTGCTTCAAATTGCAACAAATAACGATCGAGATTTTCCATGACCTTCCATTTGATCAGGTTCGCTTTTATCTTGCTATTTTCAAGGTCCGCAAATTTGCTCTTGCCTTTTTCGAAAGCCATGCTGTATTTGTCGATATTGTAATTGATAATATCGCGGTGTTTGGTGTCAAATGCTTTTTGCGCACTTTCCTTAATAAACGTATTAGCGGTACTCTCTGCCATCTAATCTGCTAATTTTTCACAAAAAAAGTTGGTAAAAATTACCAACTTTTAAATATACTGTTAATAAATTGTTTCTCGAAAATCGAGTTAAATAATTTATGCTTTTATTGCAATATTCAAGCTTAGCTCGTCCAGCTGCTCTTGGTGAATGGTTGACGGTGCGTCAATCATAACATCTCTTCCCGAATTGTTTTTTGGGAATGCAATGACGTCGCGGATGGAATCTAAACCTGCCAATAAGGATACTAGTCGGTCAAAACCAAAAGCCAATCCGCCATGTGGAGGAGCACCGAAGGTGAAGGCCTCCATAAGGAACCCAAATTGTTTTTTTGCTTCTTCAGGGCTGAATCCTAAATGTTTGAACATGAGCGATTGAAGCTCTCTGTCATGGATACGGATTGATCCACCACCTACTTCTACACCGTTTAAAACAAAGTCATAGGCATTTGCTCTTACTTCTCCTGGATTGGTATCTAAAAGTGGGATATCTTCCGGTTTTGGTGAAGTGAATGGGTGGTGCATTGCATGGAAACGGCCATTTTCTTCGTCCCATTCCAATAGTGGGAAATCAACGACCCATAATGGTGCAAAGGTTTCTTTGTTGCGGAAACCAAGTTGCGACGCAACTTCGAGGCGTAATTCATTGAGTTGTTTGCGAACTCTGTCTGTTCCACCAGCCATAATTAACAATAAGTCGCCAGGTTTCGCGTGAAACGCTACTGCAATTGCCGACAGTTGTTCTGGCGTGAAAAATTTATCAACGGACGACTTCACTGAACCATCTTCATTCACGCGCGCATATACCAACCCTGTTGCACCGATCTGTGGACGTTTGATAAAATCTGTCAATGCATCCAGTTGTTTTCGGGTATAATGTGCACAATTTTCCGCGTTGATACCAACTACTAATTCCGCTGCATCAAATACAGGGAAACCTTTTCCTTTGGCAACATCGTTTAGTTCAACAAACTGCATTCCGAAACGGATGTCTGGTTTGTCTGATCCATAAAGGCGCATCGCATCTGCGTAAGTCATACGCGGAACAGTACCTAAGTCGATACCTTTGATTGTTTTGAAGATATGTTTTGCAAGCCCTTCAAAGATATTTAAAACATCTTCCTGTTCTACAAAAGACATTTCACAGTCTATTTGCGTGAATTCTGGTTGACGGTCTGCACGCAAATCTTCATCACGAAAACATTTTACAATTTGAAAATAGCGATCAAAACCTGAAACCATCAATAATTGTTTGAAGGTTTGTGGGGATTGTGGTAACGCATAAAATTCTCCAGGATTCATACGGGAAGGTACGACAAAGTCGCGTGCTCCCTCTGGAGTTGATTTAATCAGATATGGGGTTTCTACTTCCAGGAAGTTTTGGGAATCAAGATAACGGCGTACCTCTTGTGAGGTCTTATGACGTAAAATAAGGTTTTCACGTACGGGGTTACGACGTAAATCGAGGTATCTGAACTTCATTCTGATGTCATCACCACCATCTGTTTCATCTTCTATTGTAAAAGGGGGTAATTTAGCGGCATTTAATATTTCAAGATTTGAAACCTTGATTTCAATATCTCCAGTGGAGATTTTAGCATTTTTATTAGAGCGTTCGATAACTTCTCCAGTTACCTTGATGACATATTCTCTTCCGAGCTCACGGGCACTTGCGCGCAAGGAAGCATCATCATCTGCATTGAACGTTAATTGTGTGATACCATATCGGTCTCTAACATCGATGAAAGTCATACCGCCCAAATCGCGCGATTTTTGAACCCATCCACTTAGGGTAACCGTTTTCCCTAAGTCAGCTAGTGTTAATTCTCCACAAGTGTGTGTTCTGTGCATATCGTTATGAAAATTATATTTGACGCAAAATTATTGGTTTTACTCGACAATAACGAATTCTATTCAGGTTATTTGAGTGGCATTCTCCCACTTTCTTCCACATTTTTTGTTTCTGTTTTTGGTGCCTCCCACTTTGCCCCCTTTTGGTAGAAAAATTGGGTAAAATTAAATTTCTAAAGAGGAAATTTTTACAATTCATTTCTGATTTTGATAAAAAAAAGAGCGAAAAATCGCGTCTCATGCAATAGCTTGTTTTACAGATAAATTGGTGTTTAACTGCTTGTAAATAAGGTTTTATGTGTATTTTTTTTAAAGTCAACTTCTGTTTGTTGTAGCTATTTGTCGATGTGGAAAACTTTTTTATGTGATAAAGTGGGGGAAAGTGGGAGAAAGTGTATACTTTTACATTTAAATTAGAATAGGATAATTGACTATATGACTCAGTTGATCGGAGAATTCGAATGCAAGCTAGACGCCAAAGGAAGGATGGTGTTGCCAGCTGCGCTCAAGAGGCAAATGCCTCATGTAGAGCGGGATGGCCTTGTAGTGAATCGCGGTTTTGAGAAACATCTGGTATTTTATCCAAGGGAAGAGTGGGATTTGATGACAGCCAAGCTGGCTAAATTGAATCAATTCGATCCCAAGGTTCGTGCGTTTGTTCGTGCTTTTACACGCGGTGCTACGGAATTGACATTGGATGCTGCTGGTCGTGTTTTGTTACCAAAAAGTTTGTTGGAATTTGCAGGTATAAGCACTGAGCTGGTTTTGGCTTGTCAGTTTAACAAGATTGAGGTTTGGTCAAAAGAAGGGTATGAGGAATTGATGGGTGAAGGCGGTGTAGAAGATATATCATCTTTGGCGGCAGAGGTAATGGGAGATATTAATTTTGGACTATAAGTGTATGGAGAATGTATATCATGTTCCGGTAATGTTACAAGAATGTATGGATGCTTTGGCTATTAAGCCGGATGGTGTCTATGTGGATGTAACTTTTGGTGGTGGTGGTCATTCTCGGGAGATTTTGAAGAGATTGGGGCCAAAAGGGAAGTTGTTTGCTTTTGATCAGGATCCGGATGCATTGGAGAATGCAATCGACGATCCTCGTTTTACATTGATACATCAAAACTTTAGATTTTTAAAGAATAGCCTTCGTTTGGAGGGGGTGCGTACTGTAGACGGTATTTTGGCGGATTTAGGTGTTTCTTCGCATCAATTTGATGCTGCTGATCGCGGGTTTTCTATCCGCTTTGACGCGGATCTGGATATGCGTATGGATCAGGTTGGTGATTTGGATGCGAAGTCGCTTTTGGCGACTTATTCGGAGGAAGATCTTCACCGCATTTTTGGGATGTATGGTGAAATCATGAATGCCAAGTCGCTTGCAAAAACAATTGTTACTGCGCGTTTGGCACAGCCGATTCAGACTGTTGCCGAATTGAAAGAGGTGATTCAACGGATGGTTCCGAAAGGTAAAGAACATAAGTATCATGCGCAGGTGTTTCAGGCGCTTCGTATAGAAGTGAATCGTGAGCTGGAAGCCTTACAGGAATTTTTGTTGCAAACAGTTGATGTGCTGCATGTTGAAGGTCGATTGGCGGTGATGTCCTATCACTCTCTGGAGGATCGTTTGGTTAAAAATTTTATGGCCAAAGGAAAATTCAAAGGGGAAGTTGAAAAGGATTTTTTTGGAAATGAAATTAAGCCATTTCATGTGTTGAGCCGTAAAGCAATTACGGCATCTGCGCAGGAGTTGGCGGTAAATAATAGATCGCGCAGTGCGAAACTGCGTATTGCTGAAAAGTTGGATTTGTCTTAAAAATGGAGCGAGAGGATGAGCAGAAATACGATAAGACAGAAAGAGTTGAGTGAGGAAGTTCAAGAGGAACTACAAGAAACTGTCGAAGAAAAGGCGGAACAAACAGAAGCGTTTATTAAAACGCTTTTTACCGTTGGAGACCTTTCGTTAAATAAAATATTGCAGTACTTGCCTTTTGGAGCTTTTATCGCCTTTCTGATGTTGTTGTATATTTCCAATCGTCATTTTGCAGAGCGAACTATTCGGAGCATCGATAAAGTGAGTAAAGAGGTGAAGGAATTGGGCTGGGATCATAAATCGCTCTCTGCTGAACTGATGAAAATGTCTACACAGACAGAAATTGCCAAACGTGTAGATTCTTTGGGATTGAAAGAGCGTGTAGAACCACCGATCAAGGTTGAAGTTATAGAGAATAAGGAAGATAAATAGGAAGAGTTATGAGTATCAGAAATACGATTCTTGTTCGTGTCTACTTTGCTTTTGGGCTTATTGTACTACTTGCGTTTTTGGTATTTGGAAAAATGACAAAGTTGCAGTATGTCGATGGAGAGCATTGGAAAGCTTTAGCGGATAGCCTTTCTATTCAGGAACGGGAGGTGGAGGCTGCTCGTGGTAATATTTATTCAAATGACGGAAGCTTATTGGCTACCTCAGTACCTGAATATGAGCTTCGTTTTGATGCAATGGCTATTCCGGAAGAGGGTGAAGAGTATTTCAATTTGAAAGTTGACTCCTTGGCTATTAAACTTGCTGATTTTTTTAAAGATAAATCATCTCGGCAGTATTTGACATTATTAAAACAGGCGCGGAATAAAAAACAGCGCTACTTGTTGCTGAAACGTAATGTGTCACATCAGGATTTAAAACGGATAAAACAATTTCCCCTACTTAAATCTGCCCGTGTCAACAAGGAGCGTTTTCCAAGTTGTTTGATCACAGATAGGCAGAACAAACGTATTTTACCTTTTGTCAATCTCGCTGCTCGAACCATCGGTTATAAAAATGTGAAGGAAAATATTCATGTTGGACTGGAGGGAGCCTATGGTGAGTTTATCGACGGGAAAAGCGGAAAAAGATTAATGCAGCGTATTGCCGGCGGGGTATGGATTCCCGTTAACAAAGATATCGAGGTCGCTCCGGTAGATGGGTCTGATATTATCTCGACCATTGATGTGAATATGCAAGATATGGCGCAAAGGGCGCTGGAGAAGCAGATGATAACGAGTAACGCGGATGAGGGCTGTGTTGTGATGATGGAGGTGAAAACAGGAGAGGTGCGTGCGGTGGCCAATTTTATGCGTGATAAAGATGGGGTCTATCGTGAAAAGTTCAATCTTGCGATTGCGCAAAGTGCAGATCCAGGTTCAACGTTTAAGTTGGCTTCTTATTTGGCTTTGATTGATGATAAGAAAATAGACTCGAGTACAACAGTGAATATTGGTAATGGTAATTGGCCAATTTACAAGCATACCATTCGTGATTCACATGCGCCTAAGAAGTCTATAATTTCTGCGAAAAGGGCCTTTGAGGAATCGTCGAATGTGGGTGTTACTAAGTTTGTTTATCAGGCCTACAAAGATAACCCAGATCAGTTTACATCAAAACTGCATTCTTTTGGTTTTGGTAAGGCACTCGATCTACAGATTCCAGGGGAAGGTATACCCTTGGTGAAATCTTCGAAAAGTAAAAGCTGGAGTGGGTTGTCGCTGGTACAGATGGCTTACGGCTATGAAATGAAAATTACGCCATTGCAAACGTTGACATTTTATAATGCTGTCGCAAATAACGGTAAGTTGATAGCGCCGCTATTTGTTAAAGAAATTCGGCATTTAGGAAATACAATTCAAACGTTTCAAGCGAAAGTCATTAACGAAAAGATCGCCTCGGATCATGCTTTAGCAGAGGTGCGGGGAATGATGGAAGGTGTTATGACTGAAGGGACAGGTAGAAGTGTTGCCAGTCCATTGTATAGTTCTGGTGGTAAAACAGGTACAGCACAGATGGCTGATGGCTCGAGAGGGTACGGTGCTAGACGATATCAATCTTCATTCGCCGGGTATTTTCCGGCAGAAGATCCAAAATATTCCATTATTGTGGTGATTCGTAACCCGAGAAATGGATATTATGGTGGATCTGTTGCCGGACCTGTATTTAAAGAACTTGCCGATATGGTTTATGCTAATGATATGGAGATGGAGGGGAAAAAGACCTTTAAAGCAGTGAATGTGGGTGGGCGAATGCCATTGACTTTACAGGGATCGAAAGAAGCAAGTAAAAAGGTCTACGAAAGGTTGGGGATTAATACCGTGAATTGGGATACGATTGCGCGGGGAGAGGTGGATACCTCGACACGAGGCGTGCCATTCATAGATTTAAAATATAAAGAAGGAATTGTTCCGAATGTTGTCGGAATGGGATTGATGGATGCTTTATATGTTGTGGAGAATGCAGGATTTAAAGCGCACGTGACAGGAAAAGGAAGAGTAGGAATACAGTCGTTAGCTGCAGGACAGAAACTGGCTTTTGGAACGGCGATAAATTTAGAACTTAAGTAATGATGGATTTAAAAAAAGTATTGCATGCTATCCCTGTACAGCAGGTTGTAGGGAACCTTGAAGAGGTCGATGTGCACTCTTTGTGCTTTGATTCCAGAAAAGTGGAGTTGGGAAGTTTGTTTATCGCAGTGCGGGGTGTTCAAACAGATGGTCACTTGTTTGTAGACAAGGCAATTACTTCCGGAGCAAGAGCCGTTATTGTAGAAGAGTTGCCAAAAGAGACATTAGACTCTGTCGCCTATATCTTAGTGGCCGATTCTGCTTATGCTTTGGGTGTAGCTGCTGCTAATTTCTACGGAAACCCTTCGGAACAGCTGAAACTGGTTGGTGTGACTGGAACAAATGGTAAAACGACAGTAGCTACATTGTTGTTTCAGCTGTTTACTGAGTTGGGCTACCATGTAGGCCTATTATCTACGGTGCAAAACCAGATTGGGACAAAGATTATACCAGCCACACACACAACACCAGACCCTATTCAATTGAATAAATTGTTACGGGATATGGTTGATGATGGCTGTGACTATGCATTTATGGAGGTTAGTTCACATGCTGTCGTTCAGGAACGTATTGCAGGCTTGGTGTTTGCGGGCGCAATATTCACGAATATTACGCATGATCACCTGGATTTTCATAAAACTTTTGATAACTATATTAAAGCGAAAAAGAAGTTTTTTGATGATTTAGATGCGAATGCTTTTGCTTTGACGAATGCTGACGATAGAAATGGTCAGGTTATGCTTCAAAATACAGTGGCACACCGGAAAAGCTATGGCTTACGTTCCGGTGCAGATTTTAAAGCAAAGGTGATCGAAAGCCATTTCGATGGTATGTTGATGAGTGTTGACGGACAGGAAGTATGGGTGAAATTGATCGGCGATTTCAATGCATATAACCTTTTGGCGGTTTATGCTACCGCTATCTTGCTTGAGCAGGAAACGGTGAAAGTGTTGACCGCACTCAGTAACTTGAAGGGGGCAGAGGGACGATTTGAAACGATGAAATCGGCTTCGGGTGTTTTTGGGATCGTAGACTACGCGCATACACCTGATGCGGTTGAAAATGTGTTGAAGACCATAAGTTCATTGCGACGTCCAGAGCAAAAAATCATCACGGTGTTAGGATGCGGAGGCGATCGGGATAAGACCAAGAGACCTGAAATGGCAGAGGCGGCTCTGCGTTATAGTGATCGTTTTTTAATTACATCTGATAATCCGCGTACGGAAGATCCTTATCAGATTATTAGAGATATTGAGGCTGGTGTGGCAGCAGACCAGAAGGCGAAGACGCTTTCTATAGCTGATCGTAAGGAAGCTATACGGACGGCATATCAGCTGGCTAATCCCGGGGATATTATCCTAGTGGCAGGAAAAGGGCATGAAAAATATCAGGATGTAAATGGTGTAAAGCATCATTTTGATGATAAAGAAGTTTTAGAGAATACATTTAACGAACAATAGAAATATGTTGTACCATCTTTTTACGTGGCTTAGCGAATATATTCATATACCTGGAGGAGGTTTGTTTCAATACATCTCTTTTCGGACATCTATGGCTGTAATCGCTTCATTGATTATTACCACGGTTTTTGGGGGAAAATTGATTCAATTCTTGCATAATAAGCAAGTCGGAGAGACAATTCGTGATTTGGGGCTTGAAGGTGAAAAAAAGAAAGCTGGTACGCCGACAATGGGTGGGATCATCATTATAGCAGGTATCCTTATCCCTACCTTGTTATTTGCGAAATTGACAAATATATATGTGATTATCATGATTGTGACAACACTTTGGATGGGCGCAATTGGATTTTTAGATGATTATATAAAGGTTTTTAGACATAATAAAGAGGGCTTAGCTGGTAAGTTTAAAGTTGTTGGACAAGTTGGCTTGGGAGCCATAATTGCTTGTACGATGTACTTTCATCCAGATATCGTTGTTCGAAAAGGGGTGGATAAACCAACCTCTACCAAGCCCGTTGAAGTGGTTATCAATGAAGGTACAGGTGAGAAGACCTATGCTGAAAACGTGAAATCATCTAAGACAAATATTCCGTTTTATAAAAATAACGAGTTTGATTATGCTAAGGTGTTTAAAATATTCGGACTACAGAGCGATTATCTAACTTTTGTCGTCTTTTTAGTTGTCGTTATTTTTATCGTTACGGCAGTTTCAAACGGCGCAAATATTACGGACGGTATCGATGGTTTAGCCACGAGTACATCCGCTATTATTGGTGTTACTTTAGCTATTTTAGCGTACGTGTCAGGTAACGTAATCTTTTCAGATTACCTCAATATTATGTATATCCCCAATTCCGGAGAACTCGTGATTTTCGCCGGGGCATTTGTGGGGGCTTGCGTAGGTTTCTTATGGTATAACACATATCCTGCCCAAGTTTTTATGGGTGATACGGGTAGTTTGGCAATAGGAGGTATAATTGCTGCTTTTGCTATTCTGATTCGGAAAGAATTGTTGATTCCGATTTTGTGTGGTGTATTTCTGTTGGAAAACCTTTCGGTTATTCTTCAAGTGTCGTATTTCAAATACACTAAAAAGAAATATGGTGAGGGTAGACGGATCTTTTTGATGTCGCCATTACATCATCATTTTCAGAAGAAGGGGTATCACGAAGCAAAAATTGTAACTCGTTTTGTCATTGTAGGAATCATATTGGCCATTCTTACTATTGTAACATTGAAAATTAGATAATGATGTCAAATATTGCAACAACATATTATCCTCAATCTGGAAGTTTGGTCGTTTTGGGCGCCGGCGAAAGCGGTGTTGGAACGGCGATCCTTGGGAAAGAAAAGGGATTTGATGTATTTGTATCAGATAAAGGACTGATTGCGGACCATTATAAGGAACAATTGAAAGCCGAGGGAATAGCTTTTGAAGAAGGTAATCACGATGAAGAACGAATTTTGAGTGCCGCTTTGGTCGTGAAAAGCCCTGGCATTCCAGAGACGGTGCCTTTGGTAGTCGCATTGAAAGCAAAGAATATACCCGTGATTGCAGAAATTGAATTTGCGGCGCAATATACAAATGCAAAGTTGATCTGTATTACAGGATCAAATGGGAAGTCTACGACAACCATGTTGACCTACGAGATGCTCAAGCATGGGGGCCTAAATGTCGGGTTGGCCGGTAATATCGGAAAAAGTTTTGCGCTGCAGGTGGCCAAAGAACAGTTTGACTGCTATGTATTGGAAATATCAAGCTTTATGTTGGATGATATGTATCATTTTAGAGCCGATGTTGCTGTTATACTGAATATTACACCTGATCATTTGGATCGATACGACCATAAAATGGAAAATTATGTGAATTCAAAATTCAGGATGATACAAAATCAAACCGAGAAGGATTATTTTATTTATTGCCTGGACGATCCCGAGACTATCAAAGGATTAGAAAGACATCATAGTAAAGGGACTTATTTGCCTTTTACACAAGAACAACTTGTTGAATTGGGCGCTTATTTGAATGCCAATAAGACAATAATTATTAATACATCAAATAACGATACATTCACTATGAGAGCTGAGGAATTGTCATTGCAGGGGAAGCATAATATTTATAATAGCATGGCTTCTGGGTTAATTGCGAAAGTGCAGGAATTGAGAAATCAAGTGATGAAAGAGAGT
Organism: Sphingobacterium sp. BIGb0116; assembly: GCF_024808035.1. NCBI lineage: Bacteria > Pseudomonadati > Bacteroidota > Sphingobacteriia > Sphingobacteriales > Sphingobacteriaceae > Sphingobacterium > Sphingobacterium sp. BIGb0116. The sequence goes on along the minus strand of NZ_JANUDT010000004.1, from coordinate 320,655 downwards.
ATGGGGTCGTATGTGAATATTCCACATCGACTGGAACATGTAGCCTGTATCGGCGGTGTAAATTACATTAACGATTCAAAGGCGACAAATGTAAATTCGGTATGGTATGCTTTGGAAAGTTTCTCTACACCAATCGTATTGTTATTAGGTGGTGTCGATAAAGGAAATGATTACAGTATGCTTGCTGATTTGGTTAAAGACAAGGTGCGTGCTATTGTTTGTTTGGGAAAAGATACGGCTGCGATTCATACGGCATTTGAACAAGATGTGGAGATTATTGTCAATAGCACTTCTATGCAAGATGCAGTGGTATTGGCTTCGCACTTGGCGCAAAAAGGTGATACCGTATTGTTGTCCCCTGCATGTGCCAGTTTTGATTGGTTCAAGAACTATGAGGATCGTGGCGATAAATTTAAAGCGGCTGTAATGGAATTATAAATGATATAACCCAATAAGAGGAGGAAGGATATGCTACAGAACATAATGTCTAAATTGAAGGGTGATCGATGGATATGGATCATTGTGATTATCTTATCGGGATGGTCACTTTTGGCTGTGTACAGTTCGGTGGGTACGTTGGCGTATAAAGAAGGAAAGGGTACAGAAATGTATTTGTTGAAGCACTTTTCTATTATCGCCATTGGGTTTATCCTCATGTATCTTTCCCATAAATTGGATTATCGGTATTATGCTGGTATATCCAAAATCTTAATGGGAATTACAATTCCTTTATTGCTATTCACCTTAGCATTTGGAAGTAGCGTAAACCAGGCAAGTCGTTGGTTGACTATTCCAGGTATTGGGATGACTTTCCAAACGTCAGATTTAGCAAAACTGTCATTGATTGTTTTTCTTGCACGGATGTTATCCCGGAAACAGGAGGAGATCAAAGATGTGAAAAAGTCATTTTTACCCATCATGGGATCCGTATGTGGGGTTTTCGTATTAATTGCATGGGCCAACATGTCCACCGCGATTATGCTATTTGGAGTGAGTGTTTTATTGCTTTTGATCGGTCGGATATCCTTTAAACAGATTGCTATTGTATCTGCTGGGGTTGTTTTGCTAGGAATTATAGTCGTTTCTATTGGTCCTCGGCGTGCAACTTATTATAGTCGTGTGAAGTCTTTTTTTGGTGTAGAGAAGAAAGATGAAGCGACGCCGGTATCCTTCCAGGATGATAAAAATTATCAGGCAAACAATGCGAAAATTGCTATAGCAACTGGTGGGCTTTTTGGAAAAGGACCCGGAAATAGTGTGCAACGCAACGTATTGCCACACCCTTATTCCGATTTTATTTACGCGATTATCATTGAAGAATATGGGACAGTCGGTGGTGTAATTCTGTTATTTCTGTATCTGGCATTTATGTATCGATGTATACGTATTGTCACGATGAGTCCCAAAGCTTTCGGTACTTTTTTGGCTGCGGGTTTGGGATTTAGTTTGACGATTCAGGCTTTGGCCAATATGGCTGTTGCTGTAGGATTAGGGCCAGTTACTGGCGTTCCACTACCGTTGGTAAGTATGGGAGGAACCTCGATTTTATTTACGAGTGTCGCCTTGGGAATTATCCTGAGTGTGAGTAGAAATATTGAAGAATTAAAAGGTAAAGAAGAGCTGGATGAAAAGCCTAAACCGAAAAAAGTGGTTATAGGATCTATTCCTGCATAATAATAAATTAAGCATGGCAATTCGCGTAATTATCAGTGGTGGTGGGACCGGAGGACATATCTTTCCGGCGATTTCAATCGCAAATGCGTTGATGGCAATGGATCCTGCAAATGAAATTCTATTTGTGGGTGCCAATGGCCGGATGGAAATGGATAAAGTGCCGGCTGCAGGATATAAGATTGTTGGGCTTGATATTCAGGGAATAAATAGAAAGCAGCTGTGGAAGAATATCTTTTTGCCGTTTAAGCTTATGAAAAGTTTAAATAAAGCAAAAAGCATAATTAAAGATTTTAGACCAGATGTAGCTGTAGGTGTAGGTGGTTTTGCTTCTGGTCCATTATTAATGATGGCCAATAAGCTAGGGGTGCCTACAGTCGTGCAGGAACAAAATTCCTATGCGGGTGTAACCAACAAAAAAGTTGGCGCTAAGGCAGCAAAAATATGTGTGGCTTATGAGGGGATGGAGCAATTTTTTCCTGCTGAGAAAGTATTGCTCACGGGCAATCCAATAAGACGCGAGTCCATTGCGATAGCGGGAAAAAGAGAGGAGGCCGTAGCGTTCTTTGAGTTAGATACACACAAAAAGACAATTTTGGTGCTCGGAGGTAGTTTGGGGGCTAAAACATTAAATGAAAGTGTCGTTGCTTACCTCAATGAGCTGAAGGAAGAAGTGCAGGTGATTTGGCAATGCGGTAGTTTTTACGTTGAAAAGTTACAGGCGGAGTTGGCAGGTAAACTTCCAGATAATATCAAGATGTTGGCCTTTCTACAGCGTATGGATTATGCTTATGCTGCGGCAGATTTAATTATTAGCCGCGCTGGAGCTGGTACGATTTCTGAGCTCTGTGTAGTCGGTAAACCTGTTATCCTTGTGCCTTCGCCCAATGTGGCCGAAGATCATCAGACAAAAAATGCAATGGCGTTGGTTAATAAAGATGCTGCGTTATTGGTTAAGGATAGTGATGCAAAAAAAGATTTGGTGCCTGCTGCTTTAAATTTATTAAAAGATGCAGATCATGTCGGACAATTAAGTGGAAATATTAAAAAACTCGGTAAGTTGAATGCTGATGTTCAAATTGCTGAGGAGGTATATAAATTGGTTAATAAAAAATAGACGAATCGTATGAATCTAGATGCAATAAAACAAGTTTACTTGATCGGAATAGGTGGTATAGGCATGAGTGGTCTTGCGCGCTATTTTAAGCATTTGGGCTGTGAGGTGAATGGATATGACCGTACAGAAACTGAGTTGACTAAAACGTTGGTCAAGGAGGGAATTGTGATTTCATATCAAGATGATGTCAATACTATTGATGCCATTTTTCACATACCTACTGCGGAAACATTGGTCATTTTTACACCAGCTATTCCAAAAGATTCGAAGATTAAAGCTTTTTTCGAATCCCAAGGACATATTCTCTATAAGAGATCTCAAGTTTTGGGAATCATTAGTGAGAGTAGATTTACAGTCGCTGTTGCCGGTACACATGGTAAAACGACAACTTCTACAATGGTGGCACATGTATTGAAAGACTCGGGCTATGACTGCTCTGCCTTCTTAGGAGGAATCAGTTCTAACTACGGTACAAATGTGCTTTATGGTAATAATAATACAGTTGTGGTGGAGGCTGACGAATTTGATCGTTCATTTCTGACACTTCACCCCAATATTGCAATAGTAACTTCTTCGGATGCTGATCATTTGGACATTTATGGAGATCGCAGCCATCTGCTCGAATCATTCCAATTGTTCTTGGATAAAGTACTTGAAGGGGGAACACGTATTATAAAAAAAGGCCTCGAGTTTGCGGGGCAAATAAGTTATTCAGGCCATGAAATCGCTGATGCATATGCTTCCAATGTGCATGTACGCGAGGGAGAGTTCTTTTTTGATTACCAAGATACCAACGGACGGATAGACGATATCCATTTAGGTATTCCTGGTACCCATAATGTTGAAAATGCGGTAGCCGCGATTGCAGTAGCCCGTTTACTTGGGATTGAAAATGAAGCGATCAAGAAAGCATTGACAACATTCAAAGGAGTGAAAAGAAGGTTTGAATATATTGTCCGTAAACCTGGAGCGGTGTATATTGATGACTATGCGCACCATCCAGAGGAACTGCGAGCATTTTTAACTTCGATGCGCAAATTGTATCCTACAAAAAAACTAAATGTGGTCTTTCAGCCGCATTTATTTACCCGTACGCGGGATTTTGTGGATGGTTTCGCAGAGGTATTGTCCATGGCAGACAATCTGTTGTTAATGGAAATTTATCCAGCCCGTGAGCTTCCTATTGAAGGGATCAATTCGAGTTGGTTATTGGATAAAATTACGGCAGAGAAAAAACAGCTTGTAACAGCAGAAGAAGTCTTGGAATTCGCGCGCGATGAAAAGCCAGAACTGATTGTTACAGTTGGGGCAGGTGATATTGACAAATTGGTTAAACCGTTACAGACAATTTTAGAGCATGCTTAAAAAGTTACGTAACATACAATGGAATCGTGTACTCTACTTTACGCTGTTTTTTATCGGCGTAATAGTTGTCGTCGTGATTATGACTATTGTGGGGAAACGTGATGAGCAGCAGGTTTGTAAAGATATCAAAATTGTCATTGAAGGCACGGAAGCTTTTATTGATCAGGCTGATATCTCCAAACTGATAGAACAAAACTATGGTAGTTTTGCGGGAAAGAAAGTCAATGGAATTCCCTTTCAAAAGGTTGAAAAAACCTTGCGTAAATTACCTTATGTTTCCGATGCCAGTATACATGCCGATATGGATGGTACGATCAGAATTAATATTAGTCAGCGCGAGGCTGTCATGCGGGTCATCAACAAAAATGGAAAAGAATTTTATGTGGACCCCAATGGGTTGAAGATACCGACAACGTTGAAGTATATACCGCATATCATGGTTGCAACGGGTAACATCGCAGAAGGATATAATGAAGCACTGGATACCATATCAACGCCCTTGGTTAAAGATTTGGTGAAGGTTATTGAGTTTATCAAAAACGATGAATTATGGAGTAATCAAGTTGTGCAGATCTATGTCAACGGGGATAAGGATATTGAACTTGTGCCTCGTATAGGTACACAGCAGTTGATTGTTGGATCGGCAGATTCATTGGAACAAAAATTTGAATTATTAAAGACCTTTTATACGCAGATCATGCCAAAAGTGGGTATAAATGCTTACGGTGTTGTCAACGTAAAATATGGAGGTCAGATTATCTGTGAAAAGAGGGGAAACTGGAGTTTTTCAGATGATCAAACAAAAAAAGTAGCAAATAATACATTATAGTAATACAGCAACAATACAGGAAATTATGAACTCAAAGGCAGCAGAAATTGAAAGAGAAAACCCAATTATCGTGGGACTCGATATTGGTACTACCAAAATTTGTGTTACGGTTGGGAGACGTAGCTCAGGAAACAAAATTGAATTATTAGGTGTGGGCAAAGCTGACTCTGCAGGTGTAAGCAGGGGGGTGGTTGCTAATATCCAGAAAACTGTGGGGAGTATTTTAGAGGCTGTTGAGATAGCCGAAGCACAGTCCAATGTGGATATTAAAGTGGTGAATGTGGGAATTGCTGGCCAACACATCAAAAGTATTCAACACCGTGGAATATTTACCAAAACCGATGGTGATGATGAAATCATTCGACGCGATATCGAACGACTGATTTCGGATATGTATAAACTGGTACTGCCTCCAGGAGAAGAAATTATACATGTTTTACCACAGGAGTTTACGGTAGATAACGAACCCGGTATTCGCGAACCAATCGGTATGGCTGGTCGCCGTATTGAAGCAAACTTCCATATTATATCGGGACGTGTAACAGATATTAAAAATATCAAAAAATGTATTGATAATTCCAATCTGGAAGTTGCTGAATTGATTCTCGAACCTTTAGCGTCTTCTGAAGCTGTATTGGATGAAGACGAAAAAAATGCTGGCGTTGTATTAGTGGATATCGGTGGTGGAACCACAGATGTTGCCATCTTCCATGAAGGAATTATTCGTCACACTGCTGTGATTCCTTTAGGCGGTAATATTGTAACGGAAGATATCCGTCAGGGATGTTCTGTTTTGCGTTCTCAGGCTGAATTGTTGAAAACTCGTTTCGGATCGGCTCTAGCTGATGAAAATAAAGAAAATGAGGTGATTTGTGTGCCAGGATTGAAAGGTCGTGAACCAAAGGAAATTTCCGTGAAAAATTTGGCTTATATTATTCAAGCTAGAATGGAAGAAATTATTGAGCACGTGTACTATGAAATCAAATCTTCAGGATATGAAAATAAACTGATCGGTGGTATTGTTATTACCGGTGGTGGTGCTCAATTAAAGCATTTGGTACAACTTGTTGAGTATATTACTGGAATAGATTGCCGTATCGGATTTCCGAATGAATATCTTTCTAAGAATGAGGTTTTACCAAAACCGTTGTTTGAAGAATTGAAAAGTCCTTTGTATGCAACAAGTATTGGCTTGTTGATTAAGGGAATTCAATCCCATGAGGAAGAAGAAGATAGCCGTAGAGAAATGCACGCCCCATCGAAAAAAGTGCAGGCTGCTACGGTGACAACAAAAGAGGTTTCTGAACAACAACAAAAAGAGCAAGGATTATTGTCATGGTTCAAACGTTTTATCAAAGACGGTAACGAAATCGATGACGCAAGTTTTTTAGATAAGAAGTAAGTTTTCCACAATAGTTGAAGTTTTCCACAATTTAACAAATGTGGAAAACTTTTGTTGAAATTATATTATTATTACATTACATATAGTGGGTTTGATTCGTTTTGATATCATCTTCATTGTAAGTTAAATAGGGATAAGTTATGTCAATACAGTTTGAAATGTTAAAAGAACAATCTTCAATAATCAAGGTTATTGGGGTTGGTGGTGGTGGCGGCAATGCCGTAAACCACATGTATAAACAAGGAATTAGTGGGGTAGATTTTATCGTGTGTAATACTGATGCGCAAGCATTGGAATTGAGCCCGATCCCAAATAAAGTTCAATTGGGAATAAGTCTAACCGAAGGTATGGGAGCAGGAGCAGATCCTGATGTAGGTGAAAATTCAGCGATCGAAAGTATTGAAGATATCAAACGCATGTTGGGTACCAATACGAAGATGTTGTTTATTACCGCTGGTATGGGTGGTGGTACCGGTACTGGAGCAAGCCCCGTTTTGGCTAAAGCCGCTAAGGAATTGGGTATTCTTACTGTTGCAATCATAACTACACCGTTTACATTCGAAGGTAAACGCCGTCGTTCTCAAGCGGAGGAAGGGCTTTCGGAATTACGTAAATATGTAGACTCTTATCTTGTTATTTCTAACGATCGTTTGCGTGAAATCTTCGGAAATTTAACCATGACCGCGGCTTTCGCAAAAGCAGATGATATTTTGACTACTGCTGCAAAAGGTATTGCCGAAATTATTACTATCCCTGGTTATGTAAACGTCGATTTTAAAGATGTGCGTACCGTTATGAATGATAGCGGTGTTGCTATTATGGGTAACGCAATAGCTGAAGGTGAAGATCGTGCATTACGTGCTGTAGAGGGAGCCTTGGCTTCACCATTGTTGAAAGACAATGAGATTGAAGGCGCTCGTTATATCTTGTTAAATATTACTTCTGGAACGAAAGAAGTAACCATGGATGAGGTAGCGATCATTACGGATTACATTCAGGAAAAAGCTGGTCTATCAGCAGATTTGATCTGGGGTAACTGTATTGACGAGAACTTTGAGGATGAGCTGTCAGTAACAATTATTGCAACTGGTTTTCAAACTTCTGAAGAACGCGATAAAGAACGTGAAAATACAAAGGTGTCTATGCCCTTAACAGCTGAACCGGCTAATTCTTTTATTAAACCTGTTTCTCAGGTAGCACCAAGAGAAGTTCCAGCTACGAATAGTTTCGTAACTCCGGTTCAACGTGTGGATGCACCAGTCCCTTCTTCAAATACGCCAACTCCGAATAATTTGCAATCTGATTTGTTCACTTCACCAAGAAATGCTGTGCAACAACAGGTGGCTGTTGAGGAACCTCAAGTTATACGTCATGATTTAGGTTTTGATGGTGGTTATGAAGAGGAAACTTCATTTGGAGACAGTGATTTTCAATTGAAAACCTCACCATCTGTGTTTCAATTCCAGATGCCAACAGTTTTTGATTCTTATGCAGCCCCTTCTGCATCGGGATATGAGGAGAAACCTACCTTTTCATCAAGTACAACAAATGAGCAAGTAGAAGTTCCTCAGGTGGAAGAAGAGCAGGTTTCGTTTGAAGATCAGCTGGTTCGTACGAAAGAGCGTATCTTGCGTCTTAAAGAATTGAGCATGAAACTAAAATCTTCTAATGGTCTACATGAGTTGGAAAATGAGCCTGCTTATAAGAGAAAACAAATGTCATTGGAAGATACACCGCATTCTTCACAATCTCAGGTGTCTCGTTTTACACTTTCTTTTGAAGATGGAAATACTGAAATCAGACCGAACAATTCTTTTCTACATGATAATGTAGACTAGTTGATTCACCATAAAATAACAAAAAGCCATCCAATCGGATGGCTTTTTTAGTATCTTTAAATACCGAAATAAGACAATTATACAAGCTATGACGACAAAATTAAATAACCCTGTATGGGTAATGAGTTCTGCATTTGATAAATTATCCTTACCGGAGTTGATTCAGACAACCAAAAGAATCGGAGCGGGGGGGATAGACCTTTGTGTGTTTAGAAAAGATGGTACCCGAGAAGATCATACCGCAACACATTTGGATTATGATGATTTCACTCCTGCAAAAGCAAGGGAAATCATTGAGCTGTTCAATCAGGCTGATTTAAAACTTTCGCTTGGTGCTTTTGAAAATATGATTGGTGGTGATCCTGAGCAACGTGTGAAGAATCAAAATCATTTATTGAAATTGATCCGTATTGCACATTTGCTTGGTGGTGATGCAAATAACGTCAAGGTAGGAACATTCGTTGGGTATAATCACGAATTGGGCAATCAAATTGATGGATTTCAAAAAAATCTTGAAGAATATAAACGTGTATTTGCCCCCATTGTTAATTATGCAGAGAGTTTAGGCGTAACCATCCTCTATGAGAACTGCCCAATGGAAGGATGGCGCTCATCACGTTATAGCTCTACCTATAACAATCTTCCCGCTGTGCTGGCCGCTCGTAAATTAATGTATGCGATGATTCCGAGTAAAGCTCATGGTGAGATTTATGATCCTTCACATGATGTTTGGCAAAATACAAATCCGATTGAGGTTATTCGTAATACAGACATCAGCCGCTTACAGCGTATACATGTGAAGACTACACGTAATTTACAGACCGCTGCACGTATTGATTGGGGTGGAATGTACCCTATGCAGCATGTTGATGCTGAATTGGCTAAAAAGGCCAACGTAAGTATTCCTGGGCATGACTGGGATAGACATCACTATGAAGCAATGTTACCGGGCTTTGGTGGATCCGATAGTATGGATTGGCGCGGCTTTGTTGACTTATTGCAAGAACGTGGTTTCAGTGGTCCCTTTGAGATCGAAAACGAAGCTAAGAATTCGAAAGATACAGGTGATTTTTCTGCAACGGTTCAGGGATTTACGACGTGCCTCAACTTTTTAGCGCCGATGTTATGGGATTTAGAAGCAGAGGTGGGGTATTCTTATAAGAAATCTCAACCTTTAAAAGACCTGAACGTAAAAGATGTTCCAGTTGTTACTATTGATGAGTTAATTTAGTAGGATAAAAATGCACTCCAACAAAATGACTAGTTGTTGGAGTGTATTCTGAAGAGTTCAATAAGTTCAGGAATATTAGAAACATTGAGCTTTTCAAAGATTCTGCTTTTATAGGTGCTCACTGTTGAAGGGCTTAACTCCAACAAGCTAGATACTTCAATAATCCCCAGTCCCTTTATCAATTGCTTAGCAACGTCCACCTCTCTATTTGACAAACGTGCCAAGGGATTTAGTTTCGTCAGTTCAGACTTGCTCTGTGTCAATTTCTGAATATATAGATCCTGTACATTGCTCGACATATACTTCCCTCTATCCTGAATAGCCAGAATAGCATTGGAAAGTTCAGCCATTGCTGTTGTTTTGTTGAGGTAGCCTACTGCTCCTGCTTCGATATAGCGTAGCGCATATAGTGATTCGTCATAAGACGAGAAAATCAAAATTTTGATGCTCGGTCGAATTTGAAGGATCTCCTCAACGACGCGTATATTATTTCCTCCCGGCATATTAATGTCCAGCAATAATAGGTCAAAATCCTCTACCTTTATTTTTTCAAGAACCTCGTCAAAGGTTTCAGCTTGGAATATTTCTGCCTTTTGAAGAGTTTCTTTAATAATAACGGAGGCTCCTAACCGTACAATACCGTGGTCGTCTGCTATAAGAATCTTTTTCATAGATATGCTATCTGATGCTGGGCTTTAATTACCGTATGAAATAAAGTACTAACAATATACAATATATCTTGATATTTTACTAGTTAACGCGCAAATATAAGAAATTAAGTTAATAAAAATTGGGGTGGGGCGAGTTGCGTGTTTTTTTATATAAAATAGGACATAGGCTAGAAAATATAGCACAATATGAGTTTAACGATAAAAAATTGGCATATTTTAATTAGATTTATGTGACAATTACTAGTTTTGTCATAATTTATGGACTAAAAAATTTAAATATGGGATTTTTAAAAGAGTTTAAAGAGTTTGCAATGCGCGGCAGCGTGGTCGATCTAGCTGTCGGTGTTGTTATCGGTGGAGCCTTTGGTAAAATTGTCACCTCATTGGTTGATGATATTATCATGCCACCCATTGGTTATTTAACAGGTGGTGTTGATTTTTCCTCCAAAAAATTGATCTTGAAGGCTGCTGATGAAGCTACTAAACAAGCTGAAGTATCTATTAATTATGGAAACTTTATTAATGTGGTTATTCAATTTTTAATTGTAGCATTCTGTATTTTTTGTGTTATTAAGGCTTTAAATTCATTGAAACGTAAAGAGGAGGCAGCTCCGGCGGCACCTGCAGCACCAACCAAAGAAGAAACGCTTTTGACTGAGATCAGGGATATTCTGAAAAATAAATAGTGTAAGGTATATACTTTATTTATAAAAAACAGCACAGTCGAACTGTGCTGTTTTTTTATTTTGTGGTAATTGAAAAATTGTTTTTTGAAGCTGTAGCTGAATAAATTAGCTTGTCCGCGTCACATTAACTTTAAATGTTCGTAATATTGTTTGTTTTTGTCTAAAATAAACTTTACTTTTGCATTCCTCTTGGGGAGTTTTGTATTAATTGAAGTAAGAACAAATTAGCATAATAGCGTCATGAAAAGAACATTTCAGCCATCGCAAAGAAAGAGAAGAAACAAACACGGTTTTAGAGAGCGTATGAGCTCTGCAAACGGTAGAAGAGTATTAGCTTCACGTAGAGCTAAAGGTAGAAAACGTCTTACAGTGTCTGACGAATACCGTCACAAAGGTTAATCTTTGACAAGGATCGGTGGCCGCTTATAAGAACTTTTTCTAATAAGATTAAGTCATCGTATGAGAAATACATTTACAAAAGAAGAACGGTTATGTGCGAAAAGGCGTATTGATGCGCTTTTTAAAAGCGGTTCTTCTTTTGTCTTGTATCCGTTTAGAGTTGTTTTTATCTTCGAGAAAAACAACTTGACTGACGATATTCCCTCCAGTCAGTCTATCATTTCCGTATCCAAACGTAGGTTCAAAAGAGCAGTTGATCGCAATTCAATTAAGCGAATGATGCGTGAAAGTTACCGTTTACAAAAATCGAATGATTTGATTCCGTTTTTGTTGAAACATAATGTAACTTTGTATTTAGCTATTCAATATGTAGGCAAGCAGATCTTAGCGTATGATGTGTTTAGCACCGCAATGAATAAAATGCTGAAAAAATTGCAGAATGAATGTGCTGAAGCTTATTTGGAAAAAGGGGATTAGACCCTTGTTTAGTTTTATTTTCTTGGCTATTATTCGTTTCTATCAAGTTTTTATCTCACCATTTTTAGGCGCCAATTGTAGATATACGCCTACCTGTTCTCAGTATGGTAAGGAAGCTATTCTGAAATATGGTCCTTTTAAAGGTGGCTGGATGGCTTTGAAACGAATTGGGCGTTGCAACCCTTGGGGTGGCCATGGGCATGATCCTGTACCTTGATTTCTATAACGACGATGAATAATTTAATTTTACAAATTGATACGTCAACCACTGTATGTTCGGTTGCCTTGAGTGAAAATGGTCAAACGTTGCAAGTTATCGATCTCGATGAACAGAATGCTCATGCGGCTAAATTGACTATTTTGATTGAGGAAATTCTCAAACAGACAGGCCGAAAGATGCAGGATTTGAGCGCTGTTGCGGTGAGTATGGGGCCTGGCTCGTATACTGGCTTGCGTATAGGGGTATCTACGGCCAAAGGTCTTTGTTGTGCCTTAGATATACCTTTAATCGCTATTAATACGTTAGAAGCGTTGTTTTTAGGGTATAAAGGGCAATTCGGTTTAACAGAAGATGAAGCTTATCTTCCTATGCTCGATGCCCGTCGGATGGAAGTCTATACAGCAGTTTATAATCATGATGCTACGTTGGTGAGAGCAACATCTGCAGAGATCATCGATGTTGATTATTTCAATGAATTATTGCTGAACTACCATCGTGTCCATTTGTTTGGTTCGGGAGCCGATAAATTCGAAGATTTGTTCAGCACAACGGATCACGTGGATGTGCTGAGCGGATTTAATGTTTCCGCGGCTTTTCTATCGACGTTGGCTTTTGATAAATTTCAGCGCAGAGAGTTTGAGGATGTCGCTTATTTCGAGCCATTCTATCTTAAAGATTTTGTGGTTACCACGGCAAAGAAAAAGGTTGGCTTATTATAGCCAGCCTTTTCTTTTGAACCACAAATAAATCGCAAGGGATATGGCGACCATGATCCCCATGGCTACCGGATATCCATAGTACCATTCTAATTCGGGCATATTTTTGAAATTCATTCCATAAATTCCTGCCACAAAAGTGATTGGCATAAAAAATACGGAGAAAATTGTCAGGATACGCATAATCTCATTGGTGTGATTAGACGAGATGTTGAAATACACATTAAGCAGCTGTGCTACATTTTCCGATAAGTTTTCGTACAAGGTTGATGTCCGGACCTGCAGATCTTTTAAATCCCGGGTGTACACATCCTTTTTGGAGGATGAATGAAAATGCTCAACAACCTCCTTGTAGAGAAAGATGACCTTTCGTGCAACATCAATCTGCCTTTTTATAAAATAGAGATTTTTCAGTATTGGCTGTTGCTTCATGCGTTTCAGAAAAATCAATTCTTCGTATGCATCGATGCGTGTTGAAAGTTGCTCTAACGTTTGGCTAAAGGTAAATACAGCTGCAGTCGTGATAAATACAGCCAGTTTACGGCTGTTTTTTGTCTTGATGGACGTAAATTCAATGTTCTTAAGTTTTTCTAAAAATTCAATACGACGTTTGTGTACAGTAATCACAAAATCGCTTCCGTAGAAGATGGTCAGGCGGTCGGTGATTTCTCCGATGCTGTCTGAATTTTCCTTGAAATTGTCCGACATGACACGAAGAATAACAAAGGTATAATTCTCAAATTCTTCAATTTTCGGTAGATGTTCTGGTTCTTTGGAATCCTTGATCGAAGCTTCATTCAAATTGAAGCGCTCTTTAATGAAGGTGAAGTCTTCTGAGGTTGGCTCAGCTATATCTATCCATTCGTAGTTTGCGATTTCCTTTTCAACAATCGTTCTGACCATAAATCTAATTTTAGTAAGGACAAGATAAGAAAGAAAATAAAAAAAGCCATCAACGGAGTCGATGGCTTTCCTAAATTATTATGATCTTCTATTTGTTTGAAGATTTATATTCTTCGTTTAACTGTTTGATTACTTCATTAGTGATTTCCAAAGATGGGTCAGCATACAATACAGTTGGGTTGCTTTTTGAATAGGTAAGCACCAGTTTGTAGCCATTTTCTGCAGCATGTTTTTTCAGGAATTCGGTAATTTTATTATAAACATTGTTGAACTCTTCAGACTCGTCTTTTGCAATAGAGGAAGAAGCTGTTTGGTCTAAACGTGCAAGCTCATCTTGTTTACGCGCTAGTTTTTGTTCAGTAGCTTGTCGATCAGGAGCAGACATTGTAGCTGCATTTTTTTGATATTCGGCAACTTCACGTTGGAATGCAGTACTTTTAGATTGCAGATCCGTTTGTGCTTTCTTTACTTTGTTTTCAAGCTTCGATTTAATGTCCTTAAAATATTGATATTTTTCAGAAAGTGAATCCGAGTTTAAATAGACGATTTTATCTTTGTTACTTCCCTGGCTCTCCTTGCTTACGGTATTGGAATCATTTTTTGCAGGTTCGTTTGTTGTTTTTGCACCTTGGTTACATGATGCAATAGTTCCAACCAATAAAAGGCCAAAGGAAACTTTCGATACAATTGAAAATATAGTGTTCATTTTTTTGTTATTTGCAAATTATTACTGAAAACAAACCTAACATAAAAAAATCGAAATTCTAGTTTTTAGTAATAAAAAAGTAAAATTATCCTGTGTATTATAATTCGGAATATAGGTGCAATACTTGTTCACGGACTTGATAAATCGGCCAAAATTTCGTATTTTTGAATATTACATTTAAGAGGTTTTCAATGAGCGAAGAAAATAAGAATGCATCCACCTATTCGGCCGATAATATTCAGGTATTAGAGGGTTTAGAGGCGGTTCGTAAGCGTCCATCCATGTATATCGGTGACACCGGTGTAAAAGGATTGCACCATTTGGTATACGAGGTTGTTGATAATTCAATCGATGAAGCTGTAGCGGGATATTGTACAGATATCTTTGTTACTATCCATAAAGATAACTCGATTTCTGTCCGCGATAACGGTCGGGGTATTCCTACAGGGATCAACAAAAAAGAGAATAAATCAGCCTTAGAGCTTGTAATGACAGTATTGCACGCCGGAGGTAAATTTGATAAAGATACATACAAGGTTTCTGGTGGTCTGCATGGTGTTGGGGTTTCCTGTGTGAATGCGCTGTCTACCCTTTTGAAGGCCGAGGTTCATCGTGATGGAAAGATCTATCAGCAGGAGTACCAAATTGGTAAGCCCTTGTATGATGTGAAAGAAGTTGGTGTTTCGGATAAGACGGGTACTATTGTAACGTTCCATCCAGATGCGACGATTTTCACGCAGACTACGGTTTATAATTACGATACATTGGCAAATCGTCTTCGTGAGCTTGCATTTTTAAATAAAGGTGTAAACTTGACCTTGAATGATGAGCGTGATACAAATGAGGACGGTTCTGAAAAGAAAGAAACATTCTATTCGGAAGGTGGTCTGAAAGAGTTTGTGAAATTTTTAGATGGTAACCGTCAGTCGTTGATTCCTGAACCTATCTATGTTGAAGGCGTAAAACAAGGTATCCCTGTTGAACTGGCTTTACAATATAACGATACGTATTCGGAGAATGTCCATTCATATGTGAATAACATCAATACGATTGAAGGTGGCGCTCACGTTGCAGGATTCCGTCGTGGTTTGACACGTACCTTGAAAGCGTATGCGGACAAGTCTGGTTTGCTTAAAAACTTGAAAGTGGAAATTACTGGCGATGACTTCCGTGAAGGATTGACAGCCGTAATTTCGGTGAAGGTTGCAGAACCTCAATTTGAGGGACAAACCAAAACTAAATTAGGTAACTCTGAGGTGATGGGGGCTGTAGATGTTGCTGTTGGTGAGATCTTAGGTGTTTATCTGGAAGAGAATCCACGCGAAGCAAAATCTATTGTTCAAAAGGTTGTCATTGCAGCTCAAGCACGTGCTGCTGCACGTAAAGCCCGTGATTTGGTCCAACGTAAAACCGTTATGGGTGGCTCTGGACTTCCAGGTAAATTAGCCGACTGTCAAGACAACGATCCTACGAAATGTGAGATCTATTTTGTCGAGGGGGATTCTGCGGGTGGTACTGCCAAGTCTGGTCGTGATAGAAAGTATCAAGCAATCATGCCTTTACGAGGTAAGATTCTGAACGTCGAAAAAGCGATGGAACATAAGATCTACGAAAATGAGGAGATCAAAAATATGTTTACAGCTTTGGGGGTGAGTGTAGGTACTGCCGAAGATGCTAAGGCACTGAATATTGAAAAATTACGTTATCACCGCATCATCATCATGACCGATGCCGATGTGGATGGGTCCCACATTACAACATTGATCTTGACGTTCTATTTCAGATACATGAAGGAACTGATCGAGAGAGGATATGTATATATCGCTACACCGCCGCTATACTTAGTGAAAAAAGGAAAAGAGCATGAGTACGCTTGGAATGAAGACCAACGTATCAATGCGATTCAACGTTTGAAAGGATCAGGTAAAGAGGATAGCGTACACGTACAACGGTATAAAGGTCTTGGAGAGATGAATGCTGAACAGTTATGGGATACAACCATGAACCCTGAAACGCGTACTTTAAGACAGGTGACGATTGAAAACGCTGCGGAATGTGACCGTATCTTCTCGATGTTGATGGGTGATGAAGTTGCTCCGCGTCGTGAATTTATCGAGAAAAATGCACGCTATGCTAAAATTGATATTTAATTGATCTGATCATAAAAGAATAAAAAAGCCTGATGAAATTTTTCATCAGGCTTTTTTTATTCTTTTATATTTCCTAATTTCATACCAGTGAACCGCTTTCTGCCGGGAAAAAGGTTCATCGCCTAGCATTTAGCCAATATTAATTAAAACCTATTATGAAATATTGTAGCAAAATTTTGCTCTTTATAGGTTGTTTTATTGGACTAACCTGTATGGCGCAAACAAATGAAAAAATCGATCTCCAAGATTTATTTGAAAGCTTATCGGAAGAACTTCCTGAGGATGCTGATTTGAGCGAATTGACTGAAAAGTGGTATTATTATCTCAAACACCCCATCGATCTCAATAAGACTGATGGCAGAGAGCTCTCTGAATTACAATTTTTAAATCCTTTATTGATCGGACGCCTACTGGACCATAGGGCCATTTCAGGAGATTTTATCAACGCACTCGAATTACAGTCCATTGAAGGATTTAATGAACCGATAATCAGTTTGCTGTTACCTTTCGTAAGTGTAGGCGCCGGGTCTCCCCTTGAAACTCTGAAATCGAGAAATTTTAAACAGGAATTTATAATACGATACGCCCGGGCACTCGAAAAAGCAAAAGGCTATCGTATAATGGATACGGCGAGATCCCATTATCTCGGCGATGCGAATCGCTATGCGATAAGATATCGAGCCCAATTGAATGATGCGATTCATCTCGCGCTTAACATGGAGAAAGATGCCGGAGAACCATTTTTTAGAGACAGACAAAAAATGGGATTTGATTTCTATAGCCTAAGTATATCGATAAAGTCTTTAGGCCGTTTCAAGAATATCGTGATCGGCGATTATGCTTTGCAATTTGGCCAGGGACTCAGTATGTGGAACGGTTTGAATTTTGGAAAAGGGGGATTGGTACAGCATACTGCAAGACAAGGGATCGGTGTAAAGTCATATACGTCATTAAATGAGGCTAATTTTATGCGTGGCATTGCAGGAACATTACAGATTAGGCAGGTTGAAATTACACCTTATTTCTCCTACCAATCCATTGATGGAAAAGTTGACCGTACAACTTCTCCGCCTACGATTTCAACGATTGCAAGCTCAGGCTTGCATCGAACTGCAACCGAACAGCAATACCGTCATGCCGCATCTCAACTGGCCTATGGATTGAATCTATTGTGGCGCTATAAGCGGTTCAAAATGGGTGTTCATTTCAATCAGACGCAATTGAATGTCTTCAAAATAAAAGGGAAGGCAATACGGCAAGAAGCTGACTTTGAAGGTGATTTTTTACGAAATATAAGTCTATATGCAAACTATACAATTCGAAATGCTTATTTATTTGGCGAATATGCCAACAGCATGGATGGTGGTTCAGCACTGTTAGCAGGATCTATCATAAGTTTGCATCCACGTTTATCGTCGGTTATATTGCTTCGGGACTATAAGAAGAATTTTCATACTTTTTATGGACAGGGATTTGGTGAATCGGATAACACCTCCAACGAGCAGGGGGCTTATTTGGGACTAACGTATCAATTGGGTAGAAAATTACTCTGGTCAAATTATGCCGATATATTTCGTTTTCCGGGAGCAAAGTATCAGGCTGATACGCTATCTACAGGTGCTGATTTCTTTAGCCAGCTGAGTTACATGTGGTACAAAAAAGGCCAACTTTCGTTGCGCTATCGCAACCGATTGAAACAAGTTAACTACCAAGGAGAGGGACAAACCGAGAATGGGCTTGTGAATACCAGCAAACAGCAGTTCAGGGTAGAATTTCAATACCGCCTAAGTTCAATATGGACTATTCGCTCCCGTGTGGAAGCCAATTTATTCCAAAAAGAGTATCAGGGAAATAGTTTCGGATATATGTGTTATCAGGATATATTTTGGAAGTCTAGCGCTGGAAAATTCCAGTCGAATATACGCGTTGCGTATTTCGATGCGGCAAGTTATGATAATCGGATCTATGCTTATGAGCAGGATGTATTATATGCATCTGGTTTTGGAATGTACAATACAAGGGGATGGAGAATGTATTTAAATCTGCAGTATCGGTTAAGCCGCCATGTTCAGGTATGGGCCAAATATGCGATCTATTACTATCCCGAAAGGGGGAGTATTGGGACTGGACTGGATCAAATTGAGGGCAATAAAAAATCGGAGGTTAAGGTGCAGTTGAGGTGGCAGTTATGAAAAAGTTGAGTTTTCTGCAAAGATTGGAGCGGCTTCCTACGCTGAAGCTTGCTGTTCCATATCTTGTGACGCTTCTTCTGGCACCTGGATTGCCGATGTCGCTCCATATTTTCCAATGCGTTCAACAGTTATTGGTTGTGCTGGTTTTGATAACGTTTTGTTGTTATTTATTAAAGGGAAGAATTCGCCGATATGGCTATAGCTACGGGTATTATGTGTCTGTTGTATTATTTGGAATTTTCCAATTTTGGCGCGAGGACCCTTTGGTTACAATCAGTCATTTTTCCCATATAATGACGGATAGTTATGTAGTCAAAATTATTGAAGAGCCAAAAATGAAGCGGGATATCATTCGTTTTTCGGCAGAAGTAGTAGGAGCTTACCAAAAAGGTGAATTTGTTGAAACTACAGGTAGACTAATGTTATCGCTAAAATCTAGCCAGAAGAATTCACTGCAGTTTGGTGATCTATTGTGGTTAAAAGGTCAAGTAAAGGAAATAGCTCCGCCATTCAATCCAATGGAATTTGACTACAGACAGTATTTGAAAAGACAGCATATCTATCATGAAATTTTCGCAGTCTTTGGTCGGTATAAGCTGATCAACAGGAAAGAAACAACGGCTTTTTCATTAACTGGGCTCGCTTTACAAACGAGGAGATATTTTTTGGTTAAGCTTCGTCCCCATATCAAAAGGGATGAGCACTTTGCTATTGCGTCAGCTTTATTATATGGTTCTCGGAGCGATATCAGTGCCGAAAGCATCCAGGTGTTCACCAATACAGGAACGATACATGTGTTAAGTGTATCGGGAATGCATGTTGCTGTTTTATTCGGTTTTTTATCCCTTATTTTCAAGCGAATTGCCTGGCCTTCCTATCTCAGATGGCTGCCACTAATTTTGTTATGGAGTATGATCTGGATATATGCTTTTATTGCAGGACTTGATCCGCCCATTACGCGGGCAGCTATTATGATTAGTTTTGTGCTGTGTGCACAGCATTTTAAACGAAGCTTTTCAACACTGAATTCGCTTATTATTGCCGCATTATTGATTTTGCTGGTCGTTCCCCGGGCTGTTGTTGATGTGGGTTTTCAGCTGTCCTTTCTCGCCGTTTTGGGTATGACGATATGTTCGCCGCTTGTCGAGGGATTCCTTCCGGTCAAAAGACCAATATTACGACTTTTGAGAGATGCATTGGCTGTTTCTATTGCTGCGCAGATACTGACAACGCCACTGAGCCTTTACTATTTTGGTCAATTCCCAACTTATTTTCTGATAGCCAATGTATTAGTCGATTTGCCTTCAACCTTAGTGATGTACCTTGGTTTTATCATGACAATCAATCCAATGCAGGGGCTTAACGATTTATTGGGTTTCCTTTTGGAGCATCTCATTGCTTTCATCTTATACTGTTTGAAATTTATTGACCATTTGGCTTTTTCAACAATAAAAGTTGAACCTATGGGGCTGGAGCTTCTATTTTTGACCTATTTTGCACTATTTTCTTTTTTATATGCTTTTCAATGGAAAGATAAAAAATACGTTTGGTTAGGGGGATGCTGTACAATTGGAATACTATTGATCACTGCGCAAAAATGCTTAGAAAATAAAGATGTAGAACGGTTTCGGGTCTATAATACGAAGCATGAGTTGACGATCGGGTATTTCAAAGGTGGGCGCGGTATCGTTTACAGTACATTTGATTCTTTGCAAGCCTCAGGCTTGCAATATTCATGTGGAAGAGAAATCCAATTATTGACGAGTGAAAAAGTTCAGTTTGTAGCTTTGAATGGTCGGGAGCGGAAAAACTATCTTGTTACGCTCCCCTTGGGTAATATCGCTATTCTGTGCCATGCCGTTGAAACTATGCCACAAGCTGACCTCGTTATTGTCAGGAAAAATTTACTAAATGGTTTACCCCATTTATTGAAGCAAATTAGACCAAAACTTGTTATACTGGATGGATCCAATTCGATGGAGAAATCCAGGCATATACAACGTATGTTAGATAGTTTGGGGATACAGAATTATCTCATGAAGGATAATTTTGCGTATGTTTGGGATAAGGAGAACTTATGACGCAAGATAGTATATCAATCTTAAGGCAATACTGGGGATTCGATTCATTTAGACCCCTGCAGGAAGAAATTATTCAATCGGTCATTTCAGGTAAAGATACACTGGCTTTATTGCCGACTGGCGGTGGAAAGTCGATTTGTTTTCAAGTACCTGCCTTGATGCGAGAAGGGATTTGTATTGTCGTTACACCGCTTATAGCATTGATGAAAGATCAGGTTGAGCATTTGAAAAAAAATGGAATTCAAGCGGTCGCAATTTATGCTGGAATGCGGAAGAGGGAGGTGGATATTACATTGGATAATTGCGTCTATGGGCAAATAAAATTTCTCTATCTTTCTCCCGAAAGATTGTACAATGATATAGTAAGGGAGCGCATACGATTTATGAATGTAAATCTGTTTGCCATAGACGAAGCGCATTGTATTTCTCAATGGGGATATGATTTTAGACCGCCCTATTTAGAACTCGCTAAGTTACGGGAACTGCATCCCAAGGTTCCTTTTCTGGCTCTTACAGCGACCGCAACTGAGCGTGTCATCAGCGATATACAACAGAAACTGAATTTTCCGAAAGAAAATGTATTTGTCAAAAGCTTTCTCCGCGACAATTTGGCTTATATGGCCATTGAAGAAGAGGATAAGATGGGGCGCATGGTACGGATTATACATAAGTTGGGTGGATCCGGTATTGTCTATGTCAGAAATCGGCGAGAAACGCAGGAGATAGCCCGTATTTTGGTCAATAACGGCATTTCAGCAGATTATTATCATGCTGGGCTTTCGGGGCAGGAACGGGATCAGAAACAGCAGGGATGGATGACAAATGTTGTTCGCGTTATTGTAGCGACAAATGCGTTTGGGATGGGAATTGATAAACCCGATGTACGGTTTGTGATTCATCTCGATTTGCCCGATTCGCTGGAGGCCTATTATCAAGAAGCCGGTAGGGCAGGAAGAGATGGCAAGAAGGCCTATCCCGTTATTCTTTATCAAAAGGCAGATGAGCAGAAGCTTGTCGATAATTTGCAAGCTAGCTTTCCTGATATTCCATTTATTCAACAGACCTATCATTACCTTTGTAATCATTTTCAGATTCCCTATGGTTCTGGCGAAGGAGTGACTGTAGATTTTGATGTTGTTGCATTTGCCAAAAAATATCAGCTGCCATTGGTTCCTGTTATGAATGCGCTGAAGTTTCTGGAGCGCGACACTTGGTTGGTTTTGTCAGAAGCTGTCACAATACCCTCACGCTTTAAGTTTGAAATTGATAGCGCCGAATTGTATAAAGTTCAGGTGCAGTATGTAAAATATGATAAGCTCATTAAAGCTATTTTGCGCAGCTATGGAGGTGTATTTGAAAACTATATCCTCATTAATGAATATGAGTTTGCACGTAAGTTAGGGCTGCCTTATGATCGTGTTGTCGAGCTGTTGAAATCGTTGGAGACATTGGAAATAGCGAGCTATCTGCCTTCTACAGATGCGCCACAACTGACCTTTTTGCAGAACCGCGTCGATTACAAACACCTGCATATCGATCATATTTTTATTCGTGATCGACATCAGGTGAAGGAAGAGGAGGTCAATGGCATGATCGGTTATATTGAACATAGCAATTGCCGTAGTCAGTCGCTGTTGTTATATTTTGGAGAGAAAAATGCGGGGTTCTGTGAAGTATGCGATTTATGTCTGATCCGCAATCATCAGGAAAAGCAGCGGGCAAATATAAAAGCAGAAATCAAAAACAGTTTGCTTGCTGGAGCAAAAAATATTCATGATTTGGTGGCAAGTTTGACGATAGGTACAGAAAAGAAAAGAATAGAGATTATCCGTGATCTCCTAGATGCCGAAAAAATTCGCTTGGAGGATAATCTCTATTCTTGGAATACCTTGTTTTAAACTATTTTTCGATGGGTAGATTGAGCTCCTCACGGCCCCATTCCGACCAAGAACCATCGTATACACGGATTTGCTCGTGACCAGCAAGATGACAAGCAAATGCTAAGATTGAGGCCGTGATACCCGATCCACAGGAGAATACATATTCATTTCCGGTCGCATTAAAATGATCAAATTGCTGTTTCAATTCATCAACGGGTTTATAAACGATTCCGTCAAATAATTCTTCGAAAGGGAAATTTTTGGAGTGGGGAATATGCCCACCATGAAGGCCTTTCCGGGGTTCAGCTACTAAACCACTAAATCGACCTTTACTTCTGGCGTCAAAAATATTCACTTGAGCATCCCGATAATGTGTTAAGATATACTCTTTATCGGCATACAGGTTTGCTTGAAATTGGGCTTTAAAGTTACTGGGTCTTGCAGTGGTTGTATACTGGTCTACGAGTGGCAGTTTGTTATTTTTCCAAGCGGGAACACCGCCATTTAGAATAAAGACCTGTTCAAATCCCATGACCTTAAACATCCACCATGCCCTTGGGCTTGAATAAACGCCCCATCTGTCATATAAGACGACCGTACTATCCTGATTAATTCCCAGGCTTTGCATTTCGTGTTCGAATACTTCTGCCGACACGAGGGTATGCGGTAATTTAGAAGTTGGATCCGATAGCTTTCCTTCGATGTCAAAAAATTGAGAATGGGGAAGTATTTCGAGCTTGGTATCCTTGATGGATTGGCCTACTTTGTCGATCGTACAATCGAGAAGGACAATGTCTGTATGCTGTCCCAATAATTCCTGAAGTTCGGTGGGGTTAATTAAGGCTGATTTGAATGACATAACAATAACGTTTATTGATACAAAATTACAAAAGCATCCCTATAAAAACAAAGCGGCTGTCCTTTTGGAACAGCCGCTTTTTATGGATTGAAATTGCTAATTACTTAGCGTTTTTATCATTTTCCATTTGCTCTTTCAATTGAGCTAACACGTCTAAGTCGCCTAAAGTAGATTTTTCAACAGAATCTTTTACTTTTTTCACAGCTGAAGATTCAGCTTTAGCGTCTTTTTTACGGTTGTTAGACTCTTCTTTGCGAGCTTCTTCTTTCTCTTCTTCCCAGATACGAGAGTGAGAAATTACCAAACGTTTGTTCTCTTTGTTGAACTCGATGATTTTGAATGAAGTAACTTCATCAACTTTCAATGAAGAACCGTCTTCTTTAACAGAGTGTTTAGAAGGACAGAAACCTTCAACACCGTATTGTAAAGCTACGATATCACCTTTGTCACCAACTTTGATCACAGTACCTTCGTGGATAGAACCTTCAGTAAAGATCGTTTCGAAAGTATCCCAAGGGTTTTCTTCCAATTGTTTGTGACCTAAAGATAATTTACGGTTTTCTTCATCTAATTCTAAAACAACTACATCTAATGTTTCACCAACTTTAGTGAATTCGTTAGGGTGGTTGATTTTTTTAGACCAAGATAAATCAGAGATGTGGATCAAACCATCGATACCTTCTTCTAACTCAACAAATACACCGAAGTTAGTCATGTTTTTAACAACAGCTGTTTGTTTAGAACCTACAGGGTAACGCTCAGTGATATTTTTCCAAGGATCTGGAGTCAATTGTTTGATACCTAAGCTCATTTTACGCTCATCGCGGTCTAGCGTTAAGATTTGTGCTTCGATCTCATCACCAACTTTCAAGAACTCTTGTGGAGAACGTAAGTTTTGTGACCAAGACATTTCAGAAACGTGGATCAAACCTTCAACACCAGGGATGATTTCTAAGAAAGCACCGTAATCAGCAACTGTTACGATTTTACCTTTAACTTTAGAACCAATTTCTAATGCAGTATCTAAAGATTCCCAAGGATGCTCAGATAATTGTTTCAAGCCTAAAGCGATACGTTTTTTCTCATCATCAAAGTCTAATACAACAACGTTGATTGTTTGATCTAGCGATAAAACTTCTTTTGGATGCTCGATACGACCCCAAGAGATGTCTGTGATATGCAATAAACCGTCAACACCACCTAAGTCGATGAACACACCGAAGTCAGTGATATTTTTAACTGTTCCTTCTAATACTTGACCTTTTTCTAATTTAGCAACGATTTCAGATTTTTGGTTTTCTAAGTCGTTTTCAATTAATACTTTGTGTGATACGACAACGTTTTTGAATTCGTGGTTGATTTTCACAACTTTGAATTCCATTGTTTTACCTACGTATATATCGTAGTCACGGATAGGTTTGATATCGATTTGAGATCCAGGTAAGAATGCTTCAACACCTTTGATATCAACGATAAGACCACCTTTAGTACGGCTCTTAACGAAACCAGTAATGATTGCATCATTTTCCAATGCCTCATTGATAGCTTCCCAAGATTTTTGAGTTTTAGCACGTTTGCGAGAAAGTACTAATTGACCGTTAGCATCTTCTTGAGATTCAACGAATACGTCAACTTTGTCACCAACTTTTAATTCTGGTAAGTCACGGAATTCTGATAAAGAAACTAAACCGTCAGATTTGAAACCAACATTTAAGACTACGTCTTTGTTGTTGATAGAAACTACAGTACCTTCAATAATTTCACCTTGGTTAACTTGGTTGAAAGTATCTGCGTATTGTGCTTCAAGTTTAGCGCGTTCAGCTTCGCTATAATTTCCGAAACCTTTATCATTTGCATCCCAGTCAAATTCACCTTCTGGTGTGATCCAAGTGTTTGATTTGATTTCATCGATTAAGTTTGAATCAGCTTCTGATTCAATTTTTTCAGTGTCTTTCACTACTTTAGTGTCAGCACCTTGTAGCTCTGCGTTTTTCGCTGCTAATTCTTTTTCTGCTTCTTGTTTTTTTGCCATTAATTAATTTTCTCCTTTTTCCTACTTTGTAGGAGTTGCAAAGGTACAAAAAAACTTTAAATGCAAAATTTTATTTTTCTTATTTTATTGAAAGACTTTCAGTTATAGGGCACTTTTTAAATGCCAATCTTACAACGGATGGTATTTGAATTGTACTATTGCTAATTCTCGACTTTATTTGTGGAAATCCTTTTCCGATAAAATAGATTTTAAGAGGCTTAAAACGACTAGTCTTCTCTCTTAAAAGAGTTGAAAATGCGTGGCTTGGCAATAACAATGGTTTGTTTAGACAGCGCTATTGCCGCATTCAGTTCATAACCCAATAATAAAATAAGCGTATTCAAGTAAATCCAGAGCATGATAACGATTAATGTCCCGATGGATCCGTACAATTTGTTATATGCGCCGAAATGATTGATATAAAATGTAAATATTGAAAACGTCAATATCGCTAGAATGGTAGCCATAGATGCTCCGGGACTAAAGAGTTTCCATTTATTGGAGGTAGAAGGGCCAAATTTATAAATACAGCTTACCGTGAAAAAGTAAATAGCGAATATAATCAACCATCGGGCGATTTTAAGTAGAATAGCCCAGAAGCTGGATTTAATACCTGTCGTTTCCTTGAGGTAGTCTATCGTAACACCGGCGATGGTGAATATCGTCATTCCCACGGTTAACGCAAAAATAATCAGGATAGCCAAAGCTAAAGCAAGCAATCGCTTTCTGATCCACGGTCTTCTTTCCGTCATCAATGAAGCCTTATTGAACGCATTCATGAGGGAGGCCATACCATTGGTCGCGAAATAGGCCGCAAACACAAAACCGAAGGATAGCAACCCGCCATTTTGATTCTTGATAATATCCTCCAAAGTCGTTTCAACAACGAGAAATGCATTTTTAGGAATAACTACGGCAAGGAAATCCAACAACTGTTCCTGAAAATTATTAATCGGAATATAAGGGATTAATGTAAATAGAAAAATGATTCCCGGAAAAATGGCCAATAGAAAGCTATAGGAGAGGGAAGAAGCCTTGCTGGCTATGGAATCTCTGGAAAGCTCCTGAAAAAAAAATACGGCCACAGTGTAAAGTGGTAGTGAGCCAAAGCCAGGTAGTACGACGCGTTTACTCCGTTCGATTAATCTAAAATAAGGTTCAAAATTTAATAGCCATTGGTGGATTTTCCCCATATCAATTAAAATATTTACTCATCTTATCCAGGAAAACCTGTGGCGGCATACAAGGCCTATTTTTCTCCATATTGACAAAGACCAATGTTGTTTCTCCCTGGTTGAGTAGTTCCCCACTCTCATTGAAAAGCTCATATTCGAAAATGATGCGAACGGCGGGTTTCTGACGAATTGTTACACGTATTGTGATCAAGTCATCATATTTGCCTGGTTTCAGATATTTCGTTTTCATCTCCGCAACGGGGAGCATGACCCCCATTTCTTCCAGTTCCCGGTAGGATATCCCTGTGCTCCGCAACATTTCAGTTCTCGCTATTTCATAAAACGCAGCATAGTTTCCATAATAGACATAGCCCATTTGGTCTGTTTCTGCATAGCGGACGCGAATCTGATGGTCAAATACAAACATTATTTTTTAATATTTCTAGCGTCCAGAGCCTGTTGAAATTTACGTGCATTGATTAAATGCTCAGCTTCTGTTTTTGCAAAATTATGGTAACCCGAAAAATCATCTTTGGCACACATGTAGATATAATCATGTTGCTTAAAGTTTAAGACTGCATCAATTGCAGCGATACTTGGAATTGATATAGGGCCTGGAGGCAATCCTCTATAGATGTAAGTATTGTAAGGATTGTCTGTTCTGAGGTGCTTATTCAATACCCTTCTAATTGTAAAGTCATTATTAGCAAAGATCACCGTAGGATCTGCTTGCAATAACATCCCTTTTTTGAGACGATTTAAATATAAGCCGGCTATCATGGGCATTTCATCCTGGTGTAAGGCTTCACCTTTCACAATCGATGCCAATGTGCTCACCTGTTGTGGTGTCAGATTAAGCGCTTTTGCTTTTGCCGTACGATCCGCATTCCAAAACTTTTTCCACTCATCATCAAAACGAGCGATTACCTTTTCAGGATCCGTATTCCAGTAGATTTCGTAGGTATTAGGGATGAACATAGAAATCAGATTTTCTTTTATAAATCCATACTTCTGTGCGGTAGCCTCATCATTCAATACAGCGATAAATTGTGCAGAATCTGCCTCGAAACTTTTTCCAAGGAGTGCGGCCATATGCTCTTTCAGTCGCACATTGGAAAATCTGAATTTTACCGGTTCTTGGTAGCCACCAATCAAATTGCCGACTAAGCGTCTATTGTTCATTCCTGGGGTTAACAGATAACGTCCGGGTTTTACGCTTTCTTCATATTTTTTATATTGGGCTGCACGCTCAAAGGAAGCGATATCATCCACGAGATTTGAATCCTTGATTGATTTCAATACATCTTCATATTTTTCACCCTCGTGTATGTACAGGTACTTTTTCTCTCCCGATACATTCGAAGCATAAAATGCTTTATAAAATGTCCAGGCAAAATAACCTCCAACAACGATAACGATTAGCGCAATGATTTTTAACCAACTTGGTATTCCTTTTTTATTTTCCATTCTAAAATTTTTTATTCATCTGTTGTTCGCTATTCATGGCGTTTATATAGCCCTTAGCAGTCAATGGTTGATGAATCTGCCAAGAACTCTAATCCATTATTATGGAGATCATTCAATGCAGCTTCATTTTTAAGTCAGTGGGCTTAAAAGCCTAGACTATTCCCTTTATTTTCCTTTTCCTTTTTTTGCCCTGCTGCAGGATTTGTCGTTGTCGGCTTAGCTGCAGGGGTATTTGTTGTGTTACTTTTTGCTGGAGCAGCAGGCTTTGACTGAACCGGAGGTTTTGCCGCTGGCGGAGTAACCTGTGTTTGGTTTGCCTGTGGTTTAGGTGTTGTCGTACCTCCAGCTGGAGCACCAGTCGTTGCTGTTGGTGCCGTGAGTGAGAGTGTTACGTCAATTTTAGCCCCTAAACTGGTCAGGCCCTTTTCTATTCCTGGTGATTGTACACTGATTACTGCAGTGGCTGTATCCGTTACGCTTGGATCATAGGTTACAGTACCTAGACCTAAGCCAGCTCCGGACAAGGCGAACTTTGCTTCGTTTAATGGAAGCCCAACTAAATTAGGTATCTCCACCTCATTTGCTCCCAGTCCATTTCCCAAAACTAGATCTATACGTGAACCTTTAGGAATCATACGTCCGTTACGGATAGATTGTCCCGCAAATTGAGCATCCAATACGATATCCCTGGCGATGTCTGCGACATAAGAAGTGTCTCCGATTCGAAGGTTATGGTTTTTCAAGATGGCTGTTGCTTCAATCAATGTTTTATCTTTTATATTCGGAAAAGCAACTTCAGGTGCAACCTGTGTGATAATGGTCAAATAAATAGTCCGACCCGATTTTACATGAAATCCTTGTTCGGGATCCTGCTCTATGACCATGCCAGGTTTGGCATCCATCTGATAGACGGAGTCAATTTGATATTCCAGCCCGGCGTCCTCCAAAGCTTGGATGGCAGCACTGATATGAAGGCCTTTCACTTTAGGAACGGCGATAGATTCATCATGTTTGGTATATATTTTCAGTCCAATATAAACGAAAAGGAATAGACATACTATCGCAATAAGAGCGGCAATAAGATTTTTCCTAAAAGTGGGGGTCTGAAGATATTGTACGACTTTGGACATTTCTCTGTTTGATAAAAATTAATTCTGCATAGAACCGCAATATTAAAGCCAAGTTTGCAGAATGATTAAATAAAATTATTCCTCACAAAATTATTCGTTTTTCCGTGTATAGCAAATTATATTTGCTATTCGAATCGCTAAAATTTATGAAAGCAAAAATAGCATTAATAACTGGAGGTTATACAGGAGAAGCTGAAGTTTCTTTTAAAAGTTCTGCCTTCGTCAATTCTCAACTTGATCACGACAAATACGATATATATTTGATTACAGTGACCAAAGAAGCATGGTACTATGAAGATTTAGACGGAAAGCGTCATCCGATTTCAAAAGCTGATTTTACCCTTCCATTGCATGGGGATATCTTGACTTTTGACTTAGCTTTTATTATGGTGCATGGTGTGCCTGGAGAAGATGGAAGACTTCAGAGCTATTTTGATTTATTAGATATTCCATATACCTCATGTGATGCTTTGACGTCCGCATTAACTATGAATAAAGGGTATACAAAAGCGATCTTATCGGATATTCCCGAGTTGCATTTGGCAAAATCGGTCCTACTGTTTGAATCGCAACGCCCGGAGGCACTCAAAATCGTCGAAAGTAATCTTTCACTCCCTTATTTTGTGAAACCTAATGCCGGTGGAAGTAGTATCGGAATGACCAAAGTAAAGGAATCGGCACAACTGCAGGAAGCGATTGACAAAGCTTTTGATGCGGAAAATACAGGAAAACAGGTTATTGTTGAAGAATTTGTGACTGGACGAGAATTTTCCGAGGGAATTTTTCGGAATTCAAAAGGTGAGCTTGTTGTTTTGCCTGCCACAGAAGTTCGGACTACACGCGAATTTTTTGATTATGAAGCCAAGTATGTACCTGGATTGACCGAGGAGATTACGCCGGCAGACCTGACGATCGAACAGCAGGAGCGTGCTGCGCGTATTTTAAGAGAAATCTATGTCAGATTGAACTGTAAAGGTATGGTTCGCGTGGACTTCTTTTTGGAAAACGATACCGATAAATTTTATTTTATCGAAATTAATACCATTCCCGGTCAGACTCCGCAAAGCTTTATTCCGCAGCAGGTACGGGCTTTTGGAATGAAGGAGGGGGATTTTTACGGTGAGTTGATCGAAACAGCCTTACAATCGAAATAGTGCTATTTCAGAAATACCGTGAAGCAAGCAACCTTCGGCCCAAAGCGGATAAAAATATGCCGCAATAGCGACACACAAAAAACGGCTTTCATACATTGAAAGCCGTTTTTGTGTGTTTTATTTTCTGAAATCAAATTTGGATAGATCGGGTTTGAACTTTTTAATCCTTTTCAGTTCCTCCTGATAAATTACCTGCCCGATATTCTTTAAAAAGGGGTAGATTACTGTGTCGTATTCATAGCGTCCATCGTTGTAGATGCCATTTTCATTGGACTGCACAACAACGGCGAGCATAAATTCTACCCCATGTTCAAAGTCGACGATATAAGCATTATCAATATTATAGCCATAAGAATCTCCATACTTGTTGAAGATTCGGATGTTGGGATTTAAGGTCGCATTTTTTTCACGGCCATAGAAAAGGAGCTTGCTATACGTTGGCCAAAATTCTGTTGGATCATATTTCGGGAAATCCGATTCAAAGGGATAGCGCGACATATAGTCATAGAGTAGGTCATAATCCTCCTTTTTTAGATTAAATCGTTCTTTAGGCTGAAATGCTTCCGGAAATAGTAATTTCTTCAATATGAACTGTTGATCTTCGAGTGCGTAGACATTAAGCCCCTCAAAACTCCAGGGCTCATGAATAAGTTCATCTTTATCGTTCATGTAACCTTTCCCCTGAAGAGTATTGGCCAGCTTCATCGTGTAGTCTTTTGGGTCGAATTGGGCCGCTTGTTGGTAGATGACATCTTTTCCATTGTAAAAGGTAATGGGATTGGTGTGTTTGGCCCATATTCCTTTGTCGCCAATGGCAAGACGGTTGACGATACGGCTGTATTTGGTGCCGTGTTTTTTTAGTTTCGCATTCAGTTCGGCACGGCTAATAAATTCAAACAGTCTATTTTGTGCATCATTGTCGCTGGTCAATAGTATTTTTTTTACGTATTGTGCAACAGAGGGAAGACCATTGGCTGCCGACTCGTCCACAAGAACCTTAGTCTGCTTTTCAAATGCAGAATCAATGCGGAGGGGAGTGTCTTTGGTTAAATCGGCAAGATGGAGGTCGTTGATTTTTTCTAAGGCCAAAATTGCTGTCGGCAACTTCACGGTACTTGCGGGATAAAAATACCAGTTCGGATTCAGGCGATAGCTATAGGACCTGAAATGTGGCCTATTGGATTTGTCACGATCAATTTGCGTATACAGAATCTGCACCTCATTTTTCGTCGGATGACTTAATATTTTCTGAAATAGATCAGGATGACTTTGGAGTAATTTTTCCAGGTAAACAGTATCTATCTGCTGAGCGTATGCGTCTGACATGAATAGGGTGAAAATTAAGATGAAGTATTTGTGCATGTGCTTTAAATCAAAGTGCCGTGCCTGTTTAGTCTTGTCGATTAAGCTCTTCTATAGCTTTTAATAATTTGTTTTTTGAAAGGAGTTTTTTTGCTTTTTCATTTCCCTCTACATAAGGCTCCAAGGTTTCTTTTTTCAGTGGTAAAATTTCCTTCGCCTTTTCCATCTTGAAATGCGATATGGCAGGCTGATTGATATCAGCGGTCATGCTATAGCGGCGGATTCGCTTTTCATGACTGACAGTGTCGACCAAAAATAACCAGCAGCTATCCTGTGGAATGCCTTTTATTTTCTTGTTCCAATAATCTATCCGATAGATTTCTTTCGTCTGATCGGGCGTTACTGTATATTTCTTGCCTTTTTCCCGCCAGGATATTTCACTGGGTGCTGTTGCGGTTCTCAATTTTATTTTTGTTTTTGCAACAACAGTGCTGTCATTTTTCAAAACAATATAAAATTTATACCTACTGCTTATCGGTTCGCTATTGAAAGAATAGAGTGGAGGGGTATACAACCCTGGTAAAGTAATGTTCCCGCCAGGAGTTCGTATTGTGGTGGGCGGGCGAAATTGTGCGAGAGCTTGGGTCGAGGTACCCAGTAGAAAAAAACTGAAATTTAATGTCAATAGGATCATGGAGCTTTTTGCCCCATGATATTGCGTTTTGATATTCGTAAACATGGAATTATTTTCTCGAATAAACTTCAAAGGTATAAGCAAATGCATGTTTCTCATCTGCCTGATGCGAATCTGAGGAAATTAATTCCCATTCTTCGGAAGGTAATTCAGGGAAGAAAGCATCTCCTTTTAGGGTTGTATGTACCCGTGTCAAAAGCACTTTGTTTGCCAAGGGTAGTGCTTGCTGATAAATGTTTGCGCCACCAATGATAAACACTTCACGTTCATCCCGGCAATATAAAAGTGCCTCTTGAATACTATTGGCTACATCAATATCTTCTCCCTGGAAATTCGCATTACGCGTGATGACAATATTCCTTCTGTCCGGTAAAGCTTTGCCTATGGCCTCAAAAGTCTTTCTGCCCATTAGGACAGAATGCGCAATGGTATTTCTCTTAAAATATTTAAAGTCGTTGGGTAAATGCCAAGGCATCTGGTTGTCGATTCCGATGGCATTGTTTTCCGACGCAGCTACGATTAATGTGATCGTTGGGTTGCTCATTTTTGATATAATGTGATTATTCGTCCGCTAAAATAATGTTGTTACAAAATTAGGTGCCTTCATTGTTAAACGGCAACCGGAGCTTTGATATGTGGATGTGATTCGTAGTTTAACAATTCAAAATCTTCAAACTTGAACTCAAAGATATCTTTTACTTCCGGGTTTATTTTCATCTGTGGTAGCGCTTTTGGCTCGCGGCTCAATTGGAGCTCCGTTTGCTCGAAGTGATTACTGTAGATGTGTGCATCGCCCAGAGTATGGATAAACTCTGCGGCTTCCATGTCGCAAACCTGTGCGACCATCATCGTCAACAAAGCATAAGAGGCAATGTTGAAAGGTACGCCAAGGAATATATCCGCACTGCGTTGATACAGTTGACAGGACAATTGTGGTTTCATGATGCCTTTTTCGGGCTGTGCTGGCGCCACATAAAATTGGAAAAAAGCATGGCAAGGAGGGAGTGCCATATGCTCTATTTCGGCAACATTCCATGCCGATACAATAATGCGGCGTGAATCCGGTGAATTTTTTAGCTGGTTGATCACCTGTGTGATCTGGTCGATATGGCGGCCATCAGGTGTTGGCCAGGAGCGCCATTGTGATCCGTATACAGGGCCTAAATTCCCTTGTTCGTCAGCCCACTCGTCCCAAATGCTTACGCCATTTTCTTTAAGATACTGAATATTGGTTTCACCTTTAAGGAACCAGATCAGCTCATGAATAATGGATCGCAAGTGTAATTTCTTCGTCGTTACCAAAGGGAAACCTTCCTGAAGGTTGAAACGCATCTGATATCCAAAGACACTTTTGGTACCCGTGCCAGTACGATCTGTCTTTACAACACCATTCGTATATACATGTCTGAGTAAATCTAAATATTGTTTCATCTGTAAAAAAGTAATTATTAAATACTAAATATCAATGCTATAATCGAACTGGATAGGGACGAATAGCGCTGTTTTATGTGTCTGATTCTCAATCGGGGAATATTTGAATACATCATGTCCGGACTAATTTCGTTTGCCTGTAATAAGCCGCCGGTGCATTCAGCCTTTCAAGATAGTCAAAACTAAGGAAAATCCTTATAACGAGAAAGTCAAAACTTAAAATGATAAGAGCGGTTACTGAAAAAAAATGTAATTTTGCAAAATATTATGGAGAATAAAAAAGTAGCTTTTTATACACTTGGATGTAAACTGAATTATTCAGAGACATCATCCATTGGTCGTTTATTTAAAGATGCGGGCTATGATACCACAGCGTTCAATAGCCGTGCAGACGTTTATGTAATCAATACATGCTCGGTAACGGATAATGCTGACAAGAAGTGTAGAAAAGTAGTGAAGGAAGCATTAAAGCACTCTCCCAACGCCTATATTACGATTGTTGGCTGTTATGCGCAGCTAAAACCAAAAGAGATTGCAGAGATTCCCGGAGTGGATATGGTCTTAGGTGCAGCTGAAAAGTTTAATATTATTGAGCATATCAATGATTTGACGAAACAGGAAAAAACGATCGTTTATAATGGTCCAATCGATGAGACCAATCAATTTGTCTCGGCTTATTCGATTGGCGATCGTACGCGTACCTTCCTAAAAGTACAGGACGGGTGCGATTATTCATGTACATTTTGTACGATTCCTTTGGCACGTGGCGGAAGCCGCTCGGGTAAGATCGAAGATATTGTGCGTCAAGCGGAAGAAATTGCAGCTTCAGGCGTAAAAGAAATTGTGTTAACGGGAGTTAATATTGGTGATTTTGGTATTCGGGATGGTAAGCGTGAAGACCGATTCTTGGATTTGGTAAAGGCTTTGGATGAAGTCGAAGGTATCGACAGGATTCGGATTTCTTCGATAGAACCTAATCTTCTTTCCAACGATATTATTGAGTTTGTGGCACAATCAAAACATTTTGTTCCACATTTCCATATGCCACTGCAGTCTGGAAGCAATAAAATTCTGAGTTTAATGCGCAGAAGGTACAAAAGAGAACTTTACACAGAGCGCGTCGCATTTATCAAGTCATTGATGCCTAATTGCTGTATTGGTGTTGACGTTATTGTCGGATTTCCGGGAGAAACACGTGAAGACTTTATCGATACGTACAATTTCTTGAATGATTTGGATATTTCTTATCTGCATGTCTTTACCTATTCAGAAAGAGAGAATACGATTGCAGCTCAAATGGACGGCGCTGTACCGGGAGCTCAACGTAGTGACCGTAGCAAAATGTTGCATATCCTTTCGGAGAAGAAGCGCCGTGCTTTTTATGAGTCACAGCTTGGCGAGACTGGTGATGTCTTGTTTGAGGCTGATGAGAAAGATGGATATATGCATGGTTTTTCTAAAAACTATGTCAAAGTAAGGACCTTGTACGATCCATTATTGGTGAATGAGGTTGTGCCGGTTAAATTTATGGACGTAACGGATTCCTGTGAAGTGGAGGTAGAAGAAATTCCGGAGACACTGACACATTAATCTTTTTAAGGGGTATATCATATTAAGATTTATAACATATAAAAAAGGCAATCTTCTCTAGTAAGATTGCCTTTTTTCGTTAAAGGGAATTTCCTAATTTCCCTATTGATTGCACCCCTAATGTGCACTGCTGTTTGCTGCGTTCAACCAGACGACGGTACCCAAGATCAAAAGTACCCCGAGCCATTGTATCGTGGATACACTTTCATGAAGGATAAAAAATGACATACAGGTAGCTACAGGTAGCTCCGCCGAACTTAATATTCCGCCTAAGGAGAAGCCCGTTTTAGGTAAGCCGTAGGCAAACAATAAAGGCGGGATGACTGTGCCAAATAGAGAAAGGATCAAGCCGAAATAGAGGAAGTTACCATCAAATTGACCATTCAATAAATAAGCAGGTGGAAATAAGGTAAAGACCATGATACAGGCCCCCGTTACCATAATAGCGCTTTTTTGAATGGGGTGATAGTCATTGCCGACACGGCCATTCACGATCATGAAGACCGAATAGGCGGTCGCCGCTAAAAGACCAAATAAGACACCTGTTAAGTTGAGGTGTTGTAAGCCTTTTTCAATAAGTCCAGTCGCTAATAATGTTGCAATGAGTACAATGCCGATACCAATCAGGTTGTTTTTTGAAGGTTTTGCCTTGAAAAAGATAAATTCAATCAGCACACCGATCCAGATATACTGCATCAACAGTACAATGGCCAACGAAGCCGGAACAAGCTGCACACATTTGTAATAGAGGATACTCACCAAACCTGTAGAGGTACCACTGATTAATATCTTGATCCATGAAGATTTCTTGCTTGAAGAGTGAAATGACTTTGCAGAAAAGAGTTTGATGACAATATAGATAAGCCATAGTATAAGCATGCCAAACAATACCTGAATTCCCGTTACCTCTCCTAAAGTCAACCCTTTACCATAGGCTTTTTTAACAAACGTTGATAGTATCCCAAAACTACTCGCACCTAAAAAGACAGCTAATGCACCTTTTAATTTTTCCATTCTCAAATAAATTAGGCGTCAAAGTTACGATTTCTGAACAATTCTTTTTCTTATCTGACGTTCTTATCAAGAAAAGCAATCTCCGGGGACAAACTTAACAGTAAGGAGTGAGTGCATCCAACAAGTGAAATTCTCTGGCTGGAAACGTTGCTTTTCGTCGTAGCATGTTGCAGGGGACGGCTTTATAGCAGCGGTCATAGGAGTAAATTGTTTTTTTAGCAGCAGGCAAATTTATTGGATATAAACAGCAATTTAATTAAGTTTGTTAGGCAAGTAAGTTTGTTAAGCAAGAACGTAAATCGAACAGCATGAGTGTCAGATCTTATTTTATCTTTTTGTTAGGTGCGGTTCTATTTTTGAGCAGTTGTTCAACGAAGAAAAAGGTACTTAGCTCCAATACACATTCTTCCAATGGTGCGGTTTTGACAGATGCAAGCTCAGCGCGCGGAAAAACCTTTTCCGGATCCCGACTTGATAATTATGCAGACTTACTCAATGTGAGTACAAAAAAACTAAATCCGCACCTTTATTCATTTATTGACGATTGGATGGGCATACCGCATCGTATGGGTGGACAGACCAAATCGGGGGTAGATTGCTCGGGATTTGTTAATTTGCTCTATATTGAAGTATACAAAGGGAATTTGCCCCGGACTTCGCGTGACATGGAAGGAATAGTAAAAAGAAAAAAGGTCGATAAACTTGAAGAAGGAGATCTGGTGTTTTTTTCTTTCGGACGAAATGGGATAGATCATGTTGGTGTATACCTGCATAATAATAAGTTTGTTCATGTTTCGACACGA
The DNA here is from genome assembly GCF_024808035.1 of Sphingobacterium sp. BIGb0116. Lineage (NCBI taxonomy): Bacteria > Pseudomonadati > Bacteroidota > Sphingobacteriia > Sphingobacteriales > Sphingobacteriaceae > Sphingobacterium > Sphingobacterium sp. BIGb0116. The sequence goes on along the minus strand of NZ_JANUDT010000004.1, from coordinate 283,470 downwards.
AAAGGCGTTATCATCTCTGATCTTTCCGACAGCTGGTATGCTAAGACCTTTGTTGACGCGGGCTCTCCGAATATCTAAATGCGTGAATTTCATGTAGGTTTTATGTCATATCTTGATATAAACTTTTATACCCTATATAAATCCTTATTTTTGTCAAAATTTTATAGAAATGACAATCAAGAGTAAGAAGATTTTTTTGGGCCTATGTATTATTGTGCCGTTTTTGATGTATTGTGTTTATTACTATAGTAATATGATCAAAAATGCCCCTTTTCGTTTTGCTGATTTTGAATCGATAGAATTCAAATACGGCGAGCCGAATCACATGGTCAACGAATACAATTCAAAAACACGCATCTATAAGTATTTAGACAAAAAAGATTCTTTAATTACCGATACTGTAAAATTTACAAAAGACGATTTATTGTACCTGCACCGCAAAGCAATGGAGCTCGGCTTTTGGAACTTGGACACGGATATGACTGGACCTGAATGGCAGCAGGATTCAACACATTCTAAAGTCCCACGCTTTTATTTAGAGTACAACTATAAAGATAAGTCCAAGCATATTACTTTAGATGCAGATTTTGCAGGCAACCCGCGTATGCACGACGCAGCAAAATCAATGATCGATGAAGTCAACCGTATGTTGGCAACCGCGCAAGCCCGATAGTTAAGAAATAAACCCTAAGGGTAAGAGAGAAATCAAGCAATTGGTTTCTCTTTTTTTTTGCCAAATACCTGTCTGAAAACAAAGGGAGAAGGATTTAAGTAGCTAACAATATTATTTCTAATAGGGATTTTATAGGGAGCTAATAGGGACCTGATAGGGACCTCATTCGGATGAATACGAATAAAACACGGATAAAGTCCCTATAACGATACTATTAAATATGCGTTAATTAATACGGAAGTCTTAAATTGTTGCCTTTGTTTTTTGATAAATTCTTTATATTCTCTTTATACTACTTTAACCTGAATCGAATACTTTAGCGCCAAAACAAAATTTCATATGAAAGCATTTTTGGCATTAGCAATTTCCTGGGCATTCGTAAACGCGGTGCAGGCCCAAGATTTTGCGAAAGGAAAAGTTTATCTAGACATAAACAAAAACGGAAAATTGGATAAAAACGAAAGAGGCGTTGCCTCCGTTGCTGTTAGTAACGGGCGCGAGGTGACGACAACCGATAAAGATGGCAATTATCAGTTGCCTGTTGGAAATGACAACATCATTTTCGTGGTTAAACCGACAGGCTACGCTTTGCCTTTGGATGAAAATAACCATCCAAAATTCTATTATATCCATAAGTTAAACGGTAGTCCAGCTTCAAAATATCCTGCAGTTGCTGCTACAGGGAAAATCCCGGCTGCTGTAAATTTTGCATTGTACCAACAAGATGAAGATCCTAACTTTTCAGCTTTTGTTTTTGGTGATCCACAAGCCTACACGGAGGAAGAACTAGCCTATTTCAAAAATGGTGTGATCAATGAAATTTCAGATAAGACAATTGCGAAATTTGGAATAAGCTTAGGCGACTTAGTGGGAGATGATCTTTCACTACAGCCAAAGTATAAATCGGTGATTTCCACGATGGGATTACCGTGGTATAATGTCATGGGAAACCACGATATGAACTATGATGCCAAAGAGGATAGCCTCTCCGATGAATCGTTCGAGCAGACTTTTGGCCCCAATAACTTTGCGTTCAATTATGGAAACACGCATTTTATCATTCTTGATAATATCATTTATCCGAATCCGCGGACAGGTAAAGGTTATTTAGGTGGATTTCGTAAAGATCAGCTTGATTTTGTGGAAAATGACTTAAAAAACGTAGCTAAAGATAAATTGATTGTATTGGCATTTCATATTCCTTTATATCATCAAAACTCGGATGTCTTTCGTAATGAAGATAGACAACGTCTGTTCGATATTTTGGCTCCATTTAAGCATACCTTGTCTTTGTCTGCGCATACACACTTTCAGCGCCAATATTTTTATGGACAAAAGGACGGATGGAAACAAGAAAAGCCACATCACGAATATAATGTAGGTACAACTTCTGGTGACTGGTATTCGGGCGAGTTGAATGAAAAGGGAATTCCTGTTTCTACAATGCGGGACGGTACACCAAAAGGGTATGCCATTTTAAAAATCGAGGGCAACCAATACAGTTTTGATTATAAGGTTGTAGGTAAGCCGGCAACGTATCAGATCGATTTATATGGAGCTTCGGTCGTTCCAGAAAAATACACAAAGAGATATCCGATATACGCTAATTTTTTTATTGGAAAGGAAGGGGACAAGGTAACGTATAGAATCAATGAGGGCGAATGGAAGAAAATGGATTTTGTCAATGAAAACGATCCAGCATTTCTAAATTCTTTGGCTAAGTACGATACAGCAACTGAATTAAAGAATACGCGTAGACCTTCAAACCCCGAAAAATCCAGTCATCTGTGGACGGCTAATTTGCCTAAATTAAAAGCTGGTAAATATCAGATTGAGGTTCAGGCTGTTGATCTTTTCAATAGAGTACACCTAGCAACGAAGACTATTGAGGTGAGATAAATAACCGATTGTAGAGTTGTTTTAAGTTTAAAGATAGCTTAAGATGCACTTAACATTACCATCCTATATTTGTGTAGAGTAATTTTTGATTCATAAAGAGTTAGGGTTAATGTGTAGATCTGTTGTGAAACACGTCTGAAAATTTAGTTTGTTTTTAAAGTGAAGGTAATCTCCCCAGATTACCTTTCACTGTTTTTAGACCTTTCACTTTAAATTATGCTGCCAAAATTTAAGTCCTTCTACTACGATCTATATCTACACTTTATCCGGTTTGCAGCTACAAACTTTGTTAAGCCGTTAACCTGGTATATGAATGTTAGTGCGGTAGCGGCTTTTTTTTCTGAAAGCGACTGATGTTATTGGCCGGAAAGAACTTTCAGTTCGCTCCTACTGCCGTTGGTCTGCGAAGTCATGAAGGTTTTGTTGTCGGATAACCTGCCGGAAATCATCTGATGCCGGATTTTCAAAGATTTCCAGGTCGAAGTATTTTGTTGCAGCAAATAAGTGGTCGAATACATCTGAAACAATTCCTTCGTAATATTCCCAGCGGATATCATTTACAAAGAAATAAAGTTCGACCGGAACACCGTGTTCGGTTGAAGCAAGCTGACGTACCATCAAGGGCATGGTCTTGTGAATATTGGGATTTTGACGTAGATAGGTGAGTGTATAAGCTCTGAACATTCCTAAATTGGTCATTTTGCGACCGTTTATGGGACTTGATTGATCTATCTGCTGTTCCGTATTGAATTGGTCAATTGTCTTGGCACGCTCCTCGATATAAGGGCGCAGAATCTGTATATTTTTGAGCCTTTCAATTTCTTCATTTTCCAAAAAACGGATCGTGGAAATTTTGATGTTTATGGCTCGTTTTAAGCGCCTCCCGCCCGATTGCTGCATGCCCCTGTAATTTTTGAAAGAATCCGACAATAGTGTATGCGTCGGTATCGTCGTAATGGTCTTATCAAAGTTCTGCACTTTCACATTGTTGAGGTTAATCTCTTTGACAGTTCCATCGGCGCCATATTTAGGCATTTCTATCCAATCTCCTACGCGGATGGAGTCATTGGCCGAAACTTGTATACTAGCAACAAATCCCAGTATAGTGTCTTTGAATACCAACATCAAGATTGCTGACGCGGCACCCAAGGATAATAAGAAGGACCAGGGAGATTTCCCTGTCAATATCGAGAAGCAGATCGTCCCACCAATAAATAATAGGATAATCTGACAGACCTGTAAATAACTTTCCAGGGGCTTGTCGGCAAAAGATTTTTTCATGCGCAGCATATCCCGTAAACTTTTCAGAAGCGAATGAATAATCAGTAAACTGACGACGGTTGTCGCTATGTCAAGTACTTTATTGCTGTTTTCTTTCCAGGTTGGAAAACCCATGAAGATAATGGGCATGATATATTGTGCCACTAGGATCGGGACAAAATGAGCAGTAAGTTTCAGCGTTTTATTGCGGATCAATAGATCATCAAAGCGATTTGTGCTGCGTCTGATGGCTTTGATTGTTAACAGGAGTAACGTTCTTTTGGTGAAATAGTCAATGACGATCAAAAACAGGATAACCAGTAAGAGTAAAAGGATCGAGTTAACAAAGTGGCTACCCTGATTATCAAGACCAAGTTGTTTAATCCATTGAAATGTCCAGTTATAGATGTAGGATTGGGAATCTTTGAATAATTCCGTTGCTGTGCTTTGCATGTTACAAATATACAAAAAGCCGCAATTAGCGGCTTTTTGTTATTTTGAATTTAGCGGTTCACGCTCGTGTTTATGTCTAAAGAATGCCGCAAAGAAGATTGCTATAACCAAGGTGTAAATGGCAAATGCAAGCCAGATGTCATGCCAGTCTTTTAGCATGAGGTTACCGCTTAACATGCCGTCAGGTAAGATTGAAATACTCTTTTCCTTCAGAAAATGTAGAAAATGGGTATTATCGATTGTTGTATCCAGGTATTGTGCGAGATCCTTGCTGTTTTGAAAACTTTTGGTAAAGTAGTGGTCAATGATCCAACCCGATGCAAAACTGCCTACAACGGCACCAAAACCATTTGTCATCATCATAAATAAGCCTTGTGCCGAGCTGCGTATACGTGATGTTGTCGAGGTTTCGACAAATAAAGAACCTGAAATATTAAAGAAATCAAATGCCATACCATAGACGATGCAGGATAATACAATCATCCAAAGTCCACCTGCAGGGTCACCAAATGAGAATAATCCGAAACGTAATACCCAGGCAAACATCGAAATCAGCATTACCTTTTTTATACCGAATCTTTTGAGGAAAAATGGAATAGCAAGAATAAAAAGTGTCTCGGATATCTGCGAAATCGACATAATGATTGTCGAATATTTCACAACGAAAGATTCTGCAAATTTAGGGTAGAATTTAAACTCATCCAAAAATACATCACCGTAGGCATTGGTCAATTGGAGTGCGGCACCTAAGAACATGGAAAAAATAAAGAATAAAGCCATTTTATAATTTCCAAAAAGCTTAAATGCTTCCAAGCCTAATAGTTGTGTCCAGGAAGCATCTTCCTGTTGTAGCTTCTTCGGTGGACATTTAGGTAATGTAAAAGCATAGAGACTTAAAGCCAAAGCTGCGGTTCCGGCGATATAAAATTGATAAGCTGTAGCCTTGTTGCCTGTTAAATTGGTGATCCACATGGCAATGATAAAGCCTATTGTTCCGAAAACCCGGATAGGGGGGAATGCCTTGACCAAATCGTAGTTATTTTCATTCAATGCCGTGTACGCAATGGAATTGGATAGGGCCAAAGTCGGCATATAAAAACACATTGCCGCAAGCATCGCATAAAAAAAGGTGTTTGGATCATTTACCTGCGGTAAATAGAATAAAACACCCGCATAACATAAGTGAAGAATAAAATATAGTCTTTCGGCATTTATCCAACGATCGGCGATAATTCCCATCAGGGTAGGCATAAATAAAGAAGCGATCCCCATGGTTGCAAAAATAGCTCCAAATTGTGTACCATCCCATTGTTTTGTGCCAAACCAATAGTTTGCTATTGTAATCAACCATGCTCCCCAGACAAAAAACTGAAAGAAGCTCATAATGGTCAATCTTAATTTAATAGACATAAATCGATGTTATTTAAAATTTTTGTTTCGCTTTAATGAAAGGAGTTATTTTCTTTTGGAAATCTCATCCCTAATCAATGCAGCCTGCTCGTAGTTCTCTTCGGTCAATGCCTGATTAAGTGCTTGCTCCAGTTGCTCATCTGTCAACGAGGAGAAAGGATTTTGTGGGGATTTTGAAGGTGTTTTTTCTTCGACCTCAACAACACTTGGATCCTGAACTTTATTGGATTTGTCTAGGTTTTCCAAAAATGCGAACTCATGTCCCTCAATGATAATTCCAGCAGAGGACATAATAAATTCGTAGGCATAGATCGGAGCTTCAAACCGTACAGCCAGTGCAACGGCATCGGATGTGCGGGCATCAATCTCGACAATCTTGTTGCCGTCGGAACAGATAATTTTAGCATAAAATATCCCTTCAATCAAATTATAGATCAGTACTTCAATGAGTTTAATACCAAAAGAATCTGCAAAAGATTGAAATAGGTCGTGTGTCAGCGGACGACTAGGAATCATTTTCTCTATCCGAATAGCAATAGCTTGAGCCTCGTGGCTGCCGATAATGATGGGCAATCTTCTGTTGCCCTCCACTTCTCCCAATACAAGAGCATAAGCCCCAGATTGCGTTTGACTATAGGATAAACCAACGATATCTAATCTGATTTTCTTCATTTTAATTCCAAAGCGGTCTACAAACTTAGATAAATTTGCTTTTATATGCAATTATAACAAATAAAAACTCCCCATTCATTTTGGATAAATGGGGAGAATATATCGGATGAAAGCTTTAAATACCTTTGTAAGCCTTCAATGCCTGCGTTAATTTCGGAACGACGTCGAAAGCATCGCCTACAATTCCATAATCGGCCACTTTGAAAAAGGGCGCTTCTGGATCTTTGTTGATGACAACGATTGTTTTAGAAGAGCTTACTCCGGCCAAATGCTGTATTGCTCCGGAGATACCGATAGCAATGTAGAGATTGGGGCTAACAACAATACCTGTCTGGCCTACGTGCTCCGAATGCGGGCGCCAGCCTGCATCAGATACGGGTTTTGAACAGGCTGTAGCCGCGCCAAGCACATCGGCGAGTTCTTCAATTATCCCCCAGTTTTCAGGTCCTTTTAGACCACGGCCGGCAGAGACGACGATTTCAGCTTCCGGTAGGGATATTTTGTCTGTTGCACGAACAATCTCTTTGACCATAGTTGTAAAATCTGTTTGGTCAATATTTGGAGCAAAAGTTTCGACATTTGCGCTACCACCGGTCTCTTTTGTTTCATATGCATTTGGACTAAGTGTGATGACTTTTATATCCGAGGTTAGTTCGAGCGTAGCGAAAGCCTTATTGGAGAACGCTGTTTTTTTGACAGTCAGGTTGTCGCCATTGATTGTGGGCAATTCGAGTGCGCCATCGGCCAGACCAGCCTCCAATTTGGCTGCAATACGTGGAGCGAGTCCCTTACCTGAGAATGAGTTGGACAGCACAAGTATTTTTGAACCGGTACTTTTTACGGCTTCAGCAATGATGCTTGCATACGCTTGGTTTACAAAAGAAGCAAGTTGTTCATTATTGACATTTAATACTTTGGAAGCACCGTACTTGCCCAAACCAGCAAGTTCGTCTTCAGCGACATTTCCGATTGAAATAGCCACAAGATCAGTCTGTATGTTATCGGCGATGGATTTTGCATAAGAAACAACTTCAAAAGCTGATTTTTTGAATTTTCCATCAGTATTTTCTACATATACGAGTATAGACATAGTGTTTTAGCGTTTAAAGATTAAATAACTTTAGCTTCGTCGTGAAGAAGAGAAACTAATTTTTCTACCTCGGCAGCGTCAACAAGTTTGACCGTACCCCGTGGAGCAGGCGTCTCATAGCTGACAATGTGTTCAAGAACGTCTATTGCGGAAGGTTCCAGCACATCCAATGGTTTGGTCCGTGCGCTCATAATACCACGCATATTCGGTATTTTAGGTTCGGCAACACCTTCGGCAGTGCCAATGACGATGGGTAGCTTTGCTGTCAATACTTCTTTTCCACCTTCAATCTCGCGCTCAACTGTGACTGCGTCGCCCGCAATGTCAACTTTTTTGGCAATGGAAACAGAAGGGATATGCAGCAGTTCTCCTACGATTGCTCCCACTTGAGCACCGTTATAGTCGATTGATTCGCGGCCGGTTAAGATCAAATCAAATGCATTGTCTTTGGCATATTGTGCTATCTGATTCGCAACAAACCAAGCATCGCGCGGAACGGCGTTAATCCGTACAGCATTGTCTGCACCAATTGCCAATGCTTTTCGAATGGTTGCATCAGTAGATGCATCGCCCACATTGATGACAGTTACGGTTCCTTTTCCACCTTCGGCCAACTCAACTGCTTTGGATAAAGCAATTTCATCATAAGGGTTTATAATGAATTGTACACCAGCTGTATTAAATGCAGTGTTGTCATCTGTAAAAGTGATTTTGGATGTAGTGTCAGGGACATTACTTATACAAACTAATATTTTCATATACGATTGGTTTTACTCAAACTTACCATATTTTCTTTCAATTAAAAAGTGCTAAGGCGTTTTAAATGCTGTTAAAAAGTCGTCTTGAGATTTTGATGAATTTTTAATTTTACCAGTTATTTTCTTGTATTTTTTTTGATGTGATGTGATATTAAGGTGTTTTGTTGTCTTTTTCGTAATTTTTTATTTTAAATAACCGGTTTTTGACAATAGATTTATTACGTCAGTAAATTGTCATTTTATATGCTAGCATAGTAATTTCATGACGGGCCGTAAGCTCGTTTGAGGTTCCTGTTTACAAAAGGCTGTCGACCGGTATGGCGAGGGGGGAATTGTTTTAGTGGATACACAATTAAATTGCATATAAAATGCAATTTGTCTAAGTTTGAAATAAAAAAAGATATGTCGACACGATTGGATCAACTGAATGAATTTTTGAAGGAGAGCCCCGAAGATCCATTTTTAAAATATGCGATTGCGGCTGAATATCTCAAGCAGGAAGATGAACAAGAGGCCATGTTAAGATTTGAGAATTTAGTACATACGAATCCAGATTATGTAGGAACGTATTATCATTTGGGTAAATTGTACGAAAAATTGAATAGACAGGAGTCCGCTGTTGATACCTATAGATCGGGGATTGAGATCGCTCGTAAGACGCGTAATTTCCATGCTTTGGGTGAGTTACAAGGTGCATTGTCTTTCTTAACAGACGATGATGAAGATGATTTTTAATCTTTTCTAAATTTTTGGTATTTAATTTGTTATGAATTTATTGGTGTAACTGTTAGATGCTGATTTTTTTGAATTTGGAATGAGATGAAAAGGTTTATTTGGATTGTGGGTTTGTTGTTGACAATTGGAATGGTAGGATGTGATAATCCCAAACAAAGTGTTGCGGTCTATAAAGATAATTTACAGGACCTAAAAGGTAGGGATAAGGCGGAAGTAGTGATTGGTGAATACAAAGGTGTAATGCCTTGTGCGGATTGTGATGGTATAGAAACACTTATTTCATTGCATGCTGACAACACCTACCAATATTCATCTAAATACCTTAATAAAAGTGATGATGTGTTTATGCGTGAAGGAAAATGGAAATTGGATGGCAACATCATTACACTGGATGGGGTCGACTATAAGTTCAAATTAGGGAATCGGATACTCAGTCAGTTGGATCTTTCCGGAAATGACATTACGGGAGATATTTCCAGATATTATGTCTTGACAAAAAATTGAATCTAGCATAAAAGATGTATGAAGAATGAAAAAGCCGAATCTATTTTCGGCTTTTTTATTTTTTTGAAATTATTCACTTTCTCCAGTATTACAATCTTTAATTGGGGTTATACTGAAAGTTTTCTTCCCTTCTTCTCTTTAATTTTTAACCGCATCAAGTTAGGATCAAATAGTCTCTTTTGACAGTACTTGTTCAGAGATTGTTCAGTGCTTGCTCAGTATGAACTGAATAAGGAGTGACTGATCACTGTCTAAAAACTGATTGAAAACTGTTCTTAGGCTTAAGTTGGTATGATGCTGTATAAATTCGGGTAATTATGGTAGTTGTCGAAAATGGGGGTGTACGTATCCAGAACGGTTAAGCGAATACAAATATGCCGTGTAACGTGTTGTTGGATGAGGAAGTCCTCTCACTCCAGCTTGCTGCTCTGATAGCGCGCTGGAGCAAGATTAAACTTATCTAACTCAATGTAGCGCTAATTAAGAATTCTTGCTTGAATTTTTAATTAGCGCTACATTGAGCGATTTTATTCGTTGTCTATTGTCAACTATTAAAATATTAGTTGTTTTTAGTACAAAGTTCTTTTAACGTTGCTACGACGAAGTCAACTTCTTCTTTGGTGTTATGCTTGCAGAATGAAAAACGAACTGAAGGTCGTTCCGAGCTGGATTTGATTGCACCCAATACATGCGAGCCTATATCTGTTCCTGAACTGCAGGCACTCCCACCAGAGCAGGATATACCCGCAATATCCAGGTTGAATAAAAGCATGTCGGCAAGGTCACTACATGGGAAAGAAACATTTATTACGGTATACAGTGATTTATCAGCTTCGATTACACCATTAAAATCAATCTCAGGGATTGCTTTTTGCAACTCGTCGATCATATAAGATTTGAGTCCTTGAATATAAGCGTGGTGTTCTTCCATGTGCTCATAGGCAAGTTCTAAAGCTTTGGCAAGACCCGCTATTCCATAGACATTTTCTGTTCCACCACGCATGTTGCGTTCTTGTGCTCCACCATAGATTAACGGTTTAATCTTGTTATTCGCATTGATGTAAAGAAAACCCACCCCTTTTGGGCCATGGAATTTATGTGCAGCCCCTGTTATAAAATCTATTTTAAGTTTACCAAGATCATGTGGATAATGCCCCATGGTCTGTACAGTGTCCGAATGGAATATCGCATTATGCATTTGGCATAACTCGGAGATACGTTGAATATCGTTGAGATTTCCGATCTCATTATTGGCATGCATAATGGAAACAAAAGTACGCGGATTGGTACTTAAAAGTTCTTCCAGCTGGTTGAGATTTAAATTACCTTTTTCGTCAACTTCTAATAAGTCGAGGTGCACCTTACCGGCTTTTTCAAGTTCTTCTAACGTATGTAATACGGCATGGTGCTCTATCGGTGAGGTGATGGCATGGGTTATCCCAAAGTCGGCGATTGACCTAACGATGGCCATATTGTCGGCCTCGGTTCCACCCGATGTGAAGAATATCTCTGCTGGAGATACATGAAGTAGATTGGCAATCGTTTTACGTGCTTTTTCTACAATTGTTTTTACTTGTCGTCCGTGACTATGGATAGAAGATGGATTTCCAAAGTTATTGTTCATCACATCCACCATTACTTTTATTACTTCAGGATCTAAGGCTGTAGTCGCTGCATTATCAAAATATACTTGCATGCTGCAAAATTACAAATCTCCAAAGTAAATTAAAGGTATTAAATGACTTATTTTTATCATTTTATTTTCCTAATTATAGCTGATAGGCGTTGGCGTGCCGGGGGCTCATCAGAATTAGGTTCTTTTTGCCGAGGAAGGTATAGGATTGGTGCTTTCCCATTCTGATACTGAAAAAATAGCGCCAAATTACTATTTCAGTTTGGCGCTACTGTTCAATTTAGATAAGTTCTTTTTTTCGTCGGACCACGATGAGTATCACAAGTCCTCCCATTGCGAGCACCAAGCCCAAATAGGCAGCAATATCACCTGCTTGCGTGTAGAAAGTAATTTCTTCATTTAAATTAATTTCCTGATTTAGGGCCGCAGGCTGCCACCATTTAGTCTGTTGTACAATATCGCCTCGTTGATTGATAAAGCCTGAAATCCCTGTATTTGCGGATCGAGCAACCCAGCGCCTGTTTTCAATCGCACGCAGTTTTGCATACTGTAAATGCTGGTCTTTACCCGAAGTATTGCCCCACCAGCCATCGTTGGTGATGATCGCAATAAACTGAGCGCCTTTTTTGACATATTGGGAAACATAATTGCCCCAAATGGATTCATAACAGATTACGGGTGCGGCACCAATACCGCTTTGGGCATAGAATACCGAAGGTTCGGCCTGTTTCCCGTAGCCACCTGTCGTACCGCCGAACGCTTTAAATAAAGGTTTCAGGAAATTCATCGCTGCGCCAAAAGGCATTTGCTCTACGCCCGGCACGAGTTTAGACTTATGGTAAAACTGAAGTTTGGAGGAATAATCGATCAATGTCGCAGCATTGAAATTATCCTGGTATACATTAGGAGCTATTTCACGCGCAGTAGGTGTTTTTGCATAGTTGTACAACTGATAGCTTTCAATACCTGAAAGTACATTACCATTTTTATATTGATCTAAAAATTTTAAAATGCGCTGGTAAGAATAGGTTTCCCTAAAGTTTTCCTCGTCAAAATCGCCGTTCTGTGAAAGTGCAGTTTCAGGCCAGATGAAAAACTCCGTATTGGGTTTGGCGACTGAATTTGATAAGGCGAATAAGGTGTTTAATTGTTCCTCGGGACTTAAATTGAATTTAATATAAGGGTCAATATTCGGTTGAACAACAACAATCTGTGCAGGATTCTGATGTTCTTCGTAGTTGAAATAACGTAGGAGCGAGTAGGCGCTGGGAACCAACAATATAGTCGCCAAAGAGGCAATCGGGACAATCTTACGTTTGATGGGATAAAGTCCTTTTCCATTGAGGTAAAGTGTAAATACCAAGATATTGACCAGCCAGATCCATATTGTTCCGCCATAGACCCCTGTGATGTCGTACCATTGGATCAATTGGTGGAAACTTGCGAAACCATTGCCTAAAGTCATCCACGGGAAGGCTAAATCCCAGGATTCGTGTAGAAATTCATAGCTTATCCAGAATCCCATTAATCCGAAAAGGGATAACAGGATGTTCGTTTTGCCTCGTAATTGCCCATATAACCTGAAAGCCAACGCCATTAAAGCGGCGCCAAGACAAAAAGGTATCAGACTGATAACAACAGCTGCAAAAGGCGGCATAACTGCCGAAATGGAGTTGTATACCCAGTAAATGGAAGCCGTGTTCCAAACAACAGCCGTGAGTCCCGCTGTAAGAAATACTTTACGGCCTTTTCTTTGGAGTGTTTCACTGCGGATAATATTTTCTACTGCAATCAGCAAAGGCACAAACCCAATAAATAACAATGGACTGGAATAGGGGATTGGAGGCCAGCCCAACCACAATAAAAAGGCACTTAAAAGTGCCAGTAAATAGTTATTTTTCACTATATATTTTCTCCCATTTATGATTATAAACTGGATAAAACTTCTCTCTTTTTACTCTCGTATTCCTCTTGGGTAATCAATTGTTTGTCGAAGAGTGTTTTTAATTTTTTGAGCTTTAAGGTAATTTCATCATCTTCCTCTTCTTTAACGAGTGGAGCGGGCGGGATGTTTGATACCGTTGGCGCTGGCGGAGTTACTGGTGCCGATACAACAGGTTGAGGTGCCGCCGGAGCTGTAACTGCTGGCTGAACTGGTATATTATTTTCTGGTCGTTCGATAATCACTTCCTTAGCAACTGTTGGAGCAATGACTATTTTTTCTTTTTCGGCCGCCAATTCCGCTTTTTTATAGTTTTCAAGGGCGGCTTTAATATATTGATACAATTTTCTAGCCTGAACTTTAGGGATATAGTCTATGCTTAAATTCTCGCCCGTAAATGGTATAACCGTAACTTTTGAACCGAAGATTTCTTCCTTAAAGGCAATATCCTTGATATCTTGCCAACCGAAGATTTCAAAATCAGTAGCCAGACCCAGTTTAGTAAATTCGCACATAAATATGCGCTTATTACTGATGGTGATACTATCTGGTAAAATAGTAACTGCAGGTTTCTTTTGAACTGCAATATAATCTATTTTTTCCCCTGGAGTAAGCATATCTTGGACTTTAGTAACCAATTTTTCAATGATTTTTATGTCCTGCCCGTCCTGTGCAAATTGTTCCATGTTCATGTCAAATACTTTTTAATACCTAAAGATTGTCAAAATTTATTCCAATCCTGCTACACAAAATACAAATTCTCCTTTAATCGGATTGTTTTCAAAGTGTAATTTTAAATCAGTTAATGTTCCGCGAACATTTTCTTCATAGAGTTTGCTCAGTTCACGCGATATCGAAGCTTGTCTTTCTGCGCCAAAAACGGTGATAAATTCTTCTATGGTTTTGAGAATACGATGTGGCGACTCGTAGAAGATCATCGTTCTTTTTTCCTCTGCCAAAGCTTTTAAGCGCGTTTGCCTTCCTTTTTTGACGGGTAGAAAACCTTCAAAGCAAAAACGGTCGTTGGGAAGACCCGAATTGACAAGCGCTGGCACGAAAGCTGTTGCGCCTGGTAAGCACTGCACTTCGAGTCCTTCTTTGATGGCCTCACGTACCAGTAAAAATCCCGGATCTGAGATCGCCGGTGTGCCTGCGTCTGAAATCAATGCAATGTTTTGCCCTTCTTTCAGGAATTTAATGATTTCAGATACCGCTTTATGTTCATTGTGCTGATGATGCGCAAATACTTTTTTGTCGATTCCAAAATGCTTCAAAAGCGGAGCGCTGGTCCTTGTATCCTCTGCTAAGATGAGGTCCACTTCTTTCAGGACATTGATCGCACGGAACGTCATGTCCTCCAGATTGCCAATAGGTGTTGGAACTAAATATAACATGGTCAAAGTTAAGTTTTTTTTACTATATAATATGCGCTAAAACATTCTGTGCTTTTTGGAGTTTTATTTTAAAGATAATGGTAAACTCCATCACTTTATTTTAAATAAATTATGCAATACATTGAAAAAATACAGGCACATCTGGGTGCAGAAGCGAGTTATTTATTAGAATTTGATCAACCCGCAGTTTCCAAAACAATACTTCATCTTCCACAAGCAGGATTTATTGACCAAGTATATAGTTCGAGTGACCGTAGCCCGCAGGTCTTGCGGAGTTTGGGGCAGCTTTTTGGAACGGGTCGGTTAGCCAATACTGGCTATCTTTCGATATTGCCTGTAGATCAGGGAATCGAACACAGTGCAGGAGCTTCTTTTGCTCCAAATCCACAGTATTTTGATCCGGAAAATATTGTCAAGCTAGCTTTGGAAGGAAATTGCAATGCCGTGGCATCTACCTTTGGTGTTTTAGGAGCCGTTGCCCGAAAGTATGCGCACAAGATTCCGTTTCTGGTTAAAATCAATCATAATGAACTATTGACTTATCCCAATCGAGCCGACCAGATCCTGTACGGAACAATTCGCGAAGCATGGAATATGGGGGCAGTTGCGGTAGGGGCGACCATATATTTTGGATCTGAGGAATCAGACCGTCAGATTATCGAAGTTGCAAAAGCATTTGAAGAAGCACATTCTTTGGGGATGGCGACGGTATTATGGTGTTATCTGCGCAACTCGGCGTTTAAAGTAGGTGATAAAGATTATCATTTAGCAGCGGATCTTACCGGACAGGCCAATCATTTGGGCGTAACGATCAAAGCGGATATTATTAAGCAAAAACTACCCGAATTGAACGGTGGCTTTAAAGCATTAAATATGGGGAAAAGTAGTTATGGAAAGCTGGATGAACGCATGTATACGCAGCTTTCTTCCGATCATCCTATTGATTTATGCCGCTACCAGGTGCTTAATTGCTTTGCCGGTCGGGCTGGCTTGATCAATTCTGGTGGAGCTTCGGGACAGAATGATATACAGGAAGCTGTAAAAACTGCGGTTATCAACAAGCGTGCAGGTGGCACAGGGTTGATATCTGGCCGTAAGGCTTTCCAAAAGCCAATGAATGAAGGCGTCGCACTATTACATGCCATTCAGGATGTTTATTTATGCGATGAGGTAAGCATTGTTTAGCAAATGCGCATCACATGAGTTCATCAGGTTGAATCTCACGACAGGGCTTTGCGTATAGATCGAATTATAGAGCGTATCGATTAGCAGTCTAATGGATACGCTCTTTCTATGGATCATAGTTTGTAAATACCGATCCCTTTGAAGATCAGTATTCAATGAGTTGGTGGATGCTAACTGGTGCGGTGCGATGAAAATAGAGGACCGTAAAGCAGTTAAAAAGCCTTTTGGATGGTGGTTTAGGAATAAAATTGCTTGTAAATAAAGGCAAATTTATCTAAGTTTGTTCACTATTTTAAATAACACATTTATATTATGTTGCAATTAAATTATATCCGTGAGAACAGGGATACGGTAATCGAAAGATTGGCTGTCAAGCATTTCAAGGAAATTGGATTGGTCGACGAAATCATCAGTTTAGATGAGGATCGCCGTAAGATCCAATCGGAATCAGACGCACTTTCGGCAGAAGCTAATGCGGCAGCAAAACAGATTGGAGATCTGATGCGCCAAGGTAAAAAAGAAGAAGCTGAAACCGTTAAATCCAAATCCTCGGGATATAAGGAGCAAGTTAAGCAACTTTTGGATCAATTGGGTACAATTGAGGCCGAATTGAATGAGAAGATCGTACAATTACCTAATTTACCGCATCAATCCGTTCCTGCAGGTGTAAGTGCTGAGGACAACGAAGTTGTTTTGAGCCATGGCGAAATCCCGGCTTTGTCGGAGGATGCATTGCCGCATTGGGAATTGTTGAACAAATATGATATTGTTGATTTAGAGCTTGGCGTAAAAGTTGCCGGTGCGGGTTTTCCTATCTATAAAGGTAAAGGCGCTAAATTGCAACGCGCATTGATCAATTTCTTTTTGGATCAGGCAGCAGAAGAAGGATACGAAGAAGTACAGGTGCCCATTTTGGTCAATGAAGATTCTGCATTTGCTACGGGACAATTACCGGATAAAGAAGGACAGATGTACTATGTGGGTAACGACAATCTGTATTTGATCCCTACAGCTGAAGTTCCGGTCACCAACATTTATAGAGACGAGATTGTAAAAGAAGCACAGTTTCCAATTAAACATTGTGCTTATACGCCCTGTTTCCGTCGTGAAGCAGGTTCTTATGGTGCACATGTGCGTGGATTAAACCGACTGCACCAATTTGACAAAGTGGAGACGGTGCAGCTTGTACATCCTGAAAAGTCTTATGAAGTGCTTGAGGAAATGAGTTTATACGTACAGGGGCTGTTGCAGAAATTAGAGCTTCCTTACCGTGTATTGCGCCTTTGCGGTGGAGATATGAGTTTTACTTCTGCATTGACCTATGACATGGAAGTGTATAGTTCTGCTCAGAAACGTTGGTTAGAGGTATCTTCCGTTTCCAATTTTGAAACTTATCAAGCGAATCGTTTGAAAGTCCGTTTTAAAAATGCTGATGGCAAGATGCAACTGGCACATACCTTGAACGGTTCGGCGTTAGCTTTACCACGTATTGTCGCAGCGATATTGGAGAATAATCAAACGGAAAAAGGAATTAAGATTCCTGCAGTTTTGGTGCCGTATACTAAATTTGAGTATATCGATTAAATATCAATAAATAAGTTGCTTTTGCGCTTGTTTAATATAAAAACGAAAGACGCTCAGCCTGAGAAGGTAGAGCGTCTTTTTTTGTTATAACTCGATTTTAAGATGTTTAGAATCATTATAAATTACATGCGGTATTAATACAGAAAAATAATAGAATAGCATGTTAACGTTTTCTTATAACATTGTTAATGTTTTGTTAATTATGGTTCATTCCGTATAAAATTCTGTTTGAAAATTGTTTGAAGAGTTTTTATTCTAAAATGATTCTTTTGTAACAATTTGTAAAATTGTGAACTTATTATTGCGGTATTTCTTGTTTTCTGGAGATTATGTTAAAAAACTTGTAAAAGCAACTTTGGCTTTCTATATTTGACACCGCTAATAAAAATCGCACTAACTATTATTTACTGTAAATGCTGAAAAGAGCAAATTTTACAGCTGGATATTTATCTAAGGACTGACCCTACATCTACCTGGGGCCCGCTTTTCCAAAAATATTTTCAACTGTTACTAAATGAACTGCAATAGCATGTTATGTTTTTTGCTGTTTATTGTCTAGGCAATTTATGTTTAGACGGTTATGATAACGGATATAATTTATATCAATATATAGGATTAGAAAATAATAAAATTAACTAACTAAAACATGAAACAAACATTACTAAGTTTTCTTGTTGGCGGTATGATCTTGACTTCGGTTGCATTCGCTCAAGAAAAGAAGATTAGTGGTCGTGTTACATCTGCTGACGGTAAAGCAATACCAGGGGTGACAGTAGTTGTACAAGGTACTAATCAAGCTACACAGACTGATACTGATGGTAATTATTCATTGAATGTACCGGCAGGTAAGGTTGTCGTATTCCGTTCCGTTGGTTTTGACGATAAAACTATTATTGTTAACAACAATAGTGCGGTATTCAATGTTTCTTTGGTAAATCATGACAATGCTTTGGAAGAGGTTGTTGTAACTGCTAATGCAATTAAGCGTGAAAAAAGAACGTTAGGTTACTCTGCACCGACATTGAATAATGAAGAATTACGCTCAGGTCAAAATTCGAGTGCTATCAATGCATTGGCTGGTAAGGTTGCTGGTGTGAATATTACATCAACCTCGAATTCGCCAGGTAGTTCATCTCGTGTGGTATTACGTGGTGGTTCGTCGATTTCAGGAAATAACCAAGCATTAATTGTTGTTGACGGTGTTCCTATTGACAATTCCAGTGTGATTGGTGGTGCCTCATCGCTATCTAGTGTTGATTTTGGTAACCGTGGTAATGATATCAATCCTGATGATATCGCATCAATGACTATATTAAAAGGTCCTGCTGCAGCTGCATTGTATGGATCGCGGGCATCTAATGGAGCTTTGATCATTACAACTAAGACCGGTAAAAAAGGTGGAGG
The DNA here is from genome assembly GCF_024808035.1 of Sphingobacterium sp. BIGb0116. Taxonomy (NCBI): domain Bacteria; kingdom Pseudomonadati; phylum Bacteroidota; class Sphingobacteriia; order Sphingobacteriales; family Sphingobacteriaceae; genus Sphingobacterium; species Sphingobacterium sp. BIGb0116. Next base: position 264,874 of record NZ_JANUDT010000004.1, on the reverse strand, counting down.
TAAAACAGATATTACCTTCAATACTACAAATACTTTTTCTTCTATTTTGAAATTGCCTGAGTTCCAAAATGAATATGGTCAAGGTTACTCTGGCTATACTAAAAATGGAGATCTGGTATTTGTCAATGATCCAAAAGAAAACTGGTCCTGGGGAGCTCCTTTTACAGGAAAAACACAGGAATGGGGGCAAGCTGTAAATGGTGTAAGACAAACAAAACCGTATTCTGCCGTAAAAGACAATGTTAGAGACTTTTTTAATACTGGGTTTGCAACAGACAATAACTTAGGCTTCTCAGGTGGTAGTGAAAAATCTTCCTTCTATTTGGGGCTGAATTCTTTGAACTCAAATGGTGTTTATCCTGGAAGCAAGGACAACTACAATAAATACGGTGTTCGTTTCAATGGTCAAACTGAATTCTCTAATAAATTTTATGCAGGAATTTCAGCGAACTATAGTCAGATCAACTCGAACAATGTAGGTGGTGGCCAAGGTGGTGGTTCTGTTTATAATAACTTGTTGCAAACTCCCCGCGATATTCCTGTTGCTGACATGAAAGATTTAAGCAACCCATATAATGGGTATGGTTATATTGATGCAAATGGTTTAAACCATAGTAATGAGTATGGCTATTATGGAGCATATTCTATGAATCCATATTGGACATTGGCAAATTACAACAATTACAATAATGTAAACCGCATTATGGGTAATTTTAACGTTGGTTATAAGCCATTTGAATGGTTGGATTTCAAAGAGCGTGTAGGGGTGGATCACTATACCGACCGCAGACGTTCAGAATCTCCAAAATATAATTTTACGCCGATCGATAAAACTTCAGGTAATTATTCGACTGCTAATGATCTTATTGACAATGGAGAGTATCGTATCGATCAATACAATGTAACAGAGATCATTCATGATTTCATGGTTACTGCTACCCATGAGTTTAATCAAGATTTTAAAGGATCATTAATGTTGGGTAATAATATCCGTCAACGTAATGTTTCTAATCTAAGTACTGCGACAAATGAAAGTGGAGGTTTGGTACAGCCGGGTTATTATAATCTAGCGAACTCCAATGGTCCATTGAACTTGATTCAAGATTCATGGTCAAAACGCCGGTTGGTTGGACTTTATGCAGATTTGAACTTGTCGTACAAAAACTTCCTGTACTTACAAGCGACAGCACGTAATGATTGGTCGTCTACACTACCTAAGAAAAACAATTCATTCTTTTACCCAAGTGTAAGTGGTTCATTTGTATTCTCTGAGTTGTTAAGCCAAGATGCTAAGAGAATTCTTTCTTACGGTAAATTGCGTGCCAACTACGCCAAAGTTGGTTCGGATACAGATCCATACCAATTGTTGACAACCTTCTCTAGAGGCGAGATCAATGGTGGATTTGGAACGACAACTTTCCCATTTGGTAATGTTTCCGCATTCATGTCGGGATCCACTTTAGGAAATGCAGAGTTGAAACCAGAAATCACTACATCAGCTGAAGTAGGTGCAGAATTAGGGTTTTTTAGAAATCGTTTAACTGTTGATTTTAGTTACTACAATAACAATTCTAAAAATCAAATCTTAGCAATTCCTATTGCAAATTCTACAGGTTACGGATTCAATGTTGTTAATGCAGGTAAAATTAAAAACTCGGGTGTTGAACTTGCATTGCGTGGAACACCAGTGAAAACTGAAAACTTTAGCTGGGAATTGATGGGTACTTTCACTAAAAACAACAGTAAAGTTGTTGAGTTGATGGATGGTATTGACCAAGTTTCTCTAGGTGGTTTCTCAGGGATGTCTATCGTTGCGGCAAAGGGTCACCCTTACGGAGAATTTTATGCAGTAACCAATGCAACTGATGCGGAAGGCAGAACTATCGTTGACCAAGAAACAGGTTTACCAGTACCTACTTCAGAAGCAAAGTATTTAGGAAGTTATAATCCTAAATTCCAAGCATCATTAGGAACGACCGTAAATTACAAAAGCTGGTCATTAACAGCATTGTTTGACATGAAACATGGAGGTGTATTCTATTCACGTACTAAAGATATCATGGCATTCACAGGTACATCTGCTGAAACAGGGGGTGAGCGTTTTGGTCAAATCTTCCCTAACTCAGTCTACTTAGATGCAAATGGTAATTCTGTTGTAAATACAACAGCGACTTATGACAAAGTGGATTACTATCCATATTTGGAAGCGGGTATGAATGTTATTGATGCTTCTTATGTGAAGTTGCGCAACTTGGCTATTTCTTATAAATTCAAGAAAGATATGCTTAAAAATACGCCATTTGGAGATGTGACTGTGGGTGTGTTTGGAAACAACCTGTTTATTTGGACTCCAAGCGAAAACAAATATGCAGATCCTGAAGTAAACTCTGCTGGTGCTGGAAATGCACAGGGCTTTGACTATACTGCTCAGCCGTCTTTGCGTAACTATGGTATCAATGTGAAGGTATCCTTCTAAACTATAAAGAATAATAGAATGAACAAGAATATTAAAAAGTTTGTTTTTGCTGCATTGGTTGGATCAGTAGCATTTACAAGTTGTAATAAATATTTGGATGTTAACGAAAATCCAAATAACCCGGAAAAAGTAGAGCCAAATCTGTTGTTGCCGACAGTTGAAGCTTCGGTAAGTCAGATCGTAGGTAATCAACTTCAAGTGTATGGTGGTTTATGGGCCCAATATTGGACGCAGGCTCCATCGTCCTCACAGTATCAGACTATTGATCAGTATAATATCAAAAATACTGCTACGGATCGTATTTGGTCAACAATTTATAGAAGTGCGCTAAACAATGCTGAAATAATCATCAATTCAGAGCGGGGGGCCAACAACTATACAATTGGTATGGCGTATTTATTGAAAGCATATACATTGCAGGTAGCTACTGATGCTTTTGGAGATATTCCCTTGGATGAAGCTTTGCAAGGAGCAACTAATTTGAGTCCAAAGTATCAAACTCAAAAAGAGATCTACAATAGTATTTTTGAAAATATCGATAAAGGTGTTGAATTATTGAAAGGTAGCCTTGGTACCACACCAGGTGAACAAGATATGTTGTTTGGTGGTGATAAGGCTTCTTGGATTGCGTTCGCAAATACCTTGAAATTGAGAGCGTATTTGCGTATTTCTAACGTAGATGCTGCTACTGCTCAAGCAGGTATCAAAGCGTTATATGCTACAAATCCAACATTCTTAAATGAAGATGTATCCATCACATTTACGACGACAGGTGGTAACCAAAACCCTTTCTATACAGAGATGGTTGGTTTAAAATATGTTCAGAATGTAGTTGCAAGTGGAACAGCTGTTAAAGCTTATGCTGCAAACAATGATAAAAGATCATTTGCTTTATACAGCAGATTGTTTAAAGCAGATAATGTAACATTGCAGGATACAGTAGCATACTTAGAACAGGGAGACTTTAGAGGACAAAACACGAAAAAAGTTTCTGCTCCTTCTCCAATAACTGGTGCAAATGCGAAAAATACAGCGTCTGCAACAGCTCCTGTAAAATTATTCTCTGTTGCTGAAAGCAAATTCTTACAAGCTGAAGCTGCTTTGAAAGGATGGGGAACAGGTGCTGTTTCAACATTGTACAATGAAGGTGTTACAGCTTCATTTTCCTACCTAGAGACGGCAGGGGTGGCTGACTATTTAGCTGCTGCTGGTAAATTTCCAACTGATGCATCTAAACAATTGGAAGCAATTATTACACAGAAATACTATGCAATGAATGGTTTCCAAAACTTTGAAGCATGGACTGAATATAGAAGAACAGGTTACCCTACATTCTTGGTTCAATCAAAAGCGTCAATTTTAGCGAATGGTGAAATGCCACAGCGTTTGTTGTATCCAAATACTGAGTTGACAACTAACTTAAACTATCCAGGTACAAAAGCGATCACAGTGCCAGTTTGGTGGGATGTTAAGTAATCTTTTAGATTATATACGTATGAAAGCGGCAATTTCGAAAGAAATTGCCGCTTTTGTTTTTTGAAATATATTGTTGAAAAAGCTGTGTTGTCGTCCTTATTAACGCCTGTATATTTTATGAAAAGATTGATTTTAGTTTTAATTGTGCTTGTTTTGATAGAAACGAATACGGGAACTTTTTCTTCTAAAGAAAGGGAGGAAATGTTTATCAGCGATACGATAGTGAATTACTTTGATAAATCAGGAAATTCAGTAAGAACAAAACTAGCGTCTAACTCTTATAAATGTATTGTTCCTGTTGGGATGAATCGAATAGATTTTTTAATATAGTTAGCTATTATACGTCAACTGATTCCATGAAATCTTTAGCTTATAGCCTTGACAGCACAGTTGGGGTTTTCGGGTGGAAGTATATTGGTGAATCGAGTACCTACCATCCGAATAGACAGTTGTCCAAAATTATGTTCTATTTCCCAATGATTAAAGGTATGGTATATTACGTTCTTTTATTACTTTACCTTTAGGTCTGCATTAACGTTTGATCTTTTTGTGGCAAAAAGGAAAATGAGATCAGTCTCAAAGAAAAATTTCGAATTATTATCAGGCAAATTTTTAATAAAGGTATTATGTATCATCTTTCAGATTTTAAGTATCTAATAAATAGGTTGGATTTTATTATACGAAAGATTAAATATTTGCTGTTTAGGTGAAATTTATATGAGAATATTTGACCTATAAAGAAGATGGGGAAATGCCACGGAATCTGTTTTTTTAATTTCTCCACACAATCTTGAACAAAGATATTCTTGGTGAAAGCTTTGCTGAAAATGATAATGTGTTCTGAATTAATGAGTTTGATAGGAAGTGTTTTTGGCGTAGTCTACACGAACATATATGTCGACAAAGTTGTCTTGTAGAAGGGTATATACAAGTGAGATATATGTTTTAATGAAATTTTTTGGTAAAGCTATAGCATTTTTTTTGTGTTTCAGTAAAAGAATGTTACTTTGAGATGAACTTGTTGTAAAAATAAGTTGCTGTAAGTCAGTTTATTGTGTTAATTATCAGGTTAGTTATTGGTTTAAAGTTATGCTTGCATTGTAAAAAGTAAAAAAAATTATAATTTTGTGTTTAACATTTTTTAACATGTTGGAACAATTCAACGAGAAATATGTTACTAACTATAACACATATATAAACTATTGGAAGGTATTCGCTAACCGAAGTATTTTGTCAAGAATAACATTTATTAATAAACGTAAAATATATGAAACACAAATTACTCAATTTTTTCGTGGGTAGTATGATCCTGACTTCTGTTGCATTTGCACAAGAGAAAAAAGTAAGTGGTCGTGTTACTGGTGCTGATGGAAAGCCATTAGTGGGAGTAACGATTGCCGTGCAAGGATCAAACATAGCTACCCAAACAGATGAGAATGGAAATTATTCGCTGTCTGTTCCTACAGGTAAAATGATTGTGTTCCGTTCGGTGGGATACGCCGATAAAACATTGATCGTGAAAGAAACTCAATCTGCATTTAATGTCACTTTAGCTAATACGGATAATGCATTAGAAGAAGTTGTTGTAACCGCAATGGGAATTAAAAGAGAACAAAGATCACTTGGGTATGCGGCATCGACCATTAAATCGGAAGAATTAACAAAAGCTAGGTCTTCAAATGTTCTAAATTCATTGGCTGGTAAAGCCGCTGGCGTAAGGGTAAATGCTCAGTCGGGTACAATTGGGGGATCTACTAAAGTTGTTATTCGTGGTGTTAATTCTTTGGATGGAGGCTTTCCTCTTTATGTAATTGACGGACTAACTGTAAGTGACGCAACTTCTGTCGGTGGAACTACAGCTAGTAACGTTGATTTTGGGAACCGAATGGGAGATTTAAGTCCAGATGATATTGAATCAATGACAATTCTTAAAGGTGCAGCTGCGACGGCTCTATATGGTGCCCGGGCAAAGGATGGGGCGATTATTATTACCACTAAGAGAGGAGCGAAGGGAAGTAGTTCTATTAGTGTAAATTCGTCATTACGCTTTGATAACCCATTAATCTTACCAAAATTTCAAAATGAATATGCTCAAGGAAATCAAGGTGTATATGCTTTAACGCAGACAAATGGTTGGGGACCAAATATCGCTGAGGTAAGTGGGCAAAAATTTAAAAATTTCTTAGGTCAAGATGGTACTCTGCAGGCTTATCCTAATAATGTCAAAGATTATTTCCAAACAGGAACTTCCTTGATGAATAATATAGCATTTGCAGGCGGAGGTGACAATTCTGATTATCGGATTAGTTTTTCAAGCGCGAACGAAAGAGGGATTATTCCGGAATCGAAATTGGATCGCTATACTTTATCGATTAACGCTGGGAAGGACTTTAATCCTAAGCTGTCTTCTAGATTTACAGGTTCATATACCAATTTAAAATCAGATGGTAGACCCGCTCAAAGTTCCAATAATACAAATGCAATTATTTCTACTATTTTTGGTTTGCCGAGAACAGTAGATATTAACTTGTTAAAGAATAATTTTGAAAATCCAGAAACTGGTGACCAAATTTTCTTGAGTCCAAATAGGAACGGAAATAACCCTTTTTGGGTAATGAATTATAATAGAAATGGAAACACGGTTGATCGTTTTTTAGGAACATATACCTTAACTTATAAACCGGTTGATTGGGTTACTATTAGTAATAATTTTGGTGCTGACGTATATACGGAGAAAAGATCTCAGCATGTACGTAAGGGTACAGCAGGATTTATGACTGGAAAATTTATCAATTACGACTTGTTAAGTAAGCAGTTTAATGATGATTTAATCGCTACCATCGAACAAAATAATTTGGTTGATAACTTTAAATTTAAGTTGATCGTTGGTGGTAATATTAATGAGCGTACTACTCAAAGTACTAACGTTGAGGCTGTAGGTTTGACAATTGATCAACTATGGAACTATACCAATGCTTCTAGCAAAACTCCTACGTTGGGTTATAGTAAAAGACGTCTTTTGGGGGCTTATGGTAATTTAAGTGTTAGTTACAGGGATTTTTTATACTTAGATGTTACAGGTAGGAATGACTGGACTTCTACTTTGCCTGTGGCGAATAGATCATATTTCTACCCTTCTGTGGGAGGCTCATTTATTTTCTCTGAATTACTTAAAAATAAAGGCCTAGATTGGTTAGATTATGGGAAATTAAGAGCGAGCTGGGCTTCAGTGGGTAGTGATTTAGCTGCTTATAACTTAGATTATCAATATACGCCAACGTCTACCGTCTTTTTGCAATATGTTTCGTCAACTGCAACCGTTTTCCCTGCAGGACCAATCGAAACAGCTTTTACAGCACCTAAAATATTGCCGAATGCAAATTTGAAACCTCAAAAGCAAAATTCATTCGAAACAGGATTGGAAATGAAATTCTTAAAGAATAGAATTGGATTTGATTTTTCATACTATAATAATGTGACTAGAAATCAGTTAATTCCTATCGATGTTGCAATCTCTACTGGTTATTTTTCGAAGTATATAAACGTAGGGGAAATTCAAAACAGAGGGGTTGAAATTGGTTTGAATATTGTGCCTGTTAGAACAACAGATTTTAACTGGAATCTAGATTTTAACTTTTCTAAAAATAAGCAAAAAGTTAATGAACTAGCGCCTGGGTTGACTCAATATAGTTTAGCTAGTGGTTATAGTGGTCTTCAGATAAAAGCTAGTGTAGGTGAAAGCTTCGGACTTTATGGAAGCGACTGGGCAAGAACTGATGATGGGCAAATTATTATTGACAGTAAAACGGGATTAAAAACTGCGGTAGCAAATCAGCGATTAGGTAGTATTTATCCGGATTGGACAATGGGAATAAATAATACATTTAGTTATAAAGGATTGTCTCTAAGTGCCCTCATTGATATCCGTAAAGGTGGGAAATTTTTCTCGGGAACAGTTGCAAATTTGAGGGGTAGTGGCTTGGCCGCAGAAACTGCCAATCGTGATAAAATTGTGACGCCTGGGGTGGTGTTGTCTAATGGGGCTTATATTCCAAATACTAAAGAAATCAGTGCACAAGATTACTGGGTTTGGGAGGCAAGTACAACAAATACTGTTTCCAATGTATTTGACGCAGGCTTTGTAAAATTGAGGGAGGTTAGATTTGCTTATGCCTTACCTTCAAGTATATTAAAATCTAAATTTATAAAAGGAGCTGAAATTGGTGTTGAAGGAAGAAACCTGTGGTTAATTAAGAGCCATGTCCCCCATGTAGATCCTGAATTGAATTTCTTTGGATCAGGAAGTGTAGGTGAAGGTGTCGAATTTAATAGTATCCCTTCAACAAGATCTTTTGGTATGAATTTGAGATTAAACTTTTAATTATTGACGTTATGAAATTGAAAAATAAATTACTGGCGGGGGCTTTATTATTAATGTCTGCCTCGGGCATAGTTTCATGTAATAAGTATTTAGATATAAATAGTAATCCTTTAACTGCAACAAAAGTTGAGCCGAAGCTTTTATTTGGATACGCAGTTACAGCTTGGGACGTGAGTAAAAATAGTGGTGACTGTTATATTGCATTGGGATTTCTTGGACAAACTCTAGCATCAGGTGGAGATTTTTCAGATAATTGGGGCTCTTCTAATTTATATAATATTAGTCCCAATTTTGTTGGAAATACTTGGAAAGTATATTATAGTACTTCTGGTAATAATTTGAAACAGGCTATAAAAATTGCAGAATCAGCAAATCCAGTTCAAAATAATGCCGCTGCTCAGTGTAAAATTATATTGGCTCAATTGATGTTTGAAGCTACCACGCTCTATGGCGATGTACCTTATACCGAAGCATGGGATCCTGAGAATTTTCCTTATCCGAAGTACGATGCACAAAAGGATGTTTTAGAAAATATAATTAAACTTTTGGATGAAGCAACAGCGCAGATTGATGCTAATAGTTCTCTGAAAATAGCTGATTATGACGTCTTCTACAAAGGGGATCTAAATCAATGGAAAAAATTGGCTAATTCAATTAAGTTTAAAACTTTAATGGTGATGGTGGATAAAGATCCATCCAAAGCTGATGCGATTGGAAAATTAGCAGCCGCTCCTGAAACTATGATAAATGCAGCGGTCGATACTTGGAAAGTGCCTTATACAACAACTGTAAATAATGAAAATCCAAAATATCGTCTGTTTTTAGGTGAAAATCCATTTACTTATGCAAATAAATTGGTGACAGATATTATGGTTCCAAAAAGTGATCCTAGATTACCGAAATATTTCGATTTAGGACCTGATTCAAAATCATATGTTGGTGTGTTAGCCAATGTTGATGCAGATAGTAAAACTTCTTTAATATCAAAATACCTATATAGGAAAGATGCGCCATCTTTATTGCTTTCTTATCAAGAAATGCTCTTTTTGGAGGCTGAAGTTTATGCACGAGGTCTAGGTGTTTCTAAGGATATGACAAAAGCGAATGATCTTTACAGGAAAGGGCTTCAAGCAGCAATGAATTTTTATGAGGCTGATCCAGCAGCAGTGTCTGTGTATCTTAATGCCTTGCCTGCCTTAAATACGCTTGCTGATCCCCTTAAAGAGATTCATACCCAACAATGGATTGACTTAATGGATCGACCTCTAGAGGCGTTCGTTCAATGGAGAAGATCCGGAACAGATGGAAATGAGATTCCAAAAATGGAAGTTCCTAAGGGGGCTACATCTGGTCCTCTGTTTAGACGTTTTCCATTATCTACGGATGAAACAGCTGCTAATCCAAATATTCCAAACCCCCAACCTAAATACTATGATAAGGTTTGGTTTGATTTGTAGAATTTGAAATTAACTATGCTGAAGCCTTTGACATGTGTGTCAGAGGCTTCTTTTTTTGTACTAAACTCTTCATTAGAAGTTTAGTGTAGAACTTGATGAATAATTACTAAATAAGATTGTTTAAGTGAAAGTTGGTCGCTTTCAAATTTACTATACTGGATACAACAAATGCAATTGTCTCTCGTAATACTTTTTAAGAGAAGTTGGGATTTATTTTTTAAAATAAATAGTAAGTATTGCTATTATAAAAATTTATTATATCTTTGTTTTTAACAAAACTTTAACACTTTATTAGAGTTTTGACTTGACCAATATCGTCCCATTTGTATATAAACGGGATGTGTGAAAAGTTTTTCAAGTATTTATATGCTGGTACGTTTCTATGAAATACCTTTTGTTAACTAACTAACTAACTAACTAACTAACTAACTAACTAACTAACTAACTAACAATAATTAGAGGAAAGATTCCTAACCATGGTATTTAATGCCAAAAAGCAGAAATAAACATACTTAATTAAACATAAACATATGAAACACAAACTACTCAGTTTTTTATTGGGTGGTGCTATCTTGACTTCGGTAGCATTCGCTCAAGAAAAGAAGGTTAGTGGACGCGTAACAGGTAATAATGGCGAGGGGTTGCCAGGAGTTACTATTGTTATTCAAGGCACTAATCAAGCCACACAAACCGATGCAAACGGTAACTATTCCATTAATGTCCCTACGGGAAAAATTTTAGTCTTTCGTTCTGTCGGCTATTCAGACAAAACCATTACAGTTGCACAAGGTTCAAGTTTGTATAACGTACAACTAAATGACAATGAGTCTGTTCTTGACGAAGTCGTGGTAACTGGTGCGGGTCTTCAGGCAAGTCGTCGCTCTATTGGTGTTACTCAAACAACCATTAAAGCAGATGATCTACAAAAGGCAAAACCGACAAACATTGTGACCGGTCTGACTGGAAAAGTTGCGGGTCTAACAGTACAAGGAGTTGGTAGTGGTGTAAATCCCAATTACCGCGTAGTATTGCGGGGAATGCGCTCTTTAACGGGGAATAACCAGGCCTTAATTGTTATTGATAATATTATTTCTCCCTCATCTATGTTAGGTAATCTAAACCCTGATGATGTGGAAGATATCACCGTACTGAATGGTGCTTCTGCTGCTGCGCTTTATGGATCACAAGCATCAAATGGTGCCTTGATCATAAAAACGAAAAAAGGTGCTGCTTCCCAAGGCCTAGAAGTGACAATCGATAACACAACAACTTTTGAAAATTCGGTTTTTTTACCTAAGATGCAGAAGTTATTCGGGTCTGGTGCGGATAAATATGTTCAGATTTACACACCTTATGAAAACCAACAATATGGACCTAAATTTGACGGTTCAAATGTGTTAATTGGCGATCCGCTCCAAGATGGAAGCACGCAATATACACCATATTCTTATAGCGGTGATAAAGATAAATTCTGGGAAACCGGCGTTACTAATATGACCAACTTGTCTGTTGCATCAAAGCTCGATAAAAGCTCATTCCGTTTTTCTGGTCAGTATTTAAATTCTACAGGTACGGTTCCAGGAGATAAATACACAAGAGCTTCAGCTCGCGTAAATGGGGCTAGAGAATTAAGTGATAAGTTGAATATTTCGTATTCTTCTTACTATGCACAAAATCGATATGATCAGACATCAGCGAATTCTTCCATTTATGATGCAGTTTTGAATCAACCTGGACAAATCCCTTTATTAAGTTATAAAGACTGGAAAAATAATCCGTTTGCTGACCCTAGCGGTTATTACAATGCTTATTATAATAACCCATATTTTGTGGCTGCTAATAATCGTCAGAATATCCGTAATGACTATTTTATGGGGAACATTGACTTAAGTTTCAAACCATTACAATGGTTAGATTTTACAGGCCGTGTTGGTATGACAACTGCCAATCAGTCTTATAAATATACGACGGGTAAATATTCATTTACACCTTATGCAGCAGGGCTTCATGGTTCCTATAAGGCTAATAATATTACGGGTAATGTTACAGATGCATTTAACTATACTACAAATATAGCAACAGACTTTATTTCCCATGCGACACATACCAATGGTGATTTCAAGTTTGATTATACTTTACTCTTCCAATTTTTACAAAATCAATATTCAGGTATGAACGCCTCTGTAAGTGGCTTGGTCATTCCTGATATTTATAATCTTGGGAACTCATTGAACAATCCAAGCGCGGGTCAATCTTCATACCTCGCCCGTACATTTGGTTTATCTGGAAAAGTGGATGTTGCGTACAAAAATTATCTTTACTTGAGTCTGACTGGACGTAATGACTGGGTTTCTATTCTTGATCCAGATCATAGATCGTTCTTTTATCCAGGTGTAGCATTATCTTTTGTAGCGACTGATGCTATTGACGGATTGAAAGATTTTGAACCATTAAATTTCTTGAAGCTGATTGCTAACTGGTCAAAAGTGGGACAAGTTAACGTAGGTAGTACTTCTACATTTGGAGCTTATGCAACTGTTCCAACTTTCAGCCAAGGCTCAGGATATCCATATAATGGCGTCGGCGGTTTTACAATCGGAAATCAGATTGTTCAGCCTGGATTAAAGCCTGAAATGACTCGCTCAATTGAGTTGGGCTTTGAGTCACAATGGTGGAATAATCGGATAACTGCAAATGCAACCTATTTTAACAATAGAACAACAGATAATACCGTTCCAGCTATCATCTCATGGGCAACTGGATACAGCAATTACCTGGTCAATGCAGGTATTACAACTGGTAAGGGGATTGAATCTAAATTGACGGTTACACCGATCAGAACACAGGATTGGGATTTAACGGTAGGCGGTAACTTTACCTATATTGATAATAGAGTAGAGGCAGTAGGAGCAGGTCTAACACAATTGGCTTTGGGAACATATGGAGGAAGTACAGGATCATACGCAATTGCAGGAGAGAAGTTTCCAGTGATCATGGGTTATGGTTATAACAGAGACCCTCAAGGACGGATTATTGTAGATAAAAATACGGGGTATCCAACAAAAACAGAAAGCTTGATCAATATGGGGCCTGCAATGCCTACGCATACACTTGGGTTGAATCTTAGCTTATCTTGGAAAGACCTGACGTTCTATACGAGTGCTGAATACCGCACTGGAAATTATATCTATCATAGAGGAGCAAGCACTTTTGATTTTTCTGGATCAGGAATCAATACTGTCGGTTATGATAGAGAGCGTTTTGTTATCCCTAATTCATCTTATTGGGATGATGCAACACAATCTTATGTCGCTAACACGAATATAACAGTGTATGATGGCGGTTCAGATTATTGGACAATGGGAACCGGAAGAAGGGATATTGATGAAACTTATGTGACTTCGGCAGCTTTCTGGAAGATTCGTGAAATGTCAGTAACCTATAACATTCCTAAAAGTTGGTTAGCTGGACAAAAAGTAATTAAAAGAGCTCGAGTAAGTGCGCAAGGTCGTAACTTATTCTTATGGACTCCAGCAACGAACGTTTACACCGATCCAGAATACTCTGACGGAAATGGTTCTTCAAACGGAAATGCGATTGGTTTAACTGGTTTGAGCCAAACGCCACCATCGAGATACCTTGGATTCTCTGTTAGTTTAACTTTTTAATCTTACTACAAATGAAACGAAATATTAAATATATAATGTTGGGATTGGTAGCTGCACTTTGTACACAAGGTTTACAATCCTGTAATAAAGCGTTAGATATAAATACTAACCCAAATTCACCGACTTATTCTACACCTGAATTGGTGTTACCGCAAGCTATGGTCGCTACAGCTCAGCAAGTTCCAGGTTTTAATACCTATGGAGCACGCTTTGTAGGATACTATGCGACATCTGGTGGGGTCTCGGGTTGGGGAGATATCCTGACATACGATTATGCAACAAGTGCGTTCGGTGGTTTATGGAGCGGGGTTTATAATACACTTACGGATTTGGATTATGTTGTTAAAAATACCTCCGGAAACGCGGGTTATCAGGATTTAAATCAAGCTGCCGTAGTGTTGATGGCCTACAACTATGCTAATTTAGTAGATACCTACAATGACATTCCTTATTCTGAAGCACTGCAAGGAGCAGCATTCTTAACACCGAAATACGATAAAGCAAGTGATATTTATGTCGATTTGGCTAAAAAGCTCGATGGAGCGGTGGCGTATTTTAAGGCAAATGCTTCTTCTGATGTATTTAAAAAATCGGATATCATTTTCAAAGGAGATAATACCTCTTGGGCTAAATTTGCTAATACACTTAAATTAAGGTTGGTATTGCGTGCAGGCAGTAAAGCGGCGTTTGCAAATAAGACGATAGATCCTATTGGTGTAATTACAGATGATGTGATTGTACAACCTGGATTTACTAAAATTGCGGGAAAACAGAATCCAATGTGGAATACCTGGGCATATGGTGCTGATGGTGCTGCTGTAGGTACATGGGGAACGCAATTTATCCCTACACCATTTGTAATGGCTTTTTTTGATGGATCTAAATTAAGTGATGAAGCACGTGCGAACTTGTTTTTTGCCAATGGTATTTCAACAAACGTAAACCAGTTGGGAAATACAAACAATCCGCCAGTGGGAATCTCTCCTTCTGCTTGGGTTATGAAACCAGCCTCAGGAACAATCAGTGCAACAAACTATAGAGGTTATGGTGTTATTAAAGGACCATCTGCAGGTCAACCTTTAATGCTTGGTGCAGAAGGTAATTTTCTTGGTGCAGAAGCTGTCGTTGAAGGATTACTTTCAGGTGATGCGAAAACATTTTTTGAAAACGGAATTAAAGCTTCTTTCACTTATTTAAATAAAAATGAGTCCGATGTTGTATCAAATGGTGCAAATGCGGCTACTTATTTGACAAGTTACGTGTCTGCCAATGCAGGTAAATACCTGGCAGACTGGTCTGCAGCACAAACAAAAGACCAAAAATTAGAGGCTATTGTGACACAGAAATATATAGCAATGAACTTCTTATTTGGGCACGAGGCGTATAATGAATACCGTAGAATTGGTTATCCGAAAATTGCAGGTGGAAATGTGATTGGTAATGGTAAGTTGAACTTTATTTCTACTGAGTCACGCTCGACCGCTCCTGATAAAAATCTTGCTAGGCTACCTTATCCAGCAAGTGAGTTCAGTTATAACGGTGCAAATATCCCGACGGTGAATAAATACACTGATAAATTGTTTTGGGCAAAATAAATTGATTTGAAATGAAAAAGATTATAAATTATATTTCGGTACTGTTGTTACCGTTTATGTTCACAAGTTGTTTGAAGGATGATGCAATCATCGGTCCCGATGCAGGTGGGAATGTTGAAAATATCATCGAGTTTAAAAACTTTGTAGCGCCATCTTCGGGGACATCTAGTAAATATCCGCTGTATATTCAGGCTTTTGATATGGTTCCAACAACGGATTTTGCAATTCCTGTTCAAATAGCAGGGGTGTATAATCCGAAAGCGGATGTTAAAGTTACACTAGAATTGGATAATAGTATAATTACTGCTTATAATGCACAGAATGGATCGAAATATCAACCGTTGCAAACAGCGAATTATACTGTTTCAACTTACGAGATTACAATTCCAAAAGGTCAAAAAATTGGAAACTTAAACATCAAGTTTTTTCCTGAAAAATTCGATTTTAAAGAAAGCTATGCTTTGGGATTAAAAATCAAATCTGTAAGTGAGGGGACAATCTCTGGTAATTTTGGAGCAATAGTCTTAGGTGTTGTACCGAAAAACTTATATGACGGTGTTTACACCGTTGAAAAAGGGCTTGTACAACGTTATACTGGCGGTGCTTTAAATATTGGTGATGCATTGAACGGAAGTTTGGCTGGTAATCCAAAGGTTACGCTTAAATCAATAGATGGAAACACTGTCGAAATTACAAATATGAGATGGGCAGGTGGTACTTCTGGTATTGCTGGTATCGACAACTTGCGGGCGACAATTAACCCTGCTACTAATGAAGTCACTATGTTTGCTTTAGGTGCACCGACATTAAGAAATATTGCGGGGAAGGTCAATAAATATGATCCTGCAACAAAAACATTTACATTAAATTTTGACTGGGCACAAACAACGAATAAGAGAGAAATTCTTGATCTTCAGATCAAATTTGATTCTCCTAGACCATAGTGCTACAAATTTCACATAGAAAAGGTCGTCTGAAAAGACGACCTTTTCTATGTGAAATTATTTTCTTTAGTGGTGCCTTAGTCTATGTTTTTATGTAATAATTACCTATATTTAGTTAACAATCTCTAGAACTTATATTATGAAATTATTAGGTACCTTATGCTTTCTGGCTTTGTCCATAAGTCTATATGGCCAGAATAACCCAGCCCGTCCTAAAGAGGGCGATGAGCAGTTCGCAGCGAAATTGAATAAGCAATTAAAATTATCGAATTCCGAAATACAACGTGATATTTCGGGCGAAGTAGTTCTTGATTTTCGTGTCAACGAACATGGGAAAATTGATTCAATTGATATCGTTCGGGATTTGGGCGATAAAATTTCACTCCGCTTGATCGATATTCTTAAACGATCGGGGGATTGGGAACCTGCTAAGAAGAATGGATCACCAGTAGCTTCGTGGGTTCGTTTTCCTTACAAAGTATTAAGCTTGAGAGAATCTGCTAGTTCGTCGCTGCTAGTAAAGGCAGAACCAATTGAAGGCATGTCTACTTTCATTGAAAAATTCTATAAAAATTTCCAATATCCACCTGAAGCACTGAAAGCAGGCTTGTCTGGTGATTATGAGTTAAATTTTATTGTGAAAGAAGATGGGAAAATTACTGGTGTTAAATTAAAAGATGATCCTGGTTATGGCGTATTAACGAGTGCGCAACGTGCACTTAACAGAGCAGGTAAATGGAAACCAGCAACCCAAAACGGGGAGGCTGTAAAGTCTTCTGTTGTTGTTCCATTCAAATTGAATTTGAAAGAATTCAGAACACATATTTAATTAGATCAAAAAGGAATTTTTATGTAATATAGAGGTAGCAAGTATTTTGCTACCTCTATATTTTTTCACCAAACTGAAGCACATATCCATTATTATCATAAATAGCAAACTCAAGCATGCCCTATTCGAAAGTTTCTATTTCATAACATATTTTGACATTATCTTTCAAACTTTCCCATAAATTATCAACATCAGCTATGTTAAAATAAAGGGACCCTGTAAATTGTGCTGTTTCAAAAGCAATGCTTTCAACAGGATGCGAAAACATGATTTCGATGGTTCCACTTCGCAGTAGAGCCCAGTTCAATGCTTCGTTTTTTTCAACACATGTAAACCCGAGTTTTTCAGTATAGAACTGAATAGTTTGATCTAAGTTTTTTGTATATAATATTGGATTTAAGCTTTTGTAGTTCATCTTTATTTGCCTTTGATTGTTTTGAACTATTGTTTTGTCTTTTTGATAGTAGTTATGTGTTTTTTTTATATTGTTATCGATTGTAATGATAGTTTTATGATGAAAAATACAAAATATTACAGTATTTATTGTTACTTCATGAAAAAAATATTTACTTTTTTGGATTAAGGTGAGTTGTTTGTGTAATTGTTTGGTATTTAGTATTTTTTGTGTCGTTTTTTGTGTGAAATACTATGATTTATATCGTTTGTTTTCCAGTTTTTTAATTCTATTTCTAACTTCTTGTTGCATCTTTAAAAGATTGTTTTATCTTTGCTTTTAACAAAACCTTAACATTTCATGTCTGGTTTTGCACACTAACTGTATTAGCCTGTTGGGCTCATCACTTTTGAAAAACATATATTAAAAGTTTCTTCGGTGCTTTTATCGTATTTAGTTAGATAAACTACTTATTTAAACAAACATAAACATATGAAACACAAACTACTCAGTTTTTTCGTGGGGAGTATGATCCTGTCGTCTGTTGCTTTTGCGCAAGAGAAGAAGATTAGCGGTCGTGTAACTGGCGCTGATGGGAAACCGTTGGTAGGAGTTACAATTGCCGTTCAAGGATCAAACATTGCTACTCAAACAGATGCAAATGGAAAATATTCTTTATCAGTTTCAGTTGGTAAAATGATGGTTTTTAGATCTGTCGGTCATTCTGATAAAACTGTAATCGTTAAAGAAGGACAATCATTATTCAATGTGTCTTTAGAGGATCAGAATACGGCATTAGATGAGGTCGTTGTAGTCGCTTATGGTACTGCTAAGAAAGAATCTGTAACGGGATCCGTAACCTCTGTTTCTGCAAAAGATATCGAAAAGAGACCTGTTACCAATGCATTTGCAGCTTTAGAGGGATCTGCTGCTGGTATTCAACTGAACAATACTTCTGGTATGCCAGGCGCAGAACCTAGTATACGGATACGTGGATTTTCATCATTGAATGGATCTAACAACCCGCTTTATGTCGTGGACGGTGTACCTTTTGGTGGCAATATCTCCGATATCAACCCCAATGATGTGGAAAGTATTTCAGTTTTAAAAGATGCTTCATCATCTGCACTTTATGGAAGTCGGGCTAGTAATGGGGTAATTATTATTACCACCAAGAAGGGTAAGGCTGGCCGTTCTCAGGTTAATATCTCAACAGACCAGGGTTTCTACTCGAGAGGTATTGCCGAATACGATCGCGTGAATGATAGACAATTTATGGAAGCCATGTGGCAGGGATATAGAAATAGTTTACTAACTAACAATTCGGCATCCTATCCAACAGTTCAATCTGCAAATGATGAAGCTACAAAATCTTTGGTGAGCAATTATTTGAAATTAAACATCTATGATAAGGCTGATGATAAACTATTTGATTCCAATGGAAAACTTGTCTCTGATGCCCAAATTAAAAGTGGATATGCAGACGATTTGGACTGGTTTAAAGAAGTAGACCGTGTGGGACACCGTCAAAATTATAACATTGATGGAACTACCGCTACGGATAAAGCAAAGGTTTTTTATTCGACAGGATACCTAGACGAGAAAGGATACATTAAAAATTCGGGTTTAAAAAGATTTACTGGACGATTAAATGCCGAACTTCAAGCTAAAGATTGGTTCAAATATGGCTTTAACTTAGCAGGTTCACATCAGATCTCAAATCAAATTAGCGGTTCTACTGACGATGCCAGTTCATTTGTTAATCCGTATAACTATGCAAGATCGATAGCACCAATTTATCCAATTCATTTGCATAACGCAGACGGATCTTATGCATTGGACGAGGCCGGAAAAATACAGTATGATAACGGTGAATCTACAAGATTGCAATATGTCGGAAGACATACCATTTGGGAAAATGAATTAAACAAAGACCAAACAGTTCGTAATACAGTAAATGGTAGAGGCTTTCTTGAGTTTAAGTTTCTTAAGGATTTTACTTTAACGCTAAACGGTGATCTTAATCTTCGCAATTCGGAACGTCGTACGTATAATAACGCAATAATAGGTGATGGTGCCGGTCAGGGTAGAGCGGCTAGGAATATTTATCGCTACAAAAACTATACAGTTCAACAATTATTGACTTGGAACAAAGATTTTGGCTTACACCATCTGGACTTATTGGCAGGACATGAGAATTATTCTGACAACTGGAGTTATCTATATGGCTATAAAACAGATGAAATTTTTGAAGGCCAAACTGATATGGTAAATTTCACCAAAATTACGTCGCTGTATGACTATCAGGAAGATTATCGTGTAGAAAGTTTCTTGTCTCGCGCTCGTTATAATTACGCGGGTAAATATTTTGCGGAAGCATCTTTTAGAAGAGATGGTTCATCTCGATTCAGCCCAGACAATCGTTGGGGGAATTTTTGGTCATTAGGTGGTAGCTGGAGTGTATCTAAAGAGGATTTCTTTAAAGATATGCTGAATACTGTTAATGAGTTAAAGGTGAGAGCATCTTACGGTGAAGTAGGTAATGATGAAAGTGCAAGTAAGTATTCTTATTTATCCTTATATGAGTTAAGCCAAAATGCGAATGCAGGGGCGGTCTTTAAAAACCAAAATCCTTCACCTGACTTAATTTGGGAAACCTCTAGTTCGTTCTCTGCGGCAGTAGAAGCTCGATTATTTAAACGAGCAAATTTAAGCTTTGAATACTTTAACAAGCAGTCTCAAAACTTGATTTTTGATTTTAATCTTCCATTGTCTGCTGGAGCAACATCATCTTCAAGTGCAGTTTCAACAGTAACAAGGAATATTGGTTCAATGTCAAATAGGGGCTTCGAGTTAACTTTTGATGTAGACGTGTTAAAAGGTGATGGATGGAGATGGAATGTTGGTGCGAATGCGACTTGGTTGACAAATAAAATATTATCACTACCTGAAGAAAATAGGGAGAACGGAATTGTAACTGGTAATTTCAAATGGGTTGAAGGCGGAAGCCGTTATGACTTCTGGTTGTTTAAGTATGCGGGTGTAGATCAGATGACTGGTCGTTCACTTTACCTGGCAGACACAGAGCGTTTTAATGTGAATGGTTCTGCCCCAGGAAAAGCAGAGATCCCTACAGCGGAACTTGTTGAAATTAATGGAAAATACTACGTTACTAATGCTTCTAGCTATGGTCTAAGGGGCTGGTCCGGATCGGTTATTCCTAAAATGAATGGAAGTTTCAATACCAGCTTTGAGTATAAAAACTTCAGCTTCTCAGCGTTATTCACTTACGCTATCGGTGGTAAAGTATACGATTCTTCCTATGCTAGTTTAATGGCCATGTCCGGTACGCCAAGTGCGCTACACACGGATATCATGAAATCGTGGAACGGTATTCCAGATGGAATGACAGCCTCCTCGGCGGATAGGTTGGATGTAAACGGTATTCCTTCTATCAACTTTTCTCAAAGTAGTATGAATAATTATGCTACTAGTGACCGTTTCTTAACTGATGGATCATATTTGGTTATCAAGAATATTGCGGTGGGTTATAGTTTGCCAAAAAAATTGGTTAGTAAAATAGATTTGTCTTCCGTGAGAGTTGTTGCTGGAATTGAAAACTTGTCTACAATGACAAAACGTAAAGGAATGAACCCGCAACAGCAATGGAATGGTACCAGCACAAATGCTTGGGTTACTCCACGTACAATTTCTTTTGGTGTAAAAATTGGATTATAAGAAATCAAACAATGAAAAATAATAAATATATAAAAGTATTGTTAGCAGGAATGATTCTTGTTTCTTCTTGCAAAAAAGACTATCTAAATACAAGTCCTACAGATTCCGTTGAGCTTTCTAAAGTATTTGAGACGACAAAAAATGCTGAAGTAGCCGTTAACGGTTTGGCAAAAATGATGACCCAACAGTATTTAGGTAGCCAAGGTTTTAATGGAGAGGGGACAATCAAAATGTACTATGGGAACTATCCTGGAAACAATTTTTTTGTCAACTTAAGTGGCTGGGCAGACATTATCAATGCAAATTATAATCAAAACTTAACAAGCATTTACCTGTATTATCCTTGGTTTTATTACTACAAAATCATTGGTAACGCAAATCAAATTGTCGAAAATATTGATGCTGCGGATGGAAACTTAGCCGACAAACAATTTATAAAAGCGCAAGCATTGACTTACCGTGCTTACAGTTACATGATGCTAGCTCAGATCTATGGCAATAGATGGAGTGATTCAAATAATGGGCAGACAAATGGATTGGTGTTAAGAAAAGATGTGTCAACTGGAGATATGCCTTTATCTACCTTGGGCCAGACTTATGATTTGATCTATACGGATTTGAATGATGCCATTTCATTGTATGAATCTTCAAAATTAGTTCGTAATGCAAATAAAAATTACGAAGTAAACAAAGATGTTGCTTATGCGGTTTATGCGCGAGCAGCTTTGAATAAACAGGATTATGTCAATGCCGAAAAATATGCTGTTTTGGCACGGGCTAATTATGAACTGATGAATAATGCAGAGTATAAAAGTGGCTTTGCAAATCCAAATAGAGAGTGGATTTGGAGTAGCTACGGTGCGTCTGATGAAACGTTATACTTCTATTCATTTCAATCGTATATTGCTTATAATTCGTCGGCAAGTGCTGTTAGAACAGCGCCTAAATGTATCAGTAGAGAACTATTCGATAAAATTCCTTCAACAGATATTAGAAGAGATCTTTTCTTAGATCCAAAAGGCGAAGCGTACACAACAGCTACAGGATTGGCCGGAGCGACTATGAAGGCTAGGGCTTTTGCTACATTTCCAGATTTACAGTCTAATGCAGTGCCTTACGCTTACATGAACTTTAAGTTCAAAGCGAATGATCTACCGGGTGTTGGAAATTTAAATCACTTTAGGGCTTCCGAGATGTATCTTATTGAAGCTGAAGCTAAATTTTTCCAAAATAAAGCAGCAAGTGAAGTTCAAGGTGTTCTTAACGCATTAAACGCAACTTCAGGAAGAGATGTGAAATATGTTTGTACAAAAACAGGTACAGATCTACTTAATGAAATTAAACTTTATCGCGCGGTTGAACTATGGGGCGAAGGATTCGATTGGTTTGATATGAAACGTTGGGGAGATACTATTGTGAGAAGAAATAACGCAAACGGGGGTAATTTCCTTACATCTTTAGCTGTTACAATTAATCCACAAGATAAAAATAAGTGGACTTGGTCTATCCCTCTTCGCGAAAGCGATTATAATAAGGGATTGGAATAATTCAACGTATAAATCAATAGGATTGAAAGGCCGGTACAATTTGTATCGGCCTTTTTATTTTAAGGATACCTCTACATTGCGAGAGTCACCATTGTATTGACCTATCTCTTACGAGATATATTACTAAATCGTTAATTTTATGTATATAAATTAATAGACTAACAATTTATTAATATTAACTTAATATTGAGAATCTATTTTTACGCCGTTGAAAGATGATGGAATAGAAGATGGAAAAATGATTCTACTCGTATCATATCATCACAAGCGAAAAAGATAATTTATTTAAAATTCTCATGAAAAAAGCACTTTTACTCTTAGCCCTGATAGGTCCTGTCGTAGCGTTTGCGCAAAATAATAATGCACCCTCCAGCTATGATCCACATGATATCAAGATTACGGGGTACCTTCAGACACAGTTTCAGAAAGCGCAATCTCCCGGAATTACTTCATTTTCGGGTGGTGATTTTTCAAAGAATTCGGATAACAGATTTATGATCCGCAGGGGACGTCTTAAAATTGACCGGGTGGATACGTACTCCAGTATTGTCTTTCAATTGGATGCTACTCAAGACGGTGTACAACTGATGGATGCCTTTATTCAATTGCGTCACCCAAGCCAAAAAGGCTTAAGTTTAACGGCGGGTCTTTTCAATAGACCTTTTGGATACTCTATTGTGTACTCATCCGGCTATCGTGATTTTCCGGAACGGGCACGTGTATTCCAGACGTTGATGCCACGCGAACGTGATCTTGGAGGGATGGTAAGCTATCACCCTGGCGGTAAAGCCAAGTTCTTGAACTTAGATTTAGCCTTGGTGAATGGGAGTGGCCATTCGGCTAAAGATTATGATTCCAAAAAAGATCTCATCGGTAATCTTGCTTTTAAATTTGATAGCCTAGCAGATAAAAAACTTCATTTGGGATTTGGTGGCTCATTCTATAAAGGTTCGGTTCGTAATGATACGAAAACTTATTATACGCCCAATAGCAATGGTTATACAGCACATACCAGCGACGAGAATGAAGGCAGGGCGATCGGTCGGAATTATTATGGCGCCAATTTACAGTTGGAATTTGATAGTAGTTTGGGAAAGTCCAGCTTTAAAACAGAATATGTCGCCGGTGATCAGCCAGGGGTAGCGGGTGGTGCCGATATCAAAGGACCTTACGCAAGCAGAAGTTTTACGACCCAACCGACAACAGACCTTTATCAGCGTAAATTTAACGGATATTATCTTTGGTTTACGCAAGAGATTGCTAAGACCGGTATAACCGCGCTGTTAGCGTATGATGTCTATGATCCAAATACTAAAGCAAGTGGCATGACAATTGGCATGCCTGATAATTTTACGGCCGACGGAGATGTTAAGTTTAGTACGCTGGGCTATGGTCTTGCCTATCAGATTAACAATAGGATAAAATTGACCGTATATAATGAGCATGTAACAAACGAAACCACAAGTTTACCAAACTTTTCGGCCGATTTGAAAGATAATGTCTTCACAACAAGACTACTTTATCGTTGGTAAATTGGTTCAGGGCCACGATTTTATCGCAATAATCGGAGTTGATCGGAAGGATTCGTATTCGTGTGACTAATGCATTAGTGGGGCTCGATTTGATTTAGATGTTGCGAGGTTACTAGATATTTTTCCGAATACGGCTCAGTGATGATGCGGTAATCCCTAAATAGGATGCTAACATGGCTAATGGAACACGATTGGCCAAACCAGGGTAAAGCTTTAAGAACAGGAGGTAGCGTTCTTTGGCATCGAGATTCATCATGGTATTTGCCGTTTTTAGCTTGCTTTCCACCACAAAACCATAAAGTTTGGCCATTAGCAATGGCCAAACTTTAATTTCCCTTTCAAGGAGCGTAAAATTGTCAAAATCAAGGCTCCAGATCTCGGTATCTGTGAGGGATTCTATATAGTCATTGGAAGGTGTTCGATCCAAGAAGCTCTGAAGATCCCCAATAAAACGACCTTCATAGATAAAATAACGCGTAAAATCGTCACCTTTACTATTGTAATAGAGCGAACGGAATACCCCCGATTCCACAAAAGCAATGCTATTGTTTACTTTACCGCAAGCGACAAAATAGCTTGACTTTGGAATACTTTTTTTTTCGAATGCCTGTCGAATTAAGTTCTCTTCTCGCAAATCGAGCTGTCCAAATTTTCGGATGTATTCCAGTAATTGCTCCATGTTACCTTTATATTACTTTGCTAAGTTAATCAATTCTTCACGTTGAGGTCCTGTTGAAAGATACTTTATGGGAACTTGTAACTCTTCTTCTAAAAATGAGATAAATGCACCCAAGGTTTCTGGAAGTAAGTTTGCCTGCTTGATATTAGAGAAATCGGTATTCCAACCTTTTAAAGATTTCCAGATCGGTTTAATTTCTTGTTCAGCGGATTGAGGAAATGCTAAGGAAATTTTTTGTTCATCTATTTCATAATGTGTACAGACGGGAATCTCAGCCATTTCGTTTAAGATGTCGGCTTTCGTAAGAACAAGCTGAGTGACTCCATTTAACATGATGGCATATTTTAATGCTGGAAGATCCAGCCAGCCGACACGACGGGGACGCTTGGTATTGGAACCGAATTCAGCTCCTTTTTCCCGTAAATCATTGGCAGCTTGTCCTGTGATCTCGGTTGGGAAAATGCCATTACCCACACGCGTGCAATAGGCTTTTGTAACACCATAAATTTTGTCCACCAGTTTAGGCGACACACCCAAGCTTACACAGGCTGCGGAGGCAATCGTATTTGATGAGGTCACATAAGGATAACTTCCATGGTCGATGTCAAGCAGGGTTGCCTGCGCACCTTCCGCCAATACCTTCTTGCCATCTCGGATTGCCTTGTTCAGAAAGATTTCAGTATCTATAATTGGTACCTGTTTTAAAGAAGCGCATCCTTGAATAAAATCGTGGTAGAGCTCTTCGAATGCAGGCATTTCTTGTCCGAGAAGCTGTAGTTCATTGTATTGACGATTTAAAATTTGATATACGTCCGTATTAAAACTATCCGAGTGAATATCACCAACACGAAGGTTCTGTCTTAGGATTTTATTGGAATAGCTTGGCGCAATTCCATTTTTGGTCGTTCCTATTGTACGGTACAATGGGGACTGTTCCATATAGATATCCCAATAGCGATGGGTCGGTAAAACGAGATGCGCTTTTTGGGATATCAAAATCCTATTGAAGAGATCTTGATCTGGCATAATGTGTGCTAGTTCTTCGATTTCCGCTTTGAATGCTAATGGGTCAACCACCACACCGGTGCCAATAATGTTTTTGACATGCGACGAAAAGATGCCCGATGGAAGTAGTTTAAGCGTAACTTTGTTACCTTGATAATAAATACTATGTCCGGCATTCGCGCCGCCATTAAATCGAGCGATAATGTCATAGTCGCTTCCGATCAGATCAATGAATTTTCCTTTACCTTCGTCTCCCCATTGGAGCCCAATTAGAATGTCCATATTGCGTTTGTCTTGAATTTATGGTCAAAGCTAGGGCTTGCAAAGCGGAGGACAATTGCCATTTGGCAAAAAGTGCTCCTCATTATCATTTGGCCAGCAGTATTACTGAATTTGAATTGCGCTTAAGCTTGTTTGTGTCCCAACTGTTGTATTTTTTGTAGCCATTTATTCCGTTTAATAGGATCGGAAGTTTTGATAATTCCGATATAGGTGACTTTCACCGGCGATATTCCACAAAATTGAAGGGTGGATCTTTTTAGTTGATTAACACTTGGTCTGCCGTAAACTAATGCATAATACCAACTTGGTTGATCGAGTGTTGTAATAATTCGGGCAGATTTTCCTTTTAGCAATTTGTCCCAAAAAAGAGAATTTTCGCGGTATTGAAAGGCCCGTCCAGGTAGAAATAGTCTATCGATAAAGCCCTTCATCAAGGCAGGAAGACCACCCCACCAAACGGGATGTATCCAGACCAAATGATCGGCCCACAAGATGTCCTCCCAGGCAAGAAGTAGGTCCTGCTCAAGTTCTGTCCGTTTACGATAACCAAATTCAAGGTTTGGATTGAAGTCCAGGTCAATAATATGGATTGTTCGTACTGTAGCTCCGGACGCTACCGCAGCTTCTTGATAGGTATTTGCAATGCCAAAATTGAAGGATTCCCGATTCGGGTGACCATTGATAATCAGTATTTTTTTCTGCATGATGTCGTATTACATCACAAAAGTAGCGATAGAACCACCGTCTTTATAGGACAAATGTCTAAAAAGAAATTTCGCTGCGAATACGACTTAAATGACGTTGTGTAATGCCCAAATAGGATGCAAGATATTGTAAAGGAAGTTGTTGGATAAACTCAGGATGATCTTTGAGTAAATTGGCATAACGTTGTGATGCGGTTTCTTTTTGCAATTGAAAGACGCGCTTTTCAAGCTCAAGATATTGTTCCTCGGCAATCATTTTAAGGTACTTTGTCCATTTTAGGCTATTTATAGCGAGTGTATCAATGGTGTTTTTTTTGATCGTCCATAGTTCGGCAGGGGTGATGGCCTGCATGGTCTCCGTACTCGGCCCGCCTGTAATAAAAGAGGAGTAGGCCGCTATCCAGGTATTGGGAAAGCGGAAACAATAGGTAATATCTTCCTTTTTTGCACTGCTATAATAAGAACGGAAGATCCCTGATTGTATAAATGCAACCTCATGACAAGGTTGATTCTCTTTAACAAAAAAGTCGTTTTTGTTCAGCTTTCTGTATTCAAAAAGCTGAACAATCTGATTGATCTCTTCTTCCTCGAACAGATGCAAAGATCGAAAATATGTTGCTATCATGAAGTCCAAACTTAGAAAAATTGCAGTGTTCATGCAAGATAAATTCAATGTGATTCAATCGACGCTATGTTTTGTTTGCCGATTGAGCAATAGGTAGATTTTTAATTTGCTTTTTAATTCGCATCGATTAGAATCGCCAATTGCAGGCACATATGATCGGAGCGATTGCTCCAAGCATGATTCGTGCCACGCTGAATCACAATATCGCCGGCCTGTAAAAGCGTTTCTTCTGTGTCTGTAATCAAGTAAATCTCTCCTGAAAGAATAACGATGTAATCTAAACTTGCTGTCTGATGCATGAGGGGATGAGGGTTGCCAATCGTTGTTTCTATACCAAGTTCCCGATCGGGTGGGATCTGTACATAGCGGAAGTACGTGCCATTTTTGATGACTTGGGGTATAGCAGTGTTTTCTATGGGTTGCTCTTTCTCAAACTTGGCCGGCATTTGACTGGTTTGCCAGATATCCGAGATCACGAGATTGGGATAGTGCTCCGATACATTATCGACCAATGCATCCGCTTCGATAAAGGATTTGCCGGCACGTATGCCTGTCACGATTCGTCTAGGTATAGTTCTCATTGATTTTGTATAATTAATTTATTGCCTTGAGTCTGGTTGTTTTTCAACATTAGATGCCCTTTTTCTATTGTTTCGGGGCTCAGTTTACCAATAAGATAAATAGGGGCGGATTGAATAATTTCTTGCTCAATATTGTGTCTGATCCGATCCAGCCCATTTTTGAAATAGGTATAATTTAGTCTTTGCGCGTGGATAAAGTTGGATATATTGATGATCTGTGCGGCCGAACTAAATAGTTGGTCTCTTGCTGCCGCGGTGGTAAAATGTGTGATGTCGATATAAGTTCCATAGGGCTTTAATACTGCGGCGGCAACTTCCGAGAGCTGCTGACCCACCGCATCGATAGCGACATCAATACCCTGCTGATTACTTCTACGCTTGATTATTTCCGTTAAATTCTCTTTTCGATAATTGATGATGCTGTCTTTTTGCAGTCCTAGTTGGTGTAATTTTTCAATACTGTTCATACTTCCTGCAGTTGCCACAATATTTTTAATGCCGTTAGCCAGGAGTAATTTTAATACAAAAAGCCCTACGCCCCCGGACGCGCCGGTTAGGAAAATATGGTCTTGCGGATTAATTGTTGCTCTGTCGAAAACCTGTAATGCGGTGATACCAGCGGTAGGAAGTGCTGCTGCTTGCTCAAAAGAAATATTTTTTGGTTTAGGGGCAACGAGGCCGGCTGGTAACTGAATGTATGCTGCATAGGTCCCGTTGCTGCCCATGCTACCACAGGCAAAAAACACTTCATCTCCAATTGCATATTCACTTACTTCTGAACCTTTATCTGTAATAATTCCTGCCCCTTCTCTACCAAGTATCGGTGAAAATAAATAACGTCGTTCAAATTCATTTTCACGCATTTGGTAGTCTATGGGATTGATTGCGGAAGCTATTATTGTAATTTTCACCTCGTTGGGCTTCAATGGAGGAAGGTCAACGTTGGCATTTATCAATTGATTGTCTTTATTTAATATAACGGCGTTCATAACTCTATCTATTTTAAGGGATGAAAAATCAAATTGAAAATAATTTACACTGCATCCATAGATTTTACATCTTATATAGTTGTTATGACAAATCTACCTTTCGTTTGCTATATATTTGTTGGTAGTTAACAAGTGGTAACTAGTTGTTAGAAATCAATATGGGACAAGTTTTGGACGGAAATCAAATGCGGGAGGCGAGTTGTACAGAAGAATTGCGCGCTATGCGTGACGCGCTGGATATTTTGGGCGGAAAATGGAAATTGATGATATTGCGTTATTTGGCTAATCGGGAGTCGCAGGAAATCTATTTCAAAAAAATGGAACGGGAGATTCAGGGAATTTCTGCAAAAGTGTTGACGAAAGAACTTCGAGACCTTGAATTAAACTTGTTAGTCGCCCGCCAGCCCAGCGAAGACCCCGTAAAAGTGTTTTATAAAATTACGGTCTATGGTAAAAGTGTATTCCCCGTCACCGAATCTCTGGTCAGTTGGGGTTTGGAATACCGAGAGAAGGTGAAACAGGAACTCGCTGCATTAGTGAAATAACAATTTATTCCGATTGAAGAATTAACTTTTTGATCAGTGAAATCTGACCAAGGTGATAATAGCTATGTTCGATTACACCTTCGATATTTCTGAGGTAAGATCCATACTTTTTATCAATAAATGGCTGATCGAAGAGGTTTTCTTCAAATTGGGCAATGCCGTCGGCAAATGTTGCTGCGTTTTTTAGGAATCGATCTACTAGCGCATTCCAATCGGCTTTGGATCGGATAGGCGGGATATCAAAGCTGTATTTATCGCTGATTTCCAATTTTCCATGCTCAAATGCCATAAGTAATCCCTCGAGGTAATAATTGATATGATAGGTTAGGGCAGCGATAGAATTCAGATTACTTATTTTGATTATGGCTTGTTCCCAGGTCGTGTTCAATAATTGTTCCTGATAGTTGGTGTTGGCAATCCAACGTCCATTCAAAAAAACTTCGCGAAGTCTATCTGCAAGAAATATACGTCTTTCCATTTTGTGTTAAAATTTTCCAATGATTAGTTTTTTCCTGCCCTTTGCCATTATTTACACGTTACAGCTATAGGAAGAATTGGTATTGGTTTTCTAAGTCCAATTTACATACAATTTTCCTATTCTTCATCTTTGGTTAATCTCTTGTTAATAAGACTTTCCTTTTTTTGTATAAAGTCATTGTTACCAAGATATCATGTTTGCACTAACCGGAAAAGATCTAAGAAATGTTTGGGACCAATTTGTGAAAGAGGAGTGTGAAGAATCATTTTATACGTTATATAAACATTATTACCACTATCTTTCTTATTTGGGGCTAAAAAAGAAAATGTCGGTACAGCGTGTTCAGGATAGCGTGAATGATGTGTTTCTACATCTATGGGAGAAAAAGTCCAGCAATTGTCAGATACGTAATCATCATAATTACATTATTACGGTTTTCTTTCAAAAACTTTTCCGCAAGGAATCACTACAGCTGACAGATTTGGATTTTGTAGAAGAAATCCATGATCCGTCAATCCATCACTCTGTTGAAGAACAACATATCCGTGCGGTAACAACAAATACCGTCACACAGTTGGTTGAGGAGCATATGGAGCAATTAGGGAAAAAACAACGACTGGTGATTTACCAACGATTTTTTTTGGATCTTTCTTATCAGGAAATCGCTGATGCCAATCAGGTTTCGATCCATACGATCTATAATACCATTTATAAATCTCTAGAAAAAATAAAAAATAATCTTTCTAGTGAACAAGAAATCTTTCTTAAAGTTGCCGTAGGGCTACTTTCTTCATTTTTGTTGATTTTTTCTTAAAAACGAGTAGTGAAAAAATGACCCTGCTCACTCTATTGTATAAATTACGATTAGAGTAGTATGAACGAACTTAATTTGCAAGCGTTATTATTGGACGAATCTTTTGTGAACTATTGTAAGGGAACAAATAAAGAAGATATCGAAAAATGGGAAAAATGGTTACAAAAATATCCTGAACATAAAGCGTCCATAGCGGAGTTGCAGGAAACCATTGTGGCAATGGGACATTATGCGGGCGAACTATCCGTTCAAACAAACTATGAGCGTTTGCAATCTCAAATAAAAAAGCGCGCTAACCAGCACAGCTTCATAGAAATTGGTATGGCTGTCTGGTTAAAAATTGCGGCGCTCCTAGTCGTTGTTGGCGCTATCTCACTGTTTCTATTTAAACATCAGCTTGCTGAAGAACAGCCAAAAAACGTACAGCATATCGGTGCTCCGGGAAAGGATGATGCCTTATTGACATTAAAAGATGGCTCCGTTGTTTCCTTAGCTGATATAAAGAATGGAAGTGTTGTTGCACTTCAGGGCGGGGTAGAAATACAAAAGAACCAGGATGGTGAATTGGTGTATAAAGCTGTTGAAAAGGAACGGATCGCCAGTACAGCAATGAATAAAATTGCGACGAATAGGGGAAATCAATATCAAATTATATTGCCAGATGGATCGAAAGCTTTCCTCAATGCAAATTCAACCCTGACATATCCTTTGAAATTTAGTGAAAACGAACGGCATGTGCATATGACCGGAGAAGTTTACTTTGAAATTGCAAAAATTGAGACGGGAATGGGAGGGGGAAAACGAATTCCTTTTTACGTGGAGACAGCAAATCAAAAAATAGAAGTTCTTGGTACGCATTTCAATGTCAACGCATATGATGACGAACCTTATACAACAACAACTTTATTGGAGGGAAGTGTACGCGTTAGTTCGAAAAAAAGAAATGAATCGGTGCTCTTAAAACCAGGACAGCGGGCCTTGTTAAATGAAGCCCTGCGTGTAGAAAATGTCGATATTTCTCAGGAAGTAGCTTGGATAAATGGTGACTTTGTTTTTAAAGGAGAGGAGTTGGTAAGTCTGCTGCGTAAAGTTTCAAGGTGGTACAACGTGGATGTAGCATGTCCGGAACGACTTGAGAAGTTGAAATTTGATGGTATGGTGTCGCGTTCTCAACCGCTATCTACCATTATTGATATGTTGCAAACAACAGGAAAAGTAAAATTAACGCTAAATGGAAGGAGGCTTATTGTGATAGATTGACCTATCTAATTTTTACGATAAGCCGGATAAAAACAACCAAAGGTGCTGGTAACACCTTTGGTCAATGTGTTAAGCTTATCGATCATGTTGCGATTCAATGATCATCAAATAATATTAACAACAACAAATATATGAGTTTTTATCAATGCATGCGTGTTATGAAAATCACCATGGTATTTTTAACTTGTTTGTTGATGAAAGTCAGTGCGTTTACTTACGGTCAACGTATTACACTTAACAAACAAAATAGTCATATCCCAGCTATATTAAAAGAAATAAGGCAGCAGAGCGGTTATGATTTTTTTTACGATAATGGGCTCTTTAATCGAGCAAAACCCGTTAATGTCAATCTAAACAATGCAACTGTTGAAGAAGCATTGAATATATGTTTTGCAGGACAACCGTTCGGTTATGTTGTGAAAAATAAACTGGTTGTTGTTACGGCGCTTCGGACTGCGCTGGAAAAGCCCGCTGATGTATTGCAGCAGCGCTTGGCTGGTCGAGTCATTGATCAACAGACAAAAAGGACATTGGCCAGTGTTTCAATCCGTGTTAAAGGGACATCTGGAGGAACGAATTCTGATGCAAATGGAAATTTTTCGTTATCGATTTCTAAAATCCCTACTGTTCTCGTTCTTTCCTATCTAGGCTATCAGACCAAGGAAATTGAAATTAATGATGTGAAGGAAAACCTTGTCATTGGGTTGAACCCTCTTGCTACAGCATTGGAAGAGGTCACCGTTCAGGCAAGGCGTAAAATGAACACTGAAACGGCCGTGCTGGAAGAACGTAAACGCGCTTCTATTGTACAGGATGCTATTTCGGCCGAATTGATTGAGCGTACGGCCAGTATCACGACTACACAAGCATTACAACGCGTTACTGGTGTTACGGTGACTGATGATAAATATGTTGCGATAAGAGGGCTAGGTGATCGATCTGTGATCGGTCAGTTGAACGGCGTAAGATTGGCTTCTTCTGATCCTGACCGTAGCGCCATCCCATTGGATCTTGTTCCGGCTTCCTTATTGGATAATATTACCGTTTATAAAACAGTAACACCAGATAAACCTGCCGATGCTGCTTCGGGTATCGTTGAGCTCAAAACGAAATCTGTACCTGAGAAAATGACATTTGAGCTTATCGCTCAAACCGGGCTCAATTCGAACATTGGTTTGGGAGGAAATTACAACAGCTTTTGGAACAGTGAGATGGGATTATTGGGAACACGAATCAATAAAAAAGACCTTTCCTCGGATTTTCTAAATCTTGCAACGCAATATCCCAATGGATTAAGTTCCATCCAAGATATGATTGCCAATAGCAACTATAGCCCATCAGGATACCAGGAGGTAAATCGGGTTAATACGATTATGAAAGGGTTTGATCCCGTTATGACAACTCGATACCGCCGTGCGCCGATGAATCAACTTTACTCGGCAACATTCGGTAATAGTTATGATGTTTTTGGAAAGCATAAATTGGGACTTGTTGTCGGAGGGAATTATTATAGAAGAACCGCTGATATTTATCAGGGCGAACTGACCCAGTATAGCATCTATCAAGGGGTAGTAACCGGTAACCCTGATATTTTTAGTTTTAGGAATATCCCTAATTATATTACACCGAATAGTCTTTTTATGGGGAAGTATCAAACTTATAGTGAAAATACAGGAACCGAAACACTAAACTATGGTACACTTGTAGGGGTCACCTACCGATTTAATCCGCAGCATGAGATCAGTATGCAATATTTGGGAAGCTGGGGAGGAGAATCTATCGCAACAAATTTAAACGGGCGCTATGAGTATTCGGGCTTGCCTGGCGAAGTCAGAAGTACTATACACTCGCTTAAGCAGACTTTCCGTAATCTGAATACCTTTAACCTGCAGGGCGAACATAAGTTTTTGAAAAATGAGTTGTCGCCTCGTTTGAGTTATAATGTTGCAACGTCAAAGTCCACACAGAATGATCCGGATTTTAGATTTGCAAGTCTTGTAGACTACAAACCTCGGGGTGGGGGATGGTATCGACGTCCCATTATAGGTGAGCAGGCTCATTTTGATGACTATGTATATTCTGAACATCTCTATGCACTTACATCGGGCTATGTAAACGGATTTGGAAATTATGGCATTATTCAAGCTGAACCTAATGGTCGGAGATGGAGAAATTTGAACGAAGATAATTTTAATGCAAAAGCTGATCTGAGTTTTCCTTTCAGGCTATTGGGTGAAAAGCAGCTGTTTAAAACGGGGTTCAATTATTTATTTAGGGATCGTAAATTTACAGAAAACCAGCTGTTTCTGCCAGGTTCAAATTTTACGGGTAATAAGGCCATTCCTTTGTATGACGTCCAAGGCAATTTAGACCGTTTGGTAAGCAATGAAATTGTAGGTGTTGTATTACCAAAAGCGGGACAGGGTGAAGGTATGATGCCAGTAGGTGGATTTCTATACAATAGCCAAAAATCGCCAAATAACTACAAAGGTTATTTTGAAACCAATGCATTATATGGTATGCTGGATCTCAAGATAGCTGAACGATTCCGCATGGCTGGAGGAGTTCGGTTTGAGATGACAAATATTGGTTCGGCAGTGGATACTGCTAATGTATTTTTAGACCCTGCACTGACCGCAACATCTCCAGATGGTACACGTATTCCACTAGACCCGATTAATCCCAATTCTGTCTATAAAACGAAGTATAAACCATTCTATTCTGTCAATGCAACCTACACGCTGAATGACAATATGAATTTTCGTGGGGCCTTCAACACGACCCTGGCAAGACCTGAATTGCGTGAGATTACCAATGTATTTGAATTTGATGCCTTTCAAATGGGCTTAGTTGTTGGTAATCCCAATTTGAAAAACCAATATACCCAAAATGCGGATTTTCGTTGGGAATGGTTTCCTGCTAAAGGAGAGGTTATTGCTGTGTCGGCTTTTGGAAAGCGTATAGAAAATCAATTGGTTAAGGTATTTAATCTAAAAACCCAAGGGTTAGCTGCTACTTATCCGGAATTTCCAACCATCCAATTTCAGAATGACGGTAATACTGGTAGGGTATGGGGATTGGAATTTGAGGTTGTTAAGAACTTAGGAACCTTATATGATCCTTTAAAAAACTTGTTTTTGGGTACCAATCTTTTATTGGCACAAAGTGAAATTAAAAAATCTGAGGAGCGTTATGAAGCAAATCGTTCACTGGATAGATATACGCCAAAAAATAGTCCTTTATTCGAGCAGGCTCCTTATTCGATTAATGCTTGGTTAAACTATGATAACGACAAATCAGGGACCGACCTCACAATGACCTTTAATATGGTTGGGGAACGCTTAGTGCAAATTAATCTGACAGGGGAACCGGATCTGTATACACAGCCAGTACCTTACCTTGATTTTGTTTTTTCCCAAAAGCTCAATAAACGGATCTTGTTTAAAGGGTATGCCAAAAATATAATGAATCCTGCTATTAAAACTGTTTATGCAAATCCGCAAACCGGAGGAAAGTGGTATGGAAATGAGTATATCAACAGAAGTTATAAGCGCGGTGCGGAAATTATGATCGGTTTTACCTATAACTTATTTTAATCTAATGAAAATCAGTATGTTTAAGCGTGTGAGTTGTCGGTTTTTTGGTGTTGCAGCTTTATGTTTTTTATCCTTTGTTTCTTGTAAAAAAGAAAAGCTGGATGTGATTAATGACAATCGTCCTGTAACTGAAAACCGACCAAATTCGAATACCAGAATTGTTAATCTATCTGACTTTAATCAGGTTATTGCTAATGGCGACAGCTTGACAAGTTTTGTTGTGTTGCATCCGTTAAATCCGGGGAATCATAAATATCCTGGAACGTCATATTTCCCAACAGACGGACGTTTGGGAAAGACATGGACAGTTCCACAAGATCTTTTTGATCAGAAAGAAGAGACAGATCTTACGTTTGCAGCTCGCTTTTATCAGGGTTTTGGTTTGAACCATGATTTTAAAGTCAAGGTTGACAATAGTTATGAGCAACCCAAGGATTATTTTTTGCTTCCTTCCTTAATTATGAATGGTCAACCTGAAGTTGTTGCATTAACGCGGACTATTACCAGTCCCAGTAAGCCAGACCATTTTAAGATTCGGATTGTTAACCTAGCTGGAGCGATCAAAAACCCTTCCAATGGGATGGGCGGTGCACAGGAGAATCTCGTTGGTGCAATATCGTTAGCTTATGCCGATGGTACTTTGGTTGATCAAAAAACGAATGATATTTCTGTCGCACGTCGCAATTCAGACTATATTGAACTGCCCTATGGGACCTATCAGTTTAAAATATTGCTAGCAGATGGCAGACCCCTTCCTTCTTTGGGCTCGGGGCGGTTTGAGTATGGGCTTATTGATCTACCGACTTCCACCATTCCAAAAGATTATGCGAAGTCCACTAATTTTGCTTATGCTCCGATTCAGGATTTCCAACCTGGTGGTGTTTATACGATCGTAGTCACCCCGCAGCGATTTAGTTATTTCTCAAATGAGATGAACGAAACAGCTGAGGCCTATCAAAATTCGTTTCAGATTATCACAGATATTTCAGGACAGGTTAATCAAAGTTATTTGAGGATACAAGGTGTAAATGCATATAAGGATCAATCGATAGGATTTCGGGTCGATGGAAAGGTTATTGCCAGCGGTATCGGATTTGGAAAAGGAAGCAATTATAGTGTGTTTACCCAGAAGCAATATGATATAGAGGCTATAGATGCAACTGGAAACGTACTGGCGACAATAAAACAGGAATTGCGGAGCAATCAAAATTATACGTTATGGCTCTATCCTGACCTAAATGGAAAAGCTCAGTTGCTTCTCATTTCCAATGATCTGAGTGGTACACTCCCTTTACCGGCTGAAGACGATGGGACATACAGTCGGCTAGCTTTTAAATTCTTCTTCTTTAATCGCTTTTTAAATCTATCGACAAGCAATCCTTATATCACCTTTACACTGCCCAACGGACAGCCTTTCGGGAACAATGGCAATGTAAATCTGCAACCTGGGATTCCTTCGATTAATATGCCTTATACCAATGTAAATGTTATGACGGATCCCTACGCTATAATGGCTTATCGTTCTAAACCAGATGTAATACCAGGTATCTGGGCTGATGATATTGACGTATTGAAATCGACGGAGTTTATAGCAAATAAATCACTATACACAAACATTGGAAGGTCTCTACCAGCATTTGAGCCAGGAATTTATACTGTGGCGTTGATTGGAAAAAGTGGAACGGGGCTGTCCGATAAAGAGAAAGCGCGAATGATCATTATCAAACATAATAAATAATGAAAAAGCAAAACATATCAAATCGTATTTGGCTATTGGCCATTTTTATATTATTGTTTGCATCCTGTACGAAGATTGAATATACACAGATCGCAGAGCCGGCTTACCTACGTGTTTTTAATAATGTCAATTACGTACAGACTATGGGTAGCAAGGATGATAAAGTACCCTATTTCTGCATGCTTATCAATCCGAAAATAGGATCTGATGGAAAATTTACAGGAGCGGAAATTATAGGTGATTTCTTGGATAAAAGAGATCCTTATGCTCCCCCATATCCTTCTCACATCGGGAATAGTACAGACCCAAGCAATCCCGAATATCCAGGAAAGGAAAATGTCCTAGTCGGCCCTATTTTAAACGGATTTGACTTAAGTAGCTGGGCTCAGGTACCCTCAGGCGAGGTAAGAGTCGTATTTGCGTATCGTCCAAAAAATACGGTACCCTTCTTTGAATTGGAAGATCGTTTGAAAAATGACATTCTGATTGACACGGTTATCAATCTTCAAAGCAAAGAAGTTTATACACTCCATCTTTTGCAAACGGATTTTATCAAGAAGGATCATGGAATCTTATTGAGACATGAAAATTTCTATAAACTCCCTTTATCAGATTCATTGGTGTACGTAAACTTTTACAATATGAGTGCAAAAGGGTTCTGGGAAGCTGATGCAAGCTTAAAAGATGATGATTATAGGTTGAAAAGCTTCAAAAATGGCGTCAAAGATGAAATGAATGTGTTTTTGTCACTTTATGAAAGTCAGGAAGAGCTCAGCCATTATGCTGCGAAAGTAAATGGTTACCAAGGGCGTTTTTTGACAACCGTTAAACGTAATACAAGTTCAAATGAAGTGAATGCATATGCAAGTTTTCCGTTATGGGCGAGTAGTAAATCCAACGGTATCCGCACAGCTATTTGGCAACGATTTGACTTTTTTACACTTGGAATGGATCCCGTCACGAATCCATTTTATGATAGTGATACAAATACAGGTAGCAACTGGGCTGTACTTAATTGTCTCCTGAACGGAAAAGTAGGATTGACCAGTAATGAAAACGGAACACTGCTTCCAAATTTGTTGGTCAATGTACATTCGGGAAAGGATAATCCACGCACTTTCGCAACGGTCAATACGATCGAAATTGTCAATGGTCGCGTCTACCTAACTACCATACAACGAAAATATGCTCCACCTATTTACTAAAATTAGCAGAAATGATTCAATATAATAGCAAAATAGAACAGAAGGTTTCACTGCTTCATGCTATGGGCTGGTTTTCTGCGTGCTTATTTATTTTGTTGCTACAAGGCTGCAAACATGATAATCTCACGGTGCCCCAACCTAATGAAAATATACGACCGGCCGCCGACTTTATTCACAACAATTACGAAATGCGCCTCTTTGATGCGGCGCTGGAGAAAACAGGTCTGAATGTCGAACTAAATGGTAATGGGCCATTTACAGTTCTTGTGCCAAACGATCTCGCCTTTAATGAGATCGGTGTGTTTCGTCCAGCTGACCTTGATCGAATGAATAAGGATAGCTTGCGGCGACTGATTTCTTATCATATTCTCACAAGGCGTCTTTATGTGAGCGATATTCCGAGCAATTCGGTGGATTTTAGGTATGCAACACTGGAAGGTTCCGAATTGTACGCCTCAATCGGTTCTATCTCACCTGGGGCTATTACTCCAACAAATATGCTGTTTTTTAGCGGAGCGAAAGCGGTCCGCAAAGACGTGGTTTTATCCAACGGGGTGTTGCATGTGCTGGATAAGGTAATGAAACCACAATTTGAGAAAAATATTCAGGATTGGCTCAGTGACAAGAAAGACTATACTGTTTTTGTAGCTGGACTGAAGAAATTTGGGCTATGGGATCAGTTAGCTGAAAAAGGACCTTTTACGGTATTTGCACCAACAAATGAGGCCCTAGAAAAGAGAGGGATTACGATGGAATTTTTGAATAGTGCCGTTCCTCAAAATTATATCGCTGAGGTATTATTTGGTGCTTACATCATGTACGATAAACATTTTTTTATATCGGATTCGCAAGTTTTTAATGTCATTAATTCGAATGGTAATTACAAATACCACTTGAAAGACAAAATACATTATATGGAATATTTTGCCAATGAAGCCTATCCGACCTGGAAACTAAGTTATAATATGAGGCTCAGGGACAATGATACTTTCTATTCGATTATACTCGCTGATGTAACGTATGCTGTCGGCGCTAAAATGGACTATTTGTGTAGTAATGGTTTGGTTCATGATTTAGATCAAGGATTAGTAAGCCCAGATCAAGCGATAAAAAAAGGAAAAGATGAAAAATAAATCAATAAATGCCGTTTGGCATATACTGTTGTTATGTACTACTGCTGTGTTTGTACTGCTATCTTGCCAAAAAACTGAGTTCATGCCGGAGCTTGTGGGTGAGGAAGTCCCTTATAAAAATGAAGCTTCACAAGATGTTACGCAACTATTGACAAAGCATAATGAAGCAAAAGTGTTTTTAGCGGCTTGGCAGAAAAGTAACATTGTAGCACTGATCAAGGCTGCGGGAGTCAATACAAAAGTGACCGTATTGGTCCCAACCGATAATGCGTTGAAGCAAGCAGGAATAACATTAGAGACTATTCAAAAAATGACTACTGAGGAAGCTGCCGATTTCATTCAATTTTACAGTTTTTTAGGAGATCTTAATCAAATTAAACTTGGTAAATATAGTCTCATGGTTCGCTCGATGTTAAAAAATCAAAATTACCGCGTACCTTTTTATGATAATACCGAGCCTGTAGGAAGACGTTACGATATCTATGCTTATCGTCATTATCTCGCTGTGAAAGATGGCGATTTGCTAGTCAATGGTAAGTCGAAAGGGAAATTAGCCTATGAGCCTGCGACAAATGGCGGTGTTTATATGTTGGAAAAAGTGATCGAAAAACCGACTATGACCATATTGGAGGCGCTAATAGCCGATGGAAGGTTTACTTTTTTTGTGGAATCCCAACGTTTGTCCGAGGAAATGTTTTATGAAAAAATGTTGGATGATATTGAACCTCTATGGGGATATCGTATGAGTAAAGAGGAGTTTTTGAGCTATTATCCAGAGGCCAGAGCTCCCTTTCAACGAGGCTGGGATGTAGATAGTGGGCCATCTTACAATGAGTCACCTAATCTTACCCTGACAGCCACCTTTGCACCAACAGATGATGCCTTTCGAAAAGCAGGGTTTAATAGCGTGGCCGATATTTTGGCTTTTAATGCTAAACGAGGAGATGTAAGATACGACGACATTTATTTTGAACCACGTGGAGCATATCCGACAGATACTTTATTCAGTTTTCATCGCAATTGGGGTAGAGTGTTTGCAACTAAAGACCCTGCATATGGCATTGCGCTATCTAATAATACCGTCTTTTACAGTAATGACCTGGATCCTGTATTGTTAAATGATTACTATGTGAATGTGGGAGGGTCAGGACAAGTTCAATATGCCTATAAAATGCCGCTTTCCTTTTCCAAAAATGCGAACCAGATCCAAATGAAGGTCAAAGAAGCCGAGCAAGCACCGATCAATATTATTGATACAGATATCAATACGGTCAATGGACCTATCCATGTTGTTGATAACCTACTGCTTCCAAAAGGATTTAAACTTAAATAAAAGATGAGACGACATAATTTTAGTTATAGTAAGTGTAGCCTATTTTTGCTGGCGATTAATCTATTATTTGCTTGTAAAAAGGAAGAAAACGCGACGAGTTTTGATAATAATAAGGTCAATTTAGTTGTTGCTGATAATTTTAATTTATCGGTATTTAATGCTGCATTGCGTGTCAGTAATATTGATAAGGAGTTGCAAAAGGGCGAAGGTCCCTATACTTTGCTGGCTCCATCCGACAATGCCTTTGGAAAGGCGGGTTATCCAACTGTCGTGAGCATGTTGTCTGAACGCGCAGCGATAGTTTCTAATATCGCTAATTATCACATACTGGATGGAAAATATGAGCTCAATAAGCTTCCTTTTCTGTTCAATCAAGAATTGAAAACACGTCGAGGTAAGGTCTATGCCACACATTGGGTAAAAGGAGCTGATACAGTACTGACACTGAATGGAGCACGTGTATTGACACAAAATTTGCCTGCATCTAATGGACTGATTCAAGTGCTCGACCGCGTTATGACTCCTTATGTACATGACAAGATTGTGGATGCTATCAACGCAGATGCGAGTATCAGCATATTTGCTCGTGCGATAAAAAGGACCGGCATTTTATCCGAAAAAACAAATCAGGGAGCCTATACAGTTTTTGCACCAAATAATGCTGCAATGACTCTGCTGGGATTTCAATCCGTGCAGGATGTGGAGCTGGCCAATTTAGATGATCTGAAAAAATTAGTCCGCTATCATATTCTCCATGACCGTCGTTTTGTGTACGACTATATCTTGAGTACGGGTAATACAAATATGTCTAAGCAAACCATGCTAGATGGTAACAGTGTAGACATTAAGTTGGTTTCAAATACCAGTTCTCCGGGCTCTTTTAGCGGTATAACACTTCGGGGTTTGGGAAATACAAATGATGTCTTATTACAGAAACAGGATATCCTTACCGGAGATGGGGTACTACATATTGTTGATCAGGGTCTACGGCTAACACAGTAATAAGAAGATTTATCTAACGAATTAATGAAACATAGCAATGAATAGATATCAATATGACAGTATATGCATAGGAAGATCAACCATGACTTTCTATCCTATAATGTCAATACTAAAGCTAATTTTACTCTTTTTGTTTCTTTTGCAAGCGCTCAATTCTTTTGCGCAGGAAACTTCGGGTACAATTAACGGAAAGGTGCAAAGTAGCAGTGGAATTCTTGTGGAGAAGGCGACCGTTACTGTGATACACACACCAACGGGGACCCGTTATGTGCAATCGACCGATAAAGATGGACGTTTTACTTTAAATAATATTCGTATTGGAGGTCCATATACAGTTGATGTAAGCAGCATTGGATTACAAACAGAGCGTAAAGAAAATATATTTGTGCGTTTGGGAGAATCCTTGCAAGCTGATTTTATTATGCAACAGCGTAATGAAACACTTAGTGAGGTAGTTGTGACTGGCCGGAAAGCTGATACAAGGGCAGGGACAGTAGGGACCGGAAATCATTTCAGTGGCGAGCAAGTCAGGAATATGCCT
This sequence comes from Sphingobacterium sp. BIGb0116, assembly GCF_024808035.1. Classification (NCBI taxonomy): domain Bacteria; kingdom Pseudomonadati; phylum Bacteroidota; class Sphingobacteriia; order Sphingobacteriales; family Sphingobacteriaceae; genus Sphingobacterium; species Sphingobacterium sp. BIGb0116. The sequence continues at coordinate 222,327 of NZ_JANUDT010000004.1, read as the reverse complement.
ACAGTCAACCGTTCGATTACGGATGTAACTCGGCTTACCCCTCAAGGAAGTCGCGATAATAGTTTCGGTGGTACAAACTTTAGGTATAATAATGTCACGATAGACGGTGCCATCAATAATGATGCAATAGGTTTTAGCCCCTCTCTTGGCGGACAAACGGGGACCTCAGGAATGGCGGGGAGCAGTACAAGAACAAACCCCATATCAATAGATGCCATCCAGGATATGCAAGTATATTTGGCTCCCTACGATGTCAAGATTGGAAATTTTACAGGTGGTTCGGTCAATGCTGTCACTCGAAGTGGTACAAACCAAGTTGAAGGTTCGGTTTACGCCTATGGACGGAATGCCGCATTAACGGGTAAGGACCGTGTGGGAACTTTGGGGAAAATGAATAAAGATTTTTATGATTATCAAACAGGTTTCCGAATAGGATTTCCTTTAATAAAAGATAAATTATTCTTTTTCAGTAATGAAGAGTTTACCAGGCGTCAAGATCCTACGCAGTTGCGTGTTGGAACTATCGAAACAGCTCATATCCTAGAACAGCGTGATGTAGAAGCAATAGCCGAAGCTGCTCGTTCTCGTTATGGTGATATTTTTAATATTGGAACCGCAGGTAATTATACAAATTGGTCCCGGTCAACCAAGTTTTTCAATCGTTTAGACTGGAATATAAATGCCAAACATCAGTTGGCAATCCGTAACAATACAATCTTTAGTAAGGCAACTCATATGGATCGGGATCAACAGGATTTTCGGTTCAGTAGTATGGCCTTTGAACAAGAGAACAACCAAACAAGTACCGTTGCAGAATTGAAAAGTAGATTTAGTAATAATCTTTCTTCCAATATTGTGTTGGGATATACACAGGTAAATGATCGACGTGACCCCTTAAGTGATCCTTCCTTACCTCAGGTACAGATACAAGGACGTACACCGGGCACAACAATTTATCTTGGAACTGATCGTGAAGCTAGTATATTTAACATGCGACAAGGTACCTGGGAGATTACGGCCAATCTAAATTGGACAAAAGGTAGACATAAATTGTTATTTGGAACACATAATGAGCTTTATCGCATTCGGTATGGGTTTGTTAATAGTTGGAATGGTCGGGTTGATTACAATAGTATTGCAGATTTCGTCGCGAATGTTCCGTATCGTGTAAGAGGAAGTTACAACTATAAGGATAATTCACGTTCTTACATTTTGGATCATCCCGCGGCTAACTTCTCTGTTGATATGTATAGTCTCTACATTCAGGATGAAATCCGTATAAATGATCGTTTCCAAATCATACCTGGGCTCCGTGCGGATTTGGCAGCTTTGCCAACAATGCCGACACGAAGTGGTAAAGTCAATGACATGTGGTCTGACCCTACTTTTGGTACAACCTACACCTATACACCACCGAATCGGTTAAGAAATGAGTTTCTAAATAGGATACAGTTGTCTCCGAGAATTGGCTTTCGATGGGAGGCAATGGACAATAAACAACTGACTGTCCGGGGGGGCGCCGGTTTGTTTACAGGGCGTATACCGTTTGCTTGGTTGGCTTATGCATACTATAATACGGGTAACAGTTACGGTGCTTTCGATCAAAAAGCAGATCAGAAACCATTTGCACCTGGGTCTGATCCTATAAAGCCAAGTCCGAATGGAATAGGTGAGTTTATAGCGCAGAATGGCGCTGTCATTAATGATCCAAGCACCGGAAAAACACAGGTTGATCTGGTCGATAACAATTTTGTGCTGCCGCAGGTGCTGCGGTCCAGCTTGGGTATAGATTACAAAGTTGAAAGCTGGAAATTTACGGTTGAAGGCATTTATACAAAGAATATTAAAGATGTTCTATTTCAGCAGCTGAACAACAAGGATAACCCATTATGGTATGGGTATGACGTCAATAAACAACAACCTGTTTATAGCGGTACTGTGGATAATCGTTTCTCGAATGTATATCTTCTGAGTAATACCAATCAGGGGTACCGCTATAGTATAACAGGGACCATTGGGAAAACGATCAAAGAAAAATTGAATGCTACACTGAGCTACACCTATGGAGAATCAAAGGATTTAAGTAATGGCGTACGTAATTCTATGGAAAGTAACTGGCAACTGAATCAGTCACTTGTCCCTAATAATCCAAAGTTAGCTTACAGCAATTTCGATATCCGTCACCGTATCGTTTCGAGTATAAATTACGAACAAACTTGGCGTAATGCAGGACGTACGAATTTTACCTTGTATGTCAGTGCGCAATCTGGAAGTCCATTTACCTATGGTATCGTCAATAACAGCATACAAGGCTTGCCACAGCAAGTAAGTTTGGTTTATATTCCAAGACCGACGGAAGCAATTCATTACTTTAAAGATCTTGCAAATGGTCTTTCTGCTCAGCAGCAAGCAGATGCTTTTAATCGGTTCATTGATGGTAATGATTATCTGAGCTCTCGTAGGGGTGATTTTACAGAGCGTAATATGGGACGTACACCATGGAATGTACAGGCAGATCTTCGAATTGCACATGATCTCTTTCTTCAGAAGTCAAAGAAACAATTTATAACATTTTCGGTGGATGTTATGAACTTGACTAATCTAATCTCCAAGAAATGGGGTATTCAATATTTTTCACCCAATACATTTAATTCGACGAGTAGTGTGGGCCTTACCCCATCATTATTTCCGCCGAGGCAAAATGCTGATAGCTGGCCCGTATTTACCTTTAGTGATCCTGGGCAGCCTTATAGCATCGATTATTTTAACTCAAGAGCACAAATACAATGTGGGGTTCGATATACATTCTAGTTTGGTCATTTGGGAAAAACCTAAAAGGATAGCGGATATATAGTTACAAGAATTTATTCCAATGAAAAATACAATTAATCTAGTCATCATATCTATATGGATGGCTATTGCGACGATCGGTTGCAGTAAAAAGGAAGAATTGGTCGATAAAATTCCGGCTAAAGTGGATAGTTATTACCCTAATTCTGGTAAAGCTGGCACACTAGTTACGATTGAAGGACAGGGCTTCAGCGGGGCAATTACAGAATTTTCTGCAACAGTTGCAGGGAGTTCGGCAGAAGTGATTAGCGCTACTCCAACATCGTTTGTTTTACGTGTGCCAAAAGGTGACAAAAGTGGAGGAATTGTCTTGAAGTATGGAAGTAATAGTTTTGATGTTGGTACTTATACCTATCAAGATCTTTCAGTCTCAAAAATTTTTCCGACAAATGGTACAGGAGGCACCCAGCTACGGATTGATGGGGAGGGGTTTGGTAGTACAGATAAACCTGCAGAAGTCTATGTTAATGGCAAAAAAGCTTTGGTTGTAAGTGTCACAGATAAAATAATCGTTGCAGAAATTCCCGAAGATGCGGGGTACGGTGCTGTAGAAGTTCGTGTGGATGGTAAAAAGTCGCAAGGACAGAATTTTACTTATCAGGTCGTCCGCAGTATTAAACCATTAACAGGTGGGGCGGGAACCAAAGTTACCCTAACGGGTGAAGGCTTCGAAAAAGTCAGTTCGGGGAATATCGTTGATTTCAATGGAAAGATCGCGGTCGTATTGGAGTCTAGTCCTGAAAAAATTGTCGTAGTGGCTCCAGCTGGCGTCAGTACAGGACTTCTATCCGTGAATATCAATGAACAGAAAATTTCAGGTCCGAAATTTACGGTTGTAGGCAAGCCTGAAATCGGCGCAGTTTCTCCTTTGAGTGGCCCAAAAGGGGCTGAAATGACAATAAGTGGGCTATTGTTTAGTAAAGAACTTGACGAAAATCAGGTTTTTATAAATGGAAAGCAAGTTGCTGTTTCTTCAAGTAGTGAAAATCAGCTTAAGTTGATCATCCCTGGTGGAACTGGATCAGGAAAGGTAAGGGTTGTAGTCAACGATCAATCCGTGGAAGGACCACAGTTTAAGGATCAGACGCTTGGTATTCGTTCTATAAGTCCAGACAATGGTTTGGCGGGAACAAGTGTAACCTTATTGGGAACTGGATTTAGTACAAATGCTGTCGAAAATAGGGTTTATTTTAATGGTGTTTTGACCCCTGTGACCAGTGCTAGTGAGAATAAGTTGGTTATGGAGGCACCACAGGGTGTTGCAACAGGCGAGGTAAAGGTAATCGTTGGCGGTCAGGATGCTTTAGCACCGCAACCGTTCCGTCGCGCAGGTGTAATGACATTCGTAGGGGGGCCAGGAAGTACGGTATTCGGCAACAACCTAGCTGGAATGGCGATAGATGCGCAGGGAAATTTATATGTCGCAGATCCAGAGAATAAACAAGTTAAAAAGGTGTCCCCGACTGGAAGTGTATCTATTTTGCAGGTAGATGGTGCCAATGCTGTATTCGACTATCCTACAGGAATAGTTGTTGACCCACAAAACAATATTTATGTCAGCGATCAGCGAACAAATCAGATCTTTAAAATTACACCTGCGGGCAAACGCACTATACATGCAAAAGGATTTTCTCCGGGTTCAATGTGTTTAGATCTGTCAGGGAATTTATATGTCGCAGTAGCTGGTTTTGCGCAGGGTATAAACAAAGTCAACGTGGCTGGAGGTTATACGAAGGTACCCGGACCTAGTTGGGTAATGGCTAAGCCCTTTGTGGATAGTCAAGGAGTTTTATATTATTCGGATCAGAACACGAGCAGCAATAACGGGATCGAAATTGTAAGACCGGGTGATGCACGTGGGGAACGTTGGGTTGGAGGTTCGGATGCGGGCTATCAAGATGGGATTGGAACGAACACATATTTCAACGGAATAGGCGGTATCACAGCAGGATTAAATAACAGATTGATTGTTGCCGATAACTACAATTATGCTATTCGGGAGGTCAATATGTCGACACGAGAAGTGACTACTTTGATAAAGGGAACGAATGGATATGTGGATGGTACTTTATCGACAGCACGGTTTGGTCTGATAAAAGATGTGGTAGTAGATAAAGATGGTAATATCTATCTTCTGGATGTTGGTAATAAAGCTATTCGGAAACTGTTTCTGAAATAACAATTGTACATAAATCCCCGATGCAATCGTATTGTTTTTTAGGAGATCCTTTCTTTGAAAATAATGCGGAGAATGTGTCGGGGATTTTTATGTTAAAAATGAAACGATACTTTTAACTATTGTGGCAAATAGACAATGATTAAAGTGTATTATTCGCAAGTAAGAAGTCTCCGTAGAAATCGGGGATATTGCTGTCGTAAATTGCATTTGCGACAGCTGTTATTGGGTAATCCACTTTAATGATCTCGGCATTAATTTCTTTATCGGATAAGGTTATTATTGCGTAGGTTGCTTTTCTGTCTTTTTCCTTACTTCGGCCCACCGAACCACAATTGATAAAAAAGACGTCTCCATCCTGTTGAATATAAGAATGGTGTGTATGTCCCATCACCAGAATATCGATTGCTCTTTGCTTTAATAGGGTCGATAGAGCATGCTTTGGAGTTGATTCATGGATGTATTCGTCATTGCTTTGGAGACTGGCATGGACAAGAAGGATTTTCCTAAAACTCGTTCCAAGCTTGAAGGTTAGTTCAATGTTGTAGGGTAATGTTGCTAACCACTTTTTATGAGGGGCCGATATCTCCTTCTTGCTTATGTTGATGGCGATTTCCCGATTTGAAGCCTCTATTACATCATGGTGTGGTAAAGGGATAATGGCTTCGTCAAAAGCAATTCTCTGGTCATGGTTTCCTAGTAGACATGGAATGTTTTTTTCTTGTATTCTGTCAATGACTTCATTCCCCCAGGGAGCGAAATCAACAAGATCACCTAAGCAGTAGATTTGTGTTAATCCTCTGTTTTTGATATCCGTTAATACCGCATCCAATGTAATTAAATTGGCATGAATGTCACTTATTATGGCAAGTTGTATCATATTCTTATGCTACAAACATAATCATTCGGGTAATCAGTCAACCTACAATTTACGAGGTAAGGAAGAAAATGATAATAGCATTATAATTTTTAGGCTAAAAGGGGAGTAGTTGGTTGAAATTGGTGAAGAAATACTTTAAAATAAGCACATAGCTAATAGCCTCAGCTATGTGCTTATTTAGGTGGTACGTTACTAAAGATTCATTCCACCGGATACCTCAATACGTTGTCCGTTGATCCATCTTGCGTCTTCGGTACAAAGGAAGGCAACCACACCGCCGATATCTTCAGGTACACCAGCACGTCCTAAAGCTGTAACAGCTGCAATATGCGCATTTGTTTCTTTGTTATCCCGCACATGCCCGCCGCCAAAGTCTGTCTCGATTGCACCGGGAGCGACAACGTTTGCTGCAATACCACGGGGACCAAGTTCTTTGGCAAGATACCTCGTCAATACCTCGATTGCTCCTTTCATCGAGCCATAGGCAGATGATCCCGGAAATGCAAAACGTGCGAGACCAGAAGAAATATTGATAATACGTCCACCATCGTTCAAATAGGGAAGAACTTTCTGCGTGAGAAAAAATACCCCTTTATAATGGATATTATAAGCTATATCGAATTGCTCTTCCGTAGTTTCCATGAAAGGGGCGTATAATGCTGTTCCGGCATTATTGATTAGGAAATCGAAGTTTGGTTGTCCTGTTTCTTGTTTTATATGCTGTGTAACTCGTTCGATGAAGAGATCAAAAGACTGCACATTACCTGCGTCTAATTGGAATGCGGTAGCCTTTTGTCCCAAAGACTGTATATGTGAAACCACATGATCTGCTTCTTCTCGATTACTGTTATAGGTTAAGATGACATCGATTCCTTTTTTCGCAAGATTAATTGCCATGTTTCTACCTAAGCCACGACTTCCGCCTGTTACCAAAGCTATTTTATTTGTAGTCATTTTTGATTTGTTTTAAGATTCAACAACACAAAGGTCCTTTAAAAAGACGGATTCTCCTTTGCAATAAGCAAATGGATATTTGTAAAATTCAAATTATAACGTTTGAGAGCGGAAATTGTTTGGTGCCAAACCTGTCTGTTTTTTGAAAAAATTTGAAAAGTGGGCTATCTCTTCAAAGCCAAGTGAAAATGCGATTTCAGAAATGTTCCAATCGGTTTGTCGTAGCAATATTTTAGCTTCCTGTACGATCCTTGCGGCAATGACATGGCTTGTTGTTTTACCTGTATTTTCTTTTAGGGTTTTATTCAGGTGGTTGACATGTATGGCAAGCCGTTCCGCAAAATCATTAGCTGTTCGTAGTTGTAGGCGTTGCATTGGGGATTCAATGGGGAATTGCCTTTCTAGTAATTCTATAAATAGAGATGTGATTCTATTTGAGGCATTAGACGTTGGATTCGTCATACTCTTTGGCTGGAGTTTTTGCCCATAGTGGATAATTTCCAGTACATAATTTCGCAGTAGATCATATTTAAAGACGTAATCTGAAGATAGTTCTTTATTCATTTTTAGAAAAATTTCCTCTACTTCAATTCGTTGCTCAGGTGATATTTGAAAAATAGGAAGTCCTCCGGGTTGAAAGATCGGCAGATCATCTATGATCACACCACTTTTATTCCTTGCTAGAAATTCATCGGTGAAAACACAAAAATAACCTTTTTGATCTTCGTCCTTTGGTATCCAATGGTAAGGAACTTTCGGTGTGGCAAATACAAGCGCGGATTCATCAATTTCGATTACTTTATCGGCATATTCGGCTATGTTTTTCCCTGTGATTAAGCTTATTTTGTAGTAGGTACGCTTATTGTAGGGCATGATCGGTTTGTCTTTTAATTTAGCTGCAAGCTCCTCAAAGCTGAATACATTAAAATGACCAATTTCTCTTGCTATTTCCTTTGGAATACCGGCATTGATCTCCTGATAAAACTGTTCTATGGAAGTCGTTTTCATTTAAAATCTATTTGCAATAATCAAATGTAATTGTTTTATATTATATTCAATACTTACGGCGATATTTTTGGATTTCGTTATTCTCATCTTAATGTAAATTGCGATATTATATTTTGCACAATATAATTTCTTGCTATACATTTGTGCAGTCAAAACAAATTAAGATATGAAAACGTTATATAACATCGGCGCGACAGCCAAAGGAGGACGAAACGGTCAGGTAACAAGTGAAAATGGTGTACTGGATTTAGCTGTTCGCATGCCTAGAGGTCTTGGTGGAGCAAATGACGATTATGCTAACCCAGAGATGCTTTTCGCTGCCGGTTATGCCGCCTGCTTTGATAGTGCCTTGAATTTGGTGATCAGATCAGAAAAGGTAAAAACAGGAGAAACTTCTGTCACTGCTCGTGTGAGTATAGGGCAATTGGAAAATGGAGGCTTTGGGCTTGCAGCAGAATTACATGCCAATATTCCGGGAGTGAGTTTGGAAGTCGCCCAGCAATTGATTGAAAAAGCACATCAGGTTTGTCCCTACTCAAATGCAACAAGGGGTAATATAGATGTTAAATTGACTGTATCAACTAACGAATAATAGATGAATAACTTGGCTAATGTGCTGACAGCGCTCGTACTTTTAGAACATGTATACATTGTATGGATGGAAATGTTTGCTTGGGAAACTGCAGGAAAACGTAGTTTTGGCAAGGCTCTCCCTGCTGAGCTTTTCAAACCGACCAAAGGACTTGCCGCAAATCAAGGCTTATACAATGGTTTTTTAGTTGCGGGTTTAGCTTGGTCCTTTTTTATCAATGATCCGGTCTGGAGTGGAAATGTACGCCTGTTCTTTTTAGGCTGTGTCCTCGTGGCTGGGGTTTTTGGCGGAATCACAGCGAGCAAAAAGATATTTTTTGTACAAGGAGTTCCTGCATTGTTAGCAATATTATCCATGATTTTCTTAAAATAATTAAATAATTATATGTCACTAATAGAAGATTTAAAATGGCGTCATGCTGTGAAAGCATATGATCCGACAAAAAAAGTCAGTCAGGAAAATGTAGATAAAATCGTGGAGGCTGCTCGTTTTGCACCTACTTCCTCGGGCTTACAGCCATTTAAGATATTGATTGTTGAAAATCAGGCATTGAAAGAAGAATTGGCAAAAGGAGCACTAAATCCAGACTGTATGCGTGAATGTTCACATGTGCTTGTTTTCGCTGCATGGGATCGCTATACGGAAGAACGTATTGATAAAGTTTATGATTTTACAACGGATGAACGAGAACTACCTCGTGGGCGTTTTGGTTCCTATACAGAGAAGTTAAAGTCAATTTATCTGAATGAAGCTGCAGAAAGAAATTTTGCGCACACGGCAAGACAGACTTATATAGCCTTAGGTTTGGCTTTGGCTCAGGCAGCTGAACTTCGTGTCGATTCTACCCCTGCAGAAGGCTTCGATAACCATGTGGTGGATACGGTATTGCAATTGGAAAAACATGGATTAAAAAGTGTCTCGTTAATGTATGTTGGTGTCGCAGACAGTTCCCGGGATTGGATCTCAACAATGAAGAAGGTTCGAATACCCAAGGAAGATTTTGTTGTTGAGTACAAATAGTTGATTACTGTTTTTCAATCCCTTAAAAACTCAATATCTTTGTAAGATGGATGATTTATTAAAATTAGATAAGCAGCTTTGCTTTTCAGTCTATGTGCTACATAGAGAAATTATGCAGCAATATCGAACTATCCTTGAAGAGATTGACTTGACCTATCCCCAGTATATCACCATGATGGCTTTATGGGAGAATGATGAGCAAACAGTAAATCAATTAGGGGCTAAGCTATTTCTAGATAATGGAACGCTTACGCCACTGTTGAAACGTTTGGAGACGAAAGCATTGCTTACCCGGACACGAAGCAAAGAAGATGAACGCGTGGTGAAAGTACGGCTTACCGCACAAGGATTGCAATTAAAGGAAAAGGCGAGCTGTGTTCCCATGCAGATTTTTGAAGCCCTCAAGCTCGAGTATGCTGATATGGTTCAGCTTAAAGCCTTGGCAGAAAAAATCGTGAATAATGTTGGAAATGGCTAGTTTTTTTTGATATGGATTGTCTTGAGCTATAAATGTTCACGTTCCTTTTATTATACATCATTTTTAGCATATTTCGGATTTTTTGACAGGACTATAATGTGGAGATTCGTGGTATGGAAAATGTCATTCAAAACATAGAAAATCTAGATTGGCCTGCGATTACAGAAGAAATGCATAAACATGGTTATGTGGTCATTCCAAATCTATTGACAGATTTACAATGCGATCTATTAAAAAAAGGGTATAGCGATTCGACGCTCTACCGTAAAACTGTCGTTATGGAGAGATATCGATTCGGAATAGGAGAGTACAAATATTTTGACTACCCACTACCAGAGTTGATTCAAACGATTCGATCCCAACTTTATCCCCATCTGGCCGTCATTGCTAATGCTTGGTTTCGCGCGCTGAAAGTCGATAAGTCGTTTTCGATGAAACATGAAGACCTTTTGACGGATTGCCGCTTGAAAGGACAAGAACAGGCAACAGTATTGATTTTGAAATATAGTCAAGGAGGTTTCAATACCCTACATCAGGACTTATATGGAGAAATCTATTTTCCAATGCAAGCGGTGTTTATGTTGAACGAGCCAGAAATAGATTTTACAGGGGGGGAATTTGTCCTAACGCAACAAATACCTAGAGCGCAGTCAAAGGCTATCGTTTTAAAACCCCAAAAGGGAGATCTCGTCCTATTTGCAACAAATTTTAGGCCTGAGAAAGGACGACTCGGATATTTTAGGGTTAATATGAAACACGGGGTGAGTGAAGTCACGGCAGGTGAACGCCATGCGTTGGGTATTATTTTTCACGACGCCGAGAGATAAAACCCGCACAATGGAATGGCATAAAAATATATCAGATGCTTCATTGCACGCCAAGATTCGAACGGGAGAAATTCGCTTAGGAGGCAATGAAAAACTAAAAATTTATGGATTGCTTTGTTGTATTTCGGGAAAAAGGATGAAGCGGGAGAACAGGGTCTTTTTTGCCACTGAGCAAGAAGCGCTACAGCATCAATATCGTCCTTGTGGGCACTGCTTAAAAGCGAACTATGTTGAATGGAAGGAAAAAAATAGGAGATTTGGTGAAGTGTAGGTCGCATTGAGTTCTCTTATATAGAGAATCTAAGTAAATCGAGTTTGGAAAAAGCATCTTATGTCAATTTCCTTGTGTATTGTTGAATTTTGTGTTTATCTTGAGGCAGGGTTAATTATCGTAGATCAAAAGAAAAATGCGTTTATTTTCGATTGCTGTTTATTTTATTTTTTCGGCTCTGCTGTTGATAAGCTGTGAAGAGCGGAGGCGAGATACGAAAGTATTGAATTATATGGCGCATAATGAACGGGATAGTGCCCGTTTGGATCTTAATCTTTTTGAGAGCCGTTTTCATGGCAAATTGTTCTTTTATAGACCTGGAGGTGAGGTTGATTCGGGAGATATTCGCGGGAATATCCAAAAGGACACATTGCTTGGGGACTATTATTATACGCCATTTGGCTGGGGACAGAAAAAAAGAAGACCCTTTGTTTTATTAAAAAAAGGGTCTCTGTATATTTTAGGTTCAGGAACGGAGCAAGTGTATATGGGAATTCCACATTATATACCTTCAACCGTCAATTTCCAAGACCCAAAGTTTATCTTTGAGAAAGTTAATCAGTAGCCCTAATCATCTAAAATAGGCGTCTACAGTATATTTTTTAAACGAATATATTGTAGTAGCATAATGGTTTTTCCATCTTTGATTTCACCTGTATCAATCATATGTAGTGCTTCTTCGATATTGATTTCTAAAATTTCAATATGCTCTTCCTCTTCTTCTAAACCACCGCCATCGCCAACTTTCATGTTATTGGTGTATTCTGCTATAAAAAAATGTAGAATTTCAGTTACAGAACCTGGAGACATATAAGCTTCAAATATCTTTTTTGCTTCCTTGATCTGATAGCCTGTTTCTTCTTCTGTTTCCCTGCGTATACAGTCGTGGGGAGAATCTTGATCAAGAAGACCTGCACAAGCTTCGATAAGCATGCCTGACTCATTCCCGTTGATGTAGGTGGGTATTCGAAATTGTCTTGTTAATATGACTGTTTGAGTACTGGTATTATAGAGTAAAATGACAGCTCCATTACCACGATCATAAGCTTCTCTGCTTTGTTGCTGTACCGTGCCATCGGGTTTGCTGTATTGATAAGTCACTTTTTTTAAAGTGTACCAGTTGTCTGATAGAATTTCAGTTTTTACAATTCTAATATCTTTTATTGCCATTTTTAGCGCGTTAAAGTCAAAAGATAAAAATAAGAATTGCAATCCAAACTAAGCAGGAAAAACTAAGAGAAGCTTTGATGTATGTCGCGATTCTCCATGGTGCTATCCAGCGTAGTCGAAGCGGGATAAAAAGTAGGATGAAACCCGTTATTAAACTAACAGGTATAATAGAAAAGAAATTAGTTATTTTAAACAAAGATGTGTTGGTACAAAATTTAATTTATGCTAGGTATTGGCGAACCTCAGTCCGTTCTAAATTGCTTTGGATTCAGACCTGTATGTTGTTTGAAGAAATTGGAGAAGTAAGGAGAGTCGACGAAACCAAGTTTGAACGAAATTTCTTTGATAGATAGATCGGTTGCTTTTAACAATCGTTTTGCCTCCAAGATAGTTCGTTGCTGAATGAGCTGGCTTGGAGATACTTCGAGCTTTTGACGGCAGATTTTAGTAAGGTGCGGGGTGGATATATTAAGTTCTTTCGCATAGAAAGATACCGACTTCTCATGCCGAAAATGGATATCAATTAACTCCTGTAACTTTAAGAGACGTGGATTGGATTCATTATTTTGTTCATTTTGGACTACCTTTTGTACCTCTTTTCTTAGTATCGATGCGATCACAGCTGTGCGAGAATAGATAATAGCAGGAACGCAATTGTGGTCCTCAAGTTCTTTTCTTATCGCATTAAATTCATAATAAAGTAGAGCAAATGTTTCGTTGGAGAGTGAGATAACAGGATTACGTTGATAGTAAGCGAATGAAAAACGGAAATTGGGTGAAAATTTCTCGAAGTATTCTCTATCAACCATCAATTGGAAACCAGTTGTATTGGCCCCTAATTTCCAGCTATGAACCTGCTTTGGAAACAGGATATGGATTTGATGACGATCAATGTGATAATCTTTAAAATCAATTGTATGAACACCTTCTGCTTGGTCAAAAAGTACCAATAAAAAAAAGTGATGTTGATGTGGACGCGCTATATGATGTTCACCACGTAATTCCGAGTATAAATATCCTTGATTACCTGCAAGCTGGTCTTTTCTAAATTCTTGAATATCTATTGTCGGAAATAACTCCATCGAAATGATTTTGAACCTAAATATAGGTGTTTTATTTTAAACCATCTTCCAGTACCTGTTTGTTGATGGTGAATTCACGATAGCCAAAGGCTCCAGACTTATAACCAATTACAGCACCAAATTCAATGCTTTTTGAGGAAGAGGTCTTTGGGAATACAGAAGAGCGGTATACATTGGCCGCAGCTAAAGGTTTTTCGAAGACGCGAAAGTGTAGACCATCCTTTGAATAGGCTAGATAATTCATATCTGAGGTAAATCGATCTACATTTCCAATTGCCAGACATAGAAAATAGTATCCATCAATATAGGAGCCTTGCAGATGCCAAGTCGAATATCCCTTGCTGAATTCTAGCCAAGGTTTATTCATAAATTCAACTTTCTTACTGTCGCGATAAGCGGTGAAATCTAAGCCATTTGTAGAAATACGCGATAGGATATTGGTCATAATTGGTGCTTTGTAGCTTGGCATGAAATCCACTTCGTAACTCGTCGTTAGGTTTTTCGAATTTCTCACAAATGTTGGTGAAAGGATATGGTTATCTTGGAAAGATGTAGGTTCATTACTATTATACACGAGTTCCAGCGGTGTCCAGTCAATCCCATTTTTTGATGTTTGTCTTACAATAACACGTTCAGCTTCTTCATTTAATTTTTTATTGTTGTTTGCGCTTTTGGCGCCCCATTTTTTTAAAATTTTGCTTGAGAAAAAGCAACCTCTATAATATAGTTCGAATTCCTCACCGTTGAAATTCCAGTCTACATCGGACCAATAACCTTGATTAGGGCTGCCGTCCTTTTGGATGAAAGAATCTTCTAGTGCCGGACGTCGTTGAATAGGATTTATTAATCCTGCCGGAGTAATCCATTCTTTTCCATCATTAGAAACTACCACAGTCGGATTTTCATAGAGTGAGGCGGTACGGTCTGACCCGATTATGCCAAAATATGGCGTAAATACCATCCAATATTTGTATCCTTTGAAACCGGCAGGGAAATATTCAACATCTGGGTGGCAATAACTCGCACTATTGCCAGAGATATCGCGTATCCAGCCTGGGAATTCTTCGCCGGGTTGGTTTGCATTGGCAATTGTATTAATTTTTATTGAACCTAGATCACTTGTGAAACCTGTAGGAATGGGTAATTTATCTTTTTCAATGACTTCGGGATCAGGTGGTACAATTCCTGGATGAATATCTCTTTTACAACCAATAAATAACAAAAATCCCAAAAAGAAATAGGCAATTCTCTTAAATGACATATAGAATCAATAAAAAATAAATGATAGTACCTTACGGTCTTACTTTCCCTGTTAATCTTAGCTAAATGATAGCAAAAATGATCTATTTTTTTTATTTCTCAAAATCGATTTTAAAAAATATTTTATATGTCGTAAATATTTGGTTTTCTGATTTATAAATGTCTTTTTGACTTGTATTTATGATGTGGAATCCGTCCTTGTACCCCTTGTTTAATCCATCAGTTGGGAAAGATTTGAACGTGTAATTTCATTGACTTTAACAGCCAATCGTTTTCAGTACGAAAGAACGGTTGCGTAGCGCAAGTTATTCATTGTTTCATGATCTTGTGGCTTAGTAGGGGAAATAAGCTCGTTGGTCATGAAGTCAAGACCTTATTGTTCAGGTTTTAGACAATAAGTAAACTTAAGATTTAATCGTTAATTTTATGTTGTTTTATCAATTAGCATACTCAAAATACGAATGATAAGGACAATTGATGATGGAAGATGGCCTACAATATACAATAGTTAAACCTGATGAAGCGATCGCAAGTTTTGTGGATAGCTTTTGGTATTTGCGTAATGAATCTGGCGTTATAAAGGAAACCATCGGTTTGCCAGATGGACGTGTTGATTTGTTTCTTTTCAAATCTTCTGTAGATAACTTTCGGATCGTTTTACTTGGTCTAGGAACAATGCCCCATGAAGAAGCGACTATTCCTATTGACGGACAACTATTTTGTATCAGCTTTAAATTGCTTGGGGCGGAGTATATTTTAAAAGAAAGTATTGCCGGTATCATCAATACGGGTAAGTTTCTTGCGACTGATTTTTGGAGCTTTTGTGAATTGGATTTAGTTGATTTTGAGTTATTTGTTGTCAAATCTGTACAAATTATTAAGTCACTTCTTCCTTCTATGATTGATGAGCGAAAGCGTAAGTTATTTGAACTGATCTATCAGCGTAAGGGAGCGATTTCAGTTGCCGAACTCTCCGAACAGATTTTTTGGAACAGCAGGCAAATTAATCGTTATTTTAATCAGCAATTTGGACTTTCTTTAAAGTCGTACTGTAATATTTTACGTTTTAGGTCCTCATTGAATCACATTGCAAAAGGGAAACTTTTTCCAGAGGAACATTTTTTCGATCAGACTCATTTTATTAAAGAGATTAAGAAATTTTCGGGAGTAGTTCCCAAAGAGCTGTTAAAAAATAAAAACGACCGATTTATACTATTATCATCGCTTACATCTCAATAGTTTTGTTTTATGAATTTTAAAACAAATAAGATGTTAATAGAAAATAAAAAAATAGCCATAATTGGCGGTGGAATTGGAGGCCTTACGTTAGCTCGATTATTACAGTTAAAGGGGGCTGATGTAGCCGTTTATGAGCGGGATTTAAATCCTGAAGTTCGTGTACAGGGCTCTACTTTGGATCTTCATGAAGGGGCGGGACTTGAAGCGATGAAACGCGCAGGATTAATAGAAGAGTTCTATAAATATCATCGACCGACTGCGAGTAAGCTGCGTATTGTTGATCAGGATCTCATCGTAAAATTTGATGACCATGATGAAGAGCAGTCAGTCGCCGAAAATCGGCCGGAAATAGACCGAGCCCCTTTGCGAGATATCTTATTGAATGCTTTGGAATCGCATACCGTTGTTTGGGATAGTCAATTCGTTGGAATGGAAAGATATGGTGAAGGTTGGTTGTTGCATTTTAAACATGCAGTGGATGCATCTGCCGATCTGGTGATCGCAGCAGATGGGGCAAATTCAAGAGTACGTCCTTACTTAAGTAATCTAACGCCTATATATTCGGGAATTACATTGGTTGAGGGAAATATCTATGATGCTGAAAAGAATGCTCCTCATCTTTTTAAATTGGCGAACGGTGGTAAAGTGATGGCTTTTGGAACGGAACAATTTATCGGATATGGTACAAAAGGTGACGGTTCAATGATGTTTGTTGCAAGTACAAAGATTCTAGAAGATGATTATAATAAGGCTAGAATTGATTTTAAGGACAATAAGCAAGTATCGCAATGGTTTAAAGATCATTTCCCTGGATGGACCACGGTTTGGGATGAGTTTTTTGTGAATGACAATGTACAGTTTATACCCCGTCCCCAATATTATTTTGCTCTTGATCAACACTGGGAAACACAGACTAACCTTACAATGATCGGAGATGCAGCTCATCGCATGCCGCCATTTGCTGGTGAGGGGGCGAATGTAGCAATGCAGGATGCCTTCGAGTTGGCTGAATGCCTGACAAATAGGAAACATGAATCTTTGCTGGAAGCATTATCTTATTTTGAAAAAGATATGATAAGAAGGGGGGCAGAAGCAACACAGGATACATTGGAAAATAGTGATCGCATGCATTCGGCTACTGCTTTATCTGTCATGCTGGAATTTTTTACCCATCCATCGGGGGATTAACAACCTTAAATCGCCTAAAGCTGTATGGAGCAACAAAGGGAGTTTCCAGAAAAAGAATATTTATTTTTTCTGGAACTTCACAAGCAGTAAGCTACCGAAAATAAAATAAAGTATCAGAACTAATGTGCTGCCAAGTGCAAAACCATTGCTAAAAAGTTTATCTAGCCCGTATTTATGATGAAACAGACCGATTCCGACTATACATTGGCATAGTGCATAACAAATATTTGCCGTTGCCGTATAACCAAAAAGCCCCAAGAAGCGAACTTTTGTTATTCCAAAAATAAAATGGGGGATCGCGTTCGCGAGCAATACAGCTATACTAAAATCGATAAAGTTCATAATTTTATTGTTTTTTCGTGATTCATAAAAAATGAGACCGCCGGTATTTCGAAAGCAAAACACTTTTCATGCTGAACGATATCAGCTAATGTTTCGCTTTTAAAAAAATCAATTTTTAAAGGTCTTATGTCTTTTGGATCGAACTTTAACGCAATATTCGCCTGTCGGAATAGGCCATTGTCCAGTGGAGTTAAGGCTTGGTCCTGAATAATTATTTTATTCAGGAGTTGATTGATATCTTTTGACAGATGGAGAAATTGACTTGGAATATTCCAGTGATCACAGGGGTGGCAAACAACCTCCAAGTCTGGTGCATTGCTTCTTCCAGGGATTATTTTGGTGTGAGTTTGAACGCCGATATGGTTATGTTGGAAAGCCAAAGGTTGATGTGTATACATCATGCTACTGAATAAACGACTACCAATGCAATAGATCTGGCTACTCATTACATTTGCGAGAAATAGGACTGTAGGCACTTTAAATTGCTTTTGGGTTTGACTGATGTAAAGTCTCCAATTACTCTGTAGAGGTGACCCATATAAGGATTTTAAATGATATAGTTTTGCAGGGCCGAAATGGCCATGGCGGTAAGTTAGCACTGAAAATAAAACATGGTCACCGACAAGATCGAGGGCAATTCCTGAGGGAACGAATTGTTGAATTTCGGCGAGAGGTACCATCCAGTTTAAATAAACTACATGGCTAATTTCACTTTTCAATTTTATTGCTGAAAAGGGTTTGGTAAGTATAAACTTTGTTTTCCTCAAGAATAGACTATTCAGAAAGTTTTCAATGCTTAATGTAAATTTGTTTGGTTTGACAGCGCGAAATTCTTTTTCTATTAATGACATGATAACAAGTTGAAAATCTATGGATTGCTGTGTGGTTCAACTTAAAATTTTGCTGGGTAGCTTATATCTATTTTTTATGCCTGCGAGGACTTTCTTGTAGTATTTAGTTTTATTGGTTTCGTCAATAATGACAATTTCAACATCGTTTGCTTGAAGTAATTGCATTTTATCTTTGGAGAGTGCATACCATTTTTTAGTTGTATAATAAAAGAGTTGATTTTCAATAAAGGCGCTTCGTCTATAATACTTATTTCTGGCGCGATAGGTTAGCAGCCACCAAAGGTCTATTTCTACAAAATCAAGCGATAGACCTAGAATGTGGATATCCTGTGTGAAAAATAAATCAATCCAGGATTGGAGTTTAGTATCCTTTTTTCGGCTTAATCTTTTAATTAGTGCAGCCTTGTAGACCGTTTGTGAATTATAATTTGTCCCATTAACCACATAATCCCTCATTTTTTGCAATTGACCACAGTAATGTTCATAACCTAGGTTAATGGAAGATGGATTTAGGCAGTCACCGTGTATATGCCAATAGCTCGTGTTGCCGATTTGGTGTTTACGAAATACACTGTAGGTCGTTTCACGGATTAAGCCGGTATTTGCTGTGGCGATTTCTCCTTCTAAACTGAATTCATAGTTAGTGGTGATTATGTTTTCGATCGAAAGATCCCGAATTAATTGGTGTATTTCGTTTTGATTGATTTGAGAGACGCAATCCGATATATAGGTTTTAAGTTCTCTTTCATTAATATGTTTTTCTCGAATTGCGTTAAGGAATATTTCCTCATACAACATAGGAAAAGGTTTTTGTCCATTTTCTAATGAGCTGACTTTATACTTTTCTTTGATTTTGTGTAGCAAATCACTCCAGCTTATTCCTGGTGAAATATTATTAATGTCGTTTCCGACTAATAAAGCAAACTTGTTCATTGTATTATAAATCAAGATTCACGCATGTAAAGTTAAATGACGATGTCGATCAATCGCATTTTTGGATGTAACATATAATCTATTGAATTTAGATTTCTCTCCTACGAATTTAATAAAAAATCGTAGGATTTATGTCAACTAGATTTGTGATGGTATTGTCTGCAGGGCCATGGAAGCAATATAGTGTAAATTGAAACCTCTGTAAAAAATGATTATGTCATTGCGATGGGCGGATCAGTCAGATATGTTGTTTTTATTCGTCAAAAAAGGCTAGGCGAACCAACTTCCTAGCCTTCACGGTATAACTCATCCTATGCTATAACAAACAAATAACAAAGCAGCATAGGAAATGTTTGATGCCTCGTCAATGATGTGAGGTCTGTTGTGATATGGCTTGACAATGATATCACGGTCTTGTTAACATGTTCCCTCATAAATTTCAGTAATATTTTGTTGTGTTATTATCTGTTTTTGAGGGCACTATGAAGAGTTGGTCCTGTTAAACTCACTTTTGGTGAACGCGTACACCGAAGAAAATTTTGTGTAATATTCGGTATCTGTAATCTACCGCTTATATCCAGCTAATAGTCCGTTCTGCGACAGAGGATCACACTTAACTTTGTATAAAAATAGAAGCTAAATGACGATTGATAAAGTGTGTTTCCCTTTTTTAATACACAATGGCAATTTTTTTAGCGTAGAAACAGGTTAAGTCATAAAAAAGTTCGTGATATGGAAATTAAAGAAAACAAATTGATCGGTGTTTCTTATAGAGATACACCAAACAAAGGTGGAATTATTAAACCCGTTTATATTATTATGCACTACGATGGTGCATCCAATGCAACGAGTGCAATTGATTGGATGACTGATTCCCGGAGCAAGGTCTCCGCCCATCTTCATATCAGCCGTGATGGTGTTATAACGCAATTGGCCCCATTTAATATTAAATGTTGGCATGCGGGCCTTAGTACCTGGGCTGGTCAAAGAGATTTGAATAATTGTAGCATTGGAATTGAATTGCAAAATAAGGGTACGGAGAGCTACACCGAAAAACAGATTAATGTGGCGATAGCTGTGTGTAAAACAATTGTCCGTACTTATTCAATTCGGGAGATTTTGGGGCATTCGGATATTGCGCCTGGAAGAAAGGAGGATCCAGGGATACAGTTTCCCTGGGAAAAATTTAAACCGTTAACAAAAGGAAGTTATAATGGAATTACTTGAGATTTTGGAGAAATTGATTATCCCTGTAGTGACAGCTGTAGGGGGGTATTTTGTTGGAAGGCCCAAGCAGCAAGCTGAAGTGGAGGCAACAAATGTTGAGAATGCCGGAAAGGTAATTGAAAAATGGGAAGGATATGCCAATAGATTAGAGAAAGATATTGAGCAATTACGGACGATCATTGAAGATCTTAATGAAGGGTTACGTTTGGCAAATGACGAACGTACGTCTTGCGCTAAGACCTTAGCGGATTTGCAAGTGAAATATGATGATCTCATGAAACTTTATAATAGGTTACAGATTGAATTAAAGCGCGTTAAAAATGAAGAATACACTACAGGTAATCGCAATGCTGCTACTGGTTAGCAGCTGCGGTTTGTTTAGAAAGGTTGAGAAAACCAAGGGATCACAAGAGTTTGGTGTCAAAGAGAAAAATACCAATTATGCTACTATAGCACAGCACACGGAACATATACAAATTGTTCGATCAGATAAAGAGGCTTTGGTAACAGATGAATATGTGATGCAAATTGAAGGTGAAGGGATCCAGATTATGCAGGATGGTGCTTTTCAGCTACGTAAGGGAAAAGTCTATACGAAAAAGGAACATTATTCTGAAAAGCTGCAGCTTGAGAGTAGGTTCGATACCAATTGGAAAGCTCAGAAGGTAGAAAGTCGTCAACAAATTGAAACGAAAATGGAGCTACGCAAAGCACAATCAAAAGAGGTTTCAAAACCAGCGGTGTCAAGCCTTCTTTATTTTTTAATGGGTTGCGGTGTATTGGTCGGTTTGATTATTTGGTGGATAAAGAAACGTAAGTTTGTTGAGTCTTGGTAGTTTCCGATTAAAAAATGTTACTATTATTTTTAATGCAATTCAGATAAGAAGCACAAAATAGTCCTTGAGTATTTAAAATTCAAGGACTATATTTTTGGAACCGGGCAGAATTGCCGAATTAGCAGAACTGGTGTGATTGTACAAATAATACTAAACCCCATCGAAATGCCTGTCAATAAGGTAATAATTGGCAATCTGTTTAATTTCCTTTTTGAAATCACGATAGAGGTCAAATTGATTGCAAGCACAGATGATAGATTTCTGTAATGTGTCATTATTTATTTTCAAATAAGGGCCAAGTTCCTTATATATGCTACTTTTTACTTTTGTTTTCAGATTATCTAATTTTTCCGGCTGAAAAATACGTAGAACAACGGCGATAGCTTTGTAACGATGCTGAATATCCTTATAATTGATATATTCACCCATAATCTGTTGAGAAGGTATACCCACAAATTGACAATAGCAGTCAATTACTTGACTGATTTTGGAAAGGTCAGATTCATATATCTTATCGATGGATTTTAGTATTTCAGGATGATTTTCTTTCAAGAAACTCATGATGAATGAATAATATAGTGAGTTCATACCTTGTGAGCTATTTTTGTCGGTTATTGTACTGCTTTCTTCTTTTTTTAAATTACTGTTGTGTTTTTGTCGTTGATGATAATCTACTGCGTAAACAATGTGCTGTCTAGGATGTTGTGTCATGAGCTGTTCCATTTTCTTTTTATCTTTAAGTATGAACTGATTCTAGTCTCGCTAATTGCAAATCCAGTGAATAGCTAATTTACTTACTACCTGTTCGTCTATTCTATGAATTTAATATAGTCTATTGATGTTAAACAAAGTTAAACAAATTTGTTAATCAAGCAAGTTTATTCGAAGCTTATTTTTACTTTTTATATGAAAATATAAACTTATTTGTTTAACTATAATTTGTTGGTAATTAGGTTTTTATTGTTTTATTTTGATTGTCTGTTTGTTTAGGTTTAATAAGTTGTGTAACTTAGTGTCAGATTGTTATATATTTGTGTAACATTTGTTAAATACCCGATCGACTATGGAAACTTATCCAAATAATAACTTTGAAGTTTTACGCTTGGAGATGCGCGTTACCAACCGTGAATTCGCGTCTTTATTGGGGGTACGCGAACAGGTGTACTCGCGTATTAAAAAAGGAGAGTATCCTATTGGACTTACGATGAAAACACGTATTCAAGCAGCTTTTCCTCAGGTTCAGTATGACTGGTTGTTATATGGAAAGGGTGAAAGAGTAGAGATAACTCCTTTAATGCACCCCGACACGATAGCAATGCTTAGTATTGGTAACGGTAAGTCAATAGGGTATTTTTCGGAGGACGTCAAGTTTATTGACGAAAATAAAAATAATATATTTTTTGAAGTTTCCCCAGGACGATATTTGATGCAGACAAAACTTGTGACAGAGAAAGCTAAAGCCGGGTATTTGTCTGGCTTTTCTGATGCTGAATATATGGACGATTTACCGGCACATTTTATTACGGTCAATGAGTTTCATAAAGGTGCCTATCGTTCTTTTGAAGTTAGTGGTGATAGTATGACCGATGGAACCGATGCAAGTGTATTGGACGGCGATATTGTGACGGGACGTTTGATTAAAAGGGAGTTATGGCAATCAAAATTTCATACCCACAAATATCGTTATTGGGTTGTTGTACATAAATATGAAGGAGTTATTATCAAAGAAATTGCTCATCATGATGTCAATAACGGAATTCTTACCCTTCGTTCGCTAAATGCTGATAAAACAAGATACCCGGATTTTGAAGTAAGTTTAGATGATGTTGACCAAATTTTTAATGTTGTAGATATTAGCCGTTCGCTTTAGGAACAGCCTAACTCAGAATATGATCGTTTTGGTGGTTCGTCTCTTCATATCAACGTTTATAGGTGGACCTTTTTGTTTCGGCTATATGTGCGATAAATTAATCCAATCGCCCGCTATTAAATTGAAAGTTCTCCGTATCAAGTCTTTATGTGTTTGCTAAAAAATATAGAAATAAAAACTAATATAATTAGTTTTTATTTCTATATTTGACTATAAATTGAACGTATGCGGACATGTTGTTGCGTGCTGTCTTGGCGCTCCTAGTATATATTTAACGTTAAGAAGACTGATAACGTGACGAGAATATTGGTTGCTCATTATTCAGGCATGTCCGTGACGTTCAATTGAAATAATAGGTACATGTGCGTAGGTTGTCAGGGCGGGGTGGAGGCATTTTTAAATAAATCGAACTATTTACTAAGTTGTACCTTTGGACTTACCATTTACTAATCATCATATGTTTATTTTTGAAGCCAGGTTTTGAAATCTGGCTTTTTTATTTCTTATGCTATCAATTGTTGTTAATTTTAGTCTTTTACAAAGCTTACATCGGTTATTTTATAGGAAAAATTATCTTTTTTCCGTTCAGTTTCAGGTTTTTCCATTTCACTGTAGTGAACGGTTCCCTTCATCTTGAAGGTTGTATGGGAATCTAGATTGATTTTTTCTCCCTTATCGTCAAATACATAAAAGTTCTTAAGCGTATAATTTTTCTGATCTGCGGGAATTTCAAATAAAACATTGTTTTTTTCTGTCCCTACAGGTAATATAACGCTGAATGCAGTGAATTTTTCAGAACTAAATGCATGAGATTTAACTACGAAATTCATGGCCATAGTTTTTGATTTACCTGATGAGAATGTAAAGGAAGGTGCATCAAATTCACCTGTTAACGTAATGGTTTTGTTTTGATTGTCATAGTTTGATTCGATAGCTTTTACCGTATCGACAGAACTACCATTGCAAGATGCGAACAACGCTATGGCAGAAGATACTAACAATGATGTCGAAATTAAGTGTTTTGTTTTCATGGGGAAAAATTTCATTAATTGTATATTATTTTGAGCATAACATACTTCATACTGCTATGCTCCTTTTTTAATTGTAAAGACCCTTTTTATTGATAGACAACTTCTGCTCATTTATGTTTTGGCAGTTTCTTGAAGATTTCTTTGAATCATCAATATACATGCTTTCATGATGATTTAAGCTCACATTCAATAACATCCGTTGATCAATTTTTATAAAAGTAAGGTATTGAGGAAGAGGTTTTAGCACTTGATTTAAATTCGGGGGGAATGAATTTAAATTCGCATGCCTTGGGCTTTTTTTCGTCTATAAGAGATAGGTAAATGATAAACTCGAGTTTTATTTCGGCGGAAATGTCAGTAAACAGGTTGTAAGGGATTTGATCTTATATTATAAGCCCAATGTTATGATCAATTTTTTGATTTAAAAAAGACCAAGTTAATAACTAAACAAGTGAGTGTAAGTAAAGAAGAGCAAGTTCGGATGTTATTCCAAAATACCCAGGGTTTTTCAAAGATGTCACGAGCAAGTCTTAACGATTTTTCTGAAGATATCGATAGGTCTATCGAGGCTAATTGATTATTTAAGGGTACATTTTGGGTGCCTGTAACCACAAGTACACCAATAATATAGCTTAGGCATGCTGCTAGGATTAGATAAAATTTAGGTGAATACAGGTCAAAAAATAGTATAGTAGCCATGAGTAACAAAATTGGTGCGCCTAGAAAACAGCAGTAAAAAGCTGAGTTTAGTATTTCTTTATTGATATTTTGCATGGCCATCAAAAAGGCTTTATCGTTGAGTTTATGTAGACCCAAATTGACCGAAAAGGTATACGAAAAAAACAAACCTGATATGATAGCCGAAAATATTGTTGCCAGCGCTAAAATGATGTCTTGCGATTTCATGTCTATATTTTTTTTGATGTACAATGTTTTACTGAACTTAATTGTCTAGGTGTTCTAATTTATCAAAGCATTGTTTTCTTATAGCAAATATTTCGAAGAAGTTGAGGCTTAAAGAAATTACACACTTTCGTTGAGCTCGCCCTTAGACAATACAAAAGTTGTGATAAACAGTGAGTCAATATAGAATAAAAACGACAGTAACCTACTTTTTGTTAAATGATGTTGGAGTTGTTCCTGTGAAAGTCTTAAAGACACGAATAAAGTGCGATTGGTCGGAGAACCCATTTTCATAAACAACTTCCGTTAGCTTTTGGAAATCTTTGCTATTAAGCTGTTTCAAAGCGGCCTGAAACTGTACCATTTTAGCGAATTGTTTAGCGGACACCCCAGTTTCCTTGAAAAACCTTCTTTCAAAAGTTCGGATGTTCAATGCTTCTTTTTTTGCAATTTCCTTAATAATGATTTGGCCCTTTTTTTCGATGATTTCGAGAATTGTTCGCTGAATCGAAAAATCTATGTTATATTTCTTGCTATCGAAAAAGCTGAGGAGCGATTGTGTTAATAGTTGGATGCTGTTTTCAGCGTTTGAAGATGAGGATAATGTACTGCTTAGTTGGTGGAAGTCTCTATTTGAAGGAGCATTTAGATCATAGCAGCCGTCGTTTATGCTTTCGGGCGAGATACCCCAAAATCGGCGTAATACAAATGGGTAAAATTGAAAAACGATAATCTGAAAAGGTCCTGTTACATCTATTGAAATCGGTTTTATTGTCTGACCATAGAGAAAAATCGTCGGCATCTTTTTATCATGAGGCTTGATTGTAAAATCACCATAGCATCGTTGAAACAATAGACCGGGGTAACCATCAGCATAAAAAGGTAAGTTTACGCGATCATTTTTCTGACTTTCAAATACCAGGATCGCCTTTACGAATAATGTAATGGATGTATCAGGGCTGATAATTTGAGAATTCATCAATTAACTTTGTTGGCTTTTGATTACGACCTGTTGTACGTTTAAATATACCGAAAAATCTATTATAAGATGGAGTTGCCCTAAGATTTTCATTAGCGGATTTGTAATATCATAGTATATCTAAAGTCTACGCATGCAATCCGACTTATTTGAAATAAAAAAGGGGATTTTTTCTTCTCACCTGAAATAATTGAGCATGTTCCAGTAATTTAACATAATTATTTTGCCAATAATTGGCAATCCAATTTGAATCCAATGAAGGATTGTAATGACCCAGGTCACTTTTTAAAACGACCGAATCCACTGCTGTCCCAACATTCCAAATGCTTATTTTGCTGTAACGTCCCCTGTAGGGAGGAGTATAACATTTAATAGCCTGCACGCAACTGTCAACCGAGGGATAATCATAAGTGTCGAAATTATCCAATGTTGCAATGCTGATTTTCTGATAATTGCACATGCTTGTTGTGCGAGTTACAACTAAAGAATGCAACGGCGAGTAGTCCCAGCAACAATTTCAAGGGTAAGTTTATTCTTTTTATGCGAAGCTGTTGTTTGAGGTAGCTTATGTAAATTAAATGGTGTAGTTGTATTATATTGAATGACTTATTAAGCTTCTGTTTTCGTTATCTGATAACAGCGATTGTAGTGGGTTTAAGATTGGTCGGGTTGTTATTATATCATATAGACCGATTTTTTGATTGTGTTTAAAGTTGACCTGATCCCTAAGGTTAGCTTATTGTATACGAGCTTGTGTTCAGGTCGGCTGCTGAAAGCGTTTTTAGAAGTTCTCTAGCTGCGGCGCTACCTGCACGGTTTGCACCGATTGTTGATGCTGATGGACCATAACCCACGAGGTGAATTCTTGGTTCTTTAGCGACCATGGTCGCTAGTCTGCCTGCCATTTGAATGCCGCCCTGTTTTTCTTTTGGTAGCACTGCGTCTAGATGGCTCAATGAACTTTTAAAACCTGTATTCCAAAGTATAACATCTGCTTTTTGTTCTGTTCCATCGGCCCATTTGATCCCCTTTTCGGTTATTTCTTGAAACATTGGAAAACGTTGAAGGACACCCCGTTTTTCCATCTCCTGGATTTCTGTAGAATAGGGGAGGCCCGTAACGGAAACGACAGACAAAGGTGAAAGCCCTAATCGTACACGTTCTTCTACCATAGCAACCGCATTATGGCCAGCCATGTCATCAAATGGCCCCTCTCTGAATAAAGGCGGTCGTCGTGTTACCCAGGTTGTCGTTGTAACCTGGGAAATTTGGTCCAATAGCTGAATGGCGGAAATACCAGCTCCGACAACAATAACATGTTTGCCACGAAAATACTCTGCAGTTTTAAAATCCTTTGTGTGAAGTTGCTCGCCCCGAAATAATTCTGCACCTGGATAGGTAGGAATATAGGGGTTTTCCCATGTTCCAGTGGCGTTGATAATACCGAGTGCTGAGAAAAGAGTTTCTGCCGTATCGATATGAAAGCGATCTTGGTACATGTAGACTTTTTCTACTTTAGCTGGTCGATATACTTGAAGTTCAAATTTTTCTTCATAAAGTTTAAAATAATGGGGAACAGCGGTGTTGGCTTGAACTTCCGCCCCTTTTGTTGATAAAGTCTCCTCAAACGACATGCCGGGCAAATCGTGTATTTTATTGACTGTACTTAAGGTAAGGGAGTCCCAGCGAAATTGCCAGGCTCCTCCGGGTGCAGAGGCTTCATCCAGGATGATAAAATCCGGCCCGATTTTAAGTCCGAGCTTCTTCAAATGATAAGCAGCAGAAAGTCCAGCCTGACCCGCACCAATGACTGCAATTTTTGTTTTGTAGCGAATGTTCTTTATCATACGAGAGCGGAGTTAACGCCAACCAAGTTCGGGAGCTACGTGTTCCAAAATGGCTGAAAGAATGTGGACATTGTAGTCGACCCCTAGCGTATTTGGAATGGTCAATAATAGCGTGTCTGCTTCCTGTATTGCTTCATCTTGCGCTAGTTCTTTCACGAGTTGATCTGGTTCTGCGGCATAACTTCGCCCAAAAATCGTCCGCTTGTCCGATTCGATTACCCCAATTTTATCTGTTTTGTCAGCCTCTTGCCCGAAGTAATAACGATCTAAATCATCGACCAGAGCGAATATGGATCGACTGACCGAAACGCGGGGTTCACCAGAGTGCCCTGCTTCCTTCCAGGCCTCTTTGTATAAACGTATTTGTTCGGCCTGCTGAATATGAAAAGGTTTGCCATTTTCATCATATTTCAAAGTGGAACTTTGCAGGTGCATCTTGTTTTGAGCAGCCCATACAGCCGTGGCATTCGATGCTGCTCCCCACCAGATACGATCACGTAACCCTTCCGAATGGGGTTCGAGTCTCAGCAAACCGGGCGGGTTTGGAAACATTGGATAGGGATTTGGTTCAGCGAAACCAATTCCTTTAAGTTTTTCTAAAAATTCCAATGCTTTTTGCCTTCCCATATCAGCATCTGTTTCGCCCTCGTTGATATTGTAACCAAAGTAACGCCAACCATCTATTACTTGTTCAGGCGATCCTCTGCTGATGCCGAGCTGCAATCTGCCCCCGGAGATTAGATCTGCAGCTCCCGCGTCTTCCACCATATAAAGGGGGTTTTCATAGCGCATATCGATGACACCGGTGCCGATCTCAATTTTTGAGGTTTTGGCTCCAATGGCCGATAATAAAGGAAAAGGAGATGCTAGCTGATTCGCAAAATGGTGTACACGGAAATATGCACCATCTATGCCTATTTCTTCAGCAGCTACTGCTAGATCGATGGATTGCAATAAAGTATCGCTTGCGGTCTGCGTACTATATGCGGGATGCTTGGACCAATGGCCAAAAGATAAAAAGCCTA
This sequence comes from Sphingobacterium sp. BIGb0116, assembly GCF_024808035.1. Taxonomy (NCBI): domain Bacteria; kingdom Pseudomonadati; phylum Bacteroidota; class Sphingobacteriia; order Sphingobacteriales; family Sphingobacteriaceae; genus Sphingobacterium; species Sphingobacterium sp. BIGb0116. The sequence goes on along the minus strand of NZ_JANUDT010000004.1, from coordinate 193,488 downwards.
TTTTTTTCATAAATCACAATGGGATTTGATGTCAATCAAATTTAATAAATGTTGCGATTATATCGGTAGTTTGGATTGTCCGATGGGTGTCAATAATATATGGTTTGAATGAATTTGCCAAATGACAAGTAGGCTGTGGCTCAAAAAGAGTAATTTTATGTATTATTCAATTGTATAAGTGATTCAGGATGATGCTTTCAGACAAATTATTACAACAGATCGAGTTTATTAAGGAGATTGATAAGATTAAATATATCCAGCGCAGGACAAAACTTTTCAATAGTGACCGTCCCGAAAATGACGCTGAACATAGTTGGCATCTTGCCCTCATGGCTATTGTACTTTCAGAACACGCAAATCAATCCGTGGATTTATTGAAGGTAGTCAAAATGGTATTGATACACGATATCGTCGAAATTGATGCAGGTGATACTTTTATCTATGATACAGAAAAAAATCATACCAATACAGGTGCGGAGCGTTTGGCAGCTCAGCGGATTTTTGGAATTTTGCCTGGGGAGCAAGCGGAGGAACTCATTGCGATCTGGGAAGAATTTGAAGCTGGTCAAACGCCAGAAGCACAGTTCGCGCGAGCGATGGATCGATTGGAGCCACTTTTACAGAATAGTTCCAATAATGGTGGAACCTGGAATGAACCTGGTGTAAATTATGAAAAGGTTTATGCAAAAAAATCTGTCATTAAGGATGGCTCAGCAGTATTGTGGGAATATGCAGAAAAATTGATCGATGCTGGAGTTGCTCGAGGGATTCTCAAAAAGGGAAAGTAGTTAGGATACTGATCAATGGCCAGCAGTAATCCCGATACTATTGCTGACCATTGTGGTTTTATAAATATACATTAATCGTCATCATCCTCTTTTTTTTCGCTTACCTTTAGGAAGGCGGCTCTTTTTGGAGCTGGAGCGGATTCACCTTTAAGTCCCTGCCATAGAATTTCATTGAATACCAAATCAGGCACAGCGTCTTCTTTCGACCAATCATATTTGTCACTCCATATAGCTAGTTTCCCTTTACTTGGATTGCGCTCGTTGAGATCTACATTTGCGTCGATATGGTCAAATGGAGTATAGTCGGGGCTAGTGCTAAACGATCGCCACATGGGTGTTGCAGCGGCGTCGTATTGCGTCATGGGTTTCATTCCTAAAATCAGCTCTATTGTTCTAATCATCCCTGAGGTTGAATACATGGTGTGATCTACAGATCTTCTTTTTACATAGGGACTAATCAAATAGGCCGGACTACGGTGTGCATCCACATGGTCAGGACCATTCTGGGCATCATCTTCCAGTATAAAGATCGCAGATTCTTTCCATATTGGACTCTTGCTGATATGATCGACAAACATCCCAACAGCGAGGTCATTGTCCGCTACATGTGCATAAGGGGACTTTTTGCCGGCACGCATCCCTTCCGTATGGTCATTGCTGATTCGAATGGTTGTCAATTGGGGCATTTCTCCTTTTTGGATGAGTTGATCAAAATCAGCTTTCCATTGTCTTATACGTGTGGTGTCGGCAACACTCAAGTCATAACTTGTATATCCAGTGGCAACATGCCCTTCCAAAGATTTTACGTTAGGTTTTCCTTTGTCTGCGAATTCACCATAGGTGCGATAAGATACCTGATGTCGCTTGGCATTATCCCAAATAAATCCGCCTTTATTGTTGGCTATTTCTCGTTCCCCTTCTCCTCCATAAGTACCGCCGCGACCGCCATAGCTTGATGGCCAGGTTTTCTCGAGATAGTCGGTGGCATAAGCACCCATACTCCAATTGTGCCCATCCGCACTAACTTCCGCATCGACATAGAAATTGTCTAGAAGTGCAAATTCATTGACAATTTTGTGTTGATTAGGTGTGATTTTTTCGCCGAATAAACAAAGTGAAGTGTCTCCATTTCCTTGTTTAACATCACCTAGAACTTGATCGTAGGTACGATTTTCTTTGATGACATAAAATACGTATTTGATCGGAGAGGGGTCTCCAACTTTCATTGGGATAGGGTTGCCGACTTCACCCTCTGTTTGCAGCTCCTTTTCTTTCGAATAGGGCGTATTCCGGTATACCGCACGAGAATATAGGGCGAGTTCTTCTGGTTTAGGATCGGGTATAAAGCTTAACGTTCCCCTAAAAAGACCAGCAATATATTGTATCTCTTTTGGTTTGTTGAGGTCGCCCGCATGACGATCGACTTTTTCCTTTTGGTCTGTCGGATTAGGGCCTTGTGGATTAGCTTTGGATGATAAGCCTTTGCCATTTGTAACCAGAATTGTTTTACCGACTACTTTTACATTCGTTGGATACCAGCCCACTGGAATAAATCCTTTCGAAATAGATCGGCCAGGCTTACTTACGTCGAATACTGCTAAACAATTGTTGTCTGCATTGGCTATGTAAAGGGTTTTATCATCTGTGGACAAAGCAACACCATTGCTGGTCGATCCACTTGGAGCATTAGGATACAATGCCGCATTCAATGTTTCTACCACTGCGCCTGTTTTGGTATCGATTATGGATACCGAGTTGTCGTTTGCGTTGGCGACAAAAAGCCATTTACCATTTTTACTAAACGTAATTTCATTTGGGTGGCTACCTACAGGAATCTCTTTGGTTATCTTATTTTGTGTAACATCCCATACTAAAATCTTTTCTCCACCCCAGACACTGATATAGAGTTGTTTTGCATCAGGTGTAAGCTGACAGGTATAACCCTCAGCTCCCAAATCATAAATTGCTTTCGTTGCTTTGGTTTTTAAGTCTACGACATATAGTTTTTTATCTTCTCTGGTGACGGTGTATAATTGCTGTTTGTTTTTATCATCTACAGCCAATCCAGCTATCCCTATTTTATTGGGCCATGGCTTGCCAAGAACAATAGAATCTTTGAATGCAATTTTTTCACCGTTGATCTTATAGATCCTGATCATGTTATCATGTCCTCCAGAAGCATACAGTGTATTATCATCGCTCGAAAAGGCCAATCCATACCAAGATTTTGGTATAGCAATACTATCGATTTTTCGTTGTGAAGCTAGATCGATAAGATCTATTGTTTGTGTACTTTGTCCATTGTTGCTGACAGCTGCCAGCTTTTTATGATGACTGATAACTAAGTTCAGCGGTAAATCTCCGAGTTCTATTTGTTTCCCAACAGGGATTAGTGTCCAGCCATTTGGTAGTCCAACCTTATTGCTTTCCAAAATTGAACTAATCCTATTTTGTATATTGTTTTGACTGAACGTGAGCTGCGAGGTTGCAAACATGCACGTTGTCAAAATGAATGTTCCTATTCTTTTCATGGGACATATTTACGAAATTGAGTAGTCAGACTAAATAGGAAGCATCAAAATTAAAGAAAACTTAATATTGGACCGCGAACTTAGCGTAGGTTATAACGCGTTGTTTTTTAGTATGGTCAAGAGCCTCTGAAAATCTGTTTGCAAAAAAAAATAATATATGACAGAAAATTTAGTATGGAATTCTCTTGTGTAATTGTTTATAGCAAAAGCTGATCGGTTTATAGGTAAAAGTCTGTTGTTTACCGATGGGAATTGTTCTTTCACCGAAAACTTATGGTTTTTTAAAGTTTATTTTTTGAAATTGGATTGATAAACTATTCAATCTTTATTTATGATACACTTCTTTAATTCATTGGTAATTTTAACTATAGTAGGATTGATAACCATCTCTACCAACGTGAAAACTAAAGATCCTCAGGCCAATATTGGGGACACTATAGTAGAATATAAATCTTCAATCAATCGCGCTATTAAGCCCAGTATCCTACACAATATGCGACAAGATAAGGTTCAACTATATAATATGGATTACAAAGATTCTATTTTGTAACATTAACTTTCTTATTTGAAGTGACTGTTTTTATTTTTTGAAAAATATAATTTTTTAAATTACTTTATTGTTATATAGATTAATTTCGTATATTGGGTTATATTGAAAATCAAGAGGGTATGTTATAGTGTCTGTTCTGTTTTTGCAGCGCTCTAGCGCAATTCCCATCTTTGTGAAGCCTATATTTTTAAATTGATTATTCTTAAATAGCTTGTTATGAAAAAGAAAAGTTCGTCGTGGTTTTTTTATGCCATTATTGCTATTGTCATTTGCGTATTTCTATTATTGAATCTACCTGAACTTATTCAGGGATTTATGAACGGTTATAATTCAGTTATCAAATAGCAACCTGGTGTTTACCGTTTAATTTACCATACTTACCGAGTTTTTTACTGTATTTATCTAAATTTTGTAGCTGTTGCACGCGCTGTATTGTAGTTTAGAATGAGTAAATAGAATAGGATTAACACCGTATTTCTTGAATTGAACTTAATCAGATCTAATGAAACGAGTCGAAATATTTAAAACCAATGTTTATCGAATGAAGGATGCACAGCGAATTGTTGCAACTCTTGTCAGCCTGTTTTCCTCTTATAAAATTAACTTCGATCTTGACGATGAAGAACGTATTCTAAGAATTGAATCTTCACAATTGGAAATTGAGACCAACAGCATTGTTAGAAAGATGTTTGAGTGGGGTTATCGTTGTGAAAGAATCATTTAATTATATTCAAAAAATAAAAAACTAACAATTATATTAATTTTCATTGTAAATTGTGCTGGTAATTTGTTGAACAAAACTGTTGGCAGGTCTTAGGGATATTATGTCGAATAGTCAAGGATTTCAATATAGGATTATTTAAAAAAACATTGTTGGTAAGCGCAATATATCGGATATGATTGGTAATAGAATGCTCATTCTTTTAATTTTCTTTATTTTTAACACAGATTGTTTGGCACAAAATGGTACTCCTTTATTGATGGGGAGGTCAGAGATTTTGCATTCAAAAGTTTTGGGTGAAGACAGAATGATCAACATTTATCTTCCCGACAATTATAACCCCAATGATTCTGTTCGCTATCCAATTGTATATGTTCTTGATGGTGGTGTTGATGAAGATTTTTTTCATATTGCGGGTATTGTCCGTTTCAGTACACAACCCTGGATCGATAGGTTCCCTCGAAGTATTGTTGTTGGAATAGGTGGAAATACACGTAGGAGAGATTTTACCTTCCCTGTTGAAAATACAGATTTTATAGAAAAGGAAGGTTTTCAAAAAGCTAGCTTTCCCTCGTATGGTGGTTCCGATAAATATAGAACCTTCATGAAAAATGAATTGATTCCTTACATAAGTGGCAATTATAAATCGAATGGAAAACAGACTTTAATAGGAGAATCACTCGCTGGGCTTCTTTCCGTAGAGATACTATTAAAACAACCCGAACTATTTGATGACTATATTATTATAAGCCCAAGTTTGTGGTGGGGCGAGGAGTCATTATTGAAAAAAGCGGAGAAGTTTCTACAAAGTAATTTGAAAAAAGATATAAAAGTTTATCTTGGTGTGCCCAATAAAGAAGAAGATGTGAGAATGTATGATGAGGCCATAGCGTTATCTGATATACTTAATAACAATAAAAAAATTCATTTTGTATTTGATTACATGCCTGATGAATTGCATTCCACTGTAATACATCAAGCGGTCTACAACGCTTTTAAGAAGTTGTATCCAAAAACATTTTATTCAAAATAGTGTGGAGATATGTAGCGATTAATTTTATTTTATACCTAGGTTTATTCTATCGTGCCATTCATCTTCCAGAATTGACATCAATAGCTTGTCGTGAAATTGATTATCCCTAAAACAGGCTTTACGCATTCTTCCTTCCAATTGAAATCCTGCGTTTTCATATGCTTTTATCGCTGCATAATTCGGTTCAGATACCGTAAGCATAATTCTATTGAGCCCTAGATTTCCAAACCCTATATCTAGGATTAATTTGGTAACTAAAGAGCCTATCCCTTTTCCCCATTCTTGGCGATCCCCTATAAAGATAAAATACTCTCCGGATCTGTTTAGCTTGGAAATATTACAAATGCCCGCATACCCAATCAGTTTATTCGAATCGTTTAGGAAAATTCCACGATTAAAATTTTTAGAATCGTTGACAACGGATAAAAACCAATTGTCTATATGATCCTTTGATCGGAGTGACTGAAAAAGAGAGAGGGAATATTTAATAGATAAATCGTCATTGAGCCATTCATAAAATGGTGAGACATCTTCAACAGAGAGTGGTTTTAAGTTGACCATGGTTTAAGGTATATTGCATTCATTATTTTCAAAATTTATTCAGGTTCAAAGGCTCTTCAGCTAATGCTCGTTCCCCTGATAGATGCACATGGGGCGTTTTTCTTGGCTCTTTCGAAGCTTTTTTGTTAGAAATTGACGGCAGTACGATTTGCTATTAGCATTTGCATATGAAAGTGCAGGTAAATTTCCTGCGCTATCTTCTTGACCATTTTATTTTTACTGCTGATAGGTTGGAAGTCTCAAGACGTTGATTCGGTTCGACTTCAAAACCATTTTTCATATAGAAACCTAGCGGTGAATTATACGGGCAATTATTATTTTTTTTCTCCATGTGATGGTCTATCACCCAGCCGTTAAGCTCCGTTTCTTCAGATTTCAATCTGTCAAGTAGATTGGAACCTATTCTTTTTTTGTGTAAAAGACTTGAAAGTATAATAAGAAACCAGCGTTTTGTATCGCGATCAAATTTTGAACACCAACCGACAATTTGTTGATTTTGTTTGACAAGGATGTGTTGTGGTTGGCCTAAGCTTTCCAGATAGTTCTCAAAGGTCGATAGGCTGGAATATGCCATAACTGCGGGATATTCTTCATTCCATAATCCCATGATAGCAATTTTTTCGTTCCTGTCAAGTTCTGAGGTCATCAGATATTCAGTCGATATTGTATTCATTTAGATTAATTTACCATAATTTGCTGAATTATAAAGAATAGAGTTAAACTATCTATATGGTAGTTTTACAACATACGGTTATGGCCGTATAGTCCTCATTCATGAGCAAATTTGTTGTTTTATTTTAACGGGTTAATGATCACTTGGTCCACCGTTTTCCCCTGCTGATCGAGAATTTTGAAGATTCCTTTTTCATCGTCTAAATCTACGCGAAGCACATTATTGTTGGAATTTACAATGACCGGAAATTGTATCGTATTTGTCGCATTTTTGATTATGTGTCTATGTAAATGTCCTGATAGCATGATCTGTGTTCCTGCTTTGTTGAGGATAGGAACAAATTTCTCTAAAATCTCTTGTTCCCCATGCCAACCACCAAAAGGGGGCATATGACAGATTACGATCTTATATTTGGCATCTTTAAATGACGGATCTTCAATAGCTTGAGCTAACCAGGCCGCTTGTTCGCTTCTATAGTTATCCATATCTACAATGCCACTATATTCAATGTCGGTATCGGGTTTATCTTCACCACAATCTAAAATGATAAAACCAGCATTTCCATGCCTAAATTGGTAATATAGTTTACCTGTTGGTGTTGGGAAATATTGGGGATATTCAGTGGCAAAAGGTCCACGTGTTTCATGATTGCCTCTTGAATAAAACATTGGTTTTTCGCTGGCGAACTTTTTAATGGCGGTATCCATAAATCCTTCATATAGTTGTGTTTCACTTAATAGGTTACTAACCATATCACCGTTGAATACCACAAAGTCACTAGTCTTTAGACCGCCGATATCCAATAGCTTATCGAGAACCTCATTGCGTTCGTGAATATCATTAACTACCATAAAATGGGTAGATTTGGCCATGCCAAAGGTTTGGAAAACTAGGGGTGCCTTTTGATAGACATCAGTGGCCACTACTTTTCCATATTGCACATTGACTCCAACATGTTTGAGAACTTCCTGACTATACACACGATATCTATAGCGTGTTCCAGGTTTTAAATTGGTCAATGTAACTTGATGTAAGGTGCCTACTTTTTTGAAGCCATAGGCAGCCGCATAATATTTTGGTCTTTCCTTAAAGTAAAAGTGGCTGGAGTCATCTAGGGCCAACTAAACCCAACCGGTAGCTGGTTTGTCTGTTGTCCAAATTATAGAAACAGATTGCTCTGTCAAACCTTGAATGAAAGGTAAGTGATTTATTCTAATCGCATCCTGACCAACTGCCATAAAACGATTGAAGAACAACAATAGGATGATGCATTTTAGTTTCGTCATTTTAGTGCTTGGGTCTATAATTGATGTTCCTCCGTAAATGATTTTTTTCAATTTAAAGATATAAAAATGTGTAAAAAAGCCATCAATCATAATGTAACAGTCTTGCTAGACTAAAAGGTGGCAAAATAGTCTTCACCTTGGTCGAAACACTCGGTATTATTGACGAGGGTGTGGCAATCACTTATGAAAGTACCTTCTGCACAAAAGCTATTGTAGAGATATCAAAAATTTCAGGTAAAGAGTTAAAAAATCTTCCAGCTGTTGATACAGAAAATACAATTGTTTCATATGTTTAGTTTAAGGCCACGTCGTGAGACGTGGCTTTTATGTTTATTTGACACTACTTTCAAAATGATAAGTACCCGAACCTATATCATGGCTGGAATCAACGAGTACAATTTTTGCCCGTGTATTTGCCGGGACGGTGACATCTAGTTTCAATAGATTATTCTCTAAGACCCAGGCCGATTTTACCGTACCGTACACCGTTTCAAGTTCTGCAGATGCCTGTGTTAATTTACCTCCCGGTTTTGGGGCAATAACGATAGATTTATAACCCGGAGCATCTGCTGCCGAGTTAATTCCAGCTATTGTTCGATACATCCAGTCACCAATGGCGCCATAGGCGTAATGGTTATAGGAATTCATGTCTGGAGTTTGAAAAGATCCATCAGGTTTAATACCATCCCATCTTTCCCAGATGGTGGTAGCGCCCATTTTCACGGGGTAGAGCCACGAGGGATAACTCTCTTGCATCAATAGATCGTATGCAACGTCATTATGTCCAAATCGAGTTAAGACATGGCATATATAAGGGGTGCCCAAGAAACCTGTCGTGAGGTGGTTGCCATAATCCCGGATGTTGGCAACAAGGCGATCAGCACATGCGGCTCGTAATCCTTCAGGCAACATATCAAATTGCAGTGCCAGTACGTAAGCAGTCTGTGTACCGGATACGAGGCGACCTGTTGGAGTCATATACTCCTTTGCAAAGGCTGCTTTGATGTTAGAAAGTAATGCCGTGTATTTGGCAACGTCTTCTTTTTTGCCTAAGACCTCCGCTGCATTAATCAGTAGTTGCGTCGAGTGAGCATAAAAAGTCTGTGCGATTAGATATTTATCGGTTACAGCGGCTCTTCCATCATTATCATCATTCGGACGGTAAAAAAGCCAATCCCCAAAATGAAAACCTGAATTCCAGAGATTATTTTTCGCAACAGAAGTAATATAACCCACCCATTTTTGCATACTCTCGTATTGTGTTTCTAATATTCTGCGATCTCCATAAGCGCGGTACATATCCCAAGGAATAATTGTGGCTACATCGGCCCAACCAGCTGACGCACCATCATTGATCCCGAGTACATTTGGTACGACATGAGGAATGAGTCCGCTGGGTTGTTGGTCAGCTTTGACATCCTTTAACCATTTCGTAAAGAATCCTGCTACATCCATGTTGTAAGCCGCGGTATTCGCGAAAGCTTGTGCATCGCCTGTCCAACCTAAGCGTTCATCGCGTTGTGGACAGTCGGTAGGTACGTCTAGGAAATTTCCTTTTTGTCCCCATTGAATATTGTGCTGCAATTGGTTGATTAGGGGATTGGAAGTCGTAAATTTACCCGTTGTCGCCATATCAGAATAGAGAGCCACGGCCGTTAGATCATCGGATTTTAATTCTCCGGGATAGCCCTCAACTTTTACATACCTAAAACCCTGAAAAGTAAAATGCGGTTCAAAGACTTGTTCGGCCCCACCTTTTAAAATATAGCTGTCCTGAGCCTTGGCAGATCGTAGATTTGTTGTATAAAAATTACCTTCTTTAGTAAGTACTTCAGCATGACTTAGTGTAATCTTTGTTCCAGTAGGACCCTGTGCCTTCAAAATCACCCATCCCACCAAATTTTGCCCAAAATCTACCACAGTTTCCCCTTTTGGGGTTTTAAAAATGCTGAGGGCTTTAAACTGCTCATGTTTCCTAACAGGAGGACCGCTCATCGCGATAAGCTTTTCCGTTCCTTTGTTCATCACATTTACATTCTTCCAGTTGCTATCTTCTTTAAAATCAGTATTATCCCATCCAGTAATCTCCATTCTAGCATCGTAAATCTCTCCATCATAGATATCCGACGCCATAATAGGCCCATAAGTATACTTCCAGTTCTCATCCGTATTTATTGTTTCCTTTGTGCCGTCGGTATATTCGACCTCAAGTTGTAAAAGCAGTCCCCGTGTATCGCCATAGAAATTATGCTGGTTTCCAAATCCAATACGGCCTTTATACCAGCCATTGCCGAGACTTGCGCCCAGCACATTCGAACCGATCCTAAGCAATGCTGTAACATCGTAAACTTGGTATTGCAACTGGTTCTTGTAGCTGGTCCATCCCGGAGCAAAATATGTGTCACTTATACGGGCGCCATTAAGCTTGGCTTCGTATAGGCCTTTTGCCGTAATATAGGCCATCGCTGATTTTATCTTTTTTTTCAGGCTGAATTCTTTTCTGAAAAGTGGACTTCGGGACGAAGTGTCCTTTCCTGAGGCAGTGATCCATTGTGCAGACCAATCTGAGGCTGAGATTCCCATTTGAAAGAATCCAATTGTGGACCAGGCAGATGTATTGCCATGATTGTCTTTTACCCGAACTTGCCAAAAATATTTTTTCTTTGACTGAAGGGGAGATCCCGCGTAGTCAATTAACACAGATTGATCTGTGGAAGCACGATGTTTCCAAACTAGATCTTTATCTTTATTTAAGAAAACTTTGTCTGTTCCCACTCGGATTTCATATTCGGCTTGTTGCGTGTTTTTCTCCGTAGAGTTTATTTTCCAGCTCAATCTCGGAATCTCGGTTTCAACGGCCAATGGATTGCTCAGATGTTCTACCTTTAGGTCAATTACCTCTAGTTTTTGAGCGAAAGTGGAGAGATTTAGTACGATCAGAAATCCTAATATTCCTAATTTTTGAAGCATAGTCTTCATAGATGGTTTTATATTTGATTAGTAACGTGTTGCTTGGAGTATAATAGTAATATAGCTATTATCCGCAATAAATTTTATATAAGCGTCATGTACTATCCTGACACTAAAGAAAAACTTGTCTTATGCTAAGGTCGATTGGGAAATCTATCTATAAATTCGTTAATAATAACGGAAAATCCAGGCCGTGTTTAATATTCAAAAAATAAAAATTGACAATGGAAAATTATAGTCAAACTATCCAGTTGGGTGTAACAAAGGATCGGCTTTTTAAAGCGCTAACCGATGAAATACCATTTTGGTGGACAACCATGTTTGAGGGCTCTTCCAATAAGAAGGGCGATAGATTTACAATTCGCTTTGGCGATCTTATTTACAAAGTAATGCAAGTGGAAGACTTATATGAAAATGCAAAAGTTGTTTGGCATGTCGAAGATTCATTGATAACCCTTCCTGGATTGAAAAATCAAAAAGAATGGATTGGCACAACGATCGTTTGGGACATCACTGAAAAAGAAAACGGGATTGTGTTGCAACTTGAACATATTGGCTTATCCCCTGAAATCGAATGCTATGATATTTGTACAGATGGATGGCGACAATTTGTGAAAAGTTTAGAAGCATATATTAAAACAGGTAAAGGACAGCCTTTTTCGAATTGATCCTTGCTAGCAAATATAGCTTCTGTTAAGGTATTACTATCTTCATAGTGGGCTGGATGTGGCAACCAAGCTTCCGGAATGGATTTTTTACCATAATAAAATATATAACTGAGAGCCAGCCCTTGGGGGGCTCCAGTATCTGTCTCTCCTCGAAGATTAATAATCCCTAAAACAGAGTGCCCCTATAATTTTTCTTTCCCAAAAAAAGTAACATAGGCTTGATTCTAAGCTGTCTATCACATATCCATTGGATCCCAGCTCATCTTCAGATTTACTCCTGATGTCATGTAGAATGACACGGTCGAAATAAACCTCTCCACTGTGGAAAAATTGATTGGATCTGAATACAATGGAACTATGATAGCTATAATTTCTTGTAGAAGCTTTGTTAATTGTTTGATTAATTTATGAAAATAACAATTAAATTAATAATCTGTTTGATGAAATAATTGAAATAATTTACGATATTTGAATGAATTATAAAACTGTGAGGAAATAAAAATTAATATGCTTTCTGAAAGATCAATGGACCTATGGATCCGCATTGATGTGGAAAGCATTTATTTCTAGAATTGAATAAGAACAATGGAGTATTTTTCCCAACTTGGATACCATTCTAACGAAATCGTAAAATTCGCTGCCGCTAGCGGAATCTTTTCCCTACTTTTAAAATGTGGTGAAGTAATCCATTTTACACCACAAGATCCGGAGCATTTTAGAGCCTGGTTGATTGAAAAAAATATCGAAGATATTAAAAGCGAAAAACAGCAGCGAGAATTTTGGGGGACTAGCATTTAATACCATAAACAGTAGATAATATTTTGGTGAAAAGCCAAAAATTATATTTTTTTATATAAAAAATCAATTTATACGATCTTATGAAAAAGACATTACTTCTATTGGCGCTGCTGATTTGTATGACCATTAATAGCTTTGCCCAAGGCAGTTCGATGTTATGGAAAATTTCCGGTAATGGTCTAAAACAAGATTCTTATTTGTTCGGTACGATCCATATGTTGTGTCCAGACGACTTTGTCATCAAACAGAAGAATTTAGATGCGCTCAATGCTAGTAAAAAGGTAGTTTTTGAAGTTGATCTTTCCAAACCAGAAAATGCAAAATCTCTACAGGCATTTACTGTTTCGGATCCGAATTTTATAAAGTCATTTTCTGAAGACGACATCAAAAAGATGGACAGCGTGTTGATCGCACAGCAGCTTTCAATCAAATTGTTGGATTATGTATCACCTGTTGCTGTTATATCCTTGTTCTCGATGAAAGGATTTAATTGCCCGGATCCTACAAAGATGAAGTCTTATGAGGTTGAGCTGTCAGCACTTGCGACCAGCCAAGGAAAGGTAATAGGAGAGTTGGAGACACCTGATTTTCAATTTAATTTGCTGAAGGATCTCATTACACCTAAATTGTTCATGGAATCTGTTTTTCAGTTGGAGGAATACCCTGCATTGACCGTTAAGATGGTTCAAGCTTATAAATCAGAGAATTTGGAAGAGTTGACAAAATTGCTCCAAGATCCAGCCTGGATGACGAAAGAACAAAAAGAAAAATTGTTAATTGGGAGAAATTTGAATTGGAGTAACCTGATACCCCCTATGATCAATGAAGAATCCTGTTTTATTGCCGTTGGCGCAGGGCATTTGGCCGGTGATCAGGGGCTGATTACCTTACTCCGAGAAAAAGGATTCAAAGTAGAGGCCGTAAAATAAATCTTATCTTAGTGGATATTTAAAACTAAGAAAAAAATGGCATCCGAGCACAACAAAACAGTAGAGATATTGAAAACAGGTGGCAAGACATATTTGATTTTTGGTATAAGTAGGGGATTAGGTAGAGCTATAGCGTTGAATTTGCCAAATGAGAATGATCTAATATTTGGTATTTCCAGGAATGAACCAAATTATTTAAGTGCCAATTCAGACATCCGATGGATTGCTACCGATCTATCCCAACCGAAAGAATCTTCGGAGACGATAAAGGCAATAATAGGAAATCAGCGGATTGATTATTTTATCTATAATGTTGGGATATGGGAAAAAGATGCATTTACGGAAGCGTATAATTTTGCAGATAGCAGCGCCTCCGAAATAATAAACTTAATCAATACGAATATTACGTCTTGCATTTTAAATGTACAGTCGGTAATAGATAATTTAAGACAATCGTCCAACGCTAAGATTATATTGATTGGTTCTACTTGGGGTTTAGATAACCATAGTGGAAAAGAAGTTGCATTCTCTGCGACAAAGTTTGCATTACGTGGTGTTGTCCATTCCTTACGAGAAAACCTTAGAAAAGATAAAATAGGTGTTTCCATATTAAATTTGGGCTATTTAGCGACAGAATTTGATCATAATGAAACAATAGAAAACGTTATTGTACAAACACAAGGTAATCTTATTCCCCTGCAAGATGTAATCCAGGCATTACGATTTATTATCTCTACTTCAGCGGCAAGCTGTGTAAAGGAAATTAATATGCCGGCAATGTGTGATTTTAATCTATAACATTGCTTTTGATCCGCACTTCTTGCCGTTATAAATTTTTTGACATCGCGATAAATTTGCATTTGGTCAACGTATACATGCACTATATCAAAAAGATTGGTGCTTGAGCCGTCCAAAAGCTTCCTTTGTTGAAAAAACATGAGGAAACAAGTATTATGTGCAGTTATACTCAGCGGTTTTACTACGCTGGCTGCACATGCTCAAAATGCAGTATCGGGACAGGTTGCTGTGGATTATGTCCCACTATCAAATTATATTCGCCCTGAAGATAGTGTTAAGACAGGTTCAAAGAGCGATTTTAGGCGGATACAGTTTAACCTGGAAGTTCCATTATCTACCAAAATAGATTCTTCTGGCAATATAAAACGCTGGTCCTGGAAGATAGGGGCAGCTTATGCAAAGATGGAAAATAGAGGGTACGAAGAGCCCTTATTCCCGACTGAAATGCTCAATGCAGAAATGGGACTTCAATACCTGACCTCATTAAGGAAAAATTGGTCTCTATTGACTTTCGCCTCCGTTGGGATTTATTCAGACCTCGTTAAAGTAAATGGTAAGGATGTACTGGGGCAGGGGGGAGTGCTTTTTATCAAAAAATTTAGACCGAATTTAGCTTTTGGTTTTGGCCCTGTGTTGAGCAATAGTTTTGGCGTGCCAATGATCTTACCTGGCTTGTATTTTGACTGGAAAACAAATGGAAAAGTGAAGTTCAATGTGAATTTCCCACAGGGTCTTTCCGCATCCTATCACCTCAATGAATTGGTTGATCTTCGTGCTGTCGTTAATCTAGATGGTATGACTGCAGAGCGAGAAAAGAATGGGAAATCTACTTTGGCTGGTTTTATGTTATTGACAGCTGGGCTTCAGCCTCAGTTCAATTTGGGCAAGAGCCTTAAACTTCAGCTGACCGGCGGAAGCACACTTGCCAGATTGTATGTAGAGAATGATAGGTCGCTGAAAAGTTTATTCAAGAACAAAAGTCAGGCGGATCCCCGGTTTTCTCCAACCTTCTATACTTCCATAGCACTTAAATGGAATATGCCTTAATCATCTGCTGAGGAGCTTCTTAAAAACAACATTTTGGAGAAGCTCCTCTCTTTTTGTACGCGATATCGGTAATTCTTTTTCCTGTATATATACTCTCCCCCCAGTAATAATATCAATGTGGTTTACATTGACTAGGTAGGATTTGTGAATACGAAAAAAATGGTTGCCGGGTAATGCCTCTTCCAAAGCTAACATGGTTTGATGGATTGTAATTGTACGTTCTTTAAAGTGAAGTTTTGTATAATTTTGCATACTTTCCGCGTACAGAATATCTGTCCAGGAGATTTTAACAAAAGCATCCCCCTGTCTTACAAATAACATATTGTCATTCGGACTACTTTCCTGTAAGGGTTTGTTCCGCTGTACAAAAAGC
Source organism: Sphingobacterium sp. BIGb0116 (assembly GCF_024808035.1). Lineage (NCBI taxonomy): Bacteria > Pseudomonadati > Bacteroidota > Sphingobacteriia > Sphingobacteriales > Sphingobacteriaceae > Sphingobacterium > Sphingobacterium sp. BIGb0116. The sequence goes on along the minus strand of NZ_JANUDT010000004.1, from coordinate 177,762 downwards.
TGATAAGCTTTGGTGCTGGCCTGATAGAAACGCTGGAAAATTATAGGTTTGAGCAGGTAATCAACAGCTTGAAGTCTGAATCCTTCCAACGCATATTCTGAATAAGCCGTGATGAAGATACATAAAGGCGGGTTTTCAAGGGAGTCTAAAAAGTCTATACCATTGAGATAGGGCATATTAATATCTAAAAAAATAAGATCTATATCGCCCTGCTGTAACCTCGAAGTTGCAGCTAGTGCTGAAGGAAATGTTTCCACTAAATCCAAAAAATCGATCTGCTCGGTCATTTCGGCAATATGTTGCCGCAGCATAGGTTCATCGTCTACGATGATACATTTCATTTTAATTTCTTCCATTGTCAATAGTTAGCTGTTAAGATCGATGGTCAGTTGTATAGTAAAACTGTTGTCAAGTTTATGTATTGTTAACGAATAGTTGTTTTCATATTGCAGTTCCAGTCTTTTTTTTACATTTTCCAGCCCTATGCCCGAGTGTCCTGTCGAAGCTAATTGCGGATAGTCCTGATAACTATTACTGATGTTGAATTGAAGTTTTCCTTCTTCCTCAACACAGGATAGCTCTATGCTTCCTTTTTGATTTGGAAGGCGGTTTACGTGTTTAAATGCGTTTTCGACAAAACAGATGAGCATCAATGGTGCAATATATAAATCCTTTGAAGATTGATTCCATGAACAGCTTACATCCAGTTCGTTACCCCACCGCATTTTTTCTATGGCTATAAAATCCTGTAAATATTGCAGTTCGCGTGTTAAAAGTACGAGCGGTTGGTTGCACTCATAGAGCTGATACCTCAGAATGTCCGAAAATTTCAGAAGCAAATAATCGGCCATTTCCACATTCTTTTTCATGAGGATATGAATATGGTTCAAGACATTAAACATAAAATGAGGATTGACCTGATCCTGTAAAAATTTTACCTGACTTTCAAGAAAATTCTGCTGCAATTGACTATGGATACGTTGAATATCTGCATGTTCCTGATAAAATCTAATTCCGCAGGCCGTACCATTGATCAGTAGGGAAGATGGAATTGCTTGATAGAAATGAGTGAGTATTAGCTCTGTCCTTTCATGGTTAGCTATTCCTTCTTTGGTGAGAATGAAATAGAAATCTATACTTCCAATTAAAATAGCTAAAATAACTACAAAAAGCACTGCTTTTAGTACAAAAGGTTTCATTTGTTGAGCCTTGATCGCTCGTGGTAGAACCCGGTCACTCAGCCACTGCGATACAATAATCGAAGAAGCCATGATTAGCGAGGTGTGCAGTAACGCCTGGAGCGAATCGAACTCGCCTTTTATTTGAATCCATACAGCAAACCCAAGAACGAACCAAAAAGAAATGAGAAAAAGATGTTTATTTAAATAGTTTTTTTTGAACATATGACGATTTAAAAAAAATACCTTTGGAGCCTGATCCCGAGGTAGCTCCAAAGGTAAAACTTATTCATTGTTTTAGAAGATAAAGTAACCCAATCCAATGGAAAATGCCTGTGGTTTGGATTTAAAAGATTTATTAAGGTCAGAAAAACCGCGTTCATAACGAACATCGAGTGTAAATCGCTGAATATCGACTCCCAGACCGCCGGTAACTTGTAAGTTTGATTTATCAAAATGTTTCATTCCCTGTTGTATTGCTTTTAGAGGCGGCAAGTTGTCGTTTAGCGTATAGCTGTAAATTGCACCAGCTAATACCCGGAAATTGATGTCCTGATTTTGGTAGATTTTGTAGCCTGCAACGACGGGGATATCAATCGCATTCCATTTGAGTTTGCTTTCGGTTTGCCCTTGCGGTTTAAGTGCTGCTTTACGCTTATTGAAAAGAGCTTCACCCTGGATATAGGCTCTTCCAAGATTAACTCTTGCCATACCCCCTACGTGTAACCCTATGGCATATTTGTCATCTAAGTCTGCTAATTCGGTATTGAGTTTGTTGAGACTACTTCCCCCTTTAATACCCAATTGAATGAAAGGTTGCTCCTGAGCAAACAGTTTTTTGCTAAACATCATGGCAAATAATACGATGCATGATAAAATTGCTTTGTTATTCATTTTATATTGTTTTGATTTGTTCAAAAGAACAAAGGATCAATTCCTTGGCAAAAAGAGTTTGACGAACGGCATTTTTGTAGTGACGAAGGTTAATATAGGGATGATTAGTCTGTCAAGATTTCTATTTGTTTGTCAAGATTTCTGGCTTAAGCGTATTTTTTTCAGGATTGATGGGAAAAGGTCTATTGTTTTTTTTAACTTACAAGATAGATTTTGTTTGGTAAATTGTGTTGTACAAATAATCGATTTTATGAAAAATCCATTGAAGCTAACGTTTTCCTTTTCTTATCTGGTATGGCCCTTTTGTCTGCTTATACTAACATCCTGTTCTAAAGAGGGACTTAATTCACAAGGAGGTCTAATAGATCCCGGTTTTAAAGCTGTCAACTTACAAACCGGAATCAAGGAAAATGTAATTCCAATCAAAGCGGATTTATGGTATGTGTCCTATGTCAAAGATGCCCTTACAGGAGAAATATTGAAAGATTCCACTGGAAAAAAGCTCAAGTTGGAGCGTACGGGCTCGATTGGGGTTGACGGCGGGTGGCTACAGTTGGAAAAAACAATTAATAACGAGCTTAAATTGACCTTATTGGAAAATTTTAGTGATCAGCCTAGGAATTTTGCTATTGGCATATTATCAGCGGATAAAATGGATGAAGTGAATTTTATTCAAACTAGAGCTGATGGATATGAGTTGGTCAAAAAAGAAATCGAAGAAGTGAAGGAAAGCCGGAAAATCTATGTCAGTACCGAAGGGTGTACTGCGATGAATCTGGTAAATAGCTCAAATCGGGAGCGAAAAGTCGATATCACTGCCATTTTTAAGGACGTAAAGTATAGTTCCGAATTCATAAGTGACAGCTACGGCGCTTTTGACTGGCTCAATAAAACAGACTCTACGATCTTCATGGATGAATTAATGGTAAATGGTGGAGTTCGCTGGCAAGGTAAAGTTCCTTACAGCAAAGGCAAAACTTTTGAAAATTATATTAAATCTGGAGATAAACAAGAACTGCTGCTCAAGCCCAATGCCCAGATAACCGCGAGAGGTGAATTCAAATACCTCGAAAGAACTTGCAATTATATCTTCACGATCAAGAATAAAACATCCGGACACGAATTCCAAGTGAAGGGTACCTGGAAGCAAAAGGTTCCGCTGACCCCACGGACTATTTTGCAATAAGATTATTTATGAGGTTTTAAGCATAACAACAATATAATGACCTTTTTGTAATTCTCGGTAAATATAAAAGCCACATCAGATGATGTGGCTTTTTTGTGTTCTGCTTAATGGCTATACAATGTCTTATTTGACTTGTGTAATTGTTCCGTTAGTAACGCTTCCCCAATTTGTAAGACTTCCATAAACAATTAATTTGGACTTACTGTTGGCAAATTCTACCTTTCCGCTACCATTAATAGTCAAGTTACCGTATACGACAACTTCACCGTCAATAACCATCTTACCATTGATAAATGAAGTGGATTTTGATCCGACAGTTCCCTGAGAAAGTGAACCTGTTACACTCAAGATACCGCTTCCGTTTACGGTAAAAGTTCCACCAATAACACCTGAGCCCACCAAATTCATTGTTGAATTGATGTTAATGTTTTGCTTCAAAGCGATTGAACCATACATATTGAATACACCGCTGTTGATGTTAACAGAATTTCCATTGATATTAAGTGTGCCACACCAGTTAAAATTCCGGTTGATATTGACATTTGAGGCAAATGTTTTTGTATCTGAGTAGCTCGCTTCATTATTAACATTCAGGTCTCCTTGTGTACTGCCTGTGAAAGCTGGATAAGTACCATTACAGCTTGGAGTTGTTGGTTTCAGATCGATGAGTTTAAGAATTTTTAAGCCACCTTTTCCCGTTGCTACAAAAACATAGTTATCTCTACTGATCACAAAATTACTTGAACTGTTGTCAATCGCATTGAAACTTGCACTACCGATATAGTTAAAGTTGTTTTGTGTATCAAATTGATAGGCTGCGATACCAGCACCACCGTTGGCAACAAATACACGTTTGTCGTTTGTGGATACAGCATTGGTCACAATATCTTCTGGATCCATGTTGCTGTCATCAGGACTTACTGGAATACTAATGCGTTTATCCAAAGCTCCTGTATTTATATTATAAATACCCAAGCCCTGAGCGCCTTCAGAAGCTAAAAGATAATTGCTGTAAAAATCGATAGTACGCTTTGCTGAACTTGGATTTTGACCCACATTGATTGTTTTAACCGGATCAAGATTATTGGATACAACTTTTATCCCCTGTGTTCCTGAAAGCACATACATTTGATTTTGGTATGTTCTTACAGATAGGAGATCCGCAATAGTTACCGATTTTTCGATAGCACCCGAAGATTTATTGATTTTGGAAATAGCACCCGCATTACCTGAAACAGCATACTGGCTTTCGTTGTTAAAAGTAACATCTGTTGCCACATAGCTTGGTAGACCTGTATAACGATAAGCATCGGTAGGTAAGCCATTCTGAAGCGGTAAAACAATAAGAACTGCAGGGGAGGTCATTTTTGCCAATACACCTTCATCTGCTGCTCCAGCTAAGAGTAGGCTATTGCCATCAACTGCCAATGAGCTTATGTCGATATTCGGCAATTTAGCATTTACGATAAGACGTGGGTTATTAATATCTGAAATGTCGATGACATCGACACCACCAAGATATCGATCGCCTTCGGTATTGTAACTTACATAAGCGTAGTTGCCCGAAACAGCAACATGGGTTGCCCGAAGCTTATTGCCTTCATAATCCGGAGGAGCGACTTGTGCGACCAAAGCTAATGAGAAGTCTGGGTTTTGAGTGGCAGTGACTGTCGAACCATTGGCTGCTCGCTTACCGGATGCTAAAAGATTAGATAACGGCAATAAACCAGCATTTTGATGATCTAAACGTGCATTCAGTTGACTTGCATTATTGTCAATAACAACAGACTGATTTTTAGGATCATCAATGTTATCACTGTTTTTGTTACAGCTAATAATTGCGGTCAAGGTGAATGCTAAAAGAGGCAGGTAAAATTTCTGTTTCATAATATTATATATCTATCACAAAAGTAAACGAAAAATCTTATAGTTAAGTTTTGTTGCGGTTAATTTTCATAAAGCTGTAGTTGTTTTACTACTACATTTTATGCTGTGTAAACTTCTAGTGAACATAAATTTTTCCATAGCTTGTTCAACTGAGTTTAGCATCTGTAGCGCTCGCAACAGCTCCCTTTCAGCTATGTAATGAGGTACTTAAGAAATGTGGTTTTCTCTTCGACTAGATTATGATATGAAATTGATAATTTTGAAAATAGCTAAACCACTCAAAAATCTGTAAATTATCAGCTATGAAAAGAATAATATGTTTTACCATTGGATGTCTACTTTTCAGTGCTATTTATCTGCAAGGTTGCATGAATAGTGGAAATACTATAGAACAGCGGGGAAAAGAGCCCTCAGTCCCGATACCATCTAATTTTGATTCACTGGAGTATTATTTTGTGGATATTGATTTATTTAAAATAGGTGAATTGGAGGACAAAAAGAATAAATCTGAGAAAGAGCGTCTTTTGTTATCAGTATTGGAAGATGATAAGTTGGATCTTTCCCTTTTATCTCATTTGAAGAATATAGGATATGTTAGAGGCTCACTGGATCAATCTCTCTATAGTGCTGTCGACTCACTATTTTTCTTAAAAACAAGAACAGATCATGTCGACACCTCTTGTATTTATGAATTTCGAGATATCCTTGTGTTCTATAAAAATAAGCAATGCATTGGGATCGCTAAGATCTGTTTTGATTGTAAAGCTATGGTTTCATGGAGCGAAAAACCAAATTTCGCAGGTTTCGGTGATTGGGAAGATTACGATAAATTGCATCTTTTACTCAGGAGAAAATAAAATTTCACCTTTCGAATTCATTTATTTTCCGATTGTTCTAAGGTGTTAGACCAAAATACCTAGTACAAATTATCGCTGAGTCAGCGGGCTGTTACCAATAGCGACAGTTGGAAAGTGTCAGTTGGGTGCTACCTTGTGAAATGTAGCTTTTTGTGTTGAATTAATTTTTAAGATAACGTTTTTTGTATATTTTTATCAGCTCATAAAAAAACTGAATGTTAAATTCTGTGTTCTTATGTTCTGCTTGAACGATATTAACGAATAAGCAGTAAGAGAACGTTCAATTGATTTAAGAACAGCGTTACCTAAGCATTAGCTTTATGCAAGCTTAGCCGATATATTGTATACTAAAACTATTTAAAATGAAACAATGCATAAAAATCGCACTGATCGGACTATTCTTGACATTATCTATAAGCTCTTGTAGCGAAAGACTAAGTGGAAAGGACGAATCGTCCTTTGACAGTTCCCGTAAAAAGGTAGAAGCGAAGCTGAATGACAAAGAAAAAGCGAACTTGGAAAAGGCCTTGCGAGTGGCACTATCCGAAGCGATGTGGCTCAAAATGAACGAACCTCAAAAATATAATGAGGAATCAATAAATCGTATTTCGTTGGGTATGATCGATGGAAAATCTTATGCTGCAGTATTGGACCTGGCCGATGACATCCTTCAAAAACAACAGGAAAGGAAAATAGCTCATCTTCAAAATGAGATCGATAGTCTACAAAAACATAAAACTGAATTTGAACAGGTAAAGAAAGAGCTGGCTGTTTTTCAGTTGGAACCTATTGAACTGGGACTCGAAGATTTCTTTGGCGAACCTGTTCCCAGAATTATAGTGACTATGAAGTATATGGGTAAAAAGCCGCTAAAAGGAAGTCAGGGCTTTTCGTATGTGCTGAAAAAACGTTCTTCACAAACTATTATCAGTAATGAACAGGCTGTTTTTGGCGAATCTGACAGTGTGCTCCAGCCAGGTGATTCTCGTGTCAATACGATAGTCTTCAATCAGCAAAAAAAAGATTATCCTAAACTCTGGAGCTTTCCTCGCTATCCCGTCAAAGGAATCAATCTGACAGATTATGATCTAGAATTAGTTGTGACGACGCAATCGATCAAATCGAATGACCGGGAGACAGTTCTTCCTGAAGGTAGTATAGCATTGATTGATGAAAACTTAAAAAAATTAGAAAAGGAAATTACTGAACTAAAGAAAGAGAAAATTAGCCTTGACGATTTGGAATTGAACTAATTTTGAAGTACTTAAAATCTTCCTTCGTGTTTCAGCGGACTCACTGTTGTTTTACCCTCCAAAGGGGAATGATGACTTGGGTAAAGATAGCTTAATTTATTACTCCGGAAAATTTTCCATAAGCGGTAATGAGTTGAAAATTATACAGCACAAGAAAACGGAAATATTTAAGAGGATCCGATAGTATCGTTTGACTTATATTTTATTGGTAAGACCTGACAACCACGCGAATTGGAGATGAGAAGAAATAAGTAGGGCCCTGATATTAACATCCGAGCCCTACTTATTCGTACTTCTTTGAATGACGGTAAACAGCTTTTTCTGTTTGTCATCTCGGCTATATAAGTGAAGTTACTTCTTGTCCCACCAGACTTTGGATAGGAAAGAGTCACCATTTGTCATGCGTGCTGCAGCCTCTTTTAAATTTGCTGCGTTTAACTCAGCCTCTTCACTTGAATAAATAGCTCTACGCGGTATTTGTCCATTGGTGGAACCTGGGTTAGGACCCGGGGTTAATCGAGGATATCCTGTACGTCGCCATTCGGCAAAGGCTTCCATGTCCCGGCCAAACAGGTGAATCCATTTTTGTGTCGCTATTTTCTCCATTTTCTGTTCGTCTGTCAAGCCGCTTAGATTGAGCACAGGTTCGTATGAAGAAGGGATTGCCGTCATATTGTATGGCGGAAGTGCCAGCGCCGCTTTAACACCGTCTGTAAAGAACGTTTGGGCATTTGCACTTGTAGCACCCCAGCCAAGAAGTGCAGCTTCGGCTTTGTAAAAACAGATATCCGAATAGGTAAAGGCATAGCTTGGGATCGGTGCGAATGAAAGGCTGAACCAAGTCGACTTATTGGCTGTTGAATAGTTGGCGCGAATCAGTTGTGATAGCTGGTTATCGGTCAACGAAACCCCAATACCTTGATAGGTTGCGACTCCATTGCTATTGACCGGTTCGGCAAGTAAAGGAAGCCTTGGGTCATTGTATTCTTTGAGTTTGTCAACCAGCGTATTAGCCAAATAACGTAGATCGGCACTTCCGGTAGTCATTTGACGTAAAATCGGGTTCTGGTTTTCAGCTTGAGCATCGTTGTAGGTCGGTACTGCTGCATTATCACTGTTGCTGGAGAATAGACCTATAGCAGAAGTCATTGCTTCGGTAACCGTTTTCTGGGCCAAAGAAGGATTGGCGTACCGCATGCGCATGCCGAGCTTTAGCTTGAGCGAATTGCCAAATTTTTTCCATTTATCGATACTGCCTTTGTAAAAGAAATCTGAAGAGCCGTAAGACAGGTCTCCGCTCGTAAGCCTCGCTAGAGCTGCATCGACCTTTTGAACCAGTGCCGGATAGATATCTTCTTGTTTGTCAAATTTGGGCGTACGGTTAATTTCCTTATTGGATTTTGTGATCTCGGAGTAGGGGATGTCACCAAACAAGTCTGTAAGGCGCTGATAGAGGTATACTTCATAAAGTTCGGCAATAGCCAGTTTACTTCTCCCTTCTACATTGTCTTCCTTGCCGCTCAATTCCTGTTTGATCTGAACGATATTGCGGAGCAGGGTGTAGTGCTGCGACCAAATAAGATTTTCGGGACCTTCAAAATATCGAGAAACAGGCACTACCGGTCCACCGGCCCAATGTTGGATCCAAGAGCCAAACTTGTTGTTGGGTAGTTCCCCAGATTCCTGAAAAGTGCCATCACGTAGAATGCGAGCTATGAGTAAGGAAGGGTCTACAGTGGTGACAGATGTCGGCGGCGTATTGATCCGTTCGAAATCTTTGGTACATGAACCTAATCCTGCCACAGAAATAAGTCCGACGATGAATGTATTTTTAAATAGTTTCTTTTTCATGATAAAGGGTTTACAGACCAACAGTGAGATTAATACCGAATGTGCGCATCATTGGAAGTGACGTTGATTCAATACCGATGGAGCTATTGTTTACATTGAAAGCAGAAGCTTCTGGTGAAAATCCATCAGTTTTCCGTTGAAAATAAAATAGATTCCGCCCATAGACGCCCAATTTTATGGAGTTAACAAGTTTATGTGGCATCAGCTTTTTAGGGAAAGAATAGGAGAGACTGATTTCGCGCATGGCAATATAACTCATATCATTGATCATTTCTTCGGATACCATGACTTCTTTGTCACTCGCAACCATGTTCCAGTAATCTTGTGCGGCAACCTGCTTGCTGTTTTTTGTTCCTGTACTTGTCCAGTTCCCTGATCCATCTTTTTGTCCGACCATCCCTTCGGCAAGGTAGGTGCCATCACGGCCTTCCAAGGTCTTTTTAGAAGTACCATAAATGATCTGCTCACGATTGGATTGGGAGAAGATCACGCCGCCCTGACGGATATCGACAAGTGCATAGAGGTTGAAACCTTTATATTTAAAGGTATTGGCAAAACCACCCAGCCAGTCGGGTTGTGCATTTCCAAGATCGGTTTCTACACGTCCGGCTGTACGCAAAGGGAGTCCAGTGGTAGGGTCGATCAACCTATTTCCCTGATCATCTTTGATCCATGCAAACTGAGTCCCAATTAGCTGGCCAAATGGTTTTCCGACCTCCGCAACCACATTTATCCCGCGGTCTGTAGCGAGTAAAAAACTTTCTACACCGGGATAGAGTGATTCAACTTTATTTCTGTTGCGGTTGTAATTGAAGGTTGTATTCCATTCAAATCCCGATTCGCTTTTGATTGGTGTTGCTCCCAATACAAATTCAATACCTCTGTTGCTAATTTCTCCAGCGTTGATCCTATTTTTTACATAGAGACTGGAAGGGGCGATTGGTACGTCCAAAATCTGATTCTTTGTCTTGGCCTGATAGTAGGTGAAGGAGAAAGAAAGTCTGTTTTTTAGAAATCTCAGATCTGCCCCAGCTTCGATAGACGTGGTCAATTCGTTTTTCAAATTCGGATCAGGAATAATTTCTGTATAAGAAGCCATTGGTACACCACCATGGGTATACTGGTTGAGACTATATGCCCCTGTCAGCTGATATGGGTTTCCTGAACTACCGGCCTGGGCCCATGAACCTCTGATTTTGGCGAAAGACAGTGCGTCAGATTGCCATTTGAAGGCATCCGATAAGACTAAACTGGAACTTACACTCGGGTAGAAAAACGAATTGTTTTCCTTTGACAGGGTCGAAGACCAGTCGTTACGGGCAGAGAAATCAACAAACCAATAGTCTTTGTAACTGAACTGGCCCGATAGATAAGCCGAATTAATCTTGGACTCGATCAGGTCAAATATGTAACTATTTGTCGTGGTGTTATTGATTACAAAGAGATTCGGAACAATAAATTGATTACCTGAATTTCCTGTCATACGCAAATACCGGCTTTGATGGCTGGCCCCTAAGTTGGCACTGAGTTTAATGTCATCAGTCAATTTGAAGTTGGAGCTAGCGAGGACGTCAAAATTGTCTTCGCGGGCTCTGATGACCTCTTCGCGAATATCACCCTTTCGGTTCAAGCTTTGGTAGGTGTTTATTGGACGGTAACGAAACCGTTGATCGGTATAGAAGTCCGTACCCCCGGTCGCTGTGACCTTAAGCCAAGGAGCAAAGTCGTAACTCAGACGGAGTAACCCTATGATGCGGTCCCGACGATCTTCATTGTGGTTTTCATGAATGGTCCAAAAGGGGTTGGCTGTGGAACTATTGGTGGCATATGTTTTCTCCAATCCTTCCGTCAATCCCGAAAATCCAAGCTGTCTGCTGATCTCCTGTGCGTTCCATTTATACTGTGCCATGATGTCGTTGCCCAAGCTTCGCGGCTGGCTGATAAATAGGTAGGCAGGATTGTCTGCAGCATCGGCCAGTGTTGGCCGGTTTTGCCCCTTTTGCGCGATATAGTTCGCCTTGATGTCGATGTGAAATTTATCGGTTATTTTTGCTTGGGTGCGCAGACCGAAATTGTTTCTCTTCAGCGTATTGGTTGGGATATAACCCTTTACATCTGTATTGGCAAATGAAAAACGGTAGTTTACTTTGTCGGTTCCGCCATCGATACTAAGGTTGTTGACAAACTGTTTCTCCGTTTGAAAAAACGACGAGTAGGTATCTGGTTTTGGTGTTAACTGTAAGATGTTGCCATAAGCATCTTCATAAGTCTGGCCTTCCATTTTTGCACCCCAGCTTGCCCGTGTCGTACGGTCACGTCCGGCACTCATTTTAGGCATACCACTGTAACCATTTTTCAGCGCTTCGCTCATAGAAACAATGGTGCCGTCATCTTTTCTGAAATGTGTAAATGTTCCGTTAAATCCTTGTCCATAGACATTTTGAAAATCCGGTAAGACCAGTCCATTGCCCAATGAAAAATCTGTACCATAGCTAAAACGGGTCTTACCAGCTTTACCGGATTTAGTTGTGATCAAGATAACTCCGTTACTTCCTCTTTGTCCATAAAGTGCGGCCGCATTCGGGCCTTTTAATACCGACATTGTTTCGATGTCTTCGGGATTGATGTTTCCGATTCCGTCGCCATAATCGGTTCCCCCAGATTGGTTTGGAGAGGAAATGTTTTGATTATCAATCGGTACTCCATCAACAACATAGAGCGGCTGGCTATTACCGATAAGTGAGTTGTTACCACGTATCACGACCTTGGATGAACCTCCGGCACCGGATGCGGCGCGGCTCACCTGCACGCCGGCAACTTTACCCGATAAGGCATTCGCCACATTGGTTTCCTTACCCTGCGTCAGCTCGTCGCCTTTGAGTTCAGCGACCGTATAACCGAGCGCTTTTTTTTCGCGTTTGATACCGAGTGCTGTAACGACAACCTCCTGTAGGTTTTGCGCACTCGATTCCAAACTGATATTGATCGCTAGCTTGTCTCTGTCTGTAATGGTGTAATCCAACAGTTCTCTGCTTTTAAAACCGATAGACGATACGCTGATCTGGTAGCCCTGTCCAGCGGGAATCTGGTCGAATGAAAAAGTTCCGTCAGGCCTACTGGTTGTTGTTTTTTTCATTCCGTTCGTCGCATTACGTATGGTAACCGTCGCCGAGGGGATGGGCTTTCCTGTTTCATCTTTGATTACTCCGTTAATGGACGCATTTTGTTGGGCATTAGCAAGAAGATAGCTTGTTGACAAAAGCCCCACGAGGCCAAGACGCAGTGCCCAGTTTACGTCGGCTCGAATGTTGGATCTCAACAATAGCATAGTCAGGATACTATGCTTGGAAGGTAAATAATTGTGCATAATTTGTGGGTTATGTGAGTGAATTTTATTCGGTTTGTACATGAATGGTTATTTTATGGAGTGCTTGGATATCAGCTAGCATGTTGACGTATGCTAATGCTGTATTTTTATACGTTCCACTATAGTATTTATCTTGTATATCTTTAGGTTCAAAGCTCAGTTTAAGGCCATAATTATGACTGATGATGTGAAGTACATCTTGTAATGGGAGGTTTTTAAAGATCAGCTGTCCGCTAGTTTTTAAGTAAGACCCCCTTTTGCTGGATTGAGAAGTATTGACTCGGGTTTCGGCAATGATCTGTTGTAGCTTGCGATCAATGCTGATTTCTTCGTTGGGTTGAAACTGTAGATTTAAGGTCTGTTTATTTTCAGGACGCTGATTGCTTTTGACTTCAATACGGCCTTCATAGAGCTTTATTTTCGTAATCGCGCTACCACCTTCTTCTACACTGAAAACAGTGCCAAGTGCGGTTGTTGTCAAATCTGCCGTATGAACGCGAAAAGGCTTTGTCTTATCCTTTGCTACCGTAAATTTGGCTTTACCTTTCAATTGGATTTCTCGCGCGCTAATAGTTGTGAAATCTGAACTGAATTTTACTTCAGAATTGGGGTATAGGTCGATAGTAGACCCGTCTGGGACGGCAATTTGTTGAATGGTATTACCTGAATTGATATAATATAAATTACTTGTTTGCTCCTGCGGTGTGGGCTGGACTTTCTTCGCGCTACGGTATGCGGTGTTATATTTAGGAGAATCGATCTGGTTTAATCCCAGCCAAGCCCCGATTCCAATGAAGAAGATAATAGCCGCATATTTTAACCAGCTGAAACGATCTTTATTTTTTTGTCCTATTTGTTTGAAAATACGTGCTTTTATTTCCTTTTGGTTTTTAAAATCCGAATCCATCTCATATGCTTGCCATTCCGTTTCCGGCATAAAATCCTCCCAATAAAACTCGTTATTGGCCAGCGCATTTTCTACTGCGGCAATTTCTTCCGTACTGGCTTTACCGCTTAGGTATTTGTCGATGAGTGTTTTTGTAATCTTCATGTATAAAGATTACGATTGAAAATGAGGTACCCCCCAAAAAGAAATTAAAAAATAATTTGCACCAGCATACTGAACAGTAAAGCCTTTCGAATGGTTTTTAGTGCTAGTGTCAATTGGTTCTCCACAGTTTTTGTCGATATGGCCAGCTTGTCCGCAATTTCCTTATGCGAAAGATTAGAAAATCGGCTTAGCATAAAAATCTCCTTGCGTTTCTCCGGTAGTTTATCGACAATTTCATGGAGTGTGGATGTAAGTTGTTTGGCATAAAAATCATCCTGGGGGCTATGGCGCAAGACAAATGTCTGATCGTGATCCAGAAGTTTCTTGCGGTTATACTCTGCCTTGACCAGATCGATCACCACTGTTCGGGTGATACAGAAAATTTGGGATTCTATGGTGGCATCGATATTTTTGTCACTCATATTTTTCCAGAGTTTGATAAATACACGCTGTACAGTTTCTTCGGCTAGATAAGAAGATTTGGTTTTATGGACTGCATATTGATATACTTTGGAACTCCATAGGTCAAAATATTCCTCGAATCTTCGAACGATAAGCGCATAATTGATTTCCATAGTGTAGGCTTGGAATAAATGAATTTAGCGATAATGCGCTTTCGCTGCAAGTTTTTTAAAAAATATTTTGCCTCTTTTCTTAGTGGATGAGATTTGTTTTCTGAATGATCTTCGACGTATGGTTATAGACTCTCAATTGGATATTAGTTCCTTGATTGGATTGATTTAGGAATACGATGTTCCCTTTCTGGTTGACATTCAGTGTGTATGTTTTGTTCTTCTCCATCTCAATCTCCTCTGATTCATTCAAAATTTTTAGCCGACCGGTCGATGTTTTTTTAGCTGTAATGGAAAATGGACTGGCATCTTCGGTTGAGATGGCTAAGGAACTATGTGCGGGGATTGATGTATTGATATACAAAGAGCCTTTTTCTTTTTTTTCTATCCGCTGAACGGTGCAAGACTGGAGGGCAATAAAAAATAGAAGGGCGGAAAATAATTTCATAAATAAGTCTGTTTTTTTATATGGGATCTAATCATGCATTATACCGGAGGTTTTTCCCACTACATTGGAGTTAGATTACTCCAATGTGGTGGGAAAAACCAGTTATGGTCTTAAAAATACAAAAAAATCATAATGACTTATTAATAGAAATGGGGTATTTAACGGATATCTGCATACGATCGTTGTGTATTTATTCGCTAGGTCGGTATTTATACCCCTTCTTGTGTATTTGATACGGGTGTTTGTAAGACTCTATTTGGACTGGCATAAAGTTTGAATTTTACCCAGCTGTAATAAAATAGAGTATTCACATTAACACATCAACGTATGAAAAAATTAATTCAAACACTGGGACTAGGTATGCTTATTTTAACGGTTTTAGTAGGCTTTACATCATGTAGCAAAGACGATGATCCGGCCGACAACGATCTTTTTGTTGGTAAATATGAAGGCACTATCTCGTATGATGATATGAATAACAATGACAATGATGTTGCCGCTGCAGAAGGAACAGTTACCGTAACAAAAGTTGGCGATACCTATAATTTCGTTTTTGGAAATGGGATTCCAAATCTCAACGGCGTAGATTTTGAAAAAAAGGATAACGTCTTGGTCAACATTGGTTCGGCAGGTACAGGAGTTATCCGTATTGATGCCGGTAAATTGACAATTGGTTATACAAAAGACAGCAAGGTATGGACGGCCAATTGTAACCGGAAATAATATTATGAAGAATAGAAAGTGCTTGTTTACCAGGTGAATGTTATAGAATTAACATTTTATAACATTATTTTTTAAACGATTAGCTGTACGATACTGTTCTATTAGTAAACAACGAAAGGAAATAATTATGAGCGAATTAACATGGAAAGGCCGTTGGAACGAAATCAAAGGTAAGGTAAAACAACAATATGCAGATCTTACTGATGATGATCTATTGTATGCCGAGGGCAAAGAAGATGAGTTGGTAGGTAAACTTCAAAAGAAGACCGGTAAAACACAAGATGAGGTAAATAAGTGGTTAAATGACTTGTAGGTTTAGAATTGTGTGATAAAAAAGCGGGTAACAGCATTGTTATCCGCTTTTTTTATTTAAGGCCATATCACTCATGAGGATTTTGAGCATTTTGAATTCCTATTGCTTTGGATAGATTCTTTTCTTTCCAAGTCCAAGATGGAGCAATTGCTTTTTTATTTTTTATTAAAATTGAAACGGCGAGCAATGCTAAATCCCCAACGGAATTGTCCCTTACCCCAGGAGCTATTTGTTTCGCTAATAAACTGAGATTCTTGTATTGCGGTTGCATTGGTAAAATTGAGATGGAAGATATGTCCTCCGGTATCCATTTCCAAACCGACACCTAATGCATTATAATAACGCTGTCCGCTTACATCTTCACGGTATTTTTTGTTCGACGACTTTCGGAAAGGTAATGTATAGTCTGCTACTAATGCGATCCTATTGCTGACCTTGGCCCGCCCGCCAATACCAAGAGCAAATACATCATTTTGATCGTTATAAGCAGTATAGTTCCGGTGAAGAAAGGTTGGGACCACAACGAGCGATAGATTTGAGCTAAATTTACGGGCAATGATGAGCTGCATCACATAACTCAATCGATCATTGAAGTCTTCAAAGCTTGCTGCCGAAGATTTATCGGAGCTGGCTTCCATAGCAGATAGGGTTGTACTTCCAAAAAAAGCAACGGAAACAGGTACATTATTGTCGACCGTTTGTTCGATAAATCGGTATTTCACATTACCCTCAAAGAGTTGTCTAACCTCTGTTGCGCCCTTCGTGCGGGCGATTCCAATGTTTAGATTATCTGATAGACCGTAATCAAAACCGATTCGGATGTCGGTCGAATTATCGAGGCCGAAGAAATTCTTCCCTCCACCGGCGGCGCCTGCGATATCGCCAAAACGGTGATCTACTCTAAAGTCCATTTCATGTCGGTGAATTGTTTCTGTCGTCTTAAGGTTGATCAGGTTACCGGATTTAAAGGTTGCAGTGACTTTTTCATTTTTAACCCCATCGATATGGATTAATTTATCAAGGTCTTCCTGTGCAAATAACTTTGTGAAAGTAAAGCACAGGAGTATAAATAGTGTTTTTCTCATTTGCAATGAATTCGAGTAGTTATGGTTTGTAGGTCGCATCAACGGTGATTTTTACTACTTCAGCAATTTTTTTTCCGACGATGGAAGGAATAGTAATTTTGTGATCGGCGAGTTTTACCTGAAAACTTGTAACAGCTTTTAATATCCCATCTTTAACAATAAATGCAGCCTTCGTGCTGTAAGGTTTGGTAACCCCATGGATCTGAAGTGTGCCCGTTACGTTCAGCGTATAGTTGCCGTCCTTTGTTAATTTGTCTGCATTTTCGACTTTACCTTTAAATTCTGATAGGGGATATCGATCACTTTCCATGTAATTTTCATTGAAATGCTCTTGCATGAGCTTTTTGTCAAATTGAAAAGATGTATTTTTTACCCGAAAGATGATATCTCCGCTTTGGAGGTTCATCGCTGAAGCGCCTAAGATACTTTTGGCTTCGATGTCTTCCAATGGTGCATTACTGAAAAAGGTGATGCTGGTCTCTTTTGAAACAAGGGAAGCCTTTTGTTGCGCAAATGTCTTCATACTAATGAGCATCATGAAGAGCGCTATATAAATGTTGATTTTGTTCATAGGTATAACATTAATTTTCAGGTGAATTTCTCTTAATCCATGCATCCAGCAGTTCTATTTCTTTTGCTGTGAGTGAGCCGCCCAGTGGCATGGATTTGGTCACCAGTACTGCATTGTTGATCTTTGCAATATTGTCTTTGACAGAGGTATAACCACTGAACGTCCATCGTCCACTAGCCGAACGTCCTGCTGCGTGGCATGAACTACATTTCGTTTCAAAGAGTGCTTTAGAAAAATTCGTATAGGACACATTCTGGACTGTCACCGTTTCAGTTCCGTTATCTGGATTGGTCGTAAGTTCTTGTGCTTGCTTTTTGGTACAGGCCGAGAACGAGAGAACCGTTAAGGTCAAGAGTGAAATAACAAAGTAACGATGTGCGCTGAGGCAAGGATTTGTCGTTTTTAGATTTTGTTCCATAAGTTTGAATAGTTAGTCTTGACTTAGTTAGCAGGAGCAACGGCTGTGTTGTCATTTACGATTGGCCAAACACCAACGCGTGGGAAACTTATTCCTTTGTTGTCTCCGCGTTGTATATCCTGGCCGAAGTAATATAAGGGCCATCCTTTGAAAGTTAATTGTTTCTTTCCATAGACGGTAATGACAGCAATGTCAGCTGTACGAACAAGGGAAGGCAGAGCTCCCGTCTCTTTTTGAAAGATAGGCCAGGTCGCATCATTACTGAAATCTGCAGCAGTATAATTGTTTTTGTTGAATTTGTCGGGTTTAAAAGCATACAGCGTTCTGCCCTTATCATCTGTCAGATAAATTGTTTTTCCGGTTCCTTCGATGTAGTCACCTAAATAGTTTTTAGTATCGTGTCCAATAAGTTGTGCATTGGCCACCATGAGTAAATAATCTGGTTTGGCCACATACCATATTTTATTGACAGCATCTCCTTTCACCTGACCAGATTGACTATCGCCTGCATAGTAGTAAAGAGGCCAGCCCTTATATGTACTTTGTTTGGAACCATCTTCACGTGTTATTTCACCGAGCAGGCTTTTGTCAATTTTCAGGTCTGTACTTGTTTCGCTGCTGTAATAAACCGGCCAAGTGGCTATACAATTACCGCTGCAGGTCGAAGTTCCCTTTGTATCATTCGAAAAGAAATAGAGTGTTTTACCGTCGGCATCGGTCAGAATATTGCCAAACTGTGTATTGGCAGACATTTGCACGCCCTTGTTTTTATTTTCGACATTGCCAGGCTCACCATCGCTTTTTGAACATGCAGAAAACATCGCTAAGGCCAATAGACCACCTATAAAGGTTAATTTGACTTGTTTTTGGTTTGATTTCATAATTGTATGTTTTAAAATAATGTCTTGATATTACGATCAGGTCAGCGTAAAGGTTGCTTTGAAATCGCGCTGAAAAAAAATATTTTTTGCAGGCAACCTTTTCGATTATCTACTCGTAATAGACTTAATACTATATTTATCAAAAGAAAGAAGCAATAGCGAGTGGCGATAACAGAAGTTGACGAAAAATCTATCCATATTATTAAAGGATGTATTGATGAGGACCGCAGGGCTCAGAAAGATCTTTATACTATCTACTACGCTATGTCTTTAGGGATATGTCTGCGTTACGCTAATCACAGAGAGGATGCCATAAGTATTTTAAATGAAGGCTTTTTCAAGGTTTTTAAAAATATCAGTAAATATGATTTTCAGAAGCCTTTTTCTATATGGATCAAAAAAATCATGACAAATACTGCAATTGATTTTTATCGAGCAAAGATTAAACAGGGCATCTTGGTCGATGTTTCCATGTATGAGCATACCATTGTTGAAGATGATAGCATCAGTCAAAAGTTAAACTATGAAGATTTATTGGCCATGGTGCAGCAGCTTCCACCTGCCTATAGGACAGTGTTCAATCTCTATGCGATCGATGGTTATGGACACGAAGAAATTAGTGGCATGTTGGGTATTGCCATTGGAACATCAAAATCTAATCTGCATAAGGCACGTGGCCGACTGGCAGAAATGGTGGAAGTTCAAGGGGTAAAATTTGGTAAAACGGAAGAGAAAAGATGATGGAAAAGGATAAGAACAAGATTGACGAGCTATTTAAGGATGGCCTAAGTGATACTAACTTTGACTTTGATGAATCACATTGGCAAGATATAGAATCGCGGTTAGACAATGAAAGGCGTGTAAAGAAACGAAAGATCATCGTTTTAATGACCCTTGCAGCCACGCTCGCTGCGGTTTTAACGGTCTTTTTTATTTGGAATAGCGCGTTATTTAAATCGAATAATTCACAAAGTGAAATAAATGAGGCCGGTATTTCGCCCAAAAAAGAGGTTCGGGAGATCAAAACTGTTCAACCTAAGGAAAATTCGGTAGACGAGGCCAAAGGGGATCAGAGTTGGATTGCGTTTCAGCCGATCAAACGCACGAATCGTGCATTACAGATTTCAAATGAAACTATAGTACTGCAGGATATTCGTTTGGGAAAGATAGCCGATGCATATCCGATAGGCGTGCAAGAAGGAAAACTGAATACTGAATTTACAATTCCACGCATGGAGTATAACAATCCGAGATTGCCTCATTTCAAGTTAAGAGAAGAATCGGTCGATGGGCTAGGGGAGCGTCTGGCAGCCATCTATCAGCCTAAAGAAGGTATCGGATCCGAAGGACAGGAAAGAGAACGGTCGGTTGTAAGTTTCTTGGCGGGACCAGATCTCACAAGCGTGCGTGGAGCAGGCAAATCCTCACTTAGTGAGAATATCGGTTTGGCTTATTCTTATCCCCTCACAAAAGGATTAAGTGTGTCTGTGGGAGCCACCTATGCTAAAAAGAATTATAAGTCAGCTTATAAGTTTTATGCGCCATCAAATCCGCCGGAAATGACGCAATTGCCAAGCAATGTGAGTGCTGTATGTGATGTTATTGATGTACCATTGACAGCAAGTTATACGGTATTGAAAAGTAAAAAAGTGAAGTTTAATGTTAGCGCAGGACTTTCGAGTTATTTTATGCTAAAGGAAAAATACACTTTTGATTATGAAAACGGAGGTAGCTACGGTGGATCTCAGAAAAGTGCCGTCTATGAAGTGAATGGAGAGAACCAGCATATCTTCGGTGTTGCTGATTTTTCGATCTCCATTGAGAAGAAAATCAATGATAAAATTAACATCGGTGTAAAACCTTTTGTTAAAATGCCATTGACAGGGATAGGCTACGGAAATGTGGACCTGGAATCTAAAGGCGTCGCGTTTACCTTGGGAATGAGTTTGTAATTCGGATATATTCCGTCGCAGACGACCAACTAAACCTATTTTAGCGAGCTTGTACCCTGTTACTAGCCCGTTTGTACCCCCCGAAAAAAATTGGCACCTGATCTTTCTGATCAGGCAAATAAGTACGTTTCTTTTTTACTGTATATCGTCATTCACTTCAAAATGCACAGAAAATTAAACTTCTATTACATTTTAATGTGCTGTACGTATGTGAACAATTCGGTTAATAACTGTTCGCATACGTACATTTCGTTTTTTGAAGAAGAGCTTAGATCGCCCATAATGGGCTTTAAAAGGCATAAATGAACCTTGGGGCCAACTGGTATGGTCTTTGGCACGGAGCTAATAAAATTGATCGTATGTTCTTTATGCATTTTGAAGTTCACTTTTCCATTTTAGCCATTCAGCGACTTTTGCTGGTTATTGATCTAAAATCCATGGGCAACAAGCATTTGGAGCGATAATTTTGAGTCAACAGATAAGCAAGGTAAAAAAAACACAAAAAAAAGATAGTATGAAAACTCTCGTAAAAACATTCACAGTAGCAGCTTTAATGGCCGTATCAACATTTGCTATGGCAGCTGAAGGACCGGGTTCAAAATCAAACCCAGTCAGCATTAATCTATCAACCGCAGACTTTGCGCTAGAGCACTATGTCGCCGTGATCACTGAAGGTGAGTCGGCTGGAATAGAACAGTTGTTTGCTGAAGACTTTAATCTAAAGGTACAAACGGGCACCTTAAAGTCATATAGCCGCTATGAAGTGGTTAAATCCTTGAAAAAGTAAAAAAATATCCACCTGAATTGTGCGGTTAGCACAGATGTAGTTGAACAGTCTACAGATTATATGGTGGCCAGGGTTACGTTGAAATTTGAAAATTTCACCAAAACCGATCTTGTTACCTTAGTGCGTGAAGGTAAAGACTGGAGAGTATCCAAATCGATCAATTCCTATAAATAGAAGCTCATAATTTTGGGGCCAGTTCAGTTATACCAAAAGCTGATCCCTAGTGAATAACATGTTTATAAATTTAGTTTAGAAGCCACGTCGGGAGATGTGGCTTTTTTTGTCTGCCTTAACCAGAATATCCTTTAACAAGGTCAAAAAGCCTAAATTGACGAATTTACCCCTTAAAATAAGAAGATTCTACCCCCCTTCCTCTGTAACGTTTTTGATAATATTGCAAGTGTCAATATGACGTTTTATTGTATTGACGATGTTAAATAACCAAGAGTGTTTGCCTGATTAGATGAATACCCGCTCCAAATCACATAAAAAATAGGTGGGGGGAAAGTAAGTTGGCTAAAACTCAAAAACAGCTAAATAACCAAGTTTAATTATGATGAATTTACCAATCAAAAGTGGATTGTTTGATCCTTGAATTCCTAATGGAACGCAATATTGCTACCTCATATTGCCATGTTACTCTTCATCAAAATATTATTTAATCACTAAACAGTTTTACTTATGAAAAGGAAAATAGTATTAACACAGCGCTGGCTTTGTTGTATCTGCTTTTTACTTTTAAGCTTACAGCAGACTTATGCACAGTCAATAACTGTACGGGGCCAGGTTACCGAAAATAACAGGCCACTTGCTGGAGTGACCGTTAAAAATATCGGTTCCACAATGCAGGCGCAAACAGATACACAGGGAAAATATACACTCAGTGCTGCGACAGTCACGGCATTAGAATTTACCTTTCTAGGTTATGCGAAACAGCGCTTTGAATTCAGTCAGCTTAAACAGATCAGCCAAGGAAACTACGAGCTTAACGTGCAGCTTGATGCTTCCGAAGGAGATGTTTTGGATGAAGTGGTGGTCGTTGGTTTTGGCTCGCAGAAAAAAACAAACCTGACTGGTTCTGTTGCGGTGGTAGATGCCAAGCAGCTGGAAAATAGACCTGTAAGAAATGCTATCCAGGCACTGCAAGGACTGGCCCCCGGCCTAAATATTTCCCAAAACTCGGGAACGATGGAAACCAATCCATCCATTAATATCCGGGGGACAGGTACAATCGGAACATCTTCTTCGGCACCATTGGTCCTAATTGACGGTTCTGAAGGATCTTTGGCGGCATTAAATCCACAAGATATCGAAAGTGTGTCTGTATTGAAAGATGCCGGTGCTGCTTCAATCTATGGTTCTAGAGCCGCTTTTGGGGTTATTTTGGTCACAACAAAATCTGGAAAGGCTGGACGTACTTCGGTAAATTATAATAATAGCTTTCGTATGAACGCACCGACATTGATGCCTAAGATGATGGATTCTTACACTTTTGCTCAATACTTCAATCAGGCCGAAGTCAATGCAGGCGGTTCACCACATTTCTCCGCGGAGCATCTGCAGCGCATCTTGGATTATCAAAACGGAAGCCTGAAAAATTCGACCATTGTCGATCCGAATAATAAGTTGTACTGGGCTGAAGGATATGCCTATGGTAACGACAATAACGATTGGTTCGATGTCATGTACCGGGATCAGGCTTTTGCCCAGGAACACAACCTAAGTCTCAATGGTGGAACCGAAAAAACAACCTATTACCTTTCTGGCAATTTCATGAAGCAACAAGGATTGATGGCCTTCAATACAGACCATTACGACCGTTACTCTGTTGCGGCTAAAATCAATTCTAAAGTATCTGACATCTTTCAGGTAAATTACAACGCTAGGTTGGTACGTGAAGACTACGACCGTCCTGCGGCATTGACCAATAGTTTCTATGATGATTTAGGAAGACAGGGCTGGCCAACGCTGCCACTTTATGATCCGAATGGATACTTGTTCAGTTCTCCTTCACCTGCACTTGCCATGAAAGAAGGCGGACAGGATAAATCCAGTAAGGATTACATTTATCAACAGTTACAACTGATCCTTGAACCAATTAAAGGATGGCGTACAACCGGTAATTTTAACTATAGGACCACAACTCAATTTCGTCACTGGGATTCGCAGCGTCTTTACAATCATGACGTAAATGGTGATCCTTATTTGTATAAAAACTCTTCAAACGTCTACGAATTTGGTTTAAAGGAAAACTATTATAACATCAATATCTTTTCTGATTACGATAAAAGCTGGGGCGACCATCATTTTAAAGTTATGGTCGGTGGTCAGATTGAACACACGGCCTATCGCAATCTCGGTGTGCAACGTGATGGAATCATTATCCCGGATCAACCGGTATTGAATCTGACTTCCGGCACAGATATCAATGGAAAAGCAGTAGTGCCTTCCGTCTCTGGCGAATATCAAAAATGGGCAACAGCGGGTTTCTTCGGCCGATTGAATTACAATTATGCTGAAAAATATCTATTGGAAGCTAATTTGCGCTATGACGGTTCATCACGTTTCCGTAGCGATAGCCGCTGGGGCTGGTTTCCTTCAGTTTCCGCAGGATGGAACATCGCCAAAGAAAACTTCCTTGTAGAGTCGGCACCATTTATTAATATGCTGAAATTAAGAGCTTCCTACGGAGAGCTAGGCAATCAAAATACCGATGTCTGGTATCCGACTTATGTCACCCAACCAACGGGGACAGCCAATGGTGCTTGGCTGATCAATAATGCGCGACCAAATTCTGCATCGGCTCCAGGCCTCGTAAGTGCTTTATTGACCTGGGAATCTATCAATACGAAAAACTTAGGTGTCGATTTTGCCTTTTTAAATAGCCGTCTTTCTGGATCTTTTGAGGTCTTCGAACGGAAAACATTTAATATGGTCGGCCCAGCTCCGCAGTTGCCAAATACATTAGGCACAACAGTTCCTCAAACAAACAATACCGATTTAAAAACAAAAGGATTTGAAGCTACCCTGGGCTGGAATGACCGTACTGCCAGTGGTTTTGCATATGGAGCAAAGTTCCTCTTGTCCGATTATACCACAACAGTAACACGCTATCCTAACGCAATAGGGTCATTATCAAACTATCGTGAAGGTCAAAAGCTGGGTGAAATATGGGGGTATCAAACCCTTGGTATTGCCAAAACAGAAGAACAAATGAGCCAGCATCTGGCGAGCTTGCCCAATGGTGGACAAAATGCATTAGGAACACAATGGGGGGCAGGAGATATCATGTATGCTGATCTTAATGGAGACGGAAAAATAGATGGTGGAAGCAATACAGAGGCCGATCCGGGTGATCGTCGTGTGATTGGTAACAGCACACCGCGTTACTCCTTTGGATTGAATCTGAATGCGGACTACAAAAATTTTGATTTTAGCATTTTCATGCAAGGTGTCATGAAACGCGATTATTGGCAAGGGGGCTACTATTTTTGGGGAGCAACTTCAAAATGGTGGTCAACGGGCTTGGTCGATCATCTTGATTATTTCCGTACTGCAGATAATCCCCTGGGTGAAAATCTTGAAGCATATTACGCACGCCCTGTTTTTGGTACTGCTAAAAACCAGCAGACGCAGACGCGCTTTTTGCAGAACGCAGCCTACATCCGCATAAAAAATATTCAGCTGGGCTATACCTTGCCGAAAGAAACAACAAAACGTTTCGGTGTAGAGCGTTTACGTGTATACGTTTCTGGAGAAAATATCTGGACCGGCTCAAGTGTAGCGGGAATGTTTGATCCCGAAACTATTGATGGCGGAAGCAACGGAACCGTTTACCCATTGACTAAAGTCTGGTCTGCAGGTTTAAGTGTTACATTTTAAGTCGATTCATTATGAAATTCAATAGTACTATTTTTAGATTGATGCAATTGGGCCTTGTCGCTTTGGTAGGTCTAGCTTCCTGCAATAAATATTTGGATATTGCACCCCCTTCGTCCATTATACCTGAAGCCTATCTGGATGAGGAATCACAACTTGCTGCCTATACCGTAAATCAATATGCTGGACTATTTCCTTCGCACGGCAACTGGTCATTTGGCACTTTCGGCATCGACGGAAACACAGACAATATGGCTATTCCAACACTCGATAACAAATTTATTCCGGGCCAATGGCGCGTAGGATCGAATGGCGGTGACTGGGATTTTTCAAGTATTTATCAAATGAATTATTTTATAAATACGGTGGTTCCCAAATGGAAAGAAAATCGTATTCTCGGAAA
Source organism: Sphingobacterium sp. BIGb0116 (assembly GCF_024808035.1). Lineage (NCBI taxonomy): Bacteria > Pseudomonadati > Bacteroidota > Sphingobacteriia > Sphingobacteriales > Sphingobacteriaceae > Sphingobacterium > Sphingobacterium sp. BIGb0116. The sequence continues at coordinate 152,206 of NZ_JANUDT010000004.1, read as the reverse complement.
TTCCAGTAATATATCACATTATATCGGTGAAGCCTATTTTTTACGGGCCTACGTTTACTTTGGGAAATTGCAGGCCTTGGGTGATTTTCCTATTATTCGCAATGTGATGTCGGATAAGGACAAGAATATTTTGGTAGAAGCAAGTAAGCGTTCGCCAAGAAATGAAGTCGCTCGTTTTATTCTTTCTGACTTGGATTCGGCTATTACCTTGCTGAACCAAAGTTCTCCTGATGGTAAAAAACAGCGGATCTCAAAAAATGTCGCGCAACTATTCAAGTCCCGAGTAGCTTTGTACGAAGGTACATGGCTCAAATACTTCAGCGGAACCGCATTCGTCCCTAAAGGACCAGGATGGCCGGGGGCTGCAAAATCATACAATAGCAATTACGCATTCCCGACTGGAAGTATTACTGGAGAGATCGACTACTTTTTAACGCAGGCCATGGAATCGGCAGCTGCGGTTGCTGACAATGTGCCGCTGGTGAGCAATACCGGGATAATAGAATCTGCCAATAACGAGAATCCATATTTCAGCATGTTTGGTGCCGTGGATATGTCCAGCTATGGCGAAGTACTTTTGTGGCGACAATATAATCAAAGCCTGGTGACACACAATGTACCGGTATATGCACAGCGTGGCAATTATGCGGTTGGTTTGACACGCGGCCTTGTTGAAAGCTTCCTGATGTCCAATGGACTGCCTATTTACGCTTCGGGCAGCGGTTATGCTGGCGATGATTACATCGCAGATGTTCGGAAGAATCGCGATGGTCGTTTACAATTGTTTTTAAAAGAGCCTGGCCAAAAGAATGTATTGGTCAATATTGGACAAGGTACGCACTACACGCTCATAGAGCCCACCCCGACGGTATACGATACCGATTGGGAACGACGTTACACAACAGGTTATACAATTCGTAAAGGCATTTCATACGACGGTTTACAAACGCTCAACGGTCAGGGATTTACGGGTAGCATTACCTTCCGAGCTACCGAAGCTTACCTCAATTATATGGAGGCTTGTTATGAAAAGAATCAAAATTTAGATACGAAGGCGCAGGCCTATTGGCGCTCATTGCGTACACGTGCTAAGGTCGACCAAGATTTCAATGCAACCATTGCGGCAACACAAATGGAGAAAGAGAAGAAAGATTGGGGTGCGTATTCTGCAGGACAGTTTGTGTCACCTACATTGTACAATATACGTCGCGAACGCAGAAACGAACTCATGGCGGAAGGTCTACGTTGGATGGATCTCAAGCGCTGGCGTGCGATGGATCAGCTGATTACAACAGCAGACCATTTTGAAGGTTTTAAACTTTGGGGACCGATGAAAGATTGGTATAAACCCGAACAGCTGATTTATGGTGCTACCAATGATAAATCTGTCGTTTCGGATCCCGCACGGAGTGAATACCTCAGACCATTGGAGATCAGAAGCAATGCACTGTCTTATACCGGTGTAAAATTTGCCATGGCACATTACCTCGCCCCCATTGCCATAGAACATTTCCAGTTGGCTTCGGATGATGGAACAGCAGAAAATTCTGTTATTTATCAAAATCCAGGATGGTCACTTATCAGTGGAACTGCCCCAACCGGACTGTAGAAAATATGAAAATGGATATGTGTCATCTCATTATTACACAAATACGAATATATCCCTCTTTTTGACTCAATATCCCCCTTGATCACGCAGAAAAAGGGGGATATTTTTGTTTACTGATCATCAAGAACTGTTAGCTCAAAGAAACTTAAACTAAATCATGAAAAAACTTTTATCTGTCTGTCTTAGTTTGCTGTCAAGTTGTTTTACTGCATATAGTCAACAGCCCGTCCCACCACAGTATACATTGGTATGGTCGGATGAGTTTAATTATAATGGTGCACCCGACACGACTAAATGGAGTTATGAAGAAGGTTTCAAACGTAACCGGGAAGAGCAGTGGTATCAAAAGGAAAACGTTTCCTGTCGTAATGGCCTGTTGGTTATTGAAGCAAAAAAAGAACAACGTAATCATCCGGGTTTTATTCAGGGCAGTCATGATTGGATTGCCGGCCGTAAAAAGATAACCTATACTTCGGCTTCGATAAATACTTTGGGAAAGCAGAGTTGGAAATACGGGATTTTTGAAATCCGGGCACGTATCCCAGTTGGTGAGGGCCTTTGGCCTGCATTCTGGACGTTAGGCACCACTAAAGAATGGCCATCCAATGGTGAAATAGATATCATGGAATATTACCGAGGCAATATATTGGCCAATATTGCAACCGGTACTGACCAACGCTGGAAAGCACATTGGTTTGGTAAGACGAAAGCAGTCAAAGATCTTGGCGGAAAGGCTTGGGCAGATCAGTTCCATACCTGGCGAATGATTTGGGATGAAGACGCTATTACGCTTTATGTGGACAATATGGAAATGCTTCACGTTCCTATGGATCAACTGGTCAATCGGGATGGTACCGGATTCAATCCATTTACCCAACCGCATTATCTCCTGTTAAATTTGGCCCTCGGCGGAATAAATGGCGGCACGATAGCTGATAAATTACTTCCTGCAAAATATGAAATTGATTATGTACGGGTTTATCAAAAAATGGAGCATGCTGAGATGCATAGTTTTACGCCAGGGGAAATATGGAAAGACCAGTCCGGTCATGTGATCAATGCGCACGGCGGCGGCGTACTTCATCAAAATGGAAAATATTATTGGTACGGTGAGAAACGTGGCGGAACTACATCCCAGGGAGTCAATGTGTACTCATCCAATGATTTGTATAACTGGAAGTTTGAAGGATTGGCTCTCACACCTAGCACAGATTCTACAAACGATATTGCTTGGGGCTGTATTATGGAGCGACCAAAGGTTATCTATCACGAGCAGCTAAAGAAATATGTGATGTGGTTCCATCTCGAGCTAAAAGGGCAAGGCTATGCAGCAGCCAGGGCCGCCGTTGCTACCAGTGACTCTCCGCTTGGGCCTTTTCAGTTTGTCCATAGCTTCCGGCCAAATAACAATATGTCACGCGATATGGGCCTATTTGTTGACACCGATGGCAAGGCTTACCAAATCTATTCATCGGATGAAAACTATGCCTTACGCCTGGTTCAATTAACCGATGATTACCTGCATGTGACGGCGAAAGATTCCTTACTCTTCCGGAATCATAGGGAAGCCCCAGCTTTATTCAAGTACAAAGATAAGTATTATCTGATCACCAGCGGATGCACTGGCTGGGATCCAAATCGTGCAGAGCTTCATGTTGCTACAGACCTTTTTGGCCCTTGGAAATCCCTTGGGGATCCAATGCAAGGACCGAATTCGGCGTTGACTTATGGTGGTCAATCGACATTTATCCTTCCTGTCGCAGGAAAAAAGGATTCCTTTATCTTTATGGCCGACCGCTGGAATCCCAAAGATCTTATGGATAGCAGATACATCTGGCTTCCGGTTGATCTCCAGAATGAAAAAGTACAGATAAATTGGAAGGATCAGTGGGATTTAAGTGTATTTCACTAATTCGATCGTATGTCCGGACTCAACCTAGATTCAGTTAAACAAATCAATCTTTTTTGAAATGATTTATTAATCGATAAATAATAAAAAATGCAATCTCTGAATAAATTAGTGCTTATTCTGTTCTATAGTTTTGTCTTCACTTTCGGGTATGCGCAATCCAGTGTTACCTTGACTTTTGAGCGGAATAAAATGCAACAGCAAGATACTGTTGTCCGAAAAGGGATCCCTTGGTTGGATGAAACGATTACCGAAGAAAATCGGCTGCCCATGCATACAGATTTTGTGACCTTTCCGCAGGAGTCTCAGATCATCAACAGCGATTGGCGTGGATCCTCTGCGTATTTAAGTTTGAATGGTTCCTGGAAATTTAAATGGGTAAATAGCCCTTCAAAACTACCAGCTAACTTTGAATCATTAACTTATGACGATCGTCATTGGGATAATTTTCAGGTGCCTGCAAACTGGGAACTCAATGGATACGGTTTCCCGATGTATACTACCTCAGGTTTTGAATTTACCTATTTAATTGGGAAACCAAATCCACCAATTGTGCCGATGGATTTCAACCCTACAGCTGTGTATCGCCGTGAGGTAGTCATTCCCGAGGATTGGCAAGGAAAGCCCGTAATTCTCCATATTGGGGCAGCCAAATCAAATCTATCTGTTTGGGTAAACGGTCAATATGTCGGGTATGGGGAGGATAGCAAATTACCATCCGAGTTTGACATAACAGCATATTTGAGAAAAGGAAAAAATCTAATTACAATGCGTGTCATGCGATGGGGAGTCGCAAATTATTTGGAGGATCAGGATATGTGGCGCCTTAGTGGAATCACGCGAGACTGTTATCTGCTGGTTCGGCAACCAGTGCATCTACGCGATATTCAATTGTCGCCGACCCTCAATGATGCCTTTGATAAAGGACAGTTAAATACTAAGCTGATCTTTAACCAGGCCAGTCATGGGGATCTAATGGCAGAGGTTACACTTCATAGAAACGGTCTGCTTGTGTCAATTGAAACTGTTAAAGTCGACGGACAGGAAATGGATATTGAACAGACCATAGACCATCCTGAACTATGGTCGGCCGAAATGCCCAATTTATATCAGGTGACTGTTAAACTTACAGACTCAGAGGGCAAACTCAGCGAGATCGTTCCCCTGCAAGTGGGCTTCCGTAGGGTTGAGATCAAAGAAGGTCAGTTGCTCGTTAATGGACAGCCCATACTTGTCAAGGGAATAAACAGGCACGAAACAGATCCCGTTACTGGTCATGTGATCTCGAAAGAAAGTATGTTGCGCGATGTACAGCTCATGAAAAAATTCAATATCAATGCTGTTCGTAACAGCCACTATCCCAATGCCGAATATTGGTTGCAGCTCTGTGACCAATATGGTTTGTATGTAATTGATGAGGCTAATATCGAATCACATGGCATGGGTTATGACCTGTCCTATACGATGGCCAATAGGCCGACCTGGGAGAAAGCACATGTTGCCCGTGTTGAACGCCTTATTCAGCGCGATCGGAATCATCCTAGCGTAATTATTTGGAGTATGGGCAACGAAGCCGGAAATGGCTACAATTTCTATCGGGCCTACCTCCGGATGAAAGAGCTCGATAAAAGTCGCCCTGTACAATACGAAAGGGCTGTGAATAATTATGGGGAATTAAGATTTGACTGGAATACGGATCTGATTGTACCTATGTATGCAAGTCCATCTGCAATGAAAAATTATGCAGCGCGTAACCCAAAGCCTCAAAGACCCTTTATTCAATGTGAGTATGCACATGCCATGGGGAATTCATTGGGAAACTTTAAGGATTATTGGGACATCATTCGGGCAAACAAAGGAATATTTCAAGGCGGATATATTTGGGATTTTGTGGACCAATGTTTTGTTAAAACCAATGCTAAAGGCGATACGGTATATACCTATGGCGGAGATTATGAACCTAAAGAAGCCATAACGGACTGGAATTATGCTTCCAAAGGAATTTTTTATGCCAATAGAACACCCTATCCACATGCTTGGGAAATGAAAAAAGTATATCAAGATATCCATAGTAGCCTATTGAACGAGAAAAAGATACAGGTTTACAATGAACGTTTTTTTACTGGACTTGAAAATGTTGAACTTCAATGGGAGCTTATTGTTGACGGAAAAAGAACGCAATCTGGTTTAATCAAGCATTTGAATGTGTTGCCTCAACAATCTGCTGTACTGTCGATTCCTTATAAAGCAGATATTCCGGGGGAAAAATTTCTGAATCTGACTTATCGATTGAAAAAAGCCGAGGCCTTACTTCCCATAGGGCATATTATTGCAACTGAACAGTTGCCTCTGGGGGGGGCTTTTCAGCCTAAAACAGCCATTTTGGCACAGGGCAAAATCAAGACAGAGCGAAAAGATGGAAATCTGATTGTCTCGGCAAAACAGCTGCTGATGGAGTTTGACCTTAAATCAGGATGGTTGGCGAAATATCATTATAAAGGACAGGATTTTTTGGATGAACATGCGCTATTTAAGACTAATTTCTGGCGTGCGCCGAATGATAACGATTTCGGTGCCAATACGCCGGAAAAACTGAAATCTTGGAAACTGGTTACAGATTCGATTGAACTGCTTGAAATTAGATCCGAATTAATCGATAGCCTCGCCTATGTATATGCGACCTACCAGATGCCTCAGGTATATGGGCAACTAGAAATGAAATACTGCATTAATCAATTGGGTGAAATGCGTGTTTCTCAGTCCTTCTTTGCCGACACCACAAAAAAGGTTGCAGTTCTGCCACGTTTGGGTATGCAATGGATTATGCCGTCTGGCTTTGAGGCGATTAATTACTACGGTAGGGGACCACAGGAGAACTACATCGATCGTAATTTTGCATCACATGTCGGAATTTATAAACAGACCGTCGATCAACAGTATTTCCCCTATGTAATGCCACAGGAGACCGGCAATAAGACCGATATCAGATGGATGGAAATAAAAAATAAACAAGGTCGGGGATTGTTCTTTACGTCTGACTCTACATTTAGTATGAGCGCTTTGCATTACTTTGACAAAGATTTGGACGATGGTCTCAAGCGACAACAACGTCATGCAGCTGACCTTGTTAAAAGAAAGCAAACGCAACTTAATATTGACCTCAGACAAATGGGCGTGGGTGGAATCAATAGTTGGGGAGCATGGCCGCTGAATGAATATACATTGCCTTACAAAGATTATACATTCTCCTTTATCATAAAACCAGTCGAATAAATATAACGCCCTGTATAGCAACAAACACGCGTAATTGTTATACAGGGCTTATTTTATTTTTGACAATTCAGACTAAGGCCGATCGACATGGAATTCATTCTGAAACGCTTTTCGATACTTTTTGACATAGTCGGATGGCGTATGGCCAAACAATTTGCTGAACTGCTGTCTAAAGTAGCGTTGGTCGTAGAAACCTGTTAAGTTAGCTACTTCATTAATTTTTGAATCCGTCAATATGAGCATTTCTGCTGCTTTTTTGAGTCGTACGGACCTGATAAATTCATTGATCGATTTGCCTGAAATAGTTTTAATTTTTTTATAGAGTGAAGAATGACTCATTCCTGTTTTTTCGGCAAGACTTATTACAGTCAGTTCTTCTAACAGGTTCTCTTCAATAATCTCAATGCACCGTTCTATCAATAACTTATCTGTGATCGGTATCTTTAGCTCATTGGACTGTAGCGTAATCGCATTAAAGAAAAAGTCCTGCAGGTTCTTTTTGTTCTGTAGTAATGTTTTTACCCGGAGCAACAATATTTCCGAATCAAATGGCTTATGGATATAATCATCGGCACCATATTGAATTCCGGCCAATTTAGTGCTTTCAGAGGTACTTGAAGTAAGTAGGATGATTTGAATATGGTTGAGCGTAGCATTAGATTTTACGGCTTTGCAAAGTGACAATCCATCCATCTCTTCCATGATAATATCACTTATCACCAGATCAGGTTGTTTTTCCTTGATCATATCGAGTGCCTGAACACCATTACGGGCATTATAGACCGTGTATTCTACCTTAAAAATGTCCTTAAGATAGCTGCGGATAGCATCGTCGTCGTCGACCAATAAGACACTGAATTTTTTGCTTGATATAGCTGTCGGGAATAAGGGAACGGTTTCCGTCACTACTTGCGAATCGTATAGCATTTGAATCCCCGACTCATTGTGGAGCGCAACATCTGCCAATGGTTCTTGGGCTGGGGTTTGTTGTGCTAAGATAGGCAAAACGAGGTCGAATGTTGTTCCCGCTGTTGCTGAACTCGTGTAACTTATTGTTCCGGCGTGCATTTCAACAAAAGTTTTGACAAGGTACATCCCAATCCCGAATCCTGTTTGTTTTTTGGGACCATTAAGTGGATCCGAAAAATATTTGTCAAATATCCTATCGCCAAGATGTTCGGGGATACCTTTTCCCGAATCTTTGATCTGAATGGTTAATTCCCGACCCTGTTGCGATAAGGCAATATGAATTGCACCATTTGAAGGCGTAAATTTAAAGGCATTTGATATGAGATTGCATAAGATGATCTCAATTTTTTCTTTGTCGGCATTGACATAAATCGGATCGGAATTCTCCTGGAACTGATAATCTATCTTTTGCAATTTTGCCTGAGCAGCGAAATATAGAAATATTTCTTTCATAAAGCTTTGGCAGTCAAAAATACTTGTTTTGAGCTGTTCGGCACCGTCCTCTGTTTTTCTAAATACAAGCAGCTGGTCCACCAAGCTCAACAGTCTTTTGGCATTTCTATGTACAACCTGAAGGGAAGCGTTGTCCTTGGACTCGTTTTTGGTCTTAAGCAGATCTTTAATCGGATTAATAATTAAGGTCAGTGGTGTTCTAAATTCATGCGATATATTCGTGAAAAATGCGTGCCTCTTATCATTGAGTTCTCTTTCTTTCTGAATGGTAAATTTTGAAAGCTGTATTTCGTAATTTAAAGCGATTTGCCTTCTCCGATAGCGCAGATACCATAGTCCGATATAGGCAATAACCAGCGTGTAAAGCAGGTAGGCCCACCAGCTTCTATACCAAGGCGGAAGAATTTGAATCTCGAGCTTAATCTGTTTATTCGTCCAGTTGCCTTCCGAGTCGGTCGATTGAATATGCAGAATATAAGTTCCTTCATGCAGACCGTTGTAATTTATTGATCGGGTAGACCCTGCATCGTTCCATCCCTTGTCCAATCCTTCCAATAGATACCTGTATTTTATCTTTTGTGGGGAATCAAACTCCAGGGCTGCAAACTCCAGCGAAAAAGTGGATTGATTGTAGGGGAGCGTCAATTTGTGAATGCTATGATCTGTTCCAATATCGACCCGGTCGCTCTGGTCTGCAATCTTTTTATTGTTAATTTTAAGGCTAGTGATAGCTAAGGCAGGTTCATAAATTTTCAGTTTAATGCTATCGGCGTCAAAGATGTTAAAACCGTTGTTTCCTCCGAAAAGAAGATGGCCCTCTTTGAGCTTAAGAGCTGCCCCATAGGAAAATTCGTTGCTTTGAAGTCCGTCAGTTTCTTCGTACCGTACAAATTTTTTAGTGGAAGGATCGAACTTCGAAAGCCCATTAAAGGTGCTTAACCACAATTTTCCGGTTTTATCTTCCAAAATATTAAGTACGGCATTGTTGCTCAATCCTTCATTTGTGGAATAATTTTCGACAATCTTTTTTAAACTGATATCAAATGCCAAGAGTCCCTTTCCTTCTGTTCCCAGCCAAAGTCTGTTATTTTTTCCGAGCTGAATGGCACGAACAGGTTTTCCGATTAAATATCTCGAGATTTTTTTCGTCTGCTTGTTTAACTGTATGATCTCATTGTAATTCCCCATCCAGATATTACCTTTCTGATCATCAATCATACAATTGATATCATAGATGTCTTCGCTGAATACTTCAAATTGGTCGCTTGTCGGATTATATGTATATACTCTTCCCTCAGAAAATGTCGCTGCCCAGAGCTTCTCATCCTGATCCTTAAAAAGTAACTGTACACTGTTATTTAGAACCCCATTTGGGGTTCTACAAACATAATATTTAAATCCCGAACCCTTTGTGTAACGCGCAATGCCCCTTTCGGTTGCTATCCATAGTCCTCCATTAGTTCCAGTCAAAAGATGGTTTACCGTATTGTCTGGCAATTGCTGTGGCCCTTTTTGAAAAGACTGAACCTGATTGGTCTTGTTATCCCATACGTAAAGACCATTGCCTTCGGTACCAATCCAGATCTTGTTATCATATTCAACAAAAGAACGGACAAATTTGTGCGCTAAGTTAAAGCCTGTATAATGTTTCTGCTGTAAATAATTAAATTTATAGCCGTTGTTATCAATCGTCTCAATGCCGCCTTTTCCGGTGCCGATCCATATTTTATGCTGAGAGTCTATGTAAACCGTATAAATGGTCTTGCTATTCAGTGAAAATTGAACGGGCTGTAGATCATTTTTGTTTTCTGCTTTTCCATGAGATAGGTTAAGTATAAAAATGCCATTGTTTTGGGTGGCTATCCAAAGTTTGTTTTGTCCTTCCAGCGTCAGCATATTGATCTGACTCGATTTAAGCTCCTGCGGATACAATGTCGAAAGCTTGCCGTCTTTGATTTTCAAAACAAATAGTCCCTCGTAATTACCAATAAAGAGTTCACCACTGTTTGTACTAGCCATACAGGTTGCACTGGTAATGACCTTTGATACAAGATGCAACTGCTGTGTTTTTTTATCGAAAGTATATAAGCCGCTTCCCTCTATAAAAACCCATATTCGGCCTGCCGTATCAATATGCGTGGCGGATACATGGTAGTATAAGCTGGATAGGTTCGATTTATAATCTTTAAAAGCGATTTGCATGGCATATGCTTCTTTATGGCTTTTGTAAAATAGCCCCCAGCCGTTTGTGCCTATATAAATATTATTGTCACTATCGATTTGAATGGATTTCGTGTCGGCGTTGAGATGATATGACCGTTTCGATTTTTGGTCTCTATAATTTAAACGGGAGAAGGTATCAAAATTTCGGTCGTAGATTCCAATCCCTTGACCGGTTCCTATCCACAATTTTTTATTGTGGTCTTCTGCTATACAATAGATATAATTATGCGGAATGCTATTTTCGTTATTTAGTTGGTTTCTATAGGTTTTTATATCGTAACCGTCGAATCTATTAAGCCCGTCGAAGGTACCGAACCACATAAAGCCCTGACTATCCTGAAATATGGATTTCACCGAACTATTGGACAAACCTCTATTCATCTCCTTGGGAAATTGTGCTAGGGTCAGCATACTTGAGTGAACAAGGATGAGAACGAGTACCAGGATCAAGGCCTGACGAGAATATAGGAGTCTGTTGAAACTAGGCATGTTAGCAGTTTTGTTCGTCTGGTATTTCCGATATCAGGTAAAATTATCGATTCATCCTTATCATAGGTTATTATCTTGAAAACGACTTGTTGCAATCGGAAACAGTCAATTTGAAGATTGTATGGCTAAAGATACGATTGTTTTTTAAAATAAGTGTATATTGTACGTTTATTTAAAGAGGCCTGTATTACAGCTAACATTTTTGCTTTATAAAGCAAAAAAAATCGGGAAGAAAGTAATGAGTGTCTCCATTAAAATAGTGTACAAACCAATTTAAAGTAGCTTTTTTGCTGGTTTATCAAAAAATACTATACATCTAAATATATGCGGATCAATTTAATCTTATGTCTATTGTTTGTAGGACATTTTTCATTTGGACAGCAACTGAACAAAGAAGCCGTACTTGCTCAGCTAAGTAAGGCAAACCAATACTGGCAGTCTCATCATAAGCCCGAGGTTTGGGCTTTTTGGGATCAGGCAGCTTATCATACCGGAAATATGGAATTCTATAAGATTTCAAAATCAGCGGGCGACTTAAAATATGCTGAGGATTGGGCCAGATACAATGATTGGAAAGGTGCCAAGTCTACCAATACGCAACTTTGGAAATACAACTATGGGGAAACAGACGAACACGTTCTTTTTGGTGACTGGCAAATTTGTTTCCAAACCTATATCGATCTCTATCATTTATCGCCAAGCCCTGAAAAGATTGCACGTGCTCAGGAAGTCATGGAATATCAGATCCACTCCAATAAACAGGACTATTGGTGGTGGGCCGATGGTTTGTATATGGTGATGCCCGTGATGGCTAAAATGTACAAATTGACAGGAAATTCACTTTATCTAGATAAGATGTATGCTTATTTACAATATGCCGATAGTATCATGTTTGATCGGGAAGAGAAATTGTATTACCGCGATGCAAAATATGTCTTCCCCAAACACCAGAGCTTACATGGCAAAAAGGATTTTTGGGCTCGTGGCGATGGCTGGGTGTTCGCTGCATTTGCAAAGGTTCTTCAAGATCTACCTCAGGAGGATAAACATTATACCTACTATCAGGAGCGCTTTAAGGATATGGCGGCCGCTATCATTAATTGCCAACAGCAGGAGGGATTCTGGACTCGAAGCATGTTAGATCCCGAGCATGCTCCCGGTCGGGAAACAAGCGGAACGGCTTTTTTTACTTATGGACTGCTCTGGGGAATAAATAATGGATTGCTAAGCGATTTTAAATTTAAAGATGCTGCGGTTAAAGGCTGGAAATATCTTAGTGAGATCGCTTTACAACCCGATGGCAGAATTGGGTATATACAACCTATCGGTGAAAAAGCTATCCCCGGACAGGTGGTGGATACCAACTCTACAGCTCCTTTTGGTGTAGGTGCGTTTTTATTAGCCGGCTCGGAAATGTATCGTTATTTAGCTAAAAAATAGACTGGATTTGAAAATGAAAAATAAGATTTTATTGTTCTTTGTTATTCTTCTGACAGGCCATACTGTCTTTGGACAGGGCTTGAAGAAGAAACCTGCATCAACAAAAGAGACGGATAGAGCTTTTTGGCTTAAAGAAATGGATCATATGCTGCGTCCCGTCCTCCGCAGTCTGGCTCATGATAGCCTGCGGTTAACTATGCCACAAATGACTTCTATACACGTGGATAATAAGGAACAACGCATCAAAGTACAATATGTTGAAGTCTTGGGAAGGGTATTGTCAGGCATAGCACCTTGGCTTTCCTTGGATGGCGGTTCGGCTGAAGAGATAAAGTTACGCGATCAATACAGAGCATGGACTGTTCAAGCACTTAAAAATGCTTTGGACAGCAATGCGCGTGATTTTATGCGTTTTGATCTCGGTGGTCAACAGCTTGTTGATGCCTCTTTTATCGCTTTGGGATTTATGCGCAGTCCTTGGCTGTGGGATCATATCGACAATCAGACAAAAAAGAATTTGGTAGCATCCATAAAAATTACACGCCAATTTCGGCCGGCTTATTCAAATTGGTTACTCTTTTCAGCAATGAATGAAGTTTTTTTAGCGAAATATTCAGATGATTGGGATGTGATGCGTGTTGATTATGCGCTGCAGCAATTGGAACAGTGGTATGTTGGAGATGGAATGTATATGGATGGTCCGCATTATGCATTTGATTACTATAATAGTTATGTTATCCATCCCTTCTTGGCCGGAATTATGGATTTCATACAGTTGAAAACTAAAAACTATGATGGGATGTTTGCAAAAATCAAGCTCCGAAATGAGCGCTATGCCATTATTCAGGAACGGTTGATCAATGCCGACGGTAGCTTTCCTCCGACAGGAAGGTCCGTAATCTATCGCGCGGCAGCTTTCCATCATCTTGCAGATATGGCGTTCAAGAGACGACTCCCTGGGGAATTCAGCGAAGGACAGGTGAAGGCTGCCCTGTCTGCAGTACTGAAAAAATCGACCGAAAACCCAAAGACGTATGAAAATGGCTGGTTGACACTGGGTATGTATGGTAATCAGCCGGGCTTGGGTGATCCATACAATAATCAGGGGAGCCCCTATTTATGTTCAGTAATTTTTTTGCCTTTGGGATTACCCGACGGAGATTCTTTTTGGACAAGTGAAGCGAGCGACTGGAGTTCACGGCGTATCTGGTCAGGACAGGACTGGCATAAAGATCAGGGTAAAGCCATTCAATAACCCCAAATTCCGGGAATAAGACTCCTTTCAAAAGGACCTAGTGGACTCAACAAGTGTATAAAAAAATCAATGAAGCAATATCTAAATCAACTAGTAAGAGTGGGGATGCTCACTTGCGCGTGTCTCTTGTTTATTTACAATGCAAAAGGGCAGAAAATTAAGAATACGCTTGTCGGAAATGGCTGGGCAAAGAACACGGTCAACACAACCGTATTTCGTAAAAATTCATTAACCAGCAATGGTAAATACCAATATATCGCTTATTATGATGAAGCTGGATATGTAGTTTTAGGCCAGCGATTACTTTCTGGCAAGGTATGGAAGTTGCGACGTACCGGCTATACTGGGCATGTGAAGGATGCTCATAATGTGATTAGTATTATGGTGGATAAGGCTGGATATCTCCACGTTTGTTGGGATCAGCATGACAGCAAGTTGAGATATGCACGTACCCTTCACCCCAATAGTCTTGTGCTGGGTTATGAGCAAGCCATGCTGGGACAAAATGAGTCAAAGGTAACCTACCCCGAATTCTTAAAGCTGCCCAGTGGGGAGTTACTGTTTTTATATCGTGACGGCGGATCAGGTCATGGTAATCTTGTGGTCAATAAGTACGATAGTAAGCAGCAAAAATGGGAGCGGATGCATAGCAATCTGATTGATGGCGAGGGACGCAGAAATGCCTATTGGCAAAGTTATGTGGATCGTCAGGGGACGATACATCTTTCTTGGGTCTGGCGGGAGAGTCCCAACGTGGAAAGCAATCATGATATGGCTTATGCATGTTCAAAAGATGGCGGATTAACCTGGCAAAAGAGTAATGGCATGCGGTACGATTTGCCCATGAAAGAATCTACGGTCGAGTATGCGGCCCATATACCCCAGCAGCACGAATTGATTAATCAAACCTCTATCGCTGCGGATGAAAAAGGGAATCCTTTTATCGCTAGTTACTGGCGTGATGCAGGAACACAGATCCCGCAATATAAGGTAATCTATTTACAAGAGGGTGAATGGAAGATCCGGTCTTTTGATTTTAGAAAAACACCTTTTAGTTTGAGTGGTGGTGGAACAAAGGATATTCCAATCGCCAGGCCCCAGGTGTTGGTTCGCGGAAAAGACAATAAAATAATGTTGACGCTGGTTTTTCGGGATCAGGAGCGCGGTTACCGACCTTCGATACTGAGGTTGAATGGCATGCATCAAGAGGCAAATGACATTATTGATCTTTGTGAGCAGTCCGTAGGGGCTTGGGAACCTACATATGATACCCAGTTGTGGCAAAAGAAACGTAAAGTTGCTTTATTTGTGCAGTCTACAGTGCAAAAGGATGCTGAGGGACTCGCTGATGCTCCCGCGACAGCAATACGGGTAGTAGAATGGCGTGATTGAGCAAGAGGATAGCTCGAAAGTATAGTGGATACAAATTCTTACTCCACTTTTAAGCTGTCGACCGGATTAGCTTTTGCAGCGGCTATTGCTCTGGTACATAGGGTTAGAATAGCAATTAACAGTGCGATGATCCCGGCAACTACAAGTATCCACCAGCTGACCGAAATGCGATAAGCGAACTCTTGCAGCCACTGGTTCATCAATAACCATCCGAGCGGCAGTGCAATCAACAGGGCTATACCGACCAGTTTAACCATATCAGAGCACAGAAGATAAACGAGGTTGCTTAATGTTGCACCTAATGTTTTGCGTATACCAATTTCTTTTATTCGCAATTGAATAGCAAATGTGATTACACCAAATAGTCCTAAACAGGCAATAACGATAGACAATAAGGCGAAAATTAAGAGAATTTGACCCTGTTTTATTTCCGAATTGTATTGATGTTCAAAGGTCTTATCTAAAAATGTGTATTCTAAAGGATAATCGGGTACATATTTACTGTAAACTTTGTTTATATGCGAAATTGTATGCTCTACATTTGTCGATTTCATGCGAATATAAATATTGTCCATTTCCATTTTATTAGCTGGAAGTTCTAGGATAAGAGGCTCTATTTTGTGCTGAAGCGAATAAATATGAAAGTCGCCGACCACCCCGATAACAGATTTCAGGATGGATTTTCCAGTTGTGTCTCTTCCAAATTCGATCCTTTTGCCTATCGCGTTTGTCCAGCCTTGTTTTTTTGCAAATGCTGCGTTTATAATGACAGAGGCGCTATCTGTTGGCATGGTACTGTCGAAATTTCTTCCCTTAACCAGTTGAATATGCATTGCTGGGATAAAATTAGGGTCAATTTTTAAGGTATTGGCGAGTGTAAAGTTGGGATCAATTTTTCCATTATTTTCAACATTGAAAGTCCCCACGCCAATGTCGTTTTTCCCAATTGGATTGCTGGCGAACGCTACTTCTGTAATATGGCTATCTTCAAGTAAGCTATTCCTGAGCTCGTCGCCTTTATTGCGCGTGGATTCATTGTCCAGATGGAAAACCATGACCTGATTTTTGTCAAAACCCAGGTTTTTTGTAGTCATAAAGTTCAATTGTAGAAAAATCACCATGGTGGATACAATAAGCAATACTGCGATTACAAATTGAAAAACCACAAGTGATTTTCTCAGTAGATGTTGGAAGCCATGTGTTCCGATCTGATTTTTTAGCGAAGGAATAGTCTTTAGTCCTGCAAGTACTAAAGCTGGATAAATACCGGTAGTGAATACTAAAAATACGATAAATGGAAGTACAAACAGTAAGGTTTTCCCTATTCCAAAATGCCATAAATCCAATTGCTTACCGATCATTTGGTTTAGCCATGGAAGAAAAGTTGAGGCCAGCAATATGCTTAACAATGCTGCACAAAAGATGATTAAAGACGTTTCAACAAGAAGCTGCTTTGTTAGATTTAAAGTGCTGGATCCGATTACTTTCCGGACGGCAATTTCTCTTATCCTTATTGAAGCCTGCGCCGTCGTGATATTAATATAATTTACGATCGCAATTAAGAGTACTAATGCACCGACAATGGAAAAGATGTAAACATATTTGATATTGCTATTATTGCCGAGCTCATAACTTAGATTAGAATGCAGATGGATATCCGTAATTGGTTGTAATTCGATTTTATAATCAAAATCGAGATCCCGTCCATGAATATATTTTTTTACGATGTAAGGAAGTTTTTTTTGAAGTTGGGGCAAGTATGACTGATCTTTTAATAGTACGTAAGTATAAAGGTAAAGTTGATTCCAATCAGGATTAAAGTCTTTTGAAAAGGAACGGATAGCTCTGAAGCTGAAATGTGTATTTTGAGGTACATTTTGTATAACAGCCGTGACAAGACTGGGTTCAGATTTATTGAAATAAAGCGTTTTATTGACTGCTGTTTCTACGGATCCAAACAATTGTACGGCTAAGTCTTCTGTCAGTACAATAGATTGGGGATTAGCCAATGCCGTTGCAGGATTGCCAGCAAGAAAATTATAGTCAAATAGATTGAAGAAATTCTTGTCTGCGAGGAAGATTTCGTTGACTTTTGTTTGTTGGTTATCAATGGTAATTATGCCTCCGCCCTCAATATCGAATCGCGTGGCTTCTTTTACGCCGGGAAATTCATCTTTAATAACATTTGCCAGGGGACCTGCAGTTCCTGTTATATCAAAGGAACCGCCATCCCATTTTCCGTGAGAAACAACGCGATATATACGGTCTGCCTGCGTAAAATAACGATCATAACTCAATTCATCATTCACAAATAAGAGGATAATCCAACATGCGGCTAGGCCCAACGATAATCCTAGTATATTGATTAAGGAGAAGATTTTGTTTCTGAACAATTTCCGCCAACCGACTTTTAAGTAATTATACATGATTTCCTAATTTTAATCTTAAAAATTCATTGCATTTCATGTCATTTTTATCTCATACAACATGCTTGAGATCAATTGGTTTTAAACGCATCAATAGTTTTGCCTAAACTTTAAGTTTTTGATATTCAGTGTTTTGTTTGTTTTTTTAACCGTATTAAATTGTTCGATTGTGAACAATACTGTTCGCTTGCGAACGGAGAATGATTACATAGTTAGCCAGCTCACATCTTATGGCTTCAATTCATCTTTTAGCTGGCATTTAATAGGGTGTACGCATGTGAACAATATCGCTATAAACTGTTCGCTTCCGTACAGCTACTTTTTCTGAAAAAGATATGGAATATGCTTTAAAAGCCCATAGAAGCCGTTATTGAACTCACAGGACAACTGGTATAGTATTTGGCACGGAGCTAATAAAATTGATATTATGTTCTTTATGCATTTTGAAGTTCACCTTTTCATTTCAGTCATTCACCGAGTTTTACCGGTTGTTGATCTAAAGTCTGTGAGCAAGAAGCATCTAGAGCAGTAATTTTGAATCAACAAATAAGAACAAAAACCATCATGAGCATCGATGGAAATGCTCATGATAGCTTCATCACAATTGAAGAACAAATTATTTAGATGAAAAACTTACACGATAAAATAAAGATATTATGAAAACGCTAGTAAAAACAATCGCAGCAGCAGCCTTAATCGCAATTTCAACATGTGCTATGGCAGCTGAAGGTCCCGGATCAAAATCAGCAAAAACAAACGTTAACCTATCAACAGCAGACTTTGCTTTAGAGCACTATGTTGCTGTAATGACTGAAGGTGAATCGGCTGGTGTAGAACAATTGTTTGCTGAGGATTTTAATCAAAAGGTCCAAACGGCAAAACTGAAGTCAAATAGCCGTAGTGAAGTGGTTAAGTCCTTGAAAAAACAAAAAGGCGAAAAGCTTAACTGTACAGTGAGTACAGATGTACTTGAAGAATCAGCAGATTATATGGTGGCCAGGGTGACCTTGAAATTTGAGGATTTCAGCAAGACAGATCTAGTGACTTTTGTCCGTGAAGGAAATGACTGGAAAGTTTCCAAATCGATCAATTCGTATAAATAGGAGTCATTTTAATTCAATATATAGGTTGTAGGGCCACATCAGGAGATGTGGCTTTTTTATGTTATTGCGGACAGTTCGTTTTTCTAACTCTAACTTACGAAACGTGCGCTAACATTCAGCATCGTTATACGTGAATTTGCTAATCATCATTTGCTTCTTTCGGGACAAATGCTCACTTATGGCAGGAACCAAGTTATCTTATAGATACGTATTCTCTTGGTGTTTCTTTGCTTTTTTACGGAAGAAACACCAAAGAAACACCGAAGAAACACAAAAGAAATAGCAGACGAAGCCCAAGCCAATCCCAAAGAAGACCCGAACAAAGAGCAAAGAAACACCAAAGAAACACCAAAGAAACGGCAAAGAATCAGCAAGGAATAAGCATAGCTATTTCATTAAAAATTCTCTTTTTTAACTAAATCTTGATCAATAGTGGTGTATCGGTTAATTGAGTGAAATCAATGAAATACGACTAATATTCTTAAGTTTGCGGCATTAACCTGTATTATATTCAAAAAGTGATTCAATTTAGTTTAGACACTCGGTTGAAGTTCCCACTTTAATAGTTACAGCATAAAAAGCTTATTAATATCAAATGAACGCAAATAGATTATTGTTATTTTTATTATTACTATCCGTCACATTGAAAGGCTATGCTCAAGAGGCATTTGAAGGGGAAATTATTTATCAAAATAGCTTTCAAAGTAAGAATTCAAGCGTTACTAGTGAACAAATGAAGGTTCTTCTAGGTGATAAGCAAGAATATTTTATTAAATCGGGGAACTATAAATCGTGCACAAATGGTGTCGGTATAACAATGCAGTTATATATTGGTGAAACCAATAGACTTTACAATAAGACGAGCCGATCCGACACACTTTATTGGTTTGATGCCGATGTGAAATCAGATGCAGTTATAAGTTATGAGCTCGTTAAGAATAAAGAGAAAATATTGGGGGAAGATTGTGATGCCTTGATTTTAAAGACGCAAGGTGGGCAGACAACCTATTTCTACACATCAAAGTATCCTATTGACGTTACCAAATTTCAGATGCACAGCTATGGAAACTGGAACTACTATTTATCAAAAGCCAAGTCTGTTCCATTGAAAATTGTGGTCGATAACGGGCAATTTAAAATGGAATCGGTAGCTCAAAAGATAGAAGCGAGGGAACTTCCTGACGATTTTTTTGCGCTATCAGCCGATACACCAATTAAGAAAACGAAATAAATCAACTTGGTCAGCAGACAGTAATCATTAATCTTTTGCTAGGCTTTTTATGCGGTGTGCGCATGCGAACAATCTATTTTGAAACTGTTCGTATGCGCACATTTTCTTTTTCGTAAAGATTCTTGAAAATGCCTTTAAATGTGCTGAGAGGCACAAATGTTTTTATTGTAGCCACTGGTATAGTATTTGGCATGCAGCAGCTAAGATGGTTGTTATATTCACCTTTACATTTCCGCCATTCACCGATATTCAAATACCGTTGGTCTAAAGTCCATAGGCCAGCGATATATTGAACTTTAGTTTTGGATCAACAAGTAAGGGTATATAGACTAACACAATAGAACAAAAAGATAGTATGAAAGCATTCGTAAAAACATTCACGGCAGCAGCTTTAATCTGCTTATCGTCAGTTGCCATGGCAACTGAAAAGCCAGCATCAAAACCAGAAAAAATTAGCATTAATCTTTCCACAGCAGACTTCGCTTTGCAGCATTATGTTGCTGTAACGACGGCTGGAGAATCTGTGGGTTTAGAGCAATTATTTGCGGAAGATTTCAGCCAAAGGATCCAGGCTTCCACTATACAGACCTACTACGGACGCCAGGCTTTGATTAAATCTTTAAAAAAACAGCAGGGAGAAATTCTGAACTGTAAAACGCATATCAAGATTGTCGAAAAATCCACAGATTATATGATTGCAAAAATTGTATTGAAATTTGACAGCTTTAGCATGACTGACGTAGTGACTTTAGTTTATGAGAATGGCAGTTGGCAGGTATCCAAGTCAGTCCATTCCTATCAGTAAGAACCACTCTTTTATTTTTTCTTCTTGGCTCCATTATTGTATAAATTCAGTTGCCGATAGAGCAATGGAATAGCGTGTTTTGTTCTAAATCGTTGAAACGAAGCAACTATGAGGTGTGAATTACCGAATGTGCTTGGAATTCTTTAGTTTTGAATACACTAGTTAGGGATAACCCTATGTCTCCTCGGCAAAGGAACGTTTGGAACAATTCAGAAATACGGACGAACAATGATATTGAAAGAAAGAATCGGTCACAATTACCTGAAATACCTGTTTACTGGTACGCTTTCGGCTTTGCTGGTTACAGGTTATGCGCAGGAAGTGGGGAAACAACAGAAAGAAAAGAAAGAGAAACAACAGCAACAGCAACATAGTGTGCAAGGTGGCGGCGGAGAGGTTCAAACCATGGATTCCATTGATGTCGTACGCGACTACCGGCCTATGCTGGCCGATGCGGTCAAGGTACGCCGCAGTCCGGATATGACGCATATCAACCGCGATGCTATCGAGACAGAGCTACGCCAGATTGCCACAGCCACCTATTTAGCGCAGCAAAAATATAAACAGGCCTATTATCACGAATTGATGAAACGGCACCCAGACGCTTCGCAAAGTAATATCGATAATTATCGCATCAGCTATCTGGCTTATGGCGCTGGCGAATACAAAAGAGCGAGCGGTATGCTGGAGGCCATAAAACCTTCGGATGCCTTTTATCAGGGGGCGATCATGACATTAGGCCACATCGCTCTGGAGACTGGCGACAAGCAAGCTGCACGAAATGCTTTTGTCAAAGCGACAAAACTGGATTTAGACCAGCAAGTGAAAGCCGATGCGCTATTTAACTATGCTAAAATCTTGTTTGCAATGGACTCCACCCAAGCGGCACAAAAAGTCCTCGAAAAATATATCGCCCAAGAAGTGAAACCTGTCGATCCGGGTTCAAAAAGAAAGGAAAGTGCCGAAACACTATCCGCTGAAATTCTACGTGGGACCACCAACTTCCATGCCGGTGTTAGTATGCTGGAATCGCTAAAAGAGCGCGGTCGGGAGGTCAATGCGATCTATCAAAAGGTCACCTACTACCGCGGACTGGAGTTTTATAACGAGCGCGCTTTCGAAAATAGCATATCCATGTTTATGCGATCTGAAAAGTTTCCGGTCAATGCTGAAATGGCCGCTCTTGCAACCTATTGGAAAGCAGAGGCCATGTATGAAGTGCGCAAATTTGGTGAAGCCGTAGAAAACTTCTCCCAGTTTCTGAGCCTGCCCGTCGCTCGGAATAGCGACCTGTATAATTATGCAAATTATGGGTTGGCGTATGCGGCTTACCGAAACAACCGTTTTGAACTGGCGGCCAATTATTTTGAACGTTTTTTGGCTGCTGGAGGAAATGCGGTGGATCAAAATATACGGTATGATGTCATTGCACGCCTAGGCGATTCGTATCTGTGTCTGCGCGATTACGGCCGGGCAAATAAGTACTATGATCAGCTGATCGACAGCAAAGCGCCCAATCAGGATTATGCCCTATTCCAGCGCGGTATCTTATTTGGTCTGCAAGGTAACAACGAAACCAAGCTCAGTACGCTGCGGTCCGTTTTGAAGCAATTTCCATCTTCGAACTATGCGGATGATGCGGCCTTTGAAATTCCCTATACTTATTTCACGATGGGTGATTATGGTCGTGCTATCGAAGGATTGCAAGCAATGGTCGAAAAGTACCCCCGTAGCAGTTATATTCCGCGCGCTTTAATGACCATAGGGCTCGTGCAGTACAATAACGATGAGCCCGAAGCGGCGAAAGCGACTTTTCAGAAGGTGGTGGAGAAATATACCCGAACTGCTGAAGCCGAGCAGGCCATGCGTTTCATCGAAAATATTTACCTCGATCAGGGGGATGCTTCAAGCTATATCCGTTATGCTGTCGGTACCAATGTCAGTAATCTGAGTCCTGCAGAGCTAGATAACATGGCTTTCCAGGCTGCGCAGTCGCTATTCGCCAGGGGAGAATACGGAGCGGCTGTAGAAGCGATCAATGCCTATTTTGATAAATTTCCAAAACCCAGACAAGAAAAATTTGCCCGTTACATCCGTGGGGTGAGTTCGTACCGCACTGGGCATCCACAGGAAGCACTACACGATCTGAATATCATATTGAACGACTGGACGAGCAAATATTCAGAGAATACCTTGCTGACGGTTGCTGCGCTATATCTGGATCTTAAAGAATACAATGAAGCCATTGTGCACCTCAAAAAATTGGAGCTCAACGAAGAATATAAAAAGAACTATGGCTATGCGGTAACGAACCTGATGGTGTGTTACTTCGAACTCGGCGATATGGAGCAAATGGCTAAGTACGTGAGCCTGGTCAAGAATTACAACGGAGCAACGGAGGAAGAAATAGCGAAAGCGCATCTGTATAGTGGAAAAGCCTTGCTAAAAGAAAAGAATGTAGCGTCTGCCATGAAAGAATTCAACCTGGCCGCGCTGAAAAGCCAATCGGCAGTCGGCGCAGAAGCGCGGTATCGTGTGGGGCAGCTACAGTATGATAACAAGGAATATGATAAAGCGCTGGAAACAGCCTTTGATGTAATCAACAATAGGGAAGCACAAGAATATTGGGTTGCCAAGAGCTTCCTATTGCTTGCTGATGCCTATGCGCGTAAAGGCAATGCTTTCCAGGCGAAGAGTACCTTGAAAAGTGTGATTGACAATTATGATAAAAACGATGATATCGTGCCCGCGGCGAAAGAGCGCTTACAGAAGTTGAAGTAATACTTCTGAAAATTTGGCATACGCCAGATGTGATAGCGTTTTTCATTTCTTTCGAATGAAGAGGATCGTATGGAACATGAACCTAAAAAGCCCGACAACAATCGGGCTTTTTGCATTAAGTAGACTGCTATAAATCTGATAAGAAACCTCCCTAATAATTTAAACGGTATAAATCCAAGAAGGAAGATCTGTTTCTTTATCACTTAGTCTCCATAAGTGAATGATTTTATTCACATCGTCCTTCGTAGCGGATTAAATCCTAATTTTTGTACAAAAACGAACCTTTTTTGAACAAATCAATACCATAGCGGAAATCTGCTGTGGTTATTTTTGTGTCGTCCCATTAGATCAATTTGATTTAAATAAGACCAATATAGTATAGAATACAATAACCAATAACCAATAGACTTGAAAATATGTTCAAATACGAAATGATAAACAAACAGCTATTCTCAAATTGGATAATAAATTTTTTTTTAACGCTTTTATTGTGCACTTCTGGATTGCTTGGTTTTTCTCAAAAAAATGAAGGGAAAAGCGGTTCGGGCAACACCGGGTATATTTTATTAAAGCCAAAATACGATGGTCATTCAGTCTTGCGCAATCCTTTAAATGGTTGGGTAATGTATGCTCCCCGTAATGCCGATGATACGTATTGGGATATCGAATATTTTGTGCCAGCATTGGGTAAAAAGGTAAAGGTCATTGATTATGCTTCGGCATGTTATGTACGCACGAGCTGGTCTTCGCTGAATCCCAGTGACGGTGTTTATGCCTGGGATGATCCAAACTCTAAAATAGGAAAACTCCTTAAAGGCGCACAAACGAAAGGGTTGCCCATAGCGCTCCGTATTGTGGTAGATGGTCGCGACCAAGGTCAAAATACACCCAAATTTGTGTTCGACCTCGGAGCCAAATATTATTTGGAAAATGAAAATCATCCCGATAGGCAAACACCTTATCCTCAGGATGCGGTATTTAGAAAATACTATACCAAATTTATCACAGCTTTGGCCAAGGAATTTAATGATCCTGAAAAGACCTCTTTTATTGATGCCTATGGCTTGGGGAAATGGGGCGAAGCACATTATGTTGTCTATGAAGATCCTAAAATGGCAACACCCGAAAGTACTGAAAAAATAAAGGAAGAAACCCTTGAATGGGTGACCAGCTTATATGCTAACACATTTACAAAAGTTCCTTTGGTTATCAACTACCATCGTCTGGTCGGTCATCCCGAAAGTTGGGGAGCAGTCAACCCGAATAGTGAACGCTTATTGGATAAAGCTATTGATAAGGGGTATAGCCTTCGCCAAGATGCTTTTGGCATGACTGGCTATTACCAGAATTGGGAAAAGGATTTTGCCAAGAAATGGAATTTTAAGCGTCCTATCATCATGGAAGGAGGCTGGATTATTGCTCCAGGTAAGCACCGTTATTGGACAGACCCCAGTGGAAAATATAGAGAAGGTCATGATGAGGATGTGAGGAAAGGTGAGTTGGACCTGTCGGCCGAAGCCCATGTCAATATGATGGACTTTAGAGCGGGGGGAGAAACTGAATCCTGGTTTAAGTCCTTTGATTTGGTTCAACGGTTTATTACAGAAGGGGGGTACCGTGTATATCCAGACCAAATCAACCTCCCTCAAGATATCAAGACGGGAAAAGTAGCGCAAATCGCCCATCGTTGGCAGAATATGGGCTGGGGCTACTTACCTAATAATATTCCACAATGGAACTACAAATATAAAGTTGCTTTTGCACTGTTAGATGCCAAAGGGAATGTTAAAAAGATTTTTGTAGATCGTCAGAGTGAACCGTCTGCTTGGTTGAAAGGTGCTGCTGCGAGTTATAAAATAAATGCAAAAGTAGATCTACCTGCAGGGATATATAGCTGGGCAGTCGCCATTGTTGATACGACCAAGGAAAATAAGCCTGCAATTCAACTTGCTCTTGATGGAGATTTGACGGCTCAGGGTTGGACAAAGCTTTCGGCATTACAGGTAAAATAGAAAATTTTATTAACAACTAACACCTATTATGATAAAGCTGATCAATCTATCTTTGATATTGTCCCTTTTTTTTAGCCTGATAACCTCCAACCTTGTTGCACAGCAAAATATGGCCAATGTGTATGGTAGGCGAGCTCAATCCTTAAATGGAAAGTGGGACGCTATTGTAGACTTGTACGACCAGGGAAGAAAAAACCAAATCTACCTGAATAAAAAAGCCGAAAGCAAGACTGATTTTTATGAATACGCTTTCGAGAATGGTCTCCGTTTAAATGTGCCTTCAGATTGGAACAGTCAAATGCCTGAACTTAAATATTACGAAGGTACCATCTGGTATGGGCGTAAGTTCGATGTAGTGAAAGAAAATAACAAAAGGTTGTTCTTGTATTTTGCTGCGGTAAGTTACCGTTGTCGCATATATCTCAATGGACAAGAGATTGCACAACATGAAGGTGGTTTTACCCCCTTTCAGATTGAAATAACAGATGCAGCTAAAGAAAACGATAATTTTTTGGCAGTTGAGGTAAATAATAGCCGGCAGGTTGATGCCATTCCGGCAATGGCCTTTGATTGGTGGAACTATGGCGGTATCACCCGAGATGTCTTTTTGGTAAGCACGCCAAAAGTTTTTATCGACGATTATTTTGTTCAATTGGACAAAACCAAAGCCGATAAAATCAATGCGAAGGTCAAACTTTCGGAAACGATGGCCAATTCCTCGGTAACTATCGAAATACCGGAACTACAACTAAAACAAACGCTTAAAACAGATGCTCAGGGGGAAGTAAAAACTTCATTCCTATCGAGAAAAATCAAACGTTGGTCGCCCACTTCACCTAAACTGTATAACGTGAAGATTTCAACGCGCGACGATCAAATAGAAGAGGAAATAGGTTTTCGCAATATTTGGGTAAAAGGGGAAGATATCTTCCTGAATGGCGAAGCTATTTTTCTTAAGTCCATTTCATTTCATGAGGAAATACCTCAGCGCAGAGGTCGTGCTTTTTCACAGGCAGATGCAGTGATGCTGCTTTCAGAAGCGAAAGCTTTGGGCTGTAATATGATTCGTTTGGCACATTATCCACAAAATGAATATATCGTGAGAATGGCCGAAAAAATGGGTTTCTTGTTGTGGGAAGAAATTCCCATTTGGCAAGGCATCAATTTTGAAAATGAATCGACCAAAGAGAAAGCCGGTAAAATGATGCGGGAAATGGTTGCTCGAGACAAAAATCGTTGCGCACTCGCTTTTTGGGGCGTAGCCAATGAAACCCAACCATCCGAGCCTAGAAATGCTTTTATCAGGCATTTGATTGCTACATGCAGAGCCATTGACACGACCAGGCTTATAACCGCTGCTTTTGATCTTGTTCGTTTCAATAAGGAGAAGGAAACCTTTGTTATGGATGATCCTTTTACGAAAGAATTGGACGTCGTAGCTGTCAACAAATATTTAGGCTGGTACCATTCCTGGCCAGTTTCTCCTGATAAAGCAGTATGGGATGTGGCAAAAGGCCAGCCCTTAATTATTTCTGAATTTGGAGGCGAGGCGCTGTATGGCAAAACGGGCGAAAAGGATGTCGTCAGTTCATGGAGTGAAGATTACCAAGCGACTTTGTACAAAAACAACCTCGAAATGTTTAAGCATATTCCAAACCTGCGCGGAACTTCACCTTGGGTGCTATTTGATTTCCGTTCGCCGTTCCGTTTTCATCCGACCAACCAAGATGGCTGGAACCGCAAAGGATTGATCTCAGACCAAGGCTACCGAAAGAAAGCCTGGTTTCTGATGAAGCATTATTATGATAATAAATAAGACTTCAATTACGAAACCGAGCTTAAAGAGGAGTATCACAGTGACACTATTTTTTCGATGCCTACAAAAATAATATACTGAAAAGAATGAAAGCACCTAAACTATCGAAACACAAAATGGATGAATACAGGACAAGCATCTATAAATACTTTAAAATGATGTGCCTAATGGGGTTTTTCCTGCTGGCATCCTTGTTAAAGGCTCAAGATGCTATCGATTTATCAGGCACTTGGGGGTTCCAGACGGACGTGATGGATTTCCGTAGAGGATCGCTGTCCCCCCGCTATAATCATCTTTTGCAAGAAACAATTAAGCTTCCCGGTATTACCGATGATTATCAGATAGGATATAAAAATCCCTATAAATATATCGATCGCCTGACCCGAAAATACGAATACATGGGACCGGCATGGTACCAACGTGATATTGAAATCCCTGCCGAATGGAAAGGGAAAAAAATATTCCTATACTTTGAGCGTACCCACTGGTTGAGTTCAGTTTTTGTAGATACCAAGGAAGTCAGCAGTATCGATTATGTAAGTGTGCCCCACAACCACGATCTGAGCTCATTTGTAAAGCCCGGAAAGAAGCATCGCATGACCATTTGTATCGATAACCGGTTTCAGTATAATACACACAAATGGAACCATGCGCATACTGAATTTACGCAGATTAACTGGAACGGTATTCTAGGAGAAATAAAACTGCTGGCCATAGACCCAGTTTATCTGGAAGATCTTCAGGTATATCCAAATATAGCCGATCAGTCCATAAAAGTAAAATTACGGGTAAATAATGCGACCAAAAAACAGATAAAGGGCAAAGTGTCTTTCGTCATCGAGGGAACAAACTACAGTCTTAAGGATGAAGTTGCACTGGTAAGTACCGATTCGGTGACCTTCGTAGAGACCACTATTCCATTAGGTAAGCATATCAAATTGTGGGATGAGTTTAACCCAAACCTCTATCGTATAAATTGTCAACTGAATACCTCCGACGACAAAAACAGCTACCGACATGAAAAAGCGACAACCTTTGGTATGCGTGAAGTAAAACAAGGAAAAAACCATGTACTGCTCAATAATCGTCCCATCCATTTAAGAGGCAATGTAGAAAATGCAGTGTTTCCAAAAACAGGCCATGCTCCGCTCGACGATGCCTCTTGGGAACGAATCATGGTGCTGATGAAGGCGTATGGCATGAACCATTTACGATTCCATTCATGGTGCCCGCCGGCGGCGGCCTTTCGCATGGCAGACAAACATGGAATATATTTTGAAGTGGAAATGCCTATGTGGGGCAAAGATGCCGAACCCGACGAGTCTAGATATAACTTCTTCCGTAGGGAAATTAAAGCTATTTTAAAAGAATATGGCAACCACCCTTCTTTTGTTCTGTACTGCAACGGAAATGAAATTACTGGGAATTTCGACTTTATCGAGGAGTTGACTGCCGAAGGCAGAAAAGCTGATCCCCGTCATCTTTATAGCGGTTCTACGGCAAGAACACGGGTTAAATCGGATCAATATTACGTTTCGCAGCAAACCAATAAAGGACCGGTGAAGGTGTACGAAGGTCTGCCCGGTACCGATTGGGACAAGAATTTGGAATCTGATGTAGATGTGCCCGTCATTTCACACGAGTCAGGACAACGCTGTATTTATCCAAATTTTGATGAAATAAAGAAATATGCCAACAGTCCCGTAGAGGCCCGCAATTTTGAAGTATTTAGCGATCTATTACAAAAAAATGGCATGTTGGACCAAGCAAAGGATTTCTTCAGAGCATCTGGTGCGTTAACCGTGCTGGAGTACAAAGCCGTGATCGAAGCCCTGTTGCGATCAGGTAAATCTGCCGGATTTCAGCTTTTGTCGATGAATGACTTTCCGGGACAAGGGTACGCGCCCGTGGGGATCTTCGATCCTTTCTGGGATTCGAAAGGATTGGTTACAGCAGAAAAATTCAGCGAGTTTTGCGCGCCAACGGTCGCTCTACTGCGCTACGATAAAAGCAGTTTTTTCAACACAGAAACATTTAGGGGAAAAGCCGAGGTATATAACTTTAGCAATTCTGCACTTGAAAATGCGAAAATTAAATGGTGGTTGACCGATACCGCTGGCAACGTATTGAAAAAGGGAACACTGAAAAAGCAAACCATTGCCAACGAAAATGTATCGCCGGTAGGTGAATTTGAGATTTCCCTAAAAAACATCAGCACCCAAAAAGTTACGGTTCATCTTGCGGTGAACGATAGCATTAAGAATAGCTGGGACATTTGGGTATACCCAAAACATCAACATCTGATGCAGTCTACAGCTAATGTATTGTACACCGATGTCTACGATGATGTTGCAAAAAGGCAGTTGGCCCAGGGTAAAACCGTGGTTCTTTATCCTTCTCCAGACCAGGTGAAAGGTCGAAAGTCACTGTTTCACAATCATTTTTGGAACCCCATTATGTTTGCATGGGCACCGATGACCATCGGCAACCTGGTTCATCATAAGCAGGCCATGTTTAATGATTTTCTTACTTCATACCATACCGATTGGCAGTGGTGGGATATCCTGAACCATGCAAAAGTAATCGAAATGCAACATGCACCACAACAACTGCGTCCATTTATACAGGTCATCGACAGCTACGACAACAACCAGAAATTGGGTATAGGTTTCGAAGCCAAACTGCACGGCGGGAAATTGCTGGTACTGGCATTGGATACCAAAAATGATATGGATAACCGTCCCGCTACCCAACAATTGTTGTACAGTATCGATAATTATGTAAAAAGTGAGAAATTCTCGCCGCAAGTGGCCGTGGACGAAACTTTTATTCAATCATTTTTAGAGAAATAAGAAAGATTTACACAATGGTAAGAACAATGATATTATCTGTGATGACTGTTTTTTGGGGGCAGCCCCTCATGGCACAGGAAATTAGGTTAGAAGAGAAAGCGTCTGTAAACCAGGTTTATAATAAGGCTGTCGAGGCGGAAAATGCATTATCTTTGAATGATTTGGACATCGAATCGGGCTATGTACTTTATCAGACCGAGATAAACACTGATGCCGAAAGCGAAGAGCTGGAATTGGAAAACGTACGCGATTATGCCGTGGTCTATGTCGACGGTAAGGTACAGGGTAGCCTGACAGATAAGAGTAAAAAACTAGCCATCAAAACACATCCAGGCAAACACTTACTTCAATTTTATGTCGAGAATATTGGCCGGATCACTTACGGACCAGAAATTACAGATAATTCAAAAGGGATATTTGGCACCATTACTTTAGACGGAAACGACCTTCAAGACTGGAAAATGATCCCCTTAACGGTGCGTAATTATCCACTGAAGGATTTGGTTTTTGAACAAAGATCAGTTAATGACAGCCCCGGTTTTTACAAAGGTCACTTCGAACACAATCTGTCCGGAAACAAGTATCTTAATATGACAGGATGGGGAATGGGCGAGGTCTGGTTAAATCAAAAATATTTGGGATCTTACTGGGAGGAAGAAAAACAGCAGTCGATATTAATTCCTTCGGAGGATTTAATACCCGGAAAAAATGAACTTGTAATCTTCGAACTCAAAAATAATCAGCAAAAGAAGATAAGTTTGTCCCCAACGCCTGTTTTTAAGTAAATTGGTACTGTTGGCTTCGCATGGATCTGAACAGCTGAAAAAGAGCTAAGGCCAGAATTTCGACGAAGCTCATTGCCTAATAGTATGATAATCGAAGGTTATAGAACCACTGATCAACAATTAGCAGCAGGGTATTTTGATTGAACCTGGCACGCGTAAATCTTGGATAGAAATTTAAACAGCTTTAGTAGCATCGGTAAATGAATAAATACAGTCTGATAATTTGTTTCGTCGTTTTTTGGGGACAATGTGTTCTCGGTATCGATCTTTCGAGGTATAGGTTTCATCTGATGCCCGAAACTTCCTATTATGGCGGTATACAGAGCATCGCAAAAGATAGTTTAGGGCGTATTTGGTACACGGGGCCCGATGCGCTCTTCATGTACGATGGCAATAGTTTTTATCAGTTAAATGATATCGTCTCTGCGATCAAACCAACGCAAAAATGGGGTTATGGTTCTTTAATTCGGGATAAAAAGGGAAATCTGTTTCTAGCTTCTGGGCAAGGCTTATTAAAATTCGATTACGAACGGTTTTCTTTTCATGTCGTGGTTCCCGGAATGATCCGTTCGCTTTGTGTACATAGCGATGGTCAGGTTTACATGCTGTCAGACAATAGCATACTACGCTATAATCCGCAAAATAAACAGACAGAAAGCTTTTTATTGCCCAAAAACAAGTCTTTCCAAAATATATTGAGTGCTAAAGATCAGGTGTTTCTAAGCCAAGGCGCTGTCGTGTATCAAGTTGAAATGACGAAAAAACGCCTAATCCAGTTTGCGGATTTTGGTAGTACGACAAATCAGGTGAACGATGCGGTCGCGTACGGGGGGGAATATTACTTTTTAACACAACGAGGGGGAATCCATGTAACAGATTTAACAGGTAACTTAAAACAGAAGATCCCAGTAAGCATAATGGGAAATTCAGCCGTGTTAACCAAAAAATTATATTTGGACCAAACCGGGGTGATCTGGGTGGCTACGCAAGCTGGATTGTATCTTTATGATCCATCCAATGAAAGCAGCAGCGCCTTGCAAATGAACTTGAACGATGCTTATTCATTACCGAATAACTCGATATGGACAATTTATCAGGATCCGGACCAAGGGGCCTGGATAGGTACTTACGGTGGTAAAATAGCTTATTGCTCGCTTTACGATTCCCGAGTACGTTACTTCAAGCCCAGCCCAGGGGGACTCAATCACCCCATAGTCAGTAGTTTTCAGGAAGATCATCTGGGAAATATATGGATCGGTACCGAGGGGGGGAGCCTGAATTACTGGAATAGAAAAAAGGATCAGTTTAACCCTCCAGAAAAATCGAAGGGTAGTTCGTCGAGTCCCCATATGATTAAACGCCTGAAATTTGACCGAACGAGCAAAAAACTGTTGATTTCAGCCTATAACGGCGGTATTGGTAGTTATGATGTGGACAATCAGCATTTCAGCAGTTTCAATTTCCGCTCTCCGGAGAGCCAGCAACCACTCACCGTTTATGATTTTGTAAACGATAAGGAAGGCATCTGGTGGATGACAGATCCCGATAAATCATTTTTATATCGAAAGAAGCCGCTAGGTCCTATAGAGATGGTGAGCGTCCTTGATGCGCAGGGCAAAAAAATGAAACTCGAAGTCGAAGCATTATATGTGAATAACGAAGATCAGCTCTGTTTAATTAGCCATCAAGGATTTTTTGTTGTAAATCCCCATACGTTAAAGGTATTGAAACACTACGCGCTCAAAGATGCTTCCTATTCAGCAAATTACCTGTGTAGTTATACAGTGACTTCAAATGGCGAAGTATGGTTGGGGACATTGGGTAAAGGCGTAAATGTACTCAAAAGAGATGGGACATATGTCAACTATAGTGTAAGTAACGGATTCCCGGCGAAAATGGTATTTGGCATATTAGAAGATGCTGCCACGAAAAATATCTGGTTAAGTACCAGTGATGGTCTTTTTTGTTTCAATTGGAAATCCAGTAAATTTGAGAAAGCCAGATTTTATCAGGAAAATAACATTGGTTCATTTTATATTCATGCCGCTTACAAAACTTCTAGGGGTGAAATGCTGTTTGGTGGTACCAATGGATTTCTACTTTTCGATCCGGCGTACCTCAATAAAAATCTGCAAAAACCCAAAGTTTTTTTTACAGGATTTCTGGTCAACAATAAACTCGTGAAACCAGCGGATGGCTCATCAGTTTTAACGAAAGACATTGGCAGTCTTTCCAATCAAAAAGAAGACAAGATAAGGCTCTCCAGTAACCAGTCCAATGTAGAAATTAAGTTTTCGGCAAATAGTTATCTATCCGCAGAGAAGAACCAGTTCGCTTACCGGATGTTGGGGCTTGGTGAAGACTGGCAAATCAGTCATGCCAACCAGAAATCTGTACAGTTTCTCAACCTTTCTGGCGGAGATTATATCTTTGAAATCAAGGCTTCCAACAATGATGGGCTATGGGGCGATCAAATATCACGATTATATATCCATGTCGATCCACCATTTTTCTTGTCCTGGTGGGCTTATTGCTGCTATGCAGCACTTGTTTCTGCTCTGCTCTTTTTCATAATGAGATATTACAGCAATAAAAGAGTGTTTAAAGAGCGATTAGCACTCGAGCGTTTAAAAGAACAGAATATGCAAGAGCTGAACCAGGCGCGTACCGACTTCTTTACCAATATCTCACACGATTTAAAAACACCGCTAACCTTGGTTTTACAGCCGCTTAAACAACTCAAAGACACTATTGTGGCCAATGATACCGCTTTGGTATACATGGATTTAATAGAGAAAAATGTATCCAGAATACAGCGGATGATTAGCCAATTGCTGCGCTTTCGCGAAATAGAAAGCCAAAAAATTACGCTCAATCCGCAGGTCGGTGATTTTATCAATTTTGTAGGGGATATATTTAGCCTGTTTGAGCTCTATGCCAATAAAAAAGGTGTTGAAACCAATATTTCCGCGTACAAGGACAATTTATATGTTGCCTTTGATTACGATGTTATCGAAAAAATATTGACTAATCTGTTCTCCAATGCCCTAAAATATACACCAGATAATGGGTATGTGGGCGTACGTATCTATAGTGCAACAGCAGAAGAAAAAGAACGGTTTCCTTCGTTAAATCCAACGGAAGTCGAATACATCTCCATTGAAGTTATAAATACCGGTGATTGTTTTTCTGAAGAACA
Organism: Sphingobacterium sp. BIGb0116; assembly: GCF_024808035.1. Taxonomy (NCBI): domain Bacteria; kingdom Pseudomonadati; phylum Bacteroidota; class Sphingobacteriia; order Sphingobacteriales; family Sphingobacteriaceae; genus Sphingobacterium; species Sphingobacterium sp. BIGb0116. The sequence goes on along the minus strand of NZ_JANUDT010000004.1, from coordinate 118,184 downwards.
GATCGCGACACTTTACACTTCTTTCAACCGCTTATCTTCTCATCGGCCAACTTTTGAAGAAAGTTCAGGACTTGGACTTGCTATTGTGAAAGAACTGGTAGATGTGCTGGAGGGTAAAATATGGATGGTCAATAAGACCGATAAAATTTCATTTACCCTTTCACTACCGTTAAGGAAACAGGCCGGGGCAGGCGACATGCAGCCTAATGTGTATGATTACACCGTTTCTGAAATCGACGATATTATTACGCAGGATACTGCAGCCCCAGAAACAGGATCGATCCCTATAAAAAAGACAGATAATATCCTGCTCATTGAAGATGACCAACAGCTGCGTGTCTATCTGGAGCAGCGTCTGGCCGAAAAATATAATGTATACACGGCGAGTGACGGGGAAGAGGGCTTAATTAAAGCCGAAAAAATTTATCCGCAACTTATTATTACCGATTTGATCATGCCAAATCGCACTGGCTTGGAAGTATGCCGTAGCCTTAGACAAAATTTTAAGACGAGCCATATTCCTATTATTATGATTTCGGGTACGGGAGATGACAACCAGCATAAAATAAAAGCATTGGAATATGGCGCTAATGTGTTTATTGATAAACCGTTTCATGTCGACTACCTGTTGCAACAGACGGAAACCATTCTAAGAAATCAGCGGGAACTAAAAGAAAAATACAGCAAACACATTCAGGTAGATCCCTCCAATGTAACCGTTACCTCCATGGACGAGGAACTGCTGATTAAGGCCATTCAGGTAATTGAAGAAAATATTGACAATGCCAGTTATTCCGTAGAAGATTTTGTGGCTGATATGAACGTAGGCAGAACCATTCTTTATCAAAAAATACATGATATTGTGGGAATGTCCATCAAAGAATTTATTTTGAATATGCGGCTGAAAAGAAGTGCTTATCTGTTAGAAAAATCGGATTTGACGATAGCGGAAGTTGCTTACCAAACCGGGTTTAACAATGCCAAATACTTTAGCGTCTGTTTCAAAAAACAGTTTGAACTGAGCCCTTCAGAGTTTAAGAAAAAGGTTTCGAGTGGAAAGAAATAAAAATACAGCCAATAGTTGACCGATATACCCTTTCAGATAGGTGAAAGGCCATTCTATATTTTTGAAATACTAACGATCATGAAAATGACAATTTTTAGAAAAACGCTTCTGCTTACATATTGCTTTTGCTTGTTTAACGTAATTTATCTGACAGCGGCTGTCGCCCAAAAGGTAGATGAGACTTCGATCAGCCCCAATAAATACAAGAGTGGTTCCCAGTCAGAACGTATACAAAAAGCCATAAATGAAGCAAAAAAGTCGACTGGGAAAGTAGTGATCCCTAAATACGATGCGGTAACAAAAAAAAGTGTCTGGCTCATCGATCAGGCCATTTTGCTTCCGGGCGATTTTGAACTTGAATTGAATAACTGTACCATTAAGCTATCGGATAAATGCCGGGATAATTTTATCCGTTCTGCAAATGCAGGGCTGGCAATTAAAGATATAGCACCCACAAAGAATATCCGGATTATTGGAAAAGGAAATGTTCTTTTAGAAGGAGCTGATCATCCCAGAGCTACCGGTGACCATAATAAAATCTTGTCCTTAAATCCCAGCGGATTTGGAGAATCTTATGGTACAGATGCAGGTAAGCCCGGAGAGAACCAAAAAGGTGGATGGCGGAACCACGCCATCATATTGGCTCACACTGATGTATTTGAGGTTAGCGGCATTACATTAAAGGATTATCATGGGCATGGACTGGTATTGGAACGCTGTACAAACGGTAAGGTAAGCGATATTACTTTTAACGTAAGGCAGGCAGTAACTGTTGATGGAGTAGACAAACAGATTTTGAACCAAGACGGCATGGGCATACGTTTTGGCTGTAAAAATATTATTATTGCGAATTGCAAAGGTAAAAGCGGTGACGACTTTATTAATATAGGGTTGACAGATACCGGAGTGGGAGCAGGTGAAGAAAATGTAAATGTGGTAAGTGGTTCGATTTATAGGGGCGAAATCGACAACATTTCAACTATTTATCTCCAGAACTGGCAGGACTTCTATTCAATTTCACACCGATCCATACGGATTATGCCTGTGGGTAAGCTCCGTATAAGTCATGTTTTTATCGAGAATATGGTCATCAGTCCGCTAGCAAAACAAGGTTTGGTGGTCGAGTATGGCGAGCATGTGCAGGGCTTATTTGTACGAAATTTAATCAGTCATCAACCTATAAAAGCCAAAGGTATCTCGCAGGCCAGTTTCCGCGATATCATTTATAAAGGTCGGGGTGAAGCTATCGATGTGCAACCAAGCGATACCGTTATCCTAGATCATCTAATGTGTATAAAAAAAGAATAATAAAGCGCTTCTAACCTCCATTTTACAGCGAAAAACACATGTTTTTGCCTTTTGTACAAAATCAAACCATTTTCGTACAAAAACGAACCCTACGAATTGGTGATGATTATAGTTTTGTCTTAACCAATTTTAAAAAAGCAAAATATGTGTATGAAAATTCCTCCCGACCACGTGATTAGGCTCACGCAGGGTAATCCGAACTTTACAAAAATCAATAGCAAGGCGCAACGGAATTTTAGGTTTCGTCAATAAGAACGAAAACGAAGTCTTGCCATCGGCATTGCGCATGCATTTGCAGCAATGAGATAGTATGTATCACAAAATTTAAATTAAAAATCCAAGCCTATTGAAGCAGACCTATTTTAAACTCATATTCTTTACGAGAAAGGGAAAGTAAAGAACGCAAGTAAATTTTAAACTAACCATTATAAATCAATGATACAAAAGATACATATCTGGCTCAGGAGCTGGATAATGAGTGCTACCCTATCGGTGGTGGCGGCTAATTATGCTTATTCGCAAGCAACAGATCAAATAAATGTCAAAGGTCAGGTCACCAATGATGCGGGAGAAGGACTTAAGGGTGTTTCGGTTATGATTAAAGGGGCGAAAACCGGTGTTCAGACAGATGCAAATGGCCGTTATACCATTCTGGCGCCACGCACGGCTACGCTACTTTTTACCTACATCGGTTTTAATAACCAGGAATTAAAGGTCAATCCATCAGGAATCATCAATGTGAAGATGTCAGGAAATAATGTCCTGGATCAGGTTGTGGTCGTAGGGTATGGTACAGCCAAGAAGAAAGATTTAACAGGAGGTTTGGCTGTGGTCGGAAAAGAGCAGCTAAGCATGGTATCTACCTCAAACCTGATGGATCGCTTGGTGGGACAGGTTGCCGGTTTTTCCATTACGACCGGCGAGGCTGCGCCGGGAGCATCACAGACCCTGTTGATACGCGGTGAAAATTCGATATCGGCCAACAATAGTCCGTTGATTATTTTAGATGGTATTCCCTACAGCGGATCCCTGGCAGATATCGATCCCAACAACGTCGAAAACCTTTCGATCTTAAAAGATGCCTCGGCTTCGGCCATCTACGGTTCGCGTGCGGCCAATGGGGTTATTCTGATACAAACCAAAAGGGGGGCGCTGGGTAGAGCTCAGGTAAACTATAAAGGTTTGATCGGCATGGCCGAGCCTATGCAACGCATCAATGTTATGGGACCAAATGAATATATCCGCTTTCAACAAGATATTGCCCGAATTAGGCAGGGCTATACTGGAGCGCTATTAGATCCTATCGCCGGGGATATTATTAGCGTAACAGAGCGCGGTAATTATGCGAAAGGCATTACTAACAATTGGCAGGATTACGTCTTTCGAAAAGCCATGACCATGGATCATCAGTTGAGCATTTCCGGTGGAACAGAAAATACAAAATATATGGCTGCCCTTGCTGCTTTGGATCAAGAGGGTGTGGTATACAATTCTAAGTTGTCCCGTTTAAATATTACCACAAATGTGGATCAGACTTTTAATAAATGGTTAACCACTGGTGTTGGCCTGCAATATACCCGGAAAAGCGACGGTGGTATTACGCCAAATTTGGAACATGCCATAAAACAAAGTCCTTATGGGAGCTATAAAGACGAATCGGGGAAGTATGTACCCGAGCCCATGGAGTATTCATTGATCGTCAATCCGATGCGCAACGTTAACGCGATTCAGGATAGGTATAATAACAACTTCTTTCTTTCTGGCTATGCCAATATTTTGCTGCCGGTAGAGGGTCTTTCCTTACGATCAAATTTTGGTTATAATTATCGGAACGGATTTACCGGAACCTATTACGGGCGCAATACTTTTGAAGGCAGGGATCAGGGTACGCAGGCTGGAGGCAGTGCTTCCATTAACAATTCCAATTATAACGATTATACCTGGGAGAACCTGCTCAAATACGAGCGGCAGATCGGCGATCATCGTTTTGATGTGACGGGTTTATTCAGTATGCAAAAAACGAAAAGCTGGTCAACAGCCCAGAGCGGTGCAGGTTTTGTAACCGATGATACCGAATACTTTATGATCGGTTCGGCCAGCCGTCTTGTTTCCAACAGCGCTTCCTTATCGGAATCTGCGATGCTGTCATACATGGGCAGAATAAATTATGCCTACAAAGGCAAGTATCTATTGACCCTGACAGGACGTACAGATGGAGCCTCTGTATTTGGTGTCAACAATAAATACGCATTTTTTCCTGTCGCAGCGGCGGCGTGGCAAATCGGGGAGGAACGTTTTCTGAAAGATAACGCCAAATGGCTGGACATGCTGAAAATCCGCCTTTCTTATGGTGCCAACGGTAACCAGGCGATTACACCATACCGCACGTTAGACCGCTTATACTCCAATGTAAAATATATCTGGGGCGATGATGGTACTGCCGTTACGACAGCCTATTTGGCCGGTGATGGTGTGGGGAACCCTAATTTGAAATGGGAAACCACCTATTCGACCAACCTGGGGCTGGACTTTCAGTTATTTAATAACAGATTGGGAGGAACTATCGATGCCTATCTCTCTAAAACGAGAGATTTACTGATGACCCGCACTGTACCTATCATGAACGGGTATAACCGGATTTGGGACAATATCGGCGCCACCCAAAATAAAGGTATTGAAGTCACCTTAAACTCCACGAACGTGAAAGGGGAAAATTTTCAATGGAATACGACCGCTGTGTTTTCCTTAAACCGAGACAAAATTGTCGAGTTGAGAGGGGATGGTATCGATGATATTGCCAACAACTGGTTTATTGGTAAGCCATTACGAGTATTCTACGATTATAAAATGATCGGTGTATGGCAAAATGGAGAAACCATTACTGTGGATGGGGCAGCAGCCGGAGCTGCCAAGCTGTACGACCGCGATGGTAACGGCAAGATAGAAGCGAGTGACAGGGTGGTCATCGGATCTAAAAATCCACGCTATACAGCATCTTTAGCCAATCGGTTTTCTTACAAAAATTTTTATGCATCTGCGTTGGTAACCGGGGTTTTTGATGTATGGCGCGATGATCACATGGCCAATCTTGGGGCCTGGACTTTCGGGATTACCAACTATGTACACGATGCCAATTATTGGACACCGGAGAATCCCAATGCGACGATTGTTTCACCCGGTTATCTCAATCCATTAGGACACGGGTACTATAAAAAGGTGAGCTACGTACAGGTGAAGAACATCACCTTTGGTTATAAATTGCCACACAAAATTGCTAAAAAGGTCGGTGTAAATGGTATTGATATAAACGCTAGCGTGAACAATCTGAATACGATTTCTAATATCAGAGAGGTACTCAATTACGACAACACCTGGATGGCCTCCTATCCGACGGCACGTTCGTATATGTTTGGCTTAAATGTAAACTTCTAATCGAATGGACATGAAAATGAAAAATATTATCACAACAAGTTTAGGGCTTATCGTATTGTTAACCTTAGGAGGCTGTAAGAAGTTTCTGGAGGAAGAACTGAAAACTGAACTGGCCCCCTCCAATACCTATACCAGCACCTACGGTTTCGAGGTGGGGAGTGCTGGTTTGTATACACTCACACGTTCAGAATACAATACCTATGGCGAAGGTGGCGCCTTCATCCATAATGGTGCCTGCCCATATGAAGCTTTACAGGTATCTACAGATATCGCCGATGCCATTAATAGCGATGGCTCGCTGACGGCTTTTGCAAACCTTACACTTACTGCCTCAGAACGGTTTGTGGGTACTTACTGGAATTGGGCTTACAACCTCATTTCATCGGCAAACCTGATGCTGGTTTATTCCGAAAAAAACACCAATTGGGATACGCCCGCGGATAAGGCACGTTTTCAGGCTGAAGCTCGCTTCTTTCGGGCTTATGCTTACCGTACCTTGGTTTATCTATATGGCGATGTACCCTATGTGGAAACTATCCTGTATGATTTTCAGCTTAATTTTACCCGTACACCAAAAGCCGAAGTCATCGGCCACATGGTAGACGACCTGAAGTTTGCGGTGGATAACCTGCCTACAAATCCGGACGACGTAAAAGAAGGAAAGCTGACCAAATGGGCCGCAAGTCATTTGCTGAGCGAAATCTACCTATTGCAGGGCAATCATGCCGAAGCAGAAAAGGCCGCATTGGCGGTCATCAATAGTGGGTATTATAACCTTATGAAAAACAGATATGGCGTAAATGGCAGCAAACCAGGCGATGTATTTAGCGATTTATTTCTGGAAAATAACCAAAATAGAAAAAGTGGCAATAAAGAAAGTATCTGGGTATTGCAGTTCCAGTTTAACACGATCGGTGGTGGTACCAATTCGGATGACTGGACGCGTAGGGCTTGGATACCCAATTACTCGACGATTACAGGATTTGTTTTGGCTGACACATTGGGCGGCCGTGGTATTGCACAATTAGTACCAATGAAGTGGTGGGTAGGTACCACAGGTACCAATGCTACAGGCAATGTCGCTGGTATTTTCGAAGCAAATGATATCCGTAATTCAGGTTATAACATTAAACGCAACTGGTATTACAACAACGCGAATGAGGCCTCGCTATATGGTAAAAAAGCCAATATTACCGAACAGACCTGGTTTACGACAAAAAGCTTATTTCCAGCGATTACAAAATTCTTTTACGGACGTACTGAAAATTTAAGTTTGACCGGTAGTTATAAAGACCGTATGAAATTCCGCTTGGCTGAAACCTATCTGTTGCTTGCTGAAGCCTATTTGGGACAAAATATGCCGGATAAAGCTGCCCAAGCCGTCAATGAAGTGCGGAAAAGAGCGGGAGCGTCCGAAATTACCGGCGCTCAGATGAATATGGATTTCCTGCTCGATGAGCGTATCCGCGAATTAGTTGGTGAAGAAAGCAGAAGATTTACCCTGGTGCGTACCAATACTTTGGTGGAGCGGGTCAAAAAATATAATAATGCGATCAAGGATAAAATTACGGACAACAATATCTTATGGCCTATTCCACAGGTGATCAGGGATGCCAATACAGGGGCACCGTTCCCGCAGAATCCGGGTTATAATTAATGGTTATGGGAGGCTGTCCAAATCCTAATCGTATTTTCGGCAGCTTTCCCATCTGATGACAAAAAAGCAGTTGCGCTAGTCAAGCGCATGATTCTATCCAAACGTTAGCAAAACTATAAATCAATGAAAATCATCAATTATTTATACAAAACCTTATTTTTCTTAAGCATGGTACTTTGCCAGTTATCCTGCAAACAGGAAATTCAGGATATACCCAAAGTCAATGAAACGATGGACCTTCAGCCTTCGTCGGAAAACATTACGCTGGACGAAGTCAATTTGACCAAAGATATCGTCACATTTAACTGGAAACCCGCTAGGGTACAATCAGATGATCATTTGGTCAGCTACAGTACGATGTTAGATGTGGTGGGGAACAATTTTGGTACCGGTACAGCCATATTTAACTATGAAGACGATAACGTATTGAGCAGAAGCTTTACTTCCGAACAATTACAAAATTGGGCAAATGAAAAGTGGGCCATACCAGCAAATAAAAGCTTTACACTAGAGTTTAGAGTCGTTGCCCAATGGGAGGGCGGTGCTACTTTTGAGGCACCCGAAGTACGTACCGTAAGAATTACAGTAAACCCGATCAAGACGGTTGTTTTTGATGCCGATAAAGTGTTCTTGAGCGGAAGTGCCGTTGGCGGGAGCAAAGTGGAGATGCCAAAAACATTGGAAAATCTGGATCAGTATGCCTATGTATTGAATTTGCAGCCTGGCGAACTGGAAATTCCGGTCGAATTTAACGGTGAAACCAATTATGTTGTTACCTCCGATGGAAGCGGTGAACTAAACGATGGAAATGCCGTTGGCATCAAAATGAGAGAAAACGTATTCTCCTGGAAAATAGCGACTGCGGGCGAGTATCGCGTTGTGGTCAATATGCAAAAAGCGACAGCAACCATTTATTCTCCAGCGAAAGCACTTGCTCCCAAAATAGTGACATGGACAGGGGATCAGCCTTATACGACCACGGTGGCGGATTTGTGGATGCACGGAAGTATCAATGGCTGGGGAACTCCGGTAAAAATGGATTGTCAGGTAAGTTTGGCGGATCCGCAGGTTTTGGTCTATACTGGGGGTAAAGTCGGGACCACCAAGTTTATCGTGACAGGAGACAACAGTAATAACAAAAACCTGGCTTATGCTTTTAGTGCTCCGCCTACGACTGAAGGTGTGGCTCAGACCCTGACGCTTACTTTAGGAAAAGTTGCAGAATTGGGCGGAGGTACCGTTGGCGCCAACCGAAATTCTTATTTCACCATTCCTGCCACGACCAATGTGCTGATTTTTGATCTAAGGAACATGACAATTCTGGGGCTAAAACGGTAAGCAATTGTATCAAAGCATTTAAATTAACTTTAACATTTCTGAAAGTGAAAAACAATATAAACTATAAAAAAGCCTGCCTCAGCGCATTTGCTATCATGCTTTGCTTTCTAGCGGTTTCATGCAAGAAAGATAGTGCTGATAACGAAAAAGATATAGCAGGGACCTTGGTGAAACCCAGCTACAACCGCAGTGCCATGTTTCGTAACCCTTTAAACGGCTGGGTCATGTATGCTTCAGCTTCGGGGACTCCTTCCTATTGGGACACCCAATTCTATGTACCTGACTTAGGTAAAACGGTCAAAGCAATTGACTATGCATCTGCCTGTTATATCCGTACCAGCTGGCGAACTTTTAATCCTGTAGATGGCGTATATGCCTGGAGGGATCCCAGCACGGCAATCTATAAAATGATCAAAGGGGCACAAGATAAAGGATTGCCAATCGCCTTTCGTATCGTCGTCGACGGTCGCGATCAAGGAGCAAATACGCCGCAGTTTGTTTTCGATGCAGGCGCCAAGTATTATGTTGCCAATGCTTCTTTTCCGGATAGAAAAACACCCGTGCTGCAAGATCCTGTTTTTCGGAAATATTATAGCAAGCTGATCGAAGAGTTGGCGAAGGATTTTAATGATTTAAATAAAACCTCCTTTGTCGATGCCTATGGACTCGGTTTGTGGGGGGAGGGACATAGTGTCATTTACGAAGATCCTAATAATCCTTCCGGCCAAAATATTGAGGTGATCAAAGAAGAAGTTGTTGATTGGATTTCAGATGTGTATTCCAAGAACTTTACAAAAGTGCCCTTGCTGATCAATTATCACCGCTTAGTTGGCGACCCTGCGGGCAATGGAGCTCCTAATCCTAATTCGGAGAAGCTGTTGAATAAGATGATCAATAAAGGGTACAGCCTGCGTCAGGATGCCTTTGGAATGACCGATTATTATCAAAGCTGGGAGAAGAATTTTGCCAAGGTCTGGAATTTTAAACGCCCGATTATTATGGAAGGTGGTTGGATTACGACTGGTACACACCGTTACTGGACTGATCCAAGCGGTAAATACAGGCAAGACCATCCCGAAGATGTTCGGCAGGGCGAATTTGACAGCTCCTTGGAAGCTGCTGTAAACATGATGGATTTCCGTATCGGTGAAATTGAAAGCTGGTTCACCAAATCTTTTACCTTATGCCAGCGTTTTATTTCTGAAGGTGGCTATCGTTTATATCCCGATCGTATTTATTTACCGGAGAAAGTCAATTCGGGTACTGAAACAACAATTAACCACCGCTGGCGGAATATGGGCTGGGGATATTTCCCGAATAATATTCCTCAATGGAATTATAAATATAAAGTAGCTTTTGCACTCCTGGACGAAGAAAACAGGGTAAAAAAAGTTTTTGTTGATGATAAAGGAGAACCTTCCACCTGGCTTAAGAATAATCCAGTCGCATACGAGTTGAAAGCTAATGTCGATGTAGCTGCTGGGAACTATACCTGGGCCGTCGCCATTGTAGATACAACAAATGAAAATCAGCCGGGAATAAGGCTTGCCGTAAATGGCGATATAACTGATTCAGGATGGTTAAAGCTATTGGAGGTGCAGGTACAGTGAGATCATTCGCATAAGCTTTAAAAGCCAAAATTAGCGAAAGTTTTTTAGTCAAAAGGGCCTGATATTGATCAGGCCTTTTATTTTAGCGTGTACTTGTACAGTAATCGTATACCTGAAATTTTATAGTGTTTTAAGTAGCTAAAATTAAGCGTTGGTTGCTTTTTACCTCAAAAGGGCCCGATGTTCAAATTAGCCCCTTTGTTTTAGCGTATACTTGTACAGTAATTTTTATGTTTCATATCGTTTCCTCGTTTTTGTTTCGTCATCCAATGTTTTTAAATACTATTGAATTTTCACCGTACGATTCCAATTTTTATGTTGACTCTTTCTTTTTGAAATGTAGCTAGTAGCCGTTTTGTATAGTAAGAACAACAGCAGATTTGAAGTGGTTTTGTTGAATTTTATTACTCAATGGAGCAAAGTAAAACAATGTAATTGGCTGGAATCTTAAGCATAGTCATGTTGGGTTAACTGCTAACTTGTAGGAAATGATTTAGGTATTATACAAAGCGGGGCCTTAGCCCCGCTTATTTTTCAGCACTTATAATTCGAATGAAATATAATTTGCAGACTATATTCCTAATTCACCATTGGCAAGCATATGTCTGTAAATCGTTCTGCAGTTGTCGAAGAATCCTGAACAGGAATTTTCAACATAGGTTTGCGAAGTGAAAGTGTCAATAACTTGGCCACTACTATTGTAGACTGTTAGCGTGTAAACACACTTTCTTAGAAACTTTGCATTGCTTTCTTTTGTTGATTCGGCAACTTCAACTTTGTTGGTGGTTTCGGATGCTGCCGAAGTACTTGTTTTTACTTCTGCATTTTCTTTGGGTGCTTTTGTGTCCGTGCCTGCAAAAGCCGCTGTCGATAGCGCAGCTAGGGCTACCAAACTCATCAATAACTTTTTCATTGTTTTTAAGTTTTATTTGTTAAATAATGTATGCCTTTTGGGCATGTTTTAATTATCTAATACTAAAAGTAATCACAAGAAATTTGACTGGGCTGAGCGATTCGTATTCGTGAGAGTTGATCTAATATTCGCTCTTACTTAGTTGATATTTAGTTTACCCAGTAAACTGAAAGCCGTTCAAAAATTAGATTGGGTGTTCGTACATATTTTCACCTTCCGATTTCGGCCATTCACCGAGTTTTCCCGAGCGTTGGTCTAAAGCCCATAGGTCAGGGACCTATTGTGTTGTAGTTTTGAGTCAACAAATAAGAACAACAGAACTAACACTATAAAAAAGATATTATGAAAACCCTAGTAAAAACATTCGCAGCAGCAGTCTTAATCGCCGTATCAACATTCGCTATGGCAGCTGAAGGACCAGGTTCGAAATCAGAGAAAGCAAACGTTAATCTTTCCACAGCAGACTTGGCACTTGACCACTATGTTGCGGTAACCACTGCGGGAGAATCAGCAGGTGTAGAGCAGCTATTTGCTGAAGATTTTAACCAAAAGTTTCAAGCGTCCAATGTGCAAAGTCATGGCCGCAGCGAAATCGTTAAATTCTTGAAAAAGCAAAAAGGAGAGAAGCTGAACTGCACCGTAAGCACCGATATCCTTGAAGAGTCAGCAGACTATATGGTCGCTAAAGTAACTTTGAAATTTGAAAATTTTACCAAGACTGACCTGGTTACCTTAGAGCACGAGGGTAACAGCTGGAAAGTTTCGAAATCAATCAATTCGTATAAATAAAATCTAATAGCTAGTAATCTGCCAGATCGGGTGGAGGACAGGCCACTAGAGAATTATCTATTTAAGTTTAATTTAAAAGCCGCGTCGGGAGATGTGGCTTTTTTTCTGATATACAAGTTTGGAACTTTTAATTTAACTTTAGGTATTCACCATTCGTGCTGAGATTTCGCACAAATAGCGTGTGGTCGCTAGATGATAGTAATTATGGAAGAAAAGTATACTTTAATCGGACTGGGCTTATGTATAAGAACTGATCATTGTACCGATATTGTTCCCAAAATCTTCAGTGTCGACCATTGTATAAACCGGAAATAAAATAAGATTAGAATCTCAAGAGTCGTAACTACAGCTGATCATATTGTGAAAAAATAGAGCGGTTAGTTACTTAGATTATTGGGCGTAAAAAAGAATAAGTAATGGATATTAAAAAGCACCTACTAGCGTTAAAAAGTTTTGAAGATTCTTTAGCCCAAGCATTAAATCAACTTCAACGTGAAGTTGGTAACGACCTGTCGTTCCTGGAAAATTTTGATAAATTGAATAATTGCTATAAAATGGATTCAAGGTCAAGTCAGTTATTATTGAGAGCTATGCAATTATCCAAATCTGAGGATATATATTCAAGTTTCGAATTGTCGGATATCGAAAAGGCCTATGATTTTATGCTCGAAACGAATACTAATAATTTAAATATTTGGGTTGATGCTATCTATTTTAATGAAATTGTTATGGATAATAAAAGAAAAAGTGAGCTATTGAAAACTCGATTTTATTCTCTATTAGCTAATTTCAAAAAAGAAATTGAAAATTTAGAAAGGTAGTTAGGCTGGACCTGTAGGACTAACATCAGTGCCCCCATATTGAATTTGGACGAAAAAGTAATAGAAACAAAATTTAGATACTACACGATGAAAGATAAATATGAAAAATGGGCTGTTGATTTATCCCTTCCTCAAGATTTATTTTTTTATAAAATGTATGTGGAATACAGTGAAATAGTTATTCTTTTAAAAAACTTAGTTGATCACACTCAAATTCTCGAAATAAAATTTGAGTATTTTGTTTCGTATAAAGTTACGATCGACTTGGCGCTAATGAAGATGGTTAACGAGAACGACGATTTTCGGGGATTTGCGAGATCTACATGCTCCGCTTATTTGGATTCAGTTATTGAGGGCAGCTATGATATTTTAGAACGAAAAAATATTGAACATTTCGTTATTTATAATTTAGAAAATGCAATTGAGGTACTTTCGGATGAACCTGCTACATTTCGCTGGTTAAGTAAGGAAGAGGTGAAAACGTTAGTGAGTTAACCCGTTAATAAATTAAAAGGAAAAAAATTCAGGTATCAATAGTTATGAACAATTTTATAAAATGGGATCCTGTATCTCCTCCACCAAATGATCTTTATTTTGTTAATTTAACGGACAACGGTGGTAGCATAGAGATTCATCTGGCTGAAATGAAAGATGACCGAATATTAATCTTAAAATTTAAAGGTGCAATGTCTTATCAAGTGACAGATGAAGGTGCAAGATCAAGAAGCCTCTATGAGCACCCAAGTTATAGAGGTTTAGTGGTATCTGATAATTCAAACTATTTAGATTGGTTTCGTAGAGAAAGTCAAGAAATGTTTTCAGATTGGGATCTGAAACACTATTCAGTTGGTAATGTAAATAATATTATCGACATCATAAGTGGTGATGAAATCGAAGTTGTCTGGCAAGCAGAATTCTGAAATGGAGTAAAAAGACGAAGTTCGGATTTGCTCAAGGAATGCTTACCCATTTTTATGAGCCATTAAACACCACTAAATTTGCATATGAAAAAGAGCAACATATTAAAAAAATGGCATCCCGCTGAGATGATTAATGGAGACCTTTATTTAATAAGTTTATCAGATGATCAAGAGAATGGACTGCAGATAAGTTTTGAAATAGAGAATATTGAACTTAACCTTGTCTTCGATTTTGGATTTCATGCACTTTATTATCAAAATCAAAATGAAAACAGTTCTTTAAAAATAATTGACGATTATGGTATTACTGGAAACTGGTCCTTATTTACGGTGGAAAAATCTGATTTGATTGATTGGATAGTAAAAAATAGTTATCATATTGTTAGTAAAGAAAATGTTCAGCATTTTATCTTTTTGCATGCTGATGGTTTAATCAATGTGCTGTCAGCGCATGAACCAAAAGTATATCAACAAAAACAGACGTATTAATCGTATCTTTGTTCCAAGGACAGGCAGCTGTCCAATCCTTAAGAGCTGTGTCTACAGCGATCAAATTAGATTTTCAAGAATATTATTTAACACGGTAGGAATACCGAGATAGCAAGCCAGTACCATATATGTTAAGTTACGAAGCATACGAAAAGAGTGTTTTTGATTGGCTGATGTCCAAACATCAGACAGACAACAATTTTACGTTTACAGTGAGACAAAGTGCCACGAAGAATTCCGAAACGGATTACTTTATCGGAACCCAGCGTTCGGGCTATTTTGCAACTACCTTTTGGTCTATTCCTGTCAATTTCCCGGGTTCTTCTGGCGATGCTATGAGTCTAATATTTGTGTTGGGGGAGTCTACTTATACGTACTATTTTGAATTTACCCAAACCCAAGATCCCAAAGATGATCAAAATCGTGCGGTGCTAAACTTAATCAAGACAATTAAAGAGCCCTTGGTGGAAAAGTATAAGCTGGCACGGAAAATCAATGAAACTGCAAAAATGTATACGATTCGAATCGCTGGCCTCAAAGAAAACTATGTCTCTTTGGAAGCGATGTACCAGGATATTGATGGCCAATTGGCCGATATTATCGCTATCGTCGATCTGGGTATCTTGAGTGTCAAGCAATCTATTCAACGGTTTACAGCGCACCGCGTTACACCTCAGGAGTTTGTCAGTCTGATCAATAAGCTGAACCAACGTGTCGAAAAACACCATGCTATCATTAAAGAAATAGGGGGTGAGGAAACATCTGTCAATACCGAAACATTCGCAAACAGTATCCCTATGCAGCTCAACCAAATTTTGTATGGTCCTCCTGGTACGGGAAAAACATATAACAGCATCAACTTGGCTCTTTCCATCATCGAAGGAAAAAGCGAAACGGAACTATCCCTTGAGGATAGGACTTCATTGAAAGCACGTTACCAGCGGTATGTGGATAGCGGACAGATCCTTTTTACAACTTTTCATCAGAGCATGAGCTATGAGGATTTTGTGGAAGGAATCAAACCACGTTTTCATGAAACCGACGATGGAAGCAAGCAGCTTATCTATGAAGTAGAAAGCGGTTTGTTTAAGATTGCCTGTGCCCATGCGGCATACAATACCTATCTCGAACTGCACTCGAGTGAAGAGAGGCCTGCCAGTGCCGAACTGGTCAGTAAGTTTAATTCCGGGGTATTTCAAAAGGCGATGGCCAATCAGGATATTCAAGGAAAGCCTGTGGTTTTAATTATCGACGAAATCAATCGGGGCAACGTATCCGCCATATTTGGTGAGCTGATTACGTTGATTGAGGAATCCAAACGTGCCGGACGGGACGAAGCACTTGAAGTTATCCTTCCTTATAGCAAGCAGAAATTTTTTGTACCATCCAATCTGTATCTCATCGGTACCATGAATACAGCCGATCGCTCGGTGGAAGCTTTGGATACTGCTTTGCGCCGTCGGTTTGCCTTTGTGGAGATGATGCCCAATGCCGAACTGCTCGGCGATATCATCATCGAAAATATCAATCTGCAACATGTCCTCAGTAGAATCAACAATCGCATCAAGGTGCTTTTGGACAAAGACCATCAAATTGGACATTCTTATCTGATTAATGTGCAGTCACGGCGCGATCTCACGCATGCCTTTAACAATTGCATCGTACCCTTACTCAAAGAATACTTTTATCGGGATGAGGAGAAAATTGCTTTGGTGCTGGGAGCAGGTTTTGTTGAAATTGAAAAAGACAGCTTTTCAGTAGATCTCTTTCCGGATTTCGATAAAATACGGAAGCCGCAGTATAAACCAAAGCTGAATGTACTCGAGGTACCAGAAGAAAATATTATTGATGCCTTGAATCAATTGATCGGATAATCATATGCAGCATGTCCTTCAAGTCTATGAGCATGATACGTTGTATCTCAATCAGTCCTATAAGACTCAGACAGGAGAAAGTCTGCGATTTGTAGAGATTTACTTCCATGTGCTGCTCAAATACAATGACCTACATCAGGGTAAATACTTTGCGCCTGTCTATCAGGGTATCCGATTTAAAAACTATGTCGGGATTGTTCAGGTGGACGATCTTGTCATTGAAATCCTTCCCAAGATCCAGCGGACTGCATCTACCGTAAATTGGCGCGACGTATTGATCGAAATGCTTCTCGAAACGGAGCGGTTAAAGGTTGCAGCAGTTGGGGAGGCTTTTGTTGACAAACAGCAGATCCATCTGTTGGATATCTATTTTGACTGGTATTTAACAGCGGTAGAAGAACTGCTGCATCACGGACTGGTGAAACAATATTATCAGGAAACTAAAAATACCGTTGCGCTCAAAGGAAAACTAGAGTTTGCAGGGCATATTCAGCGTAATCTCGTTCATAAAGAGCATTTTTACAATACCCATCAAGTATATGGCGGTGACCATGTGCTGCATCAGATTCTCCAGCTAGGCTTGGAGGTTGTTGCTCGCCTGTCGCGAGGGAGCTATCGTTATGGACGTTGCAAGACGGTGCAATTGAATTTTCCAGAAGTCAAAGAGATCTGGGCCGACCAGCAATTATTTGATAGGCTATCTTATAGCCGTAAAATGGAACCTTATCGGACAGCAATTGAATTAGCACGATTGATTATTTTAAACTATGCCCCCAATGTCAAGGCGGGAACTGAAAATATGCTGGCTCTGCTTTTCAATATGAATGAGCTCTGGGAGCAGTATGTGCTTGCGCAGTTGGCGAACTGTTCGAAAGATTGGGAAGTACGAGGACAGGAGAGCAAGCAATTTTGGCGCGATAAGACCCTTCGACCAGATATTCTGTTGAAGCATCGAATCAGTGGAAAACAGTTTGTCATTGATACCAAATGGAAGAATTATAGCTATGATATGATATCCACGCAAGATCTACGACAGATCTACGTTTATGTGGATTATTGGAATGCTGTAGGAGGAATGTTGCTGTATCCCCATGCCAATACCCAGAAAAAGAAAGAGCTTTGCGATACCTACCATGGGAAAGAATACATAGCGCAGATTGGTTTACTGTCGATCTTGGATGACGAAGGAAAGTTGAGCAGGTCATTGGGAAAAGATCTTCTTACACTGATTGAGTTCACCTAGCAGTCCTGGCCATTTTCAAGAGACAGGGCCCCAATTGTACGAATGTATTTTATAAAATAAAGAAAGTGATTTTTAGTACAGCTCTTTTTCTTAAAAAAAAGAGTGTTGAAGAAGATTTGTATGCGTATGTAGAATTGAATATTCAATTAGCTTAAGAATTTGGGTAAATTCCTTAAAAACATTTTGCTTCTTTAAAAGTTATTATTTAAAAAAACAACGATCATGTGGAAGCTATTCTTGGTAATACCTACTTGTTTAATTTTTTGCGCATGTTCAAATGCTGCGCAAAGTAATAAGGCTTATAATTTCAGCAAAGAAAATCAACTTAAATCTAAACCTTTAGAGAATGTAACGCTACCAGATAGTGCTTTGGCATTTATTAAGGCATATTTTCCGAATATACAGATACTTGAAGTAAAGGTAAAGAAATCCCCTTCTGCCACAGGAACATTTCACGAAGTGATATTGGCTGATCGTACGGAAATTGACTTTGGGAAGTTGGGTAACTGGATTGAGGTTAAAGCTCCAGATGGAATTGGACTGCCGACCGTTTTTTTTCCGCAGTCAATACAATCTTACTTGAAAGAAAATTACAAGGGTACTGCTGTGGAGAGCATTGATAAATCTTCTAAAGGGTATAAATTGGAACTAACGAATGACAATAAACTATATTTTGATACCAAAGGTAAATTTTTGCGCAAGAAAAAATAATCATTGTTAAGGGGGGCTTATCTCCCCATTCCTGCCATTCACCGAGTTTTCCTGATCGTTGGTCTAAAGCCCGTAGTCTAGGGGCGTATTGTGTCGTAGTTTTGAGTCAACAAATAAGAACAGATAAAAAAACTAACACAATAAAATAAAGACATTATGAAAGCATTAGTAAAGACATTCGCAACAGTAGCTTTAATCGCAGTATCTACATTTGCTATGGCAGCTGACAAACCCGCATCGAAATCAGAGAAAGCAAACGTTAACCTTTCTACAGCAGACTTTGCACTTGATCACTATGTTGCGGTAACGACTGCGGGAGAATCGACAGGGGTAGAGCGGTTATTCGCTGATGATTTCAATCAAAAGATCCATTCATCCAATGCACAAAATCACAGTAGGAGTGAAGTGGTTAAATCCTTGAAAAAACAAAAAGGCGAGAAGCTGAACTGTACTGTAAGTACGGATATCCTTGAAGAGTCAGCAGACTATATGGTTGCTAAAGTAACGTTGAAATTTGAAGATTTTACCAAGACTGATTTGGTGACTTTGGTTCGTGAAGACAATGACTGGAAAGTATCCAAATCGATTAATTCGTATAAATAGTTTACAATAGCTAGTGCTCTGTCAAATGATGTAATATGTAGAGCACTAGTGAATCATATGTTTAAATTTAGTTCAAAGCCATGTCGAGAGATGTGGCTTTTTTAAGTCAAAAGAACTGATTATCATCAGACCCTTTCTTTTAGCGTTTATTTGTACAGTAATTTTTATGTTTCCCATTGTTTCGTCATCCAATGTTTTTAAAAACTATTGTATTTTCACTGTACCAAGCCAATTTTTATGTTGAATCTCCTTGTCGAAATGAAGCTTGTTGCCGTTTTGTATAGTAAGAGCAAGGGTTATATTGAAATAGTTTTATTGGAGTAGATTATTTTTGATAAATTGAAAAAAATGGATACAGCCTTATATAATCAGAAGCTTTTAGAACACTATACCTGTAATTGGGGACAGGAATATAACGTCTTGACTTGGCCAAAAGGTCCCTATAAGGATCTAGGCGATCACTTTAGGGTGCTGGAATTTCCCCCAACAGCCGAACGGAACATGTGGGCTTATGCTACTATAGGTATGTCTGGCTTGCATGATGAATTTGCCCTCGAACTGCACATGTTTTCTGGTGAGCAAGATGAAACATTAGTTGAATCATTAATAGTCGTAGCACATTATCATAGATTTGGCGCAAGTTTGGGACATTGGCATACCATCAACTGGGGAAGAGGATGGCGCATGGATTCTCCCTGTTCTTATGGCCTTATTTCGCTGCCTTATCTCGATGGACCCAAACTCGAAATTCTTATCCTTGATAACAATAAATCAGTCCATTTCTATTGGTTGCTGCCTATTACCGAGGAGGAAGTAGCTTTTAAAAAGGAAAATGGTGCCGAAAAGCTTGAGGAAATATTTGAAGAACGAGGATTAAATTATTTAGATCCATTCAGGGACACGTTGGTTTGAATGAAATAATATCTCGGGATTTAGTAGTCAAAAATACCAATTTTTCTAAAAAATAGATAGCTATGAAACTACTACGAAATTTTGAATTACACGATATACTGTTTGATTTAGAATCTGGCAAAGAGTTTGAAAATTTGGAGCCAGTCACCAATATTTATGGATGGTACAGACAGATTGAAGATGTTTTGACAGCTTTTTATGTAGAAAAAAATGAACTTTATTTTTTATTTGGTACAACAAAGTTCCATGTGGGAGATCAATGTAAAGTAGATTTGATACAACTAACGGAGAATACGATGGAGCTTCTTATTTATCATAAAGAAGACCTAATTGTTAGATTTTCTTTTCCATTTGCTCCTAAATTCAACTATCCAGCGCTATTTGACTATCTAAATGATATGGAACAGGATTGGGGATTATTCATTCAGGAAATCATTAATAATCCATTACGGAGAAGGAATATGATTTCAAATCTCATGGAATGAGTTAATAATAAGTTATACTGTTCTGTTATTAAAACAGCTTCCACTTCTAGCAACATAAAGATTGATGCAAGAACATTTGGAATTGTTTAGTGATGAAATTTATCTACAAAAAGTCATTAACCCTAGCGAGTTTTCAGCAGAAAACGGGTAAAAGGACTTTCATTATATAAATTCGTAAATAGCTAGTCCGAGCATATATTTTAAAAGATTTTTAATCAACAAATGATATAAAGGTAGCGAGATTGTTATCTTTCAATTAAATTCGTAAATATGAGTCATCGTAAGGAAGATCGTATGGTACAAGATCTTACTAGTCGGGGGCAAAATATTATCAGTAATAACTTTATACCAAATGAATTACAGATATCTTTTAGTACTACTGTTTCTCACTGTATGCCAATTGGCCTCGGCCCAATTTGCAAAAATCATTGACAAAGACGGCTATGTAAATGTGAGGCAACAAGCTACAGTGAATAGCGTGGTTGTTTCAAAAATTGCTGCTGATGAAATTGTTTATGCATTTCCTGATGAAAAGTTCGGCGATTGGGTAATTGTTGATTATACCGACAACCATAACAAGAGCATCACTGGGTATGTACACAATTCAAGAATTAAATATATTCCTTTTCGTTTTGATTTCACATTATTTGAATATAGCGTGGGTTTCGCATCAGTGAATGTAGATCGTTATAAAAAAGATTATTACTGTACAATGCCACCGATGTTAAAGTAAGTATCGTCGTAAATGGGCAAACCACTCATGAATCATCTATTTATTAAGGCCACTTTGGGAAATGTGGCTTTTTTTCTTTTGTGATATCGAAACAATGCATAGTACAAGATATGGAGACTATTGCAACATCGAAAAGAAAGAAGATCACCAAAATAGCTTACCAGAAATGTGAGTTTTGCGTAAATTATTTTCCGTTTAAAATAACGCAATCGATTGATTTGATTTAATATTTTAATATTCGGTAATGTATATATAACTTGAAGTGTAAATGTGCATTCTGGTAACGCTAGTTATCACGATTTGTAATTTTTTAACCAAACGAAACGCTTAATTTATGGGTAAATCTGCTCTTTTTAAAGGTAAAAATAGTGATCTAAATTATACTTGTGCATTTTTGCTAGATACTATTAAGGTGACGCATGCGAAATTAAATGATAACCCTACATCGGACCAAATAAGAACAGCCTATCAAAACTGCTATAATCCTCTTCAAGTGAATCCGTTTTAATTATGAAAATACTATTTTACCCACTATTTTTTTTATTATTTCAATTTACCGTTCATGCTCAGGTCAAACCGGTGGCATTCGATATGAAGATCATGTATAAGTTTACTTATCAGAACGATAGTACATCTAGTGCCTCGCGAAAAAGTATTTTTACACAATTGACGATCGGTGAGCAAGAAAGTCATTTTCAGACCCTATCAAAATTTAGAGCTGATTCAGCATTAGCACTGGCACATGGCAGTAATATGCTTTTCTACAGTTATGGTCGTATAGCACCCAATAACTTTTTAATTATAAAACGCGAAGATATCATTTCCACTTACGATCCCATGAACGGGGTGGGGTTTAGTGGAAATAATGAGCTGTCCTACTATGAGGAAAATAAGGCAGATATGCAATGGGAAATACACCCTGACACTGCGCATATACATCATTTTGTTTGTCAGAAAGCAACGACGGACTGGGGCGGGCGAAAATGGATCGCGTGGTTTACCATGGATATACCGATTTCAGATGGTCCATATAAGTTTTGTGGACTACCGGGGTTAGTGTTGTCCATATCAGATCAGGATAAGTATTTCATATTCGATATGGTCTCCATAAGCAAAGTAAACAGTGTATCGGCCACTTTCGATCAATTACGACCAGACCTTATTATCCAAAAGACAACAAAAGCTAATTTTTATAAGGAAAGGCAAAAATTAAGGGATAATATGATTGAATATGCGCTGTTGACCGGAGCTATATTATCTGACGAAAGCAAAATAAATATCCGTGCAGAAATGAAAACAGATAATAATCCTATCGAGCGGCATTAATGAGATGTGCAAATAGACGCTATGCTAGCTAAACTCTTTTTCACCATCATATTTATCTGGATAGGTGGCCATTCCTTTGCGCAAACCATTATTACAGGCAAATTACTCGACGAAAATCAAAAACCGATCGCCAATGTCACTGTGTCTTATAAAAAGATCGGTTCTGCAGCCTTATTGAACTTTTCAAAAAGTGACGCTAGTGGAGCCTTCAAACTTACTGTTAAAGTTAGCGACGTAGATTCAGTACAGTTGGATTTTAATCACCTCAGCTATGCCAAACGTAGCGTACATGTTGCCAATGCGACTGCAAATTATGCTTATATTTTAAAAAGTGAGGTGCGGAAAATACAAGAGGTAAAGGTGTCGGATGTGCCAGTGTACAACCGAAAAGATACGATTAATTATAATGTAGCTTCTTTTACAGGAGCGCAAGATCGTGTAATAGGTGATATCATCAAGAAGCTTCCAGGCGTAGAGATGCGCAACGGTCAGATCTTTTATCAAGGCGAACCTATTCAACAGTATCGGGTCAATGGATTGGACATGATGGGCGGACGTTACGGGCTTATCAATCAAAATCTTCCAGCAGATGCGGTTATGAAAGTTCAGATCCTTGAAAATCATCAACCCATCAAAATGTTGGATAAGTTGGTCTTTTCCAACCGCGCCACCCTTAATTTACAGCTTAAGAAATTTACCACAACAGGTACCGGTAAACTAGGTCTTGGAGCAGCTCCTGCGCTTTGGGATGCTAATATTACACCAATGACATTTGCCAAGACCTTTCAAATGCTCAATTCATTTCAGACGAACAATGTAGGCGATGACGTGTCACAGCAGTTAAAACCATTCTATTCAGGTACTGGTTATTTTACAGCGCGATCTCGCTTTTCAGATGGACCGTCCTATCTCTCCATTCGGGAGGTCGCCACTCCGGGTTTCGATCAGAAAAAATGGTTGAACAACCAGATCTTTTTAATGAGTAGCAATATGATTCAAAAGTTAAAGAACGGTTTGGAAGTCAAAGGTAATTTTTCTTATTTCCACGATAATCGAAAATTGCAAGGAACAACGTCGACACAATATTTTACAAACAACGAAGTGATCCACAACCAGGAGGTAGTAGACAATCGCTATGGTATCGATGAGTTGAATATTGGGATGCTGGTCGAAAAGAACGAGTCAAACGTTTTTTTTAGTAACAGTACCAATTATCGTAAACATTGGAATAACAGTGCCGGTAATATTCTTTTTAATGAAGACATCCCTATACAGCAGGACAAAAAATTCTCAGACGAAGCCTTTCTCAATTCCTTTTCACTCGGCCGTTTTATAGGCAAGCAGTTGGTCAATATCACGTCTACTTTAGAGTGGCACAGTACACCTCAACGTCTTACGGTCAATCCCGGTCAGTTTGAATCGTTGCTCAACGGCGGGATGCCCTATGATCAGATGGGACAGATCGTTCGTTTTAAGAGCTTTAATTTTGAAAATGGCCTGAGTTTATCGCGCAAGATCAAAACATGGACTTTTTCACCTAGCATCAACCTGAATTACAACAACAGTACGTTAAACAGCTATATCGAGCTGCATGATCAGCATGATATTCGCGTCCTGGATACTGGTTATTTCAATGCTATGAATAGCGCGCAGATGCAGCTGCGGATGGCGCTCCAAATTGGGAAAGAAGTGCGCAAGTTTAAATACAGTTTTAATCTGCCATTCAGTCAATATTACTATAATGTCAAACAACAAGGTATACAGCGTCTGAAAAATGAATTGCGGAGCAGTTGGAGCCCCTCTGCTTCGATGAGCTATCTGTTTAACGGGGAAAATACGATCAGTACAAACCTGAGTGGAGGTCGAAATTTTGGTGGGCTCGACAATTTCTACAATGGTTACATCATCAGTCAGTATCGCAGTATTCAAAAGTATGATGCACGCTTACTCAAGAATGAAGAGCTGCGTACAGGAATACATTATGCGTATAAAAACACCTTGAAGGCAAGCTTTGCCAATCTGGGTTATAATTTTAGAAAAAGTTGGCGTGACTATATGTTCAGTACAGTATTGGATAGTATGGGACGCAGCACGACCAGTATTATTAATCAAAATGCGCAGAGTCTGTCGCATGGGATCAGTGGTGGACTTTCCAAACTATTTGTCCGTATCAAAACTGTAGCAAAGTTAAATGGTAATTTCAGTTGGAGTACTTCAGATTATTTGCTCAATGAGCAGTTGGTCAAACAACATGTAAGCAGTCAGTCGTTCACACTTGACTTGATCAATTCGTCTTCAGCGTTGATTTCCGGAGATTACCGGCTTGCTATGGGTCGGACCCACAATAGATTGGCTGCTGGACAGCGCAATGAGCTGTTGTATAACAATCATTTTTTTAATCTGGTAATTTCGCCCCATGATCGACATTTGATCACCTTGTCCAATTCATTATATGCAAATAATGTCAAGGCACAAAAAAGTCAGTATTTTATGGACGCAACTTATCGGTTCAGGCTAAGCCATTGGCGTACCGATTTAGAGTTGACAGCAACCAATATCTTGAATAATAAAAACTATCTGCAGCAATTTTCCTCAGATTATGAGCTTATACAGAGTTATTTCGAACTCAGACCAAGACAGTTTCTGATTGCAATGCGATTTAAAATCTAGTGTTTAACTCCCAAAGAATTTGTTAACTTAAGGTTCTCAAGTGACCTTTGATTGATCAACAACCATAGGATTACTGTTATATGAAAAATCGTTATATCGTTACACCAAAAGACAAAAGGGCAGAAGAGTTCTTGGATTTTAATGAAGCCGGAGATCATGATTTGATCCAGTTAGTTCTCTCAGAGTCGCAATTTTATCAATTAGATGCTTGTGGTGTATTTTCAGATTTGAATAATATGCTAGGCTGTTTAATAGATGATTTTGAAGACGATGCTATCACGAGTAAGTAACAGTTGGAGAAAGGATTAAAATATTTGAAAAATTTAAGGCTAAAAGATGATCGTATTCAGATGCTTTTGGAGGAAATTATTTGCCTGTTTGAAGAAGCTGTGAAAAGGCAAACTGGCGTTTATTTTTTCTTTTAATAGGAGCTTGGTTATTTTTAAAGTATCCAAATCAATCAATTCGTATAAATAAGAGCCATCCCTAACAAATAGATAAGTTGCGAAGCCACGTCGAGAGATGTGGCTTCAATTTTTTGCGTATCATTGTATGTCGATGGATAATAGGTAATCAATTTTGAATTGAGCATATGGTACAATATACTATCAAGTGGCTAACAGATAGATTTGAAAATGGAGATAGCTTCAAATTTCTCTTCTTTTGGGGGCATATAGCCAAGCAAAATCAGGAAGTTGGAAAATTTGTTTTCAGTCAATGGTATGAGAGTCCGTTTACAGTAGATAATATTACCTATAGGACTGCGGAGCATTGGATGATGGCCCAAAAAGCATTACTTTTTGATGATAAGAAGAATTTTGAGAAAATCATCAACTGTATTAAACCGGGTGAGGCCAAAGAGTTGGGAAGGCAAGTTGTAGGCTATGATGATCAGATTTGGAATGAACGCAAATTTGAGATCGTTAGGAAAGGAAACATCCATAAGTTTAATCAACATTGGGCGCTGGCCGAATATCTGTTAAAAACAGAAAATAGAGTTCTTGTTGAGGCAAGCCCCGTTGATGCCATCTGGGGTATTGGACTTGCACAAGATGACGTCGATATTGAAAACATCTATTGTTGGCGTGGTCAAAATTTATTGGGCTTTGCATTGATGGAAGTACGAGATTTTCTAGGTCAATTTGGACAATTTCAAGTACTTCAAAACGCTATGCCACCGCCTTGGTCGAGGTTTTCCGATAAGGACAGTAGGGATATGTTTTGGAGAATGGGATTAGGTGAGGAATATTTGAGCGAATTCGGTACTTATTATGATAATCTGTCTGAAAGGGAACAAACGATATATCAACTGACCTATCCTCATCCTTCTTCATGGATGGTTTTTTATTAGCTCGAAATAGTTTTATTGGAATAAACTATTTTTTACATTTACTCATTGAACTATCTAATTTTACCTTCTTATGTTTTGCAAGGCAAAGAAAGGGTAGATAATGCCCTAAATGAAAATCTAAAGATCAGACTTGGAATGTCCCTATTTCAGGAAAAGATTGATCAAGCTATTGTTGACATGCCGAATTTAGCCAATTACATTAAACATAAAATTAAATAGGACAATTCAGGTGCACTTTGTTGTTTCGTTATGCCATGTTTTTAACGATTATTGGATTTTCACTGTACGACGCTAATTTTTATGTTAAACCTTTCTTTCGAAAGGTAGCTTGTAGCCGTTTTGTATTTACAGAACAATAGTCAATTGTGAGGATTTAGAAAGCATATTAGCATTTCACACCTACTTTCCACTTGAATAAGCTATAAAGTAGCGAAACACTTCAAATGAATCAGATCCATTAGGTTTGTGGAAAATTATATAATTAGAATTTTGCTCGTCATTCTTTTTGTTTTCTCCAGATGACAGTGTGAGGTTTTGTTCAAGTGCGACAGCTTTTCCGGGAAATTTATCTCTATGAGCTGAGTAATTAAAAAGTAGAAAATGAAATAAAAGTAACGAAATTATCAGCTTTCAATTTAAATTTGTATACAGCACCTCAATTAAAGAAGATAAAATAATCGAAGATCTTATTAAGCTGAGGGCAAAATATTATCAGTAATAACTTTATACGAAATGAATCACAGATATCTGTTAGTACTGCTTTTTCTCACTGTATGCCAGTTGGCTTCGGCTCAATTTGCAAAAATAATTGATAAAGACGGCTATGTAAATGTGAGGCAACAAGCCACAGTGAATAGTGCGGTTGTTTCAAAAATTGCTGTTGCTGAAATTGTTTATGCATTTCCTGATGACAAGTTCGGCGATTGGGTAATTGTAGATTATACAGACAAAAACAACAAGAGCATCACTGGGTATGTACACAATTCAAGAATTAAATATATCGAATCCTATAAGCAGATCCCTACTATATTTTTTGATGAAAGCACCGCAGAATTTATGGCAAAAGATATAACCGTGCAAATAAATTCAGATAGTTTCGATTATGAAAAAAATAAGAGTGATTTTTCATCGACTCAATATGATGGCTATACCGTTGTAGACAAATTTAGAGGACAGCAGGTCTGGGGAACAGATGGCGAAATCCCTACAAGCCATTATACCTCCATTGAAGCTACTATAAAGGGAAGATTTATCCAGATCCCGGCAAAGGAAATTGAAAACCTATTTAATGTAAACAACGAGTTTGCAACATGTTACTATGATGACTCAAATGATATTTTATACATTACTGCTGTTAATGGCGATGGAGCTGGTGGGTATGCAGTTTTATTTGAGATTAAAAAAGGTAAATATAATGCAAGAGTGGTAACAATGCCATTTTAGCAATAGCGATAACGGTAAATTTACCGAGTTTTCCTGACCGTTGTCTAAAGTTCATGGAGGCTGCGCGGCTATGAGGAGGGGATAGGATTTTGATTATACTGCTGTTACCTTTTAATAAGTTGAAACCGAATTGTTCAGCCTTTTTGAAAAATAACTAACTTTGTCCAGCAGTATTAGTAGATACATACAAGCATGCTAGAATGGTGAAAATAATGGTCGTAGAAGACAATGAACGCGTTGCTTCGAGTGTGAAAAAAGGATTAGCAAGTCAGGGCTACCTGGTCAATGTTTTTGGTGATGCGGAATCAGCGATCAAAGAAGCCAAATCTGTTGACTATGATTTACTTCTCATAGACATCATGTTACCAAGAATGAATGGCATAGAGCTCAGTAAACATATGCGTGCGGCTTACCCCAGGATCCCAATCATCATGCTCACAGCATTGGGCAGTATCGATGAAAAAATATCTGGTTTTGATGCGGGAGCCGATGATTATATGGTAAAACCTTTTGAAATACGCGAACTTTTTGCACGTATCGCTGTCTTACTTAAACGGCACAGGGAAATCAGTGAAGAAGAGATTCAGGGGCTGCTGACTTATGATCGTATCAGTATTGATCTCCGGAGTAAGCAGGTTCATAGTCAGGGACAACTTATTAAGTTGACTCCCAAAGAGTTTGATCTCCTTCACTTCTTTTTGAAACATAGGGAGACCATGCTCAGCAAGGATGAAATAGCACGTAATGTATGGAGCAAAAACTTTGATACCGGAACAAACTATATTGATGTATATATCAATTATTTGCGTAAAAAAATAGACCGGGATTTTTCACCTAAATTGATTCATACGAAATCCGGACATGGATTTATTTTATCCAATAAAGAATGAAGATTGTCAATAGAACTTCCTGGGTATTTACGCTCTCTTCGGCTATCATCTTGTTTCTATTCGCCTATGCGGTTTATTTCTTCTCGGAATTAAATCGGCAGGAAGAATTTGTGGATCGGTTGCGCTATAAGATCATCTGGCGCGCAGAATTTATTTTTGATGCACAGGTGCAGGAACATCAGATAAGAAGAATTCATGAACAAAATAAAAAGCTGATCAACGAAGCACAGATTACTGTTTTCGATCAGCAGAATAGGGTGGTTTTTTCCGATATAGGTGAACCGACGTATCCCGATGTTAGATTGGAATCTGTCAAAACGTCTAATTTTTTTACATGGGAGCAAGGCAAAGAACTGTATATGGGCTTAAACTATCAATTTGAGGGTAAGCCTTTTTTCTTGATCGGACATGCGTACGATGTAACGGGTTTTGCACATATGGAACGGCTGAAAAATATTTTGATAACGATTTATATCGTTGCCCTATTTTTTATTTTTTTCTCTTCATTTCTATTTGCACGTTATATTCTTAAGCCAATCAATTACATTATACATCAGATAAAGGATGTGTCCGAACATAACTTGAGCACACGTGTCTCCGATAGTAATGCGAAGGACGAACTCTCAGAACTTATCGAAACATTCAACAATACATTCAATCGGTTGGAAAAATCTTTCAACAACCAGCGCCATTTTGTATCCATTATTTCACACGAGTTTAGAACACCTTTGGCAGCTATGATCGCCGAACTGGAATTGGCGCAGCAGCTGAATACCAATGTGGATGAGTATTTTAACTCTATTGATAGGGCATTGCTCGATGCGAAGGAGGCTACGGTACTTTCGACAGCTTTGCTGGATTTTGCCCGGGCAAACTACGATAGTTCGCAGGTAAATTTTGAAGAAATCAGACTGGATGAAATACTGCTTGAAGCAAAGTTGGTGGTCTTAGAGAAAAATAAAGACTATCGGGTAAGCATCTCTTTTGATGCTAATGCTGCAATCGACGAAGAGGAAATCTTGGTATCTGCAAATGCCTACCTCTTGAAAGTGGCCTTTGCTAATCTGATCGAGAATGCCTGTAAATATAGTGCCGATCGGCATGCCCAGGTACTGCTCTCCAGAAATAAAACCGTAGCGCAGGTGCAGGTAAAAGATCATGGTATCGGAATAGACAGCAAGGATATCCCGCATATCTTTGATTTGTTTTACCGTGTGGCGGGTACGCCTTCAAAAGAGGGACATGGCATCGGTCTCTCGATTGTTCAGCGGATTATGGAGATGCATCAGGGTACCGTAGCGGTTAATTCAACTCTCCATGTAGGGACTGTGTTTTCAGTCGAACTTAAACTGGCCTATCCAAAGGGGCTTGAATAAGCTAAAAATTCTAATGGTTTTCTAATAATATCACCTCCATATTCAGCCTAATTTTGACTTATCAAAAAAACAAAATTAGGTTGAATCATGAATAGAAAACAGCTTACCTTGGCGTTGTTCCTCAGTTTGGGACTAGGTAGCGCAGAGCTCGCCGAGGCGCAAACCAATGATTTTGGAAATCCAAAACTTACTCATTTCTTAAATAAGGAGCATACACGTTATATCAGCTTCAGCGGATACGCTGAGCTGTGGGCGAGATATAGTCAGCTCAATCCGGGAAGCTTGGTAAACAACGAGTCCGTTTCGAATGTATCTGATCTTTCTTTGCGGCGTATTAGGGCAAAGATGACTTACAAGCCTACCGAAAATTTACTGTTTGTATTACAGATGGGGCCTACCAACGTAAACGTCAACAGCAAAACTAATACGTATATGGATCTTTTGGATGCCTATGCAGAATATAGTTTCAGTCCCAAACTTGCGATCGGTGGCGGCCGTTCGACTTGGCGCGGTCTTTCCCGTTTTACAACAGGCCCGCTCAATACGCTGCTTTACGACTTGCCTCTGTATGCGACATCCAATACTGGGGCGACTGATATGGTCGTGCGTGAAATGAGCATCTATGCAAAAGGGCAGTTTGGAAAATTTGACTATCGGGTGGTACTGGCTGATCCATATTCCGCCGCCAGTGCTGATCCAAAATTAAATAAAGCCACCTTCAGCAAAAATGAAGCACGCAAAGATGTGTCAGGCTACTTCCGCTACGCATTTCACGATAAAGAGAGTAACGAAACGCCATTCAATTCGGGTACGTACCTCGGTAAAAAAGATGTGCTCAGCATAGGGGCTGGATTTGAGTATATGCACAATGCCCTTTGGCATCTGGATGAACGGCAGATGACCAAAAATGACGATATGCGCAATTTTGCAGCGGATATCATCTATGACGCGCCCATCGACAAAGAGAAAGGAACTTCGATTAGTGCCTATGGTATGGCCATGCACAGCGATTATGGTCCTAACTATCTCCGCTTTGCAGGGACAAACAACCCCGCGACAGGTATCGATGCGGCCAATGCAAGCCTGAATGGTGCGGGAAATAGCTTGCCAAATGCTGGCACGGGAAATACATTTTACGCACAGGTCGGCGGTACACTCCCTTATTTCAATCCATCCAAACATAATTTACAGCTGCAGCCAGCGGTTTCTGTACAAGTAGGGGACTACAAGGCATTGAAAGACAAAAGTCTAATTTATGATGCAGGTATCTCGCTACTGATGCACGGTAATAGCAGCCGGCTGACTTTTGATGCGCAAAATCGTCCGATCTATAATTTAAATGCTGCGGATCAAGCTGTGGTAACAGATCACAAGTGGGCATTTGTGCTTAAATATAGAATTGATTTTAATTAAATAGCAATAACATGAAAAGAAAAGATTTTATCCTTACACTAGGTACTGCTGGTGTTATGAGCTTTGCGGCCACCTCACTGATGGCAAAAGAGAAAAAAGCGAAAACTAAAAAAGTGTATTTCCACTATTTGCTTTTTTGGCTAAAACCTGACTTGTCTGCTGAACAGGTAGAAGAGTTTAAACAGTTTTTTGAAGGTCTTAAAAAGCTTCCCTATGTCAAAAATGTACGTTATGGCAAGCCAGCTGCTTCTTCCCCAAGAGCGGTATTGGACAACTCGTTTACCTACAATGCGTCCATGGAATTTGCGACATTGGAGGAACTAGAGGCTTACGGTAAACTGCCGGGACACCTCGCCCTTGTCGCTAAATACAAACCTTATTTTGAACGGATGATGGTGCACGACACGGTTTATGAATTCTAAAATTAAAACAACAAAATAATAATTTCAAACATTACAAAATGAAAATGATATCCAAACTAACTATTGCTTGCGTATTGGCAGCATCAAGCTTAAACGCTGTGAAAGCGCAAGAAGGTCATGGAAAAATTAAGGAGGTCAACGTGGAAGCCGAAGGTAAAATGCCTGCAGTACGATTGATCAACAATCCGGATGGAACCTGCTCGTTTCAAAAAGGCTTTATTCCAACATTGAAACACGCCAATACGAGTACATTTTGGACAAGCAATAAGACAGAAGAATGGGAGAAAAACGCTCATCCAGCTCCAAGAAGACAATACGTGGTTACGCTGAAAGGTAAAATCAGATTTAAAGTCAGCGATGGCTCAACTTTTTTAATCGAACCTGGAACGATTCTTTTGGCTGAAG
Source organism: Sphingobacterium sp. BIGb0116 (assembly GCF_024808035.1). Taxonomy (NCBI): domain Bacteria; kingdom Pseudomonadati; phylum Bacteroidota; class Sphingobacteriia; order Sphingobacteriales; family Sphingobacteriaceae; genus Sphingobacterium; species Sphingobacterium sp. BIGb0116. The sequence continues at coordinate 85,984 of NZ_JANUDT010000004.1, read as the reverse complement.
ATTTGAAAGGTACTGGGCATAGCTGGGAAATGGTTCATTCAAAAAGCTGGGAAAGATTGTATATCCCTATCAATGAGGGGGCTGATGACCTTTTCGTAACAAAAAATAACTAACAATTATGTTGTGCCGCAGTCTGACCTGGGGCACAACATTGGCAGTAATTTTTCTTGTTTCCTATCGTTTCCTCTTTTTTGTTTCGTCATCCAATGTTTCTAAAGACTATTGGATTTTCACTGTACGACGCCAATTTTTATGTTGAGCCTTTTTTCGAAAGGACAGGTTGGACCATGATGGCCTTTAAGAATTATTGCTTTATCTTGGATCTTTCCATTGGACCAAGACTATGATCACCTTTTCTAAAAACATTTTATTTTCTTTTATCTTTTGCCTGTTATTTTCACAGCTGCAAGGTCAGTCAAATCCTAAAAAAGGATTTTTGAAGATTAAAAATGATATTTTTTGGGACACCCAAGATGGACATCCTATTTATAGTCAAGGAGGAGGTATTTTTTCTTTCAAAGATCCTGAAGATGGGCAGACTAAATATTTTTGGTATGGCGCAAAATATCAAGAATCTGAAAAATACCGAAATGATCCTAGTGTTACTCCTGAACGTGACAATTTTGTTTCTGTAACCTGTTATGTGTCTAAGGATCTCGTAAACTGGACCTCTCAAGGCGATGTATTGACTCTTGATGAACTCAATAAAAATTCTACCCAGACAACGCGTTGGGCAGGACGTTTAGGTGTCGCATACATCAAGGAAATACGTAAGTATGCACTGCTCATCCAACACAATGATCAATTGTTAGTTACCTTATCGGAGCGTCCCAATGGCCCATTTAAATGGCACCAGCGCATCGATATGACTGGTATGATAGGCACCAGCAACACCGGAGATCAAACGGTCTTCACCGATGAGGATACCGGAAAGTCTTACTTAGTGTATTCTTATGGGAGAGGAAGAAACAGGATTTACATCTCACAAATTGGTGTAAAGGACGGTAAGGTAGGACTATTGGATTGCAATATGGTATTTAAAGGCGAGGGACGAGAGGGTAATTGTATGTTTAAACATAATGGAAAATACTATTTATTTGCTTCTAACTTATACGGCTGGGACTCCTCTTTTGCCTATTACTTAGTTTCAGATAATATTTACGGTCCATATACGCCAACCAATGAAATGCTAATCATGGAAGGCTCAGAGGCAGATTATGCCCATGTCACGCAAACAGGATTTTTTGTAACGCTAAAAGGGACTAAAAAGCAGACAGTGATATATTGTGGAGACAGATGGGCTAATTTTGCGGGTAATGGTCTAGGGTACAACCAGTGGTGTCCTCTTTCCTTTAATGGCCCGAAGCCTATTTTTAATTCCTTAAGTTCATGGAGTCTTCATCCAACAACAGGAGAATGGCTGGCTAACAGTGACAATAATTATGTGAAGAACGGTAGTTTCGAGGCCGATAGAAGACATATACCAAGTCCGGTAAAACCTGTTCAGGAACAGTTATTAGGATGGCAAACTACTATCATTAAGGGGAATAAGCTATCTGTTAGTGATTCTTTATCTCCTGTGCTTAATTATTTCAACACTGCCGAGGATAGAAAGCAGGTAATTGGAGAAAAGAGCTTGCAGATTAGTGATAAAATAGATTTTAAACGGAAGGTTTCACAAATTATTCAGTCCAGCCAAGATGTGAAACTAGCAGATGGAAAATATACTTTATCTGCAAAATTTAAACGCGGTAGTGGATTTGAGGATTTACATATGTATGCCTTAAGTGATGGTAAAGAGTATAAACAAAAACTGAGCAAAGCGGATCAGCATTGGAGTGATATTACCCTAGCGAACATATCCATTAAAAATGGGCGCGTTGAAATAGGTTTTATGGCTAGTGGAAAGGCGAATGCTTATTGCTATATAGATGATGTAACGCTTATTAGATCTAAACAACACGCAAAGTGAACTAAAAACTTAAGGTTCTTAAATAAAGAATTCAGCCATTGCGAAAGCCGATAACTTGACCCCAAAAATTAGTTCGGAAATTTGAAAACTTTACTAAAACAGATCTGGTTACTTTGGAGCGCCTGGGTGATGACTGGAAAGTATCCAAATCGATTAATTCCTATAAAAAGTATTTAACAACTGGTGGTCTGTTAGGTCAGGCAGGCGACAAGCGAATAGTGAATCATATGTTTAAGTTAAGTTTAGAAGCCATGTCTTGAGATGTGGCTTTTGTAAGTCAAACAGGCTTGATGTGTTAATCAGACCCTTTCCCTTTGGGTTTATTGTAAAGGAATTTATCCTAGCTTTGTAGTAGGTTAGATATCAATAAGATGAGAAGAGTTGAAAATAATTTCTGTTTATTTATAATAATATTAATAATTCAAAGCTGTAACGGAAATGCTATTTGTGTTAATACCGTTCAAAAAACAATTATCTCAAAAAGTGGCAATATTATACGTTTTTCCCTTGAAGATAGCATAGATACTTATAGATTTCAACTTAAAGATAATGTTAAGAGCCAAACAGTTGTCGACCTTAGAGACATTACTCAGAACAATAATTTAGTAGAAAATTATCCTGGTGCAGGAATAAAATCATTTTATTTACAACCTAATATGAAGTATGTATTTAGTAATGATACTGATGGAGATGCTAGTACGGGTATCGTTAAATTTAATACCGATAGTTTGGGAAATCTCTATAAGCTAGATAATGCTGTGTGTAAATGATAGATTGAGGATCGCACATTTGCTCAGCTGGATTTCAGTACAAAGCTCTATATTTAGATATAGGTCGTGTGAATTTGGTGGATCTTTTTATTTAATAGGCTGGTACGCTCCCTGAAAGAATATGTTAGCTGTTTGTAGCAGCTTACCCCTAGTTATTGGTCTTAAGGGAGATCAAAATAGTAACAAAAAAATTATTATGAAGAGCTGTCGCCTTCAATTAGACAAATGTATAAATGTATAAATCTTCACCCTATTTAGTTCAACAAGATTCATTGTAATGGAAGAAAAGTATGAGCGATGGGATCCTATAAGGGATCTGCCAAATAATCCGTTTTTTTATGAAATGTATTTTAAAAAGGGGACGCTGATCGTCTTATTAAAACAATCTGATCTTGCTGATAGGTGTTTAAAAATAGAATTTAGCAATCCGTTAGCCTATAGAATAGTGAATGAATCCGGGCGGATGAAGACCTTGGATAATCCTTTTATCTATACGTTTTGTAAAACAGATGCTTCAAAATTTCTTCAATGGTTTAATGGGGAAAGTTATGGAATGTTTGATAACTTAGCTAAGGATCATTATATGGTATGTAGCAGTGATAATATAATTGATGTTATTACTAATCAAGAACCTAAAGTTTTATGGATCAACCTATAGAATTCCATCCGGGATGACAGCTTATGCAGTTGCTGGATTGTTTTCTGCGATCAAAGTATTAAAGTAAGAACAAGCAATGGATATTAAAAAGCACTTGATAGCGTTGAAAAGTTTTGAAGATTCTTTAGATGGAGCATTAAATCTACTTCAGCGTGAAGTTGGTAATGACTTGTCATTCCTGGCAAATTTTGATCAATTGAGTAATTGCTATAAAATGGATTCAAGGTCAAGTCAGCTATTACTGAAAGCTATGCAATTATCCAATTCTAAAGATGCATATTCAAGTTTCGAATTGTCAGATATTGAAAAAGCCTATGATTTCTTTCTTGAAACAAATACTAATAATTTAAATATTTGGGTTGATGCGATCTATTTTAATGAAATTGTTATGGACAATAAAAGAAAAAGCGAGCTATTGAAATCTAGATTTTATTCTTTATTAGCTGATTTCAAAAAAGAAATTGAAAATTTGGATAAATAGTTAGGATGGTCCTATATGACTGACATCGACGGCTCAAATTGAATTTGGAAAGGAAAAAGTTAGAGAAACAAAATTTAGCTAGTAGAATGTGAAAGATCGATATGAAAAATGGGCTATTGATATAGACTTTCCCCAAGATTTATTTTTTTATAAGATGTATGTAGAATACAGCGAAATAATTATTCTTCTAAAGAACTTGGTTGACCATGCTCAAATTCTTGAAATAAAATTTGAGTATTTTGTTTCTTATAAAGTCACCATCGACTTGGCCTTAATGAAGATGGTTAATGAGAACGACGAGTTTCGAGGTTTCGCTCGGTCTACATGTTCAAGCTATTTGGATTCAGTTATTGAAGGCAGCTATGATATTTTAGAAAGAAAAAATATAGAGCATTTTGTTATCTGTAATCTAGAAAATGTGATTGAGGTACTTTCGGATGAACCTGCTACATTTCGCTGGTTAAGCGAGGAAGAGGTGCATACACATGTTAATTAGTTAAGATATATGACTATAGAACGTATTCAGGATCTTGTTAAGTTTGAATTGAAAACCATGGAATGGGGAGTTACCGAACAATTTATGGAAATTCATTCACCAGTTTTATTTCAGAACAGTGTCCAAATTGATAACGTAGCGGTAACCCAAAACAAGATCAGCGTCTTTATTCCAGTAGAAAATGAGCGGTTTTATCTGGTGTTTTACATAGATTCTGATAAGGACCAGATTACCGGGATTTCCACTGAACCTGATATTGAAATATATTTTAAAGCGACCTCGGCAGTATTGAGTGAAGCCGAACTAAAACAGTATACACACTTAGAAATTTCAGAAAGCTGGAATAAAGGTGATATAAAACAATCTGGAAAGACCAGCTATACGTCTAGCGGTATCATTATCGAGCCTAATAAAAAGCCAAACGATTTTGAATCTAAACTCAATGAATTGATTTCTGAATTAAAAAAAGACAAGGGGGGAATTGAAGCCCTTTCAAAAAAGGCTGATGGATATATACAGGTGGTTATGAACTATCATAATGGAAACGGAATGATCGGAGGGCCTAACTTGAACGAAATGAATATTAAAGATTTGAATGATCTCGGTCTGTCCATAGACTTTAATTTTAATGTGTCGGGGAATCTCTATCGATCCTAAATGTGATTTCAAAGATTCCTTTATAAGCGGAACCTAATAGAAATTTTTCACCTCCCCATTCCCGCTATTCACCGAGTTTTCCCGATCGTTGGTCTAAAGCCCGTAGACTAGGGGCGTATTGTGTTGTAGTTTTGAGTCAACAAATAAGAACTAAAAACTAACAATATAAAATAAAGACATTATGAAAACTCTAGTAAAAACATTCGCAGCAGCAGCTTTAATCGCAGTATCTTCTTTCGCCATGGCAGCTGAAGGACCAGGTTCAAAAACAGTAAAAGTTAACGTTAACCTTTCAACAGCAGACTTAGCCTTGGAGCATTATGTTGCGGTCACTACCGAAGGCGAATCAGCAGGGGTAGAGCAGTTATTCGCCGAAGATTTCAATCAAAAAATCCAAGCTTCCAATGCACAGTTTAACAGCCGTGAAGCAGTTATCAAATCACTGAAAAAACAAAAAGGTGAACTGTACAGTAAGCACAGACGTCTTAGAAGAATCAGCAGATTATATGGTCGCTCAAGTAACTTTGAAATTTGAAAACTTTATCAAGACTGACCTGGTTAATTTGGAGCGTACGGGGAATGACTGGAAAGTATCCAAATCGATCAATTCGTATAAATAGTATTTAATAACTAGTGATCTGCCAAGATCGGTATAAGGTCAGATCACTAGTGAATCATATGTTTAAATTTAGTTTAGAAGCCATGTCTACGGATGTGGCTTTTTCTGTTTTAGCTCCTCTCCATTCTTTTAATTTTTTTTGCGGCAAATGCGATTCAAAGAGGGATCAAATTTGGTATTTAAACAATGTTTGTTCAGTGGTCGTTCAGTGATTGTTCAGTGATCACTCAATGTAAACCGAATAACCAGTGACTAATTACTGTCTAAATATTGATTGAAAATTGTGATTGGGGATAAGTTGATATCTGCATGAATACATTTTAACGTCAAAAGGGCCTGATTCTCATCAGACCCTTTCTCTTAGCGTTTATTTGTACAGTAATTATTATGTTTCCTATCGTTTCCTCTTTTTTGTTTCGTCATCCAATGTTTTTAACGACTATTGGATTTTCACTGTACGACGCGAATTTTTATGTTGAACCTTTTTTTCAAAAAGGTAGCTTGTAGCCGTTTTGTATTGTAAAAACAATAGTCGGTTTGAAATAGTTTTATTTAAGTAAATTATTTTTTGATAAATTGGGTTGAATTTACGTTAATACAGAACATCATTAAGTAATTTGAATCCTTTAGAAATTTACAATACTGCTAATAAACATAAAGAGACCAAATTCAGATATAAATAATTATGAACGATGTTAGAAAATGGAATCGTGTATCTCCAGTATCGGATGATATTTATTTTGTTAATTTAACAGACGACGGTTATGAGTTTTTCGAAGACTTTTGCCAAACTTTTAACATTGAAACTAATGGTAGTTCTGCAGACGATTTTTTCAGCCAGAGCCATCTTTTGATTTATTTAAATTTCGGCGAAAGGACGTTGGTGAGAAGAAAAAGCTTAAAATAGGAATGCTAAAGAAAATAATTGAACAGGGATCCTTTTAATTATTATTCCATAAACAAAAACCGCCTTTCTATTGAGATGAGAGGGAGGTCTTTGTAGTTTATTGTGCATACGCTTTTCTAATCTTATCGGCCCTTCGTTAGCGCATTCAAATATTTAGATACTAATGAGCTGACTAAAATTAAAGACATATCATCCTTTAAAGGGCTTTAATTAAATGAATTATAGTTTAACGAGTTATGTCTGTCAATGTTGTAAAATATAAAATTCTGATTTTATCAATTATTACAACCTGTTATTCGGATGAGTTTAATAACTTTTGGCATAGATGGAAATGATCATGATACCTTCATCATCTATTGGGAACAAATTATTTAGATGAAAAAAACTAACACAATAAAATAAAGATATTTGTCAGCGGTAAAGACAGATTCTGCATTATCCAGAAACTCGCGTTTACAAGTATTGATCTGTGTAGGTTGGAGCTCGTACTTGGCCGCCAGCTCTTGGATAGTCTGTTTTTCTTTGATCCCTTCTATGTCAACTTTCGCCTTAAAGCTTGCACTAAATTTCCTGTATTCTTTTTTCCATCTTCAACTGCTAATCTAAACATTTATACAGTTGTCCAATATTTGGGTAGTATTATATTATAGATTGCGGTAATATTTTAAATGTCATAGTGTATACATGTTATAGCTAGACTTTATTTACCAAATAAACTTTCACCTCCCGGTTCGCTGAGCTTTCCAGATCTTTGGTCTTTCTTGAAAGATATTAATTTATTCAAACGCTGGTTTTATCAGCGGATATTCGGATTTAGTGTAAAAAATAATGTGCAATTTTTTTAAGCTACTACATTCGTATATCAAAATTATTGCGGGACCCGAAAAGCAGTTAGAGTAGGGACAAATTTATAAATCAAATTATCATGAATTCAAAAAAATTAAAAATCAACAAGAAAAATGTAGCGAAGCTGAACGAAAGTATCTTAGACCAAATTCAGGGCGGACAAGCTGCGGCAGGTGATGTATGTGTATTCAAATCATCATCATGTACTATTAAAGAAAAAGAAACTCTTTCCTAGTATTATACAAAACATAAGGAGACTGATTCTTAAAAAGGAAGAAAAATAAGCGTGACCCGAAAAGTAGTTAGAGTAGGGACAAATTTACAAATCAAATTATCATGAATTCAAAAAAATTAAAAATCAATAAGAAAAATGTAGCGAAGCTGAATGAAAGTATCTTAGACCAAATTCAGGGCGGACAAGCTGCGGCAGGTGATGTATGTGTATTCAAATCATCATCGTGTACTATTAAAGAAAAAGAAACACTTTCCTAGTATTATACAAAAACATAAGGAGACTGATTCTTAAAAAGGAAGAAAAATAAGCGGGACCCGAAAAGCAGTTAGAGTAGGGACAAATTTATAAATCAAATTATCATGAATTCAAAAAAATTAAAAATTAACAAGAAAAATGTAGCGAAGCTGAATGAAAGTATCTTAGACCAAATTCAAGGCGGACAAGCTGCGGCAGGTGATGTATGTGTATTCAAATCGTCATCGTGTACTATTAAAGAAAAAGAAACGCTTTCCTAGTATTATACAAAAAAACTTAAAGACATTGATTTCTTAAATCATTGTTTAATAAGAAGATCAATGGACCAATCCTTAAACTCAAAGGAGGTAAAAGGGGAGTAATATGAGGAGGATTACTTCATTAAAATTTCTCCATGTCCATTGAATGCAATCACTTGATAGACCAATAGAGCACCCCATACAGGGGTGCTTTACCAAACTGAAAAAATTATGAAAAAAATCCAACTTCTTATCAGAAAATATCCAATACTTCGCGAAAATGAATCTCAATTTGTGGCAGCAGGGAATTCAAAAATGAATGACTTTGGTACTATTCCAACAATGTTGACTACAGCGCTAGAGCAGGACATAACAAAAAATTATTAATATGTTGTTAGAGAAATTGTTCAGAGGATTAGATAGAAGGCAATCAGAAAATCTTGGAATCGATGGCGAGGGAGGATACTTTTTATTATGTTGTATTCTATACTTGAAGGGTTATACTTTTATCAAAAGGAAAGATCTAACGACTCTGAACAACTCTCTGATCAATAGTATCGAACATACAAATCCCTTGACCCTAAATTATATAGATGGCCTAGCTGGAATATACGCAATTTATGGGTATTTGTCTAGTAAAGAAGAGCTTTCATTTCTTCAATTTCCTGATTTTGACGATGTGATTGATACACTGGGCGAAGAGCTGTTATATTTAGCAAATAGAAATATTTGGGATAATTTATACGGTGCAGGAGGAATGCTTGCAGCTTTTTCTGTAGGTTCAGTGAATACAGAATTGCTCGAAAGTGTATTGATTCAATTAAACGAAAGAATAAAAAAACACGAAGTAAATGATTTAATTATAAATCCATTTATAGGAAAGCATACTGTTGATTTTGGTATAGCTCATGGTTATGCCGGTTTAGGTAATATTTTGATCAATTTATTAGAAAAAGGGGTCTTTACCGACCTTATCAATAATATTTTAGTTGACTTTTTAAAGCTTTTTGAGGATCAGCAATTAAATCTTACAGATGAGAGTGCAAATGTTTTTCCAATAAAGTATGATATGGAAACTAGAAGTTATGATTATTCAGCAATAAGTGGCTGGTGTTATGGAGATCTTGGCATAGTGAATTTTGTTTTAAAATGTTCAACATTGACAGATTTAAATCTTATATACCCGAATTTGAAAAATGCTATTCAATCAATTGCGGAAAGACCGCTGGTTGAGGATCAGAAAAATATTTTCCTTTGCCATGGTTTATCGTCTAAATTTCTCATTCGTCAAGCCGTGAAGCACGTCAATTTTAATATGAATACTATTAGTCTGGGTCAGTCGTATAGTATCTCAGTTGAAAATTTTTTAAGTAGTAACAATAGCGCAGAACTGAAGCAAAAATCTCTCCTAAATGGGGGCGCAGGAGTTTGTCTTACTTTAGCTATGATAGAAAGAGAACCCCATAATGATTTTTTAAATTTATTTTTTTTATGAAAGATTATCAAGTACAAAAAGATAGCCTGTTAGTTAGAACTCCTTCTTTTACATACATCAATTCATTAACCGAAGATGATTTATCTAAATTCATAAATGACAAACAGTTTGTAGAAAGCCTTTATCTAGCCTCTGCAGATTTGTATAGTGAACTAGAAAAACTTGAGTTTAACTATACTGCTATTAGGAGAAATAGAAGATTAGTACAAAAATTAGCTAAATATATACTTAGGGCATCCACGAGATCAACTCCATTCGGAAAATTCTCTTCTGTAACATTAGGGGCAAATTTGCCAAACGAGTCAGAAAAGATAGTTTTAGGCAAGTTAAAACAGAAAACGAGATTGGATATGGATGTTCTTTGCGAACTAAAAGAGCTGATATTATCAAAAGATGGGGTAAGAGAAAACCTCAGGTTTACTTTAAATTCGACCTCTTATATATTAAGAGGTAGTTTAAGATACTATGAAGGAAAAATATCTGGGTTTAGGAAGAAATTTAATATTTCATCTGTCGAACTGGACGAATATCTGAAAGCTGTATATAATCTTTGTAGAAATACTTTTGTTGAATATGTAGAAATTAGGGCAACTATCCAAAATTTCGGGTTTTCAGTCGAGGAAACTGATGAATACATAAATAGTTTAATTTCTTCACAAATTATTGTAAGTGAACTTGAGCCGAGAATAATTGGAGGAAATTTTCTGTATGATCTGCTAGACACCCTAAGCAAGAAGGAGTCATTAAAATCCACATTAACAATTATTAAATCGTCTCTGACCCGAGTTATTCGGATAATAGAAGATATAGATTATGAAAAACAACAGGAAAATATTTCAAAATATAAGGAAATAGAGGAAATTCTTATCGAACTTGGACTTGATCTGACCAAAAAGAAATTGTTTCAGGTCGATAGCTATCGTGAGTTGGAATCTGGTGGATTGTCACCAAAAACTATAGAAGAAATAGAAAGAATTTTGCCTATTTTCTGTCGACTATCCAAGCCTATTTATCGCGAAAAAATGCAATTATTTGCCAGGAAGTTTTTCCAAAAATTTGAAACTAGAGAGGTGTCTCTATTGGAAGTGCTGGATCCTGAACTAGGAATTGGATATAATTTTGAAAATAATATTTCCGATGAAACAGATTGTTTTATCGAAGATTTTCTATTAAAAAAGTTAGTTGACGCTCATATAAACAACAAGTATGAAATAGAGCTAAAAGAAAGTGATATCAACGATTTCCCTCTTCACAAGTATGCATATCCAACTACCTCAACTTTAGTGGTTAAGGCGTTAAATCATGATGGTAAAAATCTTCTTATCGAGAGTTTTGGAGGTATGAGTGCAGGGAACATTCTAGGAAGATTTTCTCATTTAGGAAGTCAATTCAAAGAGGAACTTAAAAATATTGCAGACTATGAAAGAGAGAGAAATCCTGATCTACTTTTTTGCGATCTCTCACATCTTCCTGACAATCGAGTCGCTAACATTTTAAATAGAGATTTTTCGTTGGATTATGAAATTCCATTTTTATCAAATTCATATAAGAATCCAGAGCATACAATTCCATTAGATGATATTATGGTTTCTGTAATAGATGATTTTGTTTATTTAAGAAGTAAAAAGATGGGTCGATTTCTAAGTCCTAAAATTATTTCTGCCCACAACACCAGTTATAATACACTTAAATTATATGAATTTCTAGTTGATGTACAGACGCAACACAATAATTTAGGAGCATACTTCTACTGGGGAAAATTTTCAAAGAACTTCGAGTTTCTTCCGAGGGTAATTTTAAAAGATATAATTGTTTTCCCGGCTACCTGGAAATTATCTTCTCAAGAGATTTTGGAATTGTCAAACGACCAGGATGTCCATTTTCTAAGGGAGAAGTATCTATTGCCCCAGTTCGTCGAATTGAAAGAAAATGACAATGACCTTGTTATTGACTTAAATAATGAAATTTCAATTGCGATCCTTAAAGAATCGATAAAGAAAATGGAAAAAGTAATTCTAAGGGAGCATCTGCGGCCAGAACTGAATATAATTTCTCAATCAAATAATGGAACATTCATCCCTGTATCAAATCAATATGTGCTGAAAGTTGAAAACTCAAAGATCAGAAAAATACCAAGAAACGAAAGGTTCAGTGAAAATGGAAATGTAAAAAGGAAGTTTAGGCTAAGTTCAGAGTGGCTATATTATAAAATTTACATGTCTGAAAGTAATTTTGATACTTATTTGGTAAAAATAGTGAAGCCTATCATCTCTGAGCTACGAAAAAGCGGAATGTTAGAAAAATTCTTCTTCATTAAATATGAAGATTCAGATACCCATATCAGGCTACGAATTTGCTTAAAAAGTTTAGATGAAGTATGGAGATGTCGTTATATGATTGCTGAGAAGCTTTCCAGTGAAGAGATTCTGCGCCTGTCCATCGAAGAATATGAGCGTGAAATAGAAAGATATGGTGAGCATAATATCGAATCAATAGAGAACATATTTTATGAAGATAGTCTTCATTTTTTAGATAGTATGAATGATGACTACAACGATGAATTAAATGATGAGCTAAAAGCCGTAGCTATCCGCGTTAACGCAATTATGGACTCTTTTGCTTATGCTTGGGAAGAGAAATTTGATTTTTTTGAGCGGTTGATATATGATATTGGATATTTCGGTAAAAAGGAAAACCGTGTTAATGGAGATTTGATCTTTAGGGAATTAGGTAAGGACCTAATTCGTTCTTTACATTTAAATTCGGAGGAAGATAGCATGTTTTCCATTCATGCCAAGATTATAAAAGAAAATAATTCTCCTACTGTATTTGAGAACTTAATGCGTTCGATTGTTCATATGACGGTGAACAGATATCTTGCTAAGTTCGATAGGACTAAAGAGTATATGATTTACTATTTGTTGAAGAAAGGCTATACATCCTTAATAAAAATAAATAATTATGTTGTTTAAGCAGTTTCCACATTTTATTCAGAAAGATGTGATGGATTGTGGTCCAACATGTCTAAAAATTATAGCTTGTTTCTATGGAAAGAAGATGGACATCAATTACTTGAGAGATGTCTCAGGAACTAATCGTATGGGCAGCACAATCGGTGGATTAAGGAATGCTGCCATCAAAATCGGTTTTGAGTCTGATGCGATTAAGATCAGTTTCCAGGATCTAATTACAGAAGATTTAGGTCCATGTATAATATATTGGCAACAAAAGCATTTTGTCGTGTTATATAAGATCACTTCAAAATATATGTATATATCTGATCCAGCAGCAGGTCGGATCAGGTATAAACATGCGGAATTTAAAAGGTACTTCAGTGATGAAGGTGAAGGAATCTTACTCTTATTAGAACCAAATGAGAACTTTAGAGATTTCACCGAAGGGATCGAAACTAAAAGTTCTATCAGTTTCGACCATGTATTTGATACCCTTTTTCAGTATAAGAAAACCATATTCGTATTGATTTTGGCGCTGGTACTTACAAGTTTGATGCAAATGACGCTGCCCTTTATCAACCAGAAAATAATTGATATAGGGATCATTGGAAAGTCTTTTTCTTTTATTTACTTGATGCTTCTAGGGCAGATTTTTCTATTTTTCGGAAAGACCCTTATAGAGGTCATACGGACCAGAGTACTTATTCATCTCAGCACAAGAGTCAACCTAAATCTTATTTCGACCTTTTTTTATAAATTGACGAAATTGCCACTAAAGTTTTTCGATTCGAAATTAGCGGGTGATATTCTTCAACGAATATTAGATCATCAAAGGGTTGATAGTTTTATTACGAGTGGATTACTAAATATTGTATTTACACTATTAGCCTTTTTTATTTTTGGAGGAGTTCTATTTTACTACAATCCTCTTATATTTCTAATTTTTCTTGTTGGAAGCATCTTGCATTTTACATGGATCAGTCTTTTTATTAGAAAACGTGCATTAATAGATTATAAGAGATTTAACCAGCTATCAACAAATCAGGATAAAAATATTGAGCTGATTTATGGAATGCAGGAAATTAAACTTCACAATGCCGAAAACTGCAAGATTTCCCAGTGGCAGAAATTGCAAGTAGAATTATTCAAAATTAATTTAAATAGCATAGAGCTAAAACAGCATCAGATTACCGGAGCTGCCCTGATCAATGAGCTTAAAAATATCTTTATTACGTTCATGGCTGCCCGATTGGTTTTGAACCAGGAACTGACATTGGGCATGATGCTTTCAATTTCTTTTATTATAGGTCAATTAAATGGCGCTGTTGTACAGATTGTTGAGTTTATCCAAACTTATCAAGAAGCTAAAATGAGTATGGATAGAATTAATGATATACATCATTACGAAGATGAAAGCCAATTGGAATCCGATAATGTCGATATAGCAAAAGCGAATGATATCATACTTAAAGATGTCTCATTCTCCTATGATGGCAAAAAAAATGTATTGGATAGGATAAACCTTATCATACCTTCAAATAAGATTACTGCAATCGTTGGTACTAGTGGGAGTGGAAAAACAACGCTCTTAAAACTCCTGTTGAAATTCTATAAGCCCACTATGGGTACAATCATGATTGAAGATGTAAATATTAATTCTATATCAAACCATTCATGGAGGAAAATATGTGGGACTGTAATGCAGGAAGGGTTTATTTTTACAGATACCATTAGAAATAATATCGTGGTCCATGAAGCTGAGATAGATTACCAAAGATTGGAAGATGCGGTGAAAATTGCTAATATCCATGAATTTATCCATTCATTGCCAATGGGTTACGAGACTATTTTAGGGACAAATGGAATTGGGATTAGCACAGGACAGAAACAGCGTATTCTAATAGCAAGAGCTGTTTACAAAAATCCAGATTATCTTTTTTTTGATGAGGCAACGAGTGCTCTTGATGCTAATAATGAGAAAAAGATCACCGAAAATTTAGATAATTATTTCGAAGGGAAGACAGTCCTTGTTATTGCACATAGGTTAAGTACGGTAAAAAATGCTGATCAGATTATTGTTATGAAGGATGGCTATATCGTCGAAACTGGCACACACCAAGAGCTCACTAAACAAAAGACTGAATATTTTCAGTTAGTAAAAAATCAATTAGAACTAGGTGCATAATGGAAAAAAAAGAATTAGATAGAAGTCTTGGGAGAATCCCCCTAGTGCCCTTAATAGTCGTGCTTATTGTCGTATTCGTTATGAGTGGTATAGTGTACGGAATGATATATAATAGAAAGGATAGCACACTTAAAATGGATAGGTTCAAAATTGAATATGTTAATAGGGAATTTGGATTTATAATTATCAGTCAGGAAAATGGGAAGGATTTATCAAAGAGCCGAATCCCTGATCGTGCCCACATCGAAGGATACCCCGTGAAAATTCTGCAGCTGAATGATAGTATCCTATGTATTATTCCACAAAACAACAATCTTACTCAATTCTCAAATAAAAAAACGATTATATTTGATGAGTATTGATGAATTTTTAATGAAAAAACAATTTGAACCGATCAAAGTCCAACTTATTCTTTGGACTTTATATTTTTTATTGAAATTAGTGTTATTATATATTCTTGAGAGTGATTTTTATTTTGTTGATTTTTTTCTATCTCATGTATTGTTGGCATTAGTTTTTTATATAAATTCAGCTCATGTCCTTAATTATTGTAAAGTAAATTTATTCAAAACTGTTTATTTATCTATTGCATGTTTAGCTTTATATCTAATCATGCGTTATCTAATCAAAATTCCTTTTATTAACTTTTTATACGGTATAAAACAGGGATTTCAATTAAAACTATTTCTTATCGAATCAGGATATCTGTATTTTCAGTTATATCTTGTCTCCTTTGGATATTGGACTATTAAAAGAAGTGCCGGCATACTTCAAAAAGTAGAAAAAGAAAAAAGTGAAATTCTCATTGAAAAGCAGAGTAAGGAGATTCTAACGGCAAGGATGGAACTAGATTTTCTTAAAGCCCAAATTAATCCACATTTTCTTTATAATACTTTAAGCTTCCTATATGGTAAATCGGTCAACAATTCGCCTGAACTTGCTGAGGCAATTTATTTGCTTTCGAATATCATGCGCTATTCGTTGTCAACTACTGAAGGGGAAAATCATTATGTACGGTTATCAAAGGAACTCGAACATATAGAAAATTTGATTAAAATTTATAAAATCAGATTCAACAATCAGATTCATGTAAAACTAAGTTATGACCCATTATTAAAAAATGTTGAAGTTATTCCTTTGATTTTCATTACTGTAATAGAAAATGCTTTTAAGTATGGTATACTGCATGATCCAAACAAACCTATAGCTATATCTTTTAAAATCGAAGAAAATTATTTATATTTCACTTGCATTAACCATGTCCCGGTTACACCCAGAAAATATAATGAAAGTTCGGGAATAGGATTAAAAAATACGATTCGAAGACTTACAATATATTACAAAGACAGGTTTGAGCATAAAAATTATGTGGACGGAGACAGGTATATTTTTGAAGTATTATTAAGGATTTGATAATGAATACTTGTATTATAATTGATGATGAACATCATATTGTTGAATTACTAGCTGGTTATGTCAATAAGACAGCCCATCTTGAACTGAAGAAAACTTTTAACAATCCTTTACAGGCACTGGAATATCTGGATAAAAATGAAGACATAGATTTGGTCTTCATAGATATCAATATGGAGGAGCTGTCGGGGCTCGAGTTTGTCAGGATAAAAAACGGGCAGCATAAATTTATTATGGTCACTGCATTTGAAGAGTATGCGGTTCAAGGGTACGAAAATGACATCGTGGATTATCTGTTGAAGCCGGTTACCTTTGAAAGATTTATGACTGCTGTGAGCAAATTTAATAGAAGGAACAATGTCGGCAGCACAAGTACTCCAAAACTCGTTAAAGACTTTTTGTTTGTCAAAGGGGATCAAAAGGGCAAATATCTAAAAGTAAAGCTCAATGAGGTGCTTTATATAGAAGGACTAAAAAATTATGTATCAATATCTTTTTTGAACAACAAATTGACGACATTAATGAATATGAAAGATCTCGAGTTTACTTTAATGAATTCAGGTTTTATTAGAATTCACCGTTCCTTTATTGTTTCAATCTCAAAGATAACAGCATTCAATGGCGGGCATCTGAAATTGGAAGGATCAGATCGCTTGTTCCCTATCGGGGAATCCTATAAAGAACACCTGATGAAAGTTCTCGAAATTTAGTATTCGTCCTCCGAAAATAGGGTTTGGTGTAAAAAAAGACTTGATTTAAATTTCAAGTCTTTTTTTTGTTGAAATTAACACATAAAACAATGAGGACACTGTTGCTGATAACTATTTTCTTTATATCGCTAAATGCTAAAGGCCAAAACATATATTCTGGTACTATTGTAGATAAAAAATCATTACAAAGTTTAGAAGGGGTATCTATAAAGATTATTGATCCTACTGACAATCAGTCAAGTAAAATGTTAATGTCTGCCGGTGATGGTTCATTTGTGCTCAAGGATATTCATGCTGGAGTATATAAAATGATATTCACAGCGATAGGGTACAAAAGTTCTGAGCGTGAAATTATTATTTCCAGCACTTCCTCTAAAGTTGACACGATTTTTCTAATTAAAAATGAGCTCATCCTCGATGAGGTTCAGGTGACTGGGACAAAAAAATTATTAAATTATAAAACGGATCGTGTCGTACTGAATCTGGACGGGGCTGATATATCTCAGGGAAATGATGTTATGGCTATATTGGGCATGAGCCCCTATGTACAGGTTGTCAATAATCAAATTAAAGTTCAAGGTAAAACCAACATAGCTGTTTTCCTTGATAAGCAACGTATACCAGAAACTTCTTTGCAAATGGTATTGTCTACGTTGTCAGGTGACAAAATTGAAAGAATAGAAATCATCACGGCACCTTCTTCTAAATATGATGGAAATACTTCTGCTGTTATTGAAATCTATACCAAAAAGAAAAAGACGAGAGGGATTATTGGTTCAATAGAAGGAAGTTTATTTAAAGGAATAAAAGCTGGGGGAAGTGGTGGTTTAACTGCTAGTGTAAATCTTGGGAAAATTTATTTTGAAGCCGATGTAAATCATAACACAAAAAAAATGATTGAAAAAGGTTATCAAAATAGATCACTTATAAAAGATTCTAAAGAAATCGGAGCGTTAAATCAAGATATAGACTTTTCAGATAATAATTATAATTCCGGATCATATTCAGTTGGTATGGGCTATCAGCCATCTGACAATGATAAATTGGCGCTTACTTTTAGAAGAAATTACAATAAATACGATGGGCTTGGGAATGTTTTTATTACTAAAAACGAAAATGGAAATTTATCGAAAATAGATAGCAGAAATGATATCAGATATGATATCAACAATTATACATTTGGTACCAATTATATTCGAACACTAGATACGTTGGATTCACGGATTCAGTTTTCTGGAGATGTCTTAGTATATGAAAATGAAAAAAATCAGAAACTGGAGGAAATTATCGAAGGTGAAAAGCGATATACCTTTAATAATACATATTCCAAATTTAATGCAAAGACATTTGCCATAGATTTTGATAAGAATTATAAAAGACTTAAGTATAGTGTTGGAACGAAATATGTTCATACGCAGAGTGATAATACACAGTTGTTTAATCAGGTTAATAAAACTGATACCTTGGAAAGCCGTTTTAATGAATCTATTTTTGCCCTTTATCTTTTTGGTGAATATAAATTTTCGGAAAAGGTTAACCTCAGCTTAGGATTAAGGGGTGAAAATACAGACTATCAGCTTTCTCTTCAGCAGGAACTCAAAAGAAACTATTTCCATTTTTTACCTAAAATGAGATTCGATTATTTGCTAAATGATAGTTATACTTTCTCTGCGGGTTATGCAAAAAATATAAATAGACCTTCGTACAGCAAATTGATACCATACGAATTTATCATAGACAATTACACGGTTAGTCGTGGAAATTCAAAATTAATTCCGGAAGTTAATCATGAGCTTTCTATAAATGCCAGTCTGAAGGAAACTAACCTTGCTTTAAACTATATCATAACAAATAATAGTTTGAACGATTATTATCTATATAACCCTGAAACATATAAATATACGCTTACTACAGATAATTTCTATAATAAATATCAATGGATACTGAGTGCTTCTCGTTCTTTCAATTTCGTGAAATTTTGGAATTCCAATCTATATTTAGAGGGTAATCATCTAAAATTTAGTTATCCAGGACTGCAGGATAGGGAGATCAAAAGTAAGTCAAAGTATTATGGAAATCTAAGTTTCTATAACAGTTTTTCGATAGCAAAAGGATGGAATGTAGAAGCAGTGTTTTTTGGGAGTACAGCATTTTTGGATGGACTTTACAGTATTGGCGCTTTTTCAAACACTACCTTGGGCGTCCGAAAATCTCTTTTTGGGAAAAAGGCGTTTATAAAATTATCGGTATCAGACCTTTTCTATGATGCTAATGTGAAAGTAAAAACAGAGGACCTGCCAGCGATATCTCAAAGTTATCTTAAAAGGGATACGAGAAAAATTACGCTCAGTTTTAAATACAATTTTTCTGCAGGAGCTAAATCAAAGAGTAAAAGTTTGGAAAACGATGGAAACAAAACCTTAAAGGAAAGACTTGGAATTTAAGGGTGAGCATAAAGAAAAATTAATGAAAATTGTTATGCAATTATTTTTTGTTAAATCAAAAGGAGCTTGTCATTTGTAAATTTCAAAGCCACATCATATGATGTGGCTTTTTTATGGACAATTTGTAGAACATGAGGCGGTTTTACCAAGTGTTCCCAGAATTTGACCAATTCTCTACGTAGCGTGTAGAAAATCTTAGCTGCACAAATATTCGTTTGATTATAAGGATCGATGATCCCAGTGAACGGGACTTATCGGGAGATGTGGCTTTTTTCGTCAAAAGGGCCTGATTCTCATCAGACCCTTTCTCTTAGCGTTTATTTGTACAGTAATTTTTATGTTTCCTATCGTTTCCTCTTTTTTGTTTCGTCATCCAATGTTTTTAAAGACAATTGGATTTTCACTGTACAACGCCAATTTTTATGTTGAACCTTCCGTTTGAAAGGTAGCTTGTAGCCGTTTTCTATTATAAGAACAATAGTCAATTTGAAATAGTTTTATTGGAGTAGATTTTTTTTGATAAATTGAATTAAAATGGGTACAGCCTTATATCATCGAAAGCTTTTAGAACACTACACCTGTAATTGGGGACAAGGATATAATATATTGACTTGGCAGAAAGGACCTTACAAGGATCTAGGCGATCACTTTCGGATCTTGGAATTTCCCCCAACAACCGAACGGAGCATGTGGACTTATGCCACTATAGGCATGTCCAGCTTGGACGATGAATTTGCTCTCGAACTGCACATGTTTTCTGGTGAGCAAGATGAAACATTAGTTGAATCATTAATAGTCGTAGCACATTATCATAAATTTGGCGCGAGTCTGAGCCATTGGCATACCATCAACTGGGGAAGAGGATGGCGTCTGGATTCTTCTTGCTCTTATGGCCTTATTTCGCTACCTTATCTCGACGGGCCCAAACTCGAAATTCTTACTCTTGATAATAATAAATTAGTCCATTTCTATTGGTTGCTGCCGATTACGGAGGAGGAAGTAGCTTTTAAAAAGGAAAATGGTGCCGAAAAGCTTGAGGAAATATTTGAAGAACGAGGATTAAATTATTTAGATCCATTCAGGGACACGTTGGTTTGAATTAAAAGGATTACGGACCTAACGGAAGAATAATGCAGTTTATTGCAATACAAGCTGCGCAAACTGGATACTAATGTAAGATAGAAGAATTAGGCGATGGTTATGTTATTAGAATATATGGTCACCCAATGGAAAATGGCATATTTTTTCATAAAGTAATGGGAAGATCGTGTGGTCCAAGATCTTAATAATTTGGGGGCAAAATATTATCGGTAATAAATAACTTTGTACCAAATGAATCAGAGATATCTTTTAGTACTACTTTTTCTCACAGTATGTCAATTTGCCTCGGCTCAATTTGCAAAAATCTTTGACAAAGACGGCTATGTAAATGTGAGGAAACAAGCTACAGTTAATAGTGCGGTTGTTTCAAAAATTGCTGCTGATGAAATTGTTTATGCATTTCCTGATGAAAAGTTCGGTGATTGGGTAATCGTAGATTATACCGACAACCATAATAAGAGCATCACCGGGTATGTACACAATTCAAGAATTAAATATATAGAATCCTATAAGCAGATCCCTAATATATTTTTTGATGAAGGCACAGCAAAATTTATGACAAAAGATATAACCGTGCAAATAAATTCCCATAGCTTCGATTATGAAAAAAATAAAGGTGATTTTTCGTCGACTGAATATGATGAGCATACCATTTTAGACAAATTTAGAGGGCAGCAGGTCTGGGGAACAGATGGCGAAATCCCTACAAGCCACTACACCTCTATTCAAGCTACTATAAAGGGAAGATTTATCCAGATCCCAGCAAAGGAAATTGAGAACCTATTTAATGTAAACAACGAGTTTGCATCATGCCACTATGATGACTCAAATGATATTTTATACATCACCTCTGTTAATGGCGATGGGGCTGGTGGGTATGCAGTTTTATTTGAGATTAAAAAAGGTAAATATAATGCACGAGTGGTAACAATGCCATTTTAGCAATAGCAATAATGGTAAAATTACTCTTGTTTGGCTTTTACCTCCCCATTTTCGCTATTCACCAATACCGTAAATTCAATATTACCAAAATGGAAAAAGACAAATTATATTATAAGGTTTTTTTAGAGGTAGCTTTAGTAAATTCTAGACACGTATTTGGATTTATAAATATTTCCCATATTCCTTATGAAAAATTTTAGGAAATATTTAGAGAACAAATTACAGATGAACGATATCTATTTGAAGATTCAAAATTGTATTTCATAGAGGAACCGTTATATGAAGATTTTAAAGTTTTTTTTGAAGAATCTATTCCTTTTCGTTTTGATTTTACATTATTTGAATATAGCGTGGGTTTCGCGTCAGTGAATGTAGATAGTTATAAAAAAGATTATTACTGTACAATGCCACCGATGCTAAAGTAAGCATCGTCGTAAATGGGCAAACCACGAGAGGATCATATGTTTAAGTTTAGTTTAGAAGCCCGTCGTGAGAGGTGACTTTTTTTGTTTCGTCATCCAATGTTTTTAAAAACCTAGATTTTCACTGTACGACGCCAAATTTTTATGTTTAACCATCCTTTCGAAAGGTATCTTTTTCACGTTTTTATTATAAAATCAGCTGTCGATCTAAAATAGTTCTACTGAAGTGAAGAATTTGTAATAACTTGGACAAATTCCGCAGAATTACATATCGGAAATGTAAACACAGCTGCGATTTTACAATATTTATTTTAATGGATAGGTTTAAGTTGGTTTTTTGCAATATCTTAATTGCAAGTATTGTTTTCGGAGGTCTTTATTGGATTTGGAAAACGGGGGAAAACGAAAGAGCTATAAAGATTGAAGCTGTCAATAGAAACGATCGGTATGTAAAAGGGCTTATTACCAAAATGTTTTATTATAAAGGTCGTAGTATTCGTGTAAAATATACTGTTGATAATAAGGAATACGAAAATAGCGGTGGCTGGAGTAAAAATCCTAATAATGTTCACGAAGGAGATTCAATATGGTTAAGATATGCCATTGAAGATCCAAATTTATTCATTACAGAATTGGAAAATGATTATTAAGTAGCTTTAAGTTGATAACCGAATATTTTGATTCAAAATTAAATACAAATGAAAGCTTATTTCCAAAATTCAAGTAAATTAAATATTAAATTTTCTATACTTTTTTGGCAATTATTTTTCGGTACCCTGCCTTTCACGTTGATTGTATCACCGCTTGCTTTTACAGGACAAAGGCCCGCGAATTTTAATGGAGAACATCTGATAGGTATTTCCGGAGCTTTGATTTCTTTGATTACTCATCCAATAGTTGTTTTTGTCGGAACTATAATACTGTGGACTATACTGTTAATTGGTAGAATTATCATAGAATTTATTTTTAAAAATTCTATGAAATAGATTTTTGTAGCATATCCAATTTATACTATTTAGTGCAAGTAAGCCACTAGTGAATCATATGTTTATCAAGGCTGTGTCGTGAGACGAGGCTTTTACGTCAAAAGGGCCTGATTCTCATCAGACCCTTTCTCTTAGCGTTTATTTGTACAGTAATTTTATGTTTCCTATCGTTTCCTCTTTTATGTTTCGTCATCCAATGTTTTTAAAGACAATTGGATTTTCACTGTACGACGCCAATTTTTATGTTGAACCTTTCTTTCGAAAGGCAGCTTGTAGCCGTTTTGTATAGTAAGAACAACAGTCAATTTGAAATAGTTTTAATAGTGTGTTTTTTTGATACTTTTAGCTGAGTTCAATGAAAGCTAAAGTCACTCTTTCTTCTTTGGTGCATTCTCTGGAACATCTGAGACTATCAATATTCCAAAATTCTTTTCCGTATCGCCATATTTATCCACAAGTTCCTTTTTGTTAATGATTGTTATAGATTTAAAATTTTTGTCGCTAATGGCGCTTAGCTTGCCCTCATAGCCTTTACCCAGGACTTTCCCATTAAGGATATACAGAAAGCTGTCGTCACTTTGCTCTGAAGTCAATAGATGCTTGAACTCTGATGATTTAGAATTGAAGTAATTCAGGAAGCGTTTTTTGCTGAATTGTTTCGTTTCAATGTACATGGCTCCAATCGCGTTACTGTCGAGATATTTAAATTTCATACTGTCTTTATACACAGTTATTGTAGCTATATCATCAGATTTATATTTTTGCAGCTCTGCTTGGCTTACCCGAACACTATCAACAAACATAATAGGTACTCCTTTGGAGGGCTTTGATTCTTGAACTGGCGTCTGGGCGTAGCTTAGTAAATATACTGATGTAAAAAGTATTGTAAATATTAATTGTTTCATGTCGATTAATTCAAATTGGTTATTGTTTGTTCAAAATATTTCTAAGTTCTGAAAAAGTATAATTAGCTTAACTCAAAAACATCACCACAGCCTCTCCATTCTCCTACCTAAAAGCGGCGCTTCTTCTTCAACAGCGTTTGCCAAACTTTGTCCGGTTATTAGAAAAAAAACTCCGTCCCAAGCTTTATCCAAATCAAGGAAACTTTCGTTATCGGTATTGTCTTGTTTAAATATAATGTCTTCTAGGCGGCTACTGTCTTCAATAAAAGAATGAAGAGTTTTGTTGTCTATGCGTATGTATTGTTGGATCATCCCCATTTTTATAGTAATTAGTCGGTTAACAATTCCACTTCACAGCATCAAATTTTGAAAAATGATACCTAGTCATCCTGGCAAAAGAAATATTTATAAAGCTAATAAACTAGTCTTTTAAAAACAATATGACGATCTGTGATTCAGAGCCTAGTTAGAATGATAATAATGCAAAAAGTAACTCTTATCATTTGCATTAAAATATCAATTTTGGAAATGGCTTTTGTTGGGGTTGTGTTCGTACCTGCTTCGTATAGCCTTCGGATCAGGACAGGTAGGGTTCTATTGTTGACCAGTCTCTGAACAGTTTTTCCCTGTATAGAGACTGGTAAAGGTCTGTTGGGTGTCTGTACATCATCTGTAGATGATCCGAACGTGGTACGAATCTGATACGAAGCAGGCTTACCTCCCTATTTCCACCATTCACCGAGTTTTCCGGTCTGTTAGTCTAAAGCCCATAGGCTAGGGGCCTATTGCGTTGTAGTTTTGAGTCAACAAATAAGAACAAAAACCATCATGAGCATCGATGGAAATGCTCATGATAGCTTCATCACAAATGAAGAACAAATTATTTAGATGAAAAAACTAACACTATAAAATAAAGACATTATGAAAACGCTAGTAAAAACATTCGCAGCAGCAGCCTTAATCGCCGTATCATCTTTCGCTATGGCAGCTGAAGGACCTGTAGCAAAAGTAACAAAAGCAAACGTTAACCTTTCAACAGCAGACTTAGCTTTGGATCATTATGTGGCTGTAACCACTGAGGGAGAATCGGCAGGCGTTGAGCAATTGTTCGCGGAAGATTTTAACCAAAAGATCCAAGCTTCCAATACGCAATCTAATAGTCGTGGCGAAGTGGTTAAATCCTTGAAAAAACAAAAAGGAGAGAAGCAGAACTGTACAGTAAATACTGATATCCTTGAGGAATCGGCAGACTATATGGTCGCTAAAGTGACTTTGAAATTCGAAAACTTTATCAAGACTGACTTGGTTACCTTGGAGCGTGTGGGTAACAGCTGGAAAGTCTCCAAATCAATCAATACGTATAGATAAAATTTTACAACTGGTGGTTTGCCAGTAATAAAAGACAAACCACTAGTGAATCATATGTTTATTAAGGCCAGGTCGGGAGATCGGGCTTTTTTACGTCAAAAGGGCCTGATTCTCATCAGACCCTTTCTCTTCGTGTTTTCTTGTTTAGCAATTATTAAACAGACCCATGGTTTTCAAAGAGCCAATGTTGTTATCTTGGGGGGATGCCTTACTCACCTAATGCCTTGACGATAGCCATTCCTACAGCTTTGGCAGATTGCGGATTTTGGCCAGTGATCAATCTGCCGTCAACGGTGACATGGGACTGCCAAGGTTCGGATTTTTCATAAATCCCACCTATTGCCTTTAGCTTATCCTCTAGTAAAAAGGGGACGACATTGCTAAGCTTGACAAGCTCTTCTTCTTCGTTGCTAAAGCCATTAACTTTTTTCCCTTTTATCAAATATTCGCCGGTGCTCAGTTTGATGTTGGTTAAGCCTGCGGGTCCATGACATACAGCTGCAACAAGCCCATTTGCCTCGTATATATTCCTGGCAATCTTTGCGATTGATGAATCGAAAGGAAGATCCCACATCGCACCATGTCCTCCGGCATAAAAGATAGCTTTATATTCTTCAGGTTTTACCTGAGAAGGTTTGAGTGAATGGGTGATTTTACTGTGGTAGTATTTATCCTCCCAGAATTTTTTGTTAACGGGATCATTTAGGTCAAATCCATCCACAGGTGGATTTCCGCCCTGTGGGCTAACGAAATCAATCTCATATCCAGCAGCTGTTAAAACCTCCCATGGATGCGAGACTTCCCCGAGATAATAACCTGTTTTTTCGCCTGTATTGCCTTTTGTATCGTGACTAGTCACTACAAATAGAATTTTTGGTTTTCGGTTTGTTGCATAGCAATGCGTCACTATTAAGATTAAAAAAACCGAAAATATTCCTATTTGCCTAAAGAATTGTTTTGATTTCATATCGTTTTGATTTTCTTCTTGTTGGAACAAATTTCTTGATTTTGTATGGTAGTTTACCGTGACCTACATCACAAAATTAAAATTCACCTCTCCATTCCCGTCATTTACCGAGTTTTCCTGAGCGTTGGTCTAAAGCCCTTAGGCTAGGGGCCTATTGTGCCGTAGTTTTGAGTCAACAAATAAGAACAGAAAAAAACTAACACTATAAAAAAGACATTATGAAAGCATTAGTAAAAACATTCGCAGCAGCAGCCTTAATCGCAGTATCAACTTTCGCTATGGCAGCTGAAGGACCTGGAGCAAAAGCAACAAAAGCAAACGTTAACCTTTCCACAGCAGACTTGGCTTTGGATCATTATGTTGCGGTAACGACTGAGGGCGAATCAGCAGGTGTAGAGCAGTTATTTGCAGCTGATTTTAATCAAAAGATCCAAGCATCCAATACGCAATCTAACAGCCGTAGCGAAGTAGTTAAATACTTAAAAAAACAAAAAGGCGAAAAACTAGACTGCACAGTAAGCATTGATGTCCTCGAAGAATCTGCAGATTATATGGTAGCTAAAGTGACTCTAAAATTTGAAAATTTCACCAAAACGGACTTAGTTACCTTGGAGCGTGTGGCTAATTACTGGAAAGTATCCAAATCAATTAATTCATATAAATAAATCTCAAGAACTATTGCTCTGCGAAGCTATAGGTAGAGCACTAGTGAATCATATGTTTAAGTTTAGTTTAAAGGCCAGGTCGCGAGATCTGGCTTTTTTATGTCAAAAGGGCCTGATTCTCATCAGACCCTTTCTCTTAGCGTTTACTTGTACAGTAATTTTTATGTTTCCTATCGTTTCCTCTTTTTTGTTTCGTCATCCAATGTTTTTAAAGACTATTGGATTTTCACTGTACGACGCCAATTTTTATGTTGAACCTTTCTTTCGAAAGGTAGCTTGTAGCCGTTTTGTATTATAAGAACAATAGCCAGTTCAAAATAGTTTTATAATTTTTTACTAACTGCAGTTTTAATTCAAAAAGCTTACGCTCTTAGTGAAGTACAGGTTGTACTAGTAAACATTTGAAACATCCTTTGATTATCAACCAGAGCTTACAACTCGGGATTAATCATGAAGGACCGCTAATCATAAAATACCTTCAGCTGCTCCAGCCTCTTTTTTACCAGCTTACTTTTCATCGGTTCAAAACTCATGATTTCTTTGCTGTTCTGTTTTACGGATACCCGAAACGGCTGGTTTAGCTTTGCTGTCAAATGATAGATAGCCACTAGCTCAGCGAGGTCTTCAAACCATGCAGCTGTACTGTAAAGTGACGCGAAGGGTGTTTTTTGAAGCTCTTTGTAAATTTTAGGTGCATCAGAAACTGACACCTGCTTTCCGCTCCGGAAGCGTGCGGTTGCCAGCAAAGGGCTAATGAACGCTTTCTCGGGCACATTCGCGGCATGCCAGATACCCCGGGTAAATGCTGTAGGTGCCGCAACTGTATCACTTTCGAAGGAGTGAGGTGTAAGAGCCAGCACCGCATCCACTACATGCGTTGCCTCGTGAAGCAATACGTACACCATAGCGTCCAGCTCGCCGGCATCTATCGTTACCTTCAGTCCGCTGTCTTCAGGAAATGTGTAGTATGAATTCTCCTTCCATGTGGCCCATTGGGAAACAGTTTCATTAATAATCTCTGCACGAAAAGTGATGTTGAATTTTTGGGTTGAATCGGCTGTTTCAACCGGGGATGTAAGTGCCGTGTTGGGCATATTATCCATGAAACTTATACTGTGCAGATGTTGTTTCAGAATTTTACTATGTAGCGGCGACAGCATGTTAAAAGCCTTTGCGACCTTGTCTTTTTCTTTGGCTGTCAGTACATGATCCACTGGCTGCAAACCTGCTTCGCGAAATTTGTTGAAAACTTCGTCCGGTGCCGGTTTTATTCGTTCTGCCAATTCTGACAAGGACCGGCTTTCTGGACTTTGTGCGCGAAGAGCCATCGGGATAATAAGAGAAAAAAATAAGTAAGTAAAAAATCTGCTTATCATATTGAATTTTGTTTTGGAGCAAAAAAGACTGAATTTACAAAAAAGACTGAATTTAATTTATGGCAAGAAATTTTGCCCGGAATGCTGATGGCGTTTCACCTGATTTCTGCACAAATAGCCTGCTGAAGTATGCTGGAGCTTCATATCCCAGTTCATAGCCAACCTCTTTTGCCGTCAGATTGGTATGTACCAGCAGCCGTTTTGCTTCTAACAGAATTCTGTTCTTTATCACATCATTAGGCTGTGGCAGATTGAGCCTTTTAAATTTATGGCTAATCGTTTTTGGAGCCATAAACAGCAGCTCGGCATAATCGGCAACATGGTGCTTTTCTTTATAATGTTCGTCAACCAACAAGGTAAACTTCCTGAAAAACTCCAGGTCGCTGTTCTGTTCAGTAAGTTCTTTATCGAGATTTTGCTTTTTCCACAATCGTGCAGATTTGATGAACAATTGTTTGAGATAGGTACGAAGCATCTCTTCCAGCGAGGTATCGTTCAATCCGAACTCATCCGTCATCTGTCCGAAAATATAGCTAAAGAAAGGAATTTCGCCACTGTCCAATTCCACCATCGGCATATTGTAGATGTTGCTGAACAGCAATCCGTTACAGGCTACTTCCTCATCATGTATCTGGATACAATAAAAGTTGCGGTTGTAAAAAATGAAGTGTCCCTCTTCTTGTCCGAGCTTCTTTATATGCAGATGCTGATTGGGGCTTATAAAGAACAGGGAGGGCTGTTTTACGGAATATTCAGTAAGATCAACCTGTAACTCAGTTCCCATTGAAAGAAGCAGTACTTTTATGTATTGTTTATAACCCGCGCCATTAATGGAATCGACATTTTCTTCATGCAACGATATAAGTCCTATGGTTTTTAGGTCGTTTCGAAATACTTTTTCACTTGCCATATTGGTAAACTAATGGGGTTAAAAATACAAATCTCAGTTCAAATAGAAACAGGAGAACATAATATTCTTGCTCTCCTGTTTTGCAATTCATCATGATTTTGCAAATTTCTCCAGCTCAGTATTGAATTTTTCCATTTCTTCGACAAATAAGGCATGACCGCTGTTTTCAAAGCGGATAAGCGTTGCATTTTTTATGCCTTTCTGTAATTGTTCGGCCCAAACAAGCGGACAGTTTTTATCATACACTCCCTGAAAGATGGTTACAGGAATATTGATTTTTGAAAGCTGGGGGCGTAGGTCCAAATCGCGGAGTGCGGTGATCGATTCTGTCATGGCATAAGGAGAGGCCTGCAAGTTGATATTCTCCAACCATTTTTCTACGTTTTTAGAGATATTGCCCTCTTTCGCCACGAAGCCTGCACCGAAACTTGCGATTAGATCCTCTCTTTGTGTTTTGGTTGCGTTTATCAATCCTTGTACCACTTCATTCGGCAATCCGTCAGGAAAACCTTCCCGCTGTTTCCACGATGGTGCTGCCGCCCCAAACAGCGCTAGCTTGCTTATATGGGCGGAGTTATATTTTGTTACATAATGCAGCACCACTGCGCCACCGAGCGAAAACCCTCCAAGCGTAGCATTTTGTATGTCCAGTTTTTCCAGAACCACTTTTATATCATCGGAAAAAACATCAAAATCATATTTTCCGTAAGGTTTATCTGATTTTCCAAAACCACGAAGTGTAATTCCAATCACTCTGAATCCTCTGCGGGATAGATATTGGTATTGGTATTCGTACATTTCATCGCTCAATGGCCAACCGTGAATCAATACGATAGGTTTACCTTCGCCAAGGTCGGTTACATGGAGCTTTACTCCCTTTTCTACTTCGATGTATTCTGCTCTTCCGGCAGAAGCTGGTACTCTTTTCCCTTGAGCAAAAATAGAAGTGCTCAATAAAGTCATCACTAAGCTGATTGTTGCAATAATTGTTTTCATTTTTTTAATGTTTAAATTGTTTAAAAGTTATGATACAAAGGTATAATCAGCTTGGTTTGAATGGAATGGATAATGGTGGATATGTATTGTACTTTTTTCCCTAATAAAGAATTTGAGGATAATAACCTCGAATCAAAAGTAATGTTGAAATTTGAAGTTTTTACCAAGGCTGATCTCGTGAAACATCTATATATTAAGGTCATGTCGGGCGATCTGGCTTTTTAGGTATCATTGTATTTCGATTCGGCGATAATGATAACTTTGAAAATGGTCGCATACTGCAGGAGACCAGATGAAGTAAAGTATGTAATGAAAGGGCTGGTTTCAGTATGGGAATAGTTAAAGAAAACAAGTGTGCCGAAGATTATCAAAGAATTTTAGGGAAACGCTATGCTAATTTTGATCTCATCAATCCATCGTGTACTGATGAGTTAATCGATAAAATTGTATCGGAGTATCAGCCGTTTGTTTACAAAAAAGAACTATAAATAAGCGCAAATAAAAATTTTAGTTCAGCAAAGTATGTTAGATCATTGGTATGAGATGGAAAAATAAGCCGATAAATTTAAATTTGTAATGATGATGGATAAAAAAGAACTTATTTCAATGATTGAAATTCAGTTGAAAAGCTTTATAGATTCCAAAAGACCAAAAGATGCAGAAGTGCGCAAAAAATTGGATTTTGGTTATTCGTGGGATGGGAAAACCGCTTTACTGTTTGAAATTAGACCACAATGGAATGACCCAACGAATATTGTAGAATTACCGTTTGCAAAGCTTCGCTTTGTGAAAGCATCTAAAATTTGGAAACTCTATTGGATGCGAGGATCGGGCAAATGGGAGGCTTATGAACCGAAACCCGAGTGTACTAATCTGCAATTATTGTTGGATGAAATCGATCATGATGGATATGGATGTTTTTTCGGATGATATCCGGTCGAAAAAGCCAAAGGTATTGCTAGAAAGTATAATGAATTGTAATTAATAGCGTATGTCAGAATTAGATATTAATGAAGTCCATATTGTTCCCGTCGGGAATACAGATGAGGTCAAGGATACAGATAGCAAGCTAGATTTTTCTCTTACCTAAGTCAATCTATATGATGCCTTTTGATAATAAATCTTTTTGTCACAAATTTTGACTAAATTTGTGACAAATTAAATTCTTTATAGTGTTGGAAAGTGTTGTTAATCAAATTAGAACGAAGGTTTTAAAGTCATATAGAGGAGCTTTTTTTTTCGCTGAAGATTTTTCTCAATTTGGTTCATCGGATAATGTCCGTAAAGTACTGTCGCGATTGGAGAAAGATAATCTATTAGTTCGATTAGCGCAGGGTATTTATTTAAAACCTAACCGGGACCCTTTGTTAGGAATTATTTATCCCAATATCGAAGAAATTGCTAAGGAAATCGCAAAACGGGACAAAGCTCGCATCTCTGCTACAGGTGTGATGGCCTCTTATTTATTAGGACTGACTACTCAAGTACCATTAAAAGCAGTTTATCTTACCGATGGTTCACAGCGTGAAGTCAAGATTGGTAATCGCAGTATAAAATTTAAAAGGACAGTTCCAAAAAGCTTTGCCATAAAAGATGAATTATTACATCTGATTGTGCAGGCATTTAAGGAAAAGGGGCAAAGAAATATTACCAAAGAATTCTTAGATACCATAAAAACTTCCGTTAAAAAAGTTGATAAGCAAGTCATTGATTCCCAATTGAAATATGCGCCAGTATGGATTCAAAAAGCAATCGAAAATCTTCACTGATCTTAAAATTATGTGGCTAAATCTTAACACGAAACAAAAGAATCTTGTCCTAGACCAACTAAGCAGTATAATGGGATTACCAGCTTTTGTTATTGAAAAAGACTGGTGGGTTTGTATTGTTCTGAGGGCTGTGTTTGCAACGAAATATGCTGCGTCTATTATTTTTAAAGGCGGTACATCACTAAGCAAGGCATATCAACTGATAGACCGCTTTTCAGAAGACATTGATTTAATAATCGACTGACACCTATTAGGTTTCGACGAATTAGATTCAAAATCCCAGATTAAAAAACTGAGAAAGGCCTCCGGAGGTTTTATTATCAATGAGTTTAGAGAGGAATTGATTCTTCAATTGGAAAAATTGGGAGTTCCTAAGGATTTCTATGAAATTCGTTATAATACTTATGTTGACGATACTAGCGATCCTAATACGCTGGAAATTTATTACCAACCGATAGCGCCAGTCGGTCACGCATATATCAAGCAAAGAGTACTGTTGGAAATGGGGGCCAGATCGCTAACTGAACCGTTCGAGACACAACCGGTCCTATCTTTTATAGATGATAATTATAAAGATTCCGGGTTTGCTCAAGCAGCTTTTAATGTTAAAGTTGTAATTCCTACACGGACTTTTATAGAAAAGGTTCTCTTATTACATGAAGAGTTCTCTAAGCCGATTGACAAAATCAGGACAGATAGGCTAACTAGGCATTTCTATGATATAGATAAGATTATGAATACTGATTTTGGAACAGAGGCCATTAAAGACGAAGAATTATTTAACACAATAGTCCAGCATCGAAAAACAGTCACATCACTTCGGGGGATTGACTATTCCAACCATCGAAAAGGGAGTTTAAGTATCCTTCCGCCTGAAGAGATAATAAAAGAGTGGGAGACGGATTATAAAACCATGCGTGAAAATATGATAGTAGGAGAAAGTCTAACATGGGCGGATCTTCTTAAAAGCATCAAAGGAATTGAAGATAGCATGAACAATTACATGAAGAAATAAAGCGATTTAATTTGAAATATACCTTCTTTGAATAATAATAGAGTCAAAGTTCATAAGCATAGTAATTTCTTACCTGCCCATTCCCGCCATTCACCGAGTTTTCCCGATCGTTAGTCTAAAGCCGATAGGCTAGGGGGCTATTGTGTTGTAGTTTTGAGTCAACAAATAAGAACTAAAAACTAACACAATAAAATAAAGACATTATGAAAACGCTAGTAAAAACATTCGCAGCAGCAGCTTTAATCGCAGTATCTACTTTCGCTATGGCAGCTGAAGGACCTGAAGCAAAAGCAGCAAAAGCTAACATTAACCTTTCCACAGCGGACTTCGCTTTAGAGCACTATGTTGCGGTAACGACTGAAGGAGAATCAGCAGGAGTTGAGCAGTTATTTGCAGCTGATTTTAATCAAAAGATCCAAGCTGCCAATGTACAGTCTAATAGCCGTAGCGAAGTGGTTAAATCCCTGAAAAAACAAAAAGGCGAAAAGCTAAACTGCACAGTAAGCACAGCTATCATCGAGGAATCGGCAGACTATATGGTCGCTAAAGTGACTTTGAAATTTGAAAACTTCACCAAAACAGATTTAGTTACTTTGGAGCGTGTGGGCAATGACTGGAAAGTATCCAAATCAATCAATTCTTATAAGTAGTATCCAATAACTGGTGGTTTGCCAGTATTAAAAGACAAACCACTAGTGAATCATATGTTTATTAAGGCCACGTCGAGAGATGTGGCTTTTTTACGTCAAAAGGGTTTGACGTTAATTGGATGCTTTACCTCAACTTTTGTATGTAAAGTAGTTTTTTACTTCTTTGGTGTTTATTATTAATTATGTTTTTTTTGTCGTTATTTGATGTAATAGATAACTATTGTGAAATTATTGGTTTATTGATCCTTAATTTTCTTCTGTTTGAACACTTTTGTGTAGTTGATTTCTCTTTATGTTATTTTTTATCGAATATGTAGTATGTTTGCTTTCGTTGTAGGTTTTTTTAATTAAATATGATTTTGTAGTAATTTTTTTTAAATAGAATAATATATATGAAAAGTAATATAAAGTATTTTAGTATTTATGCCATGGTGTTTCTTCTGCTTGCTGCCTGTAAAAAGGAAAATGGCGTTGTGAAGCCACCAGTAGATCCACCGATAGAAACGAATGATTTGAAGTTGAAGCTAGATTCAAAAAAGGTGCTTGATTTTCAAAAGATCACCTCCTCCAGTGCAGCGTCTTCTCTGGAGGAATCGGAAATAAAAAAGTACTTTGAGGATCGTGTTGATCTGTCAATACCTAAAGAAATTATCGTTGAAAAGGACTCCACAATCCTCATTAAACAATATGGTATTACAGAGCGCTACAAGTCAAAATGGGAGAAGGATGATCTTTATCTCCAGGATAGCGACGAATCATCGTGGAAGCTAATCGGCGCGAAAAAGAACAAAACAGATTTTGTGCTCAGCATGAGCTTTTATTCAAAGAAAAGTGTTACTCAGTCATCACAGAATTTTTTGATAGGGCAAGAATATAATCTAAAATCTTATGATCACCTGTTGTCTAAAAATGCTGAGAATACAGATTTTATTTGGCTGAAAATTGACTTACTATATAATAATACCAAATAATGATTAAATACATCACACTACTTCTCTTTTTAGGAACCGGATTTTCAAAGATTGCCGTGAGTCAAGAACAGAAGTCAACCCTCATAACGGTTAAATCACCTGAAGAATTATATGTCGGAGCAGTATTGGAAAAGCATACAATCAATTCTCCGATCCCCCCGGTTCTGAATGTCATATTAGATAATATTGTCGTCAATTTTGGCGGTTTAAATGTTAAGAGTAAAGTCATAAAAACCGAAAAGACATCATTTTACAAAGCAATTGAAGAGGCTCTACAAGGGAAACGCTCGGATAACAGGCGCTTTTCATTTGATATAAAAGAATTGAATGGCTATAATGATGTTTCTCTTTATTTTGGACAGCAGATTGATCTGGCAAGTTGGTTCTCCATCACCGAAACGGCAAAGAAACCACGGACATTACTGGCTATCAATATGGAAAAGATTGCTTTTACAGTAGATATGGACTTACCTGCCGAAGGAACTTTTAACACAAATAAAGAGCTTCTTAATAAATACGATATAAATGACCTCATTTATATCAATACACTTTCTTTCGGAAGAAAGGCCGTTGTTATCGTCGAATCGGACTTAGCTGGTACATTGGTCAAAGAAGCGTTATCCGCTCAGCTTAAAGGGAACAAGCTTGCTGATAAAGAAAGAGCCGTTCTCGCAAACTGCAATTATCATGTTGCTTTCCTTGGAGGGCGTCACAGTGATTTAGATTTCAGTGCCGGACAACTATTGCAACAACTAATAAATTATATTGATACAACGTTGGATGTAAACAATTACGGAGATCCTATTGCGTATAAGGCCGCTTATTTAAAGAATCACCAAATTTTTTATAATTCATATTAACCATTTTTTTGTTTCTTATTTAACCTATTTTTTAATCATGAAAGTTTTCAGGACCTTTTGTGGTGCACTTATATTTTTCATAATTGCATCATGTAACAAGGATAATCTATCCATTCATACCGAGAATAGTCAGGTGCCGAATGCGAGTGTACGCAAGCCATATCAAATCAAAATAGACTCGTCATATGCTTATCAAGGTGATTCTTTATATAAAGTCATGGCACGGGAATACAGTAGCCGTTCTGAATCAAATGTTAAAAATAACCAAAGTAACGCTCTTTTTGTAAAGAAAGCGACTATAGCAGGGATGACACCTGAGGACGAAGCTTTTTTCTCAAAAAGACATACGGTAAAAAGTACTGAAGCGATGTTGTATCAGGGAAAAAACTTTATTTTTCCAGGGGCGATTTTGGAAGGGAATAGTATATCCAAACAGGTCTATAATCCTATTTTCCTTGCGAATAGAAAACCGATAACAGTTTCAATGAGCTTGACTCACACTACCCCTAAGCCGACAAGCCGCATCATTACAAATCCAACATACTCTAAGCTGGATGATTACGTCAAAGAAATGGCTATTGGTGGAAGTTTTAAGCAGAACGAAAAATTTATGTTTCAATATAGGCGTTTTACTTTTTATGATGAGATCAAGGAGGCATTTGGTACCGACGTCAATACACAAAGATTGTTCTCCTCGAAGAGTGAGAACAGCAGTACGGAATCTCACAAAATATTGCAGTCTACCGGACTTTATGTGAAATTCTTTCAGGGTAGTTTTACTGTAAATATGGATATAGCACCACTAGCAGATCAGCCGATCCAAGGTACTTCTGGTGAACCACCTGTTTATGTTAACTCAGTTACTTATGGCAGAATGGGAATACTTGTTATCGAAACAGATAAAGAGTATCAGTTTGCCGAAACGTGTATAAGAAAAGAATTTGACCGAATCTTCTATAACAAAACAGAAACTTTAACAACAGAGGAAAGGAAATTTTTTGACGAGACATCGTTTAAAGTCCTTATTATGGGAGCGGATAGCGATTATACGGTACAGACTTTTAAAGGGTATTCTTATTTTCTGAATTTGATTTACAACTCGAAGTTTACCGAAACAAGTTTTGGTGTTCCTATTGCGTGTTCATTTTCAGATGCAAATACACATCAATTGGTTGAAACAGAATTTGTAAATACGTCATTTGTGGAGCCCTTGTATGTAAAAGTAAACAGAGAGAATAGTGTCTATGAACCGGACGCATCAAGCAACAATTATCGTTCTAGGGCGAATATTGTTTTAAACTTCTTTAAGGATAGAGAAAAGACTAAACCTGCTTATCCCTATACTGACATCTATTTTGAGGTGCAAAAATATGAGAATAAATGTATCTATACGCCCAATCAAAACAATTGGCCTGAAATTTTGATGGATTGCCAGAGCAGCTCCGACCTCTTAAAACTAAGAAATATTAATCTTTCGAACAGACTGGTTGTGGGGACCGAATTCTCCTCTTATGAAAGTAATGGCCCCGAACCCATGCCGGATGAACCCAGACGATATTGGGAAGCAACAGATTATCAATTAAATTATAACTTAAGGTCGAGTCCATTTTTTATTACTATCTATTAAATTAAATATATAATTATGAAACAGATTTTTAAATTAATTTATGCTGTACCTATTCTCCTTTATTCATGTAATAAGGAAGGAGCAAATCGTCTTGATACAGCTCATGTAACCCAAGAAGGGGTTGCCAAAAAAGACAAAGGTCAATGGGATAAAGTTTATACCATTAAAGATGGAAAAGAAATTGATATAACTCCTTCAGCAAATTCTAAACTTCGTGCTTCTGCAAATACTGCTAATGTCGAACAATTTTATGAGATAGCAACATTGGCCCCCAATTACATATTTTTAGGCTCAGTACTTAGTGCACAATCAATAAATAGCGGTTTGTATGAACCTGTAGGTTATACCAGTTTATTAAAGCCGAAGGTTACGGCT
Source organism: Sphingobacterium sp. BIGb0116 (assembly GCF_024808035.1). Lineage (NCBI taxonomy): Bacteria > Pseudomonadati > Bacteroidota > Sphingobacteriia > Sphingobacteriales > Sphingobacteriaceae > Sphingobacterium > Sphingobacterium sp. BIGb0116. The sequence continues at coordinate 48,743 of NZ_JANUDT010000004.1, read as the reverse complement.
TCATTTTCACTGCCAGTACGGTCGAAGGAGATTTCTCCAACTCGCTCAGGTCTAAATAATGCTGTTATTGATGCTATTGGAGATAAAGATTTCAGCGGAAGACAATCACAGGTCTTTACATACAAAATGAAACAGATAGATTACTATAAAGAAGCTAAGCTTGCTTTTGGAGCTAATATAAATATCGCCTCTGTTTTTTCAATGAGTGCATCAGTCGCCAGCGGCAAAATTCTGCAAACCTCTGCGCTAGTCTGTGATTTTAGCCAGACTTATTTTAACGTATCAATGGATATACCAGATGACGGGAATATTTTTAAAGATGAGCCAACCAGACAGGGATTTTTAGCGAAGAATCCGGTGTATGTTAATTCAGTTAACTATGGGCGCAAAGGGATAATTCTAGTAGAATCATCAGTAAACTACAGTGAGTTATCTGTAGCTGTACGTGCGGCGTTTACAGCAGGTATAGTAAATGGTTCTGTATCCTTAGATGCGAATACAAAAAAGATTCTATCCGAAGCTCAGATCACGATCTGTATCATAGGAGGAAGTGGCCAAGATGCTGTCCGTACGGTTAAAGGGTTTGATGAATTTCAGAACTTCATTATAAATGGTGGAGTCTATACTACGGATGTGTATGGCGTTCCTATTTCTTTTGGCGGTGCATATGCGTCGACAAACGGAATGTTCCAGACAGAATTCGAACTGTAATAAAAATATATAAGTGTTTTAGAGCCACATCGAGAGATGTGGCTTTTTTACGTCAAAAGGGCCTGATTCTCATCAGACCCTTTCTCTTAGCGTTTACTTGTACAGTAATTTTTATGTTTCCTATCGTTTCCTCTTTTTTGTTTCGTCATCCAATGTTTTTAAAGACTATTGGATTTTCACTGTACGACGCCAATTTTTATGTTGAACCTTTCTTTTGAAAGGCAGCTTGTAGCCGCTTTGTATAGTAAGAACAGCTGTCGATTTAAAATAGTTTTAAAAATAAATGTTTCGATTTTTTAAATTGACATTTTTGAAATAAGCTCTTACTTGTTAGACATTATTATCGAATTTCTAATCCGAATATCTCTTCGCTATTTTTTCTATTAGCAATTTGATATCATCATAGCGGGCGATGCTCAAAAGCCAATCTTCAGGTATACTTTCCAGCCCATAGTACAAACCAGCTAATCCGCCCGCAATCGCAGCCCCGGTGTCTGTATCTTCACCAAGGTTTACAATAGATAATACAGTGTCTTTATAGTTGTCTTTTTCCATAAAAACCCATAGGCTTGATTCTAGACTATCGATCACATAACCGCTGGACCTTAATTGATTATGTGTCTTAGATCGGATGTCATGCAAAATGGTGCTATTAAAATGAATTATTTCTGACTCAGGGAAATTGATGTCCGTCCAGAACTTTGAAACTTGATTCCGCATTTCAGCATAAGCCTGCTCCTTGGCCAAACCTAGCAAAATGAGTTCGGCTAATTTAAGATAGATAAAACATGCCATTGCAGCGCGTATGTGCTTATGCGTTAGGGCGGAAATTTCCCAAATTTTCTCGAATTGTTCCGACGGGCTAAGTCCTTTGATCTCAAATAAAAGGGGTAATATTCTCATTAACGAACCATTGCCGTTGTCTTGTTCTCTCGCCCGATATTTTAGCAAATGTAGCTCTCCGATTTGCCCGGATCCGATAATATCTTTAAGCTCACCGATCGATTTAGCCGTGGTGATGCCGATATCAAAGACTTCTCCTCTTGCTGTCCACAGCTTACCTTCCTTCCAAGCTATAAATTTTTTGGAGATATCTACCAAATCATATCCACCTAACAGCGAGTCTGCAAGACACAAGGTTAAAGATGTATCATCTGACCAGGTACCCATAGGTTGATTATGGCTGCCAAATCCGATCATTTCGGTAGCTGGATTTTTTAGCATTTCTTCTTTCGACCTGAATTCAAATGGTACACCAAATGCATCACCAACCGCGATGCCAAACAATGCTCCATACATTTTATTTTTCGCTTGATTAGCAGCTGTATTAGACTGTATATTCATAAATAATTTGATCGTTGATTCATATCAATATAATAAAAAATATTCACCTCCCTATTCCCGCCATTCACCGAGTTTTCCCGATCGTTGGTCTAAAGCCAATAGGCTAGGGGCGTATTGTGTCGTAGTTTTGAGTCAACAAATAAGAACAGATAAACTAACACTATAAAATAAAGACATTATGAAAACGCTAGTAAAAACATTCACAGCAGCAGCCTTAATCGCAGTATCTACATTCGCTATGGCAGCTGAAGGACCTGGAGCAAAAGCAACAAAAGCTAACATTAACCTTTCCACAGCGGACTTCGCTTTAGAGCACTATGTTGCGGTAACTACGGAGGGAGAATCAGCAGGTGTAGAGCAGTTATTTGCAGCTGATTTTAATCAAAAGATCCAAGCTTCCAATGCGCAGTCTAACAGCCGTAGCGAAGTGGTTAAATCCTTGAAAAAGCAAAAAGGCGAAAAGCTAAACTGTACAGTAAGCACCGATATCATCGCGGAATCGGCAGACTATATGGTCGCTAAAGTGACTTTGAAATTTGAAAACTTCACCAAAACAGATTTAGTTACCTTGGAGCGTGTAGGCAATGACTGGAAAGTATCCAAATCGATCAATTCGTATAAATAGAATTATACAACTAGTGGTTTGCCAGCAATTAAAGACAAACCACTAGTGAATCATATGTTTATTTAAGGCCGCGCCGTAAGTCGCGGCTTTTTTGCGTTTGGAAATTTGGAATTAAATAACGGTTATTGTTTTTGCATAATTCCATATTTCTTGTTTTGATCGCTTTTGGCGTTTGCTCCTGCGTAGCTATCTAAAATCCGCATGGTGGCCGCCTTTAGGGAACGTCCGAATTCTGTGGGATGATAACCCGGTCCAGTAAAAAATTCCACCTCATGATTGATTTTTGAATACCATACTCTTCCTACATCCTTGGGACCTAGGGTATCTGGTCTCGTTATTTTCACAAATCCCTCGAGTTTGTTTTTATCCAAGCCTATCACTTGATAGGGCTGTGTCTTACTCTGACAATCTACCTCAATATATTTTTCTCCATTCCAGCACATGCAATCTTCAGGCGTCAGAAAATGTACGGTAGTCAATATTGCCAATACCAAAAGTGCTACACTAGAAAACCTCAATACAAGTTTATTTTTATTGAAAAATGATCGGGGATCATTTTGTTGACTCGCATTTCCTTTATTGTTGTTATCTAAAATTATCTCATCCGAATTAATTATATCACTTACAGGTCGAATTTCTTCTGTTTCTAAATTTTCACTGTTTTCATTTTTACTATCACTTGAACCAATAATGTCTTCGATTTGATCTTCCGATTTTGTTGGAATGATATCGGGTTTATATTCAAAAATACTCACGCTACAAGTTTCTTCAGGAAATAGAGATCCTTGCGGATGATCGGGTGGTATGTCAGAGGCTAGCTCATTTATATCATTGATGTCAACTCCTAAGTGGTCCGAACTTTTGTCGTAAACTAATTCATCTCCGTTGTCTTTGCTTGGACAGGTATAAGTATCATCGTTAATATCGGCATCATCGATTGGTGCTGCACCATCTGTTTGGACTTCGTTCCTATAATTAAAATCGTAGGGCCGCGGTTGAAAATTAATCAGCACAGCGAGAAATTTTACGACATCTCTGTCTGGGCTGCGTTTTGTATCTCCAATGATAAAATTTCTTAAAGCCCTGAATTTATCCGTATCGGAATCTTTAACTATTTCCCTGAGTGACTTACCAAGTTGCTTTTGTAATTTCTTTTCATCTTTTTCTCTGAAATAATCAGTAAATACAATTTCATCCGCTTCAGAGAGCCCTTTCTCGAAACATTGTATAGACCAATTCTTAAGATCTCCTGCTGAAGGCCATTCGCGGGAGAAACCAAGTTGTCTGTTTTTCTTTAAATCTAGGTAGCTGTCTCTTACAGCTTTTTGAAAATTCTCAAACATGATTCCAAAATTAATATTTATGCAGCATTGGAAAATACGGGAAACCGTACGCTTAGCAACGCTAAAAATCATCTCGACCGTTTGGAAAAATTTGGAAGACCTTCCAGAGTTTTTGAAACATCATGAAACATCATGAAATGTTGTGAAGCATTGGAAGCGTTTGATAAAAAGGGTTTTAACGGCTATAACTTTGTTCTCGAAGTCAGATGATGGATCGATTAAAATATAAACTAAGATACTAATCTGATTTCACAATGAGAAGATCTCGCGGTAGTCTTTAGCCGGTTTGGGAAGCAGCTTCTGCCTCCCGCGATTGACACTCTTACTTCCCAAAAAATTCAGAAGGCCTTCTGAAAACATTTGTAGCAATCCCGTGCATGGGGCACGGGACCTACCAAGTTTTTGACTTTTAATTTTTTGAGTTATGTGGAGTTTAATATTATATTTTCTATTTGGAATCGGTCAACCGTCTAATTCACAGCCAAGCGCAGGAACACCAACAGTACAAACGGCAGATACTGATCAGCCTCCAACAGATCCTGGACCTGAAACAGGAACAGGGGGGGACAAAGGTACGGTACGTCCATAATTAATCCATACAAAAGAGGCGGTTTACCGCCTCTTTTTTTTAAAGAATAGATCAACTTTGTTTTCAAAAATACTTTTACTATTTTAGATTTAAATAATCATATAGTTGAGATACTTAAGCCTATATATTTCCTTACTTTTTATATTTCTTTCTTGTACGCGAATAGAGAGTGATAAGGATAATCAACTTAAAAATTCGCAAAAAGAAGGCGACTTATATTACAATAAAGCGAAAGCATTTGTAGATATAAGACAATCTGATAGTTCATACCTTTATTTCAATAAAGCAAGACAAATATATCTGGAAATTAATGATAGCTTGTCTGTAGCTAAATCGATCATAAATATGGCTATCACTCAAGGAGAAGAAGGAGACTATTTTGGATCGCAAGAAACCTCTCTACAAGCTTTAGATTATCTAGACAAAAAAAATATTAAACATCATTTTTATCTTAGTATAAATTATAACAATCTTGGAGCCGTTACCGATTACTTGAAGGATTATGATCAAGCGATTAGCTTTTACAAACAGGCTATCAATTTTTCGACAGATTCGGCAAACCGCAGAATATACGAAAATAACCTTGCCCTAAGCTATCAATATGCAAAACGTTATGATGATGCATTGGCAATTTTTGAACATATTTTTAAACAAGTTCAACCTAAAGACGCTGAATATCCTAGGATATTAACAAATCTGGCAAAAACAAGATGGTTAAAAAATCACGAATATCCTGCAAATATTGATTTTCTAAAAGCGATGAAAATTCGTGTGTCCAAAGGTGATTTATGGGGAGTAAATTCAAGTTATACACATCTCGCAGAATACTATGAACTTGTAAATAAAGATTCGGCTTTATTTTATGCCATTAAACGGTATTCAACTTCAAAAACCATAAATAGCCCTGGGGACCAAATCAACGCATTAAATAAATTAATTGAAATATCAGACCCTCATGATATCCGGTTGTATTTTTTAAAATTTAAGCAGCTTTCCGACAGCATCCAGCAGGCCCGAGCAGCCGCCAAAAACCAATTCGCCCTAATCCGCTACGAAGTTGAAAAAAATAAAGCCGATAACCTGCGGCTGGAAAAAGAAAATGCCGAAAAGCAGAACCGCCTGGTTAGACAGCGTGCCATTACAGGTGCAAGTATTTTTTTACTCCTATTAGCTGTTGGTGGAGGAACGCTTTGGTACAAACGGCGCAAGCAACGTCTTGAACTCGAAGCACAGAATCGGGTCAAAGAAACACAGCTTCATCTTTCCAAAAAGATTCACGATGTCGTGGCCAATGGCATCTATCGGGTAATGTCAGAAATTGAACATGGCGATGAAGTGGATCGTGATGGTGTGCTCGATAAACTGGAAAATATGTACCATCAGTCACGCGATATCTCCCACGATGTCGAACAGGAAACGATCACAGAGACACCTTATAACGAGCAACTGGCAAGCCTACTTAAATCCTTTGCCGCTGACCATCGGAAGGTATTAATCGCTGGTAATGATGCCGAACAGTGGGACGATATTAGCAAACGTATTAAGGATGAAGTGAAGCATGTGCTTCAGGAGCTAATGGTTAATATGAAGAAGCATAGTCAGGCCGAACAAGTCGTCGTACGTTTTGAAAAATCGGAGCAAAAACTCAATATATTCTATAAGGATAATGGTGTTGGAATTCCTGAAGAAAAATCGAATGGAAAAGGTTTAGCCAATACGGTTTCCCGTATTGAAAGCCTTGGTGGTAGAATTACCTTTGTCAATGAACCGGGAAAAGGGCTCAATATCACGACCGTTATCCCATTATAAAAAGACAATAATGTATGTTTAAGAAAGTACTCATTGCCGAAGACCACGAGATAGCCAACATTTCCGTGCAGAAAACCTTGCACGACCTCGGTATTCACAATACCAAATACGTTTATTATTGCGATCATGCACTGACCTGGATTAAAAATGCGATCCGCGATGGCGAACCATATGACCTACTCATTACGGATATCGAATTTGAAGATGATGATAGTCCGCAGGAGATAAAGGATGGCCTTTCACTGATCAAAGCTGTCAAGATTGTACAACCAGACATTAAGGTTATTGTCCTGACGGCCAAGGACCGCTCGTCCTTGATCAATGATATGTTCAAAAACAACGAGATCGATGGCCTGGTACGCAAAGCACGCCGCGATGGCCAACATCTGCGCGAAGCTCTCCAAGCGGTTGATCAGAACCGAACGTACCAATCGCCCGACAGTAAAAAATTTATTCAGGAGCAGAACTCGCACGAGTTTACGCAGTTTGACCTGCATATCATTAAACTCCTGTATGAAGGCGTGTCCCAAAAAGAAATGCCCGAATATCTCCAGCAGCGTGATATCCGCCCGTCGAGTCTGAGTAGTATCGAGAAAAGGCTCAACCTCATGAAAGATGTACTAGGTTTTACCAAAAATGAACAGCTTGTTGCACACTGCAAGGAATTAGGTTTTATATAAATAATCTTTGATATCGGATTACGGTTTTCCGTAAAGAATCTTGGGGGTATCGTGCTACTTTTGTGAAAGCAAGGTAAATAACGAGATTGGGTTACTTGCCGAAAATACGATATCTGATGCATTCAAGATATTTAGTGCCATATTTTAACCAATAAGATGATGAGAAAGGGCTATCCACCGATAGCCCTTATTTGTTTTTATGATCATTTGTAACAGTCAGCCTTAGGATGGATCCAGAGCTGAATGCGCGATCATTTAATCAGCCTGATTTGAAAAGGTATTGATTGAGTTTAGCGCATAGTAAGCGATTCCATTATCCGGATATTTTTCCAAGATCTCTTCGTAGAGCGCCTTTGCTTTTTCGGCTTGCCCAGTCTGCGAATAACAGAATGCAATATTACAGAGCGCCATTTCCCGATAGCTCATTTTTGAAGCGCTAAACATGGTAACTGCCCGATATTTATCTAACCATTCCTTTTTTGTAAAGAAATCGACACTCTGTTTAAAATATTCAATCGCACCGTTAAAATTATTTTGTTTGACTGCTTTCATTCCCTTTTTGTGGCTCTTTGGAATGAGCTGTTGCAATGCTGTTACTAAAATGAAAAAAAGAACTGAGGCGACCATCATGCCCTCAAGTTGGAATAAGAATAAGGAAGCTACCACCAGGACCATCCAGAAGACAATAAGGATTAAAACAGCTGGCCAGGACACTGACCTTACAATAGGAACATTTGCACTCATAGATTAATAAATTGCTGGTTTTTATTTTTCTAAAGGTATCTAAAATTTCCATAATTATATCGTTCGGACATTGTTGTACACGAAGTGTTCAAGTTCTCTTCAGTCCACTCTTATCTTAATTATCGCTTTACGGCTTCCCGTAAAATCATGCGAACTCTGTCAGCTACTTTTGTATTAACCATTACGAGTTAGCGATTATTAATTGGATGTTCAAATGAAAAGATATTTTTACATACTTGACGGTAAAAGGATCGGTCCGCTATCCTTTGAGGAAATTAAAGCCACCGATATTTCTGAAGAGACATTGGTTTGGTACGAGGGATTGGAAAATTGGCAACCTGCCGGTGAGCTGGAGGAATTTTTATATCTTTCCTTTCCGCCGGAAGAAACAAAACCTATTGTTGAAGACTCTTTAGATTCAATCGAAATCATTGAGCCATTAATCCAAGACGAACCTGTTTCCACGCAAGAAGCCATTTCCGAAAATGCTGTTATTGCAGTAGACAATGCACCCGCAGTTTATCAAAATAGTGTTGAGAGTAAACTGAAGGCGTATACCTCTTCCATGAATCAATATCATGGTATTGACGATCCATTCGCTAGTGCGCAACATCAATTGATTTATCCGAAGCAAGCTATGTTCTCAAATCCATTTGGTTTTAAAGGAAGAATCAGAAGGACTGAATACTGGCTGAGTTATATAATCGCCTATATCTATTTTTTGCTTCTTGCCGCAGTAACGGCTAGGATCGAGCGAGTATCGGGTGGGGGCGGTGCATTCTTTTTATTTATACTGCCTTTTTACTGGTTCCTCATTGCCCAAAATGCCAAGCGATGTCACGATCGTGGAAACTCCGGGTGGTTCCAGATTATTCCTTTTTACGGTCTTTGGATGGCATTTGGCGAAAGTGACAGATTCGTAAATGACTACGGACCCAATCCCAAAGGCGATAATTTCCAAACAAGATTTTAACAAAACCATATTAGATAGATGAAAAGGATTTCTTTGATTGCTAATTCGAGCATTCAATATTACAAGTATGAGGTAAATATTGATCTTGAGTTTGGCAAGGAAAATAGATTTTATTACCACCAACCATTCGATACCAATTTTTTCGATTTTATTCTCGATCCCTTATTTAAGGTTACGAAGGAAGGTACTGAGAATTATTATCGTTTACAGGAGCTGATCGATAAGGGATTTGTTATCAATAAGCGTCTCAAAGATGAAGCTGATTTGAGTACCTGTACAGGTATCGTTACTGAAGTCTACGAAGAAAGTAATCTGAAGCAGACACTTAAGCAGTACCAAAATAAATGGATTCCGTTGCCTTTTTTTAAGGAGAACGCCATTAATAGAGACTTGCTGTATCCTACAGATTGGGTCCGCGTGTTTTTTACTTGTGATGAAGAGTTTTCACTGGCAAAAATCGTCATTGCCGTAGATACGTCTTTAGCCAGAAGTGAAAATGATAAAACTGGTCCTCAGTTGAGCAATAATCCGGATGAGAATGTTTTCAGACTCCAGTCTGATGAAATCAATCTGAGTAATTTCTTATTTACGCAGGACAACTCTGTTGCATGGATTGATCGGTATTTGGCCGACTTATTTTATGATAAAAATGAAGAAGAAAGATATACACATCCGATAAAAAAATACATCGCCAAATATGTTCTTCTGATGAAGTGGCTGGCTGCTCAAACGGAGTCACCCGAAATTCAGCTCTTTACGGATAATATCAGAAAGAAAACTGTAGATCTCGTCATTGATATCGGCAATTCGGCTACCTGTGCGCTTCTATTTGAGAATAAGGATGATGATAGTTTTGACTTTGATAGCGTTAAGAAACTTATCATTCAAGATTATACCAATCCGCATCTGGAATACAATAACTCATTTCCGATGAACATGATGTTTAGCGAATCTAGTTTTGGAAATATTGATAAAGATAATTACCACAACAATAAATTTATTGTTCCCAGTTTGACCCGTATTGGTTTTGAAGCAGAAAAATTGATCCATTCAGCAAGTACAAATCTAGATCTTGGTTACGAACTAAAGACTTACAACTCGAGCCCGAAACGCTATTTATGGGATGATCAGATAAGTGACCGCGAATGGGAGTTTCAACCTCTTAAGACTAATCGGGTAAAGAAAGTGTATCTGAATGGCATATCAGAGCAACTGAGCCTAGACGGTAGCTTAAAGAGTTCGCGAGAGGTATTTGGTGCAAAATCGATGTTTTCAAGGGCTTCTCTAATGAAGTTTGTTTTTCTGGAAGTATTGATGCATGCGCACGTGCAGATCAATTCTTTTAAGTTTAGGGAGGAACACGGCGAGATGACTATGCCAAGGACAATCAAAAGGATTACGATATCATGCCCTACTGGTATGATTCAGCATGAGCAGATCGCCCTAAGACAAGCAGCGGCAGAAGCCTGTGAATTACTGGATGGATACCAACGATTCTACTTTGATCAGGATGAAAATACAAACTGGTTTAAAAAGCCGGAGATTATTCCATCTATTCAGGATATATCCAAGACCCTCAGCCAGCTGGAAGATAAAAAAGATTGGATGTATGATGAGGCAACATGTAGCCAGCTGGTGTTTGTTTACAGCCTCTTTTCGAAAAAACTGCGGAGCAACAATTATGTGATTGACCATTTTTTATTCAATAATAAGAATACGTTAAAGATTGCTTCCATTGATATCGGCGCGGGAACAACTGATATTATCATCAATCAATATCAGCTTAAGACCTCAAATAAGATTCAGGAATTGATTCCCCAACCGCTATTTTGGGATAGTTTTAAATTGGCAGGAGATGATCTGATGAAGGAGTTGATCCAAAAGCTGATTATTCGCAGTACCCTAAAAACGGATGATTCGGCCATTGAAGGATTAGAAAATTATGGGAGATCAAAGGGAATTATAGACATCCAAAGTCGGATCAACGGATTTTTTGGGGAGAACTCCAATAATATGGGCTATCTCGCAAAGATGATGCGCAAATCATTTGTCCATCAGGTAGCACAGCCTATTGTACTTAAGTACCTACAACAGGCCAATCAGCAAGAATCTTTGGAAATGTCTTTCGAAGAAATCATAGGGCACAAATTTGAAAATAGTGCACTTGTCAACTATTTTGAGCGGATAATAGGATTTAATTTTTTGGAAATCCGATGGACAATATCGGCTAAGGTCGTCAATGAGATCGTTTCTAGTGTATTTGAGGGATTGGTTCGTCAAATGTGTCTGGTGATTAACCAGTTTGAGTGTGATTTTGTGGTCCTGTCCGGAAAGCCTGCATCCCTGCTTAGCTATGAGGAACTGTTCAAAAAATTTCTGTTTGTTTCGCCGACCAATGTGATCAATCTCAATAATTATTGGATCGGAAAATGGTATCCGTTTGCAGACAATTTGGGGAATGTTGAAGATCCCAAGACGATTGTTGCCGTGGGGGCAATTATCGCTTTGATGGCAGCCAAATTGAAGAAGATACAGGACTTCAATTTAAATACAACGGAGCTGATCAAAAACCTGAGTTCAACAGCCGATCATATTATTTCCAAAGTGGAGAATAGAAAAGAAGTCATTTTGACTCCACAAAAACATGAACAGACTTTTCTGCTTAAATCACTTCCTTTTGAGTTTGGCTATGCGAAATATCTATCGCGAAACTACACCTATTCAGGTCTCTATAGATTAAGTATTGATCACAGGCAGATTGAAGAGGTTATCAAGAACCGTTTTGTCGGTCGCGATGAGTCATTTTATGAAGAACAGGTCGATAAAGAGCGGGGTGAAATATTACGACATCTACCGTTGAAGGTGACCATCGCCCGAGATTGGGATGAAAGTAAGGAAATATTGAAGATCGAACATATCGAAGATAATGAAGGGAATGAGAAGCCGGGGCGTTTCTTCCAGCTCCATTATCAGACCTTGGATAGTGTTCAGGGATATTGGTTAGATACTTGTGAATTCGTTTTATAGAAAAGAAATGTCGAATAATTATTCTGAATTAGAAATCAAGCTTATCGAGGAATTTATTTCCGGTAAGATCGATCTTATACAGGGATCGATTCAATGGGCTGACAAAAATCTAAAGTATGAAGAACGTAATAAAGCGCTACTCAGCTTGAAGAACAGCTTGAATACCATAAAAAAGGTTCAGGGCAATATCGGTAATAAACCGGTCATCGCTGTCTTTGGGGCAAGTCAGGTGGGAAAATCCTATCTGATCAAAAACCTGTTGAGCGATACAAACAGGCCCTTTGAGATTGAAAACGACGGTAAACAATATGATTTCCTAAAGCAAATAAATCCGCCGGGAACTGGTGCCGAAAGTACGGGCTTGGTCACTCGATTTACGATTGATCAAGATCCCTCGTTCCCAGATTTTCCAATAAAGGTGAACTTGCTGGCAGCAAAAGATATACTCTTGGTTTTGCTTGATGCTTTTTTTCTGGATCTCAAGAAAATTACTTCCTTTCCGTCAAAAGGGGATTTTGAAGCACATCTTAAAAAGCTGGAGCTTGAGGAAAAAGGAACTCAGCAGGATTTTTTAACCGAATTCGATGTGCTTGAGATTAAGGAGTACTTTGAAAAAAATCTTTCACAGCATACCATCTTGTTTGAAGGTCTTTATGAAATAAGGTTCTTCGAACGTATAGGTCGCATTATCCATCATTATGAGGCTACAGATTGGTCGCGCATATTTGATATCCTCTGGAATAAGGAAATTCTATTGACAGATCTTTTTATCAACTTGATCAATAAGCTGAAATTGGTACAGTTTGCACGCCATGGGTATATCAAGTTTGAAAATGTCCTGCGTGAGGGGGGAGCCATTCTTGATGTCAAACGCTTGGGCGAACTCAGTGCCGATTCTGGAAAGGGTAGCACAATTTTCAAGTTGACGAATGGTGCTGAGGTTCAGATTGAGGTCCCTGCATTGTCAGCGCTGATTGCCGAACTTGTTTTTTCGATTCCCGAAAGACTTGTCGAATCCAAAGAGTTTTTAAAATACAATGATTTATTGGACTTTCCGGGAGCCCGTAGCCGTTTGGCATTGGATCAATCGGATATCTCGACAAAGAATATTGATGCCATGTTATTGCGGGGTAAGGTCTCTTATCTTTTTAATAAATACTCTCTTGATTTTAATATCAATAATCTCTTGTTCTGTACCAATGACAAGCAGCTGGAAGTCAACGAAATTTCATCGCTGTTATACAACTGGATCGAGAACAATGTAGGCGGGAGTGTCGAAGAACGATCAAAATCACTTCAAGAAGCAAGCTTGCCGCCATTGTTTGTCATCTTTACCTTTTTCAATAATCAGATCAAGTTTGACACCACAAACGACGGTGAATACCTGGAATCTGCTGAAAAATTAAACTACAAATGGCACACGCGTTTTGAGCGTTTCTTTGAACAGGAGATCGTTACGCAGTCGCGTAACTGGCACACAAAATGGACAAGCCAAGAAAATCTGTTCAAGAATTTCTATCTGTTGCGCGATTACAAGTATTCAAACGATACGTTTGTCGGATTTGAACAGGAAGGGGAAGAGCTCGCAATCCATCCCGAAAGGGAGAATTTTTTGAAAGTCATGAAGCAGTCCTTTACACGCTATGGTTTTGTCCAAAATCATTTCCAGGATGCTGAAAGAACATGGCAACACGTTGCTACCATCAATCATGATGGGTCTGCGTTGATTATTGAATCCCTGGCGAAGGTATCGGGGAATAAAACCAAGATCAATCATAACCTTCAAAAGTTAAACACAATCCTGACCAAGATACAGCGGGACCTCGAACGTTTTATTCATAAGGATGATGTCACTGTGATGCGCGAAACGCAGATGCGTCAGGTAAATCAGTTTCAGTTGGCATTTAACAGTGCCTTAGTAAAAGATCTTGGCTTGTTTAACGCCTTTATAGACTGTCTTTCGATTAACCCTAATGATATTTTTCAGTTGCTGAATGAACATATGGTGGTTGATACAAGTCGTCGCATATTGGATGAAACCACACAGGAGTCCATTCTATTGGTTCAATATCCGGAGCTAAAACAGGCGAAGTCGAAAGCAGAAATGCTGACCATTCTGCAAAAGCATCTTTGGCTTTCATCGCATGAAGCTGTTGAAGACTTTTTAAAAGACAGTGGTATCGAAATCGCTGAATTATTTCAGCAGGAAGAGACCAATTCATCAAAATCTGAGTATTACGTTCAATTGATTATCGAATCTTGGTTAACGAAGATCAACAACTTGGATCAGTACAGGGATTTCATCGCATATGGACTGAATAGAAACAGTTTGATTTTCGTTGTGAGCTACTTTAAGGAACTGCTTAAAAAGCGAAATGTCGCCAGCAAAATGGTCAGATTGTTAAATGATATCATTTCTGAGATAGATGTTAACCATGGTTATGAAATATTTTTGACCGAAACCTTCTCCCTGGTGATCAATGAACTGATTTTTAATTTTGACGTGAGCTACTTTACGGAAGAAGAGAAAGAGGAAGCCAGAAACATCTTGGTAGCTAATCCCAATCGATTTTTTGAACGAAAACTTGATACATCCGCCAGCGCGATATCTGCTTTATTCGACGCCGAAAATATTGATGTACGCGCAATAGCACTACAGAAGTACAACAAATGGATTGAATATTTACGCCTTTCACTCCTTGTCAATGCAGGATATATCGATTACGATGAGCAGGCCAATCAGGAATTAAAATTATTGGTCGAACAGTATTCACCTTTTCAACTGGTTTAAAAATGCAAAAATTTCATTCAATAGCAACGGATAGGTACATTCCCTTATCGTTTGACAATGCTTACCTGTTTAATCAGTATGATAGAATCAGTAATTTCCTCGTCTTTAACTTGGATAAAAAGTATCGGAATTTTTTGGCTAAACCGGTCAAAAACAACTATGATATTGATTGGTACAGCATACATATGGGCCTTCAGCCGGTAGAGCATTCGTCTTATCGGGAATATGGTCTCAAACAATATTGGCTCGTCATGGAGGAACTTCAAAAACGTATCGAAGATCTTATGCGGAATAGAGACGCCAACGTACAGTATTGGGGGGCAATTCTTCAGACAGTTTTTAATCCAGAAGACAATCTTATTTTCACCAATGGGCATGATATCTGCATCATCTGGGGCTGGAAGTTTGAGAATAACCAAAATCGGAAACCGCACCTTCTTGGTGATAGCTTTCAGGAGTCAATTAGTCCGGAGGATACCCCATTGCCACCACAGATTCCGGATATGGATCCTCCAATCGCTGATATTAGTGCACCAAAACAATCTCAAAACCTGGAGCCTGTACCTGCAATTGAACCCCCCATTTCATCGCCGGTTGCCCCCGGGGAGTATTTTATGGCTGATGTCAAAGAAGAAAATATTGATGTAGAAATAGCCAAGAAAGAAAGTTTTCTGGCCTTTCTAAAATATATAGCGGTGACTTATTGGTGGGTGCTGATCGTTTTACTGGTGTTGATCTGTTTAGTATTCTTTTTTAAATCTCTAATCCACAGATCGTAATGGAACATGTAAAAAACAAATCTTTCGCCAACAACTGGTGGCTATTTTATCCCCTATTGTTTCTGCTTATCGGTTTGCTTGTGTATGCCTTGCTATGGAATCCTGAGAATACGATAGAGGTGCTAAGACAGGAACTGAACGATTGCAGGGATAGCCATGCCGCTTCTTCTACAAGACCGGTTGATGGGGGCGACAATACCTTGCCTGGCAATATTGATTCGCTGCAAATAGGGGAACTTGATAAAAATCGGGCGCTGCCAGGGGACGACAAAAAAGTTGAAAATACGATCGTTAACTGTGATGCAAAGGTAGAGTCCGGTGGTCAGGGAGTCACCAAGACCAAGCATATCCTGGGCGATCAATCGGGACGCGTCATTTTGCAGTATGATACGAAAACAATTCCAGATGAGATCAAAGTGTATTACGATGGTAAACCTATTGCTCATACAGATGGACCTGTTTCTGGAGCCGGCCAGCTGGAATGGATTTATGAAGTTGCTCCTGGCAAACCCAAATATTGCTATGTGGAAGTTTCGGCACCAACACCCCGTACCGTTTGGGAGTACATTGTTAATTGTCCACTTTAATAAAGACCGATGAAACAGTCAAAATACCCCTTTTATTACTACCTGGTCCTGGTCTTTTTTGTATTGCTAAGCGTACTTTTTTGGATCTTTTGCCTTACTGCTGGCACCGCGGTAAGACGAGGCAAGGTCCTGGCGACGCCTACAAGATATAGACATACTACTGCTTCCATGGTGCAGACAACCTCCATGGCGCACTTAGATCCGCCGCCGGTGGGCCAGCCTAATCTTTAATATTTGAATCTAAAAGTAAAGAAAATTTAGCCTATATGAAACAAGAGAATTTTTTGTTTGTGGATGTGGTTTCATCCATTTTTCTGCTCATCCTGTTACTCTGTAATTTCTTTGGAATGCTCTATATGACAGAGGGTAACATGTTGCTGAGCCTAGCCGTCAGCCTGATTATTGTAGTCTGTTATTATTTTGTGTTGCAGCTGCTGAAACGGAATAAAGAGCGTATGCTCAATCAAGGGTATCTGAAGAGTACCGCCAGTTTGTTTTTTATTGTATTCGTTGTTTTTGGTTTGATTAGCTATGTCTTTATGATCCATTTGGTCAATATTGAGAAAAACAGCAGAAAGGCAATTCAGAAAGAAGCAGGTGAAAAAGTCTTGCTTGTGAAAGATTTAGCCATACAATACGATAAACGTGCAAATGAATCGATGCAGACTTTTGAGGCGCTGTTTAAAGGTAAGTTACAGGCCTATAAAAATCAACGAACAAATGTACTGCGCAATGAATTGGGAAATCCACCTTTTAACCTGCCCGAAGCCATATTGAACAGTCCGTCAGCAAGTATTGACGTGTCGGCGAGTACCAATGCCATATTGAACGCTTATCAAGTTAAATATAACAACAACCATAAGTTATTGGACAGTTTGGTATTCAAAAAAGCAGATAGTTATAATCAGATCTTTCAGCAATGGGATAGGCTTAGTTTGGCAACGAACTACGTTGGCCTGAACGATTTTGTTAAAAGTAGCGCAACGCTTGTGAATGAAAAAATCAAGGAGCTACCCGTTGACAATGAACCGATAAAAGTTACGATCAGTGAACGGAATTTGCCCTTGGACAGCCCGATTGCATTGGCGAAGATCTATTCGCCCGATTATCTCCTCCCACTGATTATTATACTGATTATGCATGCCTTTATTTTGATCCCCTACTTCACGTATCGGGTGCGCAAGTATAACAGTCCCCGCTTAAAGGACGCTGAAGCAGAAATTATTAATCGTGGTGGAACAATAGAACTTTAATACCTAAAAGATGGATAAGCATAAAAAACAAAATATTTTATCGAACTGCAATATGGTTCCATTGCCTGCCTTAGATCAAGCTATAGTGGGCGGATTTATCGCATTTGATGAATTGGAACAGCATGGTCTAACCAGGGACAAATTGAAAGAGTTGCAGCTTTTGGATGATAGTAGAAATGGCAAAATTGTTTTGCCACCTCCGATCCCAGGTTTGCCACCTATTGATGTCGAGCTGCCGCTGATGCCGCCAATGCCAGGAATGCCTCCGTTACCTACGATGACCAGTCCAAGTGCTCCGATTCAGTCCAGTGAAACATTGCTGGAACAAATCAAGAACAATGAAATTTCTGCCGACGATATCAAAAAGCTTATCGGGGAGAAGAAACTGACGTTTGACTATCTTGAAAGTATTGGTGTCGAAAAGAGAGTGGTTCAGGCATTGAAATTCTATAGCAGTGCCTCTGCTATTACGATCTTTAAGCGAATTGAGGACCTGCCACCCATGGAAAGTGGACGGACCGATCTTTATATGGTGGGTATGCCATTTTCAGGTAAATCAACGATCTTGGCAAGTCTCATCAAACATTCCAATAAGCAGGGGATATTAATGCACGATAGCTATAATCCCGATGGGAATAAATATTTGGAAACCCTGAAGAGAAATTTAGATTACGGTGTATTGCCGATACGTACTGATAGTGCAAGTTACAACTATATCGCAACTTCATTTAAAGATCAAAAAGGTACGACCCATCCCTTCAATATTGTCGAGGTTCCGGGTGAAAATTATGTGAAGATCTTTAATCAGGGCTTTGACAATTCGGAGATCCCCCAATTTATCAATTACGTCAAAAGTAACAACAAAAAAATCCTGGTATTTATTATTGATGCATTATCTCACGATAAGCGTTTTGAAGATGAACAATTCTTTGGAGCATTAGACCAAAGCATTGCCTACACCAATATCATATCCATTTTTAAAGACTCCAAGGTATTGGATAATACCGATGCGGTATATTTTGTGGTCAATAAGTTTGATTATATCAAACAGACCAGATATCGCGATGACGATAGGGCAGAAAGTGAATTGGCCCTCGATTACATGAATCAGGAGTTTTTGTCCCTTATCGAAAACTGCAAGACTGCACGGGAAAATTCCAGAAACCAGTTTAAGATCAAAATACTGCCCTTTTCCATTGGTGATCTTGTTTACGAAAAGATTGTGACTACGATCGAAGATAAATATCCGCAAGAACTGGTGAAGAATATGTTGGAAGATAGTTTTGTCGTAAAAGGCGGCGCATTTTGGAAAAGATTTTTTTAAGAAATATTTATGGAAAGTACACATTATAGAAATAGAGTGCATCTTATTATTGAACGTACTCTGAATGGTCTGGATTATGATTATGTCTCGGCCGGACTGAATAAAAATGAATTAGAAAAGTTACAGCTTTCATTTGATGAAACCAGTCAAGTCGGTCAGTTTAATGAGGGGTATTGCTATTCTATCAAGCGGACATCGCAGCATTTGATTTATTCGGTTATCAATACGAGTATGAAGGATAATGCAAAGCGTAATGGATTTTTTGCAGTGCGTTTGATTGTTAAGCACAATGAACTGCTGTCACGTGTCATGCAATATCTATTGCAGATCACTACACAGTTTATAAATCATATGAAGGACGGGAGTTTAAATAATCAAAACTACGATCTTATTCTAGAAGAGGCTGCAAAAGACATCAAACGAGTCAATTGCATTACACCGGTGATTGAATTGGATAAAACAATATATTATCAATTTTTGAATCTCACTTTGGATCAGAGTGATGCTTTCAACAATCCCAAATTGGTATATGCGAGCAAAGTCTATTTCCTGGACGAACAGTCAATACAAAATGAGGGCGTCGCTCAACAGTTCGGTTTTCAGTCGGCGCAAAACTTATTTGGAAAGGTTCGTAAGATTACATTTAATAATACCACTACAAATGGATTGCGTGTAAAGATCAACGAGCAAGAGATTAGTTTGGCGAAGGATCAATTTATCATCTGCAAAGATGGCGACCGTGTGCAATACAAGCTTATTTTTGATTCACGTTATAAGGACGTCAATATTTTCGAAGGAGAAGTGGAGGTGCGTCCCGAAGAGATTGTATTGCCTAAACGTCCAGTACTGGAACCCGAAAAAAGCTCAAGCGGACTGGTATGGGCCTGGATAATCGGACCAATTTTGGGAATTGCCATCGGTTATTGGGGAATTGGCCTCGTTATGAATTTTTTTGGAACGGGACAAGAAGCTAACGATACTGTTGTTGTAAAAGAGGAAATACCCGCCGAGAATTTTGCCTTCAAAATCGATACGGCCAAAAGTAGGGTACTTTACCTCGAGTTTACCGATTCCACCTTGCAAGGTTACGTTTTCAATTACAAAGGAAAAGCTGAAGGCTGGAAGTTCTATAAAAAAGGAGAGGAGAAGAATACGAAACCTTTAACCAAAGCCGAGTTACGCTCAATTTTTCATAATGAGGATCGTATCCTTCTTTTTTGTGATCAGCTTACCGCACAGATTCCAAGCGATATTCCGGAGGATAAGCCTGCCCCGACCAATTCAAGACCGATAGATAGCGGAGAGATCACCAGCGAAAAAAATAATAAAGTACAGCCGGAGAAGCCTGAAAAACAATCCAGCCAGCCAGCGAAAGGAGGGACCAAAGACCATGAATCAAAAGTATAGGGGACTTTATTTTTTGGGAGCCACCCTAGGGGTTGGTTTACTGATTGTTGGTTCGATGAAGCTGATGAGTTCATCTCCAGCCCAGCATGACGTTATGAAGCAATCGGCTATCACAATGGCAAGTGGGCATAAAATATTGGAAAATAAGATCAAGGAGCTTTCCGAGGACAATGTAAGTCCGGCCCAGTACAACAACTTGCTGATCGAGATCAATAATGCAGCTTCACAGAATCTGTTTAATAAAGCGATTCAGGACATGCTGCTTCAGCAGCTCAATGGCAGATATACTCAACTGAGCATCGAGCGCAGTAATAAATTGCTTCGTTCGGACCCTGTTAAACAGGCAGAACTTAATATTCTTGTCGCTCATCTCGAAAGTACTTTTGGTCCTACGGGAGAGGTTGCAACGATCAAAAATAAAGTTAAAGCTTTGAATCACTATACGGAAGTCCTGCCACAACGTGTAAACTCATTGATCAATCAAGGCTTCGCGGAATTTGATGAGAGTGGGTATAGGGCTTTAATGAACGAACTGGAGCGGATGCCAAACCTAGATGCAAATCTCAAAAGAAAGAAATCTGTTCTTGCCGTTAGAAATACTGGCGTAAGCAAACTGCAACAATTTCATCGGAATTACGAAAACTGGAATTTGAACATGAATTTATAAAATAGGATCCTTCCGCTAAAAAGTGGCTGTATCAGATAAAACCTACATAGATTAATCTATAGATATGAAATATTTATTAACCCTTTTTTTAATGGGGCTGGTCTTTTTTTGCTTTGCGCAGGCGACCAACGATGAATTATTGGCCCAGGCCAAAGCACAAATGGATAACGGCTTGCATGAAGAGTCCATAAATACCCTAAATAAAATTCACGGCAAGACAAAGACAAAAGAATTCGTGGACTACTTTAAGACCGTAAATTATTTCAAATTACTGGATAATGGCGACTATCCATCTTTTGAGATCATCAATAAGGTACGTAGCCAAGCCGCTCTGTTTTTGAAAAATTATTCAAAATCGCGCAACCAAGGTGATGTCAAAAGGATACTCGACAAAATGGACGAGTATCCAAAGACACAGCAAAGTTATGACGATACCAAGAATCGAATCTTACAGGAGAAAAAGACCGAAAGGCAACAGATTTTGCTGACAGCGATCAGGAAATCCTATGAGGTGCAAGATTATGCCCAGAGTTTAGCCACCATTAAGGTTGCCAAAGAATCTGGATATGATGAGAGTCCTGTTCAGTATTATGATTTTATGGTGAAGTACAAACTATATGATCAGAGCCCCTCGCAGACATACCATGAAGTAGAATCTATCGTTGCACTTGGAAATGCTATTTTAAGCAGTGACCATAATTCTCTGGCTAAGTTAAGTACGGCCGAAGTAGAAAAGATCAAAAATATTGTTGCCGGATTACCAAAATCGCTTGACGAGTTCAGAAAAAAAGAAGAGGATAAACGTGCTGCTGCCTATGCCTTAGCGATGCAACGTAAATTTGATGCGATATCGGACAGCTACAATGCACAGGAGTATGGTAAAGTCATTTTAGCTACAAATGATTTTCCGGACCGATCCCGTGATAATCAAAAAGTGAGCTACTTTCAGGCTATGAGCCGTTACCAGCTGTTTAAACGAGAGGGAAACTACAGTTTTTCGGATCTATTGACGGTGAAGTCTGCTCTTGAAGGGTATATAACGAAGTTTAATGAGGAAGATTTGACCTCTAAAATTGAGGTATCTGCTGCCTTAGGAGATCTGCACAAAAATTATCCGACTTCGCAATACGCTTACGATGCGATGGTTAAACGGGAAGAGAAGAAGGAGCTGGCGGCAGTGCGTCGGGCTAGAAGAAAGCTATTTACCAATATCGGCTATGAGTATGGAAAATTGGCACCAATTGGTCTACGATTTGAAACTGGTGGTGCATTTGTTGGATTCTTTGCAACGGTGCGTTATGGGCTGAAGTCAGATAACCAGCTCGATTCTTATTACTCAAGCACGCGGTCGTCCCAACCCAATAAAACAGAGCTTATTGTAGGGCCAAATTTTAAGGTAGTCGATTGGTTACTGTTGAACATCGGGGGTGGCTATGGAGTTTATTCCCATTTATTTCGTGATGATTACGCAGACCGAGAGGGCCATGGAAAAACCGGTTATGTCGCCGGTTACGGCGGGGTGACTTTACGACTTAGTCGGTACGTAAATATCATAGGTGGTGCTTCCATGATGGCTATTGACAAACAGTTCTCTTCTAAAAAATTTACCCAGCCCGAATTTACCGGTGGTATTACTTTTAATATTCGATAAAAATGAATTCCAAAAACTTTAATATACGATATCTCTATTCCCTGTTTATGCTGATCCTCCCCTGGACATCTTGCGATGATAAAGACAAGTTTGATTTTAATCAGCATAATAAAGTTGCGGTAACGACCTTACAGATGACCGGTGTAACCAAAAATGATGCTACGCTGAACGGACGTGTAAATACCAACAATGGAGAGACATTGACACAGGTTGGCATCTGCTATGCTACCCACCAAAAGCCAACAGTGAACAATGAAAAAGTGCTCAAGACAGGCGATCTGGATACAGGAGCGTTTACGCTATATGCTCAAAATTTAAAGCCGGCTACAACCTATTATTTTAGGGCTTTCGCAACCAATAAAAATGGTACTGCCTATGGCGATCCGTTGAGTTTTACTACGCAGAGTGGTTATGTTGCTAAATTGGAAACACAATCTGCAAGCAGTATCACGCGTATTACCGCCGAACTAGGCGGAAAGATTTCCGATGATGGCGGATACCCGGTGATCAGCAAAGGGGTTTGCTATAGCAATATATCATCGTTCCCGACGATTTCAAATGACAAGGTAAGTGTTGATACAGAGAGTACTTCATTTAAAGTTAATCTAACCAAATTAAAGGCGGGTACAATCTATTACGCGCGCGCTTATGCCACTTCATCTGTTGGAACAGGCTATGGGCAGGTGGTAAGTTTTACGACACTTCCGCCAATTGTCGCATCAGGAATATCGACCGCGGCGGTCAGTTCAGTTACTTACTCTTCAGCTTCTGTTGGTGGTACTGTTTTGGATGATAATGGATCGATTGTAACAGCTCGGGGTATATGCTACAGCAATTCCAATACTACGCCAAGTGTCAGTAGTGGGACAATTTTGAATATAGGTAGCGGAACCGGTAGCTTCTCTGGTCAATTGACGGGCTTGGTCGTAAATACAAGCTATTATGTACGCGCTTTTGCTACCAATAGCGCAGGTACGGCTTATG
Source organism: Sphingobacterium sp. BIGb0116 (assembly GCF_024808035.1). NCBI lineage: Bacteria > Pseudomonadati > Bacteroidota > Sphingobacteriia > Sphingobacteriales > Sphingobacteriaceae > Sphingobacterium > Sphingobacterium sp. BIGb0116. The sequence continues at coordinate 25,455 of NZ_JANUDT010000004.1, read as the reverse complement.
GGCCTGTGGTCAGTTTTAAAACTTCGATGCCAGACCTGCCAAGTAACGTTTCAACAGCTACCCCTTATAATGTGACTATGACTTCGGCATATACCGGGGGATATATTGGCTCCGCTGGCGGTGGAACTATTTCTGCCAAAGGGGTGGTTTATAGCAGCAGCAACTCATTACCTTCTTTAACCAATGGTACAAGGGTATCTGGTGGTTCAGGAACAGGTAATTTTTTACTTATACTTTCCGGATTGCAGCAAAATACAACTTATTACGTCCGATCTTACGCTACGAATGAGGCCGGCACGACTTATGGAAATGTGTACACGTTCAAAACATTGTTGCCAAGCCTACCATCAAGCCTGAGTACTTATGGAGCTGTCAGTATCACACCAGGCTCAGCTTATGTGTCGGGTTATATTGGCTCGGCTGGTGGAGGGATCATTTCTGCGAGTGGCATTGTTTATAGTAGCAGTACATCAAATCCCACTATTGGGAATAGTACATCAGTTACTTTAGGGAGTAGTATCGGAAGTATCGCAGCTACATTGACAGGGCTATCCGCAGGTACCAGTTATTACGCCAGGGTATATGCGACCAATGAAGCCGGAACTGCCTATGGCAATCTCATAAGCTTTACCACTACAAGATATACGGCACCCACTGGGGTGACGACTTATCAAGTCGGTAATACTGGGAGCACTTATGTTACCTTTAGCGGAGATATCGCTACAGACGGTGGTAGTACATTAACGGAGCGCGGTTTTGTATATTCCACATCCAGTAATCCAACATTGTCCAGTGGAACAAAGACGACCGTATCGGGCATTAGTGTCGGATATTTTAGTAAATCGGTCACAGGATTTAATAAGTATACGACTTATTACGTACGGGCTTATGCGACAAATGCCTATGGTACAACCTATGGCTCGAGCGCTGCTTTTTATACCTATTAAAAATAAAAGGGTAATCTGTTTGGAAGATTACCCTTTTATAGACTAATTGTTACTTAACCGTATTGCATCACTTTTAATAAATCCGATCAAGCCTTTGTCTGTTTTTACTTTGGCCCAATTTCCGATATTGGAAAGACATGTCAATTTTTGATTTCTATAGATCGTTGTCAATTTGGGGAAATCAGCTGCCGGTCCCTTAAGTAAATCCATCTTTTCCACGTTCAATACAACAGTTTTTAGGTAATAATCCTGATTTCCCGATGTGCCGTTGTCGGAGGGTTTAGGTGGCGTTTTTACAGACTTGTTTTTTTTCTCAATCTTAGGAGCCGATTTTTTGTGCATATCGAGATCACATACGCCGCAGGTGCCGCCACTGTTGCAGTGCGCACATTTGCTGCAATTGCGACAGGCAGTGCAGTTGGCCGAGCCTGTGCAGCGGCCGACTTCATGTTCTAAAAAAGCAAGCGTGTTTTTTGTGGTCTGTGCAGATGCAAAATGCGAAGTTAATGTTGCAGTCAATATCAATGTAATAGCTTTTATCATAATTATAAGCGGTTTTTCCAAAGTCCCAGTAGGTGATTTCGCGCATATTTTTGGGCCTCTACCAGACGTTGTTCATATTTAACATTCGGCGGAATGGTCATCAGTACGGCGTAACCATCCTTCATAATCTTTTCGTTGACAAAGGTGCCATCAGTCAAATAGGCGTAAGCGAGTGTACGCCCATATTGATCCAATGGGTTGACATCAAATTCCAAGCGTACAGTTTGGTTCATAAGCAGTTTTTCTACATATTTCGAGGCCTCCTTTCCATAAGGTTGTTCCTTTTTATGAAAATAATTACGGGGTTCAGGAGCGTCAATTCCGATCAATCTTACCTTGATCTTTTTGCTTTCCCTGTTTACACACCAGAAAGTGTCTCCATCGGAAACCTTGGTGATCTGATATTCGCCTTCGGTTATACCCTTGTCATTCCTCAGGGTTCCACTTGTAAAGGCCGCGAACGGCTGCGTTTGTTTTTCCTTTTTGGGTTTACAAGCGAGAAAAAGAGTTGAAAAGAGACAGACGTATAAAATGTTTTTGTTCATGATTTTACTGTTTTATTTTCTTTTCCCTTTTCTTCTTTCGGCTGAGTTTCGACACCTTTCACAACAATAAGATTTGCCGAACATTAGGGTGAGTACTTTCATTGTGAAGCCTTTGCCTTTATAACTTTTTTTTCCTTTACCAGGTTGAATCTCTTTGTTGCACCATGCGCATTGATCATACATGTTTAAGCTGTTTAATAGTAAATGAATAGGATGAATAATATGGTTCAAAATTAAAACTAAGATTTTCGGGTATTTATGGTTTCCCGTAAATAGTCCTCTTACCTAGTACCTACTTTTGACTATCAACAATAAAGAAATGTATTGCTGTTTTAGCAAAATCAAATAAGCCATTAATAAAAATTAAAAAACTATGGATTTTAAAGATGAGATTCGTCAATTTGCCAAGCGCGTTGACCGACTTTTACCACAGATCAAAACAGAAGAGGCTACAAAGACATCCTTAGTAATGCCATTTTTGAAAATATTGGGATATGACGTATTTGATCCCTTCGAAGTGCAACCAGAGTTTATAGCCGATATTGGTATCAAAAAAGGAGAGAAGGTTGATTATGCCATTTTACGTGACGAAAAACCTGTTATATTAATTGAATGCAAACATTATGCTGATGGACTTGACCCCCACAATTCACAACTGTTCCGTTACTTCCATACGACCGAAGCAAAGTTTGGATTGTTGACCAATGGAGTAGAGTATCGTTTTTATACTGATCTCGTGACACCAAATAAGATGGATGAAAAGCCATTTTTCGAGTTCAAGATCATGGACATCAAGGATAATGAAGTATCCGAATTGCGCAAATTTCATAAGACCGAATTTGATCTCGAAAGCATTTCCAGCGTTGCGAGCGAATTAAAGTACTTTAACGAGTTGACTATTTTAGCGATGGGCGAGATGCAAAACCCAAGCGACGATTTCGTTCGTTTTTTTGCGAAGCAAGCCTATCCAAGTGTTGTTACAGCAAAGGTTTTGGAACAGTTTACGCCATTGGTAAAGCGCGTGTTCACACAGATAATCAATGATCAGATCGCCGAAAGACTAAAAAGCGCACTTAAAAAAGAAACCGAAGCCGAAGAAAAGAATACTACTATAACACCAGTAGAACCTGAGGCACTGATTGTCACAACTGAAGAAGAGATTGAAGGATACTTGATCATTAAATCTATTTTACGCAAGGAGATTGAAGTGGGACGTGTATTTATGCGTGATAATCAATCCTATTGTGGTATCCTGCTGGACGATAACAATCGCAAACCAATTTGTCGTTTTTATTTTACGCCCAATAGACTTCGTATCGGTTTGTTTGACAAAGATAAAAAGGAAGCTAAATATGATCTGGACTCACTGGATGATATTTACAAATACTCTGAGCAGATTGTTGATACAGTCGTTAACTACTGATTATCCTTATAATGATGCGCAGAAACCTTTAGAAACCGAATATATTTTAAAAGTTATTTTATTGCCTAGAAATTATGAAAAGATTAATTTTTCTCGCAACACCTTTTTTGTTACTGGTAGCGTGTGTAAAGCCTTCTAATGAAGAAAAGGCTAAAGCTCTAATCAAAGAATATATACTTAAGTATGCAAATGATCCTAAAAGTTATGAGGCTATTGAATTTGGATCTTTGGATTCATTGCAATCAATCGATATGATTGGGACCGGTGCTGAGTATTTTAATCTGCAAAATGAATTTTCAAAAAGTACTGATATGGAGGAAAGAAAAAGAATTATGATAAGGCAACGTAAAATATTAAAGGATCGGCAGGGATTTCAAATGATCCATCGGTACAGAGCAAGCAATGCATTTGGAGCAAAAGTGCTTTCAGATAATATTTTTTATTTCAATGCAGGTATGGATTCGGTACTCGTCGTAAGAAAACCTGGGGAATAGCGCTCGATAAGAAATAAAGGCTGCAATTTTGTAGCCTTTATTTTATGCTTTTAAGGAGCAGGACAATAATATTAGCCGTTTGGTTGTTCACCACCTAGCGCTTTGTAAGCTGTTAAGATATTTTGAAGAGCTTGCTTTTCTTTTTGAGTTATGGCTCTATCCTTATAGTATTGCTTACCTTCGTGACGTATCTTTGCGTTCTTAGATTTTATGATATCTTCTATCATTTTATATTTTTCCTGATCTACCGGTACGTCATACCATTCCCATATTTCGCCAGCGCCGTTATCTGTATTTATTTCACTATAGCTAGGGTTAATAGTATAAGTATCATTATCAGTTTTTATAATATATCTTTTAATAAAGAGCCAATCATCTGCAGTATAATTGATAGCAAGCTGTAACCAGGGTTTAGTGTCTTTTTTAGTTCCAAAATATAAATGAAAGCTATTAGAATTAGTGTATTGAGGAGTTGATTTGTCGGAATACCAGGTGATATTTCTTATGTCATCTGTTTTTTGTCTAAGGCTTTTTATTGCTTCATTTTTTGATCTTTCAGCCTGGACGATTGCTTTTTCCTTAAGTTCATTTTCTTTATTAATGTTAAATTCAACATCCTTTAATAATTCTTTCGCCTCTATGGCTTCCTTTGAATCGGGGTGTTTTTCTAATAAAGAATTTAGTTCTGATTTTGCATTTTCAAACGATTTTCCTGTAATCATCCTTTTAGCATTGGATAACAAGTTCGCTGAACCAAATTTAAATTCATTTAATTCTGATTTTAAACTCTGATTTTCGGATTTGAGTTTTTCATATTCATCTTGAGAAATACCATTGCAGCTGTAGGCGGTTAGTAAAATGGCTATCGTAAAAAATCTCTTTATCATATTGCTGTTTTTTTATTCAAAAATATCTCATCGATAAAGCGAATAAAAAAGGGAAACCGTAAAGTTGATGTAGCGTTCGAAAACGCTATCATAGGTTCTAAAAGGAAGAGATAGGGGTATAGCGGTACGGCAATTAGAACTTTCACCTCCCCATTCCATCCATTCACCGAATTTTCCGGTCTGTTAGTCTAAAGTCGATAGGCTAGGAGCCTATTGTGTTGTAGTTTTGAGTCAACAAATAAGAACAACAGAACTAACACTATAAAATAAAGACATTATGAAAACGCTAGTAAAAACATTCGCAGCATCAGCTTTAATCGCAGTATCTACATTTGCTATGGCAGCTGAAGGACCTGGAGCAAAAGCAACAAAAACAAACGTTAACCTTTCTACAGCAGATTTCGCTTTAGAGCACTACGTTGCGGTAACCACAGAGGGAGAATCAGCAGGAGTAGAGCAGTTATTCGCCGGAGATTTCAGCCAAAAGATCCAATCTTCCAATGCACAGTCTAACAGCCGTACTGGAGTGGTCAAACTATTGAAAAAACAAAAAGGCGAGAAGCTAAACTGTACAGTGAGCACCGATATCATCGAGGAATCTGCAGACTATATGGTAGCTAAAGTAACTTTGAAATTTGAAAATTTTACCAAGACTGACCTGGTTACCTTGGAGCGTGTAGGTAATGACTGGAAAGTATCTAAATCAATCAATTCGTATAAATAAGAGCCATCTCAAATAAATATATATATGTTGTAGAGCCATATCGGGAGATATGGCTTTTTCCTTTCATTCCTAAACAATATTTCGGATATTTGGACAAAGGCCAGTTTTTAGTTAAAGGATTTTATCATGTCGGATATTCAGCAGTTAATAGCACAGATCAGAGCATTCAGAGATGCGAGAGATTGGGGAACAGTTTCACAATTCTAAGGACCTCGCAGTTGCATTGAGCATTGAAGCGTCTGAGCTTCTGGAACTTTTTCTGTGGAAAGGAAATGAAGATGCCAATCCTGACAAGTTGAAAAATGAGCTTGCCGATGTACTCATGTATGCGCTATTGCTTGCCGATAAGCACGGCCTTGATGTTAAGGAGATCGTGGAGGACAAGATGAAACTCAACAATGAAAAATATCCTGTAGAAAAAGCCAAGGGAACTGCTAAAAAGTATAATGAACTGTAATTAATAACGCATGTCAGAATTGGATATTAAAGAAGTTCATATTGTTCCCGTCGGTAGCGCAGGAGAGGTTAAGGATACAGATAGCAAACTAGATTTTTATAACAGCGCACTTGTTTATCTGCTCAACGATAAAAGGTCAATCTATATCGGTGAATCTATCGATATCAAGAACCGCTTTTCAAGCCATAATAGACACGACAGCAAGAAAGACCTTTTAATACGACATGCGATCTATTCGCATTTGTTCAACAAATCCGTTACCCTACATTTAGAAGCATTTCTGATCAATCTTTTCTCAGCAGAAAAAGGTCTGAAACTGATCAACCTTGGCAATAACGGGCACTACTATCACCAGAAGAAAGAATATGAGGTATTGTTTCCACAGATCTGGAAACAACTTGAAGAACTTAAAATAGCGCGCACGTCTACCAGTCTGCTATCATCGACAGCCTTCAATCACGTTTTTCTTCAATCTTGTTAAAAAATCTGAAACTTAAGTTCCGAAGAGAAAATACCAGGCTTGCTATTATATGTAACTTCCGTGACAAAATTTCCAGTTCCATCCCTAAACTATTTACAACAACCTCTCCGCGATCTCGGCCTCGCCAACCACTACACCGCCTTTCAGGTACATCATCCGCTCACCACTTTTATAATCCGTGATTATGTCAAAGTGACCATTACAGGTTCTCATGCGTGAAAGCAATGCTTTCCTACCTGCCCTAAAGCCTTCATGTTTAGTTACGTCAAATACATATTTAGAGCAGCTATGCCTAAATATACACTTACGTCTTCTTTCAGGTGGGATGATCAACCAATACAATCGGATCGCGGTCAATAGGAGAGACTTCATGGCCTTGAAAATACCACCATCTGTCTTGCCGTCGTATATCCAGGTTTATTATTAAAACAACCATTTTCGGCATGTACATAAGTTGTGACGCTTTCTAGTCTTACATAGTTCCATCCTCCTGATGCACCCTGATTAATCAGGTTTTCTAATTGTTCTGCTACTTGATCCGATGTGCCTGTCCTTGGGTCTATCGATGCTACAAAAGGTACTACTTTGTATTCCATAATATCAGTATTTGATTGGGTTAATGATTTAATTAAAGCTATATAATAAAATATTGAAAATCAATGTGTTTTGAGTTTTATTGCAATCCATTTTACAATATTGTCAATTTTAAGAATAAAAAATTACAGATTATTACGGCTTCCCGTAAAAGTTATGCCTGTGCACCAGGTGGCTAGCTACTGTATTAAAGAACATGTCAAGATGAGGAATGCTTTTGCATTTTATCTGACCTCTGGAGACTGGCTTTTACGAACCAAGATCAGTATTTTTAATACACTGAGTTTTGCCAATGAGCAGTTTTACGATCCTATCAAAGGCACTTTGCAGTTTGATGTGTCCGATCTGGTGCTGATTAAGCCCAGCGGGCGAAATCAGGTCCGCTTGCAAAGGCTGAAAAACAAATTGGATAAGCAAGAGATCGATGGCATCAAAAGATCGATTTTGGCCATTGGCGATGCTCCGGTTGTCTTAGGTGACTGGCAACAATCGGTGTATTTTTTGTAGAGCGGAGGATCTCGGCGAGTCAATTCAGATAACATGATATCAATATGAGTTTTTTACATCCATTTCTCTAAAATCAGGAGTAACGGTATTATGCTTGTTTTTCCGAAAAGACTTACTTGTTTATATATTTCTTTATTATCGGCGAAAAACGCCGATAATATGAGTTTTGTTAAATAAATCAGTTTATGTATATTTGATTTATCGGCGTTTTTCGCCGATAAATTTAAATAGTTTAAACATGAATATGTATTCTCAGAGAAGGAAAGATGTGTTAAAATTAGTGCCGGAGGGAGCTTTGGTTACCAGATCTTGGCTACAGCAGAATGATCTCACAGGCCATGCGATCGATAATTTATTGAAGAGTCGACTATTGGAAACTGTGAAAAATGGAGTATATAAACGTGAAGGGGCAGAAGTGGAATGGGGGGATATTGTCTATTTCCTGCAGAAACAGCTAGATACAGATCTAACCATTGGAGGCCTATCGGCTTTAGAACTTCAGAAACTGACCCATTATCTCCCGATGTCTAATCAACGCTTGATTCATTTATATGGCCGGGATAATCTTCCCATATGGATAAATAACCTTACAACAGGGATCAAATTTCTTAAGCATAGTTCTGGCTATTTATTTGGTAATAGTTTTGAAGATGAAAGGCCGCTAGCATTACTTGAGTTTACTAGAGCTTTCAGTTGGAAAAATACAAAGGAAGGCTTACGTATATCCATTCCTGAAAGAGCTATTTTGGAAGTGATGAATCAAGTTCCCCAAAATATATCATTTGAACATGCGGATGAATTAATGCAAGGATTAAATACGCTTTCTCCTAGGACACTCCAAAGATTATTGGAACTGTGCACAAATATCAAAGTTCGCAGGCTTTTCTTTTACCTTGCCGAGCGTCAAAATCATACCTGGTTTACAAAACTTCAATCTGAGAAAATAGATTTTGGATCTGGTAATCGTGTGATCGTCACAGGTGGGAAACTAAATAAGAAATATAAAATAACTGTTCCTGATTTTTATGAGTAAGAAAGAAGAATATGCCGAGCAGGTCCGTTTATTGATCCGATTGTTACCTATAATCGATAAAGAAGACTGTTTTGCACTTAAAGGCGGTACGGCTATTAATTTGTTTTATAGAGATTTGCCAAGGCTTTCCGTAGACATCGATTTGTTGTATCTGCCAATGGAGGATTGCGACGCCTCTCTTGAAAATATCAGAGCTGCATTAGCGAGAATAACAGATTCCATAAAGAAATCGATTGCAGGTGCCCAAGTTCAAAATACAACACTACAACAGGATAATTCTTTACGAATAATAGTTTCACTTAATGATGTTCGTGTTAAAAAAGAACTATCTCCTGTTATACGTGGAAGCCTTTTCCCAGCTGTCAGAATGGAAGTGCGACCGCAGGTTGAAAAAGAATTTGGTTATGCTGAAATGCTAGTTGCATCACACCCAGATCTGTATGCTGGTAAACTTTGCGCTGCCCTAGATCGTCAACATCCCCGTGATTTGTTTGATGTAAAACAGTTATACGAAAATGAAGGATTAACGGAAGAATTACGAAAAACATTTCTTGTATTTTTAATAAGTCATTTTCGACCGATGGCAGAACTGCTTAATCCAAACCGAAAAGATATCTCAGGTATATATGAAATGGAGTTTGCGCAAATGGCAGAACTTGAAGTTTCTTTAGAGGAGCTACTTTCTGTACGGGAGAAACTGATTGCAGATATCAACAAGGAGATGACTGATAGTGAACGTAAATTTTTACTCTCTGTCAAAAATAAGACACCTGATTGGGCACTCTTAGGATTGGACGCAGCTTTAGTCTCGGAACTTCCTTCAGTGAAATGGAGATTAATCAATTTAAATAAAATGTCAGAGAATAAACACGTGACCGCTTACAAAAATCTAGAAGCTGTCCTATATCCTTAAAGTCAAGCTGAATAGGAGAGATATGGCTTTTTTACGTCAAAAGGGCCTGATTTTCATCAGACCCTTTCTGTTAGCGTTTATTTGTACAATAATTTTTATGTTTCCTATCGTTTCCTCTTTTTTGTTTCGTCATCCAATGCTTTTAAAGACTATTGGATTTTCACTGTACGACGCTAATTTTTATGTTGAACCTTTCTTTCGAAAGGTAGCTTGTAGCCGGTTTGTATTGTAAGAACAACAGTCAATTTGAAATAGTTTTATTGGAGTAATTTTTTTTGATAACTTGATATGACGGCAGCTGTCTCAATAAAGTATTTTAAAAGTACATAGCATTTCAACCGTAGGATTACTTTTATATGAAAAATCGTTATATCGTTACGCCAAAAGACAAAAGGGCAGAAGAGTTATTGGATTTTAATGAAGCTGGAGATCATCATTTGATCCAGTTAGTTCTCTCAGAGTCGCAATTTTATCAATTAGATGCTTTTGGTGTATTTTCAGATTTGAATAATATGCTAGGCTGTTTAATAGATGATTTTGAAGACGATGCTATTACGAATAAGCAACAGCTGGAGGAAGGGTTAAAATATTTAAAAAATGTAAGGTTAAAAGATGATCGTATTCAGGAGCTTATGGAAGAAATTATTTGCCTGTTTGAAGAAGCTGTGAAAAGGCAAACTGGCGTTTATTTTTTCTTTTAATAGGAACTTGGTTATTTTTAAATTGCTAAAATAAAATTCACCTCCCCATTCCCGCCATTCACCGAGTTTTCTAGATCGTTAGTCTAAAGCCCGTAGGCTAGGGGCGTATTGTGTTGTAGTTTTGAGTCAACAAATAAGAACAACAGAACTAACACTATAAAATAAAGACATTATGAAAACGCTAGTAAAAACATTCGCAGCAGCAGCTTTAATCGCAGTATCTACTTTCGCTATGGCAGCTGAAGGACCTGGAGCAAAAGCAACAAAAGCTAACATTAACCTTTTTACCGCAGATTTCGCTTTAGAGCACTATGTTGCGGTAACTACAGAGGGAGAATCAGCAGGAGTAGAGCAGTTATTCGCCGAAGATTTTAATCAAAAGATCCAAGCTACCAATGTACAGTCTAATAGCCGTAGCGAAGTGGTTAAATCCTTGAAAAAACAAAAAGGAGAGAAGCTAAACTGTACAGTAAGCACCGATATCATCGAGGAATCGGCAGACTATATGGTGGCTAAAGTAACTTCGAAATTTGAGAATTTCACCAAAACAGATTTAGTTACCTTGGAGCGTGTAGGTAATGACTGGAAAGTATCCAAATCGATCAATTCTTATAAATAAGAGCCATCTCAAATAAATATATATGTTGTAGAGCCATATCGGGAGATGTGGCTTTTTTACGTCAAAAGGGCCTGATTCTCATCAGACCCTTTCTCTTAGCGTTTATTTGTACAGTAATTTTTATGTTTCCTATCGTTTCCTCTTTTTTGTTTCGTCATCCAATGTTTTTAAAGACTATTGGATTTTCACTGTACGACGCCAATTTTTATGTTGAACCTTTCTTTCGAAAGGCAGCTTGTAGCCGTTTTGTATGGTAAGAACAACGGCTATTTGAAAATAGTTTTATTGGAGTGATTTTTTTTTGATAAATTATATTGGCTTATTTAAACTGTATGAAGATCTTGATTATTCTAATGTCATTCTTGTTCGCCCATACTCCGCAAGAAAATACCTGCAAGTTAGATATCACTGATCTAGTTGTAAACGCAATGAAAATAGGTGAAAAGGAATTTGATAAAGACTTTACAGGGCAGCTGTACCAAAAAAAGAGTTGGAAGGTATACCATACTTTTATTGACCACGAGATTTATCATGATATCCTTTCTTGGTCAATTCCTGGGTTTTCAATGGCAAATGATTCATGTGAATTCACTTTAACACAGACTAATGGGGTTGGGTTGGTTGAAAATAGACTCGTATATGCGAAAAATGACTTTAACCAAGTTGAACTACAAAGACCATTCTACAACTTTGAAAAAAATGCATTCTCGACAATAATCTGGGTGCGGGATCAATCCTGGATGGGAGGTTTTTGTGTCTTAGTTTATTTTAACATTGATAATGGAGTATGTAGGTTTATAAAAGGGGAGCCATTTATCGTATCGGATGTTCAGTATTGATAGTTCAGAAAGGCTTACATAGGATATTGTCTTAAAAAGTCATAAATTTATTAAAGAGCTTATCTGTAGAGACATCATTAGATCATATAAAAGATTTTTTTTATGAAACATGTTTATTTATTATGGCACGCCTATGTTGATGAAACATTGGCTGGGGGTGAGGACGTTAAATTGATCGGAGTATATAGCTCCAAAGAACTTGCTGAGGCAGCTTTAGTAAGGACCTCAAAATTTAGAGGTTTCAGCGATCAGATTGAAGGTTTTGAGATTTCACCATATGAGGTTGATAAAGATGGCTGGAAAGTGGGTTTTACTCTTGTATAAATTCCATTGTCTTATGATTTTTACAAAATGATCTTAGGTGTATAGCACTAATTATCGTCCGTCTGAAACATCAATTCATGATGCAAGGTCCTTTCTGACAATAGCGAATTCTCACCACAGAATGGATTGTCAATTTAATCTCTAATGCCTTGATTAACTCTGATCAATAGTTTTCATAAAGTTGTTCCAATAAGAAAGGATGTTTGTTTTGCCTACGGGGTTTTGCGAGTGACATAATACCTGGGGCAAAACCCGATGTTCCTGTTCAATAATTAGATCCACGATATACTTCACAGCGTCATACCCCGACTCTGCTTCTGTGCTGTCAACATTTACTCCCAGATCATGATCAAAAGAGATGATCGACGGAATCCCATTTTTGGATATATAGGCCACAAAATCTGGATAATTACGAATAATGATCCAATTGGTCAGCAGATAAGGAGTTATTTCTTCTTTTGGTATATAGTATGACAGATCCGATGGTACTCTGATATCATCCAAAAATATACCTTTATTATTATGTTCCATGACTTCCGTAATTTCCTATTTAAATATAACCTAATTGAAGCGTTATATAGACTGATAGCTTTCTAAAACTATGTTCGTTTATTTGTTTTAGCCGTGTCGTGGATATATAGGCCAATTAGAATAATTAAGTAGAAAGAATACATGATTTTATGAGTAGAGTCTATAAATAGATTCCCAGAAATCCTCCTTAAACCATTCAAAATCGCTTTTAATGGAAAAATCAAGATTAATTTTATTAGTAAGATTATTAGAAGACATATTAGAAAGATTAGTGGAAAGTAATAAGTAAGAGCTAAAATAGCCATGCTAATCACGCCTTTCCTTTCAGCAGCTCATACAAGGAAGCGTTGATAAACTTAATTGCCTTAACCTTTATCTTACCGTAGCCTGCATGGTTATGACCGAAAATATGGTAGCTAGGGGATCGTTCCAGAACAAACTCACGGATCTCCGCGCTGCCATAGCCATTGTCCAAAATACCCGATGGTGGATAGTGTGATACCATGATATCAATCTGCACGTCGGATTCCATATGGTGAAAAAAAGGAAAACCACTGATGCCCATAATCTGAATGCCGCTTATCCTGACCGAAGTATCGTTTAGCCAGTGGATTCCTTCGGATACCAATTTTTTGCTCTGCAGCGGTTCCAGTTCAAAGGGAAGATCATGATTTCCATGGACAAATACCTTGTGTGGTATGGGAAGCCCCGCATACCACACAAAGTAATCTGAAAGCTGCTGCATATCACCCGAATCGCAGACATCGCCGCAATGGATAACGATATCTATCCCCTGCGGAATATCCAACAGGCGGTGCATTCTATGCGTGTCCGACAACAGGAGTATGTTTCGCTCCTTTAACTTAATGATCTGCATATCAGCTCGGCTTTTAGGATTGGTGTTGTAAAGATTTACGATATTCTTCTTTCATCTTATCCGCTAGACTTTCGGGAGCAATAACTTTGACCTCGGCGTCTACAGACAGCAATTCTATGGCAAAATCATAGGTGACATACATATTGAGTTTCACGCGCAGTTCCCCTTCATTGTCGACTACTATTTCCTGTGTATGATGCAAAGGTAAGAACTTGATGTACTTGCCCTGAAATGCTGAATAGGAGAGGGTCACTTCCTCGATTTGTTCAAGCCATTTATCAAGCTTGCGTTCTTGGCGATCACAGCTTTTAGTTTGTCCTTTCATGTGATGTCCGATGATAGCTATCGGATATTTCCAAAGGAGCGATTATATTTGCCTATACTGTGATCGCGTTCGCTGACGTAGACCAGCTGATCGATCGATACAATGCGGCGAGGGGTATGGAACGTATACTTATTCAACAGGAATATATCTATCGACGGCTGGTAGAACTATGGGTTATCGGTCCAAAGGAGGACGATGGTGAATAACCGTCGGAAGAGTCAGTTTTATGCCTGTTTAGACTAAAGTAAGAACATGGAGTTCAATTTATTCAATACTTCTGATGGCGAGGTACTTTTACGCTACTGCCGGATATCTTTGCGTGTATGTAAAAATAATACGCGCGATTTCCGAAGCATATCGTTCATTTCGTCCATCAGCTCGAGATAGTAATTTGGTACACCTAGTGATTTGATATCAAAATCTTGTTTGAGTGGCGTCATATCGCCCGAATAGGAATTTTGCTCGAAATTTTTGTCGACATCTTCGATTCGGCGGCATAAATGCGCTATTTCTTCATTTGTCATTATAAATATTCTTATATGATAAAATAGGTTAAGCTGTAAACTTAACTAATCTTACCGTAATTAAAAATCAATTTGTTCAAAAAATTAGCATGTTCATGGCTCATGAACATGCTAATTTTTTGAACAGCTATAATGGAGGATAGCCTGTGTACATCCATCCCTCGCAGTTGTCCGGAGTTTCAGGATAACTACATCTGACGGCAAAAATTACAAGACGCAGCACTAAAGCCTTATGGCCATTATTGACCTTGTATATAAAGTTAATTATTTTTACAAAGTCGAAGTGCTAGATATTGTATAACTCTACTCTTGTTTGTATATTTGACATTATTAGCCTTAAAAGCCAAACGAGATTTCTTAAAATAATGTTAAAAGTTCACTTTTAAGTGAACTAAGTTTTGAATAATACGGTTATATGAGTAGCTTTGCTTCAATAAAGTTCATTCGAGAATATGAAAAAGTAGTTTTTTACTCTGTCGTTATCAATGGTGAGGAAGATGAGGAATCGCTATTTGAGGCTTTCGTAAAGCAGCATACAAAGGGTGAATCTGCTAAACTAAATCATATCTTAGCCTGGATAAGACAAATTGGAAATTGGTACGGAGCAAAAGCTAGTTATTTTCGACATGAAATGGCCGCTGAAGCTCTTCCTCCGAATGGAATGAACAAGGAGCCGACCTATATCGAAGAAGATCAGAATACGAGTAATAACTTGCGCTTATATTGCCATCGATTGAATGAACATGTAGTGATTTTATATGGGGGAGCTATTAAAACAGCTAAGAAAGCTCAGGATTGCCCACATGTGAGGGAGCATTTTAATTTGGCAAACATTTTGTCCAGATTAATTGATCAGAGTTTTGTAGATGATGATATAGAATGGAGTGATGATTATCGGGACATTCTTTATAATAGAGATTTTAAAATAAATTATTAAAATGAAACTTTCACGAAGAAAAGCCAATCAAGAGAAAAGCGGTCTACTGGAGGTGAATATAATAGACCAGTGGTTGGAGAAACATGGAGATCCAGCGATAGAAAAATTGGTCAAGAAAAACTTGGCTATTTCAGATAAAATTTCGCAGATTTTAATAAGTAAGGGCATGAAAGCTTCGGATCTAGCCACATTGATGAATAAGCAAAAATCCGAAATTTCGAAATGGCTTTCTGGTCAGCATACTTTTACGACCAAAACTATTGTAACGATTGAAGCTGCTTTAGATACAGAGATTATTTTTGTAGAACCTATTCACCAGAACATATATTTTACTGTTCATAGTCGGATTCCTTCTAGCGATTTCGCTCAGGATGAAGCGTTTGAAGAGTCGGTGTCAATTGGTGAATACGTATCTGCTTAATCAGTAAGTTATGAACGAGGCAAAAGTTATTGCAGAGAAGATTTCACTTGAAAAAATAAAGCCAATAAGGGAGAATTTAGAATTAGGATTTGATCTTAAGGACAAAGAGTTCCAAATGAATATTGCTCAGTCGATCAAGCATAATTTAGAAAGGAAATCTTTTAAAATATCCTTTTTGGTGTCGTTTTCATGTACTGAACATATATTCGCTGAATATCTGTATGATTTTTATTTTAAGGTCGACAATATGCTAGATTTCCTAAGTGAAAAAGATGGCAGGGCCGCGTTTACGGGCCAGCTATTGGGTACATTGATTGGCTTATCTTACTCTACTCTTAGAGGGATTTTATACAGTAGATTGGCTGAAACTAATCTAAATGGCATCATCTTACCCGTGGTCAATCCGAACGATCTTTTGAATTCAAAGATATCCGAATAAAATATAAGTTTAAGTTTCTTATGAAAATCATTGATTGATAATGTTTTATGGGAATAGTATCACTCAGTGATTTTCTAACTTATCTTCTTTACTTCAAAATTGCCAGGACTTCTATATCCCTGGGCTTGTCTATTAAATCCTAATCTTGCTATTTCTTTTTCAACATCCTTCGCATTAGTGTAGGTATAGTGGCTGAGACAACTTGAAATTCATAGCCTTTTGGCATATCGCCAAATTGCCTAGGTGCTTTTAATTTATATAATGCCATAGTTCTTTTTATTATACTTGTATTAACATTTTTTGGTGTTATTGATCGCACTTTCTTACTTTAAGCTAAGCTTTTTACTAGAGCCCAGTTATCCCACTCACGAAAGTATCTACAAACCCGACAATTTTATTTAAGATGCGATCGCCAATTTCTTTGGACTTTAGGACACTAGGTCTTCCGTCAGCGCGAAGAGAAAGAACTTCTTTACGAAGTGGTTCTCGCTCCGTGAAAAGGTAGTTCTCAATTAGTCTTTCGGTGTCATCTTCTAGCAGGTTTTCAGTTTTGATTAACTCCTGCAATGCGCTCTCTTGTTCTATATTCCAGAATTTTTCAAATTCATCCGGGATAGTATCAGTATCCTCAATATGCGGTAGGTTTTCTTGAATAAATTTTTCAATGAGTTCCCTTTTGCTTCTTAGCGATACCTCTGTGTTCAAGAGATTGGCGATATCTTTTTCAATACTTTCTCTATCCTTGCCTGCTTTTTTGGACTTGAATTTAATAAGGAGCTGAATTATATACGTCACATTGATAGTATCCCTTCTGATCAATTCAAGTTCGAAATCGATATCATTTAAAATTGAGGTTTTTTCAGGAGAGGAGTTCGTATTCAGCCCATCTTTCAGATCCAAATATTTACTTGTATAATCCGCAAATAATTGTTCTTCGATATCTAGATCTTCCCATGTAAATTCGGAATAATGACTCATCTTTTTATGCAACCGTATCATTGTACGAAAAGCTAAAATAAATTTAAGTTTATCTTCTTCCGTATATAACCCATCAACATTATCTACCCCAGGAACGATCTCAAGGAGCTTCTGTGTCGCTTGATTAAACTTTTCTACATAAGTTACATAAGGTTCAACAATGATTTCGTCAATAGCATCCTTATTACTAAATAGGGCAATGGCTTCATCGGTCTTATCTTTCAGATTTCTAAAACAGACGATATTTCCTTGCGTTTTATTCTTATCCAAAATTCGATTGGTTCGACTGAATGCCTGAATTAATCCATGAAATTGAAGGTTTTTATCTACGTATAATGTATTGAGATTCTTACTGTCGTAACCTGTTAGAAACATGTTTGCAACTAATAGAATATCAGATTCGTGTTTAGGGTGTTTAGATTTGCCCGCCACCGCATTATAATATTTATAGAAACCTTCATTGTCTTTGATATCCTGCGCTTCACCAAACATTTCGTTGAAATCATGAACATAGTTTTCCAGCAACTCTCTACGGTGTGGCTTAGGATTTCCGTATTGCATTTCAGGTTCCGCAGCCACGCTCAACTGTGAGTAAGTGGCATCTTCCATTTCGTCTTCATTCTGAGCAAAGCTAAATATAGTTGTTATGCGAAGGTTGTGCTCGCCATTTAATTTTTTGCGCTTAAATATCTCATAGTAATGGATCACAGCATCAATATCCTGTACACACATCATCGCGCAGAATTTTCTGTTTTGGGTTTTCTGATCGTGGTATTGAATGATGTAATCGACAATTGCTTCTTTCCGTTGAGGAGCCTCTAGCACTTCATTTTCATTGATCTGCTCCACTTTTAGATCGATGATATGATCTTTCTTCTTGAAGGTCTGTATGTATTCGACAGAGAATTTAAGCACATTCTCGTCACGTATGGCATCCGTTATCACATATTTGTGCAAGCATTTCCCAAATAAGCTAGCAGTAGTTCTCATCCCATCAGAATTCTTTTCCAATATTGGCGTACCTGTGAAACCAAACAGTTGTATATTGCTGAAATAATTCACGATGTTTTTATGTGTATCACCAAATTGCGAACGGTGGCACTCATCGAAAATAAACACCATTCTTTCGTCCTGAATGGATTTCATTTTGAATATATTTCTGCCTGAAATTGCATTATTCAATTTTTGGATGGTGGTGACAATAATCCTTATTTCAGGATCATTGAATTTCCTGATTAGGTCATCCGTGTCGGTCGCTGAACTTACCGAACCTTTACTGAAATTGTCGTATTCTTTGTTCGTCTGATAATCCAGATCCTTTCTATCCACAACAAATACGACCTTTTTAATCGCTGGAATTTTAGATAAGATCTGGCTCGCTTTGAAGCTTGTTAAGGTTTTCCCACTTCCAGTCGTATGCCATATATATCCATTTTTCTCAATATTATATCCATTTAATATCTCATTTTGAGTTACCTTTTTAATGATACTTTCCACCGCATAATATTGGTAGGGGCGTAGCACCATCAGCTTTTTGTCGGTCTCATTTAGGACGATGTATTTACATATCATTTTACTGACATGGCAAGGTTCTAAAAATGTATCCGTAAAGCCATTTAAAATATTATTGAGTGGAATATTGTTTTCATCTGTCCAATGAAATGTCTGTAAAAATTCCTGGTTGTGCGTGCCGAAATTGCTGAAGTATTTGGTATTGACTCCATTACTTATAATGAATAATTGAACGAAATGGAACAATCCTTTTCCAGCACCAAAACTATGTTTTTGATATCGATTGATCTGATTAAAGGCCTCTTTCATCTCTAACCCCCTTCTTTTCAATTCTATCTGGACTAGAGGAAGTCCATTGATTAACAAGGTAACATCGTAGCGATTCTCATATTTACCCTCTTGTGTGATCTGATTGGTTACTTGATATTCATTTTGGCACCAATGTTCTACATTTAGAAATTCAAAATATAGATTATCACCGTTATCCCGTATGATATGATGTTTCTTTTCACGTAATGTTTTCGCTTTCTCAAATACAGAGCCTTTGTTTAAAATATTTAAGACTTTTTCAAACTCGCTCTCACTAAATATAATACCGTTGTGTTTCTCTATTTGGCTTTTTAGATTAGTCAATAAAGCTTTTTCATTAGGTAGGACGACATATTTATATCCCAATTTTTGTAATTGGATAATTAAATGTTCTTCTAAAACTTGTTCAGACTGCTTGCTCAAGATCGTTATGAATTAGGAGTAATAATTATTTGACTTAGGGATAAATTTAATAAAAGTATTTATAATTTGCTCCTCCTAATTCATAATTTAACTGACTATCGCAATGCTTTAAACATTTGTTCGATGGCTTTTTTCTTTTGTTCCATGTTTGGATGGACGTAAAGGTTGAGTGTCGTGCTGATGTTTGAATGGCCTAGTAAAACGCTTACCGTTTTATAGTCACAATTACTTTCGATACATCTAGTCGCGAAACTATGTCTTAAACCATGGAATTTAAGTTCAGGCATTTTGAGTTCTTTCATTAGGTTTTTGTAATAGCTGCGGTATGTTCTTGGTTCCGTAGGTTTAGCGTCATTTGTTAGCACAAAAAAAGAAGGATTGACAATCTTTTTAAAAGGTTTTAAAATCCGTAGAAGATCTTTGCTGATCGGTATTTCCCGGATGGAGTTCTTTGTTTTGGGTGTGTCTAGAATGAGCTCAGTTCTTCTCTTTCCATCCTCTATGATGTAAATGCGTTGAATTGTTTGACTAACGTTGATGACACCGTTTTCGGTGTCAATATCCTCCCATGTTAGCGCACATACTTCGCCAATGCGCATACCGGCACTTAGGCAGATATAGACTCCTAGATTTCTAAAAGTAAAGTGCTCTTGAATATAATTCATTATTTTCTTTTGGTCGGCCCGACTTAGTACTTCGATACTATGTTTTTCGCGTTCAGTCGGAAATTGGATGTCAAATGGTGTGTATTCTAACCATTTATTCTTTGCGCCAAACTTCATAATCATTTTTAAGACAATCAAAATGTCTTTGATTGTCTTGTGGCTTAGACCGGCTGCTAGCTTTTTGAAGACAAAATTTTGTACATCAGCCTCTTCTATTAAATATTTGTCGCCGAATACTGGAAGCAAATGATTTTCTATCAGCAGCATATATGCTGCAAAGCTTGACTTTTTCACATACTGTTTTTTGTTTGTTTTCCACAATTCAATTACTTCTGAAAGTTGTTTTTGTTCAATCATTATATTTTTATTTATTGAATCTCAAATAAAAGTAATTTAAGATTAAGGATAGCAAATCCTCCAACTGGATTTGGCGCTAAGGTTCCTAATTTGAGATTTCCTGAATTTGAAGGAGAATGGGAGACGAAGAAGTTGGGGGAAATTGGTGATTTTAAAAATGGAATCAATAAATCAAGCGAAGATTTTGGATTTGGCGTACCTTTCGTCAATTTAATGGACATTTTTGGAAAATCTAATATAAGCTCAAAAGAGGAATTTTCATTAGTAAATGCTAATGATAGAGAAGTAAATTTATATGACCTCAGAAAAGGTGATGTTTTATTTATTCGGTCTTCTGTAAAAAGATCTGGAGTTGGAGAGACTTCGGTTATTTTAGAAGATTTATATAAAACAGTTTATAGCGGCTTCTTAATCAGATTTAGAGATAATAAGATCCAACTAAATATCAATTTTAAAAAGTATTGTTTTAGTACTTCAAGCTTTCGAAATCGTTTAATTTCCCTAAGCTCTACAAGTGCTAACACAAATATAAATCAAGATTCATTAAGTTCTCTTGATATATATTTTCCTACCAAAAACGAACAAAAGAAAATATCCTGCCTACTTTCTCTTATCGATGACAAAATACAAACCCAAAACAAAATACTATTACATTATCAATCACTAATTAAAAATCTTAGAAATGGTATTTTCAAACAAAAAATAAGGTTTAAAAATGCAGAAGGTGATAATTTTTCTGATTGGAATATAGTAGAATTGGGTAGTATTGCGAAAAAAATAAATACCAAAAATAAAGAGATGGCAATAAAAACAGTTCTTTCAAACTCTGCTACTTTTGGAATAATGAACCAAAGCGATTTTTTTGATAAGGAGATAGCAAATCCGAATAATATTAATGGATACTATATTGTGGAAAAGGACGATTTTGTTTATAATCCAAGAATTTCAAAAGAAGCTCCAGTTGGGCCAATTTCAAGGAATAAAGTAGGTGTAGGAGTTATTTCTCCCCTTTATATGGTGTTTAGGTTTAGAGAAGGTGATATTGACTACTTGGAACATTTCTTCAATTCTGATACTTGGTTTGGGCATATGGAAAATATAGCAAATTATGGTGCAAGAGCTGACAGAATGAGTTTCTCTAGCAGTGATTTTTCCAAGATGCTAATACCAGTCCCTGAAATTAGAGAACAAATACGAATAGCTTCTTTTCTATCAAATATTGATCAAAAAATTCAAATTGAAAAAGCAATTTTAAAGCAACTTGAGCATCAAAAGCAATCTTTGTTAAAACAGATGTTTGTGTAGAATTTATACAAACATCTGTTGCAGTAAAAATTTTTTCTGTTCTTTTAGCTTTTGAAAAATTTCAGATTCGATATCCAATTTTGAGTCGATGGATGAAAGAAAGTTTGATATTTTAATTTGTTCCGCAATCTTAGGAATTAATATTTTTACATTTGATAGTCTGCCCGAAGAAATACTTAATACCTTTGAACCTTGAGATTCTTTTTGAATTTGAAATCTGACTTGGGGAGATTTGAAAAGATAGCCTCCAAAGCCCAAACTAAAGATACCGGATTGAGGTCTGGCTAGGATTGTGTGCAAGCCAGATAACACTCTTTGATTATTGAGATTTGTAATTTCAATTGATTTGCCAACATCGTTTAGATCCTCTGAAGCATCAGCAAAAATCATGTCACTTACTTTTAAGAAGTTTTCCTCTGACACTTTTTCGAGTGATACATTCTTATTTATGTAGGGTAATACTTCTCTAGTAATGTCAAAAAGTGTCCTAAACTTTGTATGAATATCCCCATAATGAATATTTTTCACATCCCCATTTTGATAAACGAGATGATCCCTCGAAAGGGAATTAGTGCTTTTAAATGAATAAGCCTCTCCAACTTTTTTGGCTTCCCACTGAGGAAATAAATTTCCATTTTCATCTTTAAATCTCAATTCTTGGGAAAATATTTTTTTGGAAAGCGTTACTTTTAGTACTTTAAGTTCCTCAATTATTTTGTTTTGGGTTTGAATTCTTTCATCTATCAGTGACAAGAATGATGCTATTTTGGCTTGTTCAGAAAACAATGGAACATTAATTTTAACATTTGAAAAGGTTGTTTTGTTTATGATAGGAACAGCTTGTTCTGCAGATAGCATTTTTATTTTTTTAGAGTTGAATTCTAACAAAGAAAAAACAAAATCAACATTGTGTTCTAATGAAACAATGGCATTTATTTGTTGATTTGTCACACAATCTTCCGATGCTTGTGCTACTTTTCCAATTGTTGAACCAATACAGACAAACAAGGAACTTCCTTTCTTTATCTTTCGTCCTTTTTTGAAGCCTTTTGAGGTTAAAGTAGTTTTACTATTCTTGACATATCTATTTGTTTGAATATCTGCAGGAGATACAAATAAGTGTTCTCCTCCATAATATGATTCATCATTAGTTGGTGGTGTAGAACCAGTAACAATTTCTCCAATCTCTCCCAACTTCTTATTTTCCCACTCTCCTTCAAACCCCGGAAATCTCAAATTAGGAACGTTACCTACTTTTAATTTTTTAGTCGTCATCTTGATACTTTAATTTTTGTTAGTATAAACATTAAGGATTAAAAAAATTAAAAGGCAAGGCCTAGTTCCTTGAAATAAACATCAATTTCCTGATCCAATTGGGCACGTTTGGCTTCTAAGGATTTGATTTCCTGCATTACGGCCTGAATATCGATCTCTTCCTCTGCTTCAAAAGTATCTACATAACGTGGAATATTGAGGTTATAATCGTTTTCAGCAACTTCTTTTAAACTTGCAAGGTGACTATATTTATCAATTGCTACTCTGTTACGATAGGTATCTACAATCTTATTGATATGCTCTTCTCTGAGCATATTTTGATTCTTTACTTTTTCGAATTCCTTACTAGCATCTATAAAAAGAATATCGTCTGGGGTTTCTCTACACTTTTTGAATACCAAAATACAAGTAGGAATACTTGTACCATAGAAAATATTAGCAGGTAAACCTATTACAGCATCTAAATAATTCTTCTGTTCTATTAGGTATTTCCGAATGTGTAATTCCGCTGCTCCACGAAATAAAACACCATGTGGCAATACGATTGCCATAGTGCCATTTTCGGCAAGATGATAAATCATGTGTTGTACAAATGCAAAGTCAGCCTTGCTTGAAGGCGCTAATTTTCCATATTGACTAAATCGGTCATCATTGAGGAATAATGGATTGGGACTCCAGTTCGCTGAGAAGGGAGGATTTGCAACGATTGCCTCAAATGGCATATCGTTTAGATGTTGGGGATGCTCTAACGTATCTTCTTGTTTGATATCAAATTTGAGATAATGAACACCATGAAGTATCATATTCATCCGCGCAAGATTGTACGTAGTACGATTCATCTCTTGCCCATAGAAATTATTAACATCTTTTACTTCGCGAGCAACTCGCAGTAAAAGAGAGCCAGAACCACATGTTGGATCATAAACAGATTTTAACCTGTTTTTACCTGTGGTAACTATTTTAGCAAGAATTTTAGAAACTTCTTGTGGCGTATAAAATTCCCCAGCTTTTTTACCTGCACCACTGGCAAATTGACCAATTAAATACTCGTAGGCATCACCTAAAACATCCAGTTCTGTATGTTCTAATTTGAAATCAATTTCGTCCAAGTGTACCAAGACTTTGGCAATAATAGCATTTCTTGCCTCAGCTGTTTTACCCAATTTTGTACTATTGAGATCCATGTCTTCAAATAGGTTATCAAAGTCTTCTTCGCTTTGTGTACCCATCGTACTTAGTTGGACATTTGTTAAGATCTTTTGTAGATCCTCCAAAATAAACGTATTTGAGCCGCTGCTTCCTCGTTTCGCTATTTCGCTAAATAGTTCAGAAGGTTTTAGAAAATATCCTAGAGTCTCCAGAGCTTCCTCTTTGATGGCTTCTATATATTCTTTACCTTTTTGTGTATTTTCCTTTATATCCCTGAATTGGATATTGTCCTGCTCCAAGATAGAATTTGCATAAATTTCCATTTTCTCCGCTAGGTATTTATAGAAGATAAATCCTAGGATATAATCACGAAACTCATCTGCGTTCATTTTTCCGCGCAAGGTATTGGCAATATTCCAGAGCTGTTGCTCTAATATTTTCTTTTGATCTTCAGACATTTAAAATAGCGTTATTGATTGAGGATATAGAATCCTTAATAATTCACTAAAATAGTAGTTTTTTATTTTAGAAGCCTATGATTATTTTGAAAAAGTAAAAAAAGATCTTGATTGCAATGATTAGTTATTTCAGTCTTATCTTCGATTTTTTATTTTATTATTATTTGGATTATCAGTCCTTAGGCTAATTTATTCCAAATCTGGTAACCCTCTGGTGAAGGTATTGATGTCTATCTATTAGATTGTCATATGTAATTAAGTTTACTCGTTTGTTTCCGTAAACTAATCCTTTACTGATAAGATCCAAATTTTCCTTTCGGTCTTCTTCTCTTCCCATTAAAAGACTTAAGTTAAAATCATGTGAAAACGTACTAATACCTTCTTGTTGTAAGCGTTTTGACATTTCTTCATAATTCTCTGTTGATGAGAAATAATTATTGTACTTAATACCAACTTGATCGAAGTATTTTTGTGAACTTTTTAAAATCCTGGGTGCTCCAGTCTTTGTAATAAATCTCTCATTTGGTAGCTTTACTTCATATATCTCATTCTTTTTTAAGCTATATTCATAAATAAAGTTTATGAAATCACTTTCGACATATCTTCTTCCTTTTTTTGTGTAAAACTGTTTCTCGTAAATCGATTTATAGTAATCTTCACCTTTAAGTAAATGATTGTTTTGTTTTAAAATATCATGTATACCTTTCTCGTTTCTCAAAGTAGGATTTCTTTCGTAAAGTTTCATTAATTTAAGTATTTCATCTCCAGTGTGGATATTACGGTTTGATTTGTGCCAGTCATTTCGGTCGGATGGGTTCTTCATCAATTTTGGTGAAAGTACAATAAATAATTACACTTTAGATATTAGGCCAAGTTTCTTTTCAAAGATAATTCCAACCTTGGCTAGCAAGTTATAAATTTGCGCCTTTTGATATACTA